>DDSH01000009.1 GCA_002343775.1 Anaerolineales bacterium UBA2395
TCATGCCGTCATGCGGCGCACAAGGCTGTACTCAACTTCTGCGAAGACAACAGAGGAAAAAGCAACCAGATCAAGACCAGTTTCAACTAGGCGCGGATTGACCACCAGCGCATCCAGACCAACCACCCGCTTCGCAATCCATTCCTCGCGTTTGCGTGGGTTGACACCACTGGTCAGGATTTCCGCCCGTATTCCGCCATCACGCAAGATTTTCAAAATACGATCTTGAATGTCTCGTGTTCCGGTCTGGCGTAGGTAGATCAACACCTTGCGCCCCTGTTGCCGTTCGGCACGGCAGAAATCCACCAGCCAGGACTCCTTGGGCATGGCTTCACCATCTACTACTACCGCTGGCAATTCCATCAGTTCCTTTCGTCGAATGACTTCTCCTTTCTGATTGACTTCATCCACCTCCACGACTTCATCCCGGAAGGCGGAATTTGGACGCGCCAGAGTCCATTGCAGCCAGGTCGAGAGATAACGTCGGTTCTTGATGGCAAGGTCATACAACTTCTTTGCCATCACACGGTATTGGCTACTTTGTTGATCAGTCATTTCCAGAGTTACCACCTCCTCAGCGTAGTGAGGCAGTGCCAGTCCCAAATCCTTCAAGGACAAGAACACTGTGGTGTCCAGCAAGCGATTTACAATGGCAGGCGAAATACCAGGCTGTTCCTTTGCCTGGTTCAGATACCGTCGATTGCCAGTGTACCCATCTTCGTCACCATCCTCCTCAGTACGTTTACTTTTGCGGGACATCTCTAACACACCATATAACCGCGCCCAGCGTTTTTCATCATTGAAGGCGAAGTCCTTGCGGACGCCAGAATTCAGGCGATGGAGCAGCCAGAAGATGGAAGTGCTCTTTCCTCCGAAGAATGTTCCGGTCAATGTCAGGGTGTATTTTGTGGCTTCGACAAGTTGGTGGAAGGCAATTCCACGATCCGAGGATTTGGACTTGAACTGGTGGCAGTTATGGACTAGGACTCCGTTGGCGAAGTAGTTGTTGTTTCCTTCAACTTCGAAATTGTAGACATAACCGTCTGGACACACCTCTCCAAATCCTGATCCACCTCCTTGTTCCAGAATCTCAACACGCTCCACCCTAGAAAATTCAAGACCGCCGTTTTGCGGCGGTCCAGAAATTTCCATTTCTTCGATGTGTGGGTTTTTCCATCGACTTCGATTGCCAGTCGTACTTCTGGAATTCCCAAATCCACTTTGTAGGAGTTTGGTAAGGATTGAAAATGACCTCTTGCATTGGTCGTAAGTATTACATACTCCATTGCAGATTCGGGCAACCCAAGAACTTCGCATAACTTCTTCTGTTGAAGTGTAAGTTGCCCGTTTCCACCACGGGAAAGAAAAGTTCCCTTCGATTTGGCGCGCATTTTGGCTGTCGCTTCGTATCGGAACTTCGGATCTCGAAATTGAAATCGGGCTGCACAACTCGGGGAACAAAATTTCTGCTTCGCCGATCTTTTTCCACTTGGTTTTAGAACCATTACTTTGCCACATTCTAGGCAGTTTTTGATTACAGGAGGTTTGCGAATAGCATCGTGGTGCCGTTTTCTTTGCTCTGGAGATAAATTTTTCGATGCGCAGGAACCAGAACAACAACGGGCTGTACCTTTCCCTCGCGAGTACGCCATAAAAATCCTTCCGCAATATTCGCACTGTCTTTCCACTGACCTTTTCGACTTCGGCATAGCCATCCTCCTTTGTAAATATTGGGTGATTTGGGGTACAAACAATCCCTGCTGCCTTAATTAATTTATTCGGAGCGGGATTTTTCATGGTGTGCAACACCTGTCTGTATTCGGTTTGGTTGGTCACATGGTTGAACGAAAGTACGTAATCCCCTGTTCGGATATCCTGAATCGGTTTAGCTCCTTCTGATGTCTCAATCATTGTGTCTCGAACAAGACATTCATCCGCGACCAACATTTTGAACTGATCCCTAGCATGTTTGGCAATGTAGTCGGCAATTGCCCAACGGCGTCCGGTGAACTGAAAGAACGGCGCTCCACAGACTCGCTTGCCCCATACTGGATTGCCATGTTCATCCCGTTTCAAGCGTTTGTGATCATCCATTTCGTAGCCTGGGATTTCCGCATCACAGAAGCGTCGCTTATCGCCCAGGTCATCCAGCGTGTTTGCAACTTTGACAAAACCACCCGGCAGATCGATCTGTATCGGTGAACCACAAGTCGGGCAGCAGAGAGCCTCAAACATTCGTCCATCTTCATCATCTACACACTTTTTTCGCACTACCGCATGTTCCCAGCCAGCACCATATTTTGCAGATGTATGGGCAATCACTGCTACAGGCTTTGGCCCCAATTCACCAGACTCATATCGTTGGAGGAAATTTCGGACATCATTCACGTCGCCAGGATCATCTGCATTGCGGCCAATACGGGCAATCTCCATTGCCCTTGCACCTGGAACAGTTTCCTCAATTTCTCGAATCCATTTGGGAACAAGATGAGGCGGGCACATCACGATGGCTGGATAGGCGTTGAGCAAATCTAACGTTGCTGCGCCCATACCCGTTTTACCGACGCCCATCTCGCCTTGAATGTTTCCAACGCCATTCCTTTGTATTGATCTGGCAATCGCTGTTGCTGTATGTCGTTGCGCCGGCAACAATCCCGCCTTTTCCTGTCCGTGCAACGGCTTGCGCTTCGTTCCCAATGTGTCCAATACAGCATTCTCTTCCGGCGTCGGATCGAAGTTGTACAAAGGACGATACGTGGACAGGATGTGCGCCCCGATCTGATCGCCATATTTGTGCATGAACTTGGATAGCGGCTCAACCGTATCAATGAGCTCGATCCCGCTTTGGCGCAGGATGGCGACGGTGGATACGAAGCGGTCACGGAAGGTTTCGGAAGTCACATTGCCTTTCTTGTCCGTGTTTTCCTCCACCTTCTCCGTGACTTTCACAACCCGACCTTTGACCAGCATCGGCTTGCCGTCCTCGTCAATCAGCCGTAGCGTGCCCATCATGCCGGATGCCATCAACATCGCGATGTGCCCCTTCTTCAAGGGCATAACCGGTTGCTTCAATTCCCCCAAGCCGCGCGATGGATTGAGCAGGTCCAGCCAATCCTTGGAAGAATGCAAGCCACGTTTTTGGGTCGCATCCACGATCTCTTCCGGCTGCCAGTCCAGGCGGGAGAAGCGGATGGGTTGTCCTCCTGATCCCTTTTCTGTGGCAGGAAGTAATTCATACAAAGGCTCATCCACTTCCACCAACATGGGCGGTTCCACATCAGCCCATGCCTGTACCTGATGGATTTCCTCATGAGATGGGATCTTATATTTCACCCGCTTGGTTGCCAGTACGATGACCTGATTGAATCCGGTTTCGGGGTAACGGTAGATGCGGATGTTCTCGTAATACCCAGCCAGATGGGATGCCACATCCAGATCGCGCAGCAATGGATGCGGGACGATGTAGATCAAGACACCACCACGAACCAGTTTGGACGTGGTGGATTTCAGGAACTCCAGCTCCAGGCGCTTCTGGTCGCCGAGGCGATCATGGCTATAGGGCGGGTTCAGGAACAACAGCGTGATGGACTCGCCCGTCAAATGGCAGGAACCCCAGGGTGTGTTGAACAGACGATCCATCTTTTCTGCAGCCGATGCAGCGCGGGATGGGGAAAGTTCCGCACCCCAACTTTGACAGTTCAAAGCTTTTGCCAGGATGGAAGCGGCTATGCCTTCACCGGCACAGGGATCAAGAAGCCTGCCAGAGTCGGCAGGCTTGAAATAGGTTTTGAGCAATTCAGCAACGTGATCTGCTGTCGGATAGAACCCACATTTTTCGAGAGCGGGGGGACGCATGGTAATCTCCTTTTGGAAAATAAAATCCCCCACACCAAATGGCATGGGGGATCGGGTTGAATTTTGTTTACTTACTTGACCTTACAAAACAACCACCCGGCGATGTTCACAAAGCCGAGCGGTTCATTCTTATCCAGGTTCACGAATTCCGGTTTGCCACGGGTCCAGTCGGCTTCCGAATGCCTGAATTGGATCACCAGCGTGCGATGGTCGCGGCGCACCTCGTTCCACATCTGCCAAACCTCGCCACGACCTTCGCAGTAGGTGAATTCAAAATGCTGAAGGGCAGCCTCTGCAATATGCTGCTTGCGGGCTTTGGCAGACATCTTCACATCCACGAAGTTCAGCAGATACAGCCAGTCGGCTTTGCGCAACTGCGCCAGCCAGTACGATGGATGACTCTCCGGTGCCTGCGCCATGCGCAGGTCGAATATCTGATTTGCCTGAATGTTCAGAAACATCGCCGCCTCCTATATCTTCAAAATATCCTGATCAAGCAACCCCTGCATCAGATCCACCCAGGGCTTGTTCAGATCAATCCGTACTCCGCCACGACAATCCCCACCTGTCTCCAGCCGTTGGATGTACTCCGCATCGAGGGCATAGTCCCAGAGAGTCGGTGCCCACTCATCGGGGATGGGGAAGGCGAGGGTCTCCTGCAGGCGTTTCAAGGTCAGGGATTTCAACTTTTCCACGGCTGCTTCACTTTCAAAGACCAGGGCATAGGCAACATCATCCTTCGCCTCCCACTTGCCAGGCAGTGCCTTGCGGCACACGATCCCGGCGTGCAGAACATTGAACTCCGGCAGGGGATGGGTCATCATCTTCACTTCACCATCGGCAAGCACGGACGTGCCGTGCAGGGAACTGCCGCCCTTGCCGCGGATCAGGGATGCCCAGAGACTTTCCACACTGGTCTTGTGGGCGGCAATCCCGACATACACCAGCGTGTGCTGATAGGGTCGATCCTTCAGGACGGCATAGCCGGTGACATCGGCACGGGTGTGCGAATTGCTCAGGATCGGAATGCGACCATCCGGGTAAAGATGTTGAACAGGGGCTGCAGCCTGGATCGGTTCGATACGATACAGATAGACGCCTGCCTTGACTCGCACCAGTTCGCGGTTGATCTCCCGGAGCAGTTCTGCCGCGCTTTGGCTGATGTTGATACTGGTGAAGGTCACTTCAACTTCATCGGATTGGATCTTCACCATGCGGGCATTCAGGTCCACCACACCAATGCCCACCTTCCACTCGCGTTGGTTCGTCAATAGGACTGGCAATTCTGCACCGGACTTGGGCGTGAACCAGAGTGCGCCGTGGAAGGGAGTCTTTGGCGCAGCATCAAAGGTGCCATAGGGAGCTGTGTAGTGATCGCGTCCCTGATAATCCACATCGGGCAGGTCGTTCAGGCAGGGCAGCCAGAATTGTTCGTAGGAGGAGACCAGTACCCTGCCGTGCTCAATCGCCTCCTGTTGGGCGGTCCTTATTTCCTCAATGCGTTCCTTGATGTATTCATCTTCATAGGGTTCGGTCCAGGTGTTCATTGGGTTTCCTCCAGGGTTTCGTATTCCTCGATATGGATCTCGTCGTCGATCATGATGAGGTTCAGCCAGGGATCGGGGTTGTCCTCCAGCCCCAGATGGATCTGTGTATCGGGTTGATCCTTCGCCATCTGCCGCGCCATCGCCAACGCCTCCGGCAGGTTGCCATCCATTTGGTTGGAATACAACCCGAATGGATGAGCGATCCGGTTGGCTGTGTGCCAGACCTTGAAGATGCCATGTACTTCGGGCAGGCGTTCCTCGGGCAGCGCGGTCAGGTACAGGCGGTAATCCTCCAACGCCGCGTCGAGTGAGTCCCAGGTGATGCCGAGGCTGGAGTCGTGGTGATGAAAGACATCCTGTAACAGCCCGATGGCATCCTCGCGGGTGACCGCCTTGCCAATCCGGCGGGCAGCTTCATAGATATCCTCCACCTGCCAGACATGCGCGATCTTGTCCTGCCAGAAGCGATGCAGGCTGGGCAGGATGGCGTTGGGTTCGAGATGCAGTTCTTTTGCGATGGCATCTGCCATCTCTTCGATCATGTAGTCGTACATGGGGTCTCCTTTTTGGAAATAAAAACAGCGGGCTCGGTGGTTACCGAACCCGCTGTTCATGATGTGGTTTTATTGGTTATGGTTGGATTAAGTCGTCCTTGAAACGTTGTAACACGTCGCCTGGTGTGCCGATCTCGAAGGGCAGATCGATCCGACTTCGATGTTTTAGGAAATGCTCCTTGTCATGGGTGACAAACCAATCCGGTTTGGCAAGAATCGCTTCTGCAAGCACATGCGCATCAGGCGTATATTGAACATGGACTTCTGCAGCACTAATCTGCTTTTGGGTCGGCGCGTGTGATGTTTCGACTAAACCGCTGGCAAGCAGTTGTGCCAGATCCGGCAAGGTCGTCGGATTCTTGCGCTGGATAACCCCCTGACATTCCCGAAGCACTGTGGGACCAACCACCAATTGCATTAATCCTGCCCCTCCTAGATGAAACAATTTACGTGCACCACCAGTCGGGGAAAGCACGGCAGCAAAGACCACACTGGTATCGAGAAAGACCCTAGGATTTTTTGGTGTCATATTCTGCCCGGACCTCGCGCAGTGTACTCAACATTGATTCCAGGGTCTCTCCGGAGTCCTGCCATTCTTTGGCAAGTTTATCGGCGATCTCATCCACACGTGAGCGTTTGGGACTCACCACGAAGACACCATCCCCCAGATCAATGAGTGTCAACATGTCACCTTCTTCGATATTGTTGTGCTCCCGAAGTTCCTTGGGGAGGGTGATGATGCCCCGACGGACGACTTGGACTTGAAAAGTATTGTTGTTCATAGGTAACTCCTGTCTGATATTCAGTATATCAGTACTGCGGATTATCTGCAAGCCGAGTGGCTATCAATTGGCTCCCCCTCTGGTGTCAAGCCATCGCTTCAATTCCCGTCTTTCCTTATCAATCTGCTGGATGAGGTCGGCACGCACCTGGATTTCATCCCAGCCGGTGTTATGTACCTGTTTCAATTCCTGCAGGAACTGCGCGATGTCGCGCTTTGCCTCAGGGACGGGATCGAAGGTGGGGTCCGTTGTGGACTCCACCTGCACAAATTCATGCCAGAAATGATCGTCTTCGCTAATGACAGCGAAGAAGCGTTCCTCAAGCTGTACCTGCCGGGCGATGAAGAACAAACCATCGGAGAGATGGGAGCGGGTCTGTTGATCAACTTCCTCAAGAGTCATCTGCGTTTCATTCGAGAGGATGACTTCGCCATGCTGCTTGTAATTGCTGGCATCGCGGTATAGGTAGATGAAGCGGATGTTAGTCATTGGAGACCTTGCCTCCCTCCGCCCAGCCCTGAGCCCGGATATTGCGCGCCCACAAGGTCAGGAAGGAAGAGACCTGTTTGTGGAAGCGGGTGTCGATAAAGGTCTGCCCATCGCGTTCGATGAACTTCGTGCGATAGCCGAAGAAGGCTTGCGTGATGCCGGTCGGCACCCAGGAGGGATAATGCAACTCCACATCCGGGTCGGCGATCAGGTCGCCATTCTGTTCGAAGTAATGTGCGACACTAATCATCTCGCCGTGGCGTTCGATCACCAGCGGCTGATAGCCCTGCTTCTCAAAACGCACATGGAAGGAGTCCTTGTTCTGGAAATCCTCCATGAGGTTGTGGGACTTCAACAGATGTTCGATGGTTTCTTGAAAGAGTGTGGTCATTTTGCTTGCTCCATAAGGTTGTTTTATTCATCCCAACCGCTGATGCGGTCTTCGTAGGCATAATCCAGCCAACTGTCATCCCCGAGGCGCGAAGCATTCTCGTATTGTTCAACCAGTGGTCCTTCACCCGGTTCATCATCCACTTCCTGGTACTCATGATCCGGGCGCAGGATGACATCGGCGGGGAAATCACCCGCCTTCCAGATCGGGAGCGTGCGTGCCAGTTCATATCCCGGTTTGCAGAATTCCTCAGGGTCGAGTTCCGGCGAGACGATCACCACATATTCATCGGAGTCAGAGGTGTAATGCGCCAGGAGATAGGGACCGATCTCGGAGAGCGGCGCCTGTCGGTATTCGAAGGGCGGCAAAGGCACATTGGCTTTGGCGAACAACCAGGTGATCTTTTCCTTGAGCCACTCGATATCCGCGTCGCGGTTGAAGATCGTGCGGCGGTGGAAATCACGGGGGATGGATGTCAGGTTACAGTACTCGTCCGGTTTTTGATCCGCCAGGGCGTAAGCGCTGGTCTCGATCTCCAGCGCCACGATGGACTCCTCCTCCCATTTCCAATGCACACTGCCTACATACTCGCAGGGCTTGGAGAGGGCACCGGAATTCATCACGATGCCCTTCCAGCCTTGGGGATGATCGTACGGCGTACACCAGACTTGAAAGCCGCCGCTGCCTGCTTCAAAGATCGCGGCGGGATCGGGATTGCTGGCGATGTCGAGCTGGCGCGCCAGCTCGAGCACGGGTTGGAGCCGTTTGTGTTCGGATTGCATGTTCATTTTCTTTTCCTCCTTATCCGCCGCGCGGACCGTCGTATTCATATTGATGATGGAATTCTTCACATCCTTCAGACCAGAGTGCATGTCCGCTGAAGCCCATGCCGCCTTCAAAGTATTTCAACTCGAAGGTGTGATCGGGGAACATGGAGGCAAGTTTCTCGATCACGGGGATGGGCGGACTCCAGGCGGTGTCGAATTCCAGGAACGCCTGGATGGGTTCGGCGTCCGGCAGGGGGCTGCCGCATTGCTGGCAGGTCAGGACGATCATTGCCTCGGTCTTGTGGACTGTCTGGCAGTAGGTGCATTTGGCTGTCTTGCGGAGAGGTTTGGAGCAGTCAGCGCGGGTGGTGAGATGAACATTGCATGGCTGCCACTTTGTGCCCCATGCATCGCAGGCCCATTCATAACCACCTGAGTTGTAACCATCCTTGATCCACGGTGTACCGGGTTCCACACCATATTCCGCGCCGAGCGCTTCGAGTTTCTGCTGGCGCTCCGGGTCATCCTTTGCGATGGCATGCAGTTTTTCCCGATACTCTTCAGCGCGTTTGTCCATATCGCGATAGATCTGCGGATAGGGGATGATGCGGTTGAAGTCCAGGATACGCATATCCTGGTCGTGAATGGAGTCGGAGCGGATCGCTTCGAGCACCTTGTTTACATCGGGACCGGTGATGGTCAGTTCGTTTTCAGTCCAGTTCGGCATGAGAAATCTCCTTGGGTTGTAGGTTGAATTGGGATGGAAAATCCTGCAGGAGACCCAGCAGGATAAGGTGATCGCCTTCCTCCACGTGCAGGCGCAGGTTGTGTTCGATGTAGCGGCCTTTGACTTTGTCATCGTGGAGGTATTCGAAGGTGAATGAAAGGGAAGGGCGTTGATCAAGGACCAGATGGTGATGGGCCAGCCAGAGCGCGTCATAGAGCTGCTGGTCGTGTTCATCCTCATCACCATGATCCAGGGCATCGCTCAGCGACTGGCTGATCTCGACTTTCTTGGTGAAGCCCAGACATGCGGTGGCCCAGCCTGCAGAGAGCCAGGTGGTGTGTTGAATGAGTTTCCGGGATGGCGCGGGGGTGAAGTCCAGGTTGAGGGTCAGTTGCATGGCTGCCTCCTACCCAAAGCCAAGCCCGCGTTCCTTGAGCGAGACCCAGCGCTGCCCGCCGATCACCAGATGATCGAGCACGTCAATGTCGAGCAACTTGCCCGCCTGCACCATTGCACGGGTCACAGCCACATCATCGGGTGAGGGAGTCGGGTCGGTGGAGGGATGGTTGTGGACCACGATGATCGCGCAGGCATTGCGGGTGACGGCAGGCTGGAAGACCTCGGCGATGCGCACCTGCGAGGAATTGACCGAGCCTTGGTAAACCTCGACGATCTCCAGCACACGGTTGCGGCGATCCAGCAGCAGCACACGCAGATGCTCTTTTTCCAGCAGCGCCATCTCGGATAGAACGAGAGCAGCGGCATCGGCGGGTGAGTTGATCGCGATGCGTTCATCGGCGGGCAGACTGAGACGCAAGCCAAGATTGAGCGCGGCTTTGATACGCACGGCAGTCGCCTGGTTGATGCCCTTCACTTTCGCCAGTTCCTGCGGATGGGCTTGATAGATGCGGCGGATGTCGTCCCCGAAATGAGCCAGCAGGTCCTGCGCGATCTCGATCTGTTTCTGTCCGCCGATCAGGGCAGCAAGTAATTCGGTTTGGTTGCAGGCGGTTGCATCCTGGGTCACACGATAGGCGGGCTGTTCGCGCAGCGGCATGGTCTTGAGGCGCGGTTGGGTATACGGGGGTTGGACGTGCAACAGGGTGTTCATGAAAGTCTCCTTGGGAAATGAAAGACGGCGCACCGATCGGTGCGCCGTCTTGGTTCGTATGGGTTATGCCATTGCCATGTCTGGCAGGCTGATCGCGATGGCTTCCTCTTCGGGGAAGGGATCCTTGAAACCGTCTGAGATCATCGGCATGATCACGGATGAGAAGTTGCCCGCTTCGATCATGAGCGGTTTGGTGTGGCTCGTGATGCGCAGGGTCAGTTCACCTTTGATCGCTTCGGCAGCGCGTTTGAGGTAGAGCGCAGACAGCCAGGCTTGGGCGTCTTGTCCATCGGCAGTGCCTTCCAGGATGTTGCGCGCCTGACCGGTTTCGGTTTCCGCGGAGGCGATCCTGATCGCGCCACTGGATACCTTGAGGAAGGTGCTTTGGGTGCCCATCGCATTCACCATGCGGATCGATTGCAGCAGGCTTGCTTGCTGGACCTGCAACGTGGCAACCGCGTTCGTGCGCGCATCGCCGATCAAGGTCTGGATTTGCGTGGCGGGGAAATTGCCATCGACCGTGACGGTGGCAAGCATCAGGGCTTTGGAAGACTCTGCGTTGTGGATCTGGAACAGGGCGCGGTTGACGCCGGTGGTGCCCATACGCACCGTGTCGCGATCCTCGATCAGGGATGACAACAGACGCGCGCTGCTCAAGGGCAGGGAGATGGAAACGGGTTCCTGAGGACCTTCGATGGCTTCCGTTACCTCCCCGGCGGTGAACCCATCGGCCGCCAGAGCAATGGCTTTGGTTTTCTCCAGCAGGAGATGCACGACCTGCAGGATCGCGCGCGATTCGTCGGTCGAGGCAAAGGGCAGGACGCGCAGCAGGCTGCGGAAGGTGCCCCCGGTACAGGTCGCCAGCGGATGCAGGTCGTGCCCGTCCAGCATGGGCAGGGTTTCCTCCACGATGCGCAGGGAGGTGCGGGTCGATGCGCCTTGAATGACAAGCGCCGTGCCATCGACATGCAGGCGGATCGGACCGGTGAGGGTCTCCACCACGGCCTTCAGCGTCGCGGCATCCACACAGACGGCGAGGTCTTCGTTGCAGTCCACGTTCAGGGTGGCGCGCACGGCGGTCTCGCCGTTGAAGCAGGACAGGTGCAGGATGCCGTCCGTGGTGACGTTCAATTGCACCAGGGCGAAGGCGGCGACCGGGCTGTTCTTGACGCTAATGCGCGTCACGGCGTTCAGGGCATTTTGGAACAGGTCGCGAAGCAGGGTGATCATGGGTTGATATCTCCTTGTTGGTGGTCTAGGTAGTCTTGCAGGATCCGGATGTCGAGGTAAATGTGGTTGTCGCGTTCCTCCGCTGGTGTGTCTTCGAAGTGCTTCTGTTCATCTTCGGCGACATACTCCAGCAGGCGGGCCAGCGAGCGCAGTTGTTCGGCGTTCATGCTGGAACAACCTCTTCCTCCGCCTGGGCAATCGGGACTTCGTGCTCTTCGGTGCGGGGGTCCAGGAAATGGATCTCCTGGATCTTGAGTTCATAATCTGCCGCAGCCGTGCCGTCGTGGCGGGTCCAGATGCGCGGACGACCGTTGGATTTGTCCGGGATGAGTCTGCCTTCGATCAGGACCCGGCTCCCCTTCTGCAGGTATTGTTTGCAGATCTCCGCCAGCTTGCCCCAGGCGGTGCAGCGGAACCAGGTCGTGACCTTAATGATCTCGCCCTTCTCGTTGGGATACTGGTCGTGGGTGGCGGCGTTGAAGATCGTGACCGGTGTGCCGGAGGGCGTGAAGCGCATCTCGGGTTCGCCACCGAGATGACCGATGAAGATGGTTTTGTTGTATTGCCTGGACATGAGAGTCTCCTTGTTTAGGTTGAATTACTTGCACACGTCGCGCAGACGCTGATCGATCTGGTGTTGACCGGAACCGATGTAGCGGATCAGGCTGACGATGAACCACAGCGCCCAGAGGATCATCAGGGCGAAGAGGGCGATCAGGATGTACATTAGTTTTGCTCCTTGTGGAAAAAGAAACCGGGGAGCGATCTTGGATCGCTCCCCGGTTGAGGGAATGGTTTGAGTTACAGGATGGACGGCCACCATCCGCTCAGGATGGCTTCGTCCGGATCGAGCGGTGCGGGAGGTCGCAGGGCTTGCACACCGGCTCCGCCTTTTTGAATGGCATCCGTGAGATGTTCCGCCCATTCGTCCCCGGCTTTGTCCGGGTCACTGAGCAGCACATACTCGTACTGATTGTGTTCGCGGAACCAGGCAAGTATCTTTGCCGAGGGACTGGCGCCGTTGGTGTAGACCGCGACGGTATCCTTGTCGCGTCCGATCTGATGGATCTTCTGGGCGGTGATCAGCATGTCGAACAGGCCTTCCAGCACGATCAGTGTGCGCGTGTTGGGTGTGATGCGCCAGCTACCCAGCGGCTGGAGGCGGTTGCCCCAGGACTTGTGGTTCTTGGGCGGAGTGAAGTTGCGCGTGCCCTTGGGCAGTTGCTCGTCCGGGATGTAACGCACGTTCATCACGGCAGGCTGGGTCGGCGGATCGGCATATACCACCCCGCCCGCCCACAACCAGGTGCCGTCGCGGCGCACCATCATGGATTGTTTGGCGGCTTCCGTGATCTCGCGATGGACCCGTGGCACGGGAAGTCCATAGCCGAGACCATACACCAGGGCGGTGTAGGGCGTGACACCGCGTTTGGATAGATACGACCAGGCGGGGGAAGTCTGCACACAGGCACGCGCTTCCGACACGGCTTCATCGAGCAACTGCACCCGGGTCGGTGGGCGTTTGGGGCGGGTCGGCTTGGTTTCCGACACGGGTGGGAGAACCCCCCGACCCAGTTTGGACTGCAGTGATTTGAGTGATCCGCCGCTGGCGCCGCAGCGCAGGCATTTCCAATACCCGCTTTGCAGGTTGACCCCGAAGTTGGGTTGCCCTCCGGCTCCCTCCCGACCCGCGTCGTTATGGAAGGGGCACCAGAAGATGCCCCAACCCCGATGCTCCTCCACGCGAACCGCCGTTCCGAGGATCCCCTCGGCGATGGATAGGATGTCTTGCATGGGTTTTTCTGCGACCTCCTTTTCGTTTGATTACCTGCCCAGACAGTGGGCGATGGCTGCCATGCACACCGCCAGCCAGTGATGGGGCTGGGAAGCGGCGATGGCGACCATGATGAGAAGAAATGCGAAGGTTCTCATGGTCCGTCTCCTTGTTGAAGTGGATTAAATGGTCCCAGGGAGAGGGCATGATCACGCATCCGGAGAGTCCAACGTGCCGGTTCATTCCACCTCCACGCACGCCCAACAGGGGGCGCTGGTCTCCAGCACGGCATGCTCGTCCAGCAGTGTAATGTCGGCTTGGTAGAGGTGGTGCTGCCCCTGTCGCTGGGCGATGTCGGCGACCTTGACGGGCTGGCCGTCTGCGAAGATGATGCGCTCGCAGGCTTTGAGGGATTGGTTGGCGGAAATCTTGACGGTTTTTACAGTTGTGATATGATCGGGCTTGTACATGTTTGTGCACCGAAACCGTCCAGTTGCTGCTGGGCGGTTTCTCTTTTTTGTCTACCGGGCCTCGCACCCCGGTGAGTCCTCGCTGTGGATCGGAACTTGCGCCGCACCACAGGTGCGGTGAAACAAAAACGGGCGCCTGGCATGGAAAGTCCATGTCGGGCGCCCGTTTGGCGTACGTGGGGTATTGGGTTATGGATTGTGGTTATCTGCCTCCTTGGGGGTCAGGAAAAACCGACACGGGGATGGGTGTATCGGTGTGGACGTTGGGCTCGTTCGGGAAACGCCTCTCTGCTTTTGGGACGGAAGGATGCTTTCCACTTCCTGCGATCTGTCTTGTTTTCCGAACATGCCTTGATATGAGGGTGTTTGTGTTGTTGATGGGATTGTTTTTATGTTGATTGGGCTCCTTATGTGAATATGGATATGGGTTTGGGATACAACGGCAGAAGCCCGGCGGGAGCCAGGCTTCTTATAGAGAGGGATGGATTGTGGAAAGTTTGAACAGTGGGGATTATATGGATGCGGCGGGAATTGTCAAAGCACGTAGGCGGAAGAAATACCTGTAAAAACGCCCCTATTCCCTACGGGCGAAATGGAATGCCGACAATGAAGGCCGGCCCTTTTAGGCCCTGACCCATTTCTTATGGATCAAAATGGGTTCCTGTTTCACCGCGCAAGGCAGACAGCATGTTGTCGGGGTTGGTGATCAGGGCTTTTTTGCCTCCGCGTTCGAGGAAGTTGAGCACGGCTTTGACCTTGGGTTCCATGCTGCCTTTGCCGAACTGACCCTCCGCCAGATATTTCTTCGCGTCCTCAACGCTGAGTTGGTCGAGCCATTGCACGTTCGGTTTGTTGAAGTTGATGGCGACCTTTTCGACCTCAGTGGAGATCAGGAACATGTCGGCGTTAATGCTCGAAGCGAACAAGGCGGACGCAAGATCCTTGTCGATCACCGCTTCGACGCCTTCGAGTTCCCCCTTGTCGTTCTCGATGACGGGAATCCCGCCGCCGCCCACACCGACGACCGTGAAGCCGGCGCCAACCAGCGACAGGATGGCTTCTTGTTGGATGATACGGACGGGTGTTGGCGAAGCGACCACGCGCCGCCAGCCGCGTCCCGCATCTTCCATCACGGACCAGCCGTCCTCGTCGCGGTGTTGATGCGCTGTCTTTTCATCCATGAAGGATCCAATGGGTTTGGTCGGGTTTTGGAAGGCGGGATCGTTGCGGTCCACGAGCGTCTGGGTGACGATGGTGGTGGCCTGGTTGGTCATGCCGCGCCGTTTGAATTCGTTCTGCAGGGCGGTCTGGAACATATACCCAATGGAGCCCTGGGTGTTCGAGCCGGCGTAATCCAGGGGAATGGAGTGAACTTCACTCAACGCCAATTCCGAACGTCTAAGAATGAACCCAACCTGGGGGCCATTGCCGTGGGTCAGGATCACATGCCAACCCGCCTGGATCATGTCGACCACGCAGGGCATGGTCTGGCAGACCGCGGCATATTGATCAGGCAGGGACTCTTTGCCTTTCTCGCGTATCAGGGCGTTTCCGCCCACTGCCACGACTGCGACTTTGCGTTGTGCTTTCATTGGAATTCTCCTCAAGAACTAATGTTGAAAATCGGTCTACGAATTTGCGATCGCCTGTTCGAAACAAGCCAGAGGCGCTCGGGTGATCCCGGCCCCAACCTGCCCAACGCCCGCGTCCTTGTGCGCGATACCGGTATTGATGACGGGCGCGATGCCGGTGTCGACCACCTTGCGTGCGTCGATGCCGGCGGGGGCGGCGTCGAAGTTCAGAGGCGGCAGGGTGAACCCGCCGTTGACGCCCATCGTAATGTGGTACATCTCCCGGGTGTATGCGATGGCATCCTGCGGCGTGCCGCCCACGAACTGCACGATCGCCGGCGCGGCGCCCATCGCAAAGCCGCCGATCCCTGCGGTCTCCGTGATGGCGCTGTCGCCAAGATCGGGGGCGGCGTCGGACGGGGAGTAGCCGGGGAAGAACAGGCCAGCCACCATCGGCGCGGGAGCCGTGAACCACGCATCGCCGGTCCCGCTCATGCGCACTCCAAACTCGACGCCATTGCGCGCCATCGCAGTGACAAGCGTGCTGCCTGCCACACCATGACCTGCATCCAGCATGGCTTTACAGCACGCCATCGAGATGTTCAGGAAGAAATGATCGTTGCCCGCAATGAATTCCAGTACGCGCGCGAGGTCACTTTGCGGCAGGTCTGTTTTGAGCAGGGCGGGGGTGAGCCGCTTGAACAATAACGAGGACGCTGCTGCATTGCGGTTGTGGCACTCGTCGCCCATGTGCAGCGCCTGGGCGATGATGGGACGCAGCTCGACGCCGCCCAACTGCCGGAGGGCGGCGTTCATTGCCGGACCCAAAACGGCTCCCATCCATTGGAGGCGTTCCAAAACCGAGGCATCATTTGCGCCGAAGCGCAGGACTTTGCCCAAGCCTTCGTTCAGGTTGCTGAACGACAGGTTGCCGTGGTCCTGATTCTTTACGATCCAGACCGGCATGGACGGGCTGATGACGCCTGACATCGGTCCCACTGCGCCGAAGTGATGGCAGGGCGCAAAGTGGAGCCCGCCGCCGGCTGCAAGGTCGCGGGCGGATTCCGGATCCTTCGCCCAGCCCTCATACAGGATCGCCCCGATCATGGCGCCTTGCATCGGTCCACACATGCGACTCCACTCAATCGGGGGACCGGCGTGCAGCAATGTCCGCTCACCCAAATTGGGAATGGCATTGCGCGCCGCATCGACGCCCATCAGGATCGGTTGCGCCGACAAAAACCGTTCGTGCGCGGTGCGGTTCGCCGCTTCCACCTGTGGGTCGTTGACCCGCAGGGCAAGTTTCATGCCGATCCCGCGGTCGCCCGAGGCGGGCGGGCGCCAATCCAATTGCAGGGATTTTCCGCCCGTCTGCTGGATCGACTCTGCGAAGGAGGACAACCCCACGTTGATGACTTGTAATTCCTGTTCAAAGAGTTTGTTGACCATGATTACCTCGCACCCACGATCGCCGCCGCGAGCCGCGCGGCTTGGGCGTTGCTGTCTGTCAATATGACGCCAACTTCACGCAGCCGTGCCTCCTGCCGCGATAAATTCTGCGGATCGGACTCCGTGCCGCACACCGAACCGACGAAAACGAGATTGCGCTTCGCCTTCGCCGCGATCTTCTGCGCCCCTTGAATGGCAGGGATGAGTTCGCCTGCCGGATCCATGTTCGAGCCGTACCCCAGCACCACATCCAGCAGGATGACCGCGGTTTCCGGGTCTTTGGCTTCCTGAAGGATGCGTTCATTCCGCAGGCGGAAATCGATCATTGGGTGCGGGCGTCCCTGTGTGAATAGGTCGTCGCCCAGATCGATCACCGTATGTTCCAGCGATTTCCACACGTTGGGAATCTTTTCGTCCTTTTTGATGGGCGTGTTGGAATACACCTTTCCCAACGCCTCGCTCAACAACAGCACGGTCTCGTAACAGAACGTCCCGCCGCTGAACAAGCCGCGGATGTAGCGCTGCCCCTTTTTGAGTTTCTTCTGCGCGGGTTTCACCAACGACTTGTACCTAGCAGGCAGGGTGTTCGAAAACTTCTTGACTGTTTTGCCTTTGGATAACAGCACCGCCGCGCGCGCAGCATCTTCCAACGTTTTCACGCCGTGGATGTTCCCACCCGTGATGGTCTGCGGGTCGGCGCCGATGAACTCCACCACCACGGGTTTTTTACTTTTGGCGGCTTTGTCGAGCACGTTCTTCATCACATCCGGTGAAGGCGGTTTCGAGACCAGCAGGATCACCTTGGTGGCTTTGTCTTTCGCCAGCGCCTCGATGCCCTGCAACATGGTGATGCCGCCCACCTCGCTTTTCAGGTCATGTCCGCCGGTGCCCATGGCTTGCGTGATGCCTGCACCAAAGCGGTCGATCAGACTGGTGACTTGTTGCAGACCCGTCCCCGACGCCGCGACCACGCCAATATCGCCGCGCCGCACCACGTTGGCAAATCCGAGCGGGATGCCATTGATGATCGCCGTACCGCAATCGGGTCCCATCACGAGCAGGTCGTGCTCGCGTGCATATTGCTTGAGCGGGATCTCCTCCTCCATGCTGACGTTGTCGCTGAACATCATCACGTGCAGACCGAGTTGCAGCGCCTTGCGTGCCTCTGCCGCGGCATATTCACCGGGCGTGGAGATCAGCACGAAATTGGCGGAGGGCATGGACTCCAGGCTCATTTCAAGACTGCGGGGCGGAACGCGTCGGACTCCGCCTTCGCCTGTATCCGCCGATTTGGTTTTAAGCATCGCCTCAGCCGCATCCAGTGCCGTGGTCGTGGCAGACTCATCCCGTCCCTCGACAACGATCAACAGGTCGTTCGGACTGGGCGGAACGGCGCCGGACAGCAAGCCTGCTTCCACCAGGAGGCTGATGTTATTCTCGGTTGCCATCACTGCCGAAGCCTGCTGGATGCCTTCCAATGCGCGCAGTTTTTCGGAGAACTGCATCAGTGACACCGAGTCGCGGTAGAGATTTTTGATCATACGTTGCGAAGTTGTCATAAGTGGTCCTTGGTTTAGAAACTCTGGGTGGTCTCCCAGCCGCCGCGGACTGCAGCGGGAGCGTTTGGGTTCCATACACACAGCCCGATCAACAGCCCGGTCACCGCGTCCATGCCGGAGGAATGTCCCACGCGCATGGACGCCCGAGCCGTTTCCTCCACACCCTCGTCGATTGCAATGGCCTCGGCGAGATGCGAGAGACTGCTGGAAAACTGTCCCTGCATGGCGTGGCAGAGATATGTGCGGCTGATCTCACTGGTTGCTTGGGCAAGTTGGATCAGTTTTGTTCCAAAGGAACGAAGGAATCCAAGTTGTCGTTCGTTCTGCCCGGCCATGCTCCACAAGCCTGCCAAAAAACCGAGCAGGAGGTCATCGCCTGAGGGAGTCACGCCGGGCCCCAGCCCGATCATTTGCCCAGCGGCGTGTAGCGCACCCTGTACGTCTAACCCATCTGCGGAAGTAACGAGTCCCGTCACCGGTTTGCTGATGCGCCGACTTAGTGGAGACCCTGTGTGGGGTCGAAAGAGATCGTCAGCGCGCAGGTCTGTGCTTTTGTGTTCCTGTTCCCGGTTGAGCAAGTTCCACGCGGTTGACCAGGCTGCCTGTGCGGCAGGCGTCTGCATATCCAGGGCGAGTTCGGAGACGCGGCATTTCCAGACGGGGGCGTCGCGCAGGTCCACAGTGAGGGGAGAGGAGGCAAATCGCAGGACTCCTCCTCTGATTGCGGCACGTTCACCCGGCGTCAGGGATTGAAGCGGGAGGGTTGCCGTCCAGACACGAATCCCTTGCGGCAGATCATGGTCCCGCGAGATCAGCAGGGTGATGAGCCGGTCTTCATTCCTAAGCCGCAAATTGACCGCGGAGTCGAACGTGGACTGGATCACGGCATCGAAGTTCGTGGGTGGAACGGCTTCACCGATGGACAGGGCGCGGAGTTGCATCGCGGGATGAATACAGCCTGAGGCGGGAAACCCCAGGCTGTATCGTCAAGTTACCTCAAGCTCAGTCTTCCAGCTTAGGGGCTGGGTCGTTCTTGGTGTAGTTCATCATGATAATGAATAACACCGCCATGGCAAGGTACCCGACAATGGGTCCCCACGTGGCATTGAAAGCTGGATCGCTAAAATTGAACGGGGCATTGGGGATAAAACGCAGTTGTGTGCTGTGGATAAAACCGAACCATGCGCTGGCGGCACCGAAAAGGGTGTAGCCGATGGCGCCTTTCCAGTTTCGGTCGATGACGAATGCGACGATCGCACCGAGAATCATACCGACCAAGATCGAGCCTGCGCCGAGCACGGTCATGCCGGCATATGATACGCCTGCCCCCTGCAGGGCTGCCAAGCCCAATGTACCGGCATTTGTGCCTGCCGCACCAAGCGCGTTATTGACCTGGGTGGTAACGTAATCGGCAATCCAGGGGATGATGGCGATGGCAACCGCGGGTGCGTGACGGCGCGGGCTGGCGTTGAAGGCTTGGGAGGTGATCAACATGCCGATGTAGACAAGGATGGGCAGGATCGCAACGACCGGTATGACTGCCGAGAGAATCCCCAACAAGCCAAGGATGCCCAGCACGAACATGGTGACGCCAGTAAGCCAGGAATAGCCTACACGCGAACCGACCGACTTCCAGCCGGGGTGCCCAATATAGATCAGGGTGGGGAAAGGCGAACCGAAGAGCGAGGCAACAGCGGTTCCGCCTGCCGCGGCGAGCATGGCTTCGCGAGTGTCGTAGGTGTCGCCGCCAGCCAGGGCGGATTCAACATTATTGAGCGATTCAAGGAACAGGTAGATCGCCAGTGGGATGGCAGTGGTCAAAATAGGCAAGCCTGCAGCACTGAACAAGAAGCCCATACCCTCAACGACCGGGGAAATGTAGGGCAACGGGAAGTTGAAGGAGGCGCCTGCAAGGGCATTCGAAAAGGCGGTTGGATCCATGTAGCCGGAGAGCCATCCCACCACGATGCCAATGATGACCGCGACGAGTCCAGCTGGAACCTTGCCGGGGAACTGTACATTCGCCAGCCAGCCAACAAAGATAATACCGAAGGACACCATGCTGAGCCACGACGCGCTAAAGGCACTGAAAGCCGCACCCATGGCAATGTATGTGATCGCCACACCGGCGAGTGTACCAAGCATGGCTGCGCGCGGTGTCAACTTTTGCATGGTTGGGCCCACGAAGGCACCGATGACCGCGATAATCGCGTGAACGAAACACCACGCCACACCAACAGCCCAGAGCGTTTCAAAACTTGCACCGCCGTTTTTCAGCGGCAGCATGACGGCAAATGTGATCAGGAAGTAGTGCGGGACAGAGATGCCATAGGGCACAGCAGTCACATCATCGCGGCCTTCCTTCCTGCCAAGTTTGTATGCCATGTAGGCAAAGTAAATATTTCCGAAAGCCAGGGAGAGCACCAGCCCGGGTACGATTCTACCGAGCAGGATTTCGGAAGGGAAGCCGATGACAAATTGCATCAGGCCGACAGCCACCAGTGTGTTGGCGAGGCTGTTTGTTGCAAGCCCGAAGAAACCGTTCAGGTCGCCGGGCACCCATAACTTGGGACTTGCCGTTCCTTTTGCTGTACTCATGTTGATTCTCCTTGATTTATTGATCGAATTGTCAACACTCAGCCTGTTTCGGGCTGGTTGTTTTCATCATAGGGCAGATAACTAAAGCCGTAACACAACGCGGCGAGCAGCAGGTACCCGACCGTAATGGGGGTGGGGAGTCCGTTCGAACCGAATTGCACCTGTTCGGCATGCATGAATCCGAAGTACGACAACACCGCACCGGCCAGGGCATATACGGAAGCGAGCTTCGGCTTGCGATCCAGCAGGAAGACCGCGATCGCACCGATGATGAGCCCGCTCAGGATGGCTCCACCACCAAGCTTGGTCAACCCATCGTACAGGACTCCGTTCGTGGACAGTGCCTCCATGATCTCGCCGGGACTTACTCCGGCCGCAGTTAAAGCCCCGTCCACCTGACCTTTACCCCAGGCCGCGAGATGCGGGACAAGCGCCAAAATGATGGCTGGCGCGTGCAGACGTGGCGTGGATTGAAAGGCCTGCGCCCCAATCAACGCGCCGATGTACAATAGGATCGGCAGGATCGCCACGAGTGGGATCAGGTTGAGCAGTACCGGTACGATATTTAACAACGTGACCGTGATGACCAGCGCGCCCGTTGCAAGCGAATATCCGATGCGCCCGCCGACTGCCTTCCAGCCGGGGTGTCCAATGTAAACGGCATTTGGAAAGGGCGAACCCAATACGGTGCCGATGATGCTGTTGACGCCATCCACCACCAACACTTCGCGCACGTTGTATTCATCCCCCGCGGCAGAGGCGCTTTCCACATTGTCCATGGCTTCGATGAAGTCATACACGCCAAAGGGGATCGCGGTCACTAACAGCGGGGCAATATTCTGAAATCCAGCGATCAGGTTGCTCAGTTGAGGGGCGGGAAGCGCCAGTCCAAAACTTCCAAAAGACGCACGTAGAGCAGCGGGATCCATTACCGGCGCCCAGCCGAAGAGCGTTACTCCCCATGCCATGACGGTCCCAACCAAGATCGCAACCAGTCCCGCCGGCACCCTCCACGGAAAGCGGACACCTGCGAACCAGCCGCCCAGCACTATCGCCAGACAGACCAGTCCGATCCACGGGTAGGGGTCCAGGATCTGCATTCCAGGGCGCAGGGCGATGAAGGCAATGGAAACCCCTGCCAATGTCCCCAAAAGCGCGGCGCGCGGAGTCAATTTACGGATGTACGGGGCAAAGAACGCGCCGCTCAGGTTCACCAGCCCCTCGATGAACGCCCATGCCAGCCCCACCTGCCAGGCGAGGATGGGATCCCCGGTGGCGATCTTGACCGGCAGCATGATCACCAGCACGACGATGAACATATGCGGAACGCTGGGTCCGGCCGGCAATGCAGTCACATCGGTGCGGTTCTCCTTGACGGCCAGTCGGCGCGCCATGAAGCCGTAATAGATGTTGCTCAGGAACAGCATGAAGCCTACGGCCGGCACGATGCGTCCAAACACGATTTCCCCAGGCATTTGCACCACCCCTAACAACAACCCCGACAGCACCAGGATGTTCAGCAGACTGTTCGTTCCCAGACCGAAGAATCCATTCCAATCACCCGGCACCCAAAAAGGAACTTTCAACACATTCTCAATTTTTTTTGTCATTTTGTTCGACCTCCTTCTTGGAAAGGATGGTCTTCCTGTGTGTCCAACTTCATGAACCGGCGGCAGCCTTCTGCAACCCTGCCACGACCTTTTTCGAATCACTGACCCATCCGAAAATGCCGCCTTGCGCCTTGATCATTTCCAATGCCACACGTTTGAATTCCGGAAAGTAGGATGCGGTGCAATCCTCGGGAACCAGGGCATTGAACCCGCGGTCGTTAGCCTCGCGGACGGTGGTGTGCACACAGACTTCCGTCGTCACCCCGCATACGATCAGGGTCTTGATGTTCCGGTTGCGTAGGATGCCAAGCAGGTCTGTGTCGTAAAATGCGCCCTTGCCAGGCTTGTCGACCACCGGCTCCCCCGCGACGGGATACAGTTCCGGGATGATGTCATGCCCGACCTCCCCGCGCACCAGGATGCGTCCCATTGGTCCCACGTCGCCAATACCGGTATCCAGGTGACCGCGTTCCTTCTTGGCGGGCTGCAGGTCAGCCAGGTCGGGGCGGTGCCCCTCGCGGGTATGGATGATGAATATCCCAGCTTTGCGCGCAGCCTCCAGAACCGTCTTGCACGGTTCGATGGAACTGCGCAACAATGAAACATCATTGCCGAGCATTTCGCCGAATCCACCCGGTTCGACGAAGTCACGTTGCATGTCGATCATGACCAGCGCGGTCGTATCGAGATCGAACTCGAAATCATAGGGTTCTGCCTGGATGGTGCCTTTTTGCATATGTGCCTCCGTTGAATTAAATAATCAGGCGCCAGCCTTGGAGCCTAGGAAAGCTCGTGCCAGCGCCTCTTTGATCGCGTGTTCCACATTTTTGCGGCCGTCCTCAATGTTGAGTTGAAGTGCCTCACGCGCGCAGTCAATATTTTTTTCTTTAATGCAATCGAGGATTCGAAGATGCTGTTCGCAGGTCACGCGCAGCCGCTCGATGGAGGTAATATCCGTTACACGGATGAAGTGAAGTCTTTCATCTATGGAACGGATCTGCTGGAGCAGGGTCCGGTTGCCAGTCCAGCCTGCCAGCTGCTCATGGAATTCCTCATCCAATTGGGCGAAATCTGCCGTGTTGGCGGGGGTGGTTTTGCGCAGACTTTGCCAGGACCGGTAGAGTTCCCTCCATTCCTTCTCCGGGTAGCCGCGCCGGGCCAGATGTTCCACCACGAATATCTCAAGAGCCAACCTGACATCATACAGTTCGTGGATCTCCTGCATATCCAATTGTTTGACACTGTACCCCTTGTGCGGGGCTTTTTCAACAAGCTGATTTTCGACCAGCATCCGCAGTGCTTCGCGCACCGGGCTGCGGCTGATCCCAAATTCCTCACACAACCCTTCCTCTGTAAAGCGATGCCCAGGAGCGTACTCCCATCGGATGATGCGTTCCTTTAGGACCGAAAAGACATCTGTGCTCAAGTTGGGGGAATGTTGTTCCTTCATAGGAGACCTCGAGGTTGCTGAAATATGCAAATATTGTATACAATATTGTATACTTGTCAAGTAATTTTCCTCACGATCCGAAATTACGGCGGATCGAATCGATAGTGAAAAAAAACTGCGCATGTCAGGTTTGTTAGCAGCAAGGGATGGATTGGAAAAAGCGGAAAAGGTTGGTAAAAATGGAAATTCGGTGGGGCTGTCAAAGAAGGTATTCTACAGATAGTCATGAGGAGCATCTGCGAAGGATGTGAAAAAAGCCCACGTTTTCTACTGGTAACATGCCCCTGCCATGATGGCAGGTATGAGACGATCAGTTCCCACATATCCCCTCGAGCCTGTTATGCAATTTTAACAAACCCTTCATCTCTACCTATTGGAAAAGATATCCAAGCGCCCGAATGCAGTTCAGACTCGCGGCAGGTATTATTCACCTGACTTAGGAACCTGGGTGATGATCTGACCTTATCCCAGACAGGTTTCTATGGAGAACCCCACCAGCTCCCATTGGATATTATGGGCGGGCAGTGGCGTGGGATTACAGAACCATCTGGAGTATGAGTTAAGAGAGTGAAGTTGGGCGGGTTTCAGAATGTTTATTTCATTACAGAGCCGGCAGGAAAGTAATATAGAATAGTATATTGAAATCCCAGCCCGGAGCCCTGCAAAAAGAAAATCCATCGAGTTATGAGCGCAGCTTCCTTAATTCCGATCAGTGATATCAAGATCCGCATCCCCATCAGACGCCGTGAACTTGTCACCCGGTCGCGCCTGATCGACAAATTGTATGAACAGATCGACAAGCCGCTCCTTTTTGTGATCGCCCCAGCCGGATACGGAAAGACCTCGCTCCTGGTGGATCTTTCTGGGCAGATCGAGATTCCGTTCTGCTGGCTCTCGCTGGACGCCCTCGATCAGGAGCCGCAGCGTTTTCTAAATTATCTGATTGCCTCGATTTCGATGCGCTTCCCGGAATTTGGGCGGGATTCCCGCTCGGTTTTATCCGGCATGACCTCCCTTGCCTCGGACCTGGAACAGGTCCTTGTGACCATTACCAATGAGATCGGTACCAGAATTCGGGATCACTTTGTCCTTGTTCTGGACGATTATCATTTTGTGGAGGGGTCTGCGGAGATTGGAGATTTGATCGGACGCTTTCTGCAGCTTGCCGGGGAAACAGTCCATCTGATCATCTCCTCGCGAAATCTGCCGGACCTGCCCTTTGCCCCATTGATGATGGCGCGCAACCTGCTGGGTGGGTTATCCTTCAAAGATCTGGCGTTTCATGTTGAGGAAATCCAACAATTATTCCATCAGAACCAGGGGGTGGAGATCAGCCAGCAGGATGCTGAATCGCTGCAACGGGAAACCGAGGGCTGGATTGCGGCCATTCATCTCAGTCAGGGGGGATCGGCATCGTTGCCTCAATTCAACCCACTGGTATCCACCGCGGTTTTGTTCGATTTCTTTTCCAGGGAGGTCATGGATCGGCTGCCGGGTCCACTGCGCAGGTTTATGCTGTTGACCTCCTTGTTCGAAGCCTTCGATAAGGATTTGTGCAAAAAGGTTTTGGACCCACTCCTGGTGGAAGCAGATGGGGAGTTGGATTGGGCCGCCCTGTTCCGACAAGTGCAAGCAGGTAATCTTTTTTGCGAATCGTTGGACCATGAAGGCAGGCAGATCCGTTATCATCATCTTTTTCAGCACTATCTCCGGTCCCGGATCCAGTATGAGGAGCCAGCACTGGCGTGGGGGATCCAGCAGGGATTGGCACAGGTTTATGAAGAGCAACATAACTGGGAAGAGGCATTGCAGATCTATGATCGGTTGAGCGATTATAAGAACCAGATTCGCGTCCTTCGTATTGCCTGCAATCATTTTATAAGTGCCGGGCGGATTCTCACCCTCGACAACTGGTTGAAGAAGCTGCCGGTCGACCAGGTTTATGCCCATCCTGCAATGGTCTCGTTACAGGGGGTGGTGCTATCCACCCAGGGGGATCAACGCCAAGCATTAAGACTTCTGAACCAGGCAGAAGCCGGTTTACGTAATTCGGGGGAGTCAGTCGAATGGATTATCGCACTCGTCCGTCGTGCTGAAGCCTATCGCCAATTGGGCCAATATGATGCTGCCTTGCGGGATGTCGATCAAATCCTGACAATCAAAGATGGATCATCGGAACCTGATCGACAGGCTGTGTATGCCGAGGCTAAACGGATCAAAGGACTGGCATTGTTCGGGCAGGGTCTGGTGCGGGACTCCCTGCCTTGGCTGGAGAATTCCCTGCAGGACTACCAGGTGCTGGGCTTGCAAAATCAGATCCCCATCCTGGAGACCGAATTGGGGGTGGTGTATCGTCGCCTCGGGGAGCCGCAGGTCACTGCGCAATATTATGCCAGCGCGCTGGCAGCGTTGGAGCGTTCCGGCAATTCCGGCTGGAGGGCGCGTCTTCTGAACAATATGGGCATGTTGAAATATATGACCGGGGAACTGGAACAGGCTCACCACCTGTTAAAAGATGCGGTACAAACTGCCGGGCAGTGCGGATATAACCGCATTCAGACCAATGCCCTGATCAGTTTGGGGGATCTTTATGCAGAATTGCAAAGCCTGGATTCTGCCTATGCCTGTTACGACCAGGCCTTGACCCAGGCTACCCACCTGGGACATTCCATGTACATTTTCTATGCTTCTCTGGGCGAGGCACGCCTGAAACGCCTGGGTGGGGATCCGGCACTGGCCATGCGCGAATTGAGACAGGTTAGATTATCCCAGACCCACCTGGGGAGTTTTGAGAGGGCCTCTTTCAGCCTGGAGCAGGGCTTGTGCCTGCTGGAAAGTGGACGATTGGATGAAGCCCAAGTCTCCCTTTATGAAGCCCAGTCCCTGTATGGGGAGGGGGGCAACCAGGCCGAAAACCTCATCGCCCGAATGTGGCATGATACGGTTACGGCGATCCTGTCGGCAGGACCCGTTGACCCGGCCTTGCTGGAAGCGCTGCCTGTCTATCGGGAATGGCGCAATCCGACCCCGATCATGCTCAATGCCGGAAGGATATTCCACTGGGTGAAGGCGAATGGTTACACTCGTCTGTTCCGTGCTTCGGGATTCTGGCTGTTCCTCGAACAAGGCCACCGGACCTTGGAGGGGGTGGGATCTGTGCGTGAAGTTATTTTGACGAGTTCGCAGGAGTCGGATCGCCTGCAGATGCCCCGCCTGGAGATCCGGACCCTGGGGGAGGTGCAAGTCCTATTGGATGGGCGTCTGGTCGGGTTGTCAGACTGGCAGACCCGCGAGGCACGGGATCTGTTCCTGTACATGTTGCAATCCCCGCCCCGCACGAAGGACCAGATCGCAATGGATTTCTGGCCGGATCTATCCCCCGCCCGCCTGAAGATGCGCTTCAAGATCAACATCTATCGCATCCGGCAGGCCCTGGGGCAGGATGTGATCCTTTTCAAGGATGATCAGTATAGCTTTAACCGCAGTCTCCATTATTCCTGGGATCGTGAGAAATTTGACGATATGATGTCAGCCTCGGCACGAAAGACAGCCCCCCGGGAACGCATGGAAATCCTGGAGCAGGCTCGTACCCTGCTGAGAGGACAATATTTGGAGAATATTGAAGCATCCTGGGCGGAGGTTGAACGGCAACGCTATGAAGAACGGCGCAGGGATTCCATGTTGGCGCTGGCGCGACTATATTTCGAGTGGGGATCCACTCAGAAAAGCCTGGAACTGGCGCGCGAGCTGCTCTCTGTCGATCCGTTATTGGAACCCGCCCACCGTCTGATCCTGGAGGTCTGTGCTGTGCAGCATGATCCAGCCGGTTTGTCCCAACAATACCATTTGTACCGGCAACTGCTGAAAGAGGAGCTCGGCATGCTGCCCTCCCAGGAGATACGAAATCTGTACGAAAAACTATTGACCACAATTTGAGGCCACCTTTGTAACCGGGGTACGTGTAAAGTGGGGGAAATCTTTCCAAACCAAAAGGTGCCCCATGAAAAAAACAATTTCCAATATCCTTTTCAATGTAACAAAAATCAACAGAACCCATCTCCAGTTGCTGTGGGTTTTGCTGGCTCTGTCCATGATGGTCCTGGGAGCCGGTGCTCCTGAAGATGTTGGCGGAATTGGCATCCGTTAATCAAAGCAACTGATTGTTTGAGGCGGAACTTTCGGACGGGATAATGCCGGGTGGCATCGCTGCGCCTGGCATCTGTCCTTTGCTGCACTCTTCGAAGGAAAAGTCCCGCCCTCTAACGATGCATTAAGAGGCCCGCGGAGGGATGGAGGCACAACAACCATTTTGAGATACAGGAGCCAGACCATGATCACCAAAACAATTACGGGACGAACCATTACCACGTTCCCGGTTGCGACGGACCTGAATTCCATCCGTCGCCTTCTAGTTGCAGCGGTCATCGACCCAGTCTTTTGTGCCTGCCTGCTTAAAACACCTGGGAAGGCAGTCCGGGAGGGTTTCGGTGGTGAAGACTTTCCGTTGACGGACAACGCATACGAAGTTATCGCTTCCATTCGGGCGGGGACCCTGACTGAATTCATTTACCTGCTTGATGAACAGATCCCCATACTATAGGAGCCGATCCGATCCCCTGGATCCTGAGGTTGCAAATGGAGGGATTGGCTCCCTCCCGGACAGGGCGTTCAGTGATCCCTTCAAGGAATGCCTGGCATGGGGCAGCCGCTGGGTGCGATTTATTGCAGAACGCTTCCATATGCAGCGGGTTTGGCTGGCACAGGTGGATGAGGATGATTTGCCGGTCTGGGTCGCAAGTTACCCGGGTGAACTTCAATCTCCACCATCGATAATGCCGGGTTGGGAGATCAAGGATTTGTCAATCCAGGGCGCAGAGAAGGATGGCATATTCCTGTTGACCAAAGCCCGTACACCGATCGGCTGGCTGGCTGTGGAGGGGGACTCCCCGCAACCCATCCCGCAGGAGGTACGGGAGGGGATATCCGCACTGATACCGCTTATGAGCGGGGAATTCCTTCATGAACTGGAACGCAATCGTTTGTATCGGGCGGAAAACCGGATCACCCTGCTATTGCAATCCAGCCTGGAGATCCAAAGCGTTCTACCGCAAATCCTGGAGGCGATGGCAGAAGCCCTTGAAGCAGATGTCGCGCTTTCATTTTCCCATTCCCAATCCGCCGGGAATCGCCCGCTGCTTGCCACCTACAGCAAAGAGGTCGAATTCCTGATGGAGGAATATGAGGCGCTGGATGCCGATCTGGGGGAGAATTCTTCATCAATGGATGGGCGTCCCGCCCTCCGTTACGATTTCTCCACCTGCCCGGCGCATATTCGCTTCATTCAGCGGAAAACGCAGGTGGATTTTGCGACCTATTGCATTTTGCCGCTGATCGGACGCAATGAACCCGCCGGGATCCTGGAGTTTCTTTGGAAAACCCAGGTTGTACTAACGACCCTGCAGGAGGAATTCCTTGAACGAATCGCCCGGCAGATTGCTCTGGCGGTGGAGCGCTCCACCGTGGTCCGGGACATGCGACACGCCAGTCAGGGTATGATGAACGGCTATAATGCCATGTTTGAAGGGTTAACCCGTATTCTGGGGCTGCGCGATCATGAGACCGAAGAGCATACCCTGCGGGTTACCCGCCTGACCATGCGCCTGGTGGAGTCCCTGCGCATCCCTCCCGAACAATGGGGAGCAATCCGGCGGGGAGCCCTGCTTCACGATATTGGCAAATTGGGAGTGCCGGATGCGATTCTACTCAAACCGGGCAGTCTTTCGGAATCCGAAAGACGCATGATGCAATTGCACGTCATTTATGGATACAACATCCTGTCCCCGATCTCCAACGCGCCGCAAACCCTCGATATTGTGTTGTATCACCATGAAAAGTGGGATGGCAGCGGCTACCCTGGCAAACTACGGGCGGAACAGATTCCCCAGGTGGCGCGCCTGTTTGCCGTTGTGGATGTGTATGATGCCCTGACCACGGACCGGCCGTACCGTACTGCCTGGACACAGACCAAGGCGGTGGGGTACCTGAAAGAACAATCTGGCAAACATTTTGATCCCAAAATGGTGGCTGCCTTTCTGCAGGTGGTCGGTGATGACACCGATCTCTGACCTGTGAATCCATTTTTCAACATGAAGTGGGGTTTTCCTTCGACCTGTTGTTATTCCCGATGAAAACGACACATCCACACTACCGCTTCCAGTTGTTCAAAGACGATGGATGTCAGTTCTCTGAACATCTTCGTATTCTGGCGCATGCTGGCTATCACGGATTGACGTGCCTTCACAAAAATAGCCAGACGCCCTGATACAAAACCTGTAAAAACGCCCCCATTCCCTACAGGCGAACTCGCCATGCAAAAGTTGCAATCGCCTGATATGGGTATAATTTTTCTACATGTTCCGGCTTCGATTCCATGCAGCCCGTGGTTTGGGATGGGAGAGTATGAATAAAACAGTTTTCCTGATAATGGTCTTTGGCTTGATTTTGCGAGCCTGCTCAAACAGTGCTCCTGTTACCCCTGTGGTTGAATCAACCCCTGTCATTTTGGCTACAGACATTCCGGGCTACACGCCGGAAGCGGTCACTCCAATCATCACCCCGCAACTGGAGATCGGGGACCGCCCCATCTTTCTGATGTGGCCGCTGCCCGCCCATATCGGGCTGGCGCGCATCTCCCAATACCCGAACGATCCGTGGACCTGGAACTATCTGGGCTTGAACGAAGGACAGCAGTGCCCGCCGATGTTCGGATATCTGCTCAATGTCGATTCATGGGCATATTGGCGCGATCCCTCCATCCCGGAGGAACAGGACAAGGCGCAGGCGGACCCGCATAACTTCGAGATGGTGGCGTGTTATTCCACGGATGGGAATGTCGGCGCGAACGGGCATGAAGGCACGGACATCAAAGCCCCGCCCGGAACACCTGTCCATGCCGCCGCAGATGGCAGGGTCATGGAATGGCGACCGGAGGGGATGAACAGCATGATTGTCCTGAAACATTGTCTGGGGGGCGGCGGGTGGGACGAGGCGGATCGGTGTGTCGGCGGGCAGCCCTGGTACACCACCTATATGCACATCGTCACCAACAAGGAGTTGCTGGTGGAAAACCTGCCGGTTCCGGCAGGCACTCCGGTTGGCGTGATCTACGACCAAAGCATCAACTCGCATTTGCATTTTGAGGTGGGTCGGGAAAAACGCGGATACACCAATTATGTAAATCCTTGGGGCAGGGATGAAGCGCCCTGGCTGGGATGTATGTGGATCGATCAAGCCCTGTGTGTCACTCCTGAGCCGGCGTATCAGCGCATGGCGGCGTTGTCGAATTCAGGGGACGTGCTCATCCAGCAGGGTGACTTAACCATCCTGGTTCGGGATGTACCTGAGATCAGGCAGATCCGTTTATGGGGGGAACGGATTATCATCCTGGATACACTGGGAAATCTGTTTGTCAGGGAGGGGCGCTTCACAGGCACGGAAGACTCTGTTCTGAACTGGAACATGATCGCCAGCGAAGTCCTGGAGGTGCAGGTCACAGACCGGCGCATTGGAATTCTCAAGTCCGATGGCGATCTATACGTGCTGGAGGGTGCTTTGGATGGGGAATGGAACCTTCAGGCGCAAAATGTGCGTGCCTTTTCCGTCACGGATTCCCGCATCGGGTTTCTTGACAGCAATGGCGATCTTTTCGTCCAGCAAGTTGACTTAAATGCAGAATGGCAACGTCTTGCAAGCGGAGTGGCGGCTTTTCAGTTAAATGATAACCGTATCGCGATTGCCGACTCGCAGGGCAGTTTATTTGTGAATGAAGGTGATCTGAATGCGGAATGGCAGCCGATGGCGGAGGGTGTCAGAGCATTTCAACTGACGAACGTGCGGTTGGGGATCATTGACTCGCAGGGCAGGTTGCTGGTCAAGTCGGGGAATTTGCGGGCAGGCTGGATCGTGATTGCAGCACAGGCAACTTCGTTCCAATTATCCAATTACCGTCTATTGGTGCTGCGCACGGATGGAAGTTTCAGTTATCAGGAGGGGAATTTATACCAGCCGTTGAAAGTATTAGGATGGGATGCCCAGACAGTTCTTATGAATGACAGTATCCCGATTTTTGTTCCTTGATGTCGGACTGCAGGATGGCTCAAGCAATTTATTCGTTATTTTCCAATGCTTGAAAGACCTCATGTGCCATGAAGACCCGGTTGCGTGAAAACCCTGTGGTTTCCTTTAGGATACCCGCTGCGACCAATTTATCGACATGACGCTTTGCAGCCATATACGGGATATCCAGGGCGGACTCCACCTGACGCAGGGTCAGGATGGGACGCGAGAACAGGAAGTCGATTACAGCAGACATGCGTTGAGGGTTTTTATCCGCTCGAACCAGTTCTTCATAGCGGGTACGGATTCCCTGAAGCCGGGTAATGCGGAAAATACTGTCCTGAGCCTGGGCGGAAACACCCCGCAAAAAGAAACGCAGCCATTCTTCCCACTTCCCATATTGGGAGACTGCGAGCAGATGGTCTTAATACTCCTAGCGGTAAAGCTCGAAATAGGCACTCAAGTTTAGCAGCGGCTGGGGTGGAACACTCCACTCACATAGTATAGGAATATCAACATCCGATCCATACGCCCTTTCCCTTTGGTCGAAATGACTTTTCGAAAGTAATTGTTATTGAAATTCCAGATCCGTACTTAACAGGACAAAAATATATAATTGGATATAGTTCAGTTTACGAGATAGCGAGGAGGGGCTGTTTCAGAAATCCTTCTGCGTTTGGGTTTTATACTCTTATATCCGGTGATTGTAGTTTCACCTATGTTGCCATTGTTATCATTAAGCTCCAAGGTATTTCTAATCTTCTCGACGATCTCCTCCAAAACTTTGTACTCACACATAAAACACCAGGATGTACCTTCGTTTTCATAAATTGCAAATTTTTGGTCATGACCGCAAGGCATGATATGTAGTACAGGGGGCTTATATTCCACTACCGGGGGGATATGGTTTTGTGTTTCGTCTTTGATGAATCCATTTAGTTGAAGAATTTTTTCTCGGGACAGTGTTGTAAGATCCACGTTGCGAATTTCCCATAGTGATCTTACGTATCTTGCATGATATTGTGCTGCCTTTAATACCTCAGCCTCAACTCGATCTGGATATTTGTATTCACCCCGAAGGTGTACCTCTCTGTTGTTCTCCGATCTCGTAGTCAGATAAAGGTGACTAGGATTGACGCACTTGCGATTAGCGCACTTATGTCCAACTTCCAATTTGCCGTGAATGGGTCCAAAGGCTAATACCCATGCAATTCTGTGGGCCAAACTTTCCTTTCTGTTTTCATATTTGGTAATAGTTAATTGACCATATCCAATCGTGCCCAAGGCACCAATCCAATCCCAGCATTGATCGTCACTCAATATATTCACTTTACTCCAAAATCTTTCTTCAAAAGATAAATATGTGGGCATTTGGGGCTCCGTTTTGATTAGAATATATGTTCTATATAGTATACCCCTCAACTCACTCGCTTGCCATCTGTAAATCTGAGGATTTCGAACAAGTTTTGTCGCCAGCATCAGTAGGTATTGGTTTTGATTTGTTTAATGGATGGAAAGAATTTCCCTGGTCGAATCGAAACTGAGCAGATAATGTTATCGGCATTGAGATCGAGAATAGTTTGTTATGGGGAAGCAAAGCGACACCAAGAAACCACCTCATCTTCCTTAATCGTATAGTGCCTTCCATGAGCGAGACCTACCAATCCAAACGGGAACGCCGTGAGCGCATCTTGGAAACCTTACCCCTTGAACTGCGGGAACATGTTTCCCTGCGCAATGTCGAGGCGGTGGCAGCACTTTCCCCACAAGCACAGACACGTTTATTGGAAGCCATCCAGGCAGGTCTCATCCGGGTGCCACGGGCGATTGAACAATTACGCGCAAATCCACAGACATCCGTTGCCGATCTGCTCGATCCTCCCTCTCAAGTTGACACGGTGATACCGATCCAATCCGACCCGTCCTCCATTGCAAAGGATGTGGCGGATCGGATCCAGGCATGCTTTCCGGACATGCCGCGTGTGTCGGCAGAGGCGCTGGCGGAGGCGGAGGTCATGCAGGTCGTGCGCTCCGTTGCAGAGACCCACCAGCAGGTGTTCAAGTCCAGTCATATCAAAACGGATTTTGTCATGCTGACCCTGTATGGACTGATGCGCCAAACCCTTGAACAACTCGAAGAGATCATCGAAGAAACCCCTGCCCTGCGGCAGGCATTTGAACAAACCAACGAATGGAGAAAAGAAAAAACATGTTGAAACGAATTGCCTCGACCGGTGTGAACCTGGTGGTGCTGGGCGTGTCGGTTGGAATCTTTCTGGTGGCGTTCATCGCCTTGAATGCATTGGGGGCAGCGCAGAAACCGCCCACCATTTCTGTGTTGTCTGCCACACGCGATTTGAACATTGGTGATGTGATAAATGCAAATGATTTGGCGGTCAAGACCGTCTTTCAGGATGACAATGCCAGCTTGTATATCCCGGGGGAGGAAGTGACCGGTGTGGTCGGTGGTGTGGTGGCGCAACCCATCTTCAGCGGGCAGCCCATCTTTCGGTCGGCGATCCTGGCACAGGCAGCGGAAGGCACGCGCCTGTCAGCGGTACTGGCTCAGTTCCCTGGTCATAGTCTGTTCCCCCTGCCATTGGATGCGATGAACCTGGTATCGCCGGACGCCGAAGCGTTTTTACCGGGTGACCTGATCGGTGTGACGGTCGTGATCAGCACGCGACCGCAACAGATGAGTACACCAACTCCCATGCCGGAACTGGTTATTGATCCGGGCTATGTGGAACCAACCGCACAGCCCTCGCCGCTCGAATTGGAACTTGCAGATGCGCAGAACCGTTCCTTCCCGCCGCTTGCCAAGGATCTGTTCCCGATGGGCGTGCGTGTGATCGCGGTCCAGGGCTTGCCGCAACAAACAGAGTCCTCTGAAGGTAGTGGTTCCTTCAATTTGGATACCCAGCCGAAGATGTTGATCCTGCTCGTGCCCAATCAAAGCCGCGAAGTCTTATCGCTTGCCTTGCAGCAGGGAGATCGTTTGGTGGTCTCGCTTATGGCACGCGGGGATGAAGCACCCTCTGCCGGCTTTACCTATTGGGACTTCGAGGACTTGTTCAAATCAGATCGCGAAGAAGTTCTGGGAGGAGGACAGTAATGCAAGTATTGTTACTCGGTGCAGGGACCGTAACCTCTCGTTTGAACATGCAGCTCGCAGAACAGGGGCATTCGGTGATAGCCCAAATTGCAGCATTCACCCCGCAACATATTGACCTGTTCGACTTTCGCGCGTTGGTAGTGGTCTCGCCTGAGTCTTCGGTCTCCCCGGAGAGTTTGGTCAAGGCAGCCGAACGTGGCAAGTTGATCTTCGTGATCGCGGGCGTCGGTGATGGCATGGCATCCTGGGCGAATGGCGTGGGTGTGCCATCCATTGCCTATCCACCCTCGGATGTGGACATCAATAAATTGTATGAAGAGATGCGCAGGGCGGATGCCGGCAACCTTGCTGCAGATGATCAGTATCGCAGAGCGGTGCTGGGCAGTGATATGTCGGCACGTATTCAATCGGGCATGGCGGTGCGCAAGATCGCGATCACATCGCCCAAAGGTGGTACAGGCAAGACCACCGTGGCGGTTAATCTGGCGGTGGCTCTCGCGTTATCTGGTATCACGACTTACCTTGTGGATGCAGACGGCAATGCCGGTGCTTTGCAATACCACATGCGCATGGAGCGGGTCAATACCACCATGATCGGCTTGTTGCGGCGCGAGATCGCCAAAGCTAGTAAAGGGGTCATGAGTGATGTGGCATCCGGTGCGGCGTATCTGAATGCATTTACCCCGTTGGAAAACCTGCCGACCTTGCGAGTCCTGCCTGGACTGATCACCGATGATCTCGGCGATGAAGTCCTGCAACAGGAAGCCAAGGTTGTCGAGGTCATTCAAGGTTTGTATGAAGCCGGCGTCGCCGCTGGTGGCGTGGTCATCATGGATGTCGGTATCAACCCGGCGCATGTCGTACATCGTGCCGCCTTGAAAGCGGCGGAAGGGATTGCGATCGTGATCAAGCCGGAGATCCCTGATCTCGCGGAAACACGAAGATGGATCGCGAGGATGATCAACTCCCTGGCAAGTGTAGTCGGCAAGGGCAGCGCTCATGAATTCGTCGGCAGCCGCGTCAAGCTCTGCTACAACCAGGTCGTGGGCGATGGCTTCAAGGCCGCGCACAAGATGCTGCAGCAAGCGTTGAGTGAAGACAAGATCGAACTGGCTTTGATTCCCAATGGGATTATTCCCATTGTCGATCCACGCCTGGCAGCTCAAGCCGTGAACTCGGATCGACGGGAGGATATCCTAATCTGGCGTTATAAGAAGGAGAAGTTGGAGGAACTGGGACCGTTTGCTGACTCTCTCTTGGGATTTGCATCTCACTTTGTTCCTGCTGTGCGGGAAGGTGCATCCCGTATTGGATTATTGCCGAATGCCCCGAAAAAACGCAGCTGGTTTGGGAAAGGCTAAATCATGTTCGATATTGTCGGCAAAACCCTGAGACCTGTTTCTGAAGCGCGTTCCTCGGATGAGATGGAACGCTGGTGGAATATTCTTGCTGAGGAAGGACGTGCAAAGAAGGCGATTGAGTCTTTACAAAAGAGCATGACCTCCACGGAGATCGAAGCCCTGGCTCGTCAGGTCTTTGAGGAAGTGAGCCTTCGTGCAGTGGATGCAGGTGTTTCCTTACCCAAGGAATACATCCTGCGTCTGATTGGTGAACTCTCCGGGATGGGTTCTTTACTGGAACTCATTGCCCGTTCCAACATTGAAGACATCGCCATCAACCTGGGGCATATCTATGTGTACACCACCAGCAATGGCTGGGAACATGCCGGTCCCGCACCGGATGGCATTGGCGATGCATTGCGAGTCATGATTGACCGCGCCGGACAACGTGCGCCGACACCGGATTACCCGATTGCGGATGCGATGTTGCAGGTTATGGTTCCGCTGGTGGATGGCAGTGTAAGGCGCAAAGGTGTGCGTATCAACTATGTCATGCCGCCGGCATCGCCTTATGGCGACACGATCACCTTGCGTGTTTCGAATTACCGCACAGCATCTGACTTGACACAGGGGAGTCTGGCTTTGTTGTGTCAAAACAGACTCCCGCCCGTGCCTCGTCCCAAGTTCGACCCAAAGGACTTCCCGCGTGGTAATGGCATCCTTACACCGGAAGCTGCGAATTATCTCTTGAGCGTCATGGTGCATGGCGGAACGCTGGTCATCGCCGGCACGACCGGTTCGGGCAAGACCTTTGTCGGACAGCGTATCCTGCAGGAGATGCTGGACTACTATCCCCGTGGTGCGATCCGTTTGTTCATTGTGGAAGACAGTAATGAGATCATCCTCAACGGCTGGAACGGCGATGGCAAGGCAGACACAGGCAACGTCATCTACACCGTGACCCGTCCTGAAATTCGTGGTGGTCCGCCGCCAGTCACCATGTACGACCTGATCCGTTCGGCGTTACGTTCGCGTCCGCATGGAGTCGTCATCGGCGAAGCGCGCGGCGCCGAAGCCTGGGAGTTGATCCGTGCCGCAGCGACTGGACATGGACATTCTGCTTTTACGATCCATGCCACCAGCGCCGAGCATGTCTGGCCGCGCTTTTTGCAGGTGGTGCAGGCGCATCCGGATGCGGCGCGCATGTCCGAGATCCAGATCGCGCAGTCGTTTGCGGAAGCCGTGACGGCAGCCGTGTACATCGAGCGCAATCCGCAACATGGGCAGATCGTGCGCGAGATCGTGGAGGTCTCCACCATCGTGGAACGCACCGCCGCACGTCCATCCTTTTCCCCGTTGTTCAAGTATGAAGCCGGCAAGGGACTTGTTCCCACCGGCAATCGACCGATGCGTCCGGGCTTTCGTGCCACGGACCTGAATGTTCCTGAATCCGTTTTTAAATCTTCATGAGGTGACAAAATGAAACTCCCCATCGTTATAAATGAACCGCCAAATATTTTTGACCCCGAAATCGTCCATCATGATCTGAATGAAAATCCAGATCTGTGGTCCCGCGTTGTATATGTTTATCAGACCGTGGGGATTCACGGTCTCGATGGAGTTGAGGTTGATCATGTCAACTATTATCTGCTTGCAAATCCCGGGATGGAGGATCGCCTGATTGAGATTGCCTGTCGCTGGACCCCGGGCAGGTTGGAATGGGTGGATTGGGAGGAAAGCAGTCGTTTTGGCATTTTCAGGACTGATCGACCGATCCATAAGCAAAAGATCCTGAAGGTCATTTGGGTGGTTTAATGATGTCACCATATGAAATCGGTTCGACAAGGACATTTGTTTTGTCGAAGGGCTTTATACAAGTTGGAAATCACGCAGCGTTGATCGGCGAGGATGAGACAAGGCGCTTGTTCGCTGAAGTGGTTGCCGACCCGGATCGCCCGGACGTGCGACCTCAGGAGGCCTACCAGGCGATCCTGTCTTCGGTCCAGCCAGGCTGGACATTACGATTACTCCAATTGTTCTGGCCGGACCCGGAACCGAGGTTGGAGTTCCAGAAGCAGGTGCAACAATGGAACGCGCCTGTTACAGAGGGTTTGAAAATTCTGCACCTGGGGCTATGCCTTGCGGTGCAGGAATATCCACTTCCCTTTGTGCGGCGAACCGTATTGGAATTTGTACTACCAGGCGATGAGGGGGGCGCCTGGTGGGAGGGATTGGCGGGATTGTGTGCCGGCTTTGGATTACGGATTCGATATCTGGATCGAAATGCAATTGAAGGCTTGACCCGCTGGGTATTGAATCCGAATCTGGAATATAGAACCCAGTTTGATTAATATGTTCCAAAGGATTGCATAAGGGATTGAGAAGGAAATTGTCAGCAAAAGGTCCATTTTGAGGATCAGTGGCATACTTGATTTGGATCGCTTCTCGTGATTGCCCGGAGAGTTTCTTCCTGGCTGTGAGGTACTTCTGATCCATTGCTATGGATAAATTTTGGCAGGAGTGGCATAAAATTTATTCTATCCGTACAAAGTATGCTAAACGGAATTGTTTGGCATAACACCCACAGGAGGACAAATGGCCGAACGGTGCCGTTAAAGTATTTGGCGGCACTTCAAAAATAATCGTGAGGGAATGTGAATGTCCAAACGAAAAAAGACCCTTTACTCGAAGCACGAAAAAAGGGAAAATCCTACACTTGGCTAATTCCAGATGGTGGCAATTTAGCCTCTATGCGCGAAGCAGTAAAACATGGACAAACGCTAGCCATGTCACCAATTGCGAGCCCCAGTGAAATTTAAGTCGGTGATTTCGTTCTTGTCAAATAGCACCAAAGTGATATTTTTCATATTGTCAGCGAAATTCAAGATGGTCAATTTCTCCTTGTCAATAGTTTAGGCAAGGTTAATGGTTGGGTAAGCGCAGAAGAGGTTCCTGGCAGAGTGACAGGAATTATTGAGCCTGAGCCTCGTCCAGGTATCGAAGTTATGTTTGATGAATTAATCAGTGCTGATTATTACCGACCAAGCCTCCGATAGTGAAGCACAGCGAATGTTCTCGATTGTTGATGATTTACGCTGGTATGCTGATAGAATCGGAAAAGAGCGTTTGGACACAATGCCTCGCTCCAACAAATGGGTTTCCATCAGAACCTATGGCGACTCACAAAGCAAGTGAAAAAGGCGACGACACCTGTTTCAAATCGTGTTCTCTACCTCATCGATCGTGGCAAGGAATGCGTAGGGCTGGCTGGTGGGTTATTTGCACTCTTTGAATACAGGGGTTCGGATTAAAACGAATATTCACCCCACACAGCGTGCGACAACTGACGCTGGGGATAACCGTTTCGCGGCGTGCGCAAATCTCAGGCAGTTTTGTGCGCCTCAGCGCAGGTACCCCACTCGCTCCGCTCGAGGGCGAGGCGCAAACTGTTGAGCGGCTATTGAATTTTGAGGGACAGATCTCTATAATAATTATGGGGTGGGCAAGTTGTTCGAAATTCCAGTTTTAGAAGTTCAAGATTCCTTTCGTTTTTAGAGGGCCTATACGATGTGCAGTCGCATAAAATTCAGTTGATTGATGGACCGCACAGAAAATTATGCTTCGGGAAGGAGCAAGTATGAAAGAACTTCGCACCGAAATCGAGATTCAGGCAACGCCAGATAAAGTCTGGCAAGTCTTAACGAGTCTCGATAAGTATCCAGAGTGGAATCCATTTATCCACCATGCAGTTGGAAAAGCAAAGGTGGGTGAGAAAGTGGACATCACTTTCAAGTCGGGGTCAAAAGAAATGACATTGCATTGCACCGTCGTCAAGGTGGAGCCAAACAAAGAATTACGCTGGAAATATCACATCGCTCTGCCTATCCTCTTCAGTGGTGAGCATAGTTTCATCATTGAACAAGTTGAAGGCAATAAGATTCGCTTCATTGACCGAGAGATATTCAATGGCTTGCTTGTTTCATCGCAAGCGCGAGACATTGACACCAATTCAAAGCAGGGTTTTGAAGCGATGGATAAGGCATTGAAGATACAAGCAGAATTAAATTAGTTTTTCAGATATCTTGTTATCAGGTCTGTGAATTAATAGGCATTGGTTATCCTGTCTAATGACTGTAAAATCAACGCAAGACCATCACATTTTAAATTTTGTGCATGGCTCCGGTTTTGGTTATGTGCAACTGGTCACCGCGCAACAAAGCGTGCAGCCTGCTCCACTGCGTTGCGCGGGTCGAACTGCCTGACGCTGGTGACTGCCTCCTTCGGCGGCTTGCGCACATCTCAAACAGTTATCACGCCTGAGCCTTTATCCAGTTGGACGGCTTTGCCGTCCCTGCCTTGGCTGTCGATAGGCGAAGCCGTATCAAGACAAAGTGCAGACTATTACCACGAAGTGGTAAAACTTCTAAAGAGTACATTGGCGTAATCCGTTGGGCGCAAAACAGCAACTGGACTCGAAATGAGTTCGGGAGGAAGCAATGAAAAAGGTATCCTATTTCTTTCTGCCTGTGTTGATTTTGGCACTACTTGGAAGTTGCGACTTTTTTTCAAATACAATTTCATATGAAAACTTGCAAGCAACAAATGACGCGCTAAAAATCCAACTGACAGTTCAATCTTCCATTTTGGCTACTCAAAATGCGCAAACGAACAAGGTCGTAGAACCCCCCTCAATGTCTTCTCCATCCGCGCAATCTATTACATCATCCCCAACGCCATACCCATTTGTTACGAACAACACGCCATTGCCGCCTCTTGCTCCCATAAGCAAGAACAATATTGACCACTTGGTCAAAGTTGCGGAACTAGGCACTGGAATACCCGTTTCAGCTTTCTGGTCTCCAGACGGCAAAGAGTTTGCGATTGTTACCGTTGCTGGCATATATAAATACGACGCAAAAACTTTCAAAGAAATCGCGTTTTTCAGATTGCCCATCGAGCGGTCATTCAACCGAATTGGCAACACACTTTTCTCACCAGACGGTCAATATATTGCATTGTCAACAGCATTTGACCAAGATCGCAGTAGAAAAAACGTCATAGACCTTTATAGTTCCCAAACTGGACAACTTATTTCCAGTTTTTTTGATGTCGATATACATGGCGGGCTAAATTCGAATTATATTGCTTTTTCTCCCAAGAATGATGTCATTGCAGTGTTGGAAAAAACAGAGGTTAGTGTTTGGGATTTGGACACCAAAAGCCTTGTTGCAAGATTAGAAACTGATTCCAGCGGTTACGGAGCCACAACTGGTATGCAATTTTCTCCCAACGGCGCAATGCTATCTGCAAGTATAAGATTAAATGACGGTGGTTTTACACTAATTACATGGGATGCATCCAATTGGAGTAAAATGTATGACTTGCGCTCCTTTGATAATCCTTCATATTTCCGAAGTTATGTGGTTGGCCCATTTTCCTTTTCCCCTGATTCAAAATATATATTCCTGGATGTTCCTGCCATCGGGTTGACAATAAGAGACGCATTTACAGGGGAACATTTAGGATATATATCTACAGAAACGCAACTTGGAGCAGGCACAAGCATCGGGGATATAGACGTAAATTCAGCGGGAGAGATAGCAGTTTCAATTCAAGATGCTAATAACTATAGCCCCGATATCATCAAAGTGTGGTCAAGCACGGGCTCGCAAATAATGGAATTTAGGCTTGATGGCATCGGTAATGACTTTACTATCCAATCCATTGATTTCTCGCCCGATGGCGAAAAGTTATTACTCCTTTCGAACGACACAACTATTAGAGTATTAGATGTTCGTACTAAAACAATAATCAGTTCTATTCAGTTTTACAATAGTTATACAGCATCTTTTTCCCCAAGCGAAAATCTATTACTGACACATCCAATATATTATTTACATGGTGGAACATACAATAATTTATTTTGGGCATGGGATGTGGGACTTGGCAGCCCCATTCCAATCTATTTTGAAAATTTCACTGGAGTAGGAAAACTTGTTTACAGTCCTGATGGCTCATTAGCTGTCTCGTCCGACTTTCGATCAGACCCTGCCAATAATAACGAACTGTATGGATTATTCACCGTACAGGATCGCTCTACATTTACATTTCGTTGCGCTTTGCTGGGACCTGTGGGAAACAACCGCCTGCCAGATGATTACGGTTCGATAGAACCGGTTTTCTTCACAAACGACGGCAAATATGTGGTTGGCGGTACTTTTGTATATATTTATATATGGGAAACTAATTCATGTCGTTTAGTCAACACGCTCATTGACAACGAGAAATGGGGTGGTGATAGATCAAATTTCGTGAACTCCATCGCGTACTCGCCAGATGGTCAATGGCTTGCTTCAAGTCATGTCGATGGTTCATTAAAAATTTGGTCTTTGCCAGATGGAGTACTCTACGGTTCTTTTCTTAACTATCCCGAACAAGTTCATAACAAATTGTTGTTTTTGCCAGACGGGCGACTCCTCAGTTCTTTGGGGAGTATTTGGTCGGTTCCAGAGGGAACAAAGATTGGCGAAGATCCAAATTTCTCGGGCTACCCACATACGATTTCCAATAATGGGAAATACTTGGCTACTAGTTATAATGACGAAGTGAGAATCGTCGAAGTTGATACCGGGGAAATTGTGTTTAGGAGAACAATGTATTCATTACTGCATGACCCCGAAATTGCATTTTCCCCCGATATGACCATGTTCATAATTAACCAAACAGGAATCATTGAAATTTGGGGCGAACCAAAATAAAGAAATTATGCGCGATCATGCGCCCAACAAAGCATATGCCCCGTCTTCGCTTCGCTACATAGGGCGAACTGCCTGACGCAGGGAATGGCAAGCGCATAGTCGCTTGCTCTGGGCGATCCCAGTCCAAATGAACGAACGGCGCTCGCTGAAGGCTCGCTCGCCCAATCTGCGTACATCCCAAGAAGTATTCTATGCTTTATCATTATTCCCTGTTCTGCTCCGCTTTCCCCGCCCTAGCGCAGGCTTGTGCCACAAAGTGGTATATCTTCTACCAGGACGATGGAGCAAACCGTTGGGCGGCTGGCTTGCATTCAAATAGGCTGTTAATTACTTGTAAGGAGATAAAAACGAAAAATGAAACCATCCATTCCCTCCGCGATGCACGCAATTCAATTGGACGAACCAAACGGTAAATTGACCTGGCGCGAAATTCCAGTACCACGTCCGAAGGCGGGACAGGTTCTCATTCGAATGTCAGCCGCGTCGATCAATCCATCTGATCTTGGATCACTGTCTGGTGTGAGTTATGGCAAACAACGTCAATTTCCGTTTACACCAGGGTTGGAAGGTAGCGGCACTGTCGTAGAAGCAGGCGAGGGATTTATGCCGCGCATGTTATATGGACGACGTGTTGCTTGCTCGGCGTCATTGGCTGGCGATGGAACGTGGGCGGAATACATGGTCACTTCGGCGCAATACTGCATTCCACTTAATGGCAATGTGAGTTTCGAACAAGGGACTATGCTGATTGTGAATCCGCTGACTGCCGTCGCGATATTCGAGATTGCAAAGCGCGGCAGGCACCGCGCGATTGTCAATACCGCCGCAGCAAGCGCATTAGGTGGGATGATCCTGCGGTTGGGCAAACGAAACAGGGTTCCGACCATTCATGTTGTGCGGCGTCAGGCGCAAGTGGATCACGTTCGCAGTCTTGGCGGGGAATATATTTTGAACAGCAGCGACGCGGATTTTGCCGAGCAGCTAAAAACACTGACACACAAATTACAAGCCACTCTGATTCTGGATGCAATCAGCGGTAGTATGACAAAGCACCTCGCCGAAGCCGCGCCGTATGGCAGCAGGATACTATTGTATTCGCGGATGTCAGGTGAAGACAGCGTCATTGATGCAGTGACTGCCCTGAGCAAGAATTTACATTTCGAAGGCTGGTTCCTGCCCAATTGGCTGCGGACCAAGAACCTCATCCAGTCCCTGCAACTTTCACGGCAAGCTCAATCCCTTTTAGGGAGTGCCCTGCAATCCCCCATTCATAAACGCTTTCCAATGGCGAGCGCGCAAGAGGCGCTTGAAACGTACGTTAAAGATATGAGCGCTGGAAAAATCATATTGGTGGCAAACCCGCAAGAAGTCATGCTCAATGGTTGAAACAAACCTATGACATCAATGTCTACTTCAAAAAAATGCCCCCAACAAAGAATGCATAACTGATGTGTGGGACCGCCCTTCGGGCGTGCGGCAAGTGCGAGCATTTTCCGGCTTCGAGTTTTTTTCTGCTCCCAAGCAGAACCCACATCCGCCCACACGCAGGTATCCCACTCGCTCCGCTCGGGGACGATGGCGCAAACCGTTAGCCCATTCCTTCCAAAGAAAAAGTGTTGTATTATGTAAACATGAAAACGGTATTGGATTTCGAATCGTTTCGTAAATCATCCATTATCAGTGGCTTTTTACTAATTATTGTTATTGGTTTGCTTGATTTTGCAACAGGCTATGAATATGCGTTTTCAGTGTTTTATATATTCCCTATCGCTTTAGTTCCTTGGCATTCAACTCCTAAAATAAGTTTTTTGCTTGCGTTATCTGTGCAATTGTATGGTTTTGGGCTGATAAAAGTGTAGGACGTTCGTACTCTTTTTTTTGATTCCTTATTGGAATACTTTAAGTAGGTTTTTCTATTTTGTTATTATTGCCTATCCTTTGTCCGCTCTAAAAAGTGCATTGCCGCCTTTGGCGGCGTGCGCACTATCCCGATCAGGTACACAAACTTATCTTCCCTTTGTGCGGCGAACCGTATTGGAATTTGTACTACCAGGCGATGAGGGGGTCGCCTGGTGGGAGGGATTGGCGGGATTGTGTGCCGGCTTTGGATTACGGATTCGGTATCTGGATCGGAATGCAATTGAGGGCTTGACCCGTTGGGTGCTGAACCCCAATTTGGAATATTAAAACAGGACTTGACTTGGAGTGTGCTCCAGGCTTTAGAATGGTCCAATATACAGGAAACCTTATGGACCAAAATCAGTCACGGACGTATACGATCCAGGAAGCTGCAGAGGAAATGCAGATCAGCGCAGATACCCTGCGCTATTATGAAAAAATCGGGTTGCTGCACCCCATTCCAAGGGATCAAAATGGTAGGCGGATGTATGGAGAGCCGGATCTCGGATGGATCTATTGGTTGAAGTTGCTGCGCGACAGCGGCATGCCCATTAGGACCATGAAGGATTATGTCAACCTGACGCGGTCGGGTGACGATGATGACACCATTCAGGCACGCTGCGCCATCCTGGAGGAACACCGCAACCAGCTTCGCGGGAAAATTGCCCATTTGAAGGACTGCCTTGACAAGATCACCAAAAAAGTGGAGTTCTATCAGGGCTACCGGATGAGACCAGGCAGGCGTGCATCAAAAAAACGATGACCAAAGGAACCTTACGATGGACTTCATGTCACTGGGCCGCACAGGCGTAAAAGTAAGCCGGCTTTGTCTTGGATGCATGAACTTTGGCGGACGCACCCGGGAGGATGAAGCCTTGGCGATCATCCAAACCGCCCTGCATGCCGGGATCAACTTTCTGGATACCGCCAATGTGTACGGTCACGACCCTGAGGATTTCAAGATCGGGCGCGGGCGAAGTGAAGAGATCGTGGGCCGGGCATTGAAATTGAGCGGGCTGAGATCGAAAACCGTTCTGGCCACAAAAGCCCATTTTCCCATGTCGGATGACGTCAATGACCAGGGAAGCAGCAGGCGGCATCTGATCGAGCAGTGTGAAGCCTCGCTCAAGCGGCTTCAGACGGATTATGTTGACCTGTTCCAGTTGCATCACCCATCCAACGATATTCCCATCGACGAAACCCTGCGGGCACTGGATGATCTGGTTCGCGCAGGGAAAGTGCGCTATATCGGAACAAGTTCCTTTGCCGCCTGGCAGATCATGGAGTCGCTGTGGGCATCCCGGGAATATGGGTTGAATCGTTTCGTTTGCGAACAGCCTGCCTACAACCTCCTGGATCGAAGGGTTGAGCGTGAATTGCTGCCAATGGCGCAAACATACGACATTGCGGTCATCCCCTGGTCGCCAACCGCCGGTGGATTTCTCACGGGCAAGTACACGCGCGATCGACAGGTTCCTTCCGGTTCGCGCTATGATGTGTTCTGGAAGGGGTTGGAGGAGCGCCACTTTTCAGAGGCGGCGTTTCAGGTGGTCGATATGCTGGCCGAACTGAGCGCAGAAAAGGGCTGTACACCGTATCAACTCGCGCTAGCCTGGTGCGTGCAACAGCCGGGTATTACAAGTGCCATCATCGGTCCCCGTACAAAGGAGCATGTGACCGATTCCCTGCCCGCCCTGATGCTCACACTGAGTCGCGGGGATCTGGACAAAATCGACTCTGCTGCTCCCCCTGGTCGGGCCATCGTCCCGTACTACGGGCATGACGGCATGGCATGGGTCCCGTGGGGTCCGCACCAAACCCGCTGGTAAATGGGAAGGCGTTGTTCATGGAGACACAACCGGCAAGGTTGACGGTTGGATATCTATTACTCCTGATGATGTTCTTATGCTCGACCTTGTTTCATTTTTTCGATCTGCTCCAAAAACTGTCCATTTTGCATTCGTACACGCTTCCGCTTTCGGGTTGGGCGGTGATGGGAGTGCTTTTCGGGGGATTTGTGTACTGGTACAAGATGTCCGCCATGATCGGACTGCCGGCATACCGCCGCAATTACATAACAGGGGCAATGACTTCGCTGTCCCTCTTTCTTCCCCCGTTGGTCTTATTGTCGTTATTTCAATTTTTTCTGTATCCATCCCCGCATCCACTCTGGTTCGTCTTTGATCTTGCCGAGGATCTATTATTTACTGCCCTGCCATTCGGCGTCACGCTGGGTAGTGTCGCATCAAGAACGGTGCCAGATCCGATTTCGTGAAAGGGTTTGCCGACCCAACCTTCGAACAACAGGGCGGTCTTGACTCTCGCCCGTTGCCATCATATCGCCATCACCCTTTCCGCCCGCAAATACGGCTCCCCGCGTTCCCTGTCCATCTCCATCACCCCTGTGATCAGCAGGGGCGGGTTTGCATCAAGAAAGGGTTTTGCGACCCGGTACACATCCGGAAACAGAATGACGTCCAATGTCCCCTGCAGGTCTTCGATGGTCAGGAAGAGCATCATATCGCCCCTGGCGGTGCGACTGCGGCGCGAAGTCTGACGCACGCCGGCAACCGTCACGCGCCGGCTGATCATTTGCACAGCATCTATCGAGGAAATCGCTCCGGTGATCTTCTCCTGCACCAATTCCAGCGGATGGGCTTCCAGGCTGGCGCCGAGGATCTCCAACTGGGCATCCACTTTTTGATGCAGGGCCCAATCCTCTTCACTTGTATCCGACCAGGCAAACAGACTCATCTGATCACGTTGCCAGCCGCCGGTTTGTATTCGGCTCAGAATGGCGGGAATATTTCCAAAGCCTTCCAATGCCCCGATCTTCGCCAGGTGTTCTGCTTCCTGAATACGTGGGTCCACACGCGAAAGGAAATCATCCAGAGAAGTGAATGGTGCAAATTGAATGATTCGTCCGATACTACGCTGTGTCAATTCTTTGACCTGACCCAGCCCCATAAAGAGCGCGCGATTTTCGGTGTCCATCATTCTTTGCACAGAGAACTGATGGCGCGAATAATTCACATGCGGGGGGCGGACTTTCAAGCCCAGGCGTCTGGCTTCACTCAGGTACACGCGCTGACTGTAATACCCGCCCCAATTGGCAAGCACAGCCGCCATGAACTCTGCCGGGAAATATTGCTTGCACCAGGCGGACCGCCAGCCGATCCTGGCATACGAAGCGGCATGCGCCTTGGGAAAGCCATAGCCGGCGAAGGCTGCCATCATTTCCCAGATCCGTTCGCCGGTCTCGATGGGGATGTTACTTCGAGCCTGCACTTCTGACACGAACTTTCTTTGCAACTCCTGCATTCTCTTGCCCGGATCAAAATGGCTCATCGCCCGCCGCAGCAGGTCGGCTTCGGCCAGACTGAAGCCTGCCAGTTCATTGGCGATGCGCAGGACCTGTTCCTGATACAGGATGACCCCGAAGGTTTCTCCCAACAAAGGCGCAAGTGCTGGATGAAGATGGTGGACTGGTTCCTCGCCCTTGAAGCGGCGCACAAAGACATCTTTGAGTCCACCGGTCAAGGGACCGGGGCGATACAGCGCCAATGCCGCCATGATGTCATCCTCCGTGCGGGCATGGATCTCACGCAAGGTCGCGCGCATCCCCGGACTTTCGATCTGGAAGCAGCCAATGGTCTCGCCCTTCTCAATGCGATTGGAGGTGGCTTCATCGGTGGAGGGCGTAGAGTCCAGGACTGCTAGAGGTGTTTCGTATTGTTCGGGTTTCCTTTGTCGCACGAACTCCGCCACGTCGCCGATGACGGTCAAACCACGAATGCCCAATAGATCGATCTTCACCAAGCCCAAGGCTTCCACAGAATCGAGATCGAGTTGGGTGATCACGACACCTTTGCCGCCCGAGTTCATGACCGGCACAAGATCTGTCAGTGCTCCCGGTGCGACGATCACGCCGCCGGGATGCATGGAAAGATGGCGCGGCAATTTCAGGATGGCTTCGGCATCATCGAAGATGGATTGATAGGAGGGATAGGCTGTTCGTAGTTCTGCAAAGGGAGAGGGGACATCTTCTCCATCCTCGGAGTCTTCGAAGCGCGCCCACCAGGCATGCGGCAATTGATTGGCAAGTTCACGCACCTTCGCAGGTTCCAATCCATATGCCTTGGCAACATCTGCAAGTGCCGAGCGCGGACGATAGCGGTTGATCGTCCCCACCATCGCCACCTTGTCGGCACCGTAAGTATCGAAGACATGTTGGATGACCGAATCTCTGCGGCGCGAACACAGGTCGGTATCAATGTCCGGAGGGGTGACACGTGCTGGATTGAGAAAACGCTCAAAATACAAATTGAGGCGCAAGGGATCGGGACTGGTAATGCCCAGACAATGTGCAACCAGTGAAGAGGCAGCCGATCCACGGGAGGAATAAGGCACTCCTGTTTCCCGTGCAAAGTTCAGGATGTCCTCGACGATCAGGAAGATCGGCTCAAATCCCATGCGTGAGATCACTTCGAGTTCATGATCGAGCCGTGACCGGATCTGCGGTGTGATCTCACCATAGATTTCTATGGCTCCAGCTGTGGCTTTATCGCGCAAATGCTGCATTGCAGTTACGCCTTCCGGTAATGGAAGGATCGGCATTTGGGGTTTGCCAAGCGGCAGATCAAAACGACAACGCTCGGCGATTTCGATTGTGGCATGTAGCGCTTCGGGAAATTCCTTGAAGCGCTCTTCGATGATCTGCGGCGGCATGAACCAGGCATCTGCCGGGGCAAGCGCATGTTGAGGAATGTTTGTAACCATTTGATTGAGTCGAATGGCTGCCAGTGTTTTTTGTAACCGGGCTTGTTCCGGGGTTTGGTAATAGACCGGATGCGCAATTACGGTCGGCAATCCAAGTTTGCGCGCCTGCGCGGATAATTTGCCGGCGCTGGACACATTTCGCAAGGGGATATACAGGCGACCTGTAAATCCATCCTGTAATTCCTGTGGATTTTCACATAAGGCAATCAGGTCTTTGGAATATTGAAAAAGCGTTTCCAACGAACAAGGGGCATCAGGATCATCGCGCAGAGCCAGAACACTGCTCAGCCGACAGAGATTGGACCAGCCTTCGGTGCTGGTTGCCAGCAATTGAAGCGGTCCCTGTTCCAGATCGATCTCCAGTCCGATGACTGGTTGAATGCCAGCTTCTTTGCAGGCTTTGACAAATTCAACCGCACCGGTCAGCAAATGGTGATCGGTTAAGCCAAGTGCGGACATGCCGCAGGCTTGTGCTGCCTGAACCAAGTCAGTCGGGGACATCAAGCCTTCCTGCAGGGAAAAGGCGGAGTGGGTCGTGAGGTGAACGTACATAAGGGCAATTGTAAACTCGAAGGGGAAATGCGCCCAATCACTACAAATTGTTCTCGCTGGCAATGAATCCTTACGCCGCATAATCTCATTATGGAATAAAAATCATTGGCAGGTCTTCTGGAGCGTAGAACGTATTTCCATGCCAGGTACATGACATGGCTCGGAAATTCACATACCATATGAACTAGAAATAAGGATAAAACTAATTTACAGGCGAAAATTGCAGAAAAGCCAGTATTTGGAAGCCATCCTTGCCTGGACCTCAAGAATTATTTGCTGCCTCCATCGCCTCCAAAGCCGTGGAGGTGTTGGAAGACCATCTGCTCTTTCCGGGCGGCTGTATATTACCGCTTTCTGCCCGTGGCACGGGTGTACCCAGCATGACCGGCCTCCCATAAATAGGGCAGATTCTGTTAGTCGAAGTACTATTGTGCCTCATTACTGCCAGGCATGAGGCAACATGACAAATGTCAGGATTGAATATGACCGGATAATTTGTTACGTTGTTTATGGTAACTTTTACTGGAGGAGGAGGTTTTTGTTCAAAAATAGTCCATTTTGTTGAACTATCTGCTCGTTGTATGGCGGCGATGAACTGACAACTTAACTTGGACGCTCATGGGTTGTCAGGGAGCCAATAGCGAAACCGGCCGGTGTGGTCGGTTATTTGCTTAAGTTCCGGGAGGGAACGATGAATGCGAAACAATTTTTCTCGATGGTGATTGTAATTTCAATGATTTGCATACTGGGAGGAATGCCTCAATCCACGCGAGCCTCCTCGCTCACCGCTGACCAGCCGATGCCTGTGGTATGGAACACTTTTTGGGGAGGTTCCGCCACGTCGGGAGATGGCGTCGTGGTTGACGGAAATGGCGACCTTATTACTGTGGGGTATGGCATCGGGACCTGGGGAGACCCGATTAATCCGCATGCCGGAGAAGATAATGGCATTGGCGATGCTCTTGTGGCAAAGTTCAGTCGTGACGGAACCCTGGAGTGGAATACATTTTTGGGATCGACCTTCGATGACCAGGGGTTTGGGATTGCGGTGGATGGATTCGGGAACATATACATCTCTGGCCGCAGCAACGCGACATGGGGTAATCCAGTCCATGAGCACAGTGGTGGATATGATACGTTTGTCGCCAAGCTGAGTCATGACGGCATTCTGCAATGGAATACATTTGTTGGTTCATATGGCAGGGAGCAGAATTTGGGTATTGCTGCCGATGCCGCAGGGAACAGTTACATCGTGGGAGATACTGATTGGGGATGGGGGGATCCAATTAGGGAATATTCCGGAGGTTTGGATGCGTATGTGGTGAAATTAAACACTGATGGCGCGATTGAATGGAACACTTTCCTTGGCTCTTCAAACGAGGACAGCGCTGCTGGCGTGGCGGTGGATGAGAATGGATATTTGTATGTTGCAGGTACAAGTTTTTCTACTTGGGGGTATCCAAATCTTCCCTATCAGGCAAGCGACCGGGCTGGGTTTGCCGCAAAACTGGATGCCAATGGTGCTGTTGTGTGGAATACATTCTTTGGTAATGACATCACCTGGTCCAGAGGGCTATCGATCGACAATAGTGGCAATATGTATGTTACGGGATATAGTGAAGGCAATTGGGGAAATCCGATCATTGGTTATTCAGGAGGTGGGGATGCCTATGCAGCCAGATTTGATACGAATGGAATATTGATCTGGAATACCTTCCTTGGCTCGCCGGACTTTGACCAGGGGTTTGCGATTGCGAACGATGATACAGGCAGTGTTTACGTTGTAGGCGATAACGCCGCACCGTGGGGAAATCCACTGAATTCAAACCCCGACGGCGGCAGGGATGTGTTCGTTGCCAACCTGGAGATGGACGGCACTTTGCAATGGCACACCTTCATCGGCTCCACAACGGTTGACCAGGGCATGGGCATCGCCGTGGGAGAAAATGATTCTATTTATGTCACTGGTTATAGTGGTGGCACCTGGGGAGACCCGATTCATGCCCATCCTGGGGATGCGTGTGTGATGTTCGTCGCGAAATTGATATTCCAGGAACCAACCAATCAGCGCATCTTTGTTGAACCAAATGAAGATAATATCCATGCCTGGGGGTGGACGGCAGGAACGTCACTGGTAACTACGATCGACGACCCGGCAACCATTGGGATAACCGATTATACCGGGACTGTGATGGCAGCAATAGATAATGACTGGGATCACGGGCTTGCGCTGGGTGGCATCTTTGATATCCAGCCCGGTCATGTGGTGACTGTAAGCGGAGAAGGGATCACCAAACAAATTGTGGTGAGTCGCCTTGCGATATCGGATATCGATATCGATGCTGATACGATATCTGGAACGGGAACCCCCGGTTCATGGATCCATGTGGGCACGGAATGCGATGAAACCGGTTGTGCCAACCGTAACTTAATCGTGGACTCGACTGGAAACTGGATGGTGGATTTCTCAACTCCTGTAGACGACCCGTCACAAGGGATGGGCACGCTCGATCTGCGCCCGGGTTCCGACTCTCATGCCTATGAAAACGATGAAGATAACGATAGCACAAGAGTGAGATGGCACGTATCCAACCCGCGCTTCTCCGTGCTGCTTACACAGAATAATGTAAATGGTTACGAATGGCCTATGGGCACGAGCATAACGCTCATGATCGACGATCCGTCGAATGGAACAGGTGTGGATTATTCCAGGACCAAGACAGTGGACACTGAGAATTTCAGACCGCCGTTCGATACGTGGATCGGATTTACACTGGTTGATTTTGTTATAAAACCAGGTGATATCGTCACCATGACGGATGGTACAACGACCAAGACACACATTACCCAGGAAATATCTGTAACGAATATTGACCCGGTGGCAGATACAGTTTCCGGAACCGCTGCGCCCGGGACCGATGTTGGGATTGGCGGGGTGTGTGACAATAATGGCTGTTCGTATCGAAACGTGCCCGTGGATGACAGTGGACACTGGCTGGCGGACTTTTCCGTTCCGGGTGACCAGAATAACGAACAACAACTCTTTGATATTCAACTGGGTTCCTCGGGTGATGCTCAAAGGATCGATGAGGATGGTGATGGGACGGTGTATAAATGGAAACTGGGCGAACCTCGTATTTTTGCCTTGCTGGGAGAACAACGTGTGCATGCCTGGGGCTGGTTTGCCGGGACACCACTAACATTGACGATCGATAACCCTGTCACGCCGCAATCTCCAGATTACACAGGAACACAGGTGGCAACGGAAATCGAGGAGTGGGACCATGGGTATGACTGGGGCATTCCCCTCGATGTTCAACCAGGCTATCGGATCACGGTCAGCGGTGGAGGCATCACAAAAGAACTCATAGTGGCACATCTAACGGTGACATCTGTCGATATGGAAGCAGATACGGTGACTGGAACCGGAGATCCAGGCTATGAGATCCATGTGGGTCAGTTATGTGATGATAATGGTTGTACAAGACGTAATGTCTATGTGGATAGCAATGGAAACTGGCTCGCTGATTTTTCTGTGCCAGGTCATGATGATGATGAAACCGTGTTTGATATTCGACCCGGGTCAGGGACAGGCGTCTATCAGATTGACGAAGACGGCGATGCTACGAATGTAGATTGGAACCTTCCCTACCCGCCCACTTTTCAAGTGCGTGCCAATTGGGATCTTGTCGAAGGTTCGGGATGGATATTGGGCGACACGGTCACGATCGATGTGAATGATCCATTCACCCCGCAGGAAATAGACTATTCTGATACAGCGACGGTTGGGGTTGCCGATTGGGATCCAAATCAGACATGGTTTAGCATCCAAACCAACAACTACGATCTCAAAGCGGGGGACACCGTAACCGTCAAGGATGAATCCATAACGAAACAACTCCTTGTTACGGATTTCAGGATCACGGATGTTGATCTTGATACCGACAGGGTATATGGCAAGGCGGAGCCAGGTCAATACGTGCATGTCTGGACCTGCTGGCACGACATCCCCTGTGTCAACCGAGATGAGACTGCCGACGCGAACGGCGACTGGTTCTCAGATTTCTCCATCCCAGGCGAGCAGGATTGGGAGCAGGAAACCGCCAATCTCCAGGCTGAATCTTGGATCGATTCGTCAGTCAGCGACTGGGATGGAGACCTGGTCATGTCCGGCTGGTTTGTGAACAACAACAGCAACCCGGTCGCCAATGCCGGAACCGACCGGATCGTGTATCCAGGTGAAGCCATCACGCTGGACGCCTCCGCCTCCTTCGATCCTGATGGCGATTTACTGACCTATGCATGGGACCTCGACAATGATGGTCAATACGATAATGCCAGTGGCGTGACCGCTTCGATCTCATTCAGCCAGGTTGGGGAGCATGTCATAGGGGTGCAGGTGACGGACGCGGGTGGATTGAGCGATGCAGACACCATCATCGTGACGATCCTCCCATGGACACTGAAAGGCTTCTACCAGCCCGTTGATCTGAATGGCGTCTACAATGTTGTCAAAGGCGGCAGTACGGTGCCGCTCAAGTTTGAGATTTTCGCCGGTGCCACTGAACAGACAGATATCCTTGTTGTAAAGAGCCTGACCTACGCCGAAACCGCCTGTAGCCTGAACGCTGTCACGGACGAGATCGAGCTCACCGCCACGGGCAGTACCAGTCTGCGCTATGACCCGATCGCAGGGCAATTCATATACAACTGGAAGACGCCCAGGTTGCCCGGAAAGTGCCTTCGCGTGACCGTGTCCGCACTTGATGGCTCAAAACTTGTGGCGTATTTCAAGCTCAAATGATCTCCGTTCCCCCAAGAATGGGAACACATGCTTGTCGTATCAGAACTGGCAGCCCAAATGGTCTGCCAGTTCTTTTGCTGCATACAAGGGACATGATTAAGTGGCGCTGGCGTCCTTATCAAACGAACCAGGTTCATTAGCGACACGGACGGAGTACCCGTCCGTGTCTTTTTGTATCATGCCGCCCATGTCTCAACCTCAAGAACTTTTTGCTGCTTCCATTGCCTCCGAAGCCGTGGAGGTGCTGGAAGATCATCTGCTCTTTCCGGGTGGATATCTCCTGCCGCTTTCCGCGCGTGGTACGGGTGTACCCGGGTTGGCAGATCGTCCCTGGTCACGCTTATCAGCGGATGTCTTCTATCCCAACCTGCCGGTGATGTATTCCCTTGCCCTGCATCGTGAACCGCCGGATGTCCTGCGTGGTTCCCTGCGTGCGCGCCGCACGCTCTTCGAAGGCTTCATGATGGCACTTGCCGAGAAGACCGGTCGTCGTCCTTCAATAGCGGAACGCTCCGCCGATCACGCGATGGATGCCGCCGAGTCGGAATTGACCTTTGGGAAGCCCGCCTTCAAGATCGCCCTGATGAGTGCCTTGTTTGTTGAGCGCAATCGCTTCGAAGAAGCGGAAGCGGCACGACGTGTGATCGAGTCCAACCTGCGTGCGCGTGGTCTCACGGCACAAAGACTCTTCTACATTGCAGAACGCGCTCTGCATCATTTCCAACCCGGAGGAAAGTTATTTCCGGGATTGGATGAGCCGACACTGTTCTTGGAAGAGACTCTGCCTTTGATGCCCACTCCATCCCGTCAGGTCATGCCGGTCGGGGATTCGGTTTGGATCGGAACACACGCCCGCGATGGAAGGGATATTCACTTCTCTTTCACCAAGGGGTTTGATCCCGCCGTTCCACCTCCACCCCATGCAACAACACTAATCCTCGGTGAACCTGGTGCGGGCAAGACCAGCCTCTTGCGCTGGATCATGTTGCAGCGTTTGTTACAGGGCAGGACGGTCATCTCCATTGATCCCGAAGGCGAGAACAATCGACTATGCGAAGCAGTGGAAGGAAAGGTTGTACCGGCTGGTATTCCCGAAGACAAAGAAACCTGCCTCATTCATCCTTTGCAAGGTGAAAACCCGGCAGAGTTGTTGCTGGCTGTCCGTTTCCTGATCGCATCTCTTGCTGGAGAGTCGGTCTTATCTCCCGGTGTGCAAGCCGCCTTGCATGAAGCCGTGAAGAGGCGTTGGGAACGCAGGCCTGGCGCCATGACCATTGCGGAATTCGTGGAGACCCTGGGAACGATCAACGTTCCCGAAGCCGCGATGCCTTTGGCACTGTTACGTCCTTTTATGCGCGGTGGTTTATTTGAAGGTTTCTTCGATAGGCCCAAGGCACTTCTCTCTCCTCATTTTCCTTCCGGTCAGTGGTGGAACTTCGATCTCTCTTCCCTGCGTGAAGAGAACCGCGCCATTGTGCATTCGGTGCTGGCTTGGTTTCTCTATCATGCCGTCACGGTGGGCAAACAACCGATGGACATCTTCATCGATGAAGGCTGGCGTTTGTTGCGCAGTGGTCCCTTCACCGATTTGTTGGATGAACTGGGCAGACGCGCACGCAAACGTGGCGTTGGTGTTACTCTCATCACCCATCTGCCTGCCGACCTGATGAAAAATCCGACCTCCTTGAGTCTGGCGTCCACAGCTTTTATCGGTCGGCTTGGCCCGGATGAAGCTTTTGCCTTCTATCGTTCCCTCGGCGTTCCAGAAAGCGAAGCACGCAAGAATGCTGAGACTACTTCACGTTTGCCTCCGCGAGTCTTTCTTGCGGCTCCATCTGCGGGACGTGGTGCTTTGTTTCCCGTCTTGGTCTCCATCCCGCCGACATGGATTCAGTTTTGGAAACAACTTGGGGCAACAGGAGTGGCACGATGATTTACCCAAAGAGCAGGTACATGCACCCGCATGGCGGGTATGTATGTATCAACTGCGGCTATGAACATGCTACTGCTCCAGATCAATGTCCCCTCTGTAATGGTGAATGGCAGGGATGGGAACTGCTCTTTGCGCCGCACGCTCTGGATGACTTGCGCGCACAGGTCATGGGTTGGATCGCCCAACTGCCATTTCCCACGATCATGGAATGGATCGCCTCTCCCAAAGGCTTGCGTGTGCGCTTGTATTTGCCTCCGCATGTGGCAGAAGGAGTGGTGAATTCCTGGTCTGCCATGACCGGACAACATTCCAGATGGCGCAGTCTGGGCATCATGAAGGTTCAATCCGGTGGATATGCCCTGCATACTTCCAATCGCTTGCCGTCCCTGATCGCCTCAGCGAAAGATAGCGACCCCTTGCTTGCCATTGGCAGCCGGTTGATCAGTGCCGCTCGGGAAGGGCATGATGCCAGTCTGCGCCTGTGGCTGCTTGGGAATGAAGATCAACTGCAGGAAAAGTTGCGTAGCCTGTCCTCCTATTCGTATGGCACCGAAGGCGGCGTCGGCAATGACACACCCAACTCGTGGGGGCTGCAATTGGATTTTCTGCGGGCAGGTTTGTTTTTCGGGATGATCATGGCAGGCATCAGTGGTGGGATTTTGTTAGCCGGCTGGTTCAATCCCTTTGCCGTCTCGATGTTCGCGGTCGCCGGCATCACGATCTGTATTGCTTCGGCTTTGGGCATTCGGGACTGGCTCGCCTGGCGATCGATCCCCAAGGAAGTTGTGGAAAGGCGGATACAGGAACCGTTATTGAAAGTTGCCTTTTCCATCTCTGAACCGATCCAACTTCCGCTGCTCGCGGGTGAGAGTAGGCGGCAACCACTTGAGTCAGCTTGGATTGCCATCCAGAAACACACCTTCCCGTTGCCAGCCGGTGAACTCGCTGGACTGATTGCTCCGCTACAACTGGGTGAAGGATCGGGCTTGCTGGACCGCGCCGTCTGGCAGGAAGTGCCGGCGCCGCCGCCTTCTCAACCGTTGCTCGAAGCGGGCTTCAAGATCGGGCAGAGTGTCGCCACCGGCGCGCTGGTCGGCGTCGATCCGGATGGGCATGGACTCGCGACCGGCGGCAGCCGCTCGGGGAAATCCTCCTTTGTGTATGCGATGCTGGAGCAGTTGATCGCCCGCGGCGATGATGCGCCAGGCATTTTTCTGGTCGATCCGCATGTCTCGCTTGCAGATGCCTTTCTCGATGCGATTGCTCAATTACCGGAGGAACAAAAGCAAAAAGCGATCAAGCGATTGCGAGTCGTTACACCGGATCAACCGCAGGTCATTCCCTTGAACCTTCTCGCCGTTCCCGACTTTACCTGGGCAGGGAATGCCATCGTGCAGGTCGGTCGGCGCATTTGGGACGACTACTGGGGTCCGCGTATGCAGGCAGCACTGCTTGGATTATTTCGCCTGGCTCACGTTTGGAACCAGCATCATCCTGAAGCGGGGCTGGGTCTGTTGCATGTGGTCTTCATGGCATTCAACAAGCCCTGGCGGCATAAGGCAATGGCGTTGTTACCACCTGGGGAACGCATGGGTGCTTTGGCATTGGATGCCCTGCTTGGACAAACCGGCGAAGGAGACAAGTGGAGTCAAGGCTGGGTCACGGAGGTGATCAGCCCGGTGCTCTCAAAGGTTATGGCACTGGAGTTATCGCCCTGGCTGTTCTCCGCCATGCATCAGGAATGCTTTGTGGATCTCAACCAGTGGATCGATGAACGTGCCTGGGTTGTGCTGCGCCTGCCGTCGGGTGAGATGGGACGTGAAGGCGCAAGACTGACCGCCGGCGTTCTGTACAACGTCTTCGATGCTGCTTATCGCAAGGCGACCTTGGAAAAGCCAACTCCCTTTTATTTCATCGTGGATGAAGCCCAGGAGATCGGCTCGGGCATGCGTATGGAGTCGATGCTGGCGGAAGGTGCCAAGTTCGGGGCGCGCATGTTCGTGCTGGCACAGTCCCTTTCCATGATGCGCAAGGTGGAAGGCATGGAGCCAGTGGTGCAGGCAATGCTTGCCAATACTTCCACACAGATGTTCTTCTCCCCCGATCCGGAGGACGCGGATCTCATACGCGCCACGTTGAGTTCGACCGTGCGCTATGGGAATATGACGCTTGACCTGCCTTCGTTGCAGTGTTGGTTACGTGCCCGTATTAGCGGACGTTGGCAGCCGCCCACGCTAACTCAGATCAAGCCGCTGCCGCGCGCAGATGCTGGCAGAGTCAGAGCATTGATCGAGGAAGTCATCGCTGCTCATCCCAACGATTATTTGCCCGCCGATGGCTGGCAGGAGAAGGCGTCCACGGAACTAGCGGATATGCTGCCGGCAGCCCTGTCCAAACTTCTGGATGAATTCTTAGCGGTGCGCATCGAGGAACAGAGCAATACACGCATTCATCAACCAGCGCCGCAGGATGATGACCGGAGGTTGGGTTTCTGATGAGCACGATGATCGCGCGTTTTCTGTTGGTAGTCTGTGGTGGATCGTTTGCCTGCATGTTGACCTGCATTGGCGTTTTGTATTCTGCCTGGCGAATGTCTCGCAGAGGCAACGGATGGGATCGATGAGTGACATGGATGTTTTGATCGAGCAGATGGTTTCCGATCTTTCCACGCAAGCATTCCAATTGGAGGAACGCCGTCTACGACTGTTCCTGAATTGGTTGATGGATCATAGCAGCGAAATGAAGGCTTCCCTTGGAAAGTTTGAACCAGGTTCTGGAGATGCTGACTTGCAGGAACGCTTTCGGTCGGCACTAAAGACCTGGCTGCCGTCCCTGCCGGCTCAAGGTTTGCTTTGGGAATACCAAACCATCACTGGTGAGATCCGCTGGTGGCGCGATCTCGATCCATCTCGATGGAAGATGATCATAAAGACGGAAGTGGAGTCGTAAATGATTCGTTTCCTCGCGGGTCTGGGTGTCGGCATGTTTGCCGGCTATCTGCTGGGACTTGTGATCCCTCTTCAGGTCTTCATAATCATATGTCTGGTGCTTGCCGGGCTGGTGGTTCTATTGTTGTTCCTGTTCCATCTCGGAGTCCGGGATTTCCAGGAGTATTAGGAGTGTTATGCAGCGTTCTCGTTTGATCTGGATTTTCCCGATCATTGCCATTCTTTTATTGTGGACCTCCGCTTCCACACGTGCGGCTCCCTTGGCGGCGTATGCCCTGCCGGAGGGGCGTACCCATGATCAGGCACATGACTCGGGATATATCGATTGGAGTGGACCGGCTCAATATGTGTACATCACCCATCGCGATGGTTCCTCCCTGCCACCCGAGGAAGGTGGCGCTTATTGTGGTTCTGGATGTTCGGAATGGGTAACGCGACTGGGAAATGGTGGAACTGCCAGTGGTTCCTTCGACCGCAATGTCAGTTACTTTGAGGTGATGGTGGCATTCACACCCGAAGGCGGTGTTGGCACGGCGACTTTGAGTGCATGTTCCACCTCCAATTCCTGGTACCTGTATAACAGTTCCAGCACACCCGGCTTTGTGAGCATGATCCTGGCGGTCCCTTCCGGTTGTCGTTCCTGGTCCCTGTCGGCTTCCGGGGGCTTTGTGGATTTCCGCTCCATCGATGTGGAATACAGCGGTCCGCCCAACACGGCGACTCCCACCGCATCCCGAACACCTACCTTTACACCCACGATCACACGCACGCCGACGGCGACCCTTACCCCCAGTCGGACGCCAACGTTGACCTTTACTCCCACCATGACGTTTACACCAACGGCGACCTTTACAAACACACCATCGCCTACTCCAACACCTTTACCGCCGCAAATTACAGGCGTGGTGGTTTGTGATCTGTGGGGCGATTCTGGTTGGTGCAGGGGGGAGGAGACTTTGGAACTGACCGCCAGTGATCCACAAGGGTATGATGTGACCATCAGCGGTGATTTGAATGGGGATCCCTTAACTTGTGGAAGTTCCTGCGACTTGCCTTTGCCGGAAGGCACAGGGACTGCGGATTACATCGTGACTTCCACCAGCGGTCGGACTGCCAGTGGCTCGTCGATCTGGCAACGGGACGGTACTCCGCCTGATCTGGCAGTATTACTTCCACCCGTGGATGGCAGAATTGGCTGGTACGTCTCAGAAGTGGACTTGTCTGCTACAGCCACCGATGCGATCTCCGGACTCTCGATCTTGAATGGAAGTCTGGATGGTGGAACGACCTGGATTTCCTTTCCAGTTCAGTTTACGGACGGAGAACATCTGGCACTGATCTATGCCAGGGACGTGGCAGGAAATGAGGTCACGGTATCCAGAAGTATCCGAGTGGATACCGTTTCGCCGGTTGCGCAAATTACATCTCACACCAATGGTGAAATAGTGCAGGGTGATGTGCAGTTATCTGGGAACCTGGAAGACCTGACTTCAGGACCGGAAGGTGGCGAGATTTCCATTGATGGAGGCGTCACTTGGCAGCCTGTATTGCTGGAGGCAGGGAATTGGTCTTTCGTTTGGCGATCCGGAGAAGTACCCAATGGAGAGTACACCATCCAGGTGCGCGGAATGGATCGTGCTGGCAATGTTGGCGATGTGGTTTCGATCGCGTTAACTGTGGACAATGCCCCGCCCGCCGTGTCCATCACAGAACGGTGGTGGATTTGGGAGAACGGAACTCTGAAGGTTTCCCCCAATCACTTTCCGATTGCCAGCATCCAGGTGACCATCCGGGATCCGCAAAAACGTTGGAAGGAGCTGGTGTTGGACTTTGATCCCGGTAAAAATTCCTATATTGTGAAATGGGGTCGGCGGTTTGGAGATGGAACATTGGCTCCTCCCTGGGAATATTCGGTTCTGGCAGAAGCTTGTGATGTAAATGGGTTATGCGGACAGGATGCGGGCAGGATCGTGATCCCGGAGATGGCGACCTCGACCGCCACTCTGAATCCTTCTCCAACAGCGACCAACACTTTGATGCCTTCGATAACACCAGGTGCAACACAAATACCGCCGACGCCGACTTTGGCACTGAACACACCGTTATCAGAGGAACAACCTAAGCCTGCTCTGTCTACCCTACCACTTTGGCAGATCATTGGCTTGCTGGGTTTGTTCATGGTGATTGCGTCTGCCAGTGTGGTCGACCCACGTCCCAAGGCTTTGGAACGGCTGGGCGAAACTTTCAAGATGATGTCGCAGACAAAAAAACGACTCTAATAATAACGAATAACCAAAAGGAAAAAACATGGAAATAATTCTTGCAATAGTTGTGGCAGTTGCGGTAATCTTCTTTGGCGCGTTGATCAGCATGGGCAATGAACGACAGAGAAAAGCAATTGATGGGTTGAGGGAACAGGTGGTGCTATGGGCGGTCCAGGATTTGAAGATCAAGCGTGAACACTTGGCACAAACTGTGCAACTTCAAGATCCTTTGGGATGGCTCAATAAAACCTTTTCCAAAGTCTCTGGCTATGACATGAAATTACAAGTTTTGGAAATATTCGAGGAACCACAAGCCTTGATGTGCTCATCGGGTGACGGCAGTTCAAGAGTCATCTTTTCGCCACTCTCACCTGCCGACCTCCGCCGAATAACGAAAGGAAAACAAAATCGCCTATTCCAATTTGCCGAGCAGCATCCCCTGTTACTTCTCCCTCGGAATGCGGATATCAACGTACTGTCCGTCTTGAATGCAGGTCTTTTATTTGACTTGGAGTTATCAATAACCTGGAAGGCGTTGGCCGGATTTGATTTGGAAATGGCAGACAGACTCTGGATATACAAATATTGACGATTCTTATCGATACAGATATGGGTCAAAATACATCTTTTAATTTCAACTCCCCCGCTCTGTCAAGCGGGGGAGTTGTTTTTTATAACTAATATTGATGGGGAGATGTTACGAACTATGTTTTGTTTGCTTTCAACATTTGGAAAATATGATCCGCGATCCTCCGAAGATGATTCGCATCCTGATAGGTGCGGCTCAAAATGATGCCCCCTTCCACCGCCGCGATGATCATTTCAGCCATATCACTGGCTTTGGAATCTTCCATACCGCCTGAAAGCAATTTATCCTTGAACGCGCCGATTAGCATGGCGTATCCCTCCTGGCAGGCAGTGTTGATCATTAATGGAATATTGTTGAGTATCATATTCAAACGTCAACTGAAAGCACCGGATTAACTTGGTCAGCATATGAAGAACAAAGACCCCTTCCAGGAATTTGCTCCTGCCATTTTGAAAATCTACCGCCGGGATAAGGAGGCGTTTTGGGCGGCAGTCATGGCGCCTTTTCTGGCAAACCAGGTTTCCCTGCTGGATTGGTGGCACCATCTCAAAGTGGATGTGGAATTACTCGCTACATTTCGTGGTTTGGATGCTCAGGCAAGACGCATTCTGCAGGAGTTCAGCGCGCCTCTCGGCATTGACGTGACGGAGTGGAAGAGCAATCGCGAACAGTACTTCAAGGATGCCTACCCGATCTTCGCCTTCCTGGTGGTATGGATGGACGAGATGGGACTGACCGATTTTTTGGAACACTTCGATGACATCCTGCGCTCAGCCGTGTTTGGTGTGGCGGGATATGGGATCCTGGACGAGAACGTGGACAGCGCATCCCCTTCCCCCGTTGAAGTTCTGACTTCCCAGACGTTGATCTGTGAATACGAATCAATCGTCCTGAACGTATTTGGCGTAACCCCTATAAATCTTTCTGTGCTGCAGCGTATGCGTTCGATCTTCCTGGCAGCGGAAATCAAAGAAAAGAATATGCGTGGCAAAGCCAGTCCGTATCGTCTGGATGCTCCCGAGGATTGCGGGTCCAAGGGGGCGCATGTAGTCACACCCTTCATGCTGAGTCTGGAACGGCTGGGCAGGGCGCAGTTGATTGAAAAGTATTGGGAGGTATTCCTGCTGTTTGGCGCGGTCATCCAGATCATCGATGATTGGACAGACCTGGAAGGCGATTTGAAAATTGGGCACTATTCCTACGTGACCCTGGGTGTGGAGAATATCCGTACCGCCAATCCCAGGCAAATGACAAAAACCTTGCGTGCTGACTCCATCCGTGTAGGAGAGACCTACAACCGCTGCAAGGAAATGATCGCTCGTTCCCGCACGCTTTTAGCCGTACTGCAAGACCCTTTCCTCGTCCGCCTTGTGGATGTGACCGACCTGCGGCTCGATTCCTATTTCCGCAAGGAGTTGAAATTCATTCCTGCATCAGCCTAATATTTTTGGAGAACAATGAAACAAAAGGGAAAACTCCTATTCCTGTCGTAAAAAAGAATTTACTTTAAACTAAGTTTACCTTGGGGATATTGAGGCACTGTGACTTGCTTGCATATGGCTACATCCAGGTGTCTTTATAATCCATCACATACTGTCTGAAGGTGATAGGTTTATTGCCAGTTATTCGCTCGACCTCATCTGTGATCGGTTCTGCCATCCCAAAACGGGTGGATGTGTACAACCCGGTCATCACCAAGGCAAACATGAATGGTGTTCCCCTGCGCATCGTCTCAATGAGGAAATACAATGGGTTCGGGTTGCGGTAGGTGATTCTGCGTCCCAACACCTCACTCATGATCCTGGCGACTTCCCAATAATCCAGCCGTTCACTACCGGTCAGGTCGTAGTTTTTGCCGGCATGTCCATCTTCCAGTAAAGCCACCGCCGCAACTGCCCCGATGTCGCGTGCATCGATGAAGGCGGTTTTTGCCTTTCCCACCGGCACAAAGATCTCGTTTCTTTCCTTGATCTCCCTGCGATGGGTCGTGTTCAGATTCTGCATAAAGAAGCTGCAACGTAAAAAGGTCGTTTGCATGTTGATTTGCTTCAAATAGGTCTCCATCTTGTAGTGGGGGACATATTTGGTGTTCTCGATCCCGATCAGGGAGAGAAATACCACGTGGGTTACACCCGCGCGTTTGGCAGCATCCATCGAAGGAACCATGTCCCGCTGGATGTTCGTGATGTGCGGTGGACGCATGTAGAACATGCGCTTCGCACCTGTAAATGTTTCTTCAAAAGTGGATGGATCGGTGAAGTCAAAGCGGACCGCTTCAACCGCTTCGCCAAAGCGCTGCCTGAGTTTATTCACATCCATATCCGCCGCACGGACTTTCCCGCCTTTGGCGAGTATCTGCCTGACGACTTCCGTGCCAACATTTCCAAGCGCACCGATTACCAATATGGGAGATGACATTCATTTGCTCCTGACTTGACTTTATATAGACCAGTCGTTATAATAATCCGGCAGTCGTATTTTGGAAAGGTGACAAAAGACATCTTTTGGACGGAGGCAGAAATGAGCAATGCCCGCGAACAAATCCTGCAAACCACCTGCGCCCTGCTGGAAAAACAGGGCTATCACGGCACCGGTTTGAACGAGATCATCAAGGAAAGCGGTTCCCCAAAAGGCTCGTTGTACTATTATTTTCCAGAGGGCAAGGAGCAGATCACGGCAGAGGCGGTGCTTCAATCCGGAGGCCAGACCGCTGAACGGATTCGCCAGGGATTAACAGAAAGTTCCAACGCCGCCAAAGCAGTTTCTGACTTCATTCTGAATATTGCGGAACATGTTGAACGATCCGGTTTTGCGGCGGGCAGTCCACTGACGGCTGTGGCGATGGAAACGGCGACCACCTCCACGCGGATTAACGCAGCCTGCCACGAAGCATACCAAATGTTGAAATCCGCCTTCCATGACAAGTTGATCGAATGCGGGTACTCAAAAACAAAGGCTGATGAACTGGCGACCTTCATTGTTTCTGCCATCGAAGGCGGGATCATCCTGAGTCGTACATCGCATACCGCCGACCCGCTGCGTCTGGTAGCAAAACAATTGAAAGTCTTGTTGGCTTCATAGCCATCATTGATAAAAAATAAATTCAAAGGAGTCTTATGAAGATCGTAGTATTTGGTGCATCGCGTGGGGTTGGTTTGGAAGTAGTCAAGCAGGCATTGGAAGCAGGACATGCTGTGACAGCCTTTGTCCGCTCCCCTGAGAAGTTCACAGTGAAAGATGCCAACCTGACCGTATTCAAGGGCGACTCGATGGATGCAGAATCTGTCGAGAAGGCGATTGCTGGTCATGAAGCTGTCATCAGCGCTCTAGGACCGACCCGACCGGCGGTTCCCCACATGATGGAAACTTCGGCAAAAAACATTGTAGCCGGGATGAAGAAGCATAGTGTACGCCGGCTGGTCTCCACGACTGGCGCAGGGGTACGGCAACCCGAAGATCAACCAAAATTTATTGATCACTTCATCGGATTTCTGCTCAATCTATTGGCAAAGGATGTGGTGCTGGATTCGGCTGCAAATGTGAAGGTGATTCGGGAGTCTGATTTGGATTGGACGGTAGTGAGGTTCCCGCGCCTGGTGGATGGCGAACGTAAAGGCGGGTATCAGGTCGGGTATGTAAGCAAGAGTTCGGGTACGCAACTTTCCCGTGCAGATGGTGCAGACTATATTTTGAAAGAACTGACCGAAATGAAGTGGTTGAAGAAGTTACCACTGGTGAGTTATTAACCTGAATTAGTCGGATTTTACTTTCCTCGGTTGAAAAGAACAGTGCCCAACATTGGCGCTGTTCTTTTTTCTTATTGTCCAGTTCTATGTCCATAATTAGGCAAAACCAGCCTTGCGATCACATCCGGTATTCCATTTTGACAACCTAGCGAAGACCAAACTGGGGCAAACAAACCAGTTCTACTACTTCCAAGGAGGCAGTCACCGCCCTATTTAGAACAACTTCCTTGTCGACAGGGTAGCAACACCAAGGTATCACTTCTAATAAAATTGGATTCGTTGAAATCAAAACTATCATTTTTCAGCCTCACAATCGCAATCTAATCTATCCAGCGGGGTACATATCTGGTATACGGGTATAGGTATCCGTATACAATAATGCCCAACATAAATCTTGCTTCAAAATTATCAATTACCTCTAAAGGTATGGACTATAATCCTCTGCAAGATTACTTTTAGTCTACTATTGAGGTCACTCATGCCTAACCATCTTGTCTCTGAAAATTCCCTTTACCTGCTACAGCACGCAAATAACCCCGTAAACTGGTACCCTTGGGGTGAAGAAGCCCTTACCAAGGCTCGCACAGAAAACAAACCCATTTTTCTTAGCATTGGATATGCCGCCTGCCACTGGTGTCATGTGATGGAACACGAATCGTTCGAGGATCCTGAAACAGCTGCCCTGATGAACGAGAACTTTATAAACATAAAGGTGGATCGTGAAGAACGCCCAGACATAGATGGAATATACATGCAGGCCACAGTCGCCATGACCGGTTCTGGAGGCTGGCCGATGTCTGTCTTCCTCACGCCGGATCTCAAGCCATACTTTGCGGGCACGTACTTTCCTCCAGTGAGACGATACAACATGCCAGCCTTCAAGGAAGTCTTGAGAAACCTTTCACGGGCATGGCAGGAGGATATCCAGGAAGTTGAACGAATTGGAAATCAGGTTGTCGAACATATTCGCCCACCCATTCACAAGCCTGGGAATAGGAATGAAATAACCTCAGAATCTCTCGAAGCGGCTATAAAAAACCTGCTTGATTCTTACGATTGGGGGTATGGAGGCTGGGGCTCAGCGCCCAAATTTCCGCAACCCATGACAATCGAATTTCTTCTACGCCGGTCAACCACCGATACAACCCAACGCGATCAAATACTAAAGGCCGCCACTCATGCATTAAATGCAATGTCACGCGGCGGGATGTATGATGTTGTCGGCGGTGGTTTCTCCCGTTATAGTGTCGATAATTTTTGGAGAACGCCTCACTTTGAAAAAATGACATATGATAATGCCCAATTAGCCCTGGCATATCTACACGGGTATATGGTCACGGGCAACACAGACTATCGCAGGGTTTGCGAGGAGACGCTGGATTTTGTCATGCGCGAATTGACTCATTCAGAAGGTGGATTTTTTAGCAGTCTGGATGCAGACTCGGAAGGTGAAGAGGGAAAATTCTATGTCTGGACACAAGACGAACTCGAGGGAGTGCTCGGTTCGGAATTCGAATTTTTCAAAGCCGCATATGGCATTACCCCATCTGGGAACTGGGAAAGTAAAACCATCCTGCAACGTGCTCTGGATGATTCCACGCTTTCAGCCCGATTCAAAATGGAGCCAGAAGAACTTTGGCAGAAATTATCCAAATGTCATTCAAGACTTTTGGAAGCAAGAAGTTCACGCATCCGCCCTGCTACTGACGACAAAGTGCTGGTGATGTGGAACTCCCTGATGCTCAAAACCTTTGCAGAGGCTGGGCGTTATTTGTATAGGCAGGATTATCTTCAAGTTGCAATTCGAAACGCACGATTCTTGTTGAATAAATTATATGTAAATGATCGGCTTCACCGATCCTGGCGGGAAGGACAGGCAAAGCATAATGCCTATCTGGAAGACTATGCCGGTCTGATCCTGGCGCTTTTATCGCTGTATCAATCCGATCCGAATAAGGAATGGTATCATTCGGCTTTGAAACTCGCAGATGAAATGGTCGAACATTTCGTTGATCCCAATGGAGGTTTTTTCGACACACGTGATGATCATGAAACCCTCCTTGTACGTCCGAAAGATATTCAAGATAATGCCACTCCATCCGGAAACGCATTAGCTGCTACTGCCCTACTTGAGCTCGCAGCGTATGGAGATCGGACGGATTGGCGAGATCTAGCCGAGGAGATGCTTTCCTCAGTATATGGAGCGATGCTACGTTATCCAACTGCTTTTGCACAATGGTTGTGCGCTGCCGATTTTGCTGTCGGTCCAACTCGTGAGGTGGCAATTATTGGTGACGCACAGCGTATCGAAACCAATGAATTGTTGAAAACCCTCTGGAAAACGTTCCGACCCCGGCAGGTAACGGCGATTTCCAATTACCCGCCGGAGCCGGATGCGCCAGCCTTACTGAAGGATAGACCATTATTGAAGGGTCTTCCCACAGCATATGTGTGTCAGGGATTTGTTTGTTTACAGCCAGTCAATTCGCCAAGTGAGATGGAGTCCCAACTGGTGGGTATCTCAAACCATTAGTGAGCCATCAAACCATAACTACCGACTGATAACCGTGCTGAAAACACAACTCCGTTTGTACGATTGGGTACACCATTACGAAAAGATGTTGTACGACAATGCCCTGCTGGTGCGCGCCTATCTCCATGCCTGGCAGGTCACGCGCAACCCGTTTTATAAACGCATCGTCACAGAAACGCTCGACTTTATTGCAAAAGAAATGACTCACGAACAAGGCGGGTTCTATTCCTCACTCGATGCCGACTCTGAAGGTGAAGAAGGTAAATTTTACGTTTGGTCACAAGCCGAAATTCAGAACATCCTTGGGGAAGATTATGAATTTTTTGAAGCGGCGTATGGCATTTCCGCCAAAGGGAATTGGGAAGGCAAGACTATCTTACAACGTTCTCTGGATGATGCCACCCTCGCCGCCCGCTTCCATCTGGACCCGGAAACTGCGCAAACAAAATTGAGCGAATCTCACTCCAAACTTTATGCGGCTCGCGCAACGCGCATCCGCCCCGGCACCGATGACAAAATCCTCACTGCGTGGAATGGGTTGATGCTGGCGGCTTTTGCAGAAGCCGCCCGAGTCCTCGATGGCGAGAATTCCAAAGCCAGCACCTACCTCAATCTGGCTACGCGCAACGCGGAGTTTTTACTCACCCACCTCCGCCCAAACGGAACGCTTCGCCGTTCGTGGCGAAATGGCAAAACCACACACCAAGTCTTTCTGGAAGATTACGCCGCACTGATCCTCGGCTTGCTCGAGTTGTATCAGACAGATTTCAATCCCAAGTGGTTTAGTGCCGCCAAAGACCTGGCAGATGAGATGATCGATAAATTCCGCGACCCCGAAGGCGGATTCTTTGATACACCAAGTGATGGCGAGGCGCTGCTCCTGCGCCCCAAAGATGTGCAAGACAATGCCACCCCAAGCGGAAATTCAATGGCGTGTGAAGCCCTGGCAAAATTAGCGGCGTTCACCGACGAAGGCAGGTATCGCGACCTTGCAGAAGAAACCCTGTCGCAGATCACTCATTTTGTTTTGCGCTATCCGCTGGGGTTTGCGAGATGGCTCTCAGCGGCGGAAAATGCCCTGGGAACGTTGAAACAGGTTGCGGTTTTGGGTGAAGCGGGAGAAGAAAACTTCGAGCGGATGATCCAAGCCGTGAGAGCAGACTATCGCCCAAGTGTGGTGGTGGCCGCTTCCCCTTATCCGATTGAAATAAATGCCCCAGTTTTGTTGCACAACAGAAACACGTTGAACGGAAAAGCCACGGCATACGTCTGCGAGGGATTTGTTTGCAACCAACCTGTTACAGAAGTGAACAAATTGATCGAACAATTGATTTTGTAGAAGAGGAAATATGGATCCAATATTTATGGAAGACTTAATCAAGATCGGTATGGCTGTGCTGGTGGGCGGTTTGATCGGGGCAGAACGCGAATATCAAGACAAGGCAGCGGGATTCCGCACCATCATCCTGATCACGCTCGGCTCGACGCTATTCACGATCTTTTCATTGAGCATGGATCCCGGCTTCACACAGACCCGCATCGCTGCAAACATCGTGACGGGGATCGGCTTTTTGGGCGCTGGTGCGATCATGCGTGAAGGCGGGCGCATTGCCGGGCTGACGACCGCCGCAACCATCTGGCTTTCTGCCGCACTGGGAATGGGCATCGGCGCGGGAAACTTGTCCTTCGTCCTCGCTGCCACGTTCGTGACGATTTTGGTTCTGATCGCATTCCCCAAGCTGGAAGCCCGCATCGATCGCATCCGTGAAGCGCGTACTTACGAGGTCACTGTCGGTGTGGATGATTTTGATACGGTAGAGCGAATGTCAACACAATTCGATGATCTTTCCCTGCGAGTGTTCGAACATCATCAGGCAAAGAACGAGAAGTCGGTCATCAGCACATGGAAAGTGATCGGCGCGCCGCAAAACCACGAAAAATTCGTCCAAGCCGCTATGCGCGACAAGAGCGTGAAGGAATTGAATTACTAACGCCATCAGACAAAAAAACAGACCGCTCGCGGCCTGTTTTTTTGTCTATTTCTTCTCTTCTTCCGGCATTTCGCCCGCATTCTCGTCCTTGTTGCCCAACCCCTCGCGGAAGGATTTGATGCTGCGCCCGATCTCACCAGCGATCTTGCCGATGCGTCCGGGACCAAAAAGCAGGACAACGATCACCAGGATGATGATCCATTCAGTACCACGCGGCAAACCCAACATACGACACTCCTTGGTTGAAATTCACAAGTATCGTACCACGATTCGATGAAAACGTGGTTAGAGTTCCCTGCGGAAGAAAATGCCTTCGATGAAGCGCATGGTACGTCGCAAGAGAGAGCGCAAACGTGCAAATAAACGATATTGCTGCGGACGAATGGTCTTCTTCGGCTCGATGGGACCCGTCCACTCGACAGTCATAGCGCCCCACGTGAGACCCGCGCCAAAGCCAACAAAGACGATCTTGTCGCCGCTCTTGACTTGACCCTTTTCGACCGCTTCGACAGTGGCAATCGGGATCGAGGCGGTGGAGGTATTCCCAAACCGATCCACATTGACAACAAATTTCTCCATTGGCATTTTCAGGTACTTTGCCGCCGTTTCGATGATGCGGTAATTTGCCTGATGCGGGATGATCCACTGCAAGTCGGCGGTGGTCAAGCCCGCCAGTTGCAACGATTCTTGTGTGGCTTGCCCCATGACACGCGTGGCAAAACGGAAGACTTCCTTGCCATCCATGTACACATAGTGTTTTCCATCGTGGACGGTCGTTTCCGTCGCCGGGTGACGCGCACCACCACCGGGAAGAGTCAACAGGTCTGCGCCTGAACCGTCGGAGTGCATCACAGCAGAGAGAACGCCGCCGGGTTTGTCGCTGGCTTGCAAGACGAACGCGCCCGCCCCATCCCCAAAAAGGATGCAGGTGTTGCGGTCTTTCCAATTAATAAATCGCGATAACGTCTCGGTGCCAACGACCAGTGCATTTTTTATCGAACCGCTGCGGATGGCCTGCGCCGCCATGTTGACGGCATAAATAAAACCGGAACAGGCAGCCAGCAGGTCGAACGCGCCGGCTTTGGTCGCGCCGATCTGATCCTGGATCAAACAGGCTGTCGCCGGAAAAATATATTCCGGTGAAGATGAAGTACAAATGATCAAATCCAATTCTGTGGGGGCGAGGTTCGCCACCTGAAGCGCTTTGAGAGACGCTTCGACACCCAGCGTGGAAGGGAATTCATTTTCCCTGGCGATATGACGTTCGCGAATGCCCGTACGGCTGCGAATCCATTCATCACTGGTTTCCACCAATTTGGCGATATCGTCATTTGTAAGAACGGGTTCCGGGACGTACATGCCCCAGCCCGTGATATGCGCGAATGGCATCCTTGCTCCTTTACTTATTTCGGCTGAGAATCAACGTCGCGTTGTGTCCGCCAAAACCAAACGAATTGGACATAACATGATCCACAACCGCCTTGCGCGGCTGGTTGGGGACATAATCCAGATCGCAGACGGGATCAGGGGTCTCATAATTGATGGTGGGCGGAAGAGTGTCGTTCAGGATCGCCATTGTGCCGATCACCGCTTCGATCGCGCCGGATGCGCCCAGCAGGTGTCCGGTCATGGATTTGGTGGAGGAAACAGGAATCTTGTACGCCTGTTCTCCAAAAACGGTTTTGATGGCGGCGGTCTCGCTCTTATCGTTCAATTGTGTGGATGTGCCGTGGGCGTTGATGTATTGGATATCACCAACACCAAGCCCGGCATTCTCAAGTGCCAGCCGCATCGAGATCGCTGCTCCGGCGCCATTTTCGGCGGGCGCAGAAATATGATACGCATCATCCGTTGTACCATACCCGGCAAATTCACATAAGATGTTCGCGCCACGTGACTGGGCATGTTCAAGAGATTCAAGGATCACAATACCCGCCCCTTCACCCATTACGAAGCCATCCCGGTTCTTATCGAATGGACGTGAAGCGCGCTGTGGGTCATCATTACGGGTGGAAAGGGCGGTCATCACATTCATCCCCGCCATGGCAATTGCCACAATCGCCGCTTCTGACGCGCCCGCAACCATCACATCTGCCGCGCCGCGCCGGATCATCTCCGCCGCCTCACCTATGGCGTTCGTGCCAGAGGCACAGGCTGTTGCCAACGCCATGTTGGGTCCGCGCGCGCCGATGCGGATGGCAATGTTCCCAGCCGCCCCATCCGAGATCATCATCGGAATCAGAAAGGGGCTGACGCGGTCGGGTCCACGTTCCTTCATCACCTCGTGTTGCTCGATCAATGTGATGATGCCGCCAATGCCAGAACCGATCAACACGCCGACTCGATCGCGATTCGCCTCATCGATCTTCAAACCGGATTGATCCAACGCTTCCAAGGTTGCCGCCGTGGCAAATTGGGTAAAGCGGTCCATCTTACGCGCTTCACGCGTGCCGAACATTGCCACACCATCGAAACCTTTAACTTCCGCAGCAAACCTGGTCTTGTGGGCGCTCGCATCGAACGCAGTAATGGGGGCCGCGCCAGACCTTCCGGCCAGCAGGGATTCCCATGTTTCCTTCACATTGTTACCCACCGGGCTGACACACCCCAGCCCTGTTAATACAACTCGTTTTCTCATCAACCAGTCACTCCACATATGTAAATTTTAAAAAATAAAGGACAAGCAAGCTTGTCCCTTAAAACACAATTTATGACGGAAAGACACGCCGATTTTACTACACGCCTCTTAAGATCGACCAAGTCTGTTGGACATGCAACCGGTCATGTTCGGTGATGAAACCAATGATTTCCTGAAAGGTTGTCGGTCCAAAAATGGCATGACGGGCTTTGCGTGCCCAACCTTCGGCGGAAACGGATTTCAACATGGAGATCGTTTCAAGCCGGGCTTGATTGAATTCCTTCAAGACCGCCGCGCCGTCTTCATGCAAATAGTCACGCTGGAGTGCCCATACACCCGTATCAGGGCGCGGAATGAAAGGGTCCTCCTTTTCCGCAAACAGGTTCAGCTGCATGTGATGGATCTCTCGTTCGGTATCGCGCAGATGACAGAGTAATTCGGTCAACGTCCATGCATCGTCGGAAAGTTTATGCTTCCACTGGCGCGAGTCCAGACCGCTCAACAAGCCGTTCAACACCGCTGGGGTGGAGGTGATCACTGCCAGAATGGAATCAACGGATTTGAAGTTGGGCGTCAAGGATTTGGGGTTGGCGGACTCAAGCCATCGGCGTAGATCAGGCAATGTTCCGCGCGAATCCGCTTCCGGTTCAGACGATGAAGCGGATTCTGCATCCACATGAAATGTTGCCAAGCCGAGTCTTTTCGCGGGCAGGATGTCACGCTCGAGGTCATTCCCTACCATTAAGACAGGTTCATCTGCCCAACCCAGCCTGCCAAGCACCTCGGCATAATACGCTGCATGTGTTTTGGAAAAATGGAACTCTTCGAAAGTAGTGACCAGTTCGAATTGTTCCGGGTCAAAGCCCGCCCAGCGCAAGCGGTGATGCGTGGCTTTACGCGGCAGGAGTGGGTCGGTGGCAATGGCGATGCGATAACCCTGTGCGAGCGCCCAATCGACAAACGGTTTGGCATCCAGTTTTTGTGCGGTCAACCTCTGCAGGTTGGGGAAAACGTGGTCGTAAAAATGTTCGATTGCGGGAAGGAGTTCAGCCTTGGATATTCCCAATTGCGAGTAGAACGCGTCATCAAAAACATCGCTTAGCGTGCGCGAAAAGTCGTCACTCTGATTCATCAGGTTTGTGCCGAGCAACAGGGAACGCATCATCAGACCCGGGTCGATGTGCGGCGCAAGGTCTTTTGCCAACGCCTGAAAATAAGCGGGAATAAAGGCTGGCAGATTTGTATCGAGAAGGGTATCGTCCAGATCAAGCAGAAGTGTGAGCGGCATGAGATTTTCAGACTCCCCCGGAGAGTCTGCGATTATTCTTTTATTTCAAATTTGAAAGGCAGGGCATGGCATTCGCCGCACCCCACCTGGGGTTCAGAGACATCCCGCCTGGATTTTTCGCAATACGCGCTGACCTGCACCCGCTTTTGGAAGAGGGCGGTCAACGGGCGTGAGACACTGGCTTTTAATTTCATATGCTGGCAGGAGTTCGCCCGGGCGATATCGGGAACCGGGCAGGTCTTGCAAAGGTCAGGCGTCCATGCCTGACCAAAGAGGTTGAGCAGGCGGCATTCCTCTACATGCTTGCCGCGAAAATAATCGCCGTAGAAATGCGGGCACTCCCGCCCGGCAGGTGTCTTCATGATTTCTTAGACGCGGGTAACGTACTCGCCCGTACGAGTGTCTACACGAATGGTGTCACCCACATTGACAAAGGCGGGACACTGCACCACCACGCCTGATTCAGTGATAACCTTTTTGGTCACGCCGGTGGCAGTGTCGCCGCGGATCGCCATTTCCGCTTCGACGACTTTGAGGTCAACAGACGTTGGCATTTCAATATCGATCGCATCGCCTTTGTAGAAGGTAAGTTTAACTTCCATGCCTTCCTTTAGGAATTGGGCGCTATCACCCAGCGATTCCTTCTTTACAGCAGGCTGCTCGAAGGTAACCTTGTCCATGAAATAATACATGTCACCATCGTTATACAGGTAAGACACATTGGCGAAATCAAGCGAAACATCCTGAACCGACTGCCCGGAGTTGAATGTGCGCTCGATATTGGCGCCAGTCAGCAGGTTACGGGCTTTGATGCGGATGTTGGCGTTGCCGCGCCCGGTCTTATTGTGACTGTAATCCAATACCTTGTAGAGATTGCCGTCCAACTCGAACGTGACGCCTTTGCGGAGTTCATTTACATCGATCATACTGATAGATTTCCTTGAATCATTGTTTTTTTGAAGCGGGCGGATTATACCAACGAGTTGCGAATCATGGCTAGTACCCAAACAACAGGAAGATGCGGACGCCCTCCCCTCACTGTTAAGTTATTTGGGCACTAGATCGAAAACTCCCCGGCTCCAAACGGGACCGGGGAGTTTGTCGTGCTATGCAGGTTTAGTAACCCGTACTGGAAACATCGTTGGACGGGCGCCATTGCGACCACTTGTCCGTTGCCGGGTCAATGGTCATGTTACCGGCAGGACCGCCCTTCCAGAAAACCTGGAAGACGTTCGGGTCGCCGTCGCGAATGGAGGTGAAGGCAAGGTTCGTCCCGCCGCAGTCCCAAGTCGGCCCCGAATCCACACCTTCGTAATCGGTCACCCGGTACTCCTCGTTTTTGGTCAAGTCGAAGCTGTAGATGTCGAGGTTGCCGTTCCGCTCGGACTGGTAAGCAATGCGATCACCCTCAGGAGACCATGTCGCGTTGTTGGTCTTGCCGTCGGCGGTCAGGCGCTGCACTTCGAGTGTATCCAGGTCGATGACATAGAGGTCGGTGGCTCCATTGTCGTCCACAAGGAAGGCAACGTACTTGCCATTTGGCGACCAAGCCGGGAAAACCTCGTCCGCCGGTGAATCTGTCAGCGGGGCTTCAGTACCGGTTTCCACGTTGAGAACAAACAGGTCCCAGTTGTTGTTGCGGTTGCTTTGGTAGACGATCCACTTCAGGTCGGGCGAATAGAAGGGGTTGATATCATCCGCCGGGTCACTGGTGATCTGAGTTTCCTTGCCGGTCGCCTGATCTATCGTAAAGAGGTCGAAACGACCGTTTCTATCGCTTTGGAAGACAACCGTATTGGAATCAGGTCCGTACATCGGGTTGGTATTGTTGGATTCTGTTTCCGTGAGGCGGATCGCTTCGCCGCTACCGACCAGGTCGGTGTAATACAATTCAACGTTGCCGTCGCGATCGCTTTGGAAGACAACCCACGAATCATTGGGTGCGCGGCTTGGGCGGCTATCCGTGGCTCCATCCTTGGAAAGGTTGTACAACTTTGCATCCGGTTGTCCTTCGATGCCATCGAGGCGATAGATCTCAAGGTTGTCATCGCGGAAGGTATGGAAGACCAGACATTGAATGCAAATTCCGGGTTCGGCTGGCGCGACGGATGTGATCGGCTTGTTACAGCTGGTCATCGCAGCGCGGGTCGTAACATTCTTCGCATCAGTAATGGTCAGAATTAACTCATCGTAAGGACCGGTTACCGTGATATCGAAGGTCTCACCAGCGCCCAGTATAAACGACCCGGACTGAATCACATTCCCGCTGGCATCGGTGATGGTGTAGAGATGCCCCACCGGCATTGCGCCGCCATTATTCGTAATATTAAAAGTAGCTACACCGGCATTCGAGGTGCAGGCACCTGTGGCGGTGAGGTTGGGTGGAGGCGGGGGTGTAACACAGGCAGTCATATCTGCTGTAGCAGTCAATGCTGAGTCATTTGGGCTGGCAAGGGTGTAGGATGACGATGACCCAGTTACAACAATGGTGGTACTTTGCCCGGCACTTAGCTGGAAGGTGGCAGTTTGCACAACCGTTCCGTTTGCATCTGTGATGGTATAGGTGTACGGAGTGGTCATGTTGCCGCCATTGTTGGTCACAACAAATGTGGCTTGACCTGCGTTCGAGGTGCAGGCGCCGCTGGCGGAAAGAATGGGATTCGCTGGAGGCGTCGCACAGGCGGTCATATCTGCCTGAGCAATTAACTTGCTATCGTCGGGGCTGGTCAACGTGTAAAGCGTGGAATTGCCGCTTACGGTAATCGTCGTGCTTTGCCCCGCCGTCAATTGGAATGTGGCAGATTGAACCGTAGCACCACCGACATCCGTAATGAGGTATGTGTAGGGTGTCGGCATATCGCCGCCAGAGTTCGTGATCACAAACTTGGCAGTGTTGGTGGCAGAGCATACACCAGTGGCAGTCAATGATGGAGCAGGCGGAGGCGGTGGGGGCGGCGCACACAGGGTCATATCCGCTTTGGCGTTCAACGCCGCATCATCTGGGCTGGAGAAGCTATATTCATTCGAAGATCCGGCAACCTTCACGGTAATGCTTTGCCCTGCTCCCAATTGGAAGGCAGCAGATTGCACGATCGTCCCATTGGCATCGGCAATGTTATAGGTATATGGAGCGGTCATCGCGCCGCCATTGTTCGTGACCACGAACGTGGCTTCTCCAGTGTTAGCGGTACAAGCGCCTGAGACCGTGAGCGATGGGGATGGAGGAGGTGGGGCACAGGGTCTCATATCTGCCGTTGCGGTCAGGTTGGCATCCTGCGGGCTGGACAGGTTGTAGGCAGTGGAGTTTCCGCTCACATTGATCGTAATACTCTGTCCTGCGCCCAACTGGAAGGAGGTCGCCTGAACAGAAGCACCGCTGGCATCAGTGATCTCATATGAATAGAATGTCGGCATGTCGCCACCGGAATTTGTAATGACAAAGGTGGCTTGACCGTTGGAGGAACAGGATCCAGCGGCTGTCAGGGAGGGAGGCGGAGGCGGGGGCAGACACGCCGTCATATCAGACTTGGCGTTCAGGCTCGCATCATCCGGACTGGAGAACGTGTATGAACTCGACGTCCCACTGTAGTTGATAACGACACTTCCACCCGCTTGTAACTGGAAGTTTCCAGTATCCACAACAGCGCCTTGAGCATCCTTAATTTCGTAAGCGTACGGCGAATCCATGTCACCGCCGTTATTGGTGACGATGAAAGTGGCGGTGCTGGTGTTGACATTGCTGCACGAGCCGGCTACCGCCAGGTCTGCAGGGGCGGATGGTGTATTCGTCGGAGTGCTGGTCGGCGTGCTGGTGGGGCGCAGCAAACAGGAACCGGTCACATTCAAAGTCACTGAAGAAAGGAAGGATGTCCGGTAGGTGACCGTCATGTTTGCGTATCCTGCGCCTCGAATGGACGTAGACTGCCCAGGCGCAAGATTGATCGATCCGCTTTCAGAGGGCTCGGATAAATTGTAAGTACCATCACTGACAGCGCCCGATACGTTTCGAATGACAAACGTGGCGGAAAGGTCTGGGTTGCAGAAGACTTCCAAATCCAGCTGCCCGTCTAGAATTTCGACCGTGGGGGTCATGGACGGGGTGAGGGTCGTCGTTGGGGTGAGCGAAGGCGTGTTCGTTGGTCTCGGCGTTCGGGTGGATGTTGGCGTGAACGTAAAGGTAGCCGTCGGCGATGGACCTGGCGTTATGGTGGACGTTGGCGTTTCTGTCGGCGTGTGAGTCCGTGTCGGTCTTGGCGTCCGCGTGGATGTTGGGGTATTGGTGATCGTAGGCGTGGGTGATGGACCATCCGTAGCAGTCGAAGTCGGCGTGCGCGTAAGGGTGGGCGTCCGTGAGGCGGTTGGCGTGCGTGTGACCGTCGGCGTGGGCGATGGACCAGCCGTGTTCGTTGCGGTGGGCGTGCGCGACGGCGTAGGCGTGCGCGACGGGGTCGGAGTAAAGGTCGATGTATTCACAGGCAGCGGCAGACAAGTGCCAGTAGCAACCAGGTTCACATTCGATAATGTGGAAGTGGAGTAACTAACAGTAACCGTGGCATTTCCGGCAGCGCGGACGGAAATACTATCACCGCTCCCCAAGTCCAGAGAATTGGTCGTGGTAGATTTCCCCGGCTCAGAGACTGTATAACTTCCGCCGTCCAATGGTCCGCCGGCATTGGTGATCTTGAATGTAGCAGACAGGTCATTATTACAAGACACGCTCAGACCCACATAGGGATCCGGCTGGGCGGGCGTGTTGCTCGGGACGGGGGTAAAGGTCGCTGTCTGGGTGGGCGTGAAGGTTGCCTCCGGTGTATTCGTCATGGTTGGAGTGGGCGTGGCAGATTCTTCAACCGCTTGAGCGCCTGCCTGCTGCCCCTCGCCTTCCACGGTGGCGGTTGGAGTCGGCGTCATCGTAGGAGTGTTAGTGGCGGCAGAATCGTCATCAGGCTGTTGAGGTTCAGGAGTATTGGTAGCCGCCTCTTGCTGCTGCTGTTGGGATTCTTCCGTTGGTGGAGGAGTATCGGCGGGAGGAGGGTCTTGAGGGGGTTGCGCCTCCTCTGTCGGGTCTTCCTGAGGCGGAGATTCCTCGGTTTGCTCCTCGCCACCGCCCGTTCCCGAAAGCGACTCGGCTGGAACACATGCCGAAAGCAGGAGCGCAAAGATGACGAAGATGGAAAAGACCCTCAAAATGTTGGAATTCTTATACCCTTTCATGGTGACCTCTTCTCTATTTTTGGATGGCGGCAGTGAAACTTTTAATGGTTCCGCCAAATCACAGGAGTTCTTGGTTCTAGTCATAAGAGTTAGTAGCTGTTTTGTCGGATTTAGGGTTGAATGGTTCCGGCAAATCACCTCGCAAGAATGGTCTGACAACCTCAAAACATGCTTCAACAGTACAATTATATATGCATTAGAGCGTGAAAACAGAAAAACCACCCAACTGCAATCAAGGACGAATGCTTTTTTCTGAAATGTATGGTATTTTTATTGTATAGAAGGCACCACACCACACACCAAAAAACTTAGAATTGACGACCAAAGTAACAAGAGGAATTGACCATGAAAAAGATAACCCACGTCAAAAAATTACTCGGAAGCACCTTGATCTTAATCGTATTTCTGACCGGTTGCCAGCCCAGGGAAGCGGAAGAAACGCCTCAACCGCAAATGGAAGAAACCCCGATGGGCGAAGCAGCCATCCCACAGCCCGGCGTGCCATTTGCGATCCACAGGGATATTGTCCTTGACCCCGCCGTAACCGAAGACGCCGACTCGCTGCTCGTGAGCGGTTTTTTGTACGAAGGACTCGTGCAATTGGACGAGAGCGATACCATTCAGCCGGCTCTGGCGGAATCGTGGGTGATCTCAGATGACCAGCTGGATTATATTTTCGAGATCCGCCCGAATGCGCGCTTCAGCGATGGCACCCCCATCACGACAGACATCATCGTGCAAAACTTCAACCGCTGGTTCGACCCGCAAAGCCCGCTGCATGGAGAGGGAAATTTTCCGAACTGGAGAAATCTCTTCCTTGCTTTCAACGGAGAGCGTGATTCCGGGAAAAAAGCGATCTCACAAGTGGACGGCATTCAAAAAGTGGATGTGAACACCGTCATCATCCATCTCAACCGACCGGAACCAAATTTGCTCAAATATCTGGCGCAGCCCGCTTTTTCAATTCTGAATCTCGATGCACTGGCAGCTGGCGGATATGACGCCCGTGACAGTTCCATCCTCACAAGCGGTCCGTATGTCATCTCCGCGTGGACAGACGAAGGCTTGACCCTCAGCCCCAACCCCAGTTATTGGAACCCCGTCGAAGACGACCTTACCTTCACCTGGAAGTAATATCATTACAAGAAAACAGCCGGATGCAAACGCGCATCCGGCTGTTTTGATTCTTGCAGCCTCAATGAGAGGCTTCAGAATTCGGGTCTTCCCGCAGCAATTGAACCGCATGAGGCAGCACAGGAAAGATGGTCTGCAAATTCTCCACTGCGCCTTTGGGGCTGCCGGGCAGGTTGATGATCAGCGTCTGCCCGCGGATACCGGCGACCGCGCGGGATAACATGGCGTGTTGTGTTTTCTTGAGACTTTCGAGACGCATCGCTTCCGCCAGACCCGGAGCCTCTTTCTGGATCACGGAGCGAGTCGCCTCTGGAGCAATATCCCGTGGAGAAAAGCCGGTACTGCCGGTGGTCAGGATGATATCGAATTCGTCACTGTCTGCCCATTCTATGAGAGTGGCACGCACTGTGGATTCATCGTCGGGGAGGATCTGCTGCCGGATGACAGACCCGTTTTCGGCGCGGATCTGAAGCGCCAACGCCGGTCCGGAGGCATCCTCCCGCTCACCCCGTGCAGAGCGGTCGGAGAGTGTCAAAATCCCAAACCGCATCACGAAAAGAATTCCTTCATGAAAACAACATCCTCCGATGCATGACGCCAGCCTTGGTTTTTGTAGAATTGAATGGCTTCGCCGTTGTCTTCGAGGACGAGCAGGAGGCATTTAAGACAACCCTTGGCTTGCAAGCGTTTTTCAACCTCCTGAAGCAACATGGCGCCAATGCCCCGCCCGCGAAAATTTTTTTGCACTGCAAGGTGGTAGATCATTCCGCGCCGCCCATCGAAGCCGCCGATGACCGTGCCGACGATCTCGTTTTTGGTTTCCGCCACCAGGAAGAGATCAGGGTCGCGTTGAAGTTTCTTCCGCACTTCTTCGGGTGAATCAGAACGCCCGACATTCATGCCTTTTTCGATGCCCTGCCACAAGTTCAGGACCCGCTCGTAATCTTCTTCAAAGGAGATTTCGCGAACGCGCACTTGGACGTGTGGCATGGTTAGATGGTTTGCCGCAGCATGGTGATCAGGTCGTCTGGCATGTAGGGCTTTGCCAGGAATCCATCGGCGCCCCGCCGAAGGCATTCTTCCTTGACGCTGGCGCCTGAGGACATGACTACACGCAAATCACTGGTGTCTGCGGAATTTCGCAATTGCTCCAGAACTTCGAGCCCGCTCTGGGTGGACAAATACACATCCATGAGCAAGACATCTGGCTGCTCCACGCGGACAGCGGAAAGGATGTCTTCATCCGGCTGCAATGCCACCACCTCATATCCTTCCATTTTCAGCAAGGTTTTTAGCAGCGAGACCATGGTGATATCATCTTCCGCGAGAAGGACTTTTCCTTTTGACATTCTTCTTTGCCTCTGTGGGTTTTCTGGGGTTGCTTTGTTTTTTTTGCGTTTTGGGTTTGGCGGGTTTCGCCGATTTCGAACGGGGTTTTGCTTTTTCCAAGGCGGCAGTGAGTACGTCATCCACCGTCTCTGCAAAGATGAACTTCATGGTCTTGCGGATCTCTTCGGGGACATCGTCCAGGTCCAATTCATTCTGCTTCGGCAGGATGATGGTCGTGAGTCCGCTGCGATGCGCTGCCAGCACCTTTTCCTTGACGCCGCCAATTGCAAGAACCTGACCCCGCAGGGTGATCTCGCCCGTCATGCCGATCTGCGGTTTAACCTTTCGCCCGGAAATGAGCGATACCAGCGAGGTCGCCATAGTCACGCCGGCAGAGGGACCATCCTTGGGCTGCGCACCCGCCGGGATGTGCATGTGAATATCGTGCTTCTCGAAGAATTCATGCGGAAGCCCAAGGGAATGTGCGCGCGCACGAACGTAGGACAGGGCGGCACGCGCCGATTCTTGCATCACATTGCCAATGGAACCGGTGATCTGAAAACCGCGCCCGCCGGGCATGGTGGTGGCTTCGATCAGGAGAATGTCGCCGCCGAAGGACGTCCAAGCGAGACCCGGTACCACCCCCGGGATGGAAGTGCGCTTATTCAACTCTTCGGGACCAAGGTAGATCGGATGGTCCAGAAATTCCTCGACCAGTTTTGGGGTCACTCGGAACTTTCTGGATTTGCCTTCGGCGATCTTCGTGCCGACCTTGCGACAGATGGCGCCGATCTTGCGCTCCAGATTGCGGACGCCCGCCTCGCGCGTATATTGGCGGATGATCATCTTCAAGGCATCATCGGTGAAGCGGACTTCGTTCTCACGCAGGCTGTTCTCGCGAATCTGGCGCGGGATGAGATAACCGCGGGCGATTGCTAACTTTTCATTCTCGGTATAGCCGGATAGGTAAATGATCTCCATGCGGTCACGCAGCGGACCGGGGATATATTCGAGGGTGTTCGCAGTGGCAATGAAAAACACTTGCGAGAGGTCGTAGGCGACTTCGAGATAGTTGTCGCGGAATTCGCCATTCTGTTCGGGGTCGAGCACTTCCAGCAATGCAGAGGCGGGGTCGCCGTGGAAATCATTGGTGAGCTTGTCCACTTCATCCAGCATGAAGACCGGATTCTTGGAACCCAGCCGCCGCAGCGATTGCAGAATGCGCCCCGGCATGGAGCCGATGTAGGTGCGGCGATGTCCGCGGATCTCGGCTTCATCACGGATGCCGCCCAGCGAGGCGCGGACAAATTTCCGCTCCATCGCGCGCGCGATGGATTGCCCCAGGGAGGTCTTGCCGACCCCGGGCGGACCTACAAAACAAAGGATCACGCCCTCGCGCTCACGGCGAATGGCATCCTTGGATTCAGTTTTCTTGTCATCTTTACGGTCGATCCGCAGTTTGCGAATGGCGAGGAACTCGAGGATGCGGTCTTTCACATCCTCCAACCCATAGTGGTCTTTGTTCAGTACTTCGCGGGCATGGGCAATATCCAAATTATCCTGCGTGCCCGCCGACCAGGGAACGGAGACGAGCCAATCCAGATAGGTGCGGATGACGCCATATTCCGCAGCCGCCGTGGGCAGGCGAGCCAGGCGCTCCAACTCGCGCTTCGCCTGTTTCTCCGCCTCTTCGGTCATTTTCGCTTCTTCGATCTTTTTGCGGAATTCATCCACTTCCTGCGCCTGTTCGTCGCGTTCGCCCAGTTCACGCTGGATGGCTTTCATTTGTTCGCGCAGGTAGTATTCGCGTTGTACTTTCTCGATCTCACCGCGCGCTTCGTTCTGGATCTTTTGACCGATCTGTAATACCTCGGCTTCGCGCACGAGCAAGCCGATCAACTTTTTCAATTTCGCGTACACCTTGTCCAGTTCGAGAATCTCCTGCGCGTCCTTCAGGTCGATGCGTTGGAAATTTGCGATGGTGTAGACGGTTTGAAGCGGGTCTTCGATGGAAAGGATCGAGTTCGCCAGTTCTTCGGGGAAGGAGGGAATCATCTGTGTGATCTGCTGGAACTGGTCGCGAGCGTTGCGAGCCAGCGCATCGGACTCGATGTTCTTCTCTTCGGCTTCCGGTGCAAGCTGGATGCGCGCCTTCAGATACGGCTCTTCCTCCACGAACTCGGTCAGCCGGAAGCGTTCCATGCCCTGCACCAGCAAGCGGACGGTTCCATCGGGCGCGCGCAACAGGCGGTGAACGGTTGCAATGGTGCCAACCCTGTATAGTTCATTCGGACCGGGCGTTTCCTGCTCCGGGTTGAGCGCTGCCAGCAGCCCGACGAGCTTATCCCCCGCCACCACATCATCCACCAGTTTGATGGAGCGCGGCTGCCCCACCGTGAGCGGGACGGCAGTATTAGGATAGACCACAACGCCGCGCAGCGGGAGGATGGGCAATATGTCGGGAAACTTCTGCTCCTCGTCTTTCCCCTCCGCTTTCGGGTCGGGTGAAGCGTCGTCCTTCTTTTGGAATTGCGAGAAGAAGGTGTTCATGTAACTATTCGTGAATTCCCGGTCGGGGTCATCCGATGTTTGAAAGAATTCGTGCGTCCCAAATTGCCATCTTTGTGCGGGCATGGGTTTACTCAACCTCGATTTGATTCGGTCTTGCTTTGGGGAGGGTGACGGTCAGAAAGCCGTCGCGATATTCGGCGCGCGCAAGGTCAACGTTGACCGGAGCGGGCAAGCCTACTGCGGATGCGAACTTGCCAAAACGGATCTCCATCTGGTGATAGGCGCGGCGGTCGGGCAGGTCGGGGCGGGAGCCAAGGATATAGAGTGTGTCGTTCTCAACTGAAACTTCGAAATCTTCGTCTCGCATCCCCGCAATTTCCATGCGAACAATCAAGGCATCCCCGGTCTCATAGACATCGGTGGGAGGACTCCACACGCTGGACCGTACCTGCCAGCTGACCGCATGAAGGATGTCTCGCCGCACCTCCATGATAGTTTCCCTGGTTTTGCGAACAACGGTAGGCATGGATACACTCCTTCTATTGCTTATACGCGTTTTAGCGCCCCCGGCGGGATTCGAACCCACAACCTTCTGCTTAGAAGGCAGCTGCTCTGTCCATTGAGCTACGGGGGCAGGTATTCCATTTTAACCGACCGCAGGCGGATTGGGGGCTTGGTTGAGGATCGGTCGCAACCCACGATACACACGCGGTCCGGCAATGGTCTTGAGGATCACGTCGGGCGACCTGCCCAGCCGCTTGCCAAGGTCTTCAGCAGACATGGGATGGTTGCCATTCGCCAAAAAGGTGCGAAAGACCGCTTCGACAATGGCGGTGCGCTCGCCCACGAATTCGGGCAGCAGGGCGCAATGACTGATGAGCGCGTGCTGGACGCCGTCCACCGGCTTGACTTCCGCCGTCTGCGGGTCGATCCAGTCGATCTGTTCGCCTTCTTCAAAGTCGGCAAAGGCTTCCTGATGCTCCTGGCACAACAGGGTGCGGAGGAAGATATGCCAGTCGCGTTCGTTCTGTTTCCACCAATCGAAGTCGATGTGGAAAGGGGTTTTGGCATTCGGTCTCAGCAGGCTCATTCGACCTCCTCGTCGAGACGGAAGTGCAGGTCACCCACGTGTTTGAAGACCGGGTTTTCAGCCAGCAGTACAAAAATGGGAGCCGGGGGGACGCGCCGAACCAAATTGACCGCGGCGTACAATTCCTGCGCATGGACATGCCCCTGCGGGTTGGATTTGGATAATTCACGCATCACTTGAATGACCAGTTGATCGAACGGGCGCTTCTTTTCCCAGATGGGGTCGAGCGCTTTGAAATCGGGGACGTGGACGACCATGCGATCGTTGAACTCGGCGGTGATGGGCTGCTTGAGCATGGCGAAGACCATGCCGCCATCGGTGCCGACCATGACGGTCCGCACCCAATCTTTGGAGGAGCGCTGGGTTTTGGCTTCCACGATGACTTCGCCGGGGTTTTCTCCCTTGCGGAGTTGCACCAGCGAGCCGGGAATCAATTGATGCGCTTTGTACCATTCGCGCAGCCCGAAAACGTAGCCATAATCACGGACGACCCAGGCGGGAATGCGTTGTTTGGTCTTGCCATCCACAAGGGTGAAGCGGACGCGTGGGGATTCATAGGCGGTTGGGAACAACTTGCGCGCCCGGGCAGACATGGGCAATGTGCCGGCACGCAAGTGCGGATAGATCAACGTAATGGTGATGGACGAAACATCCTCGCGCGGGTCGAGGTCTTCGGGCGGGGTCAGTTCATCGTCCAGCTGTTCTTCGAGCGCTTTCATGGGGGCGCTCAACAAACCACGGTCATGCGGGACTTCGACATAATGCAGCGGCAGGGGGACATCACGCACATAGTCTGGTTCGAGGCGGCGCAAGCACCACAACACCTGTCCGGCGGGTCCTACTTCATCAAAGCGTTCATCGTCTTGCAAGGCATAGTTCAATGAGAATTCCGCCAGCCGGGGGTTGACGCCTTCGGGCAGTTCAATATCCTTCACCAGGGCTTCGGTGGGAAGCGGCTCGCCGCCGGACATATCGAGCACGGCTTCGGCGAGATTCAACTGTCCCTGATTGATGTCGATCAATAGCGCGCGCGGGAACCAGCGACCGGCGATCTTTACCAGCCCGTCATCGGCGCTGAGTGCGGCTTCCATTTTTTTCTCGATGGATGCGCCAAACTCGGCGATGACTGCGGCGGGGTCTACATCCAAGCCCTGAGGTTTGGAAAGCTGCGCGTCGTTCAAAAGATGCGTTTCGAGCCGTGCGGCAAACATGCGCTGGGAGGCGTCTTCCATCTCCACGGTGATGACGTCGAAATCTGCCACCGCCGGGCTGACGCCGGGGCGAACCGCAGTGACTTTGCCATGCTTCCAGCCGATTGCCGGGAAGACCAGTTCTTCGCCGACCTGATACGACTCGCGCGGGAGAAAGCTCTTGCCCATTGCCTTTTGTTTGCTCTCGGCAGCTTGTCGTTCCAGCTGCACACGGCGTTCGATAAACTCGGAAGCGAGTTCGCGCGTGGTGGACGGCATCTCGCGTTCGAATAGGTATGTGTGTAGGTTTTCAACGTCTTGCGGGGTGACTTGAATGGAAAGCCAGTAATCGTTGGGTAATGAAAATGCGCCTGACATACTCAGCCTTGTAATGAATTTGCGCCTGACAAGAGGGCGCATAGATTATACCTTAGCTTGCACAGTCTATCTATGTTTTGAGAAGATCGGGTTTGCTCGCGGGGGCAGCCGCTCTGAGAAGGTTCGCGCCCGCTGCCGCTCGGGTAAGAAAACACACGATTTCTTCATCATCTACGTGTGCTTGTGTGATACATTCCCGCAACGCATTAGACCTGTTTGTTATAAAAGGAATGAATATGAATAGAATTTTAATGTTCGTTGCGGTCATGATGATGACCATTGCCGCCTGCGGAAGCAGTGCGCCTCAGACCCAACCCGAAGCGGCGACGCCAACCCAGGCAGTTTCCCAGCCGACGGCTGTGCCTGCCGCTACGAATACGACAGCGCCAGTGGTGGAGGCAACGGAAGCCGCGGAGGCGGCTGATGATGCGGCTGAAACCGAAGCCCCTGCCGAGAATACGCCTGCGGGTGTGAGCTTTGCCAATGATGTGATGCCGATCTTTGAGAACAGCTGTGTGGAGTGTCATGGGGTGAGGAGCACGAAGGAGGGGTTGGATATGCTGACCTATGAAAATCTTATGGCGGGTTCACGCAATGGGTCGGTGCTTGTGCCCGGCAATGCTTCGGAGAGTTTGCTGGTGCAGCTGGTGGTGCAAGGAGAGATGCCCAACCGGGGTCCTTTGCTGAGTGCGGAGCAGATCCAGATCATTTCAGATTGGGTGAATCAAGGGGCGTTGAACAATTAGGTTAAACCGTATCCGCTTTCGGCGGGTTTGAAGCGGTGATCTTTCGTTCTTTCTTTAAAGCGATTTCAGATGTGAAGTCGCTTTTTTGCTTTATAATGTCGGTTATTCTTCCATAAAATCCAATATTATGAATTCAATTTCGGCAAATTCTCCCCAGCCCATGCCCGTTATTCAGCCGCAAAGGCAGTTGTCGTCTGTGTTGCCGTTTTTTCGCCTGCCGGATGTGAGTTTCTGGCAGGATGATCCGACCACGCCGCCAGGGATTAACTTTTTGAAGATGGCGGAGTTGACGCGGGGGGTGATCATTCGCGCGGGACAGGGGACGTATCAAGACAGGGTGTTTCAGACGTCTTGGAGGAATGCGAAGCAGGCGGGGTTGATCCGGGGTTCGTATTGGTTCTACGACAGCCGGGTGAATGCGAAGCGCCAAGCTGAGACGTTCGTGGAGATCTTGAAGGACGATCCTGGTGAGATGGAGATGTGGTGCGATTTTGAAGACCGGTATGGGGGTCCGTTTACGGGTTGGCGGCATTGGTATGATTTTATGGAGCGTATTCGGGCGTTGCTGCCGGATAAGAAGCTTGGTGTGTACACGGGGTATTATTATTGGCAGGAGTTTGCGGCGGGGGTGAATTATTTTGCGCAGTATCCGTTGTGGATCGCGTGGTATAACCCGCAGCTGCCGCTGGTGCCGCCCATCTGGCAGGATTGGACGTACTGGCAGTTTACGGATAATGGGGATGGGACGTTGTATGGTGTGGAAAGTTTGAATATCGATCTGAATTATTTCAATGGGAGTGAGGCGGAGTTCCTTGCCCGTTATCCCGCGCCGCAATCGCAAGCGACCCTGATCGCAAAGTTCGGGGATACTTTTGTGGAGTATAGGAGAGTTTCATGACCCAGTTTAGTATGACGCCGATCAGTAATGGTACGCGTATGCGCGCCGATCACAATACGTTTGCGCGTGTTGTGGCTTCTTTCAATCGCGGTCAGTTGGTGGTGGGCGATGAGGTTTGGGAGGCGCCGGCAGATGGCAGCGAGGTTAAGAAGGGTGATAAGTGGCTGCGTGTGGTTTCGGTGGATGGTGTGAATGTGGCGGAGCGCGGTTGGATGGCGCTTGTCCATAAGGGGTTTCCGATCTGCGATAATTTTAAGGAGATCGAGGTTCCGACGCCGCCGACGCCGGTTTTTCCGGAGTCGTTTACGTTGGTGGATCCGAGCGGTGCGAGGGCGGAGTATGTGTTTGTGAGGATTATTGAGGATTGATGGTGTTGAATATAAGGTGTTATACAGCACAATGCTGTTAACGACCCCAAATTGGGGGTATATACAGCAGGATGCTGTATAAAACATAGTTGGCTGGCAGGTCATTAATCGGGAGAAATATTTTGAATCCAAAATCGTATTGGTTGGCAGGTGAAAATGCAACTTTGCGCGGCGTTGGAATCAAAGTCTTTTGGGCTTACCCTACGATTGTTGTTCAAGACACATCAGAATTAATTGCTTTATACATGCCCGCTGGCGTTCTTGGAAAAGATACCGCCCACAAACCTACCCCAGAAGAAATATTGGCAGCCGAAGAAATAGTTATTGCTGATTATCAATGGAAACGAACCGATGTTTTATTTCTCATTGTCCCAGGCGAAACGTTTAGTACCTATGCAATGTGGGAAACAGGCACAAAGAATCTAGATTGTTGGTATGTTAACTTACAAGAGCCCATCAAGCGTACACCTATTGGTTTTGATACGATGGATCATATGCTTGATGTAGTAATCGAGCCAGATATGAATAAATGGCGTTGGAAAGATGATGACGAATTTTCAAAAGCACAGGAAGCGGGTATTTACTCAAAAGAAGTAGCCAGTAAAATTTGGCAAGCAGGTGAAAAAGCAGTAAGATTGATTACATCTGAACGGCGTTCGTTTTATGAAAAATGGGCTACATGGCAGGCAAATCCCGAATGGGGTATTCCAAAATTATCCCCTCTTTGGGACAAAGCAAATTTTGATGGGCTTGATTTGCAAAACAAGGTTTAGGCAAGTCCATGCCAGCCAACAAAGCGTGCACCTGAC
>DDSH01000010.1 GCA_002343775.1 Anaerolineales bacterium UBA2395
CTCGCCACATTCCTACTCTACTATACCTTGTGGCAGGCAGTACGAAGAGTGTGGCGGTTGGGACAGACCAAGCCGGTGAAGGCGATCTTTTCGGTCTACAGTGAAGCGATGGAAGCAAGGGCGCTGGCATTGATGGGACAAAAAATGAAAGCTGCCCAACTCCTCTATGGGGATGAAGTCGGAGGCGCCATCATCGAGCAGGATGAAGGTGACATCCTCATGAAATTGGCGCGTGAAGCACTGGAGACGGCAGACCTGCCCGATCTGCAATCGCTCTTTGCAGATGAAGTGGTGGTCTCGAATTCACCAATGGGATGTCCGACAGTTCCAAGTGTGCCGTTACCTGTCCCTGAAATGCCCAAGACGGTTTCCTGGTCTGATTGGATGACGAACAAAGGTGTGGCGGGTAGAGTGGCAGGCAGAGTACGTCCTGAACGAACAACACAAAATCAAGCATCCCTTTTCTAAAGTCCAGCATTTCACATTCCCAAGAGGGTATTAAGAATGCAGGGAAACGACAGCAGTCCGGGTGTGTAGCCCGGACTGCGCTATCCTATGATGGAGGTCACGATGGAAAAACAACCAAGATGCAAAAAATGTGGTCGGCGCTTGAAATCTACCCTGAGCATTGCAATCGGCATGGGTCCCAAGTGTGCGGGGATCACGTCCACCTCTGCGAAACGTGTTCGCGTCCAGAGCAAACCAAGTTCTCGCGTGGCTTTTTCCGATAAGACACTTGACCAAGCGCAAGCACCTCCTTTCTCGGGCGAACTACCAAAGAAACTGCTGAGCAAGAGAGAGTTGTTCCGTAAACGCATGGAAGAACGCCGACGATTGTTCGAGACCCGACTGCCATTCCAGTGCGGATTGGTGTTGCCAGCAAGAAAGCCGCTAGTGTACTTCCCTTTGGAAGATGGCTCTTGGCGGGAAGACTACAGCGGAAGGGTAATCTCTCATGAAAGGCTACAACAATATCTGATAAGGTATAGGATTATATAGACAGCATGCCCCTGATTTCAATCAGGGGCTTTTTGTTTTAAACTTTCTCGCTCATGCATAAAAGAAATTGGCATAATAGGGGAGAACTGGTAATTGCCTTAATAATTAAGCAATCCTTCTCCCACGCACATGGGAAAATCAATCCACAAACCCAAATGTTGATCAGAATCAATTCATCCCCACGTGTGTGGGGAATACGTCCTGCGGAACATGCCCGTGGAGGCAGCCACGCGGTTCATCCCCACGTCTGTGGGGAATACTCGCAGCCTCTCTGCGCGGATCCAATTTCCAACGGTTCATCCCCACGTGTGTGGGGAATACCTTGTCCAGCGCCAAACTCACCCAGTACTCATCCGGTTCATCCCCACGTGTGTGGGGAATACGGAGACGCACCGCATGAAAAAAATTTTGCTTGCGCGGTTCATCCCCACGTGTGTGGGGAATACTTGGGGATTCCTGCCCGATGCACAACGGGCATTCGGTTCATCCCCACGTGTGTGGGGAATACACCGTGAGCGTAATGGCGGGCGATCCCCGTCTTACGGTTCATCCCCACGTGTGTGGGGAATACTTGCGGATGTCATCCAGCGGCTTGCCATAATCCGGTTCATCCCCACGTGTGTGGGGAATACTTCCAGATCACGACCATACCTGGCCCGCCAGGCGGTTCATCCCCACGTGTGTGGGGAATACGCCTTGACCGGTTCGACCGTTCCTCCCAATTCGGTTCATCCCCACGTGTGTGGGGAATACTGAAAACAGGTACATCGACCAGCCAAAAGGTACGGTTCATCCCCACGTGTGTGGGGAATACGACGATTCGACCAATGAACTCGCGTTCGATGGCGGTTCATCCCCACGTGTGTGGGGAATACACCGCGAGATAGCAAATACGCCCGCCGACATGCGGTTCATCCCCACGTGTGTGGGGAATACGCGAGGCGGGAACGTATCGTTGCGCTAACAGGTCGGTTCATCCCCACGTGTGTGGGGAATACGGTTGTGTTGGTGGTTGGTTCCTTGCTTTTATCGGTTCATCCCCACGTGTGTGGGGAATACGCGATACCCGCCGTAAGTGTTTTGGAAGTTTTCCGGTTCATCCCCACGTGTGTGGGGAATACGTTCGTCATTCGTCGCACCTTTGGCTATCGTGCGCGGTTCATCCCCACGTGTGTGGGGAATACGGTTTTTTTGTCAAAGTGATATTTGATACCTACGGTTCATCCCCACGTGTGTGGGGAATACTCTTCTGGCAGCCTGCCGCCCTTTTCGATTTTCGGTTCATCCCCACGTGTGTGGGGAATACGCGATCACCCCGAACGCCAATACACCGCGCAACGGTTCATCCCCACGTGTGTGGGGAATACATGTTGGTGTCGAGCCAACCCTTCACAAGTGGACGGTTCATCCCCACGTGTGTGGGGAATACTGGTCAACGCCGACCCCACACTAATGGCGAAGACCGGTTCATCCCCACGTGTGTGGGGAATACTCTCTCAACTCGCGGCGGAGTCTGAGGCGCACGCGGTTCATCCCCACGTGTGTGGGGAATACTTGAGCCCGGATGGAATAAAGCCTTCGACGATCACGGTTCATCCCCACGTGTGTGGGGAATACGTCGGTATGATGCAACCTTTGTGTTTTTATAATCGGTTCATCCCCACGTGTGTGGGGAATACTCGCTCGTCAATTGTCGGATAATGATCGTCTGCGGTTCATCCCCACGTGTGTGGGGAATACGTTCTCCTCTTGTCATCTGGCGTTACGCCAGTGCGGTTCATCCCCACGTGTGTGGGGAATACCAGTCCAGCGCGGTAATGCGCTTACGTTCATCCGGTTCATCCCCACGTGTGTGGGGAATACGCATACGGAAAAGTTAATCTTGATGTAAAAGGCGGTTTATCCCCACGTGTGTGGGGAATACGCGCCCGACGAAGCCGGGATGTTTGTTATCACCGGTTCATCCCCACGTGTGTGGGGAATACCGGAAAAGCGTTCGTATTGGCTTCAAAATACCCGGTTCATCCCCACGTGTGTGGGGAATACGAAATCCGGCAAGGACTTCTATCCGACTCTCGCCGGTTCATCCCCACGTGTGTGGGGAATACGCTGAATGAAATTCGGCATGTCTATCTCCAGTCGGTTCATCCCCACGTGTGTGGGGAATACTCATAAAACAGGGATATGATGGTCGCTCCCTGCGGTTCATCCCCACGTGTGTGGGGAATACGCGTTGTGCGGAGTCGCTTCTGCCAGGAATTTCGGTTCATCCCCACGTGTGTGGGGAATACGCCATCGCCCAACTCGACCTGGATAGAACGCATCGGTTCATCCCCACGTGTGTGGGGAATACGTTCGTGCGGTCCGGATCGTGTGCCCCAGTCACCGGTTCATCCCCACGTGTGTGGGGAATACCCTGAATGCCAAGCAGAGCGAATTGGCTGAAATCGGTTCATCCCCACGTGTGTGGGGAATACGCGGACGCTGGCGCGTCAGGCGCGTTTGCATCCGGTTCATCCCCACGTGTGTGGGGAATACGTGTTTGCGCGGTGACTTTTGGAACGTGGTCTCGGTTCATCCCCACGTGTGTGGGGAATACGTGGAAGCCGGGCTGGGGGCGCTTGCTGGATGCGGTTCATCCCCACGTGTGTGGGGAATACGGATGATAAAAACCAACGCGGTCATAAAAATACGGTTCATCCCCACGTGTGTGGGGAATACGATGACCTCTTTTCGAGCCGCGCGTTCCAGTTCCGGTTCATCCCCACGTGTGTGGGGAATACGGCTTTTTCAGCCAATTGCTGGATCGTGATCCCGGTTCATCCCCACGTGTGTGGGGAATACACAAAGCGTGCACCAGACGTCAGGCAGGCGCGGCGGTTCATCCCCACGTGTGTGGGGAATACCCGAACACGATCACCAACGTCACGATCACACTCGGTTCATCCCCACGTGTGTGGGGAATACGTTCACATAAGGCAGCCGCGCCCCCACCAGTTCCGGTTCATCCCCACGTGTGTGGGGAATACGCTCAACCAGCCCCGCAGCCCCTTCCGCGCATCCGGTTCATCCCCACGTGTGTGGGGAATACTCTGTGGGTGCCGCGTATACCGGTAACTTCGCCGGTTCATCCCCACGTGTGTGGGGAATACGACTGAGTTCTCAAGCCTTGCGGAGACCTGGGCGGTTCATCCCCACGTGTGTGGGGAATACTTTGTGGCGATCGTTCCGGCAGTGACGCCCGCCGGTTCATCCCCACGTGTGTGGGGAATACTGAAGTCACTGGTCAAAGCTGCACTGGCAGAACGGTTCATCCCCACGTGTGTGGGGAATACACAAACTGGCGACCATGCAGTTTGACGGCGAACGGTTCATCCCCACGTGTGTGGGGAATACTTCACGCAGCCATTGGATCGCCGCTTCGGCTTCGGTTCATCCCCACGTGTGTGGGGAATACGCATTTGCCCTGCCAACCATGCCAGCAGTGCATCGGTTCATCCCCACGTGTGTGGGGAATACGCCGGCGATCTTCAAAAGACGCGTGCGCCCGCGCGGTTCATCCCCACGTGTGTGGGGAATACCCTGAATGCCAAGCAGAGCGAATTGGCTGAAATCGGTTCATCCCCACGTGTGTGGGGAATACTCGTGATGGTCGGTTGTTTTGTGATCGGATGGCGGTTCATCCCCACGTGTGTGGGGAATACTTCGTTCCGCTTGCAGAATCAAGGGACGGCGCACGGTTCATCCCCACGTGTGTGGGGAATACTTTGCCCATCGCTTTACTCCTCTGTATTATTGCGGTTCATCCCCACGTGTGTGGGGAATACGCTGCGCACGAACTCGTCCCATTCCCGCACCACCGGTTCATCCCCACGTGTGTGGGGAATACTGTCACCTCTGCGCCGCATCCGGGCATTTTGGCGGTTCATCCCCACGTGTGTGGGGAATACAAACTCGCAAAGGATGCGCGCAAGTTCCTGCTGCGGTTCATCCCCACGTGTGTGGGGAATACGTTTGCAGTATTTGTGAAGCGGAAGTCGTGCTCGGTTCATCCCCACGTGTGTGGGGAATACGCCGGTTTGTCTGGGGCGCTTTCCGCTTCGCCCGGTTCATCCCCACGTGTGTGGGGAATACGAGCGGGATGACCCGACGTGGCTGGTGCGTATCGGTTCATCCCCACGTGTGTGGGGAATACGACCAAAGACCGCGGCGGGGATGAGCGTAGTGCCGGTTCATCCCCACGTGTGTGGGGAATACAAGTGTGGATAAATTATCAGCGTTGGAAACTGCGGTTCATCCCCACGTGTGTGGGGAATACCCCCGCGTTGTAACGCTCCCGTTGTGCATCGTCGGTTCATCCCCACGTGTGTGGGGAATACCAGAGGACGCAAGGCGCGACGGCTTCTGCAACCGGTTCATCCCCACGTGTGTGGGGAATACGACAATGTTTGTGGGTTGTAACTTTGGCAAACCGGTTCATCCCCACGTGTGTGGGGAATACTAGATATTAAGTTAATTAATACAGATTCTTCTTCGGTTCATCCCCACGTGTGTGGGGAATACGTGCTACCAAACCCAAGCCCCTTGTGACTGACCGGTTCATCCCCACGTGTGTGGGGAATACGTAGAACGGTTTGCGTTACTGGCGCATGGCGGCGGTTCATCCCCACGTGTGTGGGGAATACACGGTGGCGGTTATGAATCAAATCGCCCTAGCCCGGTTCATCCCCACGTGTGTGGGGAATACAAGAAGATCGCCGAAGCCACGCTGCTCGAACCCGGTTCATCCCCACGTGTGTGGGGAATACTTTTCCCGGACGGCTCCGCACCGAAATACACCCGGTTCATCCCCACGTGTGTGGGGAATACGCACACCAACAAAAAATCCGTATTCGGTACATTCGGTTCATCCCCACGTGTGTGGGGAATACGATCTGCTATGGCTTAGCCAGCCTGTTCTACAACCGGTTCATCCCCACGTGTGTGGGGAATACGCATACGGATTCACGTCCGAAGCTGCACAACGACGGTTCATCCCCACGTGTGTGGGGAATACGGGGTGGACTCCGCTTGCTTGCCGTCTTGCAGGGCGGTTCATCCCCACGTGTGTGGGGAATACGTGACGCGGTCCCATTCCTTCCGCGCTTCGCCGGTTCATCCCCACGTGTGTGGGGAATACTGAGGGAGTTCGGCGTATTTCATGGCGTCCTACGGTTCATCCCCACGTGTGTGGGGAATACGGCGAGCGTAAAAGCCGAGGGCTCGAAACATGCGGTTCATCCCCACGTGTGTGGGGAATACCACCTTCGCCGGCTTCGCTCCACGCCCGCTGCCGGTTCATCCCCACGTGTGTGGGGAATACTTCGTGCTTCTTTGATCGAACATTGGTTTCTCCGGTTCATCCCCACGTGTGTGGGGAATACACAATGCGCTGGTAGGCGAAGACGACCCCGCGACCGGTTCATCCCCACGTGTGTGGGGAATACTTGTCATGATTTTTCCTTGCGCGCCTTTTTCGCGGTTCATCCCCACGTGTGTGGGGAATACGGCACCAGGTGCTACGCTGCCGCCAGCAGTGGCGGTTCATCCCCACGTGTGTGGGGAATACTCGTCGCCGCGGGAAGTTCCACCTTGGTCAGCGCGGTTCATCCCCACGTGTGTGGGGAATACGAAAGCGCGGACAGGGCGCGATGGTGCGCATTCGGTTCATCCCCACGTGTGTGGGGAATACGTGTCCTGTTGGGAAGTTCGCCGCGGCGCAGCGCGGTTCATCCCCACGTGTGTGGGGAATACTGGCTGGCAGTTGCATCCGCGTTCACGCGCTGCGGTTCATCCCCACGTGTGTGGGGAATACAGAGTGGTGCCAGGTTCGAGGATCTGTCCCACCTGGTTCATCCCCACGTGTGTGGGGAATACGATGGAGAATGCCAGGGCGAAGATTGGCTCTGGCGGTTCATCCCCACGTGTGTGGGGAATACGTGTTGCTCAGGATACGGTCTACCGATCCTATCGGTTCATCCCCACGTGTGTGGGGAATACGGAGACCCAATCGATGACGCTGTTGAAATAGGCGGTTCATCCCCACGTGTGTGGGGAATACACCAAGTGCGCAGTGTGGACAGTTCGATTCGCCGGTTCATCCCCACGTGTGTGGGGAATACGATGCCGGATGGTGGCGACTCTGCTGACGATGTCGGTTCATCCCCACGTGTGTGGGGAATACGAGCGCGTGGCGACCTACCCCGACGACGAAACCGGTTCATCCCCACGTGTGTGGGGAATACGTCTCCAAGCCACCAACATCCGCAGCCACCTGCGGTTCATCCCCACGTGTGTGGGGAATACAGGTAGCATTTTTCGGTCTTGTAAGAATACTGCGGTTCATCCCCACGTGTGTGGGGAATACATCACGTGCCTTGAGGATCGCTTTGCCAGCCATCGGTTCATCCCCACGTGTGTGGGGAATACGACCAGCCTCGAGATGATGGTGCCGTCCATCAACGGTTCATCCCCACGTGTGTGGGGAATACGGTTCTGCCTTGCGTTTTCCGGTGGCAACCATCGGTTCATCCCCACGTGTGTGGGGAATACATGGAGCGCGCCGGCTCGAAAGGCGATGCCGACCGGTTCATCCCCACGTGTGTGGGGAATACCATTTCTTTGGAGCGACATCGACGGGCGCCGACGGTTCATCCCCACGTGTGTGGGGAATACTGCATGTAATCCTTGGGGATCACCAGCCCGATCGGTTCATCCCCACGTGTGTGGGGAATACTGGCAAGCGGTTGAATGGTCACGTCACCCAGACCGGTTCATCCCCACGTGTGTGGGGAATACGGTGATCGAATACTCGAATCCGTTCACGGGCAACGGTTCATCCCCACGTGTGTGGGGAATACGGGGAGAGCAGAATCATTCTGACGAAATCTGGCGGTTCATCCCCACGTGTGTGGGGAATACCCTCGCCAAGCGTCACCAGATCCACCGGGATGCCGGTTCATCCCCACGTGTGTGGGGAATACGAAGTGCGGCGCAATCTGTCATTGCAAGAATTCGGTTCATCCCCACGTGTGTGGGGAATACTCAACGACCAAGCCATGCTCACCAGCGCCGCGCGGTTCATCCCCACGTGTGTGGGGAATACTGCCCACGACAACGGGCGGACAGGTGACTCGTACGGTTCATCCCCACGTGTGTGGGGAATACTCAAGATAAACACGAAGTAAATAAAATCCTGACCGGTTCATCCCCACGTGTGTGGGGAATACCTTTTCGCACCTTGATGTACTATCCCAGACTCGCGGTTCATCCCCACGTGTGTGGGGAATACTATTTTTTTATTGCCTTTTATGGATCGTCTGTCGGTTCATCCCCACGTGTGTGGGGAATACCCTTATTTTTCCGAAAAAAAGAGATTTAAGGGCTTTTTTCTGTTGCAGAGTCTTTATTCGTTTCCGAAACGGCAATTGGAATAGTGTTGTTGGGGATGTAGACGAGTTGTATTCCTTCCATGTCGACCACTGCACGCTTCGTGTTGCCGTCCATGCGCATGGTAAAACGCTGTTCGTTGTTTGTGTTCCAGGCTTGCACAACTCCACCATTGCCGCATTCTGCTTTGCACTTTTCCCAGAGAAAGTCACGGACTCGAGCAGATACATGCCCAATAAAGATTCCTGGAACCGGTTCCAAGAGCCATCGGGTAAGTTCGCCGCGTAACTTTTTTGGGACGTTTTGTAAAGCGATCATCAACATGGCGCGGGGCCTCCTTCATGGATGGTATCAGGCCACAGGTTGGTTGGAAGAGCGGGATCCGCATCCACATCCAGCAGGTCGTTGATGGGTTCATCCTTGACTTCGAGGATATCATCTATATCAGGAAGAATTCTCTCCAGCAATTTGATTTCGCGGAATTTTTCACGGCACGCCATACGGACGCGTCGTTCTATGTTCTGGTTCGACTCCGCCGCGACGGAGAAAGCGATCGGGATGGTGAAGTCTGCTTTGTAGAGATCGGCAATATCGTATACAAATGAGAGTTGTTTGCCGGTATGCACGAAACCGATCGCGGGGGAATAACCGCCCGAGACGATTGCGGCATGGCAGAGCGAATTCAAGGTGGCATTTGCAGCCGAGAGGGCTCGATTGATTGGGTCGCCTCCGCCCCAATTGAAGCGGTCGTAATTTCTGCCGTTCCACTGAACACCATACTTCTGGCTTGCTTCTTTGTAGGCACGGCGGACCCGCACGCCTTCAAAACCGCGTATCTGGGGTAGCGTGAGGGATGGATCGAGCGTTTCGGTAAATCGTTTTTGATACATCCGAATGCATACGCGGGTATGTTTGACCGGGTTGCAGGCAAGTTCCGCCTGTTGCAATAGATGATATGCCTTGCGGGTTTCGCCCAAGCCTTGCGCGTAGAACTTTGTCATCTCTTCGCCTGTCCACAACATAGTACATCCGTTATCGGCGAGAACCTTCACGGCGGCGTGGGTGATTTTTGTGCCGGGACCGAGCATGAGCACGCACAGCGACGCGGCTGGGACCAGCGTGCGTCCGTCCTTTTGCCATAATTCGATGGCGTGCCCAGCCTGTTCGATCACTGCGTGCTCCACGTAGAGATACGAAAGGCTGTCACGCAGTTTGGGTAAACCATGTAAATCTTGCATGCAAGCCTCCTGTTGAGAACATCCCGAAGGCTTGCATGGTTTAAGACTTGGTGTTCAACCAAGCCTTCGGGATGGTGAGTAGAATTAATGTGATGAAGACTATTCGGTTGTTAAGGTTCAGTTGTATCTGTGTCATTGCGAGTGCAGGTTGTGAAGCAACCTCCCAGCAATGACATTTATTCATCGGGCGCGCGCCAGCGAGAGCAGACCGAAACCGAGCCCTTTGGCGCTTCCGAAACCTGTCGAGATGGCGTTTAGTAGACCATTTGGATCTTTCACTTGCAGGACGCCGTCGAATTGCACGGAGAGGAAGTTCAACCTTTTCGCCTTCTCTTTTTCGGAGAATAACTTTCCGCGCGTGAACTGCTCATTGACGATGTTGACCGAAACCAGCACCGCACCGGCGGATTCAAGCTTGCGCGCCAGCCATTTGTGTTGATCTTCTTCACGGAGCAAGCCCATACGCCGACCCTGTTTCCTGCCCTCACGGTCTTTCTTGACCGTTGGGTTGGCACGCAGACGAAATGCCAGCGCCTGTCCTTCGTGGAGTTGCAGGTTCAATTCTTTAATCGAGGGATTTTCCACATCGAGCGGCAGATCACCTTCCCCGACCAGATAATCTTTTCTATCTGCCAACAGGTAAGACCAGTCGGGCTTTTGGCGTGACTGCACCAGCAGGGTGGGAATGCGCGTGCGCGGGTGCAGATCCACACGGAAGAGGATGCTGGTTGTGTTTTCCTCATTCCGTTCCGCCCTGAAGAGTCCGTTGGGGAAGGCGTTGCATACCGTACGGTGCATTTCGTAGGGGTCCGCCAGTTCGTTGCGTACCTGTCGTGAACGCGGGTTGAGGATGAGACGGGAGAGGTACATAACTCAAACTCCTTTGTCTATATATTCTATGCTGATTGCATTCCGCACGCGATCTTCACGAAAGTAACGCGGTTCGTGAATCCAATAATTCCGTGATGCGAGTTGTACGCGGCGACGCACACTTCCAGGCTCCAAAGTCTCACATTCAATGACGATACGCGGGAGAGACTCGGCGTATCTCGCTTCATTCCGATCAAGGAACCGAGCTGGATGCCCTTCAAGGGCAGATTGAAGCGAGTCGTACTCTCCTACACCGTCAAACAGCGGACGCGAGGGGACGCAACTTTTCCGCCCAAGGTAAATCTGCCAAGCAGGGAATTGGACAGCCTGAGCAAGTTCTTCAACCGTTGCATCATCAGATTGAACAGCGACAAGAAATGAAGCATCGCAGAGGTAATAACGCCAGGTTGGTTCAGTGTGCGGCTTCTTTGTGTTTGTCACGTATTTTGGCTTGCCCTCTGCTGTCAATAGTTGAGGTTCATCGTATCCACCGCCGACGGTGTGATAATCTCGCAGAGGGGAAGGTGTGCCAGGCACATCGCAACGTACTCCCACCCGTACCCGCCGTGAGAGGTTGCGAATGCGTTCATCATCTGCCCAACCAAGCGCACACGCCAGCAAACCAACAACGCCGCTCTTGGTCGGTTCGGGTGCTGTTCTACGTTCCGACCATTGACTATCTTCACCCCATGATTGCAAGGGGCTTGTTAATCGTAAGAATAATGTATTTGCCATTGTTACACCTCATAGACTTCCGAAGTCTCGGAGACTTCGGAAGTCTTGCTAATTGAGTTGCGGTGAGAGCCATCCTTTCAAATCATCCAGAGATTCACTCGATCCGAGATCGAGGAATGGCAAATCGTCTACAGCAAGGTAAGCGCGCTTTGGCTGTAGGTTGTATGCTTTGCTCAACTTTGTCACATATTCAGACATTTGCTTGACCGAATTTGCCATCAGTGATTTCTCGCCAAAACCGCCTACAGGTTTGAGGAAGGCGTTAGCGTAACTTATTGGGAGATTGCGATCTGAGACTTCAACCAGCACGAAGTCAGGCAGGTTGAACGCACCAAACCCGTTTTGCTTGCCGCTGGGATGAGCCATCGCCGCGGCTTCGAGCAATGCCAATACAGATCGTTGCGCCACGTCTTTGTCACCGCCAAGATTGGAAACCAGTTCTTCCCAATGCACATTGATATATTTGTAATAGGTGCAACTGTTGAACTCGACGTCGCCGATCATTCCTGCACCGGTCTCACCCGAAATGTCATCCACTGCAGTGAAATAGTCAAATTCCTGCTTAAGAGTGTTTGTTGAAAGCGCGTGGGCTACCTGGACGGACGCTTGAACATTCCTGAATGCCTGCGATGTTGTCATCCGACCAAACATTGCAATATCGACAGATCGTGGCAAGCGATCTCCGAGTTCCTTTGTGATGTCAGAGATTTTTGCGTCCTTCCACTTCTTCACGCCAACCTTCTTATACATTTCCAGGAGTTTTTCTGCCAACGGACGCGCTTCAGTTTTTCGGTCAATGAAGATCAGTTGTGCTGTACCTTCGATTTCCACTTCGCTTTCGGTGGTTTCTTCGGTCTCTTCGGATGCTTCATCTTCAATTTCTTTTTTCTTTTTCGTCGACTCGCGTCCAATTTCTGGAACGCGTTCGACAATTGCGGCAATCGCTTCATCATCTGCTTCCAATGCTTTCAATTCATCTCGAACGATCTGAGGAAGCAGTTTAGTGCGTTCGCCAAGCAAGCCGTCTTTTCCGAATTCGTCTTTGAATATCTCTGACCTGCGAATACTGCGCTTCAGGCATTGGCTTGAAATACGTCCGCGCAATCCGCCGCCAAAAAGTGCATCCTTTGGCGAACCTGTGTCATCACGGTTTAGGTTGGAAGGCTGGTAATTCTGGAGCAAATGGAATTGGATTAACATTTTGTCATCTCCTTATGATATGGGTGGATTTGAAAATTGGTTCTCAAGCAAGCGCGGCTTCGCTTTCTGGAGAAGCGAGTTCATCGGCTTTCGGTTGGGATATTCCAAAGTAGGCTCGCGCCCACTGCTTTTGTACAGCGCGGTTGAAATAGTTCCAGCGCAACAGATCTTCGAGCAGTTGTTGCCAGTTTACGTTAACACGGTTTGATTTCAAGAATCGCACCGCCTGGCGCAGTCGGAAAGGCAACTGGGTTATATCGGAGTCGAGCAGGATTTCTACGCGGCGGTCTAACCCTTTGTGATTTTTGGGATCGCGCGCGCGGCGAAGCGAAGCACCAAAATTTCCTGTACCGCCGCCGTCTGCCAGTGGATACAGTGTAGCAAGCAGGAAGAAGATTTCCTCCTGCGTCGCATTCAAGCCGTATGGCAATAAACGGTAAAACAATCCGAGGCTTTGTGCCTCAGCAAGCGGTTTGCCAGCATCCCGCTTGAGTCTGGCTTTGCCGCCTGTGTCGAGTGCAGACAGGCTGTGCAGAAACTTTTCGACTTTTTCATTGAGTTCGAGTTGGGGCATGTCAACCTCCTTGTTTGGTTTTGCTCCGTAGGATATTCAGTTGTTTACGGCAATTCTCTTTTCCTTGTTCGACCTTGAGCAAGGTATTGCCGTCATCGCCTGTGGCGTCAGCGGCCCGCTCAAATGCCGATTGCGCTTGCCTAATGACAGTATCAAGCCAGCCATTTAATGTTTCCTTTTGTCTGGCTAAATCGCCCAAGTCAAGCACAAACTGACGAAATTCTCCAGCCAAAACAGACCAATAATCGGCATCCAAACGCTCCTTCATCCTTCTAAAACGCTCTGGACTCTTTACATCACGTTTGAATGTGCTGGAAAAAACACTCTTTATTACATTAGCAGATTCGGTTGCAAACGATAACGCCTGCTCAGTCCATTCTGCTCCATCAGGCTCTTGCAAAAGCGATGACGGTATGTCAAATCCGAAATCCATCCATTCATAAAATTTCATTTTTCCATCTGTTTGCCAGGCAATGCAACGGAAAGGGTATGTCTGGATTTGCTTACTAACTTCGAGCGCAGCCAATTGGTTGAGAAAAAGCGGACGTTGAGTCTGTTGACTATCGTCTTTTCGCTGTAGGAATAACCCTGAAAATTCGCGCCACGCAACCCTTGTACGCATTGGGCGAATTGGCTTCGGCTTGTCTGTTGCCTTTTTGCTCAAAGAAACTTTGCGCTTTCCTGTAGGTTTTATGGGCAATCGATATGCTGCAAAGGGGTCCCACCATTGAACCTCCTCCAAACAACTTTCACCCATACGAAACGCCATTGTATGTACACACCATTCACTTTGATTGCCTGTACGCGAACAAACAGCATTCAAGCGTTCTGGATGCAGGCGTACCTTTCGGGCTGGAAATGTTAGCCCATGTAAATAGCCTACTTCGCTTAATTGGCAATGCTCGGAGAATTTCATACCTGGTTTCTTCTTTTTGCTTTCATGTACAACGACAGGCGCTGGACGTTTCCACCACGCAAGATCGTTGTCTTTTGGGTATTTATTAAGAAGACCAGATGCAATCAAGGATGCTGTCAGGACCTCGAAGAGCGTTTTGCCTGATGGGAGAACATAAATTGGCGGCACGCCATTTATCGAAGGCATCAAACCTGCTCCACCTGATGAGACAAAAGGCGGCATAGCGACCAAGCCGAGCGCGGCTGCCGTGGGAGAAATGACTTGTTCTTCATCGGTGATATGGCGATAGTGAGTAACAAGCGATCCAGAAGGGGCTTCAGGAAATAGTTGAGCCACGCGTTTGCTTATTTTGCGTTCCTTTTCATCCGGAAACATCGGCAAATCCGCGCTCTGGAGGAAAGGCTTATCTCTTGAAAACAAATCGAAGCGGTCAGCATATTGGCTGCCAAACTCCTCAATCTTGTTGGCAGGGTATTTGCCATCCACCCACAGGCGTTCAAGGTCGGAGTTCTCCTGTGGATTCAGCGCATCCTGCAAAATCGCAGTGAGCAGGCGATGAATCCCAACCACGACAAGGGGTGACGGATCATAAATTGCCGTATATTCATGTGCGTGTACTAATGCGTCATGGATGCCGTGCTGAGATAGTTCGCCACGTGGGTCTTCAAGCGTAATCCACGGCTCAGTCCATACGTTGAACGATGGGATATTGTCATTCGTCTGTGTCATTGGCTTTCTTCTCCTTTTCAATAACTAAGCCCAAGTGTGGGTCAAGGACAATTTGCAATAAGCCTTTTGGGGTTTTGAATTCTTTTTTGCCTCCTTTCAACCAAAGGGGATAGAACCCTTTGAGTAAAGCCGATTGAGTGAATAAATCCGTTGGGCTTTTATCTGCATCGTTCAGAATTTCATCTATGGCGAGTTGATTGCTAATGCGAAGCTGGCGAAGCAACAGGTCTCGCTGCGTCTCGCGAGAGGCTTCGGCACGTAAACTGACTCTTTCATTTCCATCGCCTAGGGCAACGAAATCTCCTTCTCGTTCAAGTGGAATAATACTCAAAGTTCGTTCACCCAGGCGCGTTTTAGCGACTACCCAATCAGCGCGGTTTTCATCTTCCACAAATGCAATCTGCATTGCGGCAGTTTTAGCAAATGAATCACGGGGATGAGGCTCAGGCAAAAGACGTTCCCGTGCTTCCTTCGAAGCGATTTTTTGCTTTGATTGCAATTCCTGCCAAGCATCATATAACGTGTCGTCTTCCAAAGGAGGCTTGTTGTTATATACGGCTTCAATCAGAGTTCGGTAGTCTCTTGGCAGTTGAATTTGTGGGTAATCCGAAAGAGTTCTGTGCGTTTGCCGCATGATGAATTCATCATAAATCGAACGATCCGTTCCGATTTTCAAATCACTATCCGCCTCAATTTCATAATTAAGCCAGAGTCTTGGCTTTTCATATTGAAGAGGGCGCGAGCGGTCATGCCGATGAAGTCTGCCTGCCCGTTGCAAAAGAAAATCCATAGGAGCCAGGTCGGAAACCATTACATCGAAATCAAGGTCAAGGCTTTGTTCCAATACTTGTGTGCCAACCACGATCCCTTTGCCGCTTTCAGGACGTTTCCCCTCTCGCCCATATTTGCTTTTCAAGCGATCTTCACGTTGCTGGCGGTCATCAAGCGGAATTTGAGAGTGCAACAACTCCAGGTCAATGTCAGACGGCGCGATGCTCCTCAAGGCTTCGAAAATGCGTTGCGTGCGCTTGACTGTGTTGGTGATCCAGCAAGCACAACCTCCATTGGCGACTGCATTCAATAACCATTTAGCCTTTTCCAGTGTGTCATTATCTCCAAAATGCAATGGCTGTAATTCAATCGTGCGGTTCGGCTGCCAAACCGCCGGACTGGCTTGATAAGGTTCTTTTCCACCTGCGGCAAGCACCATCAGATTTGGATAAGCTCCCTCACGTTCTTCATTCAAAGCGAGAGTCACGCCATAAGCTTTTGCAAGTTGTTTACGGCGTGTTATAGGCAATGTCGCTGAAAGCAAGATAACGGACGTGTTCATTAATGAAAGCCAGCCCAATAGCCGTTCGATAATTGTAGTCATGTAGGTGTCGTAGGCATGAACTTCGTCCACGATAACCACTTTTCCGACCAGCCCCATCATGCGTAAAGTGGCGTGTTTGACGTTCAAAGCGGCGAGCTCTGCCTGGTCAACTGTTCCGACGCCAAACGGCGCTAGGAGTGCCCTCTTCTTGGAGTTGAACCAAGAGATTGTTTCTTTGGCATTTGATTCTGTTTTGGTTTCTCCATTTACGAGCGGCTCAATCGGGCCGATGGGCGTCTCAGTCTGCGAGTTTTCTTCGATCAGATGAGCCTGCCCATGCACGAGTTTCACATCCGCTTTCAGCCCAAGCCGCTTTTCGAGATGAGTCTGCAATCTACCGAACATCTGATTACTTGTTGCCATAGATGGTAGCGCATAATACATTTCTTCCGTTCCATTCAATTGCGCTATCCGATGGGCTAAAGCAAGTGCGGCTTCAGTTTTTCCCTCACCTGTCGGTGCCTCGATAATAGTTAAGGAGGGGAAGCGCAAAAGTTCATCAGGAATATCATCTATTGCAAGTTGAAGGGCGCGTAGCGGGATCAAATCGGCAAAAAGCGTTTCGGTTTTGGTTCCCGCTTTGCTCAGCATTATTGCTTTCATTCCAGAGTCGAATGTGGCTTGTGCAGCACTTTGGCGGCTCTGTTCCAGATATAAAGACAGATCAGTGTTCGGAGATATTTTGAAATATCTTTCATCTGAACCAAGCCAGTCGCAAAGAATTGTGAATCCGGTAAATGCCATGATTGCTGTAGAGATGTTTATAGGGGCTGGCAATGAATTAAGATCAAGCCTGAGAAATTCATCCTTCAAAATCGAGTCTGCTATTTGTCTTAGCGATTTCCACTGTTCGGGTTCTCTGGTCAACTTACGACGCCCTGATTTAATATCGTTGTCAGGATGAGCAAAACGCCCATGATGTCCTCCGAGGGCTTCGCTAAATATTTGCGCTTTGACGGGGTCTGCGGCAAATATTTTGGTTAAAGTATCTTCCATATAGATTTGGCTGATATGCGAATGCGGAATATCTATTGCTTCCAGTTCAAATCCTTCCTGCTTCAACCGCGTCAATTGCTGTTTATTCAATGTCTGAAATGCAGAAGACACTTTACCAATATCATGTAAAGCCACAAAATAGGGCAGCCAGTCTGAAAGAATATCCACTTCGCAATTGAATGCACTAGCCAGGGTCTGGCGCCAGCGCGGAGATGCGCCTTCAACCAACAACTCATGAGCGATATTCCCTACATCCAGCATGTGAAATACAGCAGGGTGAAAATCTTCTGGGTTATTACTGCCTTTCCGAGTTTTTCCCCATAGGCGCAATATTCGATCTTGATTTCCATCTTGCGCAAGGGAAATGTTATATACACGCGTGAGTCGTTTTGTTTCATTCATAAGTTCTTTTCGCAACCCCTCAGGCTCCAGCACCTCCACGTCCGCGCCCCAGCCGCGCACCCACGGGAGCATCTCGCGCCACTCGGCGATCTCCACGGACCAGATGCAGCCGCCGTCCCCGGTCTCTTCCACCCTCTCCAGCGGATGCCAGATGCTTTCCTTCACGCGCCGGGTCACGGCGGGGGAGAAGCGCAGTCTCACGGTCACGGGGTCGCGGTCTGCGTACCAGATCCCCCAGGCGTGTTTGAGCAATTGCTCATCGTCGAACGACTCGGGAATGTCGAAGGTCTCGCCGGAAATCGTCGCCGAAAGGATGCGCTCTATCTTGAAGGCGAAAGTCTGGTCGTTGAAATCGCTTTGTGCGATCACATACACGCTGTCGCTCCAGATCGACGGCTCGATCAAGTAGGTACTGATGGTATGGCGCGTCAGACTATCAGTACCCAATGCCTGATACTCGATCCGCACCTTCCTTTGCTCCACCCAGGCTTGTGCAAGGGTCTCGATGATCTTCACCTTATCCGGATTCTTTTCCTGTCCCATCAACCGTTCAGCAGATCTCAGCAGGCGCTCCGTCATCGGCTGGCGCAGCGTCGCGGCGAGTTTCTCCACCGCGTTGACGGTATGCGGCTGGTGGAAGCGCGTTTGCCGCGAGGTCTTGCGCCCCGCCAGATAGAGGGGCAATGCTTCGTGTAAATTGAGTTTGATCTCGGAGATCAGTTTGGCGCGCGGGATGTACCAGCGTCCCTCATCGTCCTGCTCGACTGGGTATTCCAGCATCAAATCCTTGCGGTCCCTGAAAACGGTCTCACGGGATACCCCCAATTTTTCGGCTAGAGCAATATCGGTGTACGCGCGTTGGATGTACAAGCGCTTCATTTCTTCCAGTCGTTGTGCTTTTGTTTTACCGCTCATTAATGTACCCTTATTGGTTTTGTATCTTTGCCCGAAACTTCCCGCAGGCTCCCCTTACTGAGGAATGTTACAGTAACGCCTGCGGGGCAAGACGGAGGGCAAATCGGAATGACAACACAATAGCACGCCGCCTTGCAGAATTCTGCAACATTTTGTCATGAATTTTTGGATTCGCTTCGATCGAATGGAAATAGACGCCCTTCCTCATCTTCATAAACAAGCAATCCTTTCTCATCCAGGGCAGGGAGTGAACGTGTTACTTCAGAGCGAGCCAACCCCAATAACCGGGCCAGAAACCCCGCTTTTTTACCGGGATTTTCCTCCACCTTCTCGAAGATCTCCTTCAATTTTCTGTCATCGATTTTTCGCGCCATTCTGCCTCTCATAGTGCGGGTTTTGCCCACTTTACGGGAGACATGTTGCAAGTAATGCAACATTGGCACGGAATTATGTCAAATGTGAAAAAGGAATGATATTCGCTTGGATTTTTCGTTTATTTGCAGGGCGCTGAAAATTAATTTACCTCCACATAAATAAGCGCAAACCGCCTACGCAATTCGCACAGGCGGCGGAATGTCTCAATTGGCCATCCCTTGCGTGTTTTACCGCGCAGTTCCAAAAAGAGATTGTATCCAGTTTCAATAAGTATAGACCCGACTCAAGATCCTGTCCATGACAAGTCAATAATAATGTATCCATTATCCAAAGTCTTTGTAATCTATTAGGACCCACTCAAAATAGCATCATGAGGAATGGGAGTAGAAGTAGAAGACCCTGCATAATCAGTTGGTTTTGCTTGTACGAGCGTAATTCTTATGTGGAAAAGTCTATCCTGCAAATGGTTCTGTTCTGGATTCTTGGATCAATTCTTTATATGGTTATCAGCGTGGTTGTAACAGGGTTCTTGGTGTATCTGGTTTCACTGTTTTACCCTCAATTCCACGAAAAATATTTGTCAGTGCCACTGCTTTGTCATGATCAGGTTCGTCCACCAGGACCGGATCCTTGAAGAGCAGGCTGGCGATCGTGCCGATCATGTACCCGCCTTCGACAAGCAGATCCATGTACTCATCCCCATCCTTGGGGGTACGAGAGTATATTCTTTCCGGTATGCTTGCTTGTATGTAAGCACACTCCAAATGATTTGGCACATCAAGATGTGACTAAATGTATGCTATAGCACGTGGCACATGCCGGGGGAATTATCGGACGGGTTGAAAAAGTTGTGAGACTCCCGCCTGTGTGGCCGCCATGTTCAATTTCCGGCTGTTGTCCCAGAGCAACTCCTCTCGTTCGATATCGGCTAGCCCCCAGTAATCGTTCCTTCCCAAACAACGGTTCCAGCAACGCGCCGACATTGAAGACCGTCACACGAACATAGTCGCCGGGAAAGGTCTACTTCGGGTCAATCACCTAAAGTACATTCTATGAATGGTCCGATCGGTACGTAAAGCAGGATATTTTCATAACAAACAATTCATCTGATCGCTTATAAGATCTTGAAGACAAGTGTTCAGAAAAAACATCCAGAATGACAAAGCAATAATGTATAATCAAAAAACATTGTTTAACCCCAAGGCAGTGGGTAACAAGAGACAAATATTTATGGAAAAACCACTTCGTACATTGCTCACTGGCCTGGTAATTTTCCAAATAAGAGGCAGGGTTAAATGCAATCAGTCTTAACAGATCCTCCGGGGATTTTTGGGATTCCGTGGTTTGCCGACTTTAATGATCCCGACAACTTCATGCGTGAGCTCATTTCCTCCACTTCCAGCAACAATCTGGGTAAATTTTCCAATCCGGCATTCGATCTGTTGGTTGACAACGCAGCCCAAAGCGGAGCCCCCTTGGAGCGACAGGAGTTGTATATTCAGGCCGAAATTCTCTTGCGAAAAACCGAGGTTGCGCTCATACCGATTTATCATTCCACCATAGGCAAACAAAAAACATGAAAAGAGCATCACTACTTGGCATTCTGCTACTTCTTTTTGTTAACTCATGCGGACCTTCATCTGTTGACCTTACCGCAACCGTCGAATCTGGCGTGCAACAGACACTGGCGGCTCTGCCAACCCGGACAGCCACCCCTACATCAACCCCCACCCCTCCACCAACCACAACGCCTACTGCAACCCCAACACCGCTTGGCGGCGGCGGTGTAATCGCTTTTGCATCCGGTGGCATCATCACCCTATATGATGTTGCCAGTGGAAACATCACCCAACCGGATATTCAATTTTCAGAGGAAGTAAGCAGCATCTTAGGTGTCAAAGATGTTGCTGTATCTCCAGACGGACGGAAAATGGTATTTACGCAAAGTCTCTGTCCGCCCAGGCAGCCTGGACAAGTGTACCTGTATTGCAGGCGCGATATTTTTAGTTCAAACATTGATGGCAGCAATGTTGTAAAACTCACTGACACAAAAAATGTGGATGAAGATTGGCCGGTGTGGTCCCCAGACGGGACAAGGATCGCGTATCTATCGGGGAACAAGATCTATATCATGAACGCCGATGGCAGCGAAAAGAAACGACTTACGAAATCAGGCGTTCCTGAACTGCTCTCCGCCTGGTCTCCCGATGGGCAACAGATCGCATTTCAGGCCCAGCTGAACGGTAATTTTCAAATTTACACGATCAATTCAGATGGCACCGGCGACATCTTGCAACTCACAATGATCAAAGACATTGGCTCATCCCCCTCGTGGTCGCCCGATGGGCAAAAAATAGCCTTTACGGTGTTTGTCAGGCGAAGTGATGCGCGGGATATTTATGTCATGAATGCCGATGGAAGCGACCCAATCAACCTGACCAATGGGGGTTACTTAGACCCCAGTTTTCCCACCTGGTCGCCTGATGGAAGGATGATCGCCTTTGTATGCGACGGGTTCCTGTGCATCATGAACAAGGATGGTACGGGGCTTGTTGAGTTGAATAATCTTTTCGGCGGGGACACGAGACCATCCTGGTATTTGCCATAACGATTCGATGCCCATATCCCAGTGCCTAATTATGCGAAAGGCGCACCCTTGTCGCCCAACGCAGGAATACCTCAATGCTGCATCCTCTATCCTGCAGGCAGATGAACAGGAGATCGATCTGTCGCGGGTTTCCATCACGCTTTCTGTGAACGATCAGAGACATTATGCCGCCAGGTGGCAGACGGAGCCCATGACATTGAACCCAGGATCGCATGAAGTTCATATTTCTTCAGATCTGAGCCGCTCGCAGACAGATGGGCTAGATAATGATGAGAGGAACGATTTGTATCCGCGGCTGGCATCTGGACCGCGCCAGTATGCGGGGTTATTGTTAAGAAGAGGGCTTGTTCTACACGACCCTTTGATCCGTAATCCAAAAGAGATATATAAAAATGGAAACTTCCACACTTGATGCGATCATTACTGCGGTAGCCACACTTCTTGGTGCGGCAGGTCCAGTCCTCATCTCTCTGATGAAAACAAGGCGGAATGGAGATGCCGCACCGGGCGGCATTCTTGTGCCGGAAGGATACAAGGTGCACCGCCCAAAACCCAAAATACAATGGAGGACTGTTTTTCTTTCTGCGCTGTTTGCAGGCCTCCTGGGCTATCTGGGTGCTCGGGTGTCCCAGATCTGGATTTCACAAGGGGTGGAAGAAGTGCAGGCAAATGACCTGAACACTGGTCCGTACATGGGGGATGATTTTGAAGACGCCGAATTTGAGAATGGATACAACGATACAGCATGGCTTAAGAATGCCAGTGGAGGTTGCCAAATTTTTCAAGAAAACGGCGTGATGGTTTTCTCTAATTTCCCATCGGATGAATACTTGAAGTGTGCGCTTATGGTTCGTACGGCTGAACCGATCCCGTTTCATGAATTGAACAGTATACAAGTCAAATTGAAATCGCCCGCTGAAAACGCGCATACCGGCAAGGTGGAACAGGTTATCCGAATCTCAACGGTCGACCTGCCCAGTGGGGAATGGTGGGCAGCCTGCGGTCTGGTACTTGAACGTGGTGAGGCGAAGGCGTTCCTGAATGTACTGCTGGATGAATATTCTGCGAACGGGGAGCAGCCGGAAATCTTTCGGACAACCAATGTCGACCCGGACGTATGGCACATTCTGAAACTTGCCGTCACTGAAAATGGAAGCGTTCAATGCCATGTAGATGGCTATCTGGTCGGCGAATTGCGTTCGCGATATGTATCGGAATTAAGTATGTCTCATTTTGAAATTGGGCTGGTTGGCTATCGTCCGCCGGGTGCCTTTGGGAGCACTCTTGCCGATGAATTTCAGATCCAGTTGCTCCCGTGAAATGTGGAAGTGATAAATATCCAAACCCGCCTACCTGCGCAAGATACGGACAGGAAATCATGCAGGTCGACCAGGTGTGCTGAACGGTGATATCAAAATACTACTTGTTGTAGAAGTTGGGCTCCCATGAGAACTTTGCCTCAATCACATTGTTCTACCGAAGATGGATCTCCAACCCATTGGCCGGGTTTACCCACATCGACCCGTAGTCAGCGGGCGCGGAGGCTTCAAACACCATCATGCCGTTCTCCCGCAAACATCTTGTCGTTGGCGGTGGTCCATTGAACGGGGTTTAGAACACCATTCTGTGGCGGATTGTTGAAAGTGTCATGGATGGCAATCTGTCCCGCGGTATGATCTGATCCCACCCCCTGGGGTGGAAAGAGGCCAAGCCAGCATCGCCGCCGTGCCCAAAAGCGCACCCCGCAGATTGGCAAGGGCCAGGCGAATCCCTCCAGATTGGTCCCGCAGATGGATCCCGATCAGGGTGGCTTTCTCCAGATCGACCTTTTTGAGTTGTGCATCGTCCAGCAGGATGATCGGATCGCCACGGTTGACCGACCGGCCACGCATAGGAAACGGATGAAAAAGCCCTTTCTCCTTCAGGGCGCACAGGTGTTTCAGGAATCTGCAATTCGATCCCTCCAAATCCAAGCATATAGAATATCATCGCTGACAAAAACGTCGCGAAAGACACTGTCCTCCCGACAGCGTTGAGTTTGTTCATTGCACGCAATTTAAGCACGCCTGGAATGTTGATGAAAAGGGGGTAGACGTAATTACCAGGGCCACCTCAACCCATGCTAGAATTTCAAGCGCACATGGAAACCGATACCACCTCCCCCATCAATGAAACCCCGCTTCATAGCATCTCTGTAAGAAGCCTGGTGGAATTTGTGATGCAATCAGGGGATTTATCCACAGGTGGATTTCAGAGGCGAGACCGCGCCCAACTCGGAACCCAGGGACATAAACGCGTGCAGAAGTCCCGTCCTGAAGGATATGAAACCGAAGTCGAAGTTGCCTGCCAGATCGAAGGCACAGATCTCTTATTGGAAGTACGAGGGCGGATCGATGGTTTGTATTCCGGCACTGAACCGGTGGTCATCGAGGAGATCAAAACCACCACCCTGAGTTTGAACCTTGTGGATGAGGAGCACAATCCACTGCATTGGGGACAGGCACAATGCTATGCTTATATGTATGCCCGGCAGTATCGATTGGACGAGATCAGCATTCACCTGACCTACTTTCAATTGGAAACTCACGAAGAAAAAACCTTCGAGCGTCATTACAAGTATGAAGACCTGGAAACCTTTTTCTCCCATTTGATCACCACCTACCTGAACTGGTTCCGAAAGGTGCAGGCATGGCAAGCCAGGCGCGACCAGACCATTGAACAACTCGAATTTCCCTATGAAGAGTATCGTCCGGGTCAGCGGGATCTGGCGGTTTCGGTGTACAAGACCATCCGTTCAAGGGAGCGCGCCTATATCCAATCGCCCACAGGGGTGGGGAAAACCATTGCCTCCCTTTTTCCATCGGTCAAGGCTTTGGGGCAGAGAATGGCTGCCAAGATCTTCTACCTGACCGCAAAAACATCGGGGCGGCTGGTGGCGGAAAAGGCGCTGGATGATATGCGCCGGTCGAACCTGTACCTCCGAAGCGTGACCCTGACCGCTAAAGAAAAAATCTGCTTTTGCCCGCCTGTCAACTGCGACCCGGACGTGTGTCCCTTCGCCCGCGGATATTTTGACAAGGTAAAGAGGGCGCTGGAGGAACTCGACCGACATCAAGCCTTTACGCGTCCGGTCGTTGAGGAGATCGCCCGAAGGTATGAGATCTGCCCGTTCGAGTTCTCCCTGGATCTGGCGTTATGGGTGGATTGCATCATCTGTGATTACAACTATGTCTTCGATCCGCGCGTGTATCTGCATCGTTTTTTCGACTTCGATGTCGATCCTTATATTTTTCTGGTGGATGAAGCACACAATCTTCCCGATCGAGCCAGAGCCATGTACTCGGCTGAATTGAATAAATCCACCGTATTGCAACTTCAACGCATATTGAAGACGCAAGTGCCTGCGCTGGCTAAGAAACTGGGTGAGATCAATAAGATCCTGCTGGAGAAGCGTAAAATCTGCCAGGAAGAAGGGAAGAATGCGCTGGTCGAGCACGAACTGCCCGAACCATTGCTCAAGGCGGTCCGGGAATTCAGTCACAAGGCGGAAGACTGGCTGGTCTTGAACCACACTGCGGAATTCAGGCAGGATCTGTTGGAATTTTATTTCCTGTGCAGCAATTACCTCCGCACGGCTGAATATTTTGATACGTACTATGTCTCTTACTTTGAGCGGCAGGGACAGTCCGATCTGCGAGCAAAGTTGTTCTGTCTGGACCCGGCACCCATGCTGGCAATGCCATTGGAGCGCAGTCACTCAACCGTCTTTTTCTCGGCGACGTTACTGCCAATGGATTATTTCATGAAACTCCTGACGGGCGATGCGGATCATCCCAGCCGTATTTTCCAATCTCCGTTCCCGCAGGAAAATGTCTGTTTGCTGGTCCATAACAAAATACCCACCAAATATGCACAGCGGGCTGATTCCTACGACGCCATTGCCGCGACAATCGAAACCGTCATCAGCACCCATGTGGGAAATTATTTGGTTTACTTTCCTTCTTATGCATACCTGAATGAGGTCGTGGAACGACTCAAGGGAAGGTTACCGGAAAGACAACTTCTCATCCAGGAACGGGGTATGAGTGAAGAAGCGCGCGATGCATTTCTGGCTCAGTTTTCATCCACCAACGAGGAAACACTGGTCGGGTTCGCTGTGATGGGCGGCGTCTTTGGGGAAGGGATCGATCTGGTCGGGGAACGTTTGATCGGGGTGGTGGTGGTCGGTGTGGGCATCCCCCAACTTGGACTGGAAAGGGATCTGATCAAAGCGTATTTTGATTCAAAATCAGGCAGTGGCTTTGCCTATGCCTATCAATATCCGGGGTTCAATCGCGTATTGCAGGCAACCGGCCGGGTCATTCGCACGGAAACGGACCGGGGCATCATCGTTTTGATCGATGAGCGATTTACCCATACCCATTATCGCAATTTATTTCCTTCGCATTGGAAAAAATATCAGGTTGTACAAAGCAAAAGAGAGATGGAAAAATTATTATCGCAATTCTGGGAACGGACTTCGCCCAGTGACCGCCTCAAGGCTTAATCGAAGCCGGATTTTGTTTCCTGATGGATTTCTTCCGCTTTGGATTTAGTGAGTCTCACAGATAGATCACTTCTTTACTTCGTTATCATCGCCAGCAATGATGTTGCCGTCAACATTGCCTCCAATGTAAATATTTGTAACACGACCCGCGGTTTCTTTGCGAACAGACTCCGACTCGATGCCGCTTAATATTTGCCGGACATTCACCTTTACCAACCTTTTCCCATCTCTGACCAGATATTCTTCCTGCCCTTCGCGCTCAAGCATCAGTAGGGTTTCATATTCCAAAGGCTCAGCATTTGGCGCTTCGGGGATCGGGACACGTTTTTGAGGTTCCAAACCCTTGATGGATGCATGTATCTCATCCAACTGAAACCGTATCGCGGACAGGGCGTCACGGCGCGTGTGTTCGAGACCATCAATGGCGATGGTGATCTTGCGGTCTTCAATATCGGCTTTGATCAGCGCTTTGTTCTCGCCAATTTTCAGAACCACGCCTGTGCGCCAGGCCAAACCATCATCAATCTTCTGATTCATGCGGACAATGAAGCGGGTGATGATGCTGGAGGGCAGTACAGGATAAGCAAATTCAAAGGCAGGAATGCCGTTGAATTTGAATTCGGGCTCATCTTTTGGCAATAAATCAGGGATGAGAAAGTTATCGCGATCAATGTCATAACACAATTCAAATTTTCTCATCATCTCTACGATGAAAAGTCGTTTATTGGGTGGATATTCTTTTGCGCTAAGAATTTCGTCAAGGAGAGATAAGGTCAAAACGCCTTTGTTTGCGAAAAGCGCTTTGTCGTTCAGAATTTTATAAACACCGTTTGTCACCCATTGTGGATTGAGAATACCCAATTCAGCCAAATGACGATCATCCTGAAAGTGCAGAACAACGCCGAGATCATGGAGGAAGCCGATCAGCGTGCGTTGACTGGTTTCGTCGCTGACTTCGTTTTCGGCGCACAGGTCGAGATATTTATCGTGGGTGATGAAATTGGATTGGCGTCCCAGTTTTTCCAGTTTGGTTTTGACGGTGAACCAGGTTTCAGGCAGTAAGTCGCGGACATGCGGCAGGTTGTTGACATGCTCGGTGATGGCGGCTTTGAGTTCTTCAATGCCTGTGCCTGTGGCGGCGGATGTTTCGAGGATGCCGACGATGTTGGGATATTTCCTTTGCAAGCCCGTGCGGTCAATATCGAGTGGATGCTGGTCAATTTTGTTGCCGACGATCAGGACAGGTGACTCGCCGCCAAAGGATTGGATGATTTTGAGCCAGTATTCGACTCGGTTTTCTTCCTGAGTTAATCGGGAATCAAGGACCAAGAGATAAAGACTGCGTTTGGTGAGGAAAAACTGGTGGGTGGCGTGCATGATTTCCTGTCCGCCGAAATCCCAAACATTAAGTCGAATTGGGGATTGTTGATTGTTAATGTTAAATTGATTTTCTGCTTGCCAATATTCAATTTTTATACCTTCTGTCTTTGTTTCGCTAATATTAAAGTCAGATCGTAGTAACCGCTTGATCAGCGAAGTTTTCCCAACTGCTCCTTGCCCTACAAAAATGAGTTTCGATTCGCAGAGAGGCTTCTTGATACCTGCTTGCCGAGAAAAATAATAACTCAATATTGCTTGTGGATCAGATATCTTTTCAAGTATTTCAGATGGAATATTTAATTCATTACCCCTTAAATCCAACTCTCTTAATGACTTTAATTTCTTTATTTCGGGTGGTAATTCTTTTAGACAATTATCTTTTAGAATTAATATCTCTAGCTTTTTCAAATTACCTATAGTTGATGGTAATTCGGTAATCTGATTCTTGTACACTTCAATTCCACTCCAATCCCATTCATCTCCTTCAGATGTAACAACCTCAACAGAATTTGACCCGAAGTCTAGTTCAACAAGTTTAGTTAATAATCCGATTTCTGTGGGTAAACTTTGAATCTCGCGACCACTCAAATTGAGGGTTCTTGCCTTAGTCCTTGCAGTTTCCTTGATAATTTTCTTAAGAGTTAGAAGGTCAAGTCTGTTGGTTGCCATCATTTCACATCCTAATAATATTTCTTGACATACCAATATGCATTTTCAAACAACTCCGTATCGGTATTAATACTCACCCGCAAATTTCTCGTGGACCCAGAGGAATTCCTGGCGTTTGTTCATTACGCGGACGAGACCGCCGAAGCCAGGGTCTTTGGCTTTGAGCAGGGCGTGGAGTTCGCGCAGGGTGGAGCCGTCAGAGCGGAGGGCGACGCCATGCGCTTGCGGAAGATTGGTGGAATCTGCTGTGCCGAGGAAGTCGCTGATCTTGGCGGTTTCGCCGAGGGTTGCGTCAATGATACTAGTGCCGAAGTCGAGTTGTTCTTCGATAAGTTTGTAGGCGGTTTCGTTGAGGGCGAGTTTGACGGCGGAGGAGGCGACGGGGAGAACCATGCCGAGTGTACCTGTCAGGAATTTCAAATAGGGTGCGGACTTCTTGAACCATTCACGGTCGAGTTCGAGGTCGTAGACACCTTTCTTCATGTCGCCGTTGTTGAGGACGGGGAGTGGCAGGCGCGAATGTTCACACCATAAGACGAGGCGGAATTTTTCACGAATCCATGTTTTGGGATTGAAGGCGCTGCGGTCGATGGGGAAGAAACTGAACAGGCGCGGACCTTCTTTGGCTTCATCGGTGAGGACTTGCAGGAGGTCGGTGTAGGTTTTGTCCACTTGGGAGAGGATGCGGCGCGTGTTGATATTAAATTCATCATGTAGGTCGCTTTTGAGTGAAGCAAATTCTGCTTGCAATTCAGCAAGTGAGATTAACTGAGTAGCGGCTGTTGCGTTGCGGAGAAGCGCGTCAATGTTTTGCCATTCGGTGCAAACGGGACATGGAAACTCGTGCCTGTTCTTGCGTTTGCTGTCCATCAGTTTTTCAACTTCAAACATGCCCGTGCCAGGTGTGTGTTTTCCGCAGGGTTCAATGCACGGAACCATCACGTCACAGCGCAAGCCTTCCCAAAAACTTTCGACGAGGAATTTCACTTCGCGGGTCAACATGCCGAGCAGTCCTTCGGGGTACGGCGAGCGGACGGTAATGCGGACGTCGTTGCCGACGTGTTCGAGAAAGGCGCGGCTCTTGAAGTCATCTTCCAGCACCAGCCCGCGCTGCCAGTGGACGCTGTCTTTGTAATCCACACGTCCGAGCGAATATTTATGCAGGCGGACGATCAACTGGTAGAACAAACCTTCCGCGCTGGCAGATTGACCGTTGCCTGCGTCCACGATGTGACATATCTGCGTTTGTTGGATGTCACCAGACGCAGGAGTGGATTCCCACGCAGCGGATAGATTCTGCGGGCGGATATCGGGGACGAGTTGACCGATCAAACTGACAGGGTCAGAGTCGCTTCGGGAGGTTGGATCAGCCACACGGTAGGAAAGATCAAAGCGCTCCATCAGGCGGAGAAAGATCGGGTGCAGATTCTTCTCGTAGCGCGAATCCGCTGCTCGGGTTGAGTCATCCCACAATTGAGTGAGGCGCGAGAATTTTACCAAGCCATGCGCTGCCCGCGTCGCTTCATCGTCGAGGACGTAACTCATGGCAGTGGCGAGCCAGTCGGGACGGAGGATGACGATGTCGCGCAGGGTCGGGTCGTTTTCGTAATGCGTGAGATGGCCGAGGCGGTGCGAGATGGTGATGAAGAGGCGCGCAATCTCATCATCCATATTGTGGGCGCGGCAGATGTCGAGGACTTCGCGCAGGGATAGGTAGGCTTTGCCCGTGGCTTGTAGGGCTTGACGGACATCGGCAAAACTCTTCGGCACCGAGCGACCGACTTCGGGCAGGCTGGCGGCGACTTGGGCAATGGCGCGTTTGAGTTCGTCAATGCCTTTGCGATTGCCATGCTCGTCGGGTTTGCTATCCACGAAGAAAAAGTCCACGACGGTTTCATGCCCGAACAGATCCCACAATTCCTGACGATCAATATCGGGCTGGCGTTGATTGGGTCCGCCGTGCGTGGCGACGACGAGAATCTTGGCGCTCGGCTCGCGGCGCTTGACAAGTTGAATCCATTCCTTGACCTGCCCCGCCTGCGAACCTTCGCGCGGTTTCCAGACGACGAGATAGACGGCAGGCGCGCTGAAGAATAACTGGTGCGTGGGGCGGTAAACGCGTTGTCCGCCGAAGTCCCAGGCGTTGAGGGTGATGGTGGTTTGGGAGTCGGTGGTGGCGGTGAAGGATTGGATTTCTATGCCGTGAGTGGATTCGTGAGTTTGGAAGGGATTGTCAAGGAGTGCGTCAAGCAGGCAGGATTTACCCACTTCGCCTTCGCCGATGAGGATGAGTTTGGCTTCGTTGAGAATAATTTGCGCTTTGGCTTTGGCGCGTAGGTAGGCTTTGACAGCGTCAAGACCATTTTTGTGAGCTGCATCAAGTTCAGGGTTAAGGGGGTTGCTTCTAAGATTGAGTACTGTTAGGTTTTCGAGCTGTGTAAGTGACGAAGGTAAATCGTTAAATTGACAATTAGTGCAATCAAGTATTTCAAGATTAGAAAGTCGTTCAAATGAATCTGGCAAATTATCAATAGGATTTCCGTCTGAAACTCCTAAATATAGCTTGGTCAAATTGGATAATTTAACAATTGATTTTGGTAAGCTTTTTAAGTGATTCTTAGCAAGGTTCATTGTATGAAGAGATTTTAGTTCCCCCAATACTTCTGGTAAGGAAGCCAGATTATTATCGCTTAACTCCAATATTCGTAAATTTCTGAGTTTTCCAATTGATACAGGTAAAGTTGCAAGCTGGTTGTTGGAGAGTAGTAAGATTTCAAGTTCTATCAGTTGTCCAATTGATTCTGGCAATTCTGAGAGCCCTCTATCGTTGAGATCAAGGTGTTTTGTATTATAGAAAAGCGCGGCTTCAATATCTTCTTTTGCGAGGTAATATGCTTCGTCATGCGTCATGAGAACCCCTCCCTGCCTCCCCCAAGGGGGAGGGGACTGTGCTGTCAACCAAGGAAGTTGCAGGTTGGTTGAATGGAAAGTTGGGATGACCGTCCACGAATGGAGCCACGAATATTCGAATACGGTCAGGCATTCGTGAATTCGAGACGGGTTTTATTCGTGGATGGTTGTCGTTTTGTGTTGCGTTACAGAAATTTGTGTCCATTTTTGATTACGCCTGATTAGCTCCTCCCCGCTCGGGGAGGCGAGGGAGGGGTTTCCACGTACATTTCAGCGAAGTGTTCCATCAATAGGCGGTGGACGAAGATATATCCGCCACCGACGCGGCGCAGGAAGATCAGGTCAACGCAGTGGTCGAGGAAGGGGACAAGTCTCCACGGGAGGAGATTGTTGCGGGCGAGGACAAAACGAAGAGCGTGGTGCTGAATAAGAGCAAGTCCTCCATAATAGAGCCCCAAAAACAGTCCTATTAAAAATCCAAAAAATAACCCCATAAACAACCCAAAATTGGCTCCCAAAACTGAACCATATACAGGTTTGCTAATTAGCCAAAAAATCAATCCGCTAATCAAACCAAAAACAGAACCCATGACTAGAGTGATAAACAAGGAATTCCTTGCCGTAAATTCAAGTCTTTGTCCTGGATAGGACAATCGATCAGATTGTTGTATGTTCAACCCTTGAATTACCCCAAAAATGAGCCCGAAAACCGCCGCGAAAATAAAACCACTTATAAACCCCTGAGTTAATTGGGAAATTGATGCTATCTTTATACCCGTTATCAAGCCGAAGATTCCATTGTTTACAGTACTCTCCACACCATTGAATACTCCTAACAATAGACCAAATAATAGACTGGAAATCCATGCTTCCCTAATCTTCTTCCAATCCCAAGAAATAACATCAACCATTGAAATGCCCCTTTGCTCGCTAGTTTGTGTAGCAATCATATTGAAAACTGACCGAAAAAATATTGCGCCAACCAATGCTCCAATTAATGTGCTGGTTAACCCTATAGCAGGCTCAGAATCTAATGTTATAACTATTTCGCTATTTAGAATGCCACTTAATTTACCAAAAATTTCGCCTTGCAAATTATATATAAAATTACCAATAAGTCTGCCAAATAATCCGAAAATAGCTCCATTAATAAGACCGTATATTAAGCCAGGGATCAATTTACTAAATATTTGGTATTGTCCCCATTGATCTTCCTCATATATCCAATCAGGTTGCATATTCTCATATAAATACGAAACTTGATCATTTTCAATCATTTTATCTGCCAACCATGCAAGCCAATGCAACACATCCTGTTTTACAAAAGTTGCATTTTTCGAGCGAGGGTGCTCATACATGCGATCAATGTATGTGTCAAAAAGGTGTTTGTGCTGCATATTTTCATCTTTAGAGACCCAAATATCCACATCCCGCTTATCTCGATACGCCATGAGCATAATACTCAAAAACAGCGGCGTCTCTGCCATTTCACGTAGGGCACTATCTTTTTCAAGAGCCAGTTTGAGTCCCGCCATCTCATCCCCAAAACGATTGAAGAATTCGGCAATCTGTCCCTGCGCCAGCGGTTGGACTTCGATTGCGCCTTCAAAGGATAATTTTGCGTTGAGGTCGGCGTAATCCTGGCTGCGGCTGCACACGGCAAGGGAGGTCAAACCGTTTTGTTTTCTAAATTCATTAATCGCGTCCACGCATTTGGTGCGGCTTTCCTGCCGAACTTCGTCCAAACCGTCCAGAAGCAAAAGCAATTTATTTCCCTTTACCCAATCGGGCGCGGTCTTGCGCGGGACGCTGTACAGGTTGTTCAACTCCTGCGCCAGCCAATCGGCGAGGGTGAGTTTCTCTGTCCATGAGGCGAGGTTGAACACCATCGGGATGGGATAAGTCACGTCTTCTCTGGCACGCTGAATCAACTGGCGGGCAAGTTCCAACAGCATGGTCGTCTTGCCAGAGCCAGGCGCGCCGAGAATCAGCAGGGAACGTCCCATGCCAATGGAGTCGAAGATATCCAGCATGGATGTCCCTGTGGGGATGGTTTCGTTCGTTGATTCCTTCTTGATCGCCCACGGATATTGGATCACCGCTTCGGGGTCTGGTTTGATGCCCAAGTCCAATAACGCCGCGCCGTGCAGGGATGCGTCCAACACGCCTTTGATCCACGCGTTTTCGACGTGTCCCAGCAGGATGCGGCGGTTGCGCTGTTCGAGGGTCTCTGCGTCACTTTTGAAGATGTTGAAGAATTTCTGGATGATGGTCGTCTTGTTGACGGTATTATTGTCCCCGATAATGACAGTGCTATCCCTCACATCTCCGTTGACGGAGATGCTCTTGTTCTTGGTAGAACGAGAGGGTTTGTTGGTAGGCATTTGGATTTTCGGTGGGGCTAGCCCCACTGTTCACTAATTATACGACCTCTTCTTCAAAAATTGCTTCAAAAAACATGTTACATTGCAAAGGCATTTTCAACCAAGTTCGTCAGACACTTTCTACCTCGATATTAATTCCACAATTTTTCCAATCGCTGGTCCTCCCAAAGCAATCCATCCACATTGAAATGAGTTTCAATGTGGATGGATTGCTTTTCACTTTTCACCCGGGCCGCACCAGGCCCGGTCATAAACATATCTTTCAATCTTGGATCTTTTGCGACTGGCGTTGAATCTGCCAGCCGAGCAATATCAATATAAGGGCAAGAATTCCAAGAAGTATGTAAATTGTGATGTTTGGCAAGACAGATCCTGCACCGCCTGATATAACAGGAGCTACCTTGGTCGGACCGGCCCACTCATTGCCTTCCTTGACGTACAACAATGCGCCATTTGGCTGGGACTGCGCATAATACTTTCCTTCTTTGACCTGGCTATAAGGATTGTTTTGAGAGCCGTCTTCATTTCCCGTTGTTAGTGTCGCATCCACGTACACACAGAATGGGGGAGCGCACGGGGTGGGGGTTTGGGCATTTGCCATTCCAACACTGGATGCCAGTGCAATCGAAAGAGTAACCACCGGCACTAAAAAAAGAAACATATATTTTTTCATCATCAGAATTCTCCTTTACAGACAATGCGTCCAATCTATTCCAGCAAATCCTTCTGTTTTCATCTGTAGTACAAAGATTGATTTCTTCCATTACGGAGTTTGGGGAAATTCACGTTGCAATGACTCTATCTCGGCGGTAATACGCAAATACTGCTGCTGATCATCCACAGATCCAAGCAGTTCCTGTAATAGTTGCAAAGCAGCACCATAATCACCCAGATCTCTCAAGATCAGGCCCTTATAAAATTTTGAAACACCATCATTGGGTATGATATTCAATGCTTTTTCAACGTACTTCAAAGCCTCATGGTCATTTTGCTGATTGAACAGCGCAATGGCAAGGATCAGATGGGCGGGATGCTGGGTGGGATCGATCCGGATTGCAGTCCGGGCCATCTGCTCGGCGTCATCATAGTGTTGCATCTTCATAAAAAGATAGCCCTGCTGTACATACGGCATTTCCCATGTCGGCTCGATATAGCTTGCTTCCCTGAATTCTCGTAACGCCTCTAAGTCATATCCCTGCTGCGATAATGCCAAGCCCAAATTGTATCTTAGGACTGCATGGTCGGGATTCTTTTTCATAGCTTTTTGCAGGAGCATTGTCGCTTGTGGATCGCGACCGGTCACGTAATATGTTACAGCCAGATTATTGAGCGCAAAATCGCTGCTTTGGTCAATATTTGTGGCGCCTGTAAATGCAAATTCGGCGCTATGCAGATTATTCTGTTGGAACCAAATATACCCTTCCTGATTATAGGCAAAAACCGCTCCTTGATCAAAGGCTTCGATGCGCTTAAGCAGATTTAGGTTTTGTTGTGGTTCAAAATTAGACTGGGCCACTGGATTGGCTGCCAAATAAAGGGCTCCGGATATTATTCTGATTCCATCATTCCAGGATAGAAGCAAGATCAGCATGGCAACGCAGGCGAACCACCATCTGCGCCAATGCGAGAATCGAGATTGTTTTTGCGTCTGATGGAAATAATCATTTGAGATTAAATCTGACCGTAGAGCCCCGGTTCGATTTACTTGTAAAACCAATAATCGAACATCAGTGACAGCCCGGGCAAGAATAAAGGAATGTTTTCTTGTGGTCCTTAGATCAAACGGTCGTACATAGTCCCCGGACTTTAGTTTAACCGAACGAATCACGGAACCATGTAGGTGGTGTTCAAGAATAATTTCACCCGTTTGGATGATAACAAACAGGTCGAGCTGCATTCGGGTTCGCCAAAGCACGTCGCCAGGTACATATTCTTTGCAGGTCATCGTATCGATGAAGGTATCCAATTCAGGACCTGATAAAGGCCGGAATTCCGGAAGACTGCGGAGCAGTTTTCGCGTTGATCCTTTATTGGTCATTCTTCTCCCTATCAGAAGATGGTATGGCAATGACAACGATGCGGTGCGAATTCGTGGCATATGGCCAGCAGGATATTAAAGTGACTGTTTCGGCTGTTTGTGGGGAAGAATAGGATTGCAATGCCGCATCACCTTGTTCTTCAGATCCAAGATAGGGGACAAATACTATTTTCTGAACATAATAATGAAATTCCTTCTCTACCGTATACAGAATTACCTCGTCTCCAATTGTCAGACGATCCAGATCTCGAAATACCTCACCCTGGGTGTTATTGTGGCCGATAAAAACGATATTGCCACCCTCTTCCGGTTTTCCGCTAGATTCGAAATGACCAACTGCAAAGTCTGGAGGCTCCCATATAAATGTTCCTTCACTTCTTTTCAGGATTTCTGTTGGAAATATTTCGGTGATGCTTGTGTTCAGATCTATGGCTGGTATAAACATTCTGATGGCGGGTAATGGCGGTGGGGTTGCGGTGGGAATTGGCGTGGGTGTTAACGTGGGGAGGTGTGTGGCAGGGGGCAATTCAAAAACTGGCGTGTCGGCAATTATCAAGTAAGGCGATTGTTGCACTAACCCATCGTCAACCACCTGTCTGACGAAGCGAATACCTGCCAAAAAACCAAGCATGATCCCCAATGAGATAAGGAACATGCCAAAAATCTCATAGGCTAGCGAGCGAGTTAATAATCGCCAAACCATACCCACCATTTATCCCACGGGCTTTCGCAAGTTTGACCCTCGGGACAAACGCATCGAAAACCAATATTATTGCGCCAAAGCGATGCATCAAGCCACCCCACATTTGATGTGATTCCTGCTGAACGATCATTATTCCATGCCCCACCGCGCAGGATAATTTCCATGCCAGGCACATAATCTTCTGGCATTAGGAAGAGATTCTTGAACTCTGGAAGGCGCTGTAGCGAACGTTCGCTAGCAGTCCACTCCCGCACGTTCCCGGCCATATTTTTAACACCATAATCACTGATGTCGCTTTCTGCAAACACATCAATCCTTTGGACGGTATCTTCTTCAAGATTAGCTTGGTTATCCCACTTATCGCCCCACGGAAAATAACTACTATTGGGTCCGCGAGCGGCTTTTTCCCATTCACCTTCCGACGGCAAACGCCCGCCAAGCCAGGTACAGTAATCTGCTGAATCAAGCCAGTTCAAATTGGTGGCTGGCTCATTTGGGCTATTTGCGCCTTTTGTCCAATTATCTGACGGTTGGCAGAAACCGGACGCCACGCACTGCTGGTATTGAGCGATCGTCACTTCATTGTCCATTATCATAAATTCGGACAGGAATGCATTATCTTGTTTTCCGGCGAACCCAAGCAATTCCTCGGATGTAAAAAAACAATTATCTGGTACTACATTTTCTCTACTGCATAAATAATATACAAAATCCGCCTCATCCTGATCCATGCCCATTTTGAAACTTCCTTCATGAATGGATACCCATGTGCCGGGAATCGCCTGTTCTCTGCTCAAAAAAGGCCATATTATCAAGACCAATATGATCGAAAGTATCACTGCCGATGAGGCGACCAGCAATCGTCTTGTTACAACTTCGTGCTTAATACTTGCTAATACAAATTGACGCTGGATATCAGTCGCCACTGGATCTCTTGGGATATTCGTTCTATGAATTTGTTTGTCGGTTTCCCGTAGTTCTTTTCCACGCAAAAGCCTGCTGTTATCCCTCTTCTGCTCCCATTTAAGCGCCTTTATTTGTAGTTCAGTATGAAATTTCAGCCATTCATAATCTGTAAAAATGGCTTTGCGCGTCTCCTCGATCGCCCTGTTGAAATCGTCCAACCCCTCGCGGCAGAAAACCCAATTCCGTTTTGAGATTTCTGGGTGGATGATTGGGAGATCGGCGTCACGAACAACAATGGGGAGGATTCGTTTCCTGTTTTTCGCAGCATGTTCAATTTCTTCTGCGCACCACCTGGACTGGGCGGAATCAGGACTAACAAAAAACAAAAAAACATCCGCCTCCGCGATCGCTTGGTGGATCTCCAATTGAACCTCTTCACCTTTGGGGATGTTTTTCCAATCGATCCAAGGTAGGAGATCGTCCGCCGAGAGGGCGTCGACTATTTTCTCGACCAGTTCCGTATCTTTGCGTGAATAGGAGATGAAAAAGTGCGCCATAAGCAAATTGTCAATCCACCATGTAGTGGTTCTTGGTTTTAGGCGGCAAAAGAAAATTCGTGCCAAATGAGAAGCGCTGACTTTATTCTATCCCAAATCCCCTTCATAGGGAACTTTTCCGATGAGAGATTGAGGATTGATATAAAATTTCGGTGGAGTGACCACGGCATCTTTGAGAAATACCTCCCATGCAGAAAGTGCAGATGCAAGACATGACTGTCAGATGTTGGTCATTGCGAATCCTCTGGAATTGGCAGAACCGGCGATGGTGTTAAATGTGACTCCGATTGATGGTTTTGCTTGTGCAGGGTTTCATTGCCTGCCAGTCAGTTGGCGAGACGGGAGACCCTTCCCCATTCCACATTAGGTAGTCTTCCAACTATTCTACGGTCTCCAAGGATCACAGCCACCCCGGCAGGCAGGCTGGTACATGTCCAGGCTACAGCCTCATGGACCCAGTTAAGGCTGATGGAGGCATAGACGAGCCGCGTACCCGTCTCTCGACAGAATCGCCATGCTTCTGATAGCCGTTGTTTTGTGATCTCCTCGATTTGCCTTCTTTTCTTATGGTTATCCCCGACCTCCAACCAGAACACGGTCTCAAAGCCTTGGATACGTCCCCAGGCAAGGGCATCTGGACGCACAGAAGTTCCAGGAATCTTCACTTCACTCCAGCCTGTCCAAATCTCGGCGTGAGGGTAGGCAGATCGTAACCATGCCAGCCACCTACGGGAAATGTTTCTATGGGGTGTGCAGATCTTGTCTGGATGCAGTTCCTTTATATTGCTGAAATCCGATCCCTCTGATGCTCCCCAACTGCGCAGGGCAGCAGATACTCCTTTACGTCTAGGATGCCACATCGGGTATGGATCCATTTTCTTGGGCTTTGACTTGTCTTTTTGGAACATCTCGCCAAGTTTGAATATCACCTTTTTCTTCTTTTGAAGTCCCTGCAAAACATCATAGGTAATAGTTTCAGGAAGACCCGCCAAAGAAGCGATCTCTTCCGCACTTCCCTTCCGGTTTCGGGTCAACACCTGGAGACATTTCAACTCTTCGCAAGAGAAACTAGAAAACTCATCGTCCACCTTGGGAGGAGGGGGGTGTGAAGAAGAAAATAATTTTGGTCCAAAAGAGAAACTGCGATAATCCGGAGTCTTGTCGTTTGACGTGACAACATAGGGAACGGAAAACCCATCTGTCATGGATCGTTTGACCTCCATCAGATACCATTCTCCGGGAGATGTCACACGGATCCAAAGGGACGCGCCTGGTCTTTTTTTATCCAACTCAGCAACCAGGCGCTGCAGGAGGGGATGAAAGACAAACGGCGGCAAACCATTCAAGGCGTTAATATCGAATATAAAGGTGTCGGTGAAACCACCCTCACATTCCAGGCTGATCCAATCAGAAAAAGTCACATCGCCAAGTCGAATGGTCATAATTTAATCGGAACACCCGATGTAGATGTATTCATTTTCAGTAAAGAAGTTCTGAGGATTGAGCCAGACTGCGCTTTGCTCCCCTGTCTTCTGGCGGATGCCATAATGCAAATGCGCGCCGGTGCTGTTGCCGGTGTTGCCGCTCAATCCCACCACATCACCATAATTGAGGATCTGCCCTTCCACGACCTGGATGCTGCTCAAGTGTGCCAGCCAGACCTGATAACCATTGTTCTCCACCACTACAAGATTGCCCCAAGGACCGTTTGAGCCGGCCCAGACGACCTTGCCTGCAAGAGTTGTATGAATGGGTGTGCCTTCGTTCACTGGAAAGTCTGCACCTGTATGAGTCTGGTAGTGTGGGTCTTGGAAGACACAACCAAGTAAAGGTTTGTCATAGATGTCACCCCAATGTGGAATCGGACCGACCAACGGCAATCCATAGATCTCAGAACCCGGTTCAACATAGCCATCGAAGGGAACAGCGCTCATTCCGGATGGAAGCGAATTGCCATACGAACCGTTGTCACTGGTCTCAGCATACTGGGGGATATCGAACAGCCATTGCTCCACACCAGGCTGCGCCCATGCCGGTAGTTGCGGAATGGTCAGGACCACCAGCATGACATAACCCACCACCAAAGCCGCCCCGCATAACAACGGGGCGGTCATCAAGGCAATGGAAAAACGGAAGAAACCTTTCACTACAAGACCCGTCCAAGACGATCCAGGCGAATCTCGCCCTGTTGTCCGGCTTGCAAGCCCATTGAGGCTTCAATAGATAAGCCATTGCGGATCATGCGCATCGAAAGCCAGTAGGAAATCCCTGAGCCGAGGATGACAGGAGATAGAAAAAGTGGATTACCAGAATACAACTTCCCGACTTCGGGAGTGGTGATGGCGATCAATACCAAAACAGCCGGAGGGAAAAGAGCCAGAAAGCGTGCCTGCCATTCCACACCATTGGCGGCGGCACGCGCACGGGATAAGACCTCAACCACGGTGCCGAGAGTCTTTCGCAGAGATGCCACGAGCGGACCAATCTCGATACGCCCCTCAATGGAAGCAAGCAGCGATGTGGCGACAATGTCCACCGCGGGATTATCCCAGGCGGTCGTCCATTCACGCACAGCCAATGCGGCTTCATCGGCAGGGGCGGTGCGGAGTCGCACGACCAGATCACCCAAGACCATCCTGCCATCGGGACCCACGGCTTGCGCCGCATCATCAAGCGCATCGCCCAAGGGCTTGCCTTGGGATAGGAGAGTCTCCACGACACCCAATCCGCGTAAAATATCCTTGGCTTGCTTCAAGCGGAATTCCTGGCGTTTGTCCGAAAGCGTGCCTGCGTACAACAGACCACCGGCTATTGCAAACAGGATCGCAGGAAAGACTCCGAGGAATATTCCTCCCGCCAGTCCACCGCCGACCCAAGCCAGAAAGCCATAGGCGATCTGGTTGAACGCCAGCCCCGTTCCGGTTTGACGCGCGAATTTCTCCGGGTCAAATTTTTTCTTCGGTTGGGCAATGCCCATTGCACGCGCCATACCCGCTTCATCCACGGTACGGCGCCAGCCAAAGGCAATCGGGATGGCTGCCAGCGCCAAGGCGCCCATGATTGAAATCAATGTGATCATGCTATCTCCATACAAACCAAAATGCAAGTTCCTGTGCGCCACCGTTCGCAAGCCAGATGGTAAAGTAAATACCCACAACACCCAGCAGGACGGTCAACAATGGATAGACTCCAACTTCGTTCCATGCGAGGTCAATCGGTCGCATGGTTGCTTGCGGCATCTGCTGTTGATAGGATGGAGCAGGACGTTCTGGTTCCATCGTTGGGCGTTGTGTTTTTTGTTTGGGTGGAGGTGGATTGCCTTCAGTTTTACGGGAGGCTGCCTGTTGGTTGACATATTGTCTGGTTTGGATCGAATAGCGAAAGCGGCGCATCAACCAAACTTCGGGCGGGACGCGGTCGGGTCCAAGGCGCAGAAGCGCCAGCGCCATGAACCCGACCAACACCAGAAAACCGATCACCACCTTTCCAGTGAAGGATAGCGGAAGGAATAAACATAGGACTGCCAGTAATGCGCCAGTGCCGAGGATGCCAAGATCGCGGTTATTGAACATGCCTCTCCTAGAACGGCGGTTTGGGTTGGAAGTTCTTCAACATCTCACCCAGTTGCGGCAGGAAGAGGAAGGCGAAGAGAACAATGATGATCAGACCTACCACCCCGATGATTGCCATCGAGGTCATGCGGCTGCCGCCAAACGCCATGCCTGCCGTGCCTTGCAGGATGTAGTACAAGCCACCAAGTAATGCCACGACGATCAAGAGTCCAGCCATGAACGCCCAGGCGTCACGGGCGATGGACAGGATCTGTTCCATAATGGGATCGAACATAAATATCTTCTCCTTTTATTTTTCAACAAGTACCAAGAAACCAGGCTGCCAGGGGAATGGCGGCGCTGGCGAGGATCATGCCAAAGAGCGCTTCACCGCTTTCGATGAGTGCATTGGCGAAGGAAGATGCCCCGCCGATGGAGGCAGAAAACATTGTGATGAAGGCTGCCTTCATCATGCGCAGGGCTGCCAGCCCGCCGATCAGCCCAGAGGCGAGCGTGCCCAACTCGCTGATCGGTCCACAACCACCGGCGCCGGGCAGGGTGGACTGCAATGCGTTCACGATCTGCGGGATGCCAAGGAAGGCAAATAAACCCAACACAACGATGGAGATCAGGGCAGAGATGGATTCCCACACCCAAAGATTTGCACCGAGTACAGAAGCGGAACTCACACGCAACATCTGGGCAATCCCTGCCAACAGTGCAAAAGCGACAAAAGCGCCAGCCAAGGCAACCCAGGCTTCGCGCAGGAAGGTCAATAACAGGGAAGTGACTTCGCTCATGACAACACCATCGGATCGTGTTTGTGGAATTCATTTTCAAGGGCGGGATAGAAGCGTTCACCCCAAAATTGCATCGACCAGCGCCGAGCCGGTCCGGTGCGGTCTTTGAGGGTCAGGACTTCCAGTGGAGCGCAGCCGCAATCACGGACGTCGCCAGTGCGATTCACCACTAGTACGCGATCCGCTTCATAGGGAACTCGTTCATCGCCTAATAACGCGGATAGATCATCGCCATCATTGAAGCGTTCGGATTTCAAAGCAGCAGCCGCGATGATCGCCCAGCCATGATGGCGTGCCATTTCCCGTAAGGCGGCAGCTGCTTCACCACTGCGACCCTCTTCGTTCATCATGCCGGTCAAGCCAACTACGGGTACTCGGTTGAGATAATCCACAGCGATAAGAGCAGGTCCTTTGACAGGGAAGGCGTAATCATGGATCAGCATGTCTTCCAGGGCGCGGACGGTATCCTCGCGGGAATTGAGCGAGAGCAGAACTGCTTCACTGGCACGCGCAAGAGCCGCTTCGACCTTTCCCTGTGAGGCATGTTCATGTGGACCGGAAACGATTGCCTCCACCTGCCGGTATAGGCGGAATCGCAATTCCTCAGGGGTATGTTCATAGCAGCCAATCATGGCAGGGATGTGGAGGCAGGTTGCCTCGTAGATCATCCGCAGCAACCAGGAGGTCTTGCCGATTCCTGGCGCTGCGGCAAGTAAAGTGGCGCCGCCGCCCCAGAAGGACAGACCAGCGAAGACACCAAAAGAAGTGTAGGGTTGGGGATTGCCTAGGGTTCCGGAGCGCGGCATGGGGGTATGTTATTTGTTTATAGGCAGGGGAGGCTTGCAGGTGTCGCTTAGTAAATCAATTATGTGAAGGGAAGTTGGTATACAATGGTTACATGTCAACAAACAGGGAATGGATTTTTTATGCGGCTGTCGGAGCGGCTGTGCTACTGAATGAACTGGCAATTCATTTCGGTGTATATCCATGCACCTTCCTACCGCTGATGTTTGGCGTCATGGCAGTTGGGTTCTGGGTGTTTCCACAAAGGGAAAAATAACCCTGTGTGAATACCTGGTCAGAATAGACTGCCTGTCACGATATAGATCAAGAGTCCAACGAACATGCCTGGCAGTGCGGGGATCGATCCAGTTTGTCTTCGTACCCAAAACCTTCTCCAAAGTTCCAATCCAAACAACGATAACAAGACTGCTGGCAGGGGAAACAGGCAAGCCAGTCCACTGATTGCAAACAGATCCGCCCTGCCAATGATCCCTTTGCGATATCCATAACCAGTCAACAATACTGGCCAGACAGGCGGGTAAAACAACATGGGCACGGCAAACCATCCGGATAGATTACGAACGATGCCCCAAAGACATGCCAGCAATACGATCCCTGTCTGAAGTGGATTATTCGGAAGTGCCAATAGGATCGTTCCCAAAAGAAATACTTCGATCCCCGGCACCAGGCGATAACGCAGATCGGCATAACTAAAGAGAGAGAAGGATACCAGCGCGAAGGTTTCCGTGAGGGTCATGAACGATCCTCTTCCTCGGTTTGTTTATTCGGCATAAATGTAAATATCTCTTTCACCCGTGTGGCATTGCCAAGTTCGGATGCCCGCATCAAAGGATCGCGCGCTATCATGATTTCTTCTGGATGATCCAGATATGCTCGTGTCATCTGTGCCGTTTCCTGCGGGTATTGCGCCGCGAAGACATTGGGGTCCATCCCATGTTGGGTGATGTCTGCGGACATGGCTTGAAAGCCCTGCTGGAATTCCTGGGGCGAACCATTGAAACTGGATTGAATCGAGGCATTCACCGATGGTGAAAAACCAAAATCATCGGAGGGAGATGTGGACGGAGCGCCATTGAAACGCTGCATCCGTTCCCCCAATTCCGCCTGTCGCGCCGCGAGTTCATGCCCATGTGCCAGCGAACGGTTGTAGGCAGCTGGGGCGCGCAATCCCATTGCCTCCAGATTTCCAGCTTGTTGTGTCAGTTGCTGAGCTGCATTCAGATGACCCATTGCGGCTTCTGCGCCGGTCAGTCCGCTCGTGGTTGCAGCTGCTCCACCTGCCCCTGCGCTGGAGGTAGCTCCTGCCGCACCAACTGCACCAGCTCCCGCCGCGCCTACTCCGCTGGCTGCCAACATCCCGATGGAGACGATCTGTTGTGCTGCCTTGATCATTCCTCCAAATGCATCAGCGGTGGTTGAGATGGTCATCTTGCCAAGAATGCCTGCCAGGGAAAGCAATAGTCCAGTTGCTCCCCATAACCAGATCACGCGCAGGATGGCAGACAGGATGCCCTGTTGACCCATCCAGGTGCTGGCTGCCATGCCTGCCTTGAAGACTCCACCAGCAACGATGGGAAGAAGCGCAATCAGAACCACCGCCTTCATCATTAAGGAACGCAGCCAGGTTGCCTGAGGCAATACACTCGCTATCGCTAGCGGTGGAGCAAGAACAGCGAGGATGAAGAGAACCGCATTAGCCGAGGCAAAGGCAAACAACATGCCGCCAATGGCGAGCAGGGAACCAATCGTTAAACCGATGTTGAGCAGGCTGCCAAGGAAGGTTTGGTTGGCCAATCCCAACAGAATGGATGTTGCAGTGGTGTTCTCCACAAAGCTGACTGCCAAGGCGCCGGTTTCCCCGATCACCTTCCCAACCATCCACCACCCGAGTCGCACGATGAGGTCAAGAAATGGACCGGAGGCAATTGCCAGCACGCCAGCAGTTACCCAATCCCCGATCACACGTAAACTGCTATCATCATCACCAAGCAATCTGCCCCAATGATATAGAGCCAATCTCAACAAGAACAAGGCGGGGGCTAATGCTGCCGCAACTGGCAGACTGGACTGTGCCACCGTACTGTAATCGCCCTGACTGGGAGCCTGTACGATCTCGCCGATCACACTTGTCCAGCGCGCGACCTCCTCGCTCATGGCGCGTACTTCCTTGTCGGCGGCTTTATCGAAGATGCCCGCCAGCGCTTCCGAGATGGTTTCGGCAGGAAAGACCAGATGATTGAAGATCTGTGAGATGGTGGTCGTGGTTGTGTTGCCGCCTCCCGTGGGTGGAGTCGGCGTGACGGTGACCATCACCGTGGGTGTGGGAGTTGGAAGCAGATTCGCACTGGAGGCATAAACTGGTGTGACCGCCATCGCCAGATTACTGAGTGCAAACAGTGCAATGAAGATTACACAAATAATGAGAAATCGGAGTTTTTTCATAAGTCCTTCAAGGCGTGTTGGGAGATATAGTTCCTTGTAAAACATACCTGCTGATAACCGCATTGTTTACAGATCGATGGTTGCTGCAGGGCATTCAAGGGTGGGTGTGGTCCCTTCTTCGCAAGGTTGGACAGGGACACCACTGTTTTTTCCAGATCCCGGTTGGCGAGGAGTGGATCGAACTTCTTTGCTTCACCGGTCTCTCGATCCAAAGAAACGATGGCGGGCGTGTTGGACCAGGGCTGGTTTCCCAGGGTTGTACAGCGGTTGAGCAGGGAAAAGCGCAGTTGATCCTGTTCGCCATTGGAGACGAGCGAGCCGATCCTGGTTTCTGTGACATGCCCCACCTGATATTGCCAGACCCATGCATCGAACTGGACAGGCATGCGTACACCGGGCGGAAGGGTCAGGCAGACTTTTTCCGCCTTCAGGATGTAGCCAGCATCCCGCCCAATCAACATGTCACTGCGCCAGTCCTGAGAGAGGAACGCCCAGGTGCGGACATAGATGGATAGGTTGCGCCAGTCCCCGCCAAGGTTGTGGATCGCATTTTGGGAACCATATCGGCGGTAAAGGGGAATGTTCCCACCCCGAAAGAGCGGCATGAGTTCCGGAGATTTGAGATTACTGTGCTGTGTGCGATACACCTCCACCTCGCGGATATAGGAGCGAATTTCATCGAGGAGGTTTTCGAAGCCATATTGGATCAGGAATTCCACCAGGGTCTTGCCGGTGGATAGATCTTCCAGGGATTTCCAGACAGGATCAAAAGGCGGAGTAGGATCTACACCCATCAGCCACCAGCGTGCGGCATTGGGACAAAAGGTATATAGCATTGCGGACAGGATGGGATTCCCGCGTGCGTTTTTGGGATTGAGCATGGCAAGGAAGAGATCAGTGTACATGCCAGACCATCAGGAGAAAGGGGATCGTCCGCCAGGCAGCAGGGGATTTTGTGCCAGTGAGGGATTGCTTCTGAAACAACCTCCAGAAGAACTGAAGGATGCTGGTGATTAGGAAGGAAAGAAATATAAGCAGGATCAGAGATGGAATATTGGAATCGGGTAATGCCCAAAGAACAGCCATCCAAAGTTTTACATCCCCGGCGCCCATCCAGCCGCTTGCCCAGGCGGAAAGCAGCAGAAAACATGCCAGCCACAAATCCATATGCCCAGGGAAGTGAGCGATCATGCCCGCAAGGATCAATGGGTAAGTGGACCAGTTTGGGATGCGCCGAGTGCGCAGGTCATATAGACTTACTGTGAGAAGATAAATGAGCAACCAGATCATTGGTTGCTGATGATATATATATGAATGGGTGGGTATGGGGAACGTGTCGCTTTTGTTCAGGGTTGGAGTTAGCGACAGCGGTTGTGTACCGAGCGGAATATTTGGTAAAATATCTTTGCAACGTTCAGGGTGCCCCCCTCACCTTGGACGTTGCATTTTTGTGGGATTGCTTCAGCGCATGATTATCAGTCATCCGGATGCAGCAAAAGTAACGCAGAACTGCATAATTTTTGCCAAAAATTAGTGGGACGAGAAGGGAGGCTATTTCCAAACCATAACCTAAACGGAATGCCGGATAGATGCGAAAGTACGTGCTTGAACGCCACTCTGCTACCTCGAAAATCAAACCTTTTTTATGGCAAGGTATTCTTCAATGCGATTGGACACGATGCCCCATTGAAGAATACCCTCCTTCCGTACGATTACATGATTTGCTACTTATTTATTTGTTGTTCAAGACCTGAAAATGCGATGCTCCATGCTTTTTCCTGCCATGAACGCGCATCCTCCCACTCAGCCGCGCTTCGCCAACCAGTATGGATCAGACGCACCACAGTTCCAAGTTCGGATGGTTGAAAGAAGATAACCACATGAGTTAGAGGGTCAGCATTGTTCGCAAATTGTTTGTACTGTTTCGGGCTTTTCCATTCAAAGCAGATGAACTGATTGGCTTCCAGAGCGGTAATCTTGCAGCCAATCGTACTATTATTTTCTCGATCTTGCGGGTCCCAGAACAATTCATATTGACCGCCGGGAAACATTTCGACCTCGGCGATTACACACAACCACGTCTCAAGTTCATTCTTTTTGGTAAACAATTCATAGGCGCGTTTAATATCACATTTCAAATCTACGACCAGGTTGATGATTTTGTCCACGCACATTCTCCAAATTCATATACTTCTCAAGTATTTCCACGTATCATTTCATTCAGGTGAATAACGCTCTTCACCTGAATGAAATGCGTGTTGCAAAGCCTTGGAACCTTAAGAGTTCTTGCCTGTATATAACGCAAGTACGTTCCCCGTGGGGTCCTGAAAGACCCCAAACCAACCCGTGCCGGGAATTTCAGTTTTTTGTTTCAACACCGTCCCGCCTAATTGAACCGCTCGTTTCAGATCATCATCGATATTGTCGCTGGCAATATAGACCAAAACACGACCTGCCGGTGTTTCTGGGGAGACCTGTGGAAAACCGCCGCCGGAGCCGTCACCTGCCTCCCACATGGTGTAATCAATTTCAGGCATGGGGACGATCTTCCAGCCGAATAGATCCTGATAAAACTTTCCCGAAGTATTTACATCAGATGCGGGGATCTCTACATGGACAATATTTCGCTTTGACATGGATATTTATCTCCTGCAGTAGTGGTTTATGGCTGGTCAAGCATGATCTGGTTACCATCCGGGTCTTCGAACATGATCGAAGCCGGTCCGCTACCTGTTTCATCCACTTCTTCAAAGATATGGACACCACCGCTTTTTAGGATTTTCTGCAGGGCGCGCACGTCGGGCGGATTGAACGTTAGGATATTCTTTTCGAACATCCCTTGGAACAAACCGATCTTTACGGACTCGTGCTCAAGGATGCGCCATTTGCTGGTATCCGTATCTCGAAAGCCATCATTCATATGTCCTCCATCGATCACTTTAAAGCCCATCAATTCATAGAAAGCCTGGCTTTTCTCGATATTGGCAACGGTCAAACTGAGTGAAAACGTTCCTAATTTCATGTCATCTCCTTTTAAATAAATAAGAACACTTGTGCTAAAATAGGTGAACATCCAATCTGGACTATATGAGGATCAACGCAAAAACGATCCCCACCACAAAACAGCAGACGGCTCCGATCCAAAATTCGATTTGCAGCCGTTGCAGTGGATACGTACTGAGAAGCAAGCGATCAATTTCGCGCGGGATCATTTTGAAAGTTAACAAAACTCCGCCGAAGGAAAGCCCTTTTAACCACCCGGTCCCCGGCAGGGCAGATTTGAGGATGTCATATAACAGTGCCCAAAGGATGCATTGAACCAGAATGGCAGCAAGGATTTTTACTACGGTCTGCGGCGATTTTGGAAGGGCACGTACCCCCGGCGCACCTGCGGTTAGACTGTAAATTCGGTCTGTCCAAGGATTGAAGAACAGGATTGCAGCAGTGACAAACCAGGCAAATGTTGCGGTTAGAACGGCAATGATCATGGTTTTTCCTTTTCTAATGGATTTTCCTGAAACCCATACGGTTTCGGTCATTAAATAATTAGACACACGGGCATGCCAAAATGGATGATTTCACGACATGGATCTCGATATTCATGTGAAAGGATGACTTATGAACACCCACTCTGAGAACTTCCCTTATGAGACTGAATTCATGGATCTGCAGGGAAAACTGGTTGGTTTTTTATATCGGTTGACCTGTAACCGTCAGGATGCGGAAGACCTGGCCCAGGATACCTACATTGCAGTTCGACAAAATATCGCCGGGTTCAAAGAACGCTCCTCTTTCAAAACATGGGTCTTTTCAATCGCCATCAATAAAGCCAGGAACCACCATCGGGTTCAAAAACGCTGGGCTGTTGATTATCAGGACAGGGGAGAGGCTGCCCACATGTCGTCCGAAACCCTCATGGAGCGCCTGATGGATATCCATAACAGCCGCCCTGATGCGCGTTTTGAAATGCAGGAGCATGTTGATTTCTGTTTCCAGTGCATGGTGAAGACCCTGGACCTGCCCCAGCAGATCTGTCTCTGGCTGCGATATTTTTATGACTTCTCGGTTATGGAGATTCAGGATGCGACAGGATTTACCGAAGGAATGGTAAAACACGCCCTGACCTACGGCAAGAAAACGCTGACGGAGGTCTTTGAAAACCGCTGCGCCTTCATTAATCAGTCGGGAGTCTGCTATCAATGTTCCTCTCTAAATGGATTGTTCAACCCGAAACAGGAGGAGGAGGCAAAAAGAAACGCGGAAAAGATTCGCAGGCAAATTTCCTCCAACCCCCATTTGGTGGAGTTGCGTATGCAGTTCATCAAGGATATCAACCCGCTTGACGGGAGTTGCTCACATATACACAATTATTTGATGGAAAACACGCCAAATTGGGCAGAGTCCCGAAAAGAATGAGCGGCTCATCAAGGATGGTCTGCAAAATATCCCTGTAGGGCGGGTTCGATCTTGACGGCATGACTGACGCCAGCAATGGCGAATACCCGCTCTCCCTGCTCAACCAGTTCAATGATCACCTGGATGAAATGTTCGTCACGCGGTAGATTCGTCTCGATTTCGCCCAGGAAGCCTGGCAACCCATATTCATCCGAAACATCGCGCCAATCCGGACCTTCGGGGAAATAGTCCGCCCATGCAGCGTCCACATCTTCAAGGGATGCAAAGACGCCCTCGATGCCGCGCCAATCCTTCTTGTCCTGAAGCGACTCCTTTACGATTGCTTCCGAGTCTTCCGAAGTTCCAAATCGTCTAGCGGAAAATGCCGGTCCCAAAACCACACGAAGAGCGATCTGTTCCTGTGTAAATGGTTGGGCAAGCAATCGCTCCATCATAATGTCAGTGGGTGGTTCCCAGGTATAAGTCGGATTTCCATCTTCCCGTGCCAGCGCATGAACCTTGCCAGGTTCTGAAAATGTCTCGACCGGGTCCATCAATCCGGGAAACATTATTCCGAGTCTGCTCTCCACCAACGCGACCGATGGGTCGAACAAGTCCCATTCCTCTTGGATGCGTGCAATTTGGGGATCTTTTGGGTCTTTGGTATGCTCTGCGCCAAAAATCAACACACCTCCACCGTTGGCAATCTCAATGCTGAAAATATATGGCCGCGGATGCGAATTGATCAAACCACCATATTCTTCACTGCTCATAATGGGTAGTGGTAAGATGGCATTCCCCTCAGGGATATATTCCGGAACCTTCCTCCAGGCAAAGAGCAATCCCCACAGAACAAGAGTAACCCAGAGAGCGCTTACGGTTAGTGCAACTTTCTTAATCAGATCTTTCCACGTATGGGGTTGCATTCAGAACACCTCTAGTAAGTTGATGGGTATGGATGGTACTACTTTACTACAAGGAGAAGGCATTGTCATTGATTCGCAAATCGCTTGACCAGATCATCGATTTGGCGGTGATGGGATGCTTCATGTCCGGCATATCCAAGCAGCCATTCCAGCGCATTCATGGGCTCAAGGTTTCCGGCATGGCGTAGGTCTGAGTCCCATTGCAAAGGCCAATCCTGAATATATACCAAGGTTTGTGAGCGCGAGCGTTCCAGCCAGAATCGTATTGTCTGTTTATCCACGCCATAAGGTGGCGGTGGGGGGAGAAAGGTAATGCCAACAGGCGGAAGAATCCCTTCGCGAAGTGGACGGGAGATCATTTCACGAAGATAGATCTCATCTATGGCAATGTGCATGAATATTTCTCCCAACGACCATGCTTCTTCCTGCCCCGGACGGGCATCAAGTTGAATCTGAGTTAGCCCAGCCAGGCGTTGATAGGTGACAGTTCTGACTTTATCCAATTCCTGTATTACATTAATTGTGTCCATTTATATATACTCCCAAAGTAATTGTCGTTAGACGAAAAACTAGCCCGTCTTTATTTGTTAGACACTTAAGGAGCCGAAAATGGATGAACTTTGGGGAAGTGAAGAGATGGAACTTGACACAAGAACATTTGTTCTGTTATTATCCCAACAGTATGTCTATCTGGGATCGTCTTCTGTACCTGATAGGCTTGCGCCCTACGCCCGGTCCTCGAACCTACCACTTTGATGCGAGTGAAAGCCTGCACGTCACGCTTTCCACCCTATCCTCCGACGAAGGCCGTCCTGAAACCGATTTGATCCCCGATATCCTGGCCGCAGGTCTGACCCAATACACAGCCAATGAAAGACTCTGGAACACGTGGGAAGCGCTTTCCCCGCGTGAAAAGGATGTGACTGCACTGGTGTGTCTGGGCTATACCAACCGTGAGATCGGGGCAAGATTGCACATCTCGCCTGAAACGGTCAAGGATCGCCTCAGGACTGCATTTTTCAAATTCAAGGTACACAAGCGCAATGATCTGCGCGTTCTATTGTCTCATTGGGATTTCAGCGAGTGGGAACGCCAGCAATAGGGACTCCGCCATCCCCCTCCCAACATCTAGTACCCCCATTTCACCCCCATCTGACCCCCAGGTGGGGGCTGTTATTTATAGTGGGATACCTGTATTCTCACCGCATGGATATCCTTCCCGCACTAAAGACCGGCAAACTGATCGTGGTCTACGCACCAGACGCCGCCCGCACCGAAAGCATGACCCTAATTGCCGAACTCGGCTTGCGTGGGGCAGTCACCATCCTGGATGGCGGCAACCAGTATCGTCCGTATCAGGTTGCCACATTCCTGCGCAGAAAAACGGTGGATATTTCAACAGCCGCCAACCGGTTGTTCAGTCGGCGTGCCTTTACCTGCTATGAGATGAACACCTTGTTGTGTTCCACTCCCTACCACAGCCAACCGTATGTGGTCCTGGATCTGCTGAACACTTTTTATGACGATCATGTGTCAATTCACGAGGCGGATCGATTATTGAAATCCTGCCTGGGTCAGATCCAACGCCTCGTGTTATCCGGTCCTGTGGTTCTGACTCTCGCCCCACCCCTGGCAGAGGAGCGTGGTTTCCTGCTTGAGCAGGTCTGCAGACAGGCGGATGAAGTGATGATCAAGGAAGTGCCCGTCTGTCACCCCACCCAACCATCGCTCTTCTGAATGATATGGGTCGTACTCTTGTCACCATCACCCAGCTGCTCACCGAGACGGAAGCCAACCTCTCGGCATTTCGACGCACCCTGCGCCGAAGTGACCAATACATCTTTGACGGCCTCTTTGCTGCCGCGCGTCGGCATATCGCCGCCATCGGGCAGGCGGAGTCTCTGTTGCCCTTTGAGACAGCTCTGCTTGCGATGCTATTGGAGCAAGCCAAGGAAATCACCGTTCTTCAACAGGAACTCGATGAACTGAAAAAGAGACATGAATGAATCAACCGGCTGGCTGTTGGATATATATGCAGAGGAGGATGGAGCCACCTTATGGCTGCTGACAGATGGCGATCAGCGCCTGCGCTTGCGCATGGATTTTGACATCACCTTTTATGCGGCGGGTGACTTCCCCCTATTGCGGCAGGCGTGGAAATATTTGAGGGGGAAGAACGTTAGGTTGGAACGAACCGTCCGCCGCGATCTATTCCTTGGCGAACGGGACGTGATGGCAGTCACCACGCCGGATCCGGCAAACATCCAAAAACTGTTCGGGGATCTGCAACGGCAATTCCCGGCCCTGGATTATTACGATGCGGACATTCCCATCACCCTGCGTTTTATTGCACAGACTGATATGCATTTGTTGGGGCGTTGCCGCGTCCATCTGGGTGATGAGCGGGTCCAATTCATTGAACCTTTGTCCGCACCCTGGGAGATCGATCCGTCTCCCATCCCATTACGCATTTTGACGCTTGCACCGGACTGCAATCCAGCGGTTCGGAACCCCCAAAAACTACTTGTGAAGTACAACCAAAGGGAATACAGCCTCTCGCTTGAATCGCCAAGGTCATTCCTGATCAGTTTGAAAGCCGATCTGCAGCGCATCGACCCTGACCTGATCCTGACAGATTACGGCGATACCTGGCTGTTTCCACAATTGAGTACATGGTCCAAGGAAACTGGTATAGAGTTTCGTCCGAATCGCGAGGAGGGCAGACAGGTCATGATGCGCAAGGCAGACAGTTATTTTGCCTATGGTCAGGTAACCTATCGCGGGGCGCAGGCACATCTCTTTGGGCGCTGGCACATCGACCGCAAGAATGCCATGTCCTTCGGCGAGTACGGATTGGAAGGCGCGATGGAACAGGCGCGCGTCACAGGCATTGGTGTACAGGAGATGGCGCGTAAATCCCCTGGTGCAGGCATCACTGCCATGCAGATGCTGACTGCCTTGCGAAACAACATCATGGTCCCTGTTCAAAAGCAACAGGTTGAAGGGACGAAGACTTTATCTGAATTGATCCGCGCCGATCATGGCGGGCTGATCTATCAGCCCCTCATCGGATTGCATGGGAATGTGGCACAGATCGATTTCTCTTCCATGTATCCTGCCATCATGGTGAAACACAATATTTCCCCGGAAACCGTTGGGGTAGAAGATGCGTCGGAGGGGTTGATACCCAAAACTCTGCGCCCATTGCTGGAAAAAAGATTAAGACTCAAGAATATCCTCATCGATCTTGATCCTCGCGATTGCAGGGTTGAAATTCTCAAGGCGCGGGCCTCGGCGCTCAAGTGGCTGTTGGTGGTGTGCTTTGGATATTTGGGATACAAGAACGCCCGCTTTGGAAAGATCGAGTCGCATGAAGCCGTGACGGCTATGAGCCGCGAGTTGATGTTGCAAGCCAAGGAGGTGGCGGAAGACATGGGCTTTACGGTTCTGCATATGTATGTGGATTGTTTGTTCGTTCAACAGGACGGCTTCCATAAATCATCCGACTTTACGCCACTTATAAATGCCATCGAGGAGAAAACAGGCATCCCGATTGCATTGGAGGGAGTCTTCAAGTGGGTCGCATTCCTGGCTTCCAAGCGGGATGCGCGTGTGCCTGTGCCCAACCAATACTTTGGCGCCTTTCAGGATGGATCGCTCAAATATCGGGGCATCGAGTTGCGTAGAAGGGATACAACCCTGTGGGTGCGAAAGACTCAATTGAAGGCGCTGGAAATTCTGGCACATGCAAACTCTCCACGTGAGTTTGCCGGCCGCGTTCCGGATGTTATGAGGTTGGTGGAGGGTGCAAAACGTGATCTCAGAATCGGACGTGTTCCATTGGGAGAATTGCTCATTCGCCAAAGGTTAAGTCGGACACTTGAAGCCTACAAGACTCCCTCTCCAGCGGCACGCGCCGCCCGGCAGCTGCAGGTACACGGCAGGCAGTTCGCTCCCGGTCAGTCATTGGAATTCCTGTTCGCACATAATGAGTCTGGAGTCCATGCCTGGGAACTGGAGGAGGCCTTGGACTCCAGAAAGTTGGATACAAAGCGTTATTACAGGCTTTTGGATCGGGCGATACAGACTATAGTAGATCCTGTTCGGTCGCATATGTTTTCAGAGCGATTATTTTAATAACGAGTGATTTCGAGTGATATTGTTAGAACAGGCATTATCGATAACCAGGCTTGAATAACTGGGGTGGATGTTGGCAGAAGGGGCGTTATGGTGGCAGTCGGCGTACTTGTGGGAGGGATGGGTGCCATAACCTGAGGCGCTTGCGGGGTCAGGTGCCTGTGCCGGCGTGTCGCAAGACGATAAAAAAAGAACAATAATAAAAATGATGATATTCCAATTTTTCGCAGTACCCACCATTAAATGGCAAACCCATGCAACAGTATCTGCATCCTCAAAAAGATATCTGTCGAAATTATTGCGCACGTCTAATGTCAAATTGAGTAATAGAAAAGCCAAATGCAATCTCGAATGCACCCTATAGTGGGATTTTTAGAATGGGTGGGGGTTCATCGACCGATTTGTATGCCCCTCAGGACAACCTGACAGCGTACAAATCGGTCGAAAATGGAGGGCGCCAAAGATTACGGGACTCCCCATAATGTAACAATTGAGTTGTATTCCAAACCATACCCTCCGCTAAAACGCGTGCCAAGAAGGGAGCCATCCTCGGAGAAAGCAATCTGATACTGATAACTCAACTCTGCATCCCTATGCTTCGGATAAATGTTCAGAAGCGGATTGCCATAACTTTTCAGAAGCTTCATCGTAGAAATATCCCACAATTCCAGTTTGTTTTGATATGCGACAGCCATCAGGCGATTATCTGGTGATAGAGCCAGATCAATATTGGAATCCTTAAATGGCTCATGAAACTCCCCCCTTAGCTCCCAGGTAGTAGTGTCGTAGATACCCAGTTTGCAGTTTTCAGTGATTGAGTATAGTTGGGTGCTGTCGGCTGCGATCACAAAGGGTTGTGAGATATTACAGCCGGATTTGCGAAAATCCTGCTTGATCTCAAAATACTTTAGAAGCCGGCCTGTTTGTACTTCATAGATGCGTAATATGGAATCCGTATGAATGGAAACGGAAAAATCCCTGGTGAATTTCTCATGACTGATGAATAACTTGCTGCCATCCGGGCTAAAATCGAAATCGGTCACCACCCCTGGTTCATTCGGCAGTGGAATGGCAATTAATTCGCGCCCGGTGAGGGCTTCCCAGATCACAATTTTTTGTTTGAACAAACCTGCGACATAACGATCATCAGGGCTAAATGTCATTTCATACACATCACCTGAACTGACATTCAAGATCACATCCTCAGTGGGGATGTCCCGCCAGACTTGGCTATTCGCCTGCATTCTAAAGAATTGAATTATCCCTGATTGGGTTTCACGGACGCCCACTTGACGATCATTTGATACCACCCATGTGCTCCAACGTGTGGTCATAAACCTGGACAGGAAAGCCTCAAAGGAATTTTGCCCGCCCTGAACCCAGTTTGGTGCCAGATTCTGGGGAACGGCGTCAGGAGATACAAATGGCAGACTAATGGAGTGAAGCAGGCTGCGGGATACAGGGTCGATTTGATGCAGATTGCCCTGGTCATCCCAGATCATGAGCGTGCCATCCCCCATGGACTGTCCATCTGTATAATATACATCCAATAATTTCAGCGGCTGGTCGCTGATAAAGTTGAAAAAGGCCGTATGTCCATGATGAGTGGCAATAAAACCGGTCCCATCCGGCAATGCAATCGGGTTGTGATAGTCTGGAATGGCGAGGGCGGTTTTACCCGTGGACAGGTCAATAACATCGATGGCGTAAGGTTCAGAATACCGGCTGATGGCAGCATAGGAACGATCAGCAGAAGTCAAAACCATTTTATCAAACATCCAGGTTCCATACTTTTTGATATCAGCCACCCGGATTCCCCTCTCAATATCCCATATGTAATCCTTTGTAATCAGATAGCCATTTTCAACGAGTTCAAAACCCCGGCTGAGAGGATTGTTCGAAAGGTTCATAAAATCCGAAGGCAGGTTGAACAGGGTGAAATCACTTAAACGGAGTATTCGATTTGTGTTTTCTCCACTGATGAGCAGCCATTTGCCATCCAAGCTGGGACGGTAACGAATATAGTAGTTTCCCATTTTGCCAGGAAAATCATGTGTTTTTTCCCCACTATTAATATCGTAAATGGCATTGCCCGATTGGAAGGATACCAGGATCGATTTGCCATCCGGTAGAAAATATGCCCCTCGCAATTGAGCGGATTCAAGCAGTCCTTTTTTCGAGAAACCAGCCGTGGTGTAAATAAAAAGCTCGTTATCCTTGACGAGGGCAGCCATTTTGCCATCACTGGAAACGTCCAGAGCGGGGCGGTCCGCCTGTTCATTGAATGTCACCTGACATTTCGATGTATCCCAGCGCTGTATTTTCGATTGGCTATCGTTCGAGATGTACACCACACTGCCATCCTGGTAGACAACCAGTTCCATGGTATTGGCGGTAAAAAGTGGTCCAAAACTGCACAGTAATTTTCCGCTTTCCATATCAGTTATCTCCAACGTCATATCGAAGATCCTGGGATTACCCGGCAATAACTCAGCCATATACCGACCATCCGGGGAAAACTTGCGATCAAAAATAAATCCGCTTCTCGGGGTGTATTCGCCAACTTCAAAATCCGGAAGAGCGATGGACTGTACCCCTATCGAGGTGTTCAGAAATATTTGGTCCCGCCCTTCTGTCAAAACCACATCGGAGATGGTCTCCATGTTCAGGCTGGCGATCGGAACCAAATCATCCGCATTTTCAGCACGGATGGATTCCAACACAGGCAGCTGATCAAAAATGGAAATCGGGTATTGGATGTCAGGAACGGGAGAAGAGGGTCCTTGTTCGGCAGGCAAAACGGATCCGGAAGGAGTACTGATCTGCTCCCCGCCGTTGCTAGCCGGGTCGATCGATTTCACGCCCATTGGCGTACACGCGGCCAAAAATAGAAAAACGAACAATAGTCGATGGGGTTTCATGAATACACTCCCGATGGAAAATGGATTTTATGGAATGATAAAATTATCCCATCGAATCCCGCCAAAAAAGTCGAAATGAATTTTCGAAAATCGCAAAATGGCAAATCTGTCCAACCTTCTTCGTCAACACCGTCAGAAAACCGGGCTCACCCAGAAACAGCTGGCTGAAAGAATCAACTTTTCCCACTCTGTAATAAGTCGAGTGGAAAAACCTCAAAGCGGCTACCTGCCATCAGAGGATTTCGTTGCGATATTTTGCAGGGAACTTGGACTAACAGATCAGGAAAAATCCATACTTTTGCAGGCACTTCATGAGGCCCGCCTGGAGCTATCTGGCGGTAGTAGGCAACGTTCCAGAATCCGGATCCCCATATGGCAGGGTGGGATTCTCCTGATCGTATTCATTGTATTGACACTGGCCGGCTCCTTTCCCGAAACGGAACCGGCAATCGCATCCCCATCAACATCCCAATACCAGCAAACCCCGACAGGTGGAATTTTATATGCAAACGACTTCGAAGACAGGGATATTTCCAATTGGAAAAATCTGAATAATGGGCGTTGGGGGATATTTAAGAACAATGCTTCTTACGCATTGGGTGTTCGCGATCAGGATCCCACGGCGATCCCAAATGCCTACCTTCTTTTATCGGATGATTGGGTGGACTATTCGCTTCAAGTGGATGTAACCTTTATATCCGGTGCTTATGAACAGATCTACCTGGTGGTTCGCAGTGCCCGCCAGCCAAATTGCAGCGGATATCGAGTTGGGGGCAACCGTTTGGGAGTATCCATTTTCCGTTTTGATCCATCGCCGGATTCTTGTGATGGGGAGTTGCTTGCGGAGGATATTCACTTCCCACTAACTTCAAATCAGCCTTACATCATGCGCGTGGATGTATTGGGTGACAGCATCAGGTACTACATCAACAATGTGTTAATCCTGAACGCAACCGACTCAAAGTACTCAAAGGGTGGCTTGGGCTTCCTGGCCTACCAGGTAAAAGAGGCCTACTTCGACGATATCCTGATAACCAAACTTGGCCACTAGTTTATAGATGCATATGTTAAGTACCATCTATGAGCGGTTCCAATCTGGTTGATTTAATATACTCAATAAGATTCTCCATATTGGCAGGCTTCCTGTGACCGGAACAATATTGTGATGGGATATACTTGAAAAAGAAATCGATCAGATTCCAGGTGGATCGGGAGGCAACCATGAATAAAATCCTGCTGTTCCTTGTTCTTATATCCCTAATAATCACATCTTGCGGGGAGGTGTCGAAACCCCGTCCAACCGCTACACCAACCAGGGAAGTGGCGAGGGGTACTTCCACGCCGGCTGTCATTGTTACCCCCACGGATCAAACCCGCCCTGAGCCTTTAGCAGAGGCAAAAGACCTGCCGCTCTGGATCGAGGAATTTGTCCATGCCTATGGAGGGATTGTTACAGTAAACAACCATCACATGGACGCAGACCAACTGCTTCTGGAGATTCAGTCCAATGCTGATCAGTATATTGAACTCAAAGGGATAAATGGGATGCCAACCCGTTTTCTGGTCATAAATGGTATTCCATTGGCATTTCAGGAAAATGGCAGGTGGCGGGAAAGCACAATGGGGTGGCTGGGAAGCCAAAACGGACTTGTGTTTACATTTCAAAATGACCCCATAGAGCCACAGTTGCAGCAACAAGCGTTGAAGAAATTATGTGATGGGAACTGCGGCATCGTCGTTGCCGGTCACCTTCAAATCAACTCTGTTTTTCGGGACTTCACCACAGAGGATTGGGGGAGAATTCTCGGCAATTGGGATAAGGTCCATTCTGTGATGAATGCTGGGCAGATCCCCAGTGGGTATGCCTATTCCTGGGCAGATGCCGATCAAAGCATGTCCATGTATAAGCAGATGTTGGGAACGGTCCAATGGAGGGCGCAGCACCTTTTGTGGCCGACCATCGATAACCTGACATCCTCCGGCTATATTAACGAACACTCGGTGACCAGACAAATTTATGATATGGGATTTTCTGCTGAGGAAAATCTCAAACTGCTCGAATTCATGGTTAGAAGCAGGGTTAATCGTTACCCTGAAATCGAAACCTGGGATGTGGCTGATGAGATGGTTGCAAATTTCATGACCGAAATTCCGGACAGACGCATTTGGCTCACCATGACGGATCTATCCCTGGAGGACTTGATTATCAAAATTGCAGAATGGGTCAAACAAGGCAACCCGGACTCGAAGACGGTGATTAATGAAAGTGGTGTATTCGATCATAACAATCGCTGGGCGGGTCCAATTCGCACCAGAACCTTACTGCTTTTGCAGAATCTGAACCAAGCCGGGGCTCCTGTGGATGGATTTGTCGAACAAAACAACCTATGGATTGGTATTGGGATCGATGAAGATCAAATGAACGAGGATATTGATTATATAAATGGATTGGGGTTTGAACTTGCGGATTCGGAAACCATGATTGCTGTTGGGGATATCTCCATTAGCGGTGATACAAGAAAGCTCTACCCTGTCACAGGGAGCAATGAAAAAGAGGCACAGGCGATTATGTATCAGCACCTCTTATCAATCTACCTTTCCAAGGGGGTAACAACATTCGGCTTTGGCGGGGTTTCAGATGCCAATGCCTGGACAAATTACAACATGCCGGATGCTGACCCTCTCCTGTTCGACGATAATTTTCGCCCCAAGCCAGCTTATTATGCGACGTTACAGCTCCTCTATGAACAGTTACCATAGAACAGGTTGGAAATAAACCAGGATTGAACGGTAATGTCCAGATTTGTTTCCATATATTGTTAAACTGCTGATACTCCCCGATTCATCCAGACACCGCAGGGTCAGGTTGGCATCCGGTGTGCCATCGTTGTTGTTATCCACCATTACCCCGACAGGCAGGTTCGCCAGAACGGGGCAACGTTGGCCTGGTCGGCTTCACTGGCGACGATGTTGAATTGGTCATCAAAGGTCTGATCGCCGAAGGAGCGGAAGACGCACCAGTGTAATCCCATATTGTTCATATGAAGGATCGGGTGATGTGTTTTTTACCCGATCCTCTTAACACTCAAAACAATTGTCATTTCATACAGATCATTGCCCCGGCCAGCCGATCTGTCCCTGCCCTTCACGCACCGCCCAATGGATGATCCCGCCCCAATTCCAGGAACGCTGGTAGTTGGGGTTGCTGATACTCCCTGATTCGTCTATCCGTCTGAGGGTCAGGTTGGTATCCCAATAAGCATCCGGTGTGCCATCGTTGTTGATGTCCGCCATTCTCCCGGAAGGCAGGTTTGCCACGGCGGAAGGCGGGATCTCGCCTCCGCTGGAACGGTTTCGCCATTCATAGCCTGTAATGCCGCGATGCCCGGTTCCACCGCCACAGTTGTAATTGCCCCTACTGTTCGGTCCGGGAAGACAGCCTTCGATCGCTTCATATTCCTGATAACGCAATTCCCAGAACAACTTGTACGGAGCACGCCCATGGCCAACAAATAAGGGCATGTCTCCGGGAAGTTCATCCAGCCCGCTGACACTGCCGGCAAGGGTACTTCCGCCGACAGACGGATGGGATGGTACTTCCCAATGCATGGATTGGGATGCGCCATTGGCTAACATCAGGTCTCCGATGAGGGGAAGAGTCACAAACATGGGACCCGCTGGTTGTAGAGTAAGGGTCAGACGTAGATTCTGCCAGTCGCCCACCTGTGGATTGCCGGGGGAACCGCCACCGTTGGAGACATAATTCACACCGCCTGACCCGGAAGACTCTGGCATGCCGCCATTTCGAACTATGGTCGGCCAGCGCACCAGGGTTGCCGGATAGGGTCGCACATCCAGATAGATCTCGGGAAAGGTCACCCGTGCTGTGATGTTCCAGCTGCTATTGGCGCAGGTGATCCCGCCAGCCGTTACGGAGAAGTAAGTACAGGGATGTTGCGGCGGATTGGCATTGGGCAGATCACAAGGCATATCATACACAGGATCGCCAGCGATCGCGATTGCCTGTCCGGTGCAGTTATCCACCCGCATTGGAAATGCATCGCATGTCTTCGATGCCGGATCGAACCCGAACACCTTCCAAGTCACATGTTCGCCGGGTGTGCAAGCTCCGCCGTCCCCGCCTCCAGGGTCGGCTGGTCTGCCTCCATCACCTCCATCATCCCCGCCACCATCTTCATTCCCCCCACCGATGGTGCAAACGATACTGCCGTCCGGCTGATAGGAACAGGATGGGGCAGACTGCGCCAGTACGGATGAGGGTTGGATGGAGATCAGTACAAGGAAAAGAAGAAACAGACCTGTGCGTTTCATGGAGCAGCCCCTGACAACATAGAGAGGATGTATTGCTTCACGTTTTCATCCGTGAAGGATTGCCAGGCTTCCGGTAGCGGTAGCATGTCGAGATGGTGGGTGATGCTCAACCACCTCGCATCCCAGGGTTGGGAGTCGTACAAGGTCGCCACGGTCAGGCGGTCGCTGGCGTTTTCCTCTGCATTGATGATTTCCAACTTCGGTTCGGTTTGTGTTCCCAGCCAGACCCACTGCCCATCACCAAGATACCCAAAGAGTAGAAAGGAACGCATGGGTGTGGCAGGCGATGTGTACATGTGACCGTTCAGCGAATGGAGGATCCGGGTGTTCTCGGCATCCTCCGCCACCAGACAGATCACCGGATATTCCCCACCCCAAACTTCCACGTGATTGCCTTCAACAGAAGAGGTCTCGAAGCAACCGCGCAAGGCATAGGTCACAGCTGCTTTGCCGTTGGCGTCGAGCCGCCATTCCCTGAATTCAGGATGGGTTGGAATGAAACTGACCGGCACATCAATGAGTTCATTCGCGTTCTTCGGGATCGTCACCGTTTCCATCTGACGCATGGGCATTTCTGTGAACCCAAGCAATTCGGTGGCTTCGTCGCGGCTATAACCTACATGCACTGCCAGTGCCCAGGCAACGGTTTTCTCCAAGCCTTGATAGACACAGGCAGGCTGGATGACCAGATGGGTCTCGTTGATCACAGTTTGCGTAAAGGACCACTGGCTTGAGTCAGTTGGGCAGCCGGACGATGCTTCTGTTTCGGTTGTTTCTGTTACAGGGATTTCGGTCGCCACCGGGGCTTGGGTTTCAGTTGGGATGGAGACCATTTCCGGTGTGGCATGTACGCGGCTCATCATCCAATAACGATTGAGTCCTGCCATGCCTCCGGCCATCATTAGCAGGAGCAGGATCAAGCCCGTCACAACTGTGTAGACGCGCGGTTGTCGTTTTCCGGCAAGGTCTTGATAGGTTAATCCATCCAGGATCGTTTTCCAAAGGGATTTCATTCTTCTCCAAAAAAATCATTGATCTTCGCGGGTGACGCCATGCGCCAGATAGCCAATGGCGCGCACGGTCACCCAGCGGGCGGGCAAGAGATACCCGGCAGATCGAACTTGTGCAGTGAGATAACAGGCGGGACGACCTTGATGGCGCCCGCAGGAGACCGAGGTCAGTTGTGCCGATCCCGGTTGCTGGGAATTGAAGTACGCTGCGGCAATCCCGTTGCCCGCAGTCGTCACGGTGATGGTTCCATCCGGCAGGACCGTGATCTCCTGCGCGCCGGCATGGGCGGCAAGGTCGGCGGCTGCCACGGTTTCCATCACGCGCGCATTGGTCACCATGTAGTCGAGGATGCCCAACAGAAAGAGCGACATGATCGGCATCAGGATGGCGAACAGGGCAATGGATTGTCCTTTCTCAGTGTCACGTGTTTTAGTGCCAGGTGTCAGGAGGGTACCTTTATGACGCTGACCTGATACCTGATACCGGAGAACCTGATACTTCCTCATCGCCACTTTGCCTTCCAGGTCTCCGAACGCGAGATAAACCATTCGCTGTTCCATCCAGACTCGCTCAAACCCAGTAGACCGTCGAACAAGGTCGGTGCTTGAAACGAGACCAAACATTGACCCGGTTCTCCCGGTCCGCTGGGAGGTGAAACCTGCACCCGATATTGCACACCTGCGGTCCCAGACCAATCGGCATTCAGGGTCTGCCAGGCAACATTCCCGGCATTGCTTCGGGCACGTGCCGGGTCAGGCGATTGCGAGAGGAATTGGGAACAGGCATAGGCTGCGGCGGTCGCGGCAGTACGAGCGCGATGGGTGGGAATCCAGGCAAGCAGACCGAATGCCATGATGACTGCCAGCATGGCGAACAAGGCGGTCTCCGCCAGGGCTTGTCCACGTTCTTTACTTTTCATTCGAACCCTCCGGCAGGGGGCGGACCAGGATAGAAGCGCCAGAGCCGAAAATTGGTCTCGGCGCGTTGTGCTTCGATCAGGCGGACGCCAAAGATCCAGGTGCTTGAGTCCTCCACACGGATCAACGAACGCACCTGACGCGGACCGGTTTGCCCGGCGTTGATGCGGTCTGCCAGATCAGGCCATAAGACATTGTTTCGGGCATGTTCGGTTGCCGGGGTGTTGTATGAACCGGAGGCGACACCTGTGATGAAAACGCCCCAGTCCGTGGCGGCGGAACGGAAGGCGTAGAACGCGGCAAAGGTCATGCCGAACATGAGCAGGATCAGAATCGGCATGACCAGGGCGAACTCTGCCATTGTTTGCCCCTTTTCCTTCCAGCGAAACATCTCTATCCGCCTCGCGCCATGCGCAGGGCTTCGATGCCGGCTTCGAAGGCGGCGATCAGCTCATTGCGATAGCGGGCGATCACGGCAATCGCGACCACGCCGATGGCGCCCAGGATCAGGGCATATTCGGCAAAGTCCTGACCATCCTCTTCGCGGATGAAGCGTTTGAACAAAGTGAACATGGAATCTCCTTTTTGAAATGAAAATCGGCTGACAGACGTTTCTGCCAGCCGACATAATAAGGAGTCACGAGAGGGGGTATGGGAGTAGTGTCGTTTTCGCCAGGGTCAATAATTAATCAAAATGTGTTTGAATGTGCCCATTATGGGGATATGAGACCTGTAGCCCCGCCTCTTTCACTGCAAAGATTCTAACAATACCCCCACTCCCATAAACACAACTCCGAAATTCTTAATGACCATGCTGATGATGAAAATGGTTAATATCGTGGAAGAAACATGGTTCATAAAATAGATTTTTGCAGGCATCCCGATCAACATGGCGGCAAGGACGATCAAACCGCCTGCAATGCCATATGGGTTTCGGATGCTGAAGAAGAGCAATGTCAATGCCATCGAAAATCCAAAACCGCCGATCAGCCCGCCAAAGAGAGCACCAAGTCCTTTCAGGAAACCGGCTCGCGTTAGCAGGGTGTAATCCTTGATGATGGGATGACTTTGTATGCTGTTGGCGAAGTTGATGGTGACATAGCTCCAAAATACTCTTTCCAATATGTACAGGATGCCAATACTCATGGCAATCAGCGCAATGGACTTGTGGTATTTAAGCCAGATTCCGTAGAGTCCGGCTGTCAGCATGGCAATGGAAATAATTAATAGCGGTTCGCCGAAATAGCCGGCTATTGTATATGGCGCGCTGTAGGCAGGTGCTGGGTTCAAAGCGTATTTTCTTGCCTGAAGAGTGGAGATAAACCAATCGCCAATTCCGTGCATGTCCGATACCAAAGTGGCGGCAGTTGCCAGAAAGAATGCCCCCAGCGCGCCGATGAACAAGAGTTTGTTTTCCATGCATTGCTCCTTCGTGAAAGCTGGTTATTCGTCGACCTCGATACGATCCATTCGATTCTGTGAACTGTTGTAACAGTTTTAGACGGCTATTGGGATCATAGGGATTTTATTGTGTCAATTGATTTTGAAATCCATGCGGACAGAGCAAGACCTTGAATAAAACCCTCGACCATTGTTTTGATAACTACGGGAAAAGTTGTGAATTCCGGCTTAAGGATAAGCCAGCCTTCTATCGTGCCCGAACCGGCAACCGTACTTGCCCATTGACCAAGGACAATATACAGGCTTGCAATGGTTACTACGCGTTTCCAATAAGGCCAGGACTGCAAACATGACAGAAACGGAGATAGAACCGTTGCAATCAGAAATCCGCGCAGAATCTGGAATGGCAACATCCAAATTGTCACATGTCGCCATAGACCGGGTTGATCGGGGGTTCGCATAATCTGGGCGGCGATACCATCGGGATTAAAAAACTCGCGAGTGAGAAACATAAACGCAAAAACACCGACTCCGATATATGTCACAGTGTGAGCGACAATCACTTGTGACGAGAATTGAAGGAATTTTCTCATCATACGAACTCCTGATATGGAATGCATCGTAATTATGGCCGCTGCCTAACTTCCCCGTTCACCCGCGAAGCGGGTGAACGGGGATTCTTTGTTTCAATTGATCGTCACTCTTCAATCTCGATGCGATCCACAAGGATCTGTGAGCCGTTGTAGTCAGGCACATTGCTGACCAAAGTGCCATGAAGATGAACGATCTTACCGCTGTCGCGTACTCCCTCGATCTGGGACTTTACCGCCGGGTCGATCGAATCGATGCCGAAGTAGATGGCCTGCCCCAAATCCTGCCGCTCGAAGTAATCGTCAAACTGCGCGCCAGACTCCGTGCTCTTGATGACACCCCACCAGTCAGTGACTTCTTCTGTGTTTGCTTCAACGGTCATAACTGACGTTGGGCTTGGTTGCGCTACCGGACCGCACTCACCCCGATAATATGCCCACTCGTCACAGGCACTGCCATCGGGGAAAACGCATCGTCCGCTCTGACTGCCGTCGGCGGCGGTGATGATTTCATATATGCTGCCGTTCTGCTCACAGTAGGCCGATGCAGAATTCGGTATACCAGCCAGCGGCATATCCGTCTTGACAGGATCAGGCGTCCCTTGAGTCGGAAGCGCCGTACAGGCTGTCAATAAAATGATCATGAAGGTGATGATCAATTTCATTTTCTCTCCTTATTTTTGATGGGAGATTCCCATCGTAATTGCGACGTTGCCTTTTTTGTGTCCCTGCTCGACATAGCGATGCGCTTCGACGATATGATCGAACGGGTAGACCCGGTCAATGACGGGTTTGATCACCCCTTCTTCAATCATCTCTTTGAGAATCAGCATGTATTCGACTTTCTCCCCACCGTTCGAATCGGCATGGACGTTGATGTGGACACCGCCCGGCTTGAGCGCTTTTTTCCATTGCGCCGGGGACAGTTTGCCGACGGCGTCGAAGATCACATCGTAGGTTTCGCCGCTCTGCGTGAAATCCTGACGGGTGTAATCAATGACCCGACTCGCCCCGAACGATTTGACCAGGTCTGCGTTCGCGGCACTGCACACGCCGGTCACGTCCGCGCCGAAGTGGCGGCTGGCAAGTTGGACGGCAAAGGTGCCCACCGCGCCGGACGCGCCGTAGATCAGGACCTTCTGCCCGGGCTGGAGTCTGCCCTTTTGGAGGCAGTGCCAGGCGGTTTGCCCTCCGCCCGGGATGGCCGCAGCTTCCTCGAAGGTGAGGTTGCCCGGCTTGAGGGCGATCACTCCCTTCTCGGGCAGACACTTGTACTCGGCATGTCCGCCAAAGTTGACATCGTAGGTGGAGGCGAAAACCGCGTCCCCAGGTTTGAAGCGGGTCACTTTCCGCCCAATGGATTCAATCTCCCCGGCCAGTTCCATGCCGAGGATGTGACGTTTTGGTTTGTTCCATCCGAGGATCAGGCGCGCCATGAATTTTTGCCAGCCCGTGATGTTTGGCAGTTTGAAACTGCGCATGATCGTATCGCCAATGGTGACGGTGGTGGCACGGACTTTGACCAAGACTTCGTGATCGCGCGGCGTTGGCATGGGAATGTCCACCAACTGCAATACTTCCGGGGGACCGTATCGGGTGTAAACGCTGGCTTTCATCTCAAGCCTCCAATGCAAGGTGTCTGGCAGGTTCGATGACAGCGGTAGATGGATTGAATCCGCGGACGACCAGCCAGATCCCCAGGAATACTTCATTCAAAAGCATGGGTAGTCCAGTGACCATTCCCAGCGCTTCGCTCAAGTCCGGTCTAAACCAGCCGAGCACGGTGTTGAGCAACACCAGAGCCGCCGCGATCAACCCCCACACGGAGATGAATCCGGGAATCAGCTTTACGCGAAGCAGCATATAGTAAAGGAGTAAGGCACTAAAGCTGAAAATGAGATTGAGCATTTGAAACGCCCAGAAACGCCCAGCGAGAAGTAATGCTCCCAGCCCCTGCACGGTATTCGTCTGGTTTGTGTTATCAGCCAGAGTCAACAGCGCGAGCGGGCTGACATCTGCCAAAATCTGGGTGATGAATTCAACCACCCTGAAACCAACGTATGCCAGAGCCAGACTTTCAAAACGCGGCTTGAGGATCGGGAACAGGAGTACGGCAATCCCCACGTAAGCCAGTCCATTCGCAAAACTGAGAAGCACGCCCAGCACTATCTGCGCCCTGCCCGCCGGGATCAAACTGAGATAGTCGGGAGAGCCGAGGATCATTTCCACCATCACGATGGTTCCAAGGATGAAGGTAATGTTGGAGAACAAGTACGCAGACCCAACCAGCGTCGCGGTCTTTCGATTTGTTTTCATTGGAGCCTCCAGAATCTTTCTACGCCATCGCTTGCGGCTGGGTGCGCAGAAGCACGGTTCCCAGCCCGACGAACCAGATGATCTGTCCCAAGCCAAAGACCCCGGTGAAGGCGGTCAACGCAGGGATGATCGTGAGAATGCCCACCGCGCCGACAAACATGCCGAGGATGTTCAGCCCCTTGGGAACTCCACCCGTCCGCAGCGCGGCGAGACTGACCAGTAGAGTCCACATACCGCCGAGGATTTCGCCGTTGGCATTGCCCAGTCCATTAGTCACCGTTTCAATTCCCTGAAAGGTCAAGACAGCCTGGGCGGGGTCTTTGGCATGCAGCGCAACGACTGTTGCGAGCCCGGCGTTGGCGACCATGCCGCTGGCGATCAGCGAGCCAGCCCAGATGATCCCTATTGCAGTCCCCACCTGCATAAGCGCAGGTGCTCCAGATTTCATTCGATCATACAGAGCCAGCGACAGAACCATCAACGCGAAGCCGAAGAACACGTACATGAGCAGGTTGGTCGAGAAGATGACCGACTGTTTTTCGATGTTCACGGCGAGTTTTTGCGTCGGGTCGGTGATGTTGATGTAGTCCAATACAATGATGAAGATGACAAGACCGATCAGGTGGCTGATTGCCATATACAGCGCGGCAATGCCGCCAGATTTTTGCAGGGTTTTCATTTTTTTGCTCCTTATTCGTTTCTGCCATTGTGAGGGTGCTCTTCCCGAAGCAATCCCCTGTCTCAGCGAGGAGATTGCTTCGCTGAGTGCGCTCGCAATGACATGAAATGGATGGATCAGGCTTCCACGTTGCGCCACAACCACGCAAACCAGACGATCAGCAACAGGCAGAGGGTCTCAACCACGGCGATGAAGATGTAGTGGGGATAGGTCGCCATGCCGCCCCAGATATAGGCAATGGTGACGAGACTCGCGACGATATTGACCCAGCGATTGATTCCGTATTTCAACACCCGCGACAGGACGATCATGGCAATGCCGATCTGCCCCATCACCGCGCCGACCAACATCAATTGGGGAATGGACGCGCCCGCGCTGGCGGAGGTGCGCGCCACTTCTTCCGCCGCGCCAGGGATGTTCAGCGAGAGGATGTCCGCTTTAAGCATGTTGATCATGACCACGATCCACAGGGCGGAGAGCAGGGCTTTCGTATCGAACTTTTTGATGGAATTCATTTGTGTTTCTCCTTGTTTTGAACCAACATGATTGACCGAGATCAATGACATTCCCAGGTCGCGTACTTTTTTGAGCAAGCCGTGCAGGGCGGCTTGATCAGACACAGGTCCGGAAAGGAGCGTGGTTCCATCTTCTTCCAGTGTGATGTTCAAGCCGTCGAACCATGTCGCCCATTGGGCATCCAGATGTCCTTTGATACGAATTTCGTAGAACGGAGCGGTTGGGGGCAGCTTATCCATCATCGTTTTCTCTCGGTTAATCTGCCCAAACGATACCGCTGGATGTGGTGAGATGTCATCACCAGATGATGTGATTGAGGTGGTGATTGGGTGGGAAATAAAAACTCCAGCGGGTGGGGCTGGAGTCGGGTTGGAGAGGGGTTCAGAAAACTAGAACAGATCGAGTTCTTCGGCACGGCGGATGGCGGACCGCCGGTTGTTGACCCCCAATTTGTTGAAAATATTTTTGGTGTGCGTGCGCAGGGTATTGAGCGATACGATCAATCGTTCGGCAATCTCAGGTCCGCTTAATTCACTGCGGAGCAAATTGAGAACTTCCAACTCACGCTCGCTCAAAGGTTCAATGTGGCGTCTGGCAGGGGGGAAATCAGGCCGGCCATCGCTTTTCCGTTTCCCAGCCTCAAATACAGCCAGCAATGTACTTACATAGTCCGGCATAATTCCCAAAGTTGCTGCTTGAGACAATAGCTGAGCCATTGGAAGCCCTTCATCAATAAAGAGGCGGATATAACCGCCCGGTTTCGCCAGCGTCAGTGCAACGCCCAGCGCTTGCACAGCCTTGTCCGTTTCCCCCTGCACATGATACGCAACCGCCTGCAGAACCACCGCCTTCAGCCGTTCATCCTGCCAATCCTTTGCTTCCATCTGTTGGCGGTACGGCTCCAATATAGACAGCGCGGCAGATGGATCGTTCTGGGCGATGAGAACGCGTGCCTGGCTGAGCGGGACTTCATATTGATGGGTTAGTTGAGCAGCTGCGTCCAGATTACCCTGGCGAAGCAGGACGAGCGCTTGTACGGCGGCAATGTCCGGCATCCTCTGTACAAAGTTTTGCCGGCGCGTGGTTTGCTCGGCCTTCCCCATCATGTCGGCCGCCCCAGCAACATCTCCCCGGGCCAGCTTCAGTCGGGCAAGGAAAATTTCACAGATAACGAATCTATCAACCACGCGATCGTAGTGCCGCGCCAGTTCAAGGCTTTGTTGCCCATACTGTTCAGCGGCCTCCAGATCGTTCCATTCGTAAAATATTCGAGCCAGACCAATATACTCTTGATCCGCATTTGGAGGTTGCTGGTCACTCAGGAGTTGCAGGGAGTGTTGGTATGTCTCGGCCGCTTGATAAAGCTGGGTATCAGATTCCTGTACGTTGCCCAAGCCGGTTAAAGCCGAGACAGTCAGGTGGATGTTCCCGGTCGTCTGTTTGATCGCCATGGCTTCAGTATAGAACTGACGGGCTGTGGAACGGTCCCCCTTGAGTTGGTTGGCAAATCCTAATGTCCGGAGCGCCCTGCTGCGAAAAGGCAGGTTATCAGAGTGCAGGTACTCTAAAGCGCGGTGCGACTGGATGATCATGTTCTCCGTCTGGTAGCACGCAAGGGCCAACGTGGCTCGGACGGCGGCGATTTGTCCGATCAGGTCACGGCTATTGTAGTCTGGAGCGGCATCCATCATCGCAACCGCCATAGCTGCCTCGGCTGCTTGCAACTTCTCCTCAACACCGGTTGTCTGACCAGCGTTTAGCGCCATCATTGCAGACCTCACCCACAACCATGGCCTGGCATCCAATATATTCTTTGGCAGCAAATGCAGCCAGTCCAGAACCGTGATAACCGCAGCACGCGAATGCAGGGGGATCACCTCTCCCTTGATCAACCGCTCGGCGCGTTCGATGTCATTGGCAACCGCAGCATGATGGAAGGCTTCAAATGCCAGGTTGTTGTCTTCATACCATTCACTGGCGCGGATATGTAGTTCGGCAATTTCCGTTTGTGAGAGGTTCCTACCCAGGCGCTGACGCAGTAAATCCTTGAACAAGTGGTGATAGCGATACCAATGCCGCTCATTATCCAAAGGGACAATGAACAGGTTGGTATGTTCAAGGCGTTCCAGCGTCCCCTGCGCGGGGACGGACGAATCGCGTAGAACAGCATTGCAAAGGGAGCCGCACATACGGTCAAGGATGGAGGTACGGAGCAGGAAGGCTTGAACACCTTCAGTCTGCTGTTGGAAAACTTCTTCAATAAGATAGTCCAGCACAAAACGATGACTGCCCGTGAATGACTTGATGAAACCGGTGGTGTCGTGTGACGCGTGTCCCAGCATGGAGAGCGCGGCGAGTTGCAGTCCCGCAATCCAGCCCTCGGTGCGAGTTTCCAATGCCGCGATGTCATCGACGGAAAGATCCAGTTTCATTGTGTGGTCAAGGAACTCGGCGGCCTCGACGGAGTTAAAACGCAGGTCGGCAGTGCGCAGTTCGGTCAACTGGCCACGGGCACGCAGGCGGGAGAGTGAGAGCGGCGGGTCTTCGCGTGTTGCAATCACCAGATGCATGTGCGGTGGCAGGTGTTCGATCAGATAGGTGACCGCTTCATCGACCTGCCTGGCCTCGATCATATGATAGTCGTCGAGGACCAGCATGAAATTCTGAGATATGGTCGTGCTTTCATTGAGCAGGGTGGTCAGCACCGATTCGCTGGACAGGGGGGAGGACGACTGAAGCCCGGCCAGCAACGTCCCGCCAATTTCCGCTTTTATGGACTGTAAAGCCGCTATCAGGTAGGAGATGAATCGGATTGGATCATTGTCCCCTTCATCCAACGACAGCCATGCGACTGCCCTCCCGCAATGGACAACCCACTCACTGAGCAGTGTGGTCTTGCCAAACCCCGCGGAAGCGGAGATAAGCGTCAATTTCCGCCCCATCTCCAATCCTTCCTTCAGCCGATTGATCAGCCTGGGGCGGGGAACCATGGCAGTCCGGGGTGGCGGGATAAACAGTTTCGTAGCCAAAATCGGAGCGGGCACAAATCTAGTATACAGCACATCACCTGCAACGAGTGGTCAATAATATCCTTGTCGTTGGTTTTCCACCCCAGCCTTTCCCTGGTTGTAAGGGTGTAAAGGCGCGGTTGCTGTTTTTCGGCAGGGTCTCGACAGGTCGCTCCATCCAGAACGGTTTCCCAAAGGAATTTCTCTCTTCTCCCAAAAAACATTGATCTTCGCGGGTGAAGCGTTGTGGGTACTTGAACATTGGGACTCCTTCTGAAATAAGAATCGGCTGGTAGTTGAACTGCCCGCTGACATCATGGCAAAAGGAATTCGAGGGACATACATAATCGCCTTCAAAGATGCACAATTACTTCTTTGCTCGCTGCATAGTTGGAAATCAAGAGACGGTATTGAAACTCACTTGCTTTACACATGCAAAAAAATGTATAATTCTTTCAACGTTCTTCAGGTTTCAACAAGTTCGATTGAAGACCAATTGCAGGCAGATGCATTCCTCTTTCAGCAAGGTTGAATAACTTAATGAAAATTCAAGGACACGCCGCTGGTGGTTGGTTGGCCACAAGGCTTTTCTTAAAGCACCTGTCACCTGCTGACAGAAGTGAATCGAACAATCTGTTGACATTAGGCCTGATTGGTGGTGTTTTGCCCGACCTGGATTACTTAATATATGTGTTCAAAAAGGGGAGAATTGCTTACGAAGGCGACTTCCGGCATCACACATGGGTGACGCACACAATCCCATTCTATTCCATAGCAGCCTTGCTTTTATATATGCTGGGTGCGGTCAACAAAAATTTACATTTGAAAAAGGCCGCAAAAGTATTATCCATAAGCACAACCGCTCACTTGCTTCAAGATACTCTTGGGAGCGGCGATGGGATCATGCTCTTTTATCCCGCCACAAAGAAAATGTTTGGGATAGGACTATCAGGGTTGCATGGCGAGGAATGGAATCAGCATTACACAAAAACTTCATTTTACGCTCTGGAAAAGTTCATTGTCATCACGGCGATCGTCACATTTTTCTATGACATATACCATAACCGAAAACACAGGTCAAAACCATGAACATTATCTTTCTTTGGGCAACAAGGGTCTTTTATTTGGCGCTCATTGCATATTATGCCGGGCTTGTGGCGCTTTCATTTCTTTTGATGATCAGACTTGGTTTCAATAAAATATTCCTTGCAAGAAAAACAAACTCGGCATCTGCGCGGCCTGTGGCAAACACGCCGCGGAACGCATCATGGAGGGAAAGGTTTCTTTATATTACGAACACCAATCATCTGTTGAATGATGTTGCAGCCATCGCGTCAACCTTAATTCCCATTTACCTGTTGTCAATTTCGCCGGCAAGCACATTCTTAAAATTATCAGCGCTGCCGTTTATTGTCAGTGTCATACCATATTTTTTCGGATTCACCCGGTCGACAGGTGTTGGAATTCACGGAGGTGTCATAGGTTCCGTTCTGGGTTTGTATGTCTTGACAATCAACGATACGAATTTGACCTGGTGGGATCAAACACCCTATTTTCTCAGTTTGACGCTCATTGCCAATCTTAGCGGCTGGCTGGGTGGTTTCGTGGGCATCGGGCAAATCAGAGAGGCGGTTGCCATTAATTTCTTTGAACTCAATGTGGGGGAAAAAAAATCCGCCCTTCCTGAACTTATTGTGCATACAAAAGAACCGGTATCCAACATCATCCATTCCAAAACCATCGGGGTTTTGAAGGTGACGGATAAAAAGCCCAATTTAATCACAGCTCAGGTGGATAATAAAAAGGGGGGGCATTTTAGTTTGGTCTCCCTAAGACACGAAATTGAATATCGGGTAAGTATCAGACCACAAGTGATGTTACTAAGACGGTTATTCGAAAGAAAAATCAGGGATTATTCGATCAATGATATTCTGGATAACGTTTTTAATCTTTGGAGGCATACTGTAATCCGAATTGTGTTCCTTCAAGTCCCTAAATATTCAAAACCAAATGAGACAAGCATCAATCTAATGGTTTTGGCTCACAAAGAAACACCTAGTATTATTTGGGTTGACGATGAAATTGAAGATTTGTCGAATGCATTGTTTGAAGAGATAAATCGCGCACTCAAGAACGCCAGCAGGGGTGACGGGATTTTTGATTTGAAGGTTAAAGGATCTGTTACGCTTAGGCGCTGGCAATCCAATATAAAGCCCGAACAGTATTTTAAGAATACAAAAGTATCCAGAGAATCAGACACCTTGTTGATCGACAAACAGATACGCAGCCAGAAAATCCCCCCCTACATCATGGATGAATTTTCAATGATGGAAACGTTTTTTGACAGGATTAGAGGAAGCACATATGCTTTCATTGCCTTTTTGTTCACTCAAATAGGGCTGGGGGTTTTCGTGAATTGGTTATCAAACCAGATTCCATGAATGGGTTTCAGATGGGAACATTACGAAATTCTGAAATCTATTTCCACACGTAGCCGATCCGGCGCAGAAATCCCACAGTATCTCAATGACTGGTTAAATTTCAATTGCGCTTTGACAAGCCCTCCAAGATATCTTCTCCAATCTGCATTTCAATATACACCGTGGAATCCGGATAGGACTGAATGACAATTTGCCAATCGATCACTCCAAAGCGTTCTATCAGATAACGCAGGGCATACAACTTTGAGGAACACAAAACGATTTTGGTTGTGTTGGATGCACCGGTCGGCACACCAAACTCCACCACCTGCATGCCCAGGTTTGCCGGCTAAACAGTTGTGCGTTGTTCCAGTCCGGCAAAATAGGTATTGTTTATCAATCGTATCCTGGCCTGATCTTTCTACGCCAATGCAATTCGATCGCCCTGTGCCATTGGGCTTAGCGGACCGCCTGGAACAAAGATCTCATCCCGGCGGTCTTCGCCACCGGGCCTGCCATCAGAACCATGATGGTGTCGGTGCAGGTCGAACAACCATCCTGCTCCCCGCCGCGTAAACCGAAAAAAACGATGTTGATCCGGCTGGCGCCATCCCATTTGGGCAGCTCCAATTTCGGAGCCGAGATTTCACCAGCAGTCTCTGCGGAGACTGCTGGGTCGGGGAGTGTTGGAAGATCAGAAGAGGGCTGGTACTGAAGCGAACACTCTGCAGATGGTATGCCCGGCAGTGCGGTCAAGGTCCAACACAGAGTTAATTTACGGACAATGAAGAAGGCAGCAACCACTGCCAGCGTTACGAACATCCAATAGGCAAGCGAACGCCAGTTGGGATGATATACGTTCGGATCGCGCGAGCCTGGCATTACATCAATCCTGATCCCACACCTGCACTTGCGCCAGGTGCAAGTGTGAACGGCGCAATGATCGCCAGTACCAAACCCAAAACCGCCATGACCCCAAACAAGCCAGCGCGCTGACGCACCAGAGCCGCACGTTCCTCGGTCGCTTCCACCACGGAACGATGGACAGACTCTTGAAGTCCCTTCACACTGGACAAGACTGGACGATTGTTGGCGAAGAAGTCATAGATGTCACGCAGGAATAGATTGGCTTCCACATCCTTCGGATCGGGCAGATGGGCGCGGGTCACATCAATGGCTTTGGCGAAATCCTCCACCTCCATGCGCGCGACGAGCAATCCCAATAGATTGCAGAATGGACCACCCACGGTCGAAGCGCGGCGCAGTGCCTCCTGCACGCCCACACCGGAAGACAACAATGAACTCAACACGGACAGACCGATCAGCATGTTGTTGCGCAACGACTCTGCCCGTTTCTTCGCGAGTGTTTTCAAGCGCACATAGGGTCGGCGCAGTCCAAGCAGAATGAAGATCATGGCGATCACCGGCGCGGCAACAATGATGTTCATAGCAGCTAACGCTCCTGCTAACATCCCGCCCACGAGCAGGAAGGTCGAGAAGTCGCGGATCGCCACGGCATAGAATTCACCGGGGGTGTCGTAGGGATAGCCGGCGCGTCTCAAGAGGCTGATCACATCCCCCATGTTC
>DDSH01000011.1 GCA_002343775.1 Anaerolineales bacterium UBA2395
CGCCCAGTCGGCCGTCTTCATGGTGCGCGGCAACTTCGGCAACTCCTACTCGCCTCCCCCAGCCCCCTGGATGACCTTCGGCGATGACTTCTCTCCGGGTCCCTGGGCTCAACCCTGGGCTCAAGGCATGTTCGATGCCGGGCTCACCGCTGGTTGTTCCTCTAGCCCCAGGTTGTTCTGCCCCTGGGAAGAGATGCCGCGCTTCCAGGCGGCAGTGTTCGGGCTGCGCATGAAATATGGCATTTCGTATCCTCCTCCATCTGGAACGGGCACGGTCTTTGCCGATGTCAATGGTTCGGAGTGGTATGCCGGTTGGGTGGAGAAAGCCTATGCCGAAGGCATGCTGCCTGCCTGTGGTTCCTCCGGCGGCAAGCCGCTCTTCTGCCCCAACGATCTTGTCAGCCGCGGGCTGGGTGCCTACATGATCGTACGTGCCAAGAATCTTTCCATGCCGTAGGGAATATTCCGTCCTCCCAAAGCCCTCCACCGTTAGCAGGGGCTTTGGGAATTATTTCTTCCAGAGAATTATCAGAAAATATTCCTGACAATCCTCCTTGACGCGGTAAACATAAAACTGGGAGGCACTAATGAATATGAGCCCTAGAAAATTCACCAGCATTTTCATCCTCTTCGCGATGCTTGGTTCAGTTTTTTCTTCCTATGAGGTGAAGGCTGGGCGCCAGCCTTCACCGCTCCTCACCAGCGGGGATCTCTTATGGGCAAACGGTTTTGGCGGAACAGGAAGCGACTCCAGCCTTTCCATTGCGACAGACTCAAGCGGAAACTCTTACACAACAGGGTACTTTCAGCAGACAGTGGACTTCAACCCAAGTACTGGGACAACCAACCTAACCAGCAATGGGGATCGCGATATCTTTATTTCCAAGTTCGATGAGAATGGTTCTTTCATCTGGGCAAGGCAGTTTGGTAATACAGGCTTTGATATTGGTAAAGAAATAATACTGGACGCCTCTAATAACATATATTTAACAGGATACTTTGAAGGGACTGTCGATTTTGACCCTGGGGTAGGCACATTCAACATGTCGAGCAGTGGGGAAAACGACGCATTCCTCCTAAAACTAGACAGCAATGGAAATTTCATATGGGCAAAAAAATTTGGCGGTGCATCATATGACGAGGGCGAAGGTGTCGCCGTGGATGTCAACGGCAATATATACCTACTGATAGAATTCTGGGGGACCTCAGATTTCAACCCGGGTTCGGGGGCATTTAACCTGACTAGTAACGGGTATGGTGATATAGCTGTTGTTAAATTAGATCCGTCGGGAAATTTTGTGTGGGCAAAAAGATTTGGCGGGACAGACGACGACTATGGGAATAGTTTTGCAATCAGCGAATCTGGAAACATCTATATCACCGGGAATTTTAATGGCACAGTGGATTTCAACCCCAATGCGGGATCTTTTTATTTGACCAGCATTTTTTTCGACATGTTCATCTCTGTATTGGATGAAAATGGCGACTTCTTGTGGGCAATTAACATTGGCGGAAGCGGCATTGACGATGGTACAGCTATCGCTCTGGATGATGTCGGGAATATTTATGTGGCGGGGGTATTTCAAAACACAGTCGATTTCGATCCAGATACCATTATGGAGTTTGAGTTAACGAGTGCTGGAGAGTGGGACGCATACATACTAAAGTTAAACAATGCCGGAGTTTTGACTTGGGCGATGTCCATGGGTGGCTCAGGGGAGGATTTCGTAACCGATATTGACATCTACGAAAACAAAAATATCTACCTGTCAGGTTCTTTCGAAGATACTTTTTATTTTGATTCAAAAAGTGAAACAATAAATCTTACTAGCGCCGGACTTAGCGATGCATTTCTCTTAAGGCTTGACGACGCTGGCAATTTAGTTTGGGGAAAAAATATGGGCGGGGCAATGGATGATTTTCCATATGGGATTGATGTGGATGGAAAGAACAACATATTTATCACAGGCGATTTCAAAGGTATTGCCGATTTTGATCCCGGCACAGGAACAACGTTCCTGACCAGTAACGGCGAGAGAGATGTTTTCGTATCAAAGATCGAAGGACCCATCTCGCACACAGTAACAAACACAAGCGATAACGGGGTTGGTTCTCTCAGATATGCAATAGAAACCTCTTTACCGGGAGATATCATCACCTTTGCTCCATCTCTTGCCGGACAAACGATTCGACTTCAATCAACCTTGACAATAGGTAAAAACATCGCAATTGACGCTTCTGACTTTTCGGAAAAAATTATCCTTAGCGGCGACTCGGACAATGATGGCGATGGCGATATTCTGATTTTAAATATTTTAGCTAACTGGAATGTAACAATTAAAAATGTAAAATTTACAAAGGGACAGACAAACACCTCAACAAATGCGGGGGCGATTGCAAACCTTGGCAATTTAAGTATTTATGATTCTGAATTTAATTCCAACCATGGCGAACAAGGAGGAGCCATTCGCAATTCCGGTCAACTACTTGTTGAAAACAGTAGTTTTACAAATAACGCTGGAGTAGAAGGTGGAGCAATCCTAAACAACATAAATGCACAAGCAGAAATTAGAAGCTCTACTTTTTCGACCAACCAAGCAAACAATTCTAATGGGCTGCTCGGCGGAGGCGGGGCGATTGTGAATATTGGATTTGCCGAAATAGAAGACTCAGAGTTTACAAATAATACTGCCGATTATAGCGGAGGAGGTATTGTTAACTCTTTGGCAGGAACGTTAACTATTTCAGGCAGCACCTTTACAGACAATGAATCAATTGAACTTGGAGGAGCCATTCATAATTTCGAGGGGCATATCGAGGTCGATCAAAGCACATTCATCAATAACGGTACGGCTGAAGGCGGCGCCATCCTCAATGACCTTGATGGTACGGTTGTAATAACAAATTCGATCTTTAGACAAAATACCGCAACAATTGACGCTGGGGCGCTCGGTAATATAGGAACAATCACAGTCACTGGCAGCGAATTCAGTCAAAACTCAGCAACCTTGGACGCAGGAGGAGCAATCTTAAACGGGATAGGCGGAACTGCTGTAATTGCCAACAGTACCATATCAGGAAACTCCTCAGTTGATGGAGGCGGTGTTGCCATGAGAGATCCAGATACAATCACAACGCTTATCAATGTCACAATTTCCAACAACACGGGTGGCGGTCTATATATCAAGGATGGCATTGCCCACATCACAAATAGCATAATTGCAAATAACAGCGGAAATCCAGACTGCTACATGGATGACGGAAGTATCACCACAAACGTGAAAAATATCATCCTGGTAAACGGTTCAGGATCGACCAGCTGTGGGACCCCATTCATTGGAATAGACCCCCTGATCGATTCGCTGTCTTTAAATGGCGGAGTCACTCAGACCATGGCATTATTGCCAGGTTCACCCGCCATCAATGCGGGCGATGATGCTGCTTGCAATGCTCTTCCTGTTGACGGCATTGACCAACGCGGAATAACTCGTCCACAGGGAAGTCATTGCGATATAGGAGCGTACGAATACCAAGAGCTGAACGCCCCTCTTGTTACTTCCATCATCCGTGCTTCTGGCAATCCCACCGCTGCCTCTAGTGTGGACTTCACCATCACCTTCTCGGAGGACGTCACTGGTGTCTCCACCTCCGCCCCCTTCAACGACTTCCAGTTGGTCACCACCGGGGTCTCCAGCGCTGCCATCACTGCCGTTACTCCCGTCTCCGCCTCGGTCTATACTGTCACTGTCAACACCGGCTCAGGGAATGGCACGATCCACCTCAATATCCCAGTGGGTGCCTCCATCTCCGACCTCTCGTCCAACCTCCTGAGCGGATTGCCTTTTACAACTGGCGAGGTGTATTCCATCGACAAGTCAGGCGGTCCCTTACCTTCTTCGCCCACCTTTGGGGATGTGCCCATGAATCATCCCTATTGGTCTGACATCGAGATCCTCTACGCCAACGGGCTCACCGCTGGATGCTCCACTGAGTCTCTGCTCTTCTGCCCTGAACAAACCATGAACCGTGCCCAGTCTGCCGTCTTCATGGTGCGTGGCAACTTCGGCAATGCCTATACGCCTCCCCCTGCACCTTGGACGACCTTCGGTGACAACTTCGCTCCAGGTCCCTGGGCGCAACCTTGGGCTCAGGGTATGTTCGATGCCGGGCTCACTGCTGGTTGCTCTACGTCTCCCCGATTGTTCTGCCCCTGGGAAGAGATGCCGCGCTTCCAGGCGGCAGTGTTCGGTCTGCGCATGAAATACGGTATTTCCTATCCGCCTCCATCTGGAACGGGCACGGTCTTTGCCGATGTCAATGGTTCGGAGTGGTATGCCGGTTGGGTGGAGCAAGCCTATGCCGAAGGCATGCTGCCTGCCTGCGGTTCCTCCGGCGGCAAGCCGCTCTTTTGCCCCAACGATCTCGTCAGCCGCGGGCTGGCTGCCTACATGATCGTCAGAGCCAAAAGCCTGACGATGCCGTAATCCATTAGATTTCAAAGAATCTGAGCGGGAATTTAAATTCCCGCTCAGATTCTTTTGTTTCATTTAGAAAAGCGATACAATGAGATCGCGCGAGTGAGACACCTTGTATATCTCAGCAAAACTGTTCGTTCTGGTCTTAGAACCTGCTATACACTTTAGTTAAATATGAGCAATTATTTTGACGGAAGATTGTAGTATCAAGATGGAAAAAGCCAGAAAGTGAAGGCTTTGAAACGTTTCCGTTAATTATTAAGGATAGGCAAGCGCCCTTTCGTCATCCGTTACATCACTCGGGCATGGTTTTTGGGTCGTTCCCTGAGTTTATCGTCCCAAAAAGTGAGTAACAGACTCTAGCTCCCCAATGCGATCACAATTCTTTCGACAATATCAGACACCGGATCACCGTTCCAAGGGTTGGTTATAGCAGTTTCCGATGGGGTCGTGTCGGTTTTCCCCGCCACCCGTTGACGGGCTTCTTCTGAAATTCCAGGGTGATGTAGCACATAGGCGATCAGATGTTGACCAATCTCCGCCCGACCATCCGAGGAGAGCAAGAGTCCGATTGCTGCGAGAATATCAAGCGTAAGTTGGGTATCGCCAACGCGATTGGCTATTTCAAGCGCAGGTCGGAAGTAAGTCCGGGCTTCTTTTCGCTTCCCTGTAAGCATTGCCACGTCGCCCAAACCGGCAAGAGCCACTGCCTCTCCGCGTTGGTCGTTAATCTTGCGTTTTAGCACCAGGCTTTCGTTCAGCAGTTTTTCAGCCAGCGGATAATCGCCCAGCCTGCCTGCCAGTTTTCCGGCATTTGCCAGAGTGGTCGCGGCACCATGAATATGATCCTGCGCCTTGAATATCTCGCTGCTTTGAAGATAATACTGTTGAGCACCTGAAAAATCTTCGAGGATCTGGAGCAGGTTGCCCAGGTTGTTCATCACCATGGCAGCGCCAATTTCATCTTCATTGGTTTGATACGCTTTCACAGCACGCTCAAAATAATCACGACACTGGTCGTTTTTGCCCTGTGCCTTGGCACAACTGCCAAGAAAGTTCAATGAGAAGGCAACACCGTCCAAATTTTCTGTCTGCTGCGAAAGTTGCAGGCTTTGTTCAGCAAGTTCTGATGCGCGCTGATAATCGCCGCCATAATAGCTGGTTATGGCAAGCGAATCCAGCGCACGGGAGCGGCGGGATGGGTCATCTACATGCTCCAAATACGACAAAGCCTGTTGCGAGCCAATGCGCGCGCTTTCCAGTTGACCGATCTGTGTGTGCATACGTGCTTTGCGACCCAACAAATCACACAACAACCCATTTGTACCGGGATGTTTTTTCTCGATCAACAGTTCAATGGCATGCCCAAACAGATCAACACCCTCCTGGAACCAGCTCTCCATGCTGAAAAAACCATGCAGGACACTGGCTGTCTGTTCGAGTTCATTTAACATGCCAGAGACGGCGGCGGTTTCCCAAGCAAGGCGGATGTTATCCCTCTCGGGGCGGATGAGCGTACGCTGTTGAGGTGATTCGCCGTCGCCGAGGTCAGATAAAAATTTCAGATAGTACAAGGCTTGGTTCGCAGATAAAGTCTCAAGGTCCAGCCCTGAAGCGGATAGTTTTTCCGCAGCAAATTGATGGAGGATGGGATGAATGTCGTAGCGTTCATCTGGTTGACGTTGGACGAGAGATTTGTCCACCAGCGACGAGAGCGCGATCTCCACTCCAATGGCGTTTCCATGCACAACCGATTTCGCCGCTTCGATTGTAAATCCGCCGCGAAAGATCGTGAGCTGGGTATAAACGATCTGTTCATCTGAGGTAAGCAGCGACCAGGATCGTTCGAACACGGTACGCAAACTGCGATGACCGGCTGAAACATCTTTGTATGGACTGGCGAGAAAATCCAGATCGCTTTCGATTTGTGCGGCAATTTGTGTACTGGGGTAATTTCGAATCCAGGAGGAAGCTAGTTCAATGGCGAGCGGCATGCCCTCCACCAAACGACAAATACGGGCAACTGCCTGACGTTCATTTTTATCGAGGCGGTAATTTCGTTGGATGCGCCGCGCACCTTGAAGGAATAATGCAATGGCGCTGAAGCCTTCATCGGCGTCGTTATCTTCATTCGGCACGTCCAACCCGGAGACATCGAAAACAACTTCTTCGTATAAATTCACCCGTTCGCGAGATGTGACGAGAATTTTGAGATTCGGTGCGCCGCGCAGCATATCTACAATAAGGGCAATCCCACTGCCAGATTCATCAAAAAGGTGTTCAAGGTTATCCAAAACCAACAAGGTTTCTTTATCCTTTAAATGGTCGAGCAACTGCTTTTGCAGCGCGTCCTGCCCTTTGAACGAAAAACCGATGGCGTCCGCGATACGGGCTAGGATTTCCTGCGGCGATTCAATGGTTGCCAATGGAACAAACCCCACTCCGTTCAGAAAACGACCCGGTTTCTGCTCGACAAATGAACGAGCCGCTTCAACTGCCAAACGGGTTTTGCCAATCCCACCTGGTCCAACGATCGTGACCAAACGCGCTTCCCGCGAGATCAACAAATTCGCAAGTTCATCCAATTCCTGTTGACGCCCAAGGAAACCTGCTGAATATTTAGGCAGATTGGTTTTAGGCGGAAAATCCGTCTGTTGGAATTTTTGAAACAGATCGGTCGTTGTGGGGGACGGCGCAACCCCCAGATCTTTTTGAAGTTTTTCCTTCAGCGTTTGGTAGCACTTCAACGCATCGCTTCGCTGCCCGGCACGCAAGAGCGTCCACATTTGAGTGCGGCAGGCATCTTCGTCATATGGATCGAGACGTTGCCAGCGTGAGGCAGTGAGACTGCCTTCGGCATACTGACCGCTCTCCAGATAGTATCCCGACAGGAGGCGATAGCCATCGCGAGCCAGACGCTTCAATCGTTCGCGCTGGAGCAGGGTCCACTCCTCAAAGCCTTGTCCATCCCGAAGGTGAAAGCCCTCTAAAAAATCACCGCGATACAGGTCCAGTGCAGACCGAAGTTTCTCTGCCGAGACGGCGTCTGCTGGGATCGCTCCCCGGTCTGGCAAGCCCATTCCCTTTAGTTGATCTTCAAACTCATTCACATCGATCCAAAATTCACTGGCCGCATTGAACTCCAGCGCATCACGTGAGATGAGCAAGTAATCATCCAACTCACGCCGCAAGGAGGTCAGAATGGTGCGCAGATTTGTGAGTCCCTGTGTGGATGTACGGTCCGCCCAAAGTAGTTCCGCTAAGGTTTCGCGTGTAAAAGATCGCTTGTTACACGCAAGATAGACAAAAAGCGCCTCTGCGGTGCGTGAAGGCAGCCCCGCCACTACCTTTTTCCCTTTTTGGATTGAAACCTCACCCAACAGATTAATTTTCAGTTTGAGGGCCATTTTTCTGAGCGTTTTCTAAGCGGACGATGAATATAGTTGACGAAAACTATCTTTTTTGTGAAGCACAGAGATTCACTCCATGTAACACGAGAATTATAGCATTGCATGTCCCAAAAGGCTGACCGGAAATGTTTATTAACAAGTTAATAAGGAGAAGACAAGATGAATACCAACTTTAACCGTGACATCCAAGCCATCCATCATGCAACCCGCTACCTCTTGCGGACGATCACCCTGATCGTTTGCATCGTCCTGCTATTTGCAGCCGTTCAGGGAGTGACCGATTCGATTATTCGTATCGCGAGCGAACAACCGCAAGAAGTCGCCTGGCAGAGCAGCGGCACACCACTCGAAGTGGATGAGACCAGTTTATTCTTCCCTGCAAACGCAGAGGCGAATCCATAGACCCGGTAATATGCTGATCATTTTTCCACCCTCGGAATGCAAATGAACCCTTCCCTTAACCACCCATCCCCGCAAACTCATAACTCCGAACCCCAGCTGCGCCGATACCACTCATTTCTGTTGCGCATTTGGCGTGAGGACGAGTCCACATCCTGGCGAATCCAGATCGAAAATCCGCACACCGAAGAAGTGATCGGATTTCCGTCTTTGTCAAAACTGAAGATTTTTCTGGATGAGCAATTCCCGGTAAAAGGAGGAGACGGCGCAGTTATTTAGTGGATGATTTCGTTTCGTTTTTTTCGATAGACCAAATCAATTTGAGGAGATTTTTTATGTTACAGAATGCGTTTCGCAAGCTCGGTATATTCCTGTTTGTTCTGGTTTTGGCTTTCAGCGCAACCGGCGCCCACCCTACCCCGGTGCGAGCAGCTGGAGTCATTTATGTTGACACAAACGCTTCAGGCGCGAATAACGGCAGCAGTTGGGATGATGCCTACCTCACCCTTCAGGATGCTCTTGCAGCCGCCGCGAGCGGCGACCAGATCTGGGTGGCTGCGGGCGTGTATTACCCCGATGCAGGCGTTGGACAAACGAATGACGACCGTATGTCTACTTTCCAACTTATTGACGGCGTGGAGATCTATGGCGGGTTTGCAGGCACCGAGTCGCTGCTGAGCCAGCGGAATATTTCTGTCAATATCACCATCTTAAGCGGTGATATTGATCAAAACGACAACAATGCTGACGCTGATTTCACCGCGGAAACCACAGGAGATATTATCGGAAGCAACGCGTACCACGTTGTGCGCGGCGGCGATGCAACCGCTACTACCATCCTGGATGGTTTCACGATCACAGCCGGGAATGCGGATGGGACTACGTTCGACACACAAAATGGCGGCGGACTTTTTAATTGGAATACCAATCCAACCGTGCAAAATGTGATCTTCAGTGGAAACAACGCAGAAGAAACAAACTTCGGGTACGGCGGTGGGGTCTACAATTACCTCATTACAAACCCAGCTCAATTCACCAATGTCACTTTTACCGGTAACAATGCCTATGCAGGCGGCGGCATGGCAGGAGACTCGGATATAGTCATCACAGGCGCGACTTTTATCAATAACACTGCCGCCAATACCGGCGGCGGGTTGGAGGTTTCATTCGGCAGCGGCAGGACGCTGACCGACGTTATCTTCACCAACAACACAGCAGTTGGGGGCGGCGCCATGAGTATCCAGTTTACCAGTCCGACATTGACGAATGTCACCTTTAGCAACAATACAGCCGATAGTGCCGGTGCGGTTCTTATCTCTCAAGGCAATCCGGAATTAATAAATGTTACCTTCGATAACAATACAGCAACCGATTTCTACGGCGGAGCTGTTCAACTCACCCAAAGCGCCCCTACCTTTCGAAATGTCACGTTCTCTAACAACAGTGCTACCATCAGCGGCGGCGGGCTCTTCAGTTCCACTTCCAGCGACCCGACTCTGGTAAATGTAACGTTTACAAACAATAGCGCTGTAAACCAAGGTGGTGGAATGTACACCGGCGGAGGTGGCGATGCTACCCTGACAAACGTGACCTTCAGCAACAATAGTGCTAACCTTAATGGTGGCGGTTTGTACGCACTGAATGGATTGATCACCCTCCAAAATACCATCATTGCTAATAGCACAAATGGCGGAGATTGCTATGTCGAAATCGCTACGATTGATGGCGCCGGGCATAACTTGATCGAATCCACTGGAACGGGTGCCTGCAATTTGGTCAATGGTGTGAATGGCAACATCATCGGCTCAGACCCGAACTTGGGCTCGCTCACCGGTTCCCCAGCCTACTTCCCGCTGAATGCTGGTTCCCCTGCCATTAACGCGGGCAGCAATGCCATCTGCGCAGCAACTCCCGTCAATAA
>DDSH01000002.1:0-142 GCA_002343775.1 Anaerolineales bacterium UBA2395
GGGTTTATGAAGACCATTGCGCACATATCAAAGAACATGGGGGATGACTTTGGGAAGGCGTACCTCGCACCTCTGATGAACTTCTGCGTTTCGGAAGTCGTCAGCGATGTAACTTACCATTATTGGTAGTTCAATGATCCTG
>DDSH01000002.1:455-51706 GCA_002343775.1 Anaerolineales bacterium UBA2395
AATCTCATGAAAGTATTGCTCGTCGGAGTCGGTGGGGTCGGTGAGGCGATTGCAGCCATTGCCAAACCGCGCAAGTGGATGGAACAGATGGTGTTGGCAGATTTCAATGTGAAACGCGCCGAGGAGGTGCAAAAGAAACTCGGTGACCCGCAGCGCTTCCCGGTGGAGTTCATCGACGCCAGCAACCAGGGCGGCATTGAGATGCTCGCAAAGAAATACCAGGTCGATCTCATTATGAACTCGGTCGACCCGATCTTCAACAAGCAGATATTCGATGCGGCGTATAACGTCGGTGTTACCTATATGGATATGGCAATGACGCTTTCGGAGCCGCATCCGACAGACCCGTTCAACCAGCCGGGTATCAAATTGGGCGACTACCAATTCGACAAAGCCAAGGACTGGGAAGCCAAAAAACTGCTTGCCCTCGTCGGCATCGGTGTGGAGCCGGGCATGGCAGATGTTTTTGCTCGATACGCCCAGGACCATCTATTCGATGAGATCGACGAGGTCGGCATCCGTGATGGCGCGAACATCACCATTGAAGGATACGAATTTGCCCCCAACTTCTCCATCTGGACGACCATCGAAGAATGCCTGAACCCGCCCGTCATCTGGCAGGATGGCAAGTGGTTCACGACGCCGCCATTCTCTGAACCCGAAGTGTTCGACTTCCCCGAGATCGGACCCGTGGAAGTCGTCAACGTGGAGCATGAGGAAGTTCTACTTGTGCCGCGCTGGGTCAAAACCAAACGCGCTACTTTCAAGTATGGGTTGGGCGATCAGTTCATCGGTGTACTGAAAACTTTGCACATGCTCGGCTTGGACAACAAAGAAAAGATCAATGTCAAAGGGGTGCAGGTCGCGCCCCGGGATGTGGTGGCGGCTTGTTTGCCCGATCCTGCCCATCTCGGAGAAAAGATGCGCGGAAAGACTTGCGCCGGGACGTATGTCAAAGGCACAAAGGATGGGAAGAAACGCGAAGTCTATCTCTATCAAGTTGCCGATAACGAAGAGTGCATGAAGGCATGGGGCTGTCAGGCAGTTGTCGCACAGACCGCTTTCTCGGCAGTGATCGCGATGGATTTGCTCAAGCACGGTGTTTGGAAGGGTGTGGGTGTCCTCGGACCGGAAGCCTTCCCGCCGGACCCGTTCATGGAGAAAATGGAAGATTACGGCTTCCCATACGGAATGAAGGAAATGACAAAGGAAGTCGCCGCATAAAAAGTAAAGCGGACAAACGTCATAGCGTTTGTCCGCTAATTTTTTACGCCAGGAAGCGTACTCCTGGTAATTCAAATTTTCGGAGGGTACCGTGCAAGATTATGCTTACTCTGGGTTGATCATCGGGGGCATCGTCGTCATCCTGCTGGTTCGTCTGGCGATCGGGTATTGGGCATCGAAGCGGGTGGAGACCACGAACGATTATGTGCTGGCGGGGCGTCGTTTGCCGATCTGGATGGCGGCACCGTCGATCATGGCAACCTGGTTTGCCGCTGAGACGTTGATGGGCTCCAGTTCTGAGGCATACAAATACGGGCTGCAGGGGGTCATCTTTGACCCGTTCGGTGCGACCATGTGTTTGTTCCTCTCAGGGCTTCTGATCGTGCGTTTGGCTCGCCGCGCTCAGTACGTGACCATCATGGATTTCTTCCAACAGCGGTACGGCACGACCATGTCGGTGGTTGGCTCGGTTGCTCAGATCATCGGCTACTTCGGCTGGACGGCGGCGCAGATCGTTGCGGGCGGGGCGATCCTGCAAGCGCTTCTTGGCTGGGACTTGTCTGTTGGCATGGTCATGGTGGCGGGCATTGTCACCATCTATACGATGGCGGGCGGTCTGTGGGCAGATACCGCGCTCGACTTCATGCAAATGTTCCTGACCATGGGTGGTTTGCTCATCATATTCGTCGGCATTCTCTGGGGCGTGGGTGGTTTTGATAACTTCATTGGGATGGCAGGTGCTCAGTACACCGATTATCCCTTCGCCATGGGTCCCACTGAAGCAGAAGGATATCTTGGGTATTCAGGTCACATGGGTTGGTTCTATTACGCTGCTGCGTGGATGGCGATCGGTTTAGGCAGCATTCCCGCGCAGGATTACCTCCAGCGCACTTGTGCCGCTAAAAATGAGAATATCGCAGTCAAATCCACATACATTGCGGCATTCCTGTACATCACTTTCGGCGTACTATCCCCGTTCATTGGGATGGCGGCTTACTCCGCGATTGGACCGGATATCGAAGCGGATCAGACTCAATTTGTGTTGATCTCGATGGCGATGAAGTATCTCCACCCGATCCTGACTGCGCTCTTCGTGGCGGCGCTCGCTTCGGCGTTGATGAGCACATCTGACTCGTCGATGCTGGCAGGCGCGACGATGTTCACCGAAAACATCGTCAAGGTCTTCAAGCCCGACCTGACCGATAAAGCCCAATTGTTCCTGACCCGTGCTGCGCTAGTCGTCAGCGGTGTGTTGAGCTTGATGATCGCGCTGTGGGCAGAGACGATCTACGAATTGGCAGTGTTGGCGAACACCTGTATCCTCGTGGGCATGGTTGCGCCTTATGTGATCGGCTTGTATTGGAAGAAGGCCAATCACATCGGCGCCTTGACCTCGTTCTTCTCCGGCACCATTGCCTGGGGTGTCCTTTCGGTCTATTATTACTATGCTCCCGAATTTGGGACGTTTGCCATCTGTGAAGGCGACTTGTATTGCTCACTGTGGGACGCGGTTTACATCGCCTCGACTCCCGCGTTCGTCATTTCGGTAGTGGCGTTCATTGTGGCGTCGCTTGCTACTGGCAAGATCGACCCGCCCAAGGTGTTGAAGAATATTTACGGCAAACCGGTGGATATGAAACACGCGCTTGGTTGGAGTCATCTCAACGATGAGCCGAAGGAAGCCACGGCGGCTGATTGATCCGCGGTAGTTTTGTTATGCTCCAAAGCAACACAAACCTGCTTTGGAGCATGTTCGTTTTTTTTTGGGGGGGAAAAGCGTCAGAAAACTGAATCAACTGTCGGTTAGGAAAGATGCGCGGCGGTGGATGTAGGAAAAAACTTAATAGATGGCGATTCGCTGTCGATTTCGGCAAATTCCGGTTGTAGAATATCCAGCCGATTCGTTATAATCAAAAAATAAATCATTCGGAGGATGTCATGCCAAACGGTTACAACGGAAAGATCCTGCATGTAGATTTGACAAAAGGCACGCTGACGGTCGAGGAGCCAAATGAGGCTTTTTACCGCAAGTATCTTGGTGGCAGCGCGATGGGAATGCATTACATCCTGCGCGATATGCCAAAAGGCGCGGACCCGCTTGGTCCTGAAAATGTGTTGACGTTGTTCACAGGTGTGACGACAGGGGCGGCGATCTCCGGTCAGAGCCGTTTGAATGCGAATGCGAAATCTCCCATCAGCGGCGGTATCGGTGACTCGCAGAGCGGCGGATTTTTTCCGGCTGAATTGAAGTTTGCAGGTTTTGACGGCATTGTGATCAAAGGCAAATCGCCCAAGCCTGTTTACCTGGCAATTGTGGAAGGCAAGCCTGAACTGCGCGACGCGGCGCATTTGATGGGCAAGCTCTCGGGGGAAGTAGATGATATTTTGCATAAGGAAGTAGACCCGAAGGCTGAGATTTTGCAGCATGGTATTGGCGCTGAGAATGGCGTTCTATATTCGTCGCTGGTTTCAATGTCGAACCGCCACAATGGGCGCACCGGCATGGGCTTGGTGATGGCGTCTAAGAACTTGAAGGCTGTGGTTGTGCGCGGCACGAAGAAGGTGGAATTAGCGAACCAAAAAGCCCTGACCGAGTTGAATCGTATCGGTCCGAAAGCCATCCCTGAGAACGGTGATATGGATGGTCTTGCCAAGTTCGGTACGGCGGTGGTGGTTCTCTTCAACAATACCATCGGCACGCTGCCGACCCGCAACTATAACGAAGGTCAGTTCGAAGGCTGTGAACCCATCAGCGGCGAGAAGATGGCGGAAACAGTTTTGAAGGAACGCGATACCTGCTACGCGTGTGTGGTCAAATGCAAGCGCGTGGTGGAGATCAAAGATGGTCCGTACAAGGTCGATCCGCGATATGGTGGACCTGAATACGAAACGCTCGGTACATTCGGTTCATACTGCGGTGTGGATGATCTCGCTGCGGTCTCATTGGCGAATCAAATTTGTAATGAATACGCCGTGGACACCATCGCCTGCGGCGCGACGATTGCCTTTGCGATGGAATGTTACGAAAAGGGAATCATCACCAAAGAACAGACCGGCGGCATTGAATTGAAATTCGGAAACGCCGATGCGATGCTGCAAGTCCTCAATATGATCGTGAAGGGCGAAGGCGAACTCGGCAAGACGCTTGGCATGGGTTCCGAACGCGCTGCGAAGAAATGGGGCAATGGCGCAGACGAGTGCCTCATCACCGTGAAGGGCGCCGAGGCTCCTGCTCACATGCCGCACGCCAAACGCTCGCTCGGTTTGATCTACGCGGTCAATCCTTTCGGGGCGGATCACCAATCCTCAGAACATGACCCGTACTATGAAGAAGGTGTCGGCGATTTCAATCTTGACCGCCTCAAGCAGATTGGCTTGGGTTCGCCGCAGCCGGCTTATTCCTTGACTGAAGAAAAAGTCCGCTTCGCGTATGAGACCGAAGTCTTTTACTCGATGTTGGACTCGGCAGAACTCTGTCAGTTTGTTTACGGTCCCACATGGACGCTCTACGATGGCAAAGACACCGTGCAGATGATCAACTCGGTCACCGGCTGGGATATGACCATCGAAGAGTTGATGGAAGTCGGTCGCCGCCGCCTGGACCTCTTCCGCGTGTTCAATGCACGCGAGGGATTTGGTCGCAAGGATGATAAACTGCCCAAGAAGTTTTTCAAGCAATTGCAGGGAACCGGTCCGACCGCCGGTTTCACGATCACCCACGAAGAGATCGATAACGCCATCGACTCGTACTACAAGATGGCTGGCTGGACAGCCGACGGCGTTCCCACCCGCGAGACGTTGAAGAAGCATGATGTCGAGTGGGCGGCGGAATATCTTCCTGCATAGTGTGTAACACCTCCACTTGCGCCAGATGCAAGTGTCCGTAATGACCGGGGATGGAGTGATGCGTTCATTCCATCCCTTTTTTGGGCGATAAATCTTTGCACATTGCAAACCATGTTTTTACGGGACAATTCAAATGACTCTCACTCAACTCCATCAAGATAACTTTTCTCACATGACTCCCGCGTGGAGCCGTATCTTCAATATCGTTTCTGAGCGTGCCGAAGGTTCGTACATCTACACCGGCGATGGCAGAAAACTACTCGACTTCACCAGCGGTATCGGCGTGACCAACACCGGTCATTGCCATCCCAAAGTTGTGGAAGCGATCCGCGAACAGGCGGGTTTGTTTCTGCACGCACAGGCGAATATCGTCATTCACAAGCCGATGTTGCAACTGATCGAAGAACTGCGCAAAATCGTGCCTGAACCCATTGATAGTTTCTTCTTTGCCAACTCAGGCGCAGAAGCGGTCGAGAACGCCGTCAAGGTTGCTAAAGCCGCTACAGGCAGACCGAATGTGATCGTCTTCAACGGCTCCTTCCACGGGCGGACGCACGTTACGATGGCGTTGACCACATCCAAGACGATTTATCGTACCGGGTTTGCGCCGCTCCCGGCTGGGATCTATGCTTCGCCGTTTCCGTATGCCTTCAATTTGGGAATGAGCGAAGAGGAAGCGGGTCAGTACGCGCTGGAAAAATTGGAATACCTGCTCGCTTCGCAGACCGCGCCGAAGGAGACCGCCGCTATCCTGATCGAGTCGGTGCTCGGCGAGGGCGGATACGTCGTCCCGCCTGCTTCGTTCATGAAGGGACTTCGGGAAATTTGCGATAAGCATGGCATCATGTTGATCTTTGACGAAGTGCAGTCTGGGTTTGGTCGCACGGGCAAATGGTTTGCGATGGAGCATTTCGGTGTGTTGCCGGATATTATGACCGTTGCAAAAGGTATTGCTTCGGGGATGCCGCTTTCGGGTGTGTTCAGCCGCACCGATATCATGAAGAAACTCGATGTCGGCTCCATTGGCGGAACATACGGTGGAAACGCGCTTTCCTGCGCGGCAGGAACTGCCACCATCCGCGCGATGCGCGAGGAGAAGATGGTGGAAAATGCCGCAGAACGCGGAATCCAATTGATGACGGGGCTGCGCAAGTTGCAGGAAGAATATCCGCAGATCGGCGATGTGCGCGGCAAAGGCCTGATGGTCGGCACCGAGTTCATCGTTGATGGCAGTCAGGCGAAAGCGAAACCGCTCGTCAAAGAGATAATCCGCAAGTCAGAAGAAAAGGGGATGTTGCTCCTCTCCTGTGGAACTTATGACAATACCCTGCGCTGGATCCCGCCTTTGAATGTAACACCAGACCAAATCAATGATGGTTTGAAGATATTTGACGAGTCCGTAAAAGAAAGTCTGTAAATCAGCCGAAGGTCGAAGGTCAATCCGACTTCGACCTTTGACACAATATAAATCATGACTGAACTCAATCGCACCAAACTCACCCAACTCCTGCAAGCCGAAGAATCCCTCTTCCACAAAAATCACCCCAAATCCTACGAACTATACCAGCGCGCGCGTAAGTCGCTGCACGGTGGCGTGCCGATGTTGTGGATGATCCGCTGGGCAGGGTCGTTCCCTGTTTTTGTCAAAGAGGCAAAAGGCGCACACTTCACCGATGTGGATGGCAACGACTACATTGATTTTTGCCTCGGCGACACAGGCGCGATGACGGGTCACAGCCCCGACGCCACTGTGAAAGCCATCAACGAGCAGATTCAAAAAGGCATCACGCTCATGCTGCCGTATGAAGATGTGATTTGGGTCGGCGAAGAACTTCAACGTCGTTTCAAACTTCCATACTGGCAATTCGCCCTCACCGCTACTGACGCGAATCGTTTCGCGTTGCGCATGGCGCGCATGATCACAGGTCGCCCGAAAATTCTCGTCTTCAACTATTGCTATCACGGCTCGGTGGATGAAACCTTCATCACGCTCGATGAAGAAGGCACGCCCATCTCGCGTCCCAACAACATGGGTCCGCAAATTGACCCGCGTGAAACCACCAAGGTGATCGAGTTCAACGACATCGGCTTGCTCGAAATCGCGCTCGCCTCGCGCGAAGTTGCCGCCGTCCTCGCCGAGCCTGCCATGACCAATATCGGCATCATTCACCCCGACCCTGGTTATCACGAAGCGCTGCGAAAGTTGACCCGCAAATACGGGACGTATCTCATCATTGACGAGACGCATACCATTTGTACGGGTCCTGGCGGATATACCGCCTCATTCGGACTTGAGCCTGATTTCTTCACCCTTGGCAAACCCCTCGCTGGAGGCGTCCCCGCCGCGGTCTATGGTTTCACCGAAGAAGTGAGCCAAGCCTTTAACGCCAAACTCGCCGTGGACGATGCGGATGTGGGCGGCATCGGCGGGACGTTGGCGGGCAACGCCCTGTCCATTGCAGCGATGAAAGCCACGCTCCAGAATGTGCTCACGGACGAGTTTTATGCCAAGGCGACGAAATTGCAGGAACAATTCACAGCGGGAGTCGAAAGCGTCATTGCCGAATACAGTCTCCCGTGGATCGTGAAGCGTTTGGGCAACCGCTCCGAGTATTGGTTCCGTCCCACTCCTCCCAAAAATGGCGGAGAGGCGCACGCGGCGGTTGATCCCGAACTGGATCGTTACATGCATTTGTATGCGCTCAACCGCGGCATCTTGATGACGCCCTTCCACAATATGGCGCTCATCTCGCCCGAAACCACCCAAGCCGATGTGGATTATCATACAAAGGTTTTCCGCGAAGCCGTGCAAAGTTTGTTTGGATGATGTCATTGCGAGGGCGCTCTTTGCCCGAAGCAATCTTCTAACAAATGGGATTGCTTCGTCGGTAAAACGACCCTCCTCGCAATGACAAATTGGAGAAATTTATGAATGAAAATAAATCTCAAATCTGGCGCATCAACACCCGCACGCAGACCTTGAAGCGCGAACCCGTCCCTGAAACCTGGCAGCGCCTCGGTGGGCGTGGACTGATCGCGCGCATCATGGTGGATGAAGTGGATGCAAAATGTGATCCACTTGGCGCAGGGAATAAACTGATCTTCACACCTGGTTTGCTGGTGGGACATATTTTGTCATCAACAGACCGCATTTCGGTGGGCGGAAAATCGCCGCTGACGGGCGGCATCAAGGAAGCCAACGCGGGTGGACGCACGGGTTATCACATGGCTTTCATGGGCATCCACGCGCTCATCATTGAAGATATGCCTGAGAAGGACGGCTATTGGGTTTTGCACCTCTCGCTGAAAGACGGCGCGAAGTGGGAACGCGCCGATGACTTGGCTGGTTTGGGTGTGTATGAAACCGCGCCAAAACTGCTCGAAAAATACGGCGATAAAGTTGCCATTTCAATGATTGGTCCTGGCGGCGAAATGCGCATGAAGTCGGCGGGCATTCAGAATATTGACAAGGATAAAATTCCAGCCCGCATTGCTGCCCGCGGTGGACTGGGTGCAGTGATGGGGTCGAAGGGACTCAAAGCCATTGTGTTCGACCACACAGGCGGGCAAAAGCCCGCAATTGTCGACCCCGACGCCTTCAAGGTGGCGCAAAAGGATTACACCAAGGCGGTGATGGAGCATCCGCAGTCCATCACGTATCGCGATTATGGCACGGCGGCGATGGCGCAGATGACCCAACGCTTTGCGGCAATCCCTGCGCATAATTTTTCGCGTGGCACGTTCGACAATGTGGATGCCATCAGCGGTGAGCAGTTGCGTGAATTCACTTTAACACGCGGCAAACCTTCAGATGCGTCGCATGCCTGTATGGCGGGATGTACCATTAAATGCTCGAATGTCTTTGGCGGGGAAGATGGCAAGATCATCGTCTCACCGTTGGAATATGAAACCATCGGTTTGATGGGCACGAATCTCGACATTGACTCACTCGATGCTATCGGACGCATGAACTGGCACGTCAACGACCTCGGCTTGGATTCCATCGAAGTGGGTGGCGCGTTGGGCGTGGCGGCAGAGGCTGGATTAATGAAGTGGGGAAGCGAAGAAGATGCCCAGAAATTAATTGACGAAATGCGAGCAGGCACAGAGTTGGGACGCATCCTCGGCGATGGTGCGGTGACAGTTGGCAAGAAATACGGCATTGAACGCGTTCCTGCAGTGAAGGGGCAAGCCATGTCGGCATATGAGCCGCGTTCCATCAAAGGAACGGGCGTGACCTACGCCACCACGCCGCAAGGTGCTGACCATACCTGCGGGCTGACCATTCGCGCACAGGTCAATCACCTTGACCCGACCCAGCAAAAAGAGGCTTCACTCAACGCTCAGTTGAATATGGCGGGCTACGACACCATTGGTGCGTGTATCTTTGCAGGTTTCGGTTACGCGGCGACACCCGATGGCGTGGTGAAGCGTTTATTGAAATCCCGTTACGGCTGGGACGATGTGCCCGATAATATTTTGCAGGCACTCGGCAAAGAGACAATCAAACTGGAGCGCGAGTTCAATAAACGCGCAGGCTTTACCAAGGAAGATGACCGCCTGCCCAAGTGGATGACCGAAGAAGCCATCCCCGAAAACGGCTCGGTCTTCGATGTGAGCGAGGATGTGTTGGATCACATCTTTGATGGAATTGAGTAAATAAAAAACTCCCGAGGTCTTCATGACTTCGGGAGTTTTCTTTTAGGCAGTTTGTTTCAACCGATACTTCATCAACATCCACCCGACCAAGCCGAATAACAGCGAGACAAAAACACCTTCATTGGTGGGCGTGAAGACAGGAGCCAGCGCGCCTTTGACTTCGATAAAGCCGTTCATGAGCAAAGGCATACTGATGGCGTTGATCATCTGATGCAGCAGGAACACCGTCCACGTAGATTTGCTGATGAGGCGCAACTCGCCAAACAGAATGGACGTGGGAATTTGTACAAAGAAGGCAAGGGCAATAAAGACGGGAATGCTGGTGGTAATGGCACTCTCCAATTGAGCGCGGTCCAGGAAGTAGTAATAGTAGGGTAGATGCCAACTTGTCCAAAGAACGGAAACGATGATGTGGTTGACGAGCGGACTGACACCTGCGGCTTCGAGTCGCGGCGTGAGATAACTGCGCCAGGCAAATTCCTCGAAGAAGTTCTTCATCAGCGAGCCAACGAAGATCACGCCGACGGCTGACAGATACGCGCCGAAACCTTGCGCGGCAAAACCATCAGCGGAGGCAATGCCGAGGAGGGCTGCCAAGCCAAAGGTTAAGAGAGCGGCGAGCGGATAGACCAGAAGCGCCAACAGATACCACTTCCAGCCGGAGGGGAGATTCAAGCCGAAGCCTGCATCCTTCCAGCCATCTCCTCCCAATGCACGTAGTAGAAAGCCAGAAAGTGCAGGGGTTGTAAGCCAAACAAGTGCGCCTAAACTTTGCAGGGGCGGCGCGGTGTTGCCAGTGACGTTGTTAAGCCAGATGCCCAGCCAACCGCCGCCGACGGTGAAGAGTGAAACGATGATGATATTACGAATGATCTTGTTCATTGGTCACCTATTTGAATTGTGTAGTTTTTGTTTTCAATGCGTTCAATGGCAGAGCGCAGCCATGCCGCAATGGATTGGTTGTTGACATACCCCGCTTCGAGCGTGAGGATCGAAAGAAAGACAGCGCGCGGGTTTTGAATTTTTGGGGGCGAGTTTTGGATCATTTCATGCACGGCTTCGTACACTGCCAGCCGTTCTTCGGTCTCTTTAAGTTTGTGGCGTATTACATTGAGTAATTCGTCGTCACTGATTTGACCTCCAAAATACACTTGAATGAGAAACGGCTCGCGGTCGTCGCGTTCGGGTTGCGGGGTGGTGAGCCATGCGTGCAGTTCTGTGCGCCCTGCTTCGGTGATGTGATAGACCTTCATGTCGAGCCGTTCTTCGCGCTCGATCACCTCTTTGGTGACCATGCCCTGCGTTTCAAGTTCGGCAAGTGTGCGGTAGATCTGGCTTTGGTTGGCGGGCCAGAAATGCTGCACCGAGTTGTCGAAGGCTTTTTTCAGGTCGTAGCCTGAGAGGGGAACAAAGGAGAGAAAACCGAGGATGGCGTGTTTGAGTGACATATGCGTATAGATTGTATAGTACTAGTATTATATGATTAGTAATATACTTGGGTAGTTTTATCCTGTCAAGGGGATGAAACGCCTCAAACCCCGCCCAAGGCTGATGCAAACCATGTAGTTTTTTCTTTGTCCAGAGTGTGATTTCAGTAATCCGGCGTAAAGCGGAATGGAACGAAAAAACCCCGCAAGGCGGGGTTTCCATTGCAGAGCCACCGGTGGGATACGAACCCACGACCTGACGATTACGAATCGTCTGCTCTGCCAGCTGAGCTACGGTGGCATTATGTGCCCGCTAGGGGTTTTTCAAACGGGCGGGATTATAAAGGATTTGAAGCAATCACGCAAGTTTTCCAATTCCCGGGTTGTCTGTTAGGATGGAGATATGACAATGCGCATTGCTATGCTTTCGTATCATACTTGTCCGCTGGCAACGCTGGGCGGCAAGGATACAGGTGGGATGAACGTTTACGTCCGCGATCTGACGCGGGAGTTGGGTCGGCTTGGAATCCATGTGGATGTTTTCACCCGTTCACAAGATGAACACGTCCCGCACATCGTCCACGAACTGGGGTATGGGAATCGCGTGGTGCATATCCCCGCGGGACCCGAAGAGCCGAAAAGCAAGAGCGACATTGCGAAGTACATCCCCGAATTTGTAGGGGGCATCAAGGCGTTTGCAGATGATAAGGGAATTAAATACGATGTCATCCACAGCCATTACTGGATGTCTGGGTTGGCTGCAGAGGCGCTCAGCGATGCCTGGGGCGGTACTCCCATTGTCCATATGTTCCACACGCTGGGCGAGATGAAGAACCGGGTGGCAAGGTCGGAAGATGAGCGCGCCGGCGAGGACCGGCTTGATGGGGAGCGTCAGGTTCTCCGTCGGGTTGACCGCATTATTGTCGCTACCCTGGCGGAGTTGACCCAGCTGAGATTCCTCTATCGCGCGGATGCCCGCAAAATGGTGATCATTCCGCCAGGCGTTGACCCCTGTCACTTCTATCCGATCCCGCCTGATGAAGCCAAGGAGTTTATTGGGCTGCGCCCCGAAAACCGGATGATCCTGTTCGTTGGGCGAATTGAACCGCTTAAAGGGGTGGATACATTGATTCGAGCAATGTCCTGCCTCGACCTCACCCTGCGGAGCAAGGAAAGCCCCGTTCACCTTGCCATCATCGGTGGCGAGCCCAATGCCAACCCGGAAGACATGACCGATGAGATGACCCGCCTCCAAAAAATGTGTGACGATCTATGTATGGGAGGGATGGTCGTGTTTTTGGGGAAGCGTGCCCAAGATACACTGCCTTATTATTATTCCGCTGCCGAGGTGCTGGTGATGCCCTCTTTGTACGAGTCGTTTGGCATGGTGGCTTTGGAGGCAATGGCTTGCGGAACCCCCGTGATCGCCTCAGAGGTGGGCGGGCTTGGCTATCTTGTTCAAAACGGCGTGACCGGATACACCGTACCAGACAGTGACCCGGAAATGTTGTGTGAAAAGCTGACAGAGTTATTGGGAAATCACGACCTGCGCCGCGAGATGGGAGAGCATGCCGCCCAGTATGCGCAAGATTACGCCTGGGGAAACATCGCAGCGCAGATCCTCGACGTGTATAATGAGGTTGTTGAAAAAACGAAGGTCAATCTGACCGCCAACCGAGCGTGACATACTTCAAGTGTGCTGATCGTTTTGCACAAACATACGCCAGCCCATTCGGGCTGGCTTTTTATCTTGTCTGATCGCCATTCCTTTTCGCGCTGCTTGCGTTTCGATATCTCATTCTTTCATTTTTATAAAGAACAACGTTGAACCATCGATCTCCTGCGAACGGATATCAAAGCGGTCTTTGAACTTCATCAGCATTTTTGACAGTTGCTTGTGCCCATACGTGCGCGGATCGAAAGCGGGGTCAACCTGATACAAGGCATTTCCCATGCTGGCAAGCGATGCCCAACCGTCCTGTTGGACAGCCATTTCAAAGGCTTGCGTGAGCAGGGGAATGGGATCAGACTCCGCTTCATCCTTTTTCTTCGCCCCGCTTTTTTGCGTCCGATGTTGAAGCGCCTGTTTCTTGGCAATCACAAGGTTTTCGGTATAAACAAAAACATCGCAGGCATTTACAAAAGGCTTGGGAGTCTTTTTCTCCCCGATCCCCATGACAAAAATTCCGGTCTCCCTGATGCGCGTAGCCAATCTGGTGTAATCACTATCGCTCGAAACAAGACAGAAACCATCCACCACGCCTGAGTGCAAAATATCCATCGCATCAATGATCATGGCACTGTCGGTGGCATTCTTCCCGATGGTATAGCGGAATTGTTGAATGGGTTGGAAGGCGTGAAAGTTAAGCGTCTCCTTCCATGAATTCATGTTGTTCGTCGTCCAATCGCCGTAAATTCGCCGAACGGTGACCTGCCCATGCCTGCCGGCTTCCACCAGCATCTGCGGTAGCAACCCCGCCTGGGCATTGTCGCCGTCGATCAGCATGGCGATCTTGTTGCGTGAAAGGGATTTGATTTGTTCGTCTGCCATAATGTGATTATACCTTCTGCTTTCGGAATAAAACCTTGCGCTTCTTTCCTGACTGGAAACGGATCAAGGCTCAATGGGCTTGATCACACCGATATCTTTTGGAGTCCCGCCAAAGAAGCTGATGTCACGGCAGGATTGGCGATCCAATCTCAACAAGATCACATCATTTGTGGTCACATCCACCTGAATGATCGTGTCTGCCTGGTAGGTCGAATCGACCGTCAATTTGAGTGTGACTTGGTTTTGCGCCGGGAGGTTTGCCACACATACTTTTTTGTCGGGGTGTTCCCTGCCTTCATCTATGGCTCTTAATAACCCACACATATTGGGAAGATCCAGTGTGCCAGTATTCTTAATGGTCACATAGGCGTTGGTCACTTCCCCCATTCCGTTTAGAATATCCAGGCTGGTGTTACAGCCGAGAATCTCAACGTCAACGGATTGAATCGGGGCTTGAGTATATGTCTCAGTGGGCTGTATGGGAGTGAATGTAAGAGTTGGAGGCGGGGGATTTGTATTTGTTGCTGTTACCGGTGAAATGACGGTCACACTGGTGGTTGGGCTGCCCTCAAAGGTGGGAGGCGGAATAATGAAGGGCGTGGCGGTCACAACTGCCGGAGTATGTGTTGGAACCGGAGTCCACACTGGAAACGGTTGGGGCGGCGCCACCCATGTATCGCATGCTGAAATCACAAAGAAAAAGGGCAGAAGCAGGAGAATTTTTTTCATGAATTAATTATACTCTCAGGTCATTTTTGGAGTAGAATAAACAAGGGAAATTAAAAATTTGTAACGAAATTGGTTTTACCAGCCCTAAAAAGGCTGATTGTGCAACTATATTTTGTATAGGGTATGTCACGTACATTCACATGCGCTTAAGAAGCGTGCTTTAATAAATTTAATGATGTAAAATAGTGCTTTAACCATTTATTAATGAGGCGCTTGGCTGTGGACGCCGAAATTTTCTGTGTTTTTGGACAGGTCTTATGAGCGAATTGAAGTTTTCAATCACAATCTTGGTATCGTACGTGATCACTGTTCTCGGGATTAGCAATATCGATCAATTCCAGGAAAGTTTCATTGACTTCAGCCCGACCTTTTTTGTTCTTGTTGCTGTTGTTGTTTTTTCTGAATTGATCGTTACAAGCTTCCTGATCAAAGCCGGGGTAAAGATTAATTACTACGCGGTTATCGCATTCTGGATGTTGGTCTACATATTTATCTGGACGTTCTACCTGCGTGACGAACGTTCTCTGGAAGTAAATCTGATCCAGTTGTTGTTGGTGCTCCTGTCCTCCGTCCTTGCATATGATGTCGGCAGGCGTATGGATCAGTTTGATAGAACCATGGATGGGTTGTCTTCCAGCGCATACCCCAACCGTGCCAGGGACATTCAATCTTCGCGCGATTTGATCTCGGCTGAACTTACCCGAAGCAGAAGATATCATCACCCTTTATCAATTCTAACCATCCGGTTGGATAAGCCGAAGGGCAAAGACGGATGGAAACAGATGGATGTGATTGCAGATGACATGGTGCAGCGTTTTGCCATTGCCAAAGTGAGCCAGATCTTAAGCGAACTGGCGCGAACCACGGACCTTGTGTTGAATGACAAGGATGGACAATTCGTTCTGGTCTGCCCGGAGACAAACCTGAACAGTATTGCCATTCTTGCGGAGAGGATCGAAGCGGCAGTCGAAGAAACCATGAATGCGAAGATAAACTGGGGTGGTGCAGCCTTCCCTGATGAAGCGCTAACTTTCGATGACTTGTTGCAAACGGCGCAAAAGAGACTTTCGAATACTTCATAATTTGATTTATTAGATACATTTCATGGAGAAGAGATGGCTAGTTCTATAACAACTCGTCTTGCGGAAGAGGAATGGCTTAAAAAATTCAATCCAAATGACCGCCTGTTGACGGGCAGGTCATATTTGTTCGCCAAGCGTGTCTTCGACCTGACGGTCGTGGTGTTGTCCAGCCCGTTTTGGCTGCCCGTTATGCTGTTGGTCATTGGCATCATCTGGCTTTCATCCCCTGGGGATCCTGTTTTCTTTTTTCAGAACCGAACCGGTAGGGGCGGGAGACGTTTCCGCATGATGAAATTTAGATCCATGGTACCCAATGCTGATGCGCTGAAAGGTACTCTGGCTAAATTGAACGAAAAGGGAGAGTTGGCGGGGCCATTGAAACTTGAGAATGACCCGCGCATCACACGTGTCGGTCGCATCCTCCGCAAAACGAGTTTGGATGAGCTCCCTCAGATACTGAATGTTGTTTCAGGTGATATGAGCCTTGTGGGACCACGCCCCACCTCTTGGAGCCCTGAATCGTACAAACTTTGGCAAACCGAGCGTCTGGATGTGACGCCCGGCATTACAGGATTATGGCAGATCTGCGGTCGTGGCAGTGAAGACTTCGATGACTGGTTAAAATGGGATATTCGTTATATCGACAAACGGTCATTATGGTTTGATATTGTGATTTTATACCGGACAGCCATGGCAGTTTTCAAACAGCGCGGAGCGCGTTAATGGCGCATCGAATTGCCTATATTGTATCCCGCTTCCCAAAATTATCCGAGACGTTTATCTTGCGCGAGATGATCGCGCTTGAAAAATCTGGTTGGGAAGTATGCCTGTATCCGATCATCCTTGAGAAGACCAAGTTGGTTCACGCAGAGGCGCAGCCTTGGTTGCAGCAACTGACTCACTATCCCTGGCTTTCTGGCAAGGTGATTCGGGCAAATCTTGCCTTGTTGTTTCGGTCACCCTTTAAGTATCTTTCCTTGTGGACGCAAGTAATTTTGGGGAATATCAAAAGCCCGGGCTTTTTAATCCGTGCCATTATGCTTTTTCCAAAGTCCGTTTTAATTGCGGAGGACTTGCAAGAGAAGAAAGTAACTCATATTCATGCGCATTTTGCCACTCACCCTGCAATGGCTGCGTGGATCATGCACCAGATATCCGGAATCTCTTACAGCATCACTGTCCATGCGCACGATATTTACGTAAATCGTTCCATGCTTGAACCCAAGTTGCGCAATGCTTCTTTCATCGTTGCCATATCTGACTTCAACCGCGAATTTCTGGCTCGTCATTATGGTGATTGGGTGCGAGAGAAGATCAAGATCGTGCATTGCGGAATCGATACCGAGTTGTATTCCAATTTGTCAGGCTCTGGCGGCAGTGTCACTGGGAAGAAAACTCTGGTTAGCATTGGCAGCCTTCAACCGTATAAGGGAATGCAATATTTGGTGAATGCATGCGCAATCCTGAAAGAGCGAGGTGTTTCATTCGTCTGCAAGATCATTGGGGAAGGTGAGGAGCGTAAACATCTCAGCGAGTTGATTGCCCGGCATGGGCTCGAGGATCACGTTGAGTTGTTGGGAGCTAAGAGGCAGGATGAGGTTGCGGGTTTGTTGCGTGAAGCGTCCTGCTATGTGCAGCCAAGCGTCATCACAGAGACAGGCAAAATGGAGGGGATTCCCGTAGCGATGATGGAAGCGATGGCTACAAATCTGCCTGTTATTGCGTCCAAACTTTCTGGTATTCCTGAACTGGTCCGGCACGGCGAGACCGGGTATCTAGTCCCTCCGGGTGAGAGCCAGGCATTGGCGGATGCGATAGAATATGTTTTGACTCACTCAGCGGAAACGTCCCAAATTGCTGCATCTGGACGCGGGATGGTGCGTGCTGAGTTCGATATTTACAAGAACGTCAACCAGCTTGCTGAGTTGTTTTCCCAAAAAGCTGGCATCAATTAGAAGCGGAAGGTGATCCGATATGGAACTTAAAATTTATTTACAGATGATTCGAAAAGGTTGGTGGATAATCTTGCTGACCATGTTGGTGGCGTTGAATGCAACCTTGATCTTCGACTATTTTGCAACACCCAGTTACCTTGCCAGTGCGAGATTCTTGGTTAGCCCGAATCCCACAGTTTTGGTAACGGAATCGGATCAGGTCAACAGCCTTGAAGCGCTGGATAGCCGCTCCATCGTTGTGACCTATTCCGAAATTTTGAATAGCCGCAGAATCTACCAGGAGGCGTTGCTTGCCAATAATGTCCCCCTGTTGGAAGCGGAAGATTATGTTGCAATTACAGTGGTGCTGCCGGATGCGAACGTATTGGAATTGACCGTTACAGGACCTGATCCAATAATTGTTACCAATCTCGCAAACACGATCGGTCAAATGGCAATTGCTAATATTTCAGGCTTGTATCGTGCCTACAATATTTCAGTGCTCGACCCTGCGGTAGTGCCCGTAACGCCTGTTTCTCCGGTCCCGGCACGTGATGCGCTGCTTGCAGTTGCAATGGGTCTGGTGCTTGGCGTTGCTTTGGCCATCTTCAGCGAACAGATTCGCATCCCAATGGAATCCTTCCGCCAGCGTTTGCGCATCGACAGTTTGACGGGCGTTTATACAAATCAATATTTTCGCAAACTGCTTGAAGATGCCATCACAGAAAATCCTGAAGAAGCCCCAACCATTGGGATTGTTGAATTGACAGGGTTGCAGGAACTGCACGAAACCCTTCCCCCGGTCGCATTCCAGATGGCGATGGAACGCGCTCGTGACGTTCTGCGCCGTGAATTGCGCGGGAATGATGAACTCGGACGTTGGAACACGTTTAGCTACATTGTTATGCTGCCTTCCACGCCTGGCACCGCTGCCAGCCGGACCTTTGACAGAATCTTCCAATCCCTGAGACCCACCTTGGAATTGGGGCAGTACAACCTTTCTATTAACCTGGATCCACATATCGGGGGTGCGGTTTATAACAACAGTTTAACTGCCAAGGAATTGATCGATCAGGCAGAGTCTGTCTTGGAAAAATCACGTCAATCCTTAGAAAGCCCCGTTAATGTTTGGGAAATGAACAACCCATTCCTGATTGGAAAAGACGCTTAATAATAGGTGTATTATGATAAAACAGACGCCCCTTAATATTAATAATATTTGGTATCAGTTTGGTTCAGGTTTTATCGCTGCTGGTTTGGGCGGTTTACTTGGATTCCTGATCTCAGAGGTCGAAAACCCCATTTACATTATTGGTGGGGTGATTGGGGCGCTGGTGGCATTTGTTACGGTTTTGAATGCGGACTTTGGTCTTTTGGTTCTGGTATTCATGATCTACACCAGGTTTTCAGATGTTATGGTGCGCCAGGGAGTGCCATCTACGCTTCAACCGTACATGGCACTCATTGCTTTGGGGATCGCCGCCCGCTGGATTTTTACCCGCGAAGTACCGAGGGATGTTATCAAATCGCTTGGGTATGTCATGGCATATGCATTGGTCGTGCTGGGCTCGGTCTTTTATGCTTCAGATTTCACGATTGCGATCGATAGTGTCGTCAACTTTTTGAAGGACGGCATCATCACCATCATCATGGTGTTTCTGATCAGTAATGTCAATACGTTCCGAAAGGTGATGTGGTCTCTGATGGCTGCGGGAATCTTTCTGGGAACGATCAGTGTATATCAAGGGGTTACCGGGCGTTATGACACCGAATTTTGGGGGTTTGGACGCTCTGGCTTTCTGAACATCGTTGGTTACACCGAAGGGAATCGCGCGACTGGCCCAATGGGCGACCCCAATTATTATGCTCAATTGATCCTTGTAGTTATACCGATCGCGATGAACCGATTTGCTACTGAAAAACATTGGATGCTTCGTGGTCTTGCTGCATGGGCGGTATTTGTAACCACATTGACCGTCGTGTTTACCTACTCTCGTGGTGCGGTTGTTGCCTTAATTATCATGGGTGTGTTTGCGATGTTACACCGTCCGCCAAGGATTGCAGATCTTGTGCTTGGAGCCTTGTTATTTTCAGTTTTGATGACATTCCTGCCAAGCAATTATACTGAACGTATTGCAACCATTTTTGACGTTTTTGGTGGCACTAATAACATTCGCGAAGAAGTGTCCTTCCGTGGACGTGCGAGCGAAAACATTGTTGCGTTGTTAATGTTCAGAGATCGGCCAATTTTGGGCGTTGGGGTTAACAACTATCCGCTGTACTATCAGCAATATTCACGCACTTTGGGTTTGGATCCACGTGCTGAGAACCGACAGGCGCACAACCTATTTCTTCAGGTTGCGGCAGAATCTGGGTTGATTGGTATATTGGTTTTTGGAACGATCCTTTGGGTGGTACTCAAAGGGATACAAGATTCATGGAGAAAACTAAAAGATGTGGGGATGGATGAGCATGCAAGCATGTTTTTGAGTTTTGCAGTGGGTTTTGTGGGATATTTAGGAGCTGCGCTCTTCGTTCACGCTGCATATCCCCGGTATTTCTGGCTGCTGGCTGGGATAGGGTTCGCCGTTCCTCAGATCACTCAAAAGTTGCTCGCTGTTGCATCTGGTAGGCGTAATGAACAATAATATCTCTCACTCCTCGAAGCGTGCGGTTCGAGGAGTGCTTTGGACGTACATGTCCTACTATAGTGGGAAACTGCTCATCTTCCTCAGCACTGTAATTCTTGCGAGACTATTGAGTCAGGAGGACTTTGGCGTTGCGGGATATGCCCTTGTCGTTATTAGTTCGCTGGATATCTTAAGCGATTTGGGGGTGGGACCCGCGCTGATTTATCATCAAAAAGATGAGCGTGCAACCCATACTGCGTTTTGGCTTGGGGTTGGAATTAGCTTTGTTCTATTCGCGGGGGTCTTTTTGGGTGCGCCTTTGATCGGTTCTTTCTTTAATGACCCGCGTGCTACCCCTGTGACAAGAGCTTTGGCATTCACATTCCCAATTGTTTCTATTGGACATATCCACGACATTCTTCTACGCCGTGAAATGATGTTTGGGAAGAAATTCATCCCGGATACGGTCAAATCCTTTGGGAAAGGGTTGATTACAGTTATTCTGGCGTTGCTTGGTTACGGGTCTTGGAGTCTGATCTACGGGCAGTTGGCGGGCGAGGTTCTGGCAGTGATTGCGCTTTGGATTGTCATGCCTTGGCGCCCTCAATTTGTTTTCGTGGGTGACATTGCGAAAAAACTGCTCAAGTATGGGTTCAATATTGTTTCGATTAACGCTCTCGCGATTCTATTGAACAATGCTATCTATTTTCTGATCGGTCGTTTTATGGGGGCTGCAGCGTTGGGTCTGTTTACGATCGCATTTCGCATTCCTGATATTCTTATCGGTCAGTTCTATTCACTGGTTAGCAAGGCAATCTTTCCGTTCTATGCCAAGATTCAAGACAATATTGATGGGTTGCGACGCGGCTATCTTGAGTCGAGCCGCTATATCACATTGATTGTTTTACCGATTGGCGTGGGAATTGCTCTGGTCGCTCATCCCTTGGTAGAGATTGTCTTTGGGGCGGACTGGATGGGGGCAGCCCCTGTGATGCAGGCTGTTGCGTTTTTTATGATCATGGGTTCCCTGACCTATAATGCTGGCGATGTATATAAAGCGCGTGGACGACCCGATATTCTTACCAAACTTTCGTTGGTTGAAGCAGTCTTCCTCATTCCGATTCTCTACTTTACGTTGACTTCATCTGATTCGATTGTTGTGGTTAGCTGGGTCAATATGGTGGTGGCATTGGTGTTCAGTGCCGTTAGTGTTGTGATCGCCTGCCGCATTTTGGAGGTCGAATATCTGGAAATTTTGAAAGTGGCTTCGCCTGCGATTATTTCCAGCGTGTTGATGAGTGTGGCAGTTCTGGCAGTGATGTCGCAGATCGATGACAGCCTGGCCCTTGTGGAGTTGATTTCAGGTGTCGCGGTGGGCGGGCTCACGTATGTTGGAAGTTTATGGATATTCCAGCGGGCGTTGGTGCTTCAAAGCATAAATATTTTGCGCTCGGCAGTGGCAGGTAAAAATGCGCGTCCTGCAGATAATTGATTCCCTGCGCTATGGGGGCGCACAAAAATTAATGGTCACATACGCCGGACAGGCGACAGTGAGAGGCGTGGATGTTACAGTGGTTGCTCTAAGCCCCAAAGAGGCGATGCCGCTCGCGCCGCAGATCGAAGCGCTTGGCATTCCCGTGGTCTCCTTTCCAGCGGACAAGCTGTTTACTATTTCGCGTTTGTCGAATCTGATCAAGTATGTGCGTGACGGGAAGTATTCTGTGATCCATTCGCACCTGACCTATGCAAACATTCTTGCGGGGATTGTGGGATTGATGACCCACACACCTGTTGTCTCGACGCTCCACAGTGTTGCCCTCGATGTGCGTCATTCGCATCCGTTGCGCGACCGCATGGAGTGGCTGGCACTGCGAAATTTTGCGCGGGTTATTGCGATTGGACCCAGCGTTGAAGAGGCGTACAGCAAATTACTAAAACGTGATATGGATTTAATCCCAAATGCGGTTAATTCGGGTGTGGTGCTTTCTTCTGTGGAACGCGATGCTGTTCGTGCGGGGATCGGGGTTAACCCTTCGAATTTTCTGCTGATCTCGGTCGGGCGTCTTTCTCCGGATAAATGCTTTGACGATCTGTTACGCAGCTTTGCAATCATCCATTCGCAACGCCCCGAAACGACTTTGGTGATTGCCGGAGATGGGATTTCGCGCGCAGAGTTGGAGGAACAGACCAAGACCCTTGGTTTGACTGATAGTGTTTTCTGGCTCGGTATGCGTGATGATATTCCTGCGCTTCTTGCCGCGAGTGATATGTTTGTCAGCGCTTCAAAGCGGGAGGGGTTGCCAATAGCGATCCTCGAAGCGATGATGGCGGGACTGCCCTTGGTAGTGACTGATGTTGGTGAAAGTTCTTCACTGGTTGGCGCGGATGCCGGTATTTTGGTCCAGCCGCTGCAACCAGAGGTACTTGCGTCTGCTGTTTTGGAGTTTATCAATGACCCTGCTCGCCTGAAAGCCGCCGGGGAGAGCGCGCGCAGAAGAGCTCAAGCCAGTTATGGGGCAGAGGCTTGGTTTAGCTGCTTGTTGAGCCTGTATAACGAAGTAGTTCATTAGCCATGCCTTCTGTGCCTGTTGTTTCCAACGTTACCCAACAAATGATTGAACGGGTGTCCGCCATGTCGAAGGATTGGGTGGGGTCTGGCTTATCTTTACCTCCAGCGTTAACGGAGCGGAAATGGTCGTTTATGTTTCGTTTTCCGGTTTTGGTAAATGGGAATAGACCTCGCGCATTGCTGGTCAAGATTGCCCGCATGCAAGGGATGAACTTGGAGCAATCTGTATCGCATCAATCTTTGATCGAACGCACCGAGCGTGAATATAAGATGTTGAAAGCGATCGAAGGTGTTTTTTCCACGCCTGATAAAGAATCAAAAGGGTTTGTCTACATCCGTCCGCTTGCACTGTTTCACGACCTGAACGCGATCGTGATGGAAGAGTTGGATTGCAAACCCCTAAAAGATTATTTCTCCCAGATGGGCTTTCTTTCTTCAAACGAACAACAGGATGAATTCGAGTTTTTGCTTCGACGTTCTGCCGGCTGGTTGCGAGAATATCACCGTGGCATGAGTGAACCGCAACAGGTTGCGCTGGGAGAAGCCGGTTTGAGGGAAAAATTAGATGCTGCCTGCCGGGGCTTGTCTCGGGTGATTCCAGCCGAGAAATTGAGAAACATTCAAAAAGGCATTCTTGAAGCGATCGGAGCAGTAAAGAACGAGACGATCCCGTTTGCCATGGTGCATGGTGACTACCACTGTTCCAATATTATGGTCACGCCAAGCCATCAAGTCTGCTCGTTGGATGCTGACTTTTTACGTGCGCCCGCCTATGAAGATCTGGCAAAGTTCCTGATTGACCTCGAAACACGCGGACTTCAAACCTTGTTGAATGGACAATATGTACGACCATCTCTTGTTAAGCGTTTTCAATCTGCGATTGAAGATGTTTATTTTGAAGATGCAGAGTACAACCGCCTTGTGCTTGAAATCTTTATAACCCTGGCATTGATCTACAAATGGAAGATCGACGAGGATGTCTTAAATCAATCTGGTATGGCACAAAAGATAATTAGAACATTGCTCGCTCCCTGGCGTCGGCGGTATTTTAGCAATTTGATCCAAAAGCGCCTGGAAACGTTAGGGACATTAACCAGCCAACAAACAAATCCTGGGGTTGGAGGATTGTCATGAATCCGATACGGGTAGTTACGGTCATTCACGGGTATTATCCAAGAGTTGGAGGCGCCGAACGGCAAATGCAATTCCTTGCCCCTCGGTTGCGTGAACGAGGCATCGAACTGTTTATCATCACGCGAAGATATGATCGCAGTTTGAAACCATACGAAGAAATAGACGGGGTGCCCGTCTATCGTCTGCCCGTTCCCGGACCTAAAGCAGTCGCCTCTCTGGTATTTACGCTGTACGCCTTATTCACGATTCTGCGTCTGCGCCCGCATATGATCCACGCTCACGAATTCATCTCGCCTTCCACCGTTGCGCTTCTTTCGAAGCGTTGGTTGGGTATCCCGTTTGTCGTAACCCTGCATCGCAGCGGTCCGCTGGGAGACGTTCAAAAACTTTCCCGCAAAACATCTGGCAGATTGCGGCTGGATTCGCTGCGAAAGCAAACATCTTCTTTTGTACTAATTAGTCGTGAGATCGAAGAGGAATTGACTGGGATCGGTATTCCCCCTGAACGCATGACCATGATCACCAATGGCGTAGATACGAATGTTTTTACGCCTCTTTCTCTAGACGAAAAAGTTTCCCTGCGTCAGAAATTGGGTCTCCCTGAAAGTGCTTTGATCGGTATCTACACGGGGCGTCTTGCGCCAGAAAAACGAGTTGATCAACTCATCCAGGTCTGGAACAAGGTCCGCTCTGATTTTCCGGGCGCAGAATTGCTGGTGCTTGGGCAGGGCACCGAAGATGCCAAACTTCGCCAACTTGCGGGGGAAGGAGTTCGCTTCCTGGGCGGTGTGGACAATGTGACGCCTTACTTACAGGCCTCTGATCTGTATGTTCTTCCATCCATTGCGGAGGGATTGTCTGTTGCCATGCTGGAGGCGATGTCTTGCGGAGTCCCTGCTTTGGTGACAGATGTAGGCGGAGCAAGAGAAGTGATCACTCACGGCGAGAATGGTTGGATAATTCCGCCCGATCAGATTGTGGATTTGGAGCAGGCGATCAGGTATCTGTTAGAGAATCAGGAAGTGCGAACCTCCATTGGTACAGCCGGACGAAAGCGTGTCATGGAAGCCTTTTCGGTAAAACTCGCGGTTGAGAAACTGTTCGATCTGTATCATCAAGTTGTGGGCAAGAGCGAGGCGTATCATGTCTAAATCCCCCTTAAGGCTGGTTGGCTTACTGGCGGGTGACCTATATAATGACCCCACCACCAAGATCAAGTATGGGTTGTTCTTCGCCGCGTTAGCGCGGCAATATGACCTGGTGGGCGTCCATGATGCTTCTTTGCGAGGTTTTTCTAGGTTTTGGAACGCGGTTCAGGTATTTCACCCCAGCCCACGGATCTGGCGAAAGCGTTATTGGCAGAATGTGCCAGCTTTTCGCTCGCGCTCAAAGATCGCCTCGCGGTATTTACAAGAGGCTGTTGGTATGGCAGACCTTGGCTTTCAAATGAATGCGTTGTTTGATGCCAGATTGAAATCTTCCCGATCCTTGCCGACCGTGATCTATACGGATTACACCGCATACCTTTCGTCTCTCAGGCCAGAAGCAGGGCGTTCGCCATTCACAGCCGATCAACTCAAGAAATGGCTGGAACTCGAACGGCAGACATATAAAAAAGCCGCGCATATTTTTACACGCGCCCAGTTCGTCCGTCGATCCATTGTCGACTTTTACAATATTCCACCCGAACGTGTAACCGCTGTGGGGGGCGGGGTCAATTTTGAGGAATGGCCCGATGTCAACCTGCAATCTTCACAGGCGGATCCGGTGGCCTTATTCATCGGGCGCGATTTTTACAGAAAAGGCGGCGACATCCTGCTGGAGGCGTTTGCACGTGCCCACCGCCAGCACCCTTCGGCGAAACTGATTTTTCTTACACGTGACCCCATCCCTCAAAGTTTCCCTCTGGATGGAGTGGAAGTTCTGTACACGGGTTGGGATCGAAAAAAGGTGAACGAGTGCTTCCGGCGGGCGAATATTTTCGTCCTGCCTTCCCGTTTGGAGACGTGGGGAGATGTGCTGTTGGAGGCAATGGCATATGGTATCGCCAGTATCGGCGTTAACGTTGAGCCGATGACTGAGATCGTGGAAGATGGAAGGACCGGGTTGTTGGTGGAACCGGACAACGCGGAGGCGCTTGGTGATGGTTTGGTAAAATTATTTAAGGATATTGAATTACGGAAAAGACTTGCGGAAGCATCCAGGGATTTTGTGCAAAATAATTACTCCTGGGATCATGTAGTACATCGGATGGCTCCCAAGATTCAAGAAATTGGTCTTATTACCAAAGGAGAAGAATGAAATGAAAAAACTTTTAGCTTTTGTTTTGGCGCTGGCAATTGTTGCGACCTTTATATACAGCCCTCCCGCAAGTGGGTTGGCGCAAGCCGCAGCAACCCCAACCGCAACGCTTGCCTCGGTGGCAACAGGAGAATTCGTTCCGTTTTCGGCGCTTGGGTTTGTGGATGAATTGATGGTGGGTCCATTCTCGGATATGGCAATTCAATTCGGCATCCCAAATTCCTGGGTACTGAATGAAGGAACGACTGTCAAACTTGATATGGAAGTCACCTCTGTTACCAGCCGTGCAGAGATGGCGAGCAGTGAATTTACCGGTGCAACTCTTGCAGTCTATTATAACGATTACCTGATCGAGGTGATCATTTTGAAGAAAGGTGTACAGTCCATTGTTTTTGATATTCCAGAACGCGCGTTTCCTTCCACGCGCAATGATGGTCGTCAGGAACTGAACCTGCTGCTCGATGCAGGTGTGGACTGTCTATTCCCTCAGGCGACCTCTGTTTTGGTCAAAGCTTCCTCTGGATTTGTTTTACCCCACACGAACAAAGTGCCTGATGTCAGTTTGCAATCACTGCCCAGACCTATTTATCAGTTGGATTCGATCGCCCCGGAACCGCTTGTGATCGTGTTGCCCAGCCAGCCGACCGCTGAGGAGGTGGAAGCGGGCATTGTGGTATCCGCTGCATTTGGAAGAATGACCCAGGGCTTGCAGGATACCTCCATCATCAGCGTGGACGCCCTGACCAATGATATTCAGATCACTTCCCACCTTGCTTTCGTGGGCAAGCCGGATAATTTCCCCAACCTCAGTTTTGTTAGTTTTCGCGCTCCAGTAGTGAGTGGCTCCATTTCTGGTATTGATGTTGAACCAGCCGACGGTGTGATTCAAATGACCAACTCGCCTTGGAATTCCGGGCTCGCCATTTTGTATGTCGGCGGTTTGACGGATGAAGCCGTTGCAAAGGCTGCTCAAGCGCTTAGTTCTGGTCAGATCCGCTCGGGTTTGAGCCAGGATCTCGCTGTGGTCAAAAGCATCAACGAAGCCACGGCTGCTGAAGTCACTGTGCCAGTGGATCGTACCTTCGAGCAACTTGGTTATGGACCTGAAACAGCAAATGGTGTTGGGTTCCGCACCCTCGAATTCGAATTCACAATCCCGTATGGAAAAGTAGCGGGCGATAATCCGTATCTTGATCTGGCGTATTCCTATTCCGCATTAATGGATCTCACCGGTTCAGGTATGGTCCTTCGCGTCAACGATACGCCGATCGGCGGCATCCAGTTGAGCCCGGATACCGTCAATACGGTTAATTCCGCACGTATCGCATTGCCGCCTGCGGTTTTGAAACCGGGGCTGAATATTTTGACCGTTCAAACCGAGTTTGTGCCGCTTGATTACTGTTCCCAGCTGAACGACGTCGCCCTGTGGCTGACGGTTCATGAGTTCTCCTCCCTACATATCCCCCTGATCAATGCTCCTACAGGCGATGTCGTACAAACGCAGGGTCTGGATCAATATCCCAGCCAGTTCTCTTATGAACCTTCCTTGAACAATGTTGCCTTTGTCGTACCGACCAGTGATCCGCAGAGTTGGAGTGTCGCTGCCCAAATCGCCTCTTACCTTGGCAGTCTTGCAACGGGTACCGTCATCACCCCACGAGCTGTGTTTGCCAATCTAATTCCCGATGAAGTACGCGAAAGCAAGGATATGATCATTGTGGGACGCGCCACACAACTGCCCATTATTGGGTTGTTGGGAGATGCAATGCCCAGCCCCTTCGAAGCTGGTAGCGACCTTGCTACTGAACGCGGCTTGCAGGTCTCCTACTCATTGCCTGCAGGGACCAATGTAGGTTATATCCAGGTTTTGCCCGCTCCGTGGAATACCAGCCTGACTGTACTGGCTGTCATGGGCAGTACTCCCACTGGCTTGACCTGGGCAGGTGATGCCATGACCACGACCGAATTGATTGCTCAGTTGAAGGGCACGTTTGCCGTAGTGAACGGCACCCAGATCCTGACGGCAGACACACGCAATGGTTTGGGTGTTGACAACCTGTCTGCGACCGCGATTCCCGGGAATTACACGGCAACCACGCCGGTTCCGAATTCAGCAACTACGGCTGAGGGCGCTCCTGTTACTCAGAACTTTTTGCTGATCGGCATTGTTGGGGTAAGTGTCCTGACCGTGTTGTTGATCTTTGCGATCGTCTTTATGTCTCGCAGGAAGAATAACTCGCGAAGCAAATAAGAAGCACAAATAATAGAAAAAGCCGCCCTCAACTTTGAGGGCGGCTTTTTTGTCGCTATTACTGATTTACTCGTATCTCTGCAATATGCCGATCAGGGTCAACGATCACATATCCCCTTTCAAAATCGCGCTGCCATATCGAGCCGGTCTGGTAGGCGGGTCCCAGTGGCGCACCGAGAGCGATATTATAGTTATTGTACAGCCAGATCTGGTTGTAATAATCGCTGTTGGTGTAGCGGAAATAAGCCTTTCCGTTATTGATAAGCAAATACGACCCAAGCGCAAATTCCTGCCTGCCCCTATCCCCTTCGTCGCCTTGCGTTACAAGGACGAGGGTCTTTCCTGCTTCCAGCGTCTCTTGGATAACTTCCATTTGGAATGCCCAGTCGTTTGCAGAATAATAGCCATCATAATCTGTAGCAAACGATTCAATCATGGCGCCGTCAAGGTGTTCCATGTAACGGTACCATACAGATACATCTCGTAGTTCAATGATGTTCGCCAGAACCGGTTTGTTTTCCGGCTGAAAGTAGTTCGCCTTCAAGTACAGCAGGAATCCCTCGATCGCCTGTTGATAACTGGCGTCATCCCTGTAATTGGCTGGCTCAACCCCCTCCCGGTAGATCTTGGCGAGGCTGCCTTCCACATTATCGATGAAGATGCCATCCCATCCAAACTGATCCTGCATTTCCTTTGCGCGCTCAACCCAGAAGGCGCGATAGCCATCATTGCCTGGATCCATAAACACATTATCACCCCTGCGAATGAGATTCCCGTTCGTATCTCTCAAAAACCAGTCAGGGTGTTCAGCAAGAAGTTGGCAGAAATCTCCAGGTTTATAGGCCACCTGGTTGCCAAAGGGTCGATCAGTACAAGATTCGGGGTCCATGATCTGGACGAAGAGCAGATACTGATAAAAGGGCTCATCCACACCGAGTGCGCGCATTTCATCGCGTTCTTCCTCATCGCGATGGGTCAGGATGAACATATCAAAGTTGTCTGCTACCGTGCTCAATGGACCGTTCTCGGGTGGCTTATAAAACCAGACGGTGTTAACGCTTCCAGCGCCGGAGGAAGCGGAATTCGACCCATTGGGCATCGGCGTCGCTGTTGGCTGGGAGGGATCCGGATTGCCTTGTCCATTATTGTCTTCCGAGTCTTCGGCGACAGGCTGACTGGTGCCAAGTTGTTCGAACATCAAGTCCCAATCAGTAGTTGGGGTTGCTGCCGGACCAAACACACCCAAAAAGCCGCCAGATTGACATCCGGAGACAACGAAGACAACGATAAGAATAAGCAGGATACGATAAAGGGACTTACTCATGGTCGCGTTTGAACCATCCTTTCAAAGTAGAGTTGATTTTTGGTGCCCAAGTGAATGCCAGGCGGCTTAGGAGACGCCCAGCCGGGACGGCTTTGAAATTGACATAATCGCGGTAAGCATCGGTCCATCGGTTTTTGTATTCTTCGTCTCCTCTCAAAAAGTCCAGTTCCTTTTGGTTCTCATCGAAACCAGATTTGATAACCTGCGAAAGGAGATACACTCCAACTGCAACGCTGGAATCGATGCGCCTATCGAACCCGACGCGCCAATAACCCATGCTGTTATTGTAAAGGAAACCATAAAGATACGCGGACGGTTTGTCGTCGATGAAAAGGATGTACACATCCATCCAGCCTTTATCTGCCATGGCTTTGATCAATTCCTTGTGCAGGGTTTGATCTTCCTCGGAGTTGCAGATATTGGGGAACGAGGAATGCCGGTTGACTTCAATAATGGCTTCGACGGTTTCCCAAGTGACATCCTTGCCTTTGAAGCGCTTTACAGAGTAAGCCCCAAGAGTTGCCATCCCTTGTTCCGTCTTTTTGAGTTTTCGGCGGAAGTTACTGTTGATTGCCTTGAAATAATTATCCCAACTGCCGATGGTTGTGTACGGGACATAAAAATGTTTGTGCGGGATCTCATGCAGATCGAATCCTCGCTTTTTGAGGTCATCAATGATCACACGGGTTTCCAGATTGTTCATGGCGTATCGATTGAATTCAAGAGCATTCCAGCCGCCAGACCGAGTCACGATATGGTCAAGCAACGCTTGTAGCGCCGCTTCATTACCATTTTTGAGCAGGAATCCACTTGCGTCACATTCCGGAGCGCTCAGCGTGCGCAGAATCCGAAAAGGAAGCCCGAGTTTTTTCTGCTGGATGGTCATGAATGGGGCGGCCCCCATCAGAGTATCATTTTCCCATGCGGTAAAAATGCGAATTTTCGCATTCTTACCGTAGGATTTTAGCCATGCGTGAAACCATTCCCATGTCAGAAAGGCATCTTGGGTGGGGCTTGATTCAATTAGAGTATCCCATTGTTCTCGTAAGGCTTCAAATGACTTGATGTCGGTGATCTCTCTAATTGTGATATTTTGGCTCATAAAATTTCCTCGATTTCTCCATGATTAGAATTTTCGTCTCCAGTATTGTGCGTCACTTGTCAGCAAATTTCCCATCTTATTCCAGGTGTGGGTCGCTAGAATGCTTTGTTTATCTTTCGGGGGCAAGAAGGTGGTCTCTGTGGTTTCAGTATATTCTTTTTCGTTCAGCACAATAATGCGGTTGAAGTTGATGGCATATCCGTAGCGTTGCGAGCAATCTTGTGCCGGGCGAATCCATCCGCGCTCGCTGAGGAAGATCCTGCCAGCCGGGCGCGCGTTTTTGATGTTCTTGACGATCGGGTTGCTGGGATGCGGTGTCCACGAGCCGGCGATTGGATTGGATGAATAATACAGGTGAAGGGTATCATGTGAGCTGCCGCCTTCCTCAAAGATATTGGCAAACATCCACCACTTTCCATTTGCTTCCAGCAGGGTTGCGTCTACGGCTCTGATATTGGGGATGAGAGTTTTCTTGAATTCCCAGTTTCCTGGAAATTCAACACATTGATACAACTCAATGGCATTGCTCTCATATGATTCCGGGATCATGTATAGGTTGTTTTCGTACTTAAACAAAAAGGGATATGAGAGGTGATAGGGACGCTGAAGCACGACCTCATTTTTTATTACATCTAAATTCTCATTCAAAGTCATGCAGGAGATATGCCCACGGTTATTGGAAAAGAGCAGTTCTTCGTAGAACAAATACTGCTTTCCGTTGTGTTCCCAGGGAAAGGGGTCTGCCCAGAAGCGGTCTAATGGTGGCATGATCGATTTGAACTCGTCCCAGGCCGGGATGGATTCGTCGTTCCGACGCATGACCATAAGGGTCCATTGCTCGAAATGGAACAGCGAGACAATTTTTTTCCACAGCCGTTGGAAGAAATGCGGTTTGTGCAGAAAATCAATCAATTTTTTCATAAGGAAGGTTTATTTACGCTTAGATTGTTGCCAAAAGACAGTTTGTTTACCGGTGAGATGCCAGTATAGCCCCAAAAGCGAGGCAAAGTTGGTCGCACATAGGTAATAGGGAAGTGACCACACCTTGAGTAGCAGAGGCTTCTTTTTGTTGTCATTTTTTGATAATGGTGCGCCGGTGATTGCCATGAAATAAAAGATACCCTGCAATACCATTAACAGGTCTGTGATCTGCTTCATGATTGGGGGAACGATCTCTGGTGCGAGAAGCAGATGGGTGACAAGATATAAATTCGAGAGGAAGGCAAGGATCATGAACTGCGGGATCAACAGCCTGAGAAATTTATGCGAGATCACCTGAAACTTAAGCAGTGGCGGTAATTTTGCGACATATTCCTTCCACATATTAATGATCTGGAATCTTCCGGCTGTCATGCGACGGCGGCGAATTACCTCGTCGCTGATAGAAGTAACTGGGCGCTCCCAGACAACTGCTTTAGGTTCGGCGATGACACGCAGTCGCTTTTGCATTGTCATCACTGCCAGATAGAAATCGTCGATGATGATGTTGTCTGGCAGGGGGCGGGCGTTCTCGCGGCGGATCGCCATAAAGTGACCAGTGGCTGCCACGGACGAGTGAATATTTGTCTCACTTTTGCGGATGATGGATTCGTACTTCCAGTAAATTCCGCCCGAGGATTCGTTGGCGCTATTTTTTGTGGAAAGCATTCGGGTTTGTGCGACCACGCAGCCGACATTGGGGTCAGCGAAGTTGAAGACCAATTCTTTTAGCGCATCTTTCTCAGCCAATATATCGGCATCGGTCAGGAGAAAGATCTCACCTGTTGCCTGGCTCATCCCCCGGTTAATGCCACCCACTTTTCCGGTCCGGGTTGAACCGACGCTTAATTGCACACCCTGCGGGGCAAAGGATCTTGTAATTTCCCCAGTCTTATCCGGGGAGGCATCATCACAAACGATTATTTGAAGTTTGTCTTTTGGGTAATCGAGAGCAAGCGTGTTTTCGATCTTTTCCCCGATGACGCTTTCTTCATTGAAGGCGGGAATAACGATGGTGACAGTTGGGTAAAAAGGTTCTTTTTTTGCGGGCTTACCAATCAGTTTGGATAGGATTACGACGATAACCGGGTAGCCAATGTATATGTAGAAGAGGATGAAAATACTGAAAATGAACAGGGCAAGTACAATAAAAAAAATAATTTCCGAAAAATTCATGGTTCTCTCTCCGTATTTATGCGTGACTGTATAATGACTGGGGGAAAATAAAGGGTCTGATCTTCAGGTAGGCTGATCCATACATACAAGGTACCCCAAACAGGGTCAGTCCCACACACTTGCTATTGGGGCATGCCCAAAATTATACACGATTTGCCCTTTTCTCTTTGCGTCATAAGGTTGATATTACGTTGCAAGATTTCTTGAAAACGGACTTTATCTCGAATTCTAAGATCTGTGCTCCTCGGGGCATACTCCTGGGGCAGCTCATTGGCACCCAGACTGGCGTGATTACCTTAACCGTGATTACTTGATAGAGAATCGCCTCTCGTACGTAGTGGGAAAACTTTTAGGCATTCAGCAAGATTCAATTCTTGTGTTTTATGGTGCTCAATATAACTGGTGGGCTGGTTTTGCTTTTTGGATGTTCAAACGTTTTGGCCATGCTGATTGCCGCGTCATGGATGGTGGGCATGAAAAGTGGATTGAAGAAGGTCGCCTGCTCAGTGCGGATAAACATGACTTTCCCGATTCGAAATACCGGTTCACACCTGCGAACGAGAAATTGTATCGGACAAACGCCGATGAAGTGATCGATCACATTAAAGAAGGTAAGGTGTTGCTGGACGTTCGTACTGATGAGGAAATACATCGGCAGACCGTGTTTATTCCTTCTAAACATAAGGAGATGTTCCACCCGAACAATGGGCATATCCCTACGGCGATAAACATCCAGTGGCAAAAAGCATTAAACCCGGATGGCACATATAAATCTGCTGATGAATTACAAGACTTGTACCAGCTTTCTGGTGTGCATCGCGATGAAGAGGTTATGGTGTATTGCAGTGTGGAGAAACTTGGTTTGTGTTGAAATACTTGCTTGGCTACCCAAATGTCCGGAATGACGATGCTTCATGGGTGGAACGGGGAAGTCGGAGTGGCCCCCTCTGCCTCGTGGTTTGGCGCATAAAAAGCTTATCCATTCAAATCAAAAAGCGACTTCAAAATTTTGAAGTCGCTTTTTTGGCGCCCCAGGCAGGAGTCGAACCCACAACCTACTGATCCGAAGTCAGGCGCTCTATCCATTGAGCTACTAGGGCGTGGGTAAAATTATACACGATTTGTGTCATGTGCTTCAAAAACAAGTGCTGGCGCGGGTTAGGGGATCACCAGCTGTGAAATCCATTTGCAGGTTTGTGCGATTAAGGATGACCCCAAAAAGTTGCGGAAAGCAGTTCCAAAATATTAGCTCTCCAGGAGGTTTACTTGCCCTGCAAGCCGCATGATAGAATCGCTCTAACTTTGTTGAAAGGAATGTATCAAGAGCCATGGATGTAAAATCGTTTGGTGAACGGGTTATTGACAGCCTTGAAAATGTTATTGTCGGAAAAAGGCAGTCTGTCGAACTGGTGGTAATCGGCTTGCTTTGTCAGGGACATGTGCTCATCGAAGATGTGCCCGGGGTGGGGAAAACCATGCTGGCAAGGAGTCTTGCGCGCTCCATGAAATGTGTATTCAATCGCATTCAATTTACCCCGGATATGCTCCCCAGTGACGTCACCGGTGTTTCCATTTACAACCAGCAGTCCAATCAATTCGAATTCAGACCTGGTCCCATCATCGGACAGATCGTTCTTGCGGATGAGATCAATCGCGCCACGCCAAAAACACAGGCGGCGCTCCTTGAAGCAATGGAGGAACGTCAGGTTACCGTGGATGGGGTCACGCACCCGATGCCCAAACCGTTCATGGTACTCGCAACCCAGAATCCGATCGAGTATGAAGGGACCTTCCCGCTCCCCGAAGCCCAGCTGGATCGTTTTTTACTGCGACTTCGTTTGGGGTACCCGGCCATAACCGATGAGATCCGCATCATGGATGACCAGAAGTTGCAGCACCCCATTGAATCCTTGCAGCCCGTTGTGACAGCGGAAGACACGCTTCGAGCGATCGAGGCGGTGCGGAAAGTATTTATTTCGACCGCAGTCAAACGCTACATTGTCGACCTGAGTACACGCACGCGCCAGAGTCAGGATGTGTATCTGGGTGCGAGTCCGCGTGGAAGTCTCTTCCTCGCCCGGGCGGGTCAGGCGCGGGCGGCATTGCAGGGACGCGACCACGTCTTGCCGGACGATATCAAGTCGTTGGCTGTGGCGGTGCTGGCGCATCGCATCATCCTTAGCCCCGCCGCGAGGATGCGTGATATGAGTTCCGACCGCATCGTGCAAGAGATCGTCCTTTCGACTCCCGTGCCTGGAGGTTCCTTCACCGCCGATAGCGCAGGAAAATCCCAGCCATGAGAACGGGGCGAATTTTTATCGCCTTGATTTTTGCGATCGGTCTCACTGGAGTGATAGTGGACGGGGCGGCGCTGTATTCGCGTTTCCTCTTTCTAAGCATATTGTTGACGGTTATTGCCTGGGCGTGGACTCGCTGGGTGATTAATAGATTGACCCTTGAGAGAAGTTCGCGTCAACTACGGGCAAATGTGGGCGATGTGTTCGAGGAAGGTTATAAACTGAACAACAACGGCATTCTCCCCGCCCCATGGGTGGAGGTGATAAATCGCTCTGGTTTGCCGGAAGCAGCGGGTTCGCGCCTGTTGACATTGGTCATGGGGCGGCAAATGCGCAGCTACACGGCGCGCTCCTGGGTGACGCGTCGGGGGAGTTTTCAACTCGGTCCGACCCGCATCCTCACTGGAGACCCCTTTGGCTTGTTCAGAGCCGTGAAAGAGATTTCCCCAAATGAGACATTGATCGTTTTTCCGATGATCCACGAAATTCAGTCCTTCCCATCGCCGCCGGGACTTTTGCCGGGTGGGCAGGTCATCCGTACCAGATCACAGGACATCACTCCGCATGCAGCTGGGGTGCGTGAATATGTTCACGGCGATGCAATGAAGCGCATCCATTGGCCCACCAGCGTCAGGCGCAACCGTTTGATGGTCAAGGAATTTGAACAAGACCCGCAGGCGGAGGTATGGATCTATCTTGACTGTCAGCGCACAGCTCATTTTGAAAGACGGAGTCAGCACGAAGAAGAAATAACCATGCCAGCCATGTTGCTTGCGAAGCGCCCGAAACTAAAACTGCCAGCCTCCACTTTTGAATACTCTGTGAGCATTGCGGCATCTCTCGCGCATTACTTTATTGGTCAGCGGCGCGCTGTGGGGTTTGCCAGTGCCGGACTGCCCTTTACCGAACTGCCCGCAGAGCGCAGCGAACGACAGGAGGCGAAAATCTTGGAGACGCTAGCCTTTGTCGAAGCAAATGGTAATCTTTCGATTGCCGCCCTCGTGGCAGCGCAGTCCTCGCTTCATCCGCAGCGATCCAGCATTATCCTGGTCACACCCACCACACGCCCAGACCTTTTGCAGGCGGTGGATGATTTGTTAATGCGTTACCTCTCCCCTGTGGTCGTATTGCTAGATGCCCATACATTTGGCGGACCCACCAGCCCGGAAAATATCGTCAATTCGTTGCATGAGCGGCGCGTTCCCGTCTGCGTTGTTTCCTGCGATGCAGATCTCTCGCTTGTGTTATCATCCATTTCAACTACACTCAAAACACAGGATTTTTCTGCATGGCAAACACCCGCATTGTCACCATCGATCTGAATTTTCAAAACAAGACGCAAGCCATCGCTTCCTATTTGATCAAATACAGCGATGGCGCTATTTTAATAGAAAGCGGACCGGGTTCGGTTCTTCCCGCGCTGGAGGCTGCTTTGGCAAAGGAAGGTTTATCCACCCGCGATATTACCCACGTATTGCTGACGCACATTCATTTGGACCATGCCGGGGCATCGGGCTGGCTTTCGCGTCAGGGCGCGGAAGTGTATGTCCACCCGAATGGCGCACCGCATTTGCTCAACCCCGAAAAACTCATTGCCAGTGCCACTCGCATTTATGGGGAGATGATGGACAAACTTTGGGGTGAGTTTCTGCCTGTGGAACAGGATAAGCTCAAAGTCCCGAAGGATGCGGAAGAGATCGTCATCGGTAACCTGCGCTTTTTGCCGGTCAATACGCCGGGGCACGCCGAACATCATTATTCCTATATCTTTGAAGATATCTGCTTTTCCGGCGATGTGGGTGGTGTGCGCATTCCCGGGTATGCCTACCTGCGCGCGCCCATGCCGCCGCCTGAATTGCATTTTGGGCGCTGGCGCGAGAGTTTGGCGCGGCTGCGTTCGCTCAAGTTTGCCCGCATCGCGCCGACGCATTTCGGCATTTTCGAGGATGCCGTCTGGCAGATCGACGAACTGGACAAGACCCTCGCTGCAATGGAAACGTGGCTGGAGGGGGTGATGGCATCCGACCCGTCGATAGAGGAGTTGCGCGGGCATTTTACCGATTGGATGAATAACGAGGCGCAAGAGAAAGGGCTGAGCGAGGACGTGCTGCGAGCCTATTCGCTGGCGAACCCGGTTGGCATGAGCGCTGATGGATTAATGCGCTACTGGAAGAAGGGGAGAAGTGCGTAATTTGTCATGCCAATTGCATGATGCTTGAAACATGCCAATTTGGAACAAAAAAGTTATACTTTCAATTCCAAGGAGATGATTATGAAGGACTTTTTAGCGATCTCCGATTACACATCGGATGAGATTCAGAACCTGCTCGACCTCGCGGTAAAACTCAAAAAGCAATATTTCAAAAAAGGCAATAAACCCATCTTTCAGGGGAAAGTCTTGGGGATGATCTTTCAGAAGCCGAGCCTGCGTACCCGTATCTCGTTCGATATGGCGATGCGGCATTGCGGCGGCGATGCGCTGTATCTTTCGCCGAATGAGATCGGCCTTGGCAAGCGCGAATCCATTGCGGATGTCGCGCGTGTTTTGTCCGGTTATGTTCAGGCGCTGATGGCGCGTGTGTTCGACCATGAGCATGTGCTGGAACTGGCGCGCTGGGCGGATATCCCCGTGGTCAACGGCTTGAGCGATTACAATCATCCCTGCCAGGGCATGGCAGATGCATTGACCATCGTCGAGAAGTTTGGCTCGAAGTCCAAGGGATTGAATGTTGCGTATGTTGGTGATGGTAACAACGTGGCGGTTTCGCTGATGCATGTCTCGGCGCTTCTCGGCTGGAACTTTACGCTTGCCAGCCCCGAAGGGTACGACCTCAACCCGAAGGCGGTGGAGATCGCCCAAAACATCGTCAAGAAGACCAAAAGTAAGTTGACCTTCATCCGTGATCCGCATGAAGCCGTAAAGAAGGCGCATGTGATCTACACCGATACCTGGACCAGCATGGGGCAGGAGGAAGAAACCGCCAAACGTGAGAAAGTCTTCCCGCCGTATCAGGTTAATGCACAACTTGTCAGTGAAGCGGATAAGGACGTCATTGTGATGCACTGTCTGCCTGCTCATCGCAACCACGAACTGACCGATGAAGTGGCGGATGGTCCGCATTCGGTCATTTTCCAGCAGGCGCACAATCGCCTGCACGCGCAGAAGGCAATTTTGGCGCGTCTCTTTGATGTGGCGTAACTAATTTTAAGTTTGGGAGAGATTTCTTTGAATACACAAGATTTTATCAAGATCGAAGAACAATACGGCGCGCATAATTACCATCCGTTGGATGTGGTCATCGAAAAAGCGGAAGGGGTGTGGGTGTATGATGTGGAGGGCAAAAAATACCTCGACTGCCTTTCCGCGTATTCCGCCGTCAACCAGGGACATGTTCACCCCGAGATTTTGAAGGCGCTGCTCGATCAGGCGAAGCGCGTCACGCTCACATCGCGTGCGTTCCGCAACGACCAGTTGCCCATGCTGTACAAGGAACTTTCCGAGATGACCGGCTACGAAATGTCTCTGCCGATGAATTCCGGCGCGGAAGCCGTCGAAACGGCGGTCAAACTTGCGCGCAAGTGGGCATATCAGGTCAAGAAAGTGCCGCGCCATCAGGCGGAGATCATTGTGGCAGGCAACAACTTCCACGGGCGCACGGTCACGATCATTTCGTTCTCTACTGAACCTTCCTACCGCGATGATTTCGGTCCCTTCACGCCCGGTTTTGTGGTGGTGGAATATGGGAACGCCGAAGCCATCGAAAAGGCGATCACGCCCAACACTGCAGCCGTGATGCTGGAACCGATCCAGGGAGAAGCGGGGGTGATCGTGCCGCCGGCTGGATATTTGAAATCTGTGGCTGCGATCTGTAAAACAAATAATGTGTTGTTTATCGCGGATGAAATTCAAACGGGCCTTGCCCGTACCGGGAAGTTGTTTGCCGCGCATCATGACGATGTCCGCGCTGACATTACCATCGTTGGCAAGGCGCTCTCCGGTGGCTTTTACCCCGTCTCTGCCATTCTAGCGGATAAAGCGGTGCTGGGCTTGTTCCAACCCGGTGAGCACGGCTCGACGTTCGGCGGCAATCCGCTGGCGGCGGCTGTGGCGCGCGCTTCGCTGCGCGTCATCCGCGAGGAAAAGTTGTCTGACCGTTCGGCGAAACTGGGCGAGTACTTCATCGAGCAACTGAGCGAAATCCCCAGTCCGCACGTCAAGGAAGTGCGCGGCAAGGGGTTGTTGATCGGCGTTGAACTCAAACCGGAGGCGGGCGGCGCACGCCGCTTCTGCGAAGCCTTGAAGGCGAAAGGTATCCTTGCCAAGGAGACCCACGATAATGTCATCCGCTTTGCGCCGCCGCTGGTGATCGATAAAGAAACGATAGATTGGGCGCTCCCCACCATACGAGAGACGCTCAATATGCCGTAACAAATCCAGACCCTGAAGGTATGGAAGCCTTTAGGGTCTTTTTATGGAGGTACTATGTATATCGGAATTCCAAAAGAAAGCAGACCATACGAATATCGGGTCGGTTTGTCCCCCGCCGGTGTGGAAATTTTGAACCATTTCGGACATCAGGTATTCGTCGAGCATGATGCGGGATTGGGGGCAGGGTTCAGCGACCAGGAATATGAAAAAGTTGGTGCGCGTATCGCCTATTCCCCGCAGGAAGTTTTTGGCAGAGCGGATTTTCTGCTGAAGATTGCCCGCCCGCTCAAGCAGGAACTGGAGTGGATGCAGGACGGCTCCGTGCTGGCAGGTTTCCTGCACCTGGCGTCCAGTTCACAAGACCAGATCGACCTGCTGCTCGAAAAGAAGATTTCGGCTCTGGCGTATGAACAGATCAAGGACGCAAATGGCGGATTGTCCGTCCTGCGCCCCTTCAGTATGATCTGCGGTTCGATGGTTACGCAGATCGCCGCGCGCTTCCTGCAAACCAACCGTGGTGGCAAGGGCATCATGTTGAGTGGTGTGCCCGGTGTTCCGCCCGCCGAAGTGGTCATCCTTGGCGCTGGCGTGGTGGGCACTTCTGCCGCCAAAAACTTTTTAGGCGCGGGTGCGCATGTCACCGTTCTGGATAATCGCATGGCGGCACTGGAAAAGATCGCCGACCGCTTCCCGGGACTTGTGACCATGTTCGCGACCAAACGGAATATTGAGCGCGCCACCGCCTTTGCGGATGTGGTGATCGGCGCCGTGCTGGTGAGCGGACAGCGCTCACCGGTGATCGTGACACGCGAAATGTTGCGAGCCATGAAGCCGCGCTCCGTAATCATCGATGTCAGTATCGATCAGGGTGGATGCGTGGAAACCTCCCGCCCAACCATGCACGATAACCCGACCTTTATCGAGGAAAACATCCTGCATTATTGTGTTCCCAACATTCCCAGCCTCGTAGCCCGCACGGCAAGCCATGTATTCGTCAACGCCGCCATGCCTTGCATTTCGGAGATCGCCAATAACGGGGTCGATGCGGTAATGAAACGGGTTCCCGCCATCGAAAGCGCTGTCAACACACACGGGGGAAATCTGGTCAACTTGGTGCGGCTGAGCGCGAAGGAGTAGTATATGAGCCCGTCTTTTAATTACCAATCTCGAGTAGCCACTGCTGAAGAAGCGGTGAAGGTCATCAAATCAGGAGATCGCGTCTTTCTGACCGGAAATGTGTCTGTGCCTCAGACACTTCTCGCCGCCTTGGTGAAGCACGCTCCGAACGTGCAAAATGTGGAAATCTGTCAGGCGCTGACGGTCGGTTCCGCCGATTATGTCGCCCCTGAAATGGAAGGTCACCTGCGGGTGAACTCCATGTTCATCAGCGCCAATATCCGCAAAGCGGTTCAGGAAGGTCGCGCCGATTTTACGCCGGTTCTGCTCTCCGAATTTCCGCTACTCTTCAAGCGTGGAGTTTTGCCCGTCGATGTGGCGGTCATTCACGTCTCCACCCCCGACGAACATGGCTTTTGCAGCCTGGGCGTGGAAGTTGGCTTGACCAAATCGGCTGCTGAGTCAGCCAAGATCATCATTGCCGAAGTCAACGAACAGATGCCCCGTACGCTGGGTGACTCGTTCATCCATGTCAGCCGCCTGACGCACATCGTCCCGGTCAACTACCCGATCCCCGAACATAAAATGACCGCCGAAGGCGACTCAGACATTATCCAGCGCATTGCCGGACATGTCGCATCATTAATACCCGATGGCGCGACCATGCAATTAGGCATTGGCTCCATCCCGGATGCGGTTTTGAAATTCCTCGTTGATAAAAAAGACCTTGGCATCCACACCGAATTGTTTTCTGACGGTGTCATCGACCTGGTCAATATGGGCGTATTGACGAATGCCCGCAAGACACTGCACCCCGGAAAGATCCTGGCAGGGTTCATCCTCGGGACCCAGAGATTGTATGGCTGGGTGAACGACAACCCGATGGTGGAAATGCACCCGACAGAATACGTCAATGATCCGTTTACCATTGCTCAAAACGACCGAATGGTGGCAGTCAACTCCGCCATCGAAGTGGATCTCACCGGTCAGGTCTGTGCCGACAGTATCGGACCGAAACTGTACAGCGGTGTCGGCGGTCAGCTGGACTTTATCTACGGCGCTTCCCGTTCCAAAGGCGGCGTTCCGATCATTGCCTTGCCCAGTACGGCAACCATGCGCGACGGGACGGCGGTTAGCAAGATCACAGCCATGCTGAAACCCGGCGCAGGCGTGGTCACTTCCCGCAACCACGTCCGTTTCGTCGTCACCGAATTTGGTATCGCCGACCTGTACGGAAAAACCATTCGCCAGCGTGCGCAGGCGTTGATCAAGGTCGCCAACCCAATATTCCATGATGAGTTGCAGCGGCAGGCGAAAGAACTGCACTACATTTAGGCTTTGCGGCAAGAAAAAACGACGCGGTGGATTTCGTAACCCCGCGTCGTTTTTGTTGTTAACAAGTCAATAATCCCATCCGGCTTGACATTCTGGCGGTTTTTACCTATCATCAGAGCGTTTTGAAATAATGAAGTTCATCATGTCTTGCGGGGGGATGGGCTGGTTTATATGATTTGCCATGTTCACTGAGATTTTTGAACAAAAATTTATTATCGATAGGAAGTTTTCACATGCGTAATACAAAGATTGTCGCAACTATCGGACCTGCGTCCGACTCAGAAGAGGCGCTGGAGTCCCTGATTCATTCTGGAATGAATGTGGCGCGCCTAAATTTTTCGCACGGAACACATGAACAGCATGCTTTGCGTATAGCCAAGATTCGGTTGGTGTCCTCCAAACTCAATATGCCGGTGGGCATCTTGCAGGACTTGCAGGGACCGAAGATCCGCGTTGGAAAATTGGAGATCCCACTACAGCTTTCAACAAGTGAGGAAGTCTGCTTGTATGCCACACAGGACGAACCGCCGAAGAATGGCTGTCAATTGATCCCTGTTGATTTTCGTGAATTGTTCGACTCTGTGCAGATTGGCGACAAACTATTACTCGACGACGGGCGTCTTGCCTTGCTGGTGTCCTCTGCCGAAGGGCGGGTCGTTCATGCCAGGGTGTTGGTGGGGGGCACGCTCTCTTCGCACAAGGGCATCAACCTGCCCGGCGTGAAGCTGCGCATTGCCGGTTTCACCGAAAAGGACAAAGCTGACCTTGCGTTCGGCATCTCTCAAGGCGTGGATGCGGTTGCGATTTCATTCGTCCGAAGTGCGCAGGATGTGAAGATCGTCCGTGCCGCGATCGAGGAATTTTCACGGGGAGGGCGCACACCGCTCCTGATCGCCAAGCTGGAAAAGCCCGAAGCCCTCGACGAGCTGCAAGAGATTTTAGATGTCGTGGACGGGGTGATGGTTGCCCGAGGCGACCTGGGGGTGGAACTCCCACCAGAGCGCGTGCCGCCCTTGCAGAAGATGATCATCCGCGCGGCGAACGCGCGCGCGAAACTGGTCATCACCGCCACGCAGATGCTTGAGTCCATGATCCAGAATCCGCTGCCAACCCGCGCTGAAGCGTCGGATGTTGCCAACGCTGTCTTCGACGGCACTGATGCGGTCATGTTGTCCGCTGAAACGGCTTCAGGCGAATATCCTGGCGAAGCGGTTGCCATGATGGCGCGTATCGTGCGGGAAGCCGAATCGCACTATATTGAGTGGGGCAGCCGTCAGGATGGCAGGGCAGGTCTCGGGGAGAGCGATGCGGCATCAATGGCGCGTGCGGCAAATGCGCTTGCAAAAGATCCCGAAGTCCGCGCAGTCTCCGTCTTCACCATGCAGGGACGCTCCGCCTGGCTCATGTCCAAAGCGCGCCCGTCGAAGCAGATCCTTGCCTTCACGCCGCAGCAGGAAACTTTTAACCAACTCGCATTTCTGTGGGGCGTTCAACCGCATCTCATCAAATACGCCAACACGTTGGATGACATGCTTTCGGATGTGGACGCTGCCTTGTTGAAATCCGGTATTCAGTCTGGTCAGCAGGTGGTGCTCATTTGCGGCTATCCCATCGGCGAACAGCGCCCGCCCAACATGGCATTGCTGCACACGGTCGGCAGCGAGCCCACGGTGAGTCTTGCGCGCAAATTGGCGGAAAAGAATATCAAAGCGTAGACAGATTCTCCCCTCCAATAGAATCAAAGCGGATGCAGTGAACTTCCTTGCTGCATCCGCTTCTTTCTTAACCGCAGTTTTTTTTTCTGTTTTCTGTGAGTCTTCACTCCCCCGAAGCGATCAAGATGCCAATGCCGATCAGCACTCCACCTGCAAGAAATAAGCTGGTGATGTTCTCCGAAAGAAAAAGCCACCCGAGTAATGTGCCGACGACCGGCTGGGCAAAGAAGGTCAAGGAGGCGACTGCGGCTGGTAGTTCTGCAAAGGCATAGTTCCAAAGGAACATGGCTATTGCCGTGGAAACAATGCCCAAAAATAGAATTCCGCCAAAGATGCCCCATGTAATTTCGCCGACGCCCTGTATATTGATCTCCCATATCCCGAACGCCAAACTGGAAGGCACACCACCCAACAGCATGAGTGTGCTGCCCACCAGCAAGTCCGAAGACCTGGAAACCTTCCGCACCAATACGGAGTACAACGCCCAGGTCAGAGCCGCTGCCAGCAGGCTCATGTTGCCCCAGAACAAGGTGGGCGAAAGTTCCGCATTACGCGGGTCAATAACCGCCAGCACGCCCAATGTGGAGATGACCAACGCGAGAATGCGGCGCGGGGTCGCTTTTTCGCCAAGCAAAAATGGCGCAAACAGCAGCACAAATGCCGGGGTGGCAGATGTGACCAATGCCCCGTTCGAGGCGGTGGATAGCTTCGTGCCAACGAATTGGAAGCCGAGCGAAATCCCATACCCCACGAACCCCACCAGAAAACTTGTCCAAAAGAATTCCTTGGTGATGACGGTTTTTTGCCCCGCCTTTTTATCGCGGAAATAAATAACGATTCCCAGTGTCAGCGCGCCGAGGATCAGGCGAAGAAAAAGAAGGGAGAACGGCGGGATGACGTCCAAAACCACCTTGCTGACGACGTACATTCCGCCCCAAATGGATGCGGCGGCAAGCCCTGCGAATAATCCTTCAAGTGTGTGGTGTTTATGCATAGCCCCCGATTATATCGGACTTGACCGGGTTGTTTGTATCAGCGGCTGTTTTTGTATACATCCCATAGCAGGATGGAGCCCGCGCTGGCGACATTCAACGAGTTGACTGCGCCGGAGACCGGGATGCTGACAACATAGTCGCAAAGGTTTTTCAAGGCAACGCTCATGCCTTTGGCTTCATTGCCTAGGACAATGGCGATAGGTTTGGTCAGCGGGTGGGTTAGCAGCGAGACATCACCAGTTGAGTCCGTGCCGACGAGGCGGACGCCGATGATGCGCCTTTGTTCGGAGATCCACGCTTCGAACTCCGGCATGGATGGAACGGGGACGATCTTGGAATGGAAGATGCTCCCCAAACTCGAGCGGATCACCTTGGGATCATACACGTCCACGCCGTGCCCGACGATCAGAACTGCATCCACGCTGAATGAATTTGCCGAGCGGATCAGTGAGCCGAGATTACCGTAATCACTGGGGCGGTCAAATACCAGCAGGAACGGGTCCGACGGCAGGCTGAGGTCATGAATCTCAAGCGGCTCGACTCTCGCAGTGACAACGATCTCCGACGGTTCCTCGCGGTCACATATGGACTTGTATAGGTCGAATGGCATGCGAATGATTTTCGAATTCCGATGCTTGCGGATCAAGTTCTGCGACCATGTGGAAAGTTTATCTGGTTCCGAGGTGATGATGCGCGTAAATTCCAAGCCCGCCTGTTCCGCCTGTTTAATGGACTCGATTCCCTCGATGAAGATCTCCTTCAATTTGTGGCGTTTGGTACGGTTCGTTTTCAGCGATTGGATGATTTGGAATTCAGCGTTCTCTGTGCTGATGGTCAGAATTGGCATGGGTTATTCGTTTACCGCCCTTTCTCTTCGCAGTTTTTTGATCTTGCCGCGTTGCTTTTTCTCTTTCAAGCGTTCTTCTTTTGAGGCCTTGGTGGGTTTGGTCTTGTGGCGCGCTTTTGGTTTCTCGCCTGCTTTGCGGATCAGTTCATGGAACTTTGCCAGCGCGTCTTCGCGATTTGCCTCCTGTGTGCGGAAACGCTTCGCTTCAAGGATCAACACGCCGTCAGCGTTGACCCGTTTTCCGGCTATCTGGATCAGCCGTCCCTTAAGATCGGAAGCGAGCGCTTGGGAATTGACGACATCAAAGCGCAGCTGCACCGCCGTTGCAACCTTGTTCACGTTCTGCCCGCCCGGTCCCGACGCGCGGATATATTCAAGTGTGATTTCATTTTCGAGATTCTTCATTTCATCAAAATTATAAAATAAAAAACCCTCCCCCAAATCCATGGATTTGGGGGAGGGTTGGTCGGGCGTTAGAACATCAGCGCATTGATCTTGTCGATCATTGCGCGCTCTGGGCGTAAATCCGCGTCGGTGAGACGGTTGAGCGGTGTATCCACAAGGTTGTAGATTTCGGTCAGGGCGGGCTTGGTGGTGTTTACGTAGATCAAGCCGGTTAGGAGCCAGTTGTTCTGCTGCGCTTCTTCGAGCACGCGCAGGGCTTCCTGTCGGTTGGCAGGATCGTAACCTTTTTCAAGGTTCTTCAAAATGACGGTCGAGCCGTCGTGCATGGCAACTTCGCGGATCTCGCCGTCGATCATTTCCTGTTCGAGCATGATCTCGCTGCGGGGGGCAATATAGGAAATTTCGTGCAGGGGTTCTTCGTGATCCTTGCCCCAGGCGTAGGAATGGTAGGCATTTTCCTGGTTGTTGAAGGTCACGCACGGGCTGATGATATCCAGCACGGCGATGCCGTTGTGAGCCAGCGCGGCTTTGATCAATTCCTTCACCTGCTTGGGGTTGCCCGCAAATGAGCGTGCCACAAAGGTTGCATTGGAGACCAATGCTTCCATGCAGATGTCCACCGGCATGTAGGGGTTTTCGCCTTGCTTCTTGAGCTGCAAGCCTTTTTCCGCTGTGGCAGAGAACTGACCTTTGGTGAGTCCGTACACGCCGTTATTCTCCACAATGTAGACCATATTCACATTGCGGCGCATGACATGCTTGAACTGACCCATGCCGATGCTGGCCGTGTCCCCGTCGCCGGAGACGCCGATGCCCTTCATTCGCGCGTCGGCGAACAGCGCGCCGGTCGCAATGGACGGCATGCGTCCGTGCAGGCTGTTGAAGCCGAAGGTGCGGTTTAGAAAGTAGGTGGGCGACTTGGATGAACAACCGATGCCGCTGAACTTCATCACATCTTCAGGCACCACGTTCATTTCGTACAGCGCCGAGACGATCTGGTTCGAGATCGAGTTGTGTCCGCAGCCCTGGCACAGAGTACTGGGCGCGCCGCGATAATCATTTTTTGTCAGACCGGCAGCATTGGTGTTTGCCGTTGCGCCAGCCATGGGAAGGGTTTCTGCCATGATTGTTTACTCCTTTTCCAAATTACTTCCGCTTCGCCTTGGATTTTACGGCGGTTTTCTTGGCGGGCTTCTTCGCTTTGGATTTTACGGCGGTTTTCTTGGCGGGCTTCTTCGCTTTGGGAGACGACTTAACCGCTGCTTTTTTAGACTTGGTCTTGGTCGCTGCTTTCCCGGCGGTTTTCTTCGCTGCGGGCTTTGCCTTCTTGCTTTCCGAAGCCGTGTATTTCGCCAGCACACCTTCGCGTACCCATTTGGCGGAGGCGGGCAGACCGTCGTGATACGCCACAGATTTGAGTTTCATCGCAAATTGCGGATATTCCGTCAGCAAGATCTGGTTCATCTGACCATCTCGGTTCATTTCCACCACGAAAACCTGATCGTATTTGGTGATGAACTTGGTCACTTCGTCTGTGAACGGTAAGGCACGGACACGCAGGAAGTCCGCTTTGATGCCGTCATCCTTGGCGAGGTGATACTGCGCCTCGAGCACGGCATTTTCCGTCGAGCCGAAGGCAAGGATGCCGACCGTGGCGCCCTTCATTGAATGCAGGACGGGCTTCGGCATGTACTTCTTGGCGGTCTCATGTTTCTTGCGCAGACGTTCCATCACACGCATGTAGGTCGCGGAGTCTTCGGTGTACTTGGCGTATTCATCGTGACCGGTTCCACGAGTAAAGTAGGCGCTCATCGGGTGCTTGTTGCCCGGCAGGGTGCGATAGGGGATACCATCGCCATCCTTGTCGAGATAACGACCCCAATTGTTTTTGATCTCTTCGAGGTCTTTTTCCCAAAGGATCTTGCCGCGATCCAGCGGAGTTTCGGGGTATTCGAATGGCTTGCTCATCCATTGGTTCATGCCCATGTCCAGGTCGCTGAGCACAAAGACCGGGGTCTGCAGCCGTTCGGCAATATCCAACGCTTTCCAGCCAAATTCGAAACATTCATAGACATCACCCGGCAGAAGGATGATGGAGTTCGAGTCGCCGTGACCGATGAAGTGCGTGAAGGTTAGATCGCCTTGTGAGGTGCGGGTGGGCAGACCCGTGCTGGGACCGATACGCTGCACATCCCAAATGACGACCGGCGCTTCGGTGTAATATGCCAAGCCTGCAAATTCAGTCATCAGCGAAAGTCCCGGACCGGAGGTGGAGGTCATCGAGCGTAACCCCGCCCAGCCAGCGCCGATTGCCATGCCGAGCGCGGCGAGTTCGTCTTCCGCCTGCACCACAGCATAGGTGTGTTTACCGTCTTCGCGTTTGCGGAGCACCGGCAGATAATCGTTCAACGCTTCAGCAAGGGATGATGCGGGAGTGATCGGGTACCAGCCTGTGAATTGAATTCCGCCGAAGATCGAGCCAAGAGCGCCGGCGGTATTGCCGTCTGCCATGATCAAGCCTTCGGTCTTGTTCATAGATTCGAGTTGGAAGGGGTCTTTCTTTTCGAGATTCGTTTTTGCCCATTCCATGCCTGCTTTGACCGCGTTCAGGTTCATGTCGATGGGTTTCTGCTTGCCTTTGAAGTGGAAGTTGAGCGCCGCTTCAATTTTTTCCGGATCGATCCCGATGATCTGTGCCAGCACACCGACGTAGACCATGTTGCCTACGAGGTCGCGGAAATCGGTCGGCACATTCGGGTCGTTCTTGACGATGGCTTTGACCGGCATCGGATAGATGGCAACATCCACGCGGGTGATGGGTTGCTTGATATCATCGGCGTAGAGAAAGGCTCCACCCGGAGTGACCGCTGCGAGGTCCCGGGCGAACGAATCGGGGTTCATCGCAATAACAATGTCGTTCCTTTCATGCCGTGCAATAAATCCATCCTTGTTGACGCGAATGGTATACCACGTGGGCAAGCCCTGAATATTGGAAGGAAACAGGTTCTTGCCGGAAACGGGAATCCCCATCTTGAAGATGGATCGCAGGATGGTGTTGTTGGCGGTGGAACTGCCGGAGCCGTTCTTGGTGCCAACCGTGATCGAAAAATCGTTCACAATCTTGTTCATGGAACTCCTCGAAGGATTTTCGTCATTTCGACGATGATAGTAATTGGTGGATCAGATCCGTGTGTTCGGATAGGGCTTTGTAGCCTGCATCCACATCATTTTTACAAATGGAGTCGACCATTTGTTGATGATACGTCCAGACTTGGGTAAGGTAGTTGTAGTCGGTAAAGAAGTTCAAACCGACGGCTTCGTACGCATCCCAGTACGATTGGAGCAACCCCGTGACGAAAGGATTCTCCAGGCGGTGATAGATGGTGAGGTGTAATTCGCGATGTTCGGGGTGGGGGATTTCGACCGGGTTGCCGCGCAATTTTTCCCATGCACGTGCCACGAGTTCTTGAAGGTGATCGTGGTCTTCGGATATCAGCGAGCCGACGGCTTCGTGCCAGTAGGCGATCTCGATGTGCTGCCGCAAGTCGGCGAACTTGGTGAAGTGGTCCTTGTTCATTGCGATGGCGTAATCGAGGCTTTGTTGGACCGCCGGGGAAAAGGAATAGGGCTTGCGCCTCATTCCCGTACGCGGCTTGACCTCTACGAGACCGAGCGCTCGCGCCACTTCGAGTTGTTCCCGCAAGGCTGCCACACCAACGCCGAGTTCGCGGCTGAGTTCTGCCAATGCGGGAAGTTTGTTCTCCGCCTCTGGGTGCGATGCCAGGTAGCTAAGAAATTCGGAAATGTTTGGGGTGGAGCGTTCTCGCAGCATAAATTTGATTAATCCGATTAATCAAATTTTACGCCTTAATGGGTGTGAATGTCAAGGAGTGCTGGCTAAGAGTTTCGTTAAGAGATAATCAATGGAGATCAAATCTTTTTATCTCTCGCGCCTGCCTTCTTCCAGGAGATTGATCATCTCGTTTATTCGCTTTGTTCGAGTTTCTTCACGTTTTGCGCTTTCGATCCATCGAATGAAATTTTTTCTATAGAATGTCGGTAAACTTTCAAAAAATATCTGTGCCTTTTTGCTGCCAGATAGTGCCTTCGCAATATCTGAAGCGATATTGTTTTCCTGTGGACCCTCTAAAGATAATTGCACATTTATACCTGCTCCAATTTCAATGCCGCTATCGCGCATCCAGGCTGCCCCCAGTCTAAGGAAATATTCTTGTCCCAATGCACCAAGAGTGCCGCGTACCGAAACTCCATTTATCGTTCCGGTGACATGGTATCGCGGCTTGGCCCCCCAAACTTCGCGCGGCGAAAAAGGGATTCTTACAAATGTGAAACCGCCCTCTTTTTGAATAATTGCATCAAATGATGTTTGATTGGTTTCGTTCATCATGATTCCTCCTCAATATGTTGTGTTTATTAGAAAATTGAAGTCAGTACTCCGGTTTACGGCTTGCTCTCTTGGAAGTTGCCTGCGCTGGAATGGAAATTTTCACGCGCCGCGAAGCGGAGGCGGGGTGTGTGCTTTGTAGGGCGCAATTCCAATACCTTGAAGAGATTGGCTTGAAAGAATGCAATTGATTAATCGACATCATTGAGTAACCAATTATATAAAGTATTCTTTGCGGTGTCAGTTAAAGGCGAACTCCGCCTAGTTACATTATCAACCTGCACAATAACTGTTTCTGCATTAGCTACACACTTGTTTTCTTGAAATAGCCTTTGAAATATAGTCATGGAACTATTTCCGATTTTCAAAACTCCCGTCCCTATATTTACTTCGCCTGGCCACGTAATCTCGTTTAAGAATTCTAGCTTGAGTGATGCAATAACAAAACTCGAACTATCAACAAGAATAGGATAGCGAGTGTTATATAGGACTTCAACTCTTCCCGTTTCCAAGAACGATGAAAAATTCGCGTTGTTTACATGCCCTTGACGGTCTGTATCAGCGTAACGAATTTTATCGAAGGTTATTAATGGAAAATCTTCTAAATTTAGTTCTTTCATTGACCGCTACCGCCTTAATGTTTTATTCTTGTTGATTGATTGAAAAGATCGATCAAATATGAGTGCTCAAAATTTTTCCAGAACCTAACGGCTTGCGCCACCGTGCCCGTTAGGGGATACACCACTTCGTGGCGCAAGCCTGCGCTGGGGCGGGGACGGCGAAGCCGTCC
>DDSH01000001.1:0-178918 GCA_002343775.1 Anaerolineales bacterium UBA2395
TATGAGACAGCCAGATCCACTTCGCTCTGGATGATCTCAAGAGAGCGCTCCGCGACTTCCCTTGAGGGAATCATGTCAAGCGCTCTCTGAAGGGTCCTTTCATTGTTTGCAATAGCGGGCGGAATATCCGTGAGGATAGCCAGTTTCGATGCCTGGTTGGAAAAATCATGCCCGCGCAGATCAGTGAGGGCTGGATACCCCGGCAGCAGGAAAAAAAGCAGGATGACTCCCTTGACCCATGTTTGCTCGATATGACTGTTCATGAGCCAGTCATATCCACCTTTTTGCCATGCAATCACACCTACAAAGACGAGACCGATCAGGAACATATCCATATTATGAAGATCCCCGCCGCCACCCATCTTTGTGCTGACGATAAGCCCGACAACCAGAAACGCCGCCAACGGAGAGAGAATCGCCAGGGATTGCCAGATGTTTAGATTCCATTTTTTGGTGACAGCCAAATAGGTCAAAAGGATGACCAGAGGCGCAATGGCGATCAGCAATCCCAATACGATCCCGGGACCATAGGTTGCGTTCGGCAAGAGGCGATACCATAATAATGGTTCCGGCGGGGCAGAAACCGAGGATATCACGCTGTCAACAGAAGTTGCTGCTCCAATATCGATATTCCCCTGGAAGTATCCCATGATCTTTTGACCGTATTGCCCACCAAGCATTCCCGCTAATCCCAATGAGATGGCGCGGACCCACGAGGCGCGGGTGAGTTTCTTATTCTTCAAATCTGCCCCTGCCAATTCCAGCATACCAAGCCACATCCCGGGGGCAAATATCCATGTAAAGCGGCTTTCCTCTGCAATAAAACCAGTTACAGCAATCAAAGGAAGTGAAAGCCAAAGAGGCTTTTTCCAAAGTAATGCCGTTACCGCAGCACAAAGTACGAGCGGCGGGTGAATGGGTCCCTGCTTCAAGAAGATCAAAACTCCCAAGGTCGCAAAAATCCATAACTTGAGATCGGAACGAGTGAAATTAAAAGCGGCAAATCCAAGCAACAGGTATGGAATCAATACGGTCAGGGCGATCCAGAACCGTTCCATTCCAATAGTCAAGCCCGGGATGATAAAAGGCAGTCCGCCGACAAATTGCCTGCCGATATCCAGTAATACAGGAATATCTTGGTCTGCGGGGTAATCATACAAGTCCCTACCGAATAGGATGGAATAATCCCACATACGATTTCCCTCCGACCAACCTAAAGAGAAGGGATAATCTGTCACGTTTTGAAACGGTACGGCGACCACAAAACTACTGGAGGTCAGGAGTGCGGCAACCATGCATTCCTTCCAACTTAGGGCGGATTGCCCGCGCGTAATCAGGAAGCCGAGGATGAGAAAAGCAAGTCCCCAGATGAAGAGGCGGGTATAAGGTTGTTCAAACACGATCCCCCAGATCGTGTATTGCAGAAACCAAACCGGAAAAGCTAGGACGATGACAGCCAAAATCCAACGGAGCCATCCCAATCGTTCGCGGATGGAGACCATCCTATCAAAAATTAGCGCGGCTACATCCCCGCGCCAAAAAACCAACCCTGCAAGGAATAAGCAGAACAGGCAGAACAAAAAATAAAGTAGATATGCCGCTGCCCAGCTCAGGGAATATTCCCCCCACCAAACACCGGTTCCCCAAGCGGTCGCTTGAAACTCCCCAACCGACCGGAATAGGAGAAAAGCCATTGCCGCAAACCCCAAGAACCGGCTAATTCGTTGCATCATTCCATACTCCAATCACATGTTGAAAGAAAGATAGACGTTCCATTTCCTTGATATCCTGATCCAGCACCTGCAGAGCCTCCTGCGGCACACGTACATTCCGCATTCGATAAGCAAATTCACGGATCGCTGATGCGTGTGTCTGAATGTTATCTTCAGTATTCGGTATTTTTAACACAAAATCACATCCCAGACCATCAAGATCTGTGTCTTTGTACGCGACCACCAATGGGAGTCCGAATGCCAGACATTCGCGGCTTTTGAGCGGCGACGCCTCCTCCAATTGGATCCGATGCAATGCAAGAGAGCTGATCGCAACATCCGCCCTGGCAAGGATATTTTTATATTGTTCGACGGATAAATATCCGTGCAAAATGACGTTTTCGGGAAGCGGGGCGAAACCGGGAAGTTCGTCATACCCGATGATATCCACGATAATATCAGGGACAAGCCTGGCAAGCGCTATCAATTTATCAATGCCATGCCAGTTATTTCCCGGGTTTCCAATAAAGACAAGTCTGGGTATCGTATTATGCGCTGGCGGCAATGCGGGGAAATCCTTCAAGCCGATGCCGTTTGCAATCACCTTCACCGGCTTTCGATAAACGGCGAACGCCGGCGAGTTCGCCAATTCCTGCGATACGGAAATCAATCCACGGACCTGGTGAAGAAAAATACCCCGGGTGAAACGATTGTACAGGCTGTGAACTCTGCCCAGACCATCATGCTGTGTCAGGTCGTTCGTATTTATCTCCTCTACGACCGGGGCAATCTTCATCAACAAATGGGCAGGATAAACATAGATACCGTAACGAAGGTAAATGATATCCGGAGAATAATCTCTAACATCACGGAGCATGCGCCGCATTGCATCGATCCGGCTGAACTCTGCGGACAATTTTCCCAATGAAGAATAGAAATGGAAGGAAGCATCGATCAGATCGGACACGGGCTCATGGTTATGCGTGTGCATGAACAAGCGGACTTCATGCCCCATTCGCCTCCAAGTCGTGACCTGTGAGTGTATCTTTTTCCCGACCCCGCTGTTGCGAAGGCGGGGCCAGTGCAGGCTTACATAGGCAATACGCATATCATCCGCCCTGATGCTGGCGTTTCTGGCGGCGGCGATAAATGTCCCTCAACAGTGTAAAAACGCCTTTCAATAAAGGGCCCTCAAGCACGCGCCCATAGGACGGATAATCGTAAAAACTCTTTTTAGGAGCCTGCAGGATTTGTTCAAATTCAGCATTGGTCAAACCGAGTTTTTTGACCACATACTCGCGGTCATCTTCCTGCATCGCCGGGGAGTAGGAAGGTTTCTCCAGTTCGAGCAGCGCAGTCTGACGCGACAATTCACCGGAACAAATCAGGCTTGAAAGATGCGAGCGTCGTTTGTCATAACCAAATTTTAACGGCAGGATGTATCCCTGATAAAAGCGCGTATAAATGGATTCATAATGTTTGCCGCCGTAATAGCGCCACCCAAGTTCGGTCTCAAGAATCTTCATCGCTTCCATCTTGTTGTAATCAATGTAATTCAGGATATCCACCCGGCGCTGAGTCAACAAACGGCGGTAATATGTGAAAAACCCAAAATGCGGAAAGGTTTTAAGGCTACCTCTGCCAAACCTGCTGTATACACTGCGTATGTACTTCCAATCGAAATGGCCATTGGACCAGGCTCGCGGAAGGTGCGACTCGGTTCGAACGTTAAATCCCGAAATAATATATTTGATCTTAAGTGAATCAGCCATTTTTCCCAAAACAGCCCAAATGGCATGGTCACTGGGGATCTCCGAATCCGGCGTTGAGGCTTTTAAGAAGGCGATCTGCAATTCTTTGAACTCCTCCCAATCCAGCACTTCTGTATACAGGTCGATGTTCAGTTTTTTCAGGGTATCTTCAATGTTTTTCACTGCCATTTCTGAGTCCCAGCCGTTGTCCATATGAACAGCCAGGGGACGCAACCCCATCTTTTTTACCAGATAGGCAACATATGTACTATCCACCCCGCCGCTCACCCCAATCATACAGTCATATGGTTTTCCCCTGCCGGAAAACTTGATCTCTTCAACCAACCGCTGGAGGTAGGCTTCTCCCGCGCTTCCTCCAATGACCTTTTGTGTCATCATACGGTCATAATCATGACAGTGATTGCAGATCCCATCCCCATCAAATACGATCTCTGGATCGCTAGTGTCCATCAAACATCGAGTGCAAATTTTATATTCAGAAGCCATAAATTCTCCAAAAGCGGTGCAATTATAAACAAAACCGGGAAATTCCGGCTTTGTTTTGACTTATCTTCATCTCGAAAAAAGGAACTATGGGAGCACCTTTTTCAAATCTTCCTGCGACGGGTAGCTGATTAATACGCCTCGCAAGGGGCCTTGAAATACGAACATGCTTCCGGCGGCCGCCGCAGATGCGCCCGCCCGAATCGCCTCTCCCAAATGGTGAATGTTCCCTGCCCCGCCGCAGGCGACAACAGGAATTGTGACAGACGATGAGATACGCCGGATCAATTCAAGGTCATAGCCCTGCATCATTCCATCATGGTCGATGGAATTCACAAAGAGTTCTCCAGCACCTTGTTTTTCCATCCTAACAGCAAACGCCACCGGATCCTGACCGGTCGCCCTGGTACCAGCACGCGTGAATGTCTCATATCGTCCGAATAGTCCTTTTCGAACATCCATGGAGACAACCATGGCCTGACTTCCCGCATAATCAGCCACAACGCGAATCAAATTAGGATCTTCAACAACTGCTGAATTAATAACAATCTTTTCAACGCCGAGGGAAAGAAGCGTTTTTACATCCTCCAAATCCCGGATCCCGCCTCCGTACCCAAGTGGCATAAAGCATTCACTGGTGATTTTCCCCAAAAGATCAAAGTTAGGATGGCGACCTTCGGAGGTGGCTGTGATATCAAGAAAAATCAGTTCATCCACTTCCTTATCGTTGAATATCCGGACGATATTGATCGGGTCGCCAAGATATTTTGGGTTTTTGAATTTAACCGTCTTTACCAGGCCTTCATTCTTCAACAGCAAACAAGGGATGACACGCGGACGGATCATATGGAACACTCCGCAAAGTTTCGTAGAAACTGCATTCCAAACTTATGGCTCTTCTCGGGGTGAAACTGCGCACCAATGATATTTCCCTTTTGTATGATCGATGCAAACTTATATCCATAATCCGTGTAAGCAACAATATCCGCATCATCAGCACAGATCATATGGTAGGTATGGACAAAATAAAAACGAGCCTCCGGGTCAAGGTTGGAAATCACCGGATGCTGGCGTTTAATATCAAGTTGATTCCACCCCATATGCGGGACTTTCAATTGGGCTTGACCGGCATCAAATTTAAACCGGACACAATCCGCCTCGATCCAGCCAAGTCCCATCTCATGCCCTTCATCGCTCCTGCGCGCCATCAACTGCATTCCGAGACAGTGCCCAAGCACAGGTACCCGTTTCTCCAAAACCAGTTCATTCAAAAGGTCGATCAATCCCCTTTCGCGGAGTTTGCTCATTCCCGCATCGAACGCGCCCACCCCCGGCAGGATCAGTTTTTCAGCATCCTTCAGCACAGCCGGGTCGGAGGAAGGTTCCGCCCGATAGCCGATCTTCTTAAAGATGTTCCGAATGGAGCCAAGGTTGCCGACACCATAATCTACGATAACAATCATTGATATGCTTTCTTTTTGTCGTGAAATAGTTTCATCAAGGAACAGGCCTGAACAAAAATCCATACTTGATGAAGTTGCGCCTCGTTTTTGGTTTGAATTGCAGTTCGTAAATCTTTTGCAATTTGTTTTCCATCCCAGATGTTTGATTGTTGAAAATCTAAACCAGCAACCACATCTTGCATGAATGTTTGAGATTGAGGAGATGCCCATGCTTCAGCAAGGTTTGGAAAACCAAGTTTATGTGTACGAGTCCGAATAGTTTCTGGCAAAATGCCTTTCAAACTGTCACGAAGAATCTGCTTGGTAAAATGTGAGCCAATCTTAGTTGAGTCAGGAAGCGAAAAAAGATAACAGACGAGTCTCCAATCCATAAATGGGGAACGAACTTCTACTCCATGGGCCATTGACAATCTATCAAAATCTCTTAAATTAGTAGGTAATTGCGTGAAGTGAAAATCTGTATAAAGCGTTTTGAAAAGCAAATCTTTGTTTCCAATCAATGGCATATCATGTTTATATGCAAATGATGTAAAGATTGCAGGGCTTTGCAAAAGCCACTTGGTCTTATTTTTTTTAAGTTTCGAAAACACCATTTGCAAATTAACACCAAGGCCAAACATAATGGATAATAATTGAAGAGTACGAATTGAAGATGCTTTTTGGATTGCGTCCTTAAGCGCTGCTGTGACATACCAAGTATATCCGCCCAGGATTTCATCACCACCATGCCCATCCAATGTAACAACAACTCCATTTTCACGTTGGGCTTTGTAAACCAACCAAGGGCCTAAGTGAATATCTGAAATCTCTTCAAAATGAAATAGAATCTCATTGTAATATTTTAGATACAAATCTGCTGTGCCGACTGAATAATACGGCATTACATCCGCATGTTTTACAACTTCATCTGCATATTTTTTTTCATCAATATCTGCATGAGGATACGTCATAATAAATGCTTTTTGCCATTGATTTGCCAAACGGTCTGATGAAGTATATGAACTGCGAATATGGTGCATTCCGCACAAGATTGAGCTTGAATCCAAGCCACCGCTTAAAGCCGTACCAATTGGAACATCACTCCGCATACGAATACGACAGGCATCTAAAAATAATTCTCTAAAACAATTTACTTGTTCGTCATATTTTTGTGGAGTTTCTTGAAGATGGTCAAGCGTATTCCACCAACGGCGGGTTTTGGGTACTTCTCCATGGCGTAAAGTAAGGCAATGCCCACCTAGTAAATGATTCAATCCCATTATCAAGCATCTTTCATCGCCTTCAACCAGTTTTGGGTTCGTCAATGCTTGTGCGATCATAGCAGGATCAAATTCCAGTTTGAATGAATCTAATGCTAAAAACGCTTTCATTTCAGAAGCAAATGCAAAGCGGCTTCCATCGTAACAGTAAACGAGAGGCTTCACGCCAAAACGGTCCCGTGAGAGAAACAATTTTTTTTCTTGGCTATCCCAAATTGCAAGTGCCCACATACCATTAAATTTCAATTGAAATTCTTCGCCCCAATGATGATAAGCGGCAAGTACAACTTCTGTATCTGATTCTGTTCGAAACATAAAACCTGCTTTTTCAAGTTCAGATTTCACTTCGATAAAATTGTACATCTCGCCATTGAAAATAATCCAATACCTTTCGTTTCCAAATGACATGGGCTGTTTACCACTGTCAGATGTATCAATAATTGCAAGGCGGCGATGCCCAAGTCCCAAATTTGCCGATTTATCTATATAAAATCCATGTCCATCTGGTCCGCGATGCGCAAGCGAATCGGTAAATTGAAGCAGTTCCGCTTCATTGATTGGTTGATTATTTAGATTCCAAAATCCAGCGATGCCACACATTGTTTACCCTTTAGCAATTTCTTCAAGCCTTTCAGCAAATTTTTGAAAATTCGTTTCGGCATTGTAGCTTTCTTCCCAAACCTTGCGGCTTTCTAATCTCATTTTTTGTGCTATAGCAGAATTATCTACTATTTTCAAAATGGCATAAGCAATTTCTTCTGGCGATGGGTTGGCGTTAAGCAAGATACCATTTCGTTCTGAAACAATTTCTGGATTGCCGCCAACATTGGTTGCAATGACCGGAATACTACAACTAATTGCTTCCATTATTGAAACTGGCGTTCCTTCTGAGATGCTTACATTCACAAAAACATCCAGAGGAGTATTCATGTAATACTCCATGAGCTCGGCTTTGGTCGAATATCCAGGAAATCTGGCTTTGGCATTCGGAGGTAAATTTTCATCAGCATATTTTTGCAATTCCTCCCTTGAATCGCCATTTCCCATATGCACCCATTCAAATCGTTGGTCCGGTCTCTGGCGGGCGGCATGAAGCAGCCCATCCAAAAGAAGCTCCACCCGCTTGACTGGGACGATCATCGAACAGGAGACGATTCGAAATACCCCATCCACTGATGGTTGGTTCAAGAAACCGCTGGATGGAACGCCCAGCCTGTCGGTCTGAATAATAGCGGCATGATCTGGATATTTTTCCATGAGATAGTTACGCCCCGCATCCGAATCAGGATACAACGCTTCCAGCATGGAGAGCGCATCCTTGCGGAAAGGCCAGTAGGGAGGTTTATGATCCTCTTCATACAGGTCGTACCCGTGCGTTCGGGAAACCAAATGCAAATTTGGACAATGCCTTTTGGCAAGCCCGATACCGAATGAACTGCTATCGAACCAATAGGTATAAAAAACATTTTTTTCGGCGGGGTTTTGCATTTTGGACAGCCAACCCAAGACCCAATCGAAAGTCAACTGCGCGACGGCTAAAAATCTGGTCATTCTTATCAAAGCCTGTGGATAGAACAGGAGGGATGGCCGGGAAAAAAGTTCGCGATAGAACCAGATCGAACCGAAGACACGTCGCATCAGGGAAAACCATCCGGCATTTTTCAAATAGTCGGCGTAACTGGTATCGACTTCCACACCATCGGGGATTGCAAGCCGGTTTCCATCGATTTTTTTGGGGACAAGGATCACCCGGCTGAATGCGTTTCTGAGGTGTTGGATTTCCAATTCCAGAAAGGTTTGCTCCGCTCCGCCATCGTATGGATAGGTTGAAGTAAATAATATCAAGTTCATAAATAAAAGAGGCTACTTTCCATTCAAAAATTCTTCACGGTGTTTTGAGAACTCTTCCATCGCCGCATCATAGTCATCATGGCGGCCAATATCGAGCCAATAACCGTCAAAATTGAATACGTTGACCTGCCGTCCCGACTTTAACAGCCGCATGACCAGTTCAGGAAGATCGAGCCGTTGATCCTTCTGGATATACTTTAATATCTCCGGCTCAAAAATATAAACGCCCGTACTCACGGAATACGTAAATGCCGGTTTTTCAACATAATCCTTCACCCACCCATCCTCGGACTGTATCACTCCCAGGTCGATCTTTACTTCGCGTTTATAAGATGCCAGAGTGGCGATCGCACCGCGTTCCTTGTGGTAATTCCACATGGCGGTGTAATCAATCGTGGTCAAAAGGTCGCCATTCATGACAAGGAAGGTTTCATTCAAGTTCTGGACCAGTGCAATGGGACCGGCCGTCCCCAATGGCCGATCTTCCCTCGAGTAATCCAGTTTCACACCGAATTTACTCCCATCACCACAGTATGCCTGCAGTAATTCAGCCAGATACCCGACAGCCAGGGTGATATCTCTGATCTGATGGCGAGCCAACTGGCGAAGGACCACTTCGAGGATCGGCATTTCCCCGATAGGCATTAGGGGTTTGGGGAGAACAGTGGTGTAAGGGGCAAGGCGTGTGCCTTTTCCGCCCGCGAGAATAACAGCGCGCATTGATATCAGACCGTGTATTGATCGGGGCGGTAGAAATCCATGTGGGTGGAGATCCACTCAATGGTAAGACGCAGGCCTTCGTCTAGTGAGATGCGGGGTTCCCATCCGATCAATTCCTTTGCTTTTTTATTTGAAGCCCAAAGTTTCATCACTTCACTCTTTCCAGGGCGAATGCGGGAGGTGTCGGTGACGACCTTTGGGGACTTTCCGATGATGCGGAATATTTTTTCCGCCAGGTCACCAATGCGGATCGTATTATCGTTGCCAAGGTTGACCTCCTGCCCTGTCACGTTATTCGCCTCGGCCGCACGAATAAAACCGGCAATCGTATCCTGCACGAACGTAAAATCCCGGGAAGGGTCAAGGCTGCCGAGCTTGACCTCATCTTTTATAAGCGCCTGCGTGATAATGGTCGGTATTACGGCGCGGGCAGACTGCCGTGGTCCGTATGTGTTGAACGGGCGCAAGATGACCACTGGAACATTGAATGACCGGTAAAAGCTCTCGGCAATTTTATCGGCGCCGATCTTGCTGGCTGAGTAAGGCGACTGCCCTTGAAGTGGATGAGCTTCATCGATGGGTGTGTATTGTGCGGTGCCATATACTTCGCTGGTCGAAGTGTGGACAACTCGCCGAACAGCGCTATCGCGGGCAGCCATCATGACATTTAAAGTCCCCATAACGTTGACATCGAACACCTCGCGGGGATTAACGTACGAGTAGGGAATTGCGATCAATGCACCCAGATGGAATACGGTATCGACGCCTTGCATAGCAAAACGCACAGCTTCCATATCGCGCAAATCACCTGAAATGATCTCCACTTGCGAAAACAGGTCCAAGGCTATCTGACGCAGCATGCCCAGGTCATTGCGGGAATTGTAGCGAACGAAGGCGCGCACGCTTGCTCCGTTACGAACCATCTGTTCCACCAGATGGCTGGCAATAAAACCACCTGCACCTGTCACCAGAATTTGTTTTCCATTCCAGATCATATTTACATCAACTCCAATCGTATCCTCTGTCGCCAATCTTTCAATAGATCCAAAAGCGACTGCTCCAGTTTTATTTCGGGTTTCCATGCAGTTGCGGCTTGAAGTTTTCGAGCATCACCAACTTGAATGTTTACATCGTGTTTCTGTGCTTTTTCGTCCACGACCCTGACCATGATCTTTTGTGTGGACAGTGCCAGAAGCTCATCCAGGCAGCTCTTGATCGAAACAAGATGCCCGGAACAAACATTATAAATCTGCCCTGCCTTGCCGGTCTCTGCGAGCAGGGCCAAAGCCCGGACCGCATCGCGGACATCTACAAAGTCGCGCTGAGATTGCAGATTGCCGGTTGTTATCTCATTTGTGCCTTTCAGTTCAGCCAATGCGATCTGCCGTGCAAAGGCGGAGCATGCCAAGTCAGGAGATTGTCCCGGGCCGAGGAGATTGAACATACGTGCAATGACAACGGGAAAGCCCAGAGCATCGAAATAACGAAGGGATGCGACCTCTTGAGCGAGTTTACTCACCGCATAATGGGTCATTGGGTGCGGACGGGCGCGTTCACTAATACGTCTGTTGGAACGGCCGGATCCATATACCGCACTTGATCCTGCAATGACAACTCTTGGTTTCATACCTGTTTCCGCGAGAGATTCGAACAAATCCACCGTATTTTGGAGATTTACCTTGTAGAGTTCTTCAGGGTGTTCAGATTTGATGACCCCGGCAAGGTGGAAAACGATCTCCGGCTGGCTTTCCAAGAACAAGCGCTTCATTGCTTTCCAGTCGGCCAGGTCAACAACAGCTATTCCTTCCCGGCTGACAGAATCTTTTTTATCCAGGCCCCATACTAGCCAGCCTAGCTGGTCAAGCTGATAGCTAAGGTACCTGCCGACAAATCCATTCGCTCCGGTGACTACAACACGAATTGTCATTTTATCTTTTACTGATCAATAATTCAGCCCACTTTTGGATGCGGGCACGGATACTGGCTTTCGGAAAATAATCTCGAGACTGCTTAGGATCCAGTCCTTTGTTTTCTGGAAAGCGCAGGAATAGTTTCAGTCTTCGGTAGAGCGACCAAATCCCAACGGGTGGGATCATAATAAACCAGGAAGAGACGATCTCCCGTGGAAAAGGAAGCGGAGCAGGATGCCGACCTTGCAGAAGGTCTACAATATGCCTGGCCATTGAAGCGATCGCGTCGCCATTCTTCATCATGGATGAACGAGCCCACTGCGCGAGTTCCATATTTAGCGGCTGTGCTGATCTGATGTATCCAATAAAATCATCTTTCTTGTCGATATGCGGGAGCAAGTCGTGCCAATCCACATGCAATTGAGAAGGAATCGGATAGGGATTCACGATCGCGGTTTTTTTCCCTGCAATAGCAGCTTCAATCAGACTGGTGCTATGTGACGAGATAACAATATCACTTGAAAGGATCCATTCACGCACACTCTCTTGTTGGATAATCTTGAAATGCGCAGGCAATTCGGGAACCACTCGGCGAACAAATTCCATGAATGCACTTAGCGGGGTCGAAGGTCTTGGGCGTAAGATGATCTCAACTTTCGAGTCTTGCAGGGCATCCCTGCACCAACGAATCATTTCCGCAAGAGAATTCTCGCAATATTCACGCATCACCTGGATATCTTCCACTGACTGCCCGTTGGCAATAAATGCCTGAATTGTGGCTTCGGAGTAAAAAGCCCAGTTGTAATTTTCCGGGAAGAACACCCACGGCAGGGAGAGGTCCAAGTGGTAGCATTCTGCAAGGTCCCGGCGTGAAGCGAAATAATGCCGATATGGCTCATCATACAACGCATAAGCCAGATTCCCATTAACGACAATATTTTCCTGCTTTACCCCGGCCTCTTTGAGAAAATGTGCATAACTCTCGCTCCAAGCATGGTGGACAACATGGTTCAATGAGAATTCGCCGCGCGGAGTTTTCGCTTTGCGGTTTCCCACATAAAACAATTGTTCCCAACTCAAATTCATAAAGAGTGCATCCTGCCAATACGCAAGCATCATGCGATAACTCTGATCGGAATAGCAAAACGGCAATAGCACCATCCGTGGTCGGATGCGGGTAACAGCCTCCGGAAAACCCATTGGCCATTGGATGATCTCAACAGTGACTCGATATCTCGATTCGAGGATGGCTGTTATCGCGCAAGCTACATCCAGCTCCCTGTCAGCATGTTCATATAGGTAAACGATATCGACAGTGCGCATTAAATGTTATGAATCCGAATCTTTGAGTACACGCACGGCTAGGGAGGCGCCATCCAAACGGTGGAACGCCAATGCTTGTTGCGGCGTACCACAGGCAGGGTAGCCTTCGACAGCAAATTTGATCATCTGTTTTCCATTCAACAAACCATGTTCGCTGCAAACTGTGAGGATGTTATCCATTAAACCGCCAGCGGGGTGATGATCTTCGAGCATGAAGATGGTGGAATATGGTTTGAGGACTTCGGTGAGCCACTTCACATCCACACGGTTAAGCCAGGGCATATTGATGATGCTCAAGCCGAATCCGCGCTCGGCGAGGAGTTCACTGGCAAGGAGCGCTTCGTGCAGCATAACCGGTCCATACGCGAACATGACCGCGTCTTTCCCTGCCGTGAGTTGACAGCCCACCCCAGGCTTGAACTCATACCCAGCCGGGAGAGAAATCCGGCGCGGACTGGGTCCAATGATGAGGCGCAGGGCAATCACGTCATCGGTTTTGTTCACGGCGAAATCCATCGCCATACGAGTCTCTTCGGCGTTGCAAGGTTGCAGGATGGTGCAATTCGGCAACGCGGAGAAGAGGGAAATATCACGCAGGGACTGGTGTGACTTGCCCGGTCCGGCAGGAATCAGACCCGCATAGTGCAAGGCATAAATGATCTTGGATTTTTCGCCCGCGGCGTTATAGATCTGCTCGTTGGCGCGTGAGGCGAGGAAACTGGCGAAAGAATTAACGACAGGCAAAAGTCCCTGACGAGCAAGACCCGCCGCCATCGAGACCATATCCTGTTCGGCAATACCGTTTTCGATGAAACGGTCGGGATAAGTGTGTTCAAAGTCGCGGACTTTGCAATCGGAGGAAAGGTCAGCGTCAAGGACGACTATGTCCTTGCGTTTGGCAGCCAGTTCTACCAAGGCTTGTCCATAGGCACGTGAGACAAATTCATCTGTCGGTTTGACGGAAAGACGATCCAATGCCGCTTGGCTGAGAGGTTCACCTTCGAGCATGGATGGTGTTGCGGCTTTGGCTTCTGGCTCAACGGGAGTCAAATGCAATGGGTCGAGCGACACAGCCGCGAGGTCCGCATTGATGCGTTGAATCAATTCAGAATAACCTGCCTCGAAGGCTGCATCATCCGGCGCGCCCGAATGCCAAGGATAAAGTCCTTTTCCAATTTCAAGCGCGGCGGGATGCTCCATAAAGGAAATGCCACGCCCCTTGATGGTATCAGCGATGATGATCTGAGGTTTGCCTTTGACCTGCTTGGTTTCGGCAAGCGCCTTTTCGATGGAACGGAAATCATGCCCATCGATGCGAATGACATGCCAACCGAATGCGGTGAACTTTTCGACAAGGTTACGAAGATCGATGATCTCGGCAACAGGCTTATCGGATTGCACCTTGTTGTCATCAACGATAACAGTGAGGTTATCCACCTTGTGATGCGCGGTGACATGCAAGGCTTCGTAGTTCTGACCTTCCTGCAACTCACCATCGCCAGTCATCACGAAGACATGTCCGCCGTTGTTGTTGTACTTCTTTGCCCACGCCATGCCGCGTCCTTTCGAGATGCCCATGCCGAGCGAACCCGAGTTGGCTTCCATGCCACGATTGCCGATATCAGGATGTCCATTCAATCCATTGAGACGGCGCAGCGACATGAGCATGTGATCAGGAATTTCACCGAGTGAATGCAGCACGGCATACAAACCCGGCACATCATGCCCTTTCGATGAAAAATAAATATCGCGGTCGGGGCTGTCAAAGCCAACCTTGAGTGTGTTCATCTCTTCGTAATACATCCACACCACAATGTCCATCGCGCTGAAACTCGAGCCAAGATGCCCCGACCCGGCGCGCTTCACTTCCGTGAGCGTGTTGGCGCGGCACATATCCGCAATGATCTGAAGTTTCTTGTATTTGTCGGCGGATGAATTGCGCACGCGCTTGAATTCTTCCACAGGGATCAATTTCAATTCGACCATGTTTTCCTCTTTATAGACGCTGCGCCTCACCCTGCGCCCGCACCTGATTTTTCTTTTTATATTTCGCTCAACGCTGAGAGCGTATCTAACCACAGATAAACACAGATAAACGCCATTTTTTGATGAATGGTCTTTCCATCCCATTCATCTTTGTTCATCTGTGGTGAATTTTCTCTACCTTTGGCAGTTGCGCCTCTCCACTTGCCACGAGACGTTCCGCCAGATCCCAATCGTAAGGATGATTGACATCAAAACCTTCGTAGCCTTCCGAAACGAACGGCATAACCACTTCGCCTGCAATCGTGCGTCCGTTGAAGACCACGCGTGACCAGGCAATTTCAAGGCTGGCATTCTGCGAATAGACTTCGGGCAAGCCTTGATATGGCGTGCTATGCCAGGGTTGTTCCTTCGGTCCAAACGGAAGCAAAGGCATCATGCGCTTGCCGCGAATCACCCACATCTTGCCGGGGTGTTCCTTGACCTTCTCCACAGCGCGGAGCGAGTCCACGCCTTCTTCGGCTTTGAAAGCATTCCACGCCCGCTGAATGGTACTCGGTAAACGAAAGGGACTGGTTGGGCGCAAAATGCTGAAGCAATCGTACTCGCGCCCCATCTCTTTCAGTTTGTGGAATGTAAAGTCCAGCCATTCAATATCGAGCGCAAGGTCGCCTGCAATTTCGGCGGGACGAAGAAAAGGAACTTCCGCGCCATATTGTCGAGCAATCTCGGCATATTCTTCAGAATCCGTTGAGACGAAGATATCTGCAAAGATTCCGCTTTGCCTGGCGGCACAGATCGTGTACGCAATCAGTGGATGCCCTGCCAGCGGACGGATATTCTTTCCCTGCACGCGTTTTGAACCGGCGCGGGCTGGAATCAATGCAATGATCGAAGGATTCTCTTTACTCATACCTGCGTCGGGTCGATGTTGATGTAAACATCTTTCAATTCAGAATAAATGTTGAGCGCCTCAGTGCCCGGTTCGCGCGAACCGTTACCCGAAAGTTTGCGCCCGCCGAAGGGCATGTGCGGCTCGGAGCCGTGTGTCCCGGCGTTGACAACTGCTACACCTGTCTGCACCTTATCGTAAAAACGAGTCGCGCGGTGAATGCTCTTGGTATGAATGCTGGCGGTCAAGCCATAAGGCGTATCGTTCGCCATTTGAAGCGCATGTTCAAAATCTTTCACTTTGAACAACAACGCCACAGGACCAAACAACTCGCACTCTGAAATCTCATCATGCGGGTCAACATTTTCAATTAAGGTTGGAGCCATGTAGTAGCCGTCTTTATGCTCGGCGTCGGTCATGCGCTCACCGCCACACAAAATCGTCGCGCCGTTTTTCTTGGCTTTTTGCACGGCATCCACCATGCCAAGCAGTTGTCCTTCATTGATGACTGCGCCGAAATCACAATCATCTGCCGTGCCAATCTTCAACTTCTTCGTCTTTTCTACGAGCAAGTCACGAAACTTTTCGTACACCGATTCAAAAATGATAATGCGGCTTGTAGATGCGCAACGCTGTCCCGCATTGCTAAATGCGGAAAGCAGCACCCACTTGGCGGCGTTCTCCAAGTCAGCGTCGTCACACACCACGAGCGGATTCTTCCCGCCCAGTTCCAAAGAGATGCGCGCGAAGCGTTCCGCCGCGACACGGTTGATGATGCGTCCCACTTCAGTCGAGCCAGTGAAACTGATCACACCGACTTCGGGGTGAGCCACAAGAGGCGCGCCTGCTTCTTCCCCAAATCCCTGCATGATGCTCAGCACGCCATCGGGTAAACCCGCTTCCTTTGCGATCTGCCCAAAGATCCATGCTGTGGCTGGCGTATCTTCAGCGGCTTTCAAAATGGCGGCATTGCCGCAAATGAGCGCAGGGAAAACCTTCCACGCCACATTCGCGATCGGCGTATTCGCTGCAATGATGAGTCCAGCCACGCCGATGGGCTGACGAATGGTCATGGCGTATTTGTTTGCTGTACCGCTCGTGGTGGTGCGACCATATAGACGTTGACCTTCGCTGGCGTAGAACAATCCGCATTGGATCGCTCCGCCCGTTTCGCCCAACGCCTCTTTCATGGATTTTCCAGTTTCGGCGGCAACAATGGCAGCGATCTCACTCTGACGGTTCTGCATCCCCACCACAATCTTATGCAGGATCATGCCTCGCTGCACCGCAGGCGTCTCTGCCCAGGCAGGTTGGGCTTTCTTTGCCGCTTCAATAGCTTGAGCAATATCCGCCTGACGTGAACGCGCCACTTTGAAGAGGACTTGTCCGTTTGCGGGGTTGAGTTTTTCGAACCACTCATTGGTTTGAGTAGGTTGTTCCTGGGTTCCAACCCAGTTGGGGATTTGGTTGGGGAGCATAATTTACCTGTTTTGATTTACCACTAAGAACACAGAACTCACGGAGTTTTTCTGATCTTCTCTGTGGTCTTTGTGTCCTCTGTGGTGTATCTTTCTACTTCAAATTCTCGAATGCAAAGTTATCGTCTTCGCGCAAGTCTTTGGTGAGCGTCTTACCGATGACATTATCCAACTCATACGGCGGGATGCCATCACTGGGCGACTTAATGGCGATGTCTTCAGGCGTCAGCACCTGACCGGCTTTCAAGTCACGCGCTGCCACAAGTTTCTTGCCCATCTTATGAATCGGATTGACCTCACTCGGATATATCTTCTTTTCGCCATCACCCAACGCTACCTTGACCCGCCGCAAATCGCGGACAAGTTTCCTCATCCCGATCGGTTCCAACGAAAAGGCGTGGTCGGTTCCCTTCCAGGTGTGGTTGAGCGTGAAATGCTGCTCTACTATACGCGAGCCAAGCACGTAAGCCGCCAATGCCATGGCAATCCCATTTTCATGGTCGGAGAGACCAATCACTACATCCGGGAATTTTTCACGATATGTGGTGATGACGCGCAGATTCAGGTCCTGCGGCTCAGCGGGATAGGATGCTGTACATTGCAAAATCGCCAACTGTTTGTTGAGCGGCATAATCGCATCATACGCACGCTGAACATCTTCCATCGTCCCGCCGCCAGTGCTAATGATCATCGGTTTGCCGATCTTGGCAACATGCTTGAGCAACGGAGTATTCTTCAAATCACCTGAAGCGATCTTGTAAAGCGGCATGTCCAGTTCGGCAAGAAAGTCCGCACTTTTCATATCAAAGGCAGTGGCGAACATGACCAAGCCGATTTCCTCTGCATATTTTTTGAGTTCAACATATTCCTTTTTGCCAAACTCCAGTGCTTCACGATGTTCACCGTAGGTTGCGCCGAAACTATTCTCGTTATCATACGGCTTATCATACGCCGCCCTGGTCAACAGGGACTTGTTATCGCGCTTCTGCAACTTGACCGCATCTACACCGCATTCCTTCGCGGCTTTGAACATTTCCTTCGCTTTTTGCAAATCGCCCTGATGGTTGTTGCCAATCTCGGCGATCACAAAACAATCGCTTTCATCTGAAATGTTAACACCATCAATTTTAAGAGTACGAAGCATTGGGTTTCCTTTCCTTATTTCCGTACAAAAATATAATTCCAAATAGTTCCGCCTCCACGATCATGTCGGGATAAAACTTCAAATCCTTTCGAGCCCAGATAATCCCTTACCCATTGTTCATCCGTACTACGAACCTCCACCAGGATCGACTTAATACTTTTATTCAGCAATGTTTGGGAAGCACCAAGTAAAACAAGGTTCTCAGCGCCGTCTACATCCACTTTGATGTGATTCGGCACTGGAAAGTCATATTTCGATACTAGATCATCAATCCCATAACAAATCAACTGTTGATGATAAGGCAACCCAGCTTTTTGTGGATCAAAATCCGTATTACCATCCATAACATGATCAGCACTACCACCATCCAAGGAACGATAATGAAACACAACCGTGCCAAGGGTGTCCGCCAAAGCCATCAAATGAGGATAAACACAGCCTTCAAATTGATTTAAGACGATATTTCGCGCCAACTGATAATATGTCGAAAAACTTGGTTCAAAAGCATGAACTGTAATATTCTTATCGAAAAAACTGGCAGCAACCAGTGAATATGCACCTACATTAGCTCCCACATCATATAAAACTTCTCCGGGTTTTATTTGGTTTTCGATCCAGTTCACAGTCTCCGGTTCTTTCTGACATGCTCGTGCGCGAAAAATACTTATCTCCGAATCAGCATACAGGAGAATCCTGCGCTTTGGATAATCAAGTTGCACCGCGGGATTTAATTTCTGTTTCAGTTTCGCCAGTGTAAATACCGGGGCAATTGATATTGCCAACCTCAGTAAATAATAGTAAAGCGTTGCGATTATCTGCATAACAACTTTAAATAAATAAATTGACGCCCTTAAAAGAGTGCCTAGCGGATCCGTTTTCAAACCATAAAAGAGTTTTATAAATATAGATTTCATGATCCACTCCCCTTCTGCTGAAATAAATGCGCAAATGAGGTTTTTGATAAAAGGGCAAACACAGAGAATCTGATCGACGGATACAGAAACATGATTATCAAAAGATAAAAGGCTCCACCCAATAATATTTCAAAAAGAAGCATCCATAAACTCGAATACCCAACAGTATAAATGATTGCAAATGGAAGGAATCCCAATATGACGAAGAAGAATGTATCTTGAAAATACCACCGGCACTTTTCTCCTGGAAGGATATAACGATGCATGATTTGGGGAACAGTCAGATAATATATGAGGTTGAATAACCCCCAGGTGATCCCCGCCCCGGCCACTTCATATCGATCGATTAAAAAATACATAAAAGGTCCTAGAACTGCCAAGTTAACAACATTGTTCCAAAGACTAATCCATGTAATCCCTGCCGCTAGTTGAAGCGCAAAAGGAATCTGCATCATGGAGTTAAACAGGGCGGCAAAAGCAAGAATAGACAAAATGGGAGCTGTGGATCTCGCAATATCACTGGAACGCGTCCATATCAGCAGGAGATCATATGAAAAGAATGTTAATATCGCCGATATAGGAGAAATTAAAAAAGAAATGAACTGCGTAGTCTTATGATAGATATTGGCGAGCTCCAAATCGTTATTTTCTGAAATTAGAGCGGCAAAACGCGGGAAAGCTGCCGATGCAAAAGAAGAGGCAATCAACGGGAGGGCTGAATAGACAGCGTAGGCAGTAGTATAATACCCAAGTTGTGGAAGTGTAAGCAATTTACTGATGAGTACACGATCCAATTGTTTGATTAAAGCAGCAATCAAAGAATTTATCCCCACAGAAACGCTGAAAGACCACAGGGCGCCCAATACAGAAAAATCCACTTTGGGGTCGTGCCTTGAGGCTGTTCGCATTATCCGCCAGGCAGCTGCGAACATTATTATTAGTTCAAGAATTGCAACAAAAAACTGCCAAAGAAGGTAGGTAGTCACCGTTGGGGAAACGAATGATACAACAAGAGCCGCCCCCAAACTGCGTAATGTAGCAATACCAACATACAATCCATTGTACAGGACCTGCTTCTCCGAACCTTGTAAAACACCACCATATAATGCCACAGGCCAGCGTAATGCTAGAGTAATTCCAAAAATTATCACGGATAATCGAACAACATCCGATTTCAATTCAACAGTGTTTATCCATTCTCTGGCAAGCCAATCGGAGGCGAAAAAAAAGCCAAGTGCTATTCCAACTGAAACCAATCCATAGATGATCTCAAGAGTGCGAATGACATTCCGGGTTTTCTCCTGTCTATCAATAAACCGTTTACCCATAGCAACTTCACGGTTTGCTGTTGTACTCAAGCCCAGATCGAGGAAACTAATTAATCCTTGTAGCGAAACAAAAAAACCGATCAGTCCATATGCTTCTACTCCCAGATATTTTAGGTAAACCGGAACCAGAAACAGGCCCAGCAGACTTGGCCAGAGTTTTCCAAAAAAATTAGCGATGATATTTTTTTTAAGCATACCGCTCCGCAAATTCCCCCACAGCCGTGATCACTTCATCCTGCTGTGTCTCGGTCAATTCGGGATATAGCGGCAGCGCAAGCGTCTGTTCCGCTGCCAGTTCAGCGTGGGGGAAGTCCCCTCCCTTGTACCCAAACTTGCGGCATGGAATGGATAAATGCGGCGGCAACGGATAATACACCTCTGACGCAATACCTCTTTCCTTCAACAAGGATTGCAACTCGGCGCGCCTTGAAGAACGCACGATATACAGGTGATACACATGCCTGCCCCACTCCCGTTCCACCGGTGTTACCACCCCGCTGGAAATCAACTTTTCCGTATAACGATGTGCCAGTTCACGGCGCTTATCGTTCCATGAATCCAAATATAGGAGTTTTACCTGAAGAATAGCCGCCTGCATTGCATCAAGTCGGCTGTTATAACCAACCATCTCTGAATAATATTTCTTCTTCCAGCCATGAGCGCGTAGCATGCGCATCTGCTCGGCAAGCGCATCGTCATTCGTCACCACCCCGCCGCCATCACCAAAAGCGCCGAGGTTCTTGGTGGGGAAGAAACTCAAACAGCCGATGTCCCCAAACGAGCCCGTCTTTTTGCCCTTGTATTCCGCGCCAAATGCCTGCGCATTATCTTCGACTACTTTCAGGTTGTATCCGCGCGCAATATCAAGGATCGGGTTCATCTCAGCCGGGTGCCCATACAAATGCACCGGAATGATGGCTTTGGTCTTCGGCGTGATGGCAGCCTCGATCCTGCTTACATCGATCTGGTAACTTTGTGGGTCAATATCCACGATCACCGGCTTGGCACCCACCGACATCACCGTACCCGCCGTTGCAAAAAAAGTATACGCCGGGATGATTACCTCATCGCCCGTCCCAATATTCAACGCACGCAGCGCGATCACCAACGCATCGGTGCCCGAAGCCAGCCCAATGGCATGCTTCACACCGAGATAGGAAGCAATACTCTCCTCGAACTTCGTCACCTGCGGGCCGAGAATAAAATGCCCCGACGTCAGCGTAGATAAGACCGCCGCATCAATCTCCTGCTTGATGGAATGATACTGGGCGGTTAGGTCAACCAAGGGGATCATACTTCGTCTCTTTCTGGAAACACAACAGAATCCTGTTTGCTGTATGCGTCGCCACACCTCGGGCAAACGGCGCGCTGACCTTCAAAATTCAATTGCTCGCCGCATTGGCACACCCATCCGCGCAGACGAGCGGGAGCCCCATACACCAATGCATAGTCGGGTACATCCTTCGTCACCACTGCCCCCGCACCTACAAAGCAATACTGCCCAAGCGTCACACCGCATACGATCGTGGCATTCGCGCCAATAGACGCGCCCTTGCGAACCAACGTAGTCTTGTATTCATCCTTACGGCTGACATGGCTGCGCGGATTAATGACATTCGTAAACACCATAGAAGGACCCAGAAAAACATCGTCTTCCACGATCACGCCGGTATAAAGTGAGACATTATTCTGTATCTTCACATTCTTCCCAATGGTCACATCCGACGAGACCAATACATTCTGACCAATGTTGCAGCGTTCGCCTATCTTTGCGCGCGGCATCACATGACAAAAATGCCATATTTTCGTACCAGCACCGATCTCGGCACCATTATCAACATAACTGGATTCGTGAACAAAATATTCTGACATTTTATTTATTCAATAACGGATGCGCCAATGTATCCAATGGCGAAATCTCAGCCGTGCGGATCTTATGGGTCAATTCAACCGATGGACGGGCTTCCTTGATCCCAAACCCGCGTCCAGCCAGAGTCTCTTCATAGACTTTCGTATGCAAGTCAGTAAATCCTTCGGAAAATTCGATCTCTTTGCCATCCACCGTGATGGATCGGTAGGTGGTTTTATTGTTTTCCTTCGCCTGCAAAGGCAGGTCATTGCGATCCACCGAAAGAAACCAGCGCACGCGCGCGCGCTCCAGTTCAATGAATCCAGACATGCGTTCATGATCTGCATGATAGACCTTGATGCCGTTCACAGAGCCGAACAACCACATGAGCAGATCAAAGAAGTGAATGCCGATATTCGTCGCCACGCCGCCAGATTTTTCGTGATTGCCCTTCCACGAAACCTGATACCACGGTCCACGGCTGGTGATATAAGTCATTTCAACTTCATGAACCTCTTTTGATGCCCGCAAAGACTCACGGAGTTGGATGAGACTTGGGTGAACTCGCAGCTGCAAGATGGTGTTGACACGCCGTCCCGTCTCTGCTTCGATCTCTTCCAATAAATCCAAATTCCAAGGGTTGATGACCAGCGGCTTCTCACAAATCACATCAGCGCCAGCGCGCAGAGCCAGCCGGCAGTGTGAATCATGCAAATAATTGGGCGAGCAAATCGAAACATATTGTATTTGTTCGGCTTCCGGTCCTCGGCGTAATTTTTCCAGATGGCGGTCAAATCGTTCGATCTCAGTAAAAAAATTGATGTTAAATGAATACTGGTCGAGAATACCAACGGAATCTTTTGGGTCTACTGCTGCAACAAGATGATTGCCGGTATCACGAATAGCACGCAGGTGACGAGGCGCAATGTAACCACCAACCCCGATTACAGCAAAGTTTTTCGGCATTCGCTTCTCCAATTATTTCAAATTCCGCAAACGATATACATGGCCATCGGTTTCGAGCACATATGTTTCAGGCAGGTCGCTGATTGTCAGCCCGGCTTCGAGACAGGTCAGTCGAAGAATATCCATAATTTGATCATCGCCATTGAGGTACACGCTATCCACACCTCTTCTCTTCAGATCTTCCGTAACCGCCTTTGCCTTTCGGCGAAAATCACCATAGACCTGAAGTGAATCACGCGCATAGGACATGGCACGCTGGGTGAAGATCTTCATACCTTCGGTGGTCAAGTCGTATTGGAGACGGGTACGGTCCAGATGCGTGACCTTGACCCACCCGCGCGTAATAAGGCGTTTGATGTACCAATTAACGCTGCCAACAGCTATCCCCAAACGTTTGGATAGACTCGCCTGGGTTACAAGCGAATCATGCGCGATCTCATCGAGCAGAGCATATTCGTGCGGCTTGATTTTAGTAGTCATAGTCGAGCGTTCAGATTTTGAATTCTCGCATGGAATCCCCGCCCTGTCAAGTGAGGTTCAACCAAGAACTTGTTGGATGACCGCCGCTATCTCATCTGCCGCATTTCCATTGCCATAAAGTAGAACTCGTTCCCCGGTTGGAAACCAGGACACAAAAAGTGACCGGATCGTATCCGGGTTAGTACCAGCCAGTTTGTTCCAACCTGCTTCCACCGTCTCCACCCACTCGGTTTCCTCACGCAAGGTAATACAACGCGTTCCAACCAGATAGGCCTCCTTTTGCACCCCGCCGGAATCTGTCAGGACACAATTTGCATTTTCCAACAAAGCCAGCATATCAAAATAACCGACCGGCTCAATCAATTTGACGTTGGATTCAGCAGGTATCCCCCACTCCCGCATCATTTTTTGAGTCCGTGGGTGAACGGGAAAAACCACATGGACGTCCAGAGACCCAAAGGCAGAGAGTAGCGCCTGCATTCGAGAACGATCATCTGTATTCGCCGCACGGTGGACTGTTGCCAGGGCGAACTCCTTTTTTGTCAATCCCAACCTTTGAAGAATGGCGGAATTTTTTCGGGAAAGTTCCAGGTTATGAAGAAGCGCATCGTACATTACGTCTCCAACCCGATGGACGCCGTTGATAATCCCCTCATTTGCCAAATTAGAGACCGCGGCATCGGTGGGACAGAACAACAGTGTGGATACATGATCGGTCAATACACGGTTAATCTCTTCAGGCATCGATCGGTTATAGGACCTGAGACCGGCTTCCACATGCACGAGTGGAATGCCCAACTTGACAGCCGCCAGCGCCCCGGCTAAGGTGGAGTTCGTATCTCCATAGACAAGGACACAATCCGGTTTTAACGTCATAAAGATCTTTTCCAGCTCAATGAGCATTCTGCCGGTTTGGTCGCCGTGAGCCCCGCCGCCCACTCCCAGGTTGAAATCCGGTTGATGCATATCCATTTCTTTGAAAAAAACTTCCGACATGCCGTAATCATAGTGCTGCCCGGTATGAATAATCACTTCTTGAAAAACCCGCCGCAACGCACGTGAAACCGGCGCCGCTTTTACAAATTGCGGACGAGCACCCACAACGGATGCGATTAATTTATCCATCATACAACCTCCCGCATGATCGCCTCATACTGATCCACGATCTTCTCGATATCAAAATCCTTCGCCTTCTCCAAACTGGCACGACGAAACTGGTCAAGCCGCTCGCGGTTCGAGAGCAATTCCCGCAAGGCGGATGAAAAACCCGCCTCATCCTCGACCTCGATCAGATAGCCATTTTCTTCAGGATCTACCAAATCGAGGAATCCGCCGATATTACTGGCAACAATCGCAAGACCCTTCACCAGCGCATCCACCCCGACGACGGGCAACCCCTCTGACAACGAAGGCATAAACAAAATATCACTTTGGGAAAATTCTTTCAACACATCCGCAGGCGTGACCCATCCCGTCAAGTGGAAGCGTTCGGTCATGCCCTGTTTTTCGATCTCAGCCTTCACCTCTTCAAACATGGGACCATCTCCCAGCATGGAACATGTCCAATCCAAATCGTTGAGTGCGGATAAGACGCGCACAATTACCAATGGATTCTTCTGTGAGACAAAACGCCCCGCAAAAACGATGCGCGGGATTCTGTTTACCTCAATTGTTTCAGTGACCAGATGCGTAAAGTCTGCGCCATTGGGGATGACTCGAATATCCACAGAGTAATGCGCCAGTGCAAGTTGACGCGTAAATTCACTAACCGCCACTACTTGCTTCGCGCGTTTCCAAATTGGCTTGGTGAAGGGCTTTAGCCATCGAAACCAACGCGCCGTCTTTTCGGGCACGCCGCCCGGCACATCACCGAGGTGGGCTGTCAAAATATACGGTATGCCTGTCAACAGAGACAAGGCATACGCAAGGGCACCCGCCGGTACGGCAAAGTGGGTATGAATGATGTCGGGGCGAAATCGCCGAATAAGCGCCAGACCAGCCCACAGTCCGGCGAGATCGAAAGAAAGCATCGTCTCAAAACTGGCAGTGAACGCTTCGGTTCGTTTTGATGGAATCCGCACGAGCCTGAATCCATCCTGCTTTTCATCGAGCGGCAAACCGTCCATGTGCGCTGTCAGAACGGTCACATCATGCCCACGTGCCGCGAGTTCACAACAGATGTCATACGCGGCTCTGCCACCGCCACCGCCAATGGGCGGAAATTCATGAATGAGCGTGAGGATACGCATTGTTATTCCACGAAGGGATCTTTGCATTCGACCTGTCTGGGGCGCGGCTCGAACACTTGAAGGTTGTTCGACACCAGCGTTACGACGGGTCTGTAATTGCACAACAACGGCGCGCCCACATAACGGACCCACGCCACATTTTCTTCCACGAACGCACCTTCTTTTTGCTGCGTGAATTTTTGATCTTCGGCAACGATCAACGCAAAGCGGCGCAAACGCAAATCTTCATAGAACGTTTCGAGATACGGGCGGTTGCGCGACATCGCCATCTCCATCAGTTCACTTTGCTCATATTCCGGTACGAGGGTGATGCCGTTGATGACATCAAACGTGATGAGTTGACGTTCCGTGATGAACAAAATCTCACCACCAGTCTCGAGCGACTCTTGCAAAAGTTGAATATCTTTCTCTGCAATAGATCTATCAAACGACGGATAAAAGCCGATGTGCCGAATCGCAAACCCAAGCGGAATCAACAAACCAGCCGCTACCGCACCCCACCCGACTTTCCCCCACATCGGCTTCGCCTCAGACTCCGCCGAGACTCGTCCGGACCAGAAAGCCGCAGCCAACACCGACAGCATCACCAGATACGCGTCCATGTTGTGCAAATCGCCGCCGCCGCCGATCTTCGTGCTGACAATCGCCCCGCCTACAAATAACACAACGAGCATGGCAATCAACGCCAACCAACGCAGCGGATGAAGAGCAGACATCTTTCCGCGCAGCATTTGATACAACGCAAAAAACAGCGGCACAGACACGAGCAAAATCCCCGGCAGGATTCCCATCGGGAAAGTTTCATTCGGAAGCAGACGACTCCAGATCAAGTCAGAAGTGAAACTGGAACCGAAGGCACTCACATCTGTGTTGCCGGAAATTTGAATGTACACAAACTGAGAAACAAGTGCAGCGACAAGTCCACTCACGCCCCAAATGAAGGGAGTGAGCCAATATTTCCAGCCTCGGTCATTGACCGGCGTTTCGAGAATGTAAATTGCAATCGCCAGCATCGCCGGGACAGGAAACCAGTTCACGCGGCTAATCCCTGCCCAGATCGAAGCGAGCAGGATGAAGATTAGCGATTGCCCTGGTCTTTTTACAGACACGCCCGCCAGTACCAAGATCACCATCACATGCAGGTGATAGTACACCGCGCCTTGAAAGAAAAACAGGAAAGCCCACAGGGCGAAAAGGATAAAAGTCCACCCGCGAGTGCGTGAGAAACGGGAAAGGCTAAGCGACGCGCCCAACGTTAGCCCGAACCACAAAAATGCCTGCCAAAAGCGATGGAACCACAGCGGCAAACCATCAGCGAGGAAAGGGACTGAGAGTAGCAGATACCGCGACGGGTGGAGGAATGGAAGCGGGAGTTCCATCCCATATAGTTTTTCCGCGAAAAAGATCGAAGCGTAGTAATGACGCCCTGCTTCGGAATATCCCATCGAGAAGGGATTTGCAGATGTGATCGCAAAAATCCCGTAGGTCTGATAGATAAACCCTTGTGCCAACAAAACAACAGCAAAGGCAGCGTACCAATCGAATTTGCGAAGCGCTTTCAAACCAACCACCTGCGCGAGGCTCGCCCAGAGGAACACCCAAAAGATCGGCATGACTTGTGGCAACGTGCTTCCAAAAACATACAGCCGGGTAAACCAAACGGAAAGAAAGCCAAAGAGAATGAGCGAAACGTAAACTGTGATGCGAAATGGATTCAGCGATTGAGTTGCAAGTTTATCCAGCCAATCCGCGATGCGATTGAGCAGTGACGAAAAAGAAAGCCACGCAGCAAGCGCGGCAGACAAAGCAAAGACGCCCACCAAACCGATCCACTTGGAGCGCAGAAGCGCGATCTCCAATTCCGCTGTGCGTTGGATCGTCTGGAGAATCGCAAGCAGACTGACGACGGTCAGCGCCCACAACCAAACCTGCAAAAATTTTTTCGTGGAAACGTTTTCCATGAATTAATTACTCAACTGACTTTTTCTCATTCATCGCCGCCAAAATGGACGGCAGGAAAAACGCGCCCGGCAAACTGGCAAGGATAAATAAAACCCGCGTCAACAGGGCGATGGTGGCGCTCTCGGAGGAGGTCAGCCCGCCAAGTTGCACGAGCAGAAATGCCATCGAAAGTTCCTGCACACCCAGACCGTTGATGGAAATAGGGATGAGCGTGACAAAATATGTCAGCGTATACATGCCTGCCACCAGCCAATACGGGACGTGGTGGTCGATGCCTTGCAGTAAAAGATAAATGGCGAAGTAAATAAAAGCCTGATTCCCCAGGGTGTATAACAATGAGCCAGTCAATGCCAGCGGTCTTTTCAACCAAATGGACAGGGACTCAAGGGTGCGTTTGGCGAAGTCCATACCTTTTTGGAAAAGCGTGGAAACCGCAATGGCTTGCGAAGCGCCGTCTCCCAAAGCAAAGGCGGGGATCAAGCCCAAAGGGAGTGCCAATGCCATTCCTACCATCCCAATCAACCGGTCCGCGACGAGAGAAGCAAGGCAGACGGCACGGTCATAGCCCAGTTGCATCGCGCCTGCCAGCCGCGCCACATCCCCGCCGATGGTGGTCGGCAAAAAATTGGAGGAAAAATTCCCGGTGAACGTCAACATGGCAGAGCGCAGGTAAGAAATCTCAACCCCTGCCGACTTGAGCAAAATATGCCAGCGCGCCACGGCAAACAGGCGTGAAACCAGCAATGCGCCGATGGCTGCCAGAAAATACCAAAAGGAAACGCGCCTCATTGCGGAGAAAAGTTCCCCATCGCCTTCTTCACGGACTAAAACGAGAAGAAGAGCCAGCGCCAGCAAACTGCCCAACCCACGGATGACCGTCTGGCGGTTTTCACGCAACCACTTAGTCATTCTCATCCAGGTTGATTCTGGTACGCACCGTGTACGTGGGTTTGCGCTGCGACTCATGATAAGTGCGCACAAGCAATTCTGCGATCAAACCCATCAGCATGGATTGAAAGCCGAGGATGAAGAACATCACACTCGTCTGAAAAAGAGGCGAACCAGTGACCGTCACAAGAAAGAAGATGCGACGGACAAAAAGGTATGCCATGATGATGGCGCTAATGACCATCAACCCCATGCCCGTACCGCCAAACAAATAGATGGGCTTGGAGGCGTAACTGATAAGAAATTTGACCGTAAAAAGATCGAGGATGACTTTCACGGTTCGTTCCAGCCCGTACTTGGTCTTTCCAAAACGGCGTGGGTGATGGTTGACGATGACTTCTGTGATGCGCGCGCCGACGGAATTTGCGAAGACGGGGATGAAGCGGTGCATCTCGCCGTACAAACGGAAACCTTCGAGCACGGGTCGACGGTAGGCTTTGAGCGTGCAACCGTAATCATGCAATTCCACACCGGTCACCCACGAGATCAGCTTATTCGCCAGCATGGACGGGAAATTGCGCGTGAGTGCATTATCTTTTCGGTTCTTGCGCCAGCCGCTAACGAGGTCGTAACCTTCGTCCAGTTTGGCAAGCAGCATTGGAATATCGGCGGGATCATTTTGCATATCCGCATCGAGCAGGATGATGATGTCACCTTGCGAATGATCCAAACCAGCGGCGATGGCGGCAGTCTGCCCAAAGTTACGGCGGAAGGAGATCACACGTACATGCTCCGGGTCTTTTTCCGCCTGCTGCTTGAGAATGGAAAGGCTGTCATCACGGCTGCCATCATCCACGAACACCACCTCCCAGGTCTTGCCCAGGGAGTGCATGGTCTGATCGATGGCTTTGAAAAGCATCGGAAGGTTTTCCTGCTCGTTATAAACAGGGACTATGAGGGAAAGATTCATGGGTATCGTTGAAATATCCTTAGTTCGGCACCTTCAATACACGAAGGCGAGGCAGGCGGTCTGGAAAATTCCTGGAATTCCTGTGGGGTGAGAAAGTCCACCCAGGTGGAATAACGTTTGGCTTCGATGATGAAAATATCTGCTTCGGCGCGCCAGCGTACGTCCAGCTCGCTGTTCCAATGGCTGAAGTAGTATAGTTCGTCCGGGTCGCCGCCGATATGGAAGGTGTAGCCATTATTGATCTGCGGCGGGAAGATACGCGCATGCGGCACATAGATCATGGGCGTGAACGCATTTCCGCCATCCCAATATACCAGACTATCCGGCGGGATGATCGAGGCAAGATATGCGCCCAGTTCCTCATGATCGCGAATGATGTCGGTCTCGCAATCACGGCTGCTTTCGCCAAGATGCAGCACGGGAAAGAGCAAAAAGCCCATAATAAGAAATGTGTTGACCAGCGTGAGCGTGAAGTTGGTCTGTTTATTGCGCTTCCAGATAAAAAATACCGCCAACAAAAGAGCAATCCCGGCGAGCAACCCAAGAGAAGAACTGATCGAGCGTTTGACCCATGTCAGCGGCATGCCCAACCCTTGAGTCAGCACATCCACAATGGCGGCAAAGCCCAACCCGGTGGAGCGGATGCGCGGCACGATGGGCAGGTTAAGCAATCCATTGCCAACCTGTTCAAAAAGCGAATATCCGATGCCCGTTGATACGATTACCACGAGGAAGACCGTCAACACACGCACTGCGCGGTTGGGATTTTGATTCCAGGCGTGCGCAAGCATGACGACAAAAAAGAGAATCCCCAGCGGGTCGAAAAAGCCAAGGTAGTTGGAAAAACAAAAAACGCAGGAATAACTTTCGTACTGACTCGCCAGCGAAGCCCACCCATGCATGAGCACCAGCACAATATAACTCACAGCGAAGAATACCGCCGCCCGCATGGCAGGAGAAGGCTTCCAGTCGGCGCGAGGCGGGAGAAGGATCAACCCAAACAGGCTTCCAAGCAGCGGAATGAAGTGGTAGCGAATCCCCTGAAAGAACGCATTGAGCCGATTCCAAAAATCGATGTTCGGATCCCAGATCGGCACCGAATCCGCCGGGACGCGAAACGCATTCAAAAACGGAGTGAGGTCTTCGGGCAGCCACGGCGCCCAGATCGTCATCACACGGGGCCAATAATAGATGTGGAATGAAAGCAAAGCAAGCGAACCCGCCACAAACGCCCAAATGCCCGCACGTTTGCCATGCTGCCAAAAAACATACAAGACCAAAAAAGGCAGGATGGGAACCATGTTCTGACGTGTGAAGACAGACACCGCCGCTACAACCGACCCGAGAACGATCTGCCAAAGTGGGCGTTTCTCCCCGACTACCAGGACGGCGATCCATGCCAGCATACAAGCGATGATGACCTCGGAAACCGCACGGGCATGCAGCTTAATGATCATCGGGCTGAACGCAAACACCCAAACCGTAAATGCCGCAAGCCAGTTCCCAGCCCAACGACGGGCTGTGATCCACGTCCCCAGCAGGGTTAACAAACCGAGGAAGATGGAGAAAAAACGTCCCGTGCGCAAGCCTGCACCGAAGAAATATTCTGCAATACCGGGGATGATGAATGCGAAAGGCGCCTTGTTCGTCAGCGGACCGTACGGCTCGAACGGCTCATAAACGCCATTCAGGTAGAACATCCCTTTGATGAGGTACGAGCCTTCATCCAAATTACTGACCGAGGTATAGGCATAGCCCACAGCCTGAATCCAATAAAGTATCGCCCCCAGCACTGCCAGGGCAAGCGGCAGCCAGGAGGGCAATTTTTCGTTCTTCAAAAACTGAAACTTCGTCATAAGAAAGGGCAGAGACGATCAACGGGTTGACCGTCTCTGGATCGGTTACATCTTTTGATGACGCGCCATATCCCCATCGACCATCATCGTCACCAGCTCTTTGAAGGAGACTTCGGGCTCCCATTGCAACTGTGCGCGCGCCTTGGACGGGTCTGAGATGAGCAAATCCACTTCGGCAGGGCGGTAGAAGCGTTCATCCACCACGACGAAATCCTTGTAATCCAAACCGACATGCCCGAACGCGATCTCGCAAAATTCGCGCACAGAATGGGTTTCGCCCATGCCGATGACGTAGTTATCCGGATGATCTTGCTGGAGCATCAACCACATGGCATGCACATAATCCCCGGCAAAGCCCCAGTCGCGCTGCGATTCGAGGTTACCAAGGCGCAGTTCCTTCGTCTTGCCAAGTTTGATCTTCGCCACACCATCCGTGATCTTGCGGGTCACAAACTCCAACCCACGGCGCGGACTTTCATGATTGAACAAAATTCCAGAAGTCGCAAAAATATCGAATGACTCGCGGTAATTGACCGTGATCCAATGTCCATATACCTTAGCCACGCCATACGGGCTGCGCGGGTAGAACGGGGTGCTTTCTTTTTGCGGCACTTCCAGCACCTTGCCGAACATCTCGCTCGACGACGCCTGATAGAAGCGGATCTTCGGGTTGACAAAGCGTATGGCTTCCAACATGCGCGTCACACCCAGCGCGGTCACATCACCGGTCAACGCGGGTTGATTCCACGAGGTCGGCACGAACGACTGCGCCGCAAGGTTATACACCTCGGTCGGTTCGTATTCCTCCAAAAGAGAGAGCAGGGAACCTTGATCCTGCAAGTCGCCCTGAACCACGGTAATGTCATCCAACAGGTGCTGGATGCGTTCGTAGTTCACGGTGCTGGAACGGCGCGCCACACCAATGACACGGTATCCCTTTTTCAATAACAACTCGGCAAGATACGATCCATCCTGTCCGGTAATGCCTGTAATGATCGCTGTGGGCATGGTTTCTCCTAATTCAAAATTCAGCCGCTGAATTATACACTATGTCGGATGCGACGCACGCGGTCACGCCAAAACCCGTAGGCAAGAATCACAACCCACGCCCCAAGGATGATCGCCACCATATGCTGGAAGGCAAGCTGTACTCCGATCTGCAGATAACGATTCAAATACCATTGACCGAACATCCCCACAAAAACAACTTCCATGAGAAAGACTCGCGGCACCCAGGGGTTCCTTGTCTCGCGCCACCAGACCCACACCTGCCCCGCCAGAATTGCCTGCCACAGGAACAGGATCGCCCGATAGCGCGGATTGTCCCACTGATCGCCGCCGCCGCGCAGTGCGGTGAACAGCACCCAGCCCCAAACGACCAGACCCAGCCACAGGAGGAGTTTCCGCTTCAGGTCCGGACTGGAAGCGGCTGCCGCACCGAAAGAGAGAATCAATGCCGGAAGCAGCGCATACCAACCCACCGCTCGCAGAATTCCGATCACCTTCCAAATGACCGTAGTCGGCGCAACCAAAATCGCAGGCAGGACGGGTTGCAGCACGCCATAGATCATCACAAAGGGGAGTTGCATCCAATCGGGCATCTCATCGAACAATTTTTGAACCCAACCCGATTCCTCCTCAACTTTGTACACGTTCCATTTCAAAGACGCGCGGATGAAGTTCCCGAGCACCGCCAATGGAGAGCCGCCGCTCACATTTCCACGTTCCAGCGCGGATGAAAGAACGAACACCCCAATGATAAAAATTAGGACTGCGCCCGCCACCATCCACCATGAGATGCGGCTGTGATCGCGAGTGAAATACAGCCAGCCGCCCAAAATGACCATCGTCACTAAGGCAATGGCAGGCGAGACAAGCAGCATCCCCGCAATGCCCAACGCAACCCAAAGCAGCGGGCGCTTCTCCTGCCGTTCATGCCACGCGATAAACCCCCAAAAAGCGAACGCGCTGCAAGCCAGCAGATATGGCTCGCGCATGGCAGAGCCGCCCAGCAGCAAACTTTCGGGGAATAAAGCAAAGATCCAGCCGGATGCAAAAGCACTCTTCTCCCCCCACAGCAAATTGACTGCCTTCCACATAAACGGCACGCCCAACGCGCCCATCAAGCCTGAAAGCAGCACGAGCATCAGCACCCGGTGATCGTCTGGTGAGAGATGGCGATAGACCAAAGCGCTGAACGCCAGCAGACCGCCGTATTGATCATAGGCGAAACGGCTGTTGAAGGCATCCAGAATTGGACGATCTGAAACGGCAAGTTCCCAGGCTTGTGCATCGCGGCGATAGGCATCGGTGTAGGTGAACCCGGCACTTTGCTCCTCATCGCCTGCATGACCAATAACCGGCAAAGCGAGGTAGGTTGTCACCCCACCCGCGAAACGCAAGGCAAATGCCAACATCACCATCCAGACCAGCATCCTGCCGCCGCCTGCCCAACGTGTTGACATGGCGAGCAGTAAAAATGAAATTAACAAAAGAAACGCGAATCCAACCCAGCCGACGAACCAATTCCCAGGCTGAACGTAAGACAAGGCTGCTCCTAACAGGAGGGAAAGAGGAACGCTCCAATACAGGTCGCGCTGACTAAAGTTCTTCATATCTCCACTTTTACCATGAAATCCAAATCCATTTGCAGCCTATTCGCATCCGATCACCCGATAGATCTTTGCCGCAGGCAGGGAAAAGACCGGCTGAAACCAATCTGACAATCCATTTAGCTGGTCGGCGTTGAAGCTTTGCGGCATTCCGCCGATGTAAATGTAATCAATCTGTCGCTCACATATTCCCATGTGAGTTTCGGGCAGATCAAAACTCAGATCCTGCCAGGCGAGGATGGTCTGGCGGGAAAGGAGCGGCGTGAGCCAAATGCCGGCATCCACGCCTGTGCGGGTTTCGGGCGCTTCAAAGGCTGTGACATTGAGGTTGGTGGAGGCAATCAGAAATTTTGCTTCGGGTGGGAGGTTTCCGTCTGACCATGCGATGGCAGCCAGATCGTCGCGGGTTACGAACTGGCAGCAACTCGAGGGATAGAATTCGTGATTCTGGGAGGCATTCAGGATGACCAGCCCAAGGGAGAGAAACCCCATCAGATGGGCTGGCAGGCTGCGGCTGGGAAAGAAGCGATCGATCAGGTTTAGCAATCCCGAAAGCCCCAGCCCGGCAATGATCGTCAATGGCAGATACGTCAACATCTGGACAAAAGGGCGATCCAACAGGGTCTGCTTACCCAGCCCAGAGAGTTCAACGGGAATAAATAACCCGAGGCAAATCAGAGTGAGCCAAGAAATAAGGAAAAACGTGGCAGTTGAGTATGACCTCACAGCAAACAAGAATAGGGCTACCACTACCAGAAGCATCCACAAGTCGTTCTTAATGTAACTATTTACCAACGTTCTGAGGACATCGCTTTGCCAAACGAAAAAAACTTCCACGGCAAGAACCCCGAACACAAGCACAAAGATAATTTTGAACACAGATGGATGTCGTACCAACCTTGTAACAAGGAATGCCACCAACAAAAAGGCATAGACGATCAAAGTGCGCGTGTGGGTCAGCGTTGATATTATGACCGCTACGCCAATTAAAAGATACAGCCGGTAATCTGCCATTCGGTGGCGATGGAAAAGATATAAAAAAACGATCACAAACTGGATGATGGTCAGCCCCAACAGCGCCGGATATTTGCCCCAATTCAACAGATGCGCGGGCATGTGCCATCCCAGCCCGGCTGCGAAGACAGTGAACAGTGCTGCGATGGTTGAACCTGTTTCCTGCTTGACGATCACGAACAGAGAAAACGGCAAAGCAGATAGGACAACCTGACCGAATACAAGCATGACGTCAATGATGGGGCGATTGAAAAAATCGGATAAAGCAGCAGCGACAAAGTGGTACCCAAGGTGATAATAATTCCCCGAATTGGAAGCGGCGAATTGATTCGACGCCAATATTTCTTTGATGAGCCGGTAATGTTCGGCGGAGTCAAAATACGATGGAAAGACGGCTTGTTCCAAAAATGCAAAATTCAATACCAGGATAACAATGAAGAGCGTTCCCATTCCTAACACAGGCGGGGAGATGCGGAACATCCTCTTAAAGCCAATCACGAAGGGAATGAAAATTAATAGGAGTGCGAGAATTTTTCCAGCCGTATCTCCCAAAAGGTTCTTGCTGAGAAACAAGAAAACTGCCCAAACCGCCACAGGAAGCACCCACCCAACCATCGTCAAAGAATGGTACTCGGTGTTCGTGCATCGCTCTTTGAAAATGCGTTCGAGCAGCCAATGGACAAGCAACTGCCCCCAAACCATTAGCAACAAAATGCCGGCCAGGGTGAGAGCATGCCTCTCAACGGCGTTCCATCCATCGAGAAAAAGGGTCATATCAGGTTACGGGTAACTGGTCGAGCCGGGGTAGGAGGGATAGGAAACCTCGGGTGTTGGGGTGAGGTCATCCAGAGTTGGCGCAGGGGATGGCGTTGGTGTGGGTGTTCTACGCGGCGGGGCGGCAGTTTCCGCAGGTTCAAGGACATCTCCGCCGCCTGGAACGAGCAAAACCGCTGTCAGGGTAAACTTCCCCACCGCGAGCAGACGATGATCCTCTTCTGAAACGATGCGGATCTCTATCCGTTCGTTTAGAGAAATCGGGGCGCCGATGCAATAGACAGTATCTGGAGCAGCATCGCTCGTGTCACAATCGTACACACTTTCACCTAAATAGCGAATGACGGTTAGATCAAATGCAGGGAAAATCTCTTCAGGCACAAATAAATTGATAATGGTATTTCCATCCCCATCCCGCCCAAAGGACAACACACACGGGTCGTCAAGGTCTGCACCGCAGTATTCAAGTTTGATGGGGTCGGGGATCGTTTCGGCAAGGTCGTTATTTGGTTTGAAGAGCAGCCAAAGAAGAATCAAGATAGCAACAATGAAAATCCCCGCCACGGCGGCTAGAATTGGCAATTTATGATCGCTTACGTATTGCCTAACCATAACAAAATTCTACCATTCCAAATAACTCACTACTGCCAGATTCATCCTAACGGTGATTGGGTAAAAACGGCATACCTTTTCTTTTCTGTAGCCATAGTCACAAATCCGCCGAATCCATGAAATTCGCGATTGAGTTTTTTGAAAAATCAGACCTATGAAATTTCAAGAGGATCGGAGGTTTTTGTTCAACAATTCCATCACCCGCTCTTCGCGCTTCACCCATGTCAAATTCTCCACATCCTTGCGGGCTTGTGCGCCCAATTTCAAACGACGCGGCTCATCGACAAGCAACTTTTCAATTTCCACTTTCCACCCTTCGACGTTGCTCAGGGCAGGCTTTCCAACTTCCCCCGGTTCAACCAAAACCGCATTCCGCTCATTCAGAACTTCTCTTATCGAATCCAGATCCGCCGAAACGATTCCCCGCCCCGCCGCCATGTACTCGAACATCTTCATCGGGTTGATGACCTCGGCAATGTCCTGTCCACTTGAAGCCTCAATCGACCGTGAGTACGGCATCAGCAACACATCCGCCGCGGCTTGATACATCGGGATCGACTCATGCTTCACGAAGCCGGTCATCGTCACATTGGTCATGCCCGCCTCGGTCAGTTTGGCACGCCAAAAGTCCACCAACTCGGGCGTGCCGCCCACCCACAAAAAATTCACCGCAGGCATTTGTTTGGCGAGTGCAAATAAAAGGTCTGCGCCTCTGCCGGGGTAAATGTGACCTGTGAATCCAACGGTCAATCCATCTCTCAAATTTAATTGACGACGCGCTTCGATTGGACTTGGCAAACCCGCATACTTCTCCAACTCCACACCGTTCGGCGCGAGCAATATCGCTTCATCCTTAAACTGGAACTTGGTCGAGCGCTCCAACGCCTTTCTCAACGCTGACGTGGTGACCGTCATCACCTTGGGAGTGTTCTGATTCCAAAACTGTCTCATCCACCACACGCCGAGCTTGCCGGAATTATCCGCGTGCATTTCAAGCACCACGGGGTAGCCACTCCACGCGCCCAACGCCGCGGACTGTGGCAGCCAGGTGTAAATTAACTCAGCCCCAAATTTCTTCGCAGCCTGCTGGGCATGGACGATAAAGTCGAGGCGTTTGAGTCTGCGAATGGACGGGAGCAGTTCGAGGTCCGGTACGAGGCGCAGACCGTAGTGGGTAAGGAGAGTCTCATGATTCACTACATCCGTTTCTTTTGGGGCAAACATCTTGATATCATGCCCCAATTGCATGAGCGCCTGAGCGACTTTCATCGCCTGAATCGAGTTGGCGGTCAGCGAAGGAATCCGCGAGTTGGTGATAAGCGCAATCTTCATCCTATTCCCTATTCCCTATTTCCTTTATCCCACGCAGCACCATCACCCCAACTGAAGCAATGTAATAGAACGAGAGCAACCCACCCGCCGCCGCCACACCGTAGACCGGCACAAGCCAAAACGAAAGCGCGAGTTTGATCACGCCCGCTGCAAGTGTGACATAAACCGGAACCTCCGGCAAACCAAGCGCCAACAAGAGCGGACGATTCCAAAACAGGATGTAATTGAAGACCAATCCGATGGTGAGCGCGACGAGGGCGGGGTAGGCAGCGAGATAATCTGCGCCGGAATAGATGCGAATGACCCAATGACCAAGGAGGATCAAGCCTGCGCCAATGGCGATGTTATACGCGAACGAAAACGCCGTGATCTTTTTGAGGAAACTTTTGAGTTTGCTCCATGCCTTTTCAACCGCGAGTTTATTGATCTCAGGGAACGTCGTGGCGATCAGCGGGTCGGCGGGGATGGCGAGGAAGTGCGTAATGGTGTATGCCACACGATAGTAGCCAACGGCTGTGGTATCGAGAAAAAAGCCGATCCAGATCAATTCGCTCTCACGGAAGAGTTTGATGATTGTCGCGCTGATGTTGGAACTGAACGCAAAACGGAATATCTCTCGTCGTGCCGTGAGTTTATTGAAGGGAGTACGCCACCATCCATCGCCGAGTCTTTCATGCAGTTGCTTTTGAGCAAGGATGAAAAGACCAAGCCCGAAGATGGACTTGCCAATAAGATACGCAATGAGAACAACGATAATACTGCCATTGAAGAAGAACGCACCCGCAATAATGAGAGTGGTGATAATGGCTTGAATCAAATTGACCGTGCCTTGCAATTTGATTCGATCTGTAATTTGAAGAATACCCGTTGAGGTTTCAGTATTGAAATTTGCCAATAGGTTGATCGCAAAGAAAGTGAACATCCACGCAATGTCGGGAGTCTTGGCGAGGTAGGTTTCAGCGAGTTGCGCAGTGGCAAGCACCACCAGAAACGCTATCAGCGAAACCAGGGCTTCAGCTGTGCTGGCAGATTTGAGCAAGGCTGAGGCTTGCTCTTTATCCTGTTTGTTCAGGTACTCGCCGCCGTAACGCACCACCAATTCGCCCATGCGGAACGAAAAGACGCTGTTCACGGTCGAAGCGAACGCCATCACCACGCCGATGAGACCAAACCCAGCGGGTCCGAGCAGGCGGGTTGCCATGATGCCCTGCACCACGCTCAATCCAAGCGCGAGGGTGTTGTTGCTGAACAAGGATCCGCTCGAACGCATCACCTTGACGAAGAGCGGGTCGTTTTTGAATTTGGAAAGTAAAGACATTGCAGATATTGTACACAAGAAACAAAAACCGCAGAGGCACAGAGGACGCTGAGAAAATCTCTGCGAACTCCGCGCTTCTGCGGCGAACAGCATTTTGAAAAATTACGGCGTAAGGACTTCCTTCGCCCAGTCGCGCTCTGCCATGTACCAGTCGATCAGGTTTTTCAAACCTTGCCGCAGGGTAAATTGTGGTTCCCACCCCAGCAGTTCCTGCGCCTTACTCACATCGGCTTGGTTGGTAAGCATATCTGCCAAATTGGGCGGACCATACTGCACATTTGCCTTTTTTCCGGTTAGTTCCTCGGTCAGCGTCACCAAATCGTTGATGCTGATAACCTCATGCCCGCCGAGATTGATAACCTCATAGCCCAAGGGCTTGAGCGCGGCTATCGTTCCACGGGCAATATCGTCAATGTAAGTGAACCCCCGCGATTGATTGCCGTCGCCATTGATACGCACCGGCTGCCCCTCAATGATCCACTGCACAAAACGGAACATGGCAAGGTCGGGGCGTCCGGCAGGTCCATAAACGGTGAAGAAACGCAGAATGGTCACATCAATATCATAGAGATGATGATACGAATGCGCCAACGCCTCGGCTCCTTTTTTGCTGGCAGCGTATGGCTGCATTGGCTCACTGCTAGAGGCGGTCTCCGGCGTGGGGTAAGGCGGGTTCTCGCCATAAATGCTGGAAGTGGACGCCATCACAAACTTCTTACAGCCATACTGACGGCAGACTTCAAGCATGTTTAGCGTACCATGTACGTTCGAATCAAGGAACGCCCAGGGATTTTCCACGCTGTAACGCACTCCCGCCCGTGCTGCCAGGTGAATCACACCTTCAATCTTTTCATCGTTGAACAAGTCGATGCATGATTTTTCGGAAATATCACGCCGATGAAACTTGAACCCCGGCAGTGACATCAACTTTTTCAGGCGGTACTCTTTCATACGCGGATCATACGCATCATTGACATTATCAATACCTACGACGGTATGTCCCTGTTCCAACAAAATGTGTGAAGTCCGTGCCCCAATAAACCCAGCCGCTCCAGTTACCAGATAATGAGCCATGGATCTCCTTTTAGAAGTTAAAACATTATGCGTCACGTATTACGCAATTTGTAATACGTGACGCATAAAATCTACAGGCGTTCTACGTTCTCGAACTTGCCGAGTTTTCCGGTGGCATTACGCGAATCGAAGATGAATTTCGCCGTCTTGACGATCTCCATATAATCATACACTTTATGATTGGTCACGATCACCACAGCATCTGCTTCCCTCACAGATCTCATCATGTCTTGAACGCTATCCATTTGCCAGCCGTCATATTCATGATGGACATGTGGAATATAGGGGTCATGGTATTCCACCAACGCCCCTTTCTTCTTAAGCAAACCGATCACATCCAACGCAGGTGATTCACGCACATCGTTAATATCGGGTTTATACGCCACCCCCAGCACCAATACCTTTGAGCCTTTCAAGGTCTTGCCCAGATCATTCATTGATTCCAACACACGGCTGACGACGTATCGCGGCATATTGGTATTGATCTCAGATGCCAATTCGATGAAACGAGCGTTGTAATTGAACGAACGCATCTTCCATGAAAGATAAAGTGGATCGATCGGGATACAGTGACCGCCCAAACCCGGACCCGGCGTGAATTTCATAAAGCCAAACGGTTTGGTCGCGGCGGCATCAATCACTTCCCACACATCCACGCCGAGGTATTCGCACATGATCGCCAGTTCATTGACCAGACCGATATTGATCATGCGGAAGGTATTTTCCAACAGTTTCGACATCTCCGCCGCCTCAGCCGTGGAAACGTGATGAACGGTCTTGATCGCACCTTCATACCAGACCGTCGCAACTTCACCACAGGCATGAGTAATACCGCCCATCACCTTGGGGGTATTGATGGTCGTCCAATCTTCGCGACCAGGATCCACACGCTCCGGCGAGAACGCCAGGAACCAGTCCTCACCCACAGTCAGATCATGTTCCGTCCCCAATTTCGGCAGGAGCAGTTCCCGCGTCGTGCCGGGATACGTCGTGGATTCCAACACTACCACCATGCCCTTGTGCATGTACTTGCTCAGTTCCTCGACGGCAGACATGATGAACGACATATCCGGGTCGCCGGTTTGACGCAGCGGAGTGGGCACACAAATACTGACAGCATCCATCTCCTTCAACACGGAGAAATCCGTCGTAGCGGTCAACTTTCCGTCTTTGACAAGCCTTGCAACCGCATCCGTCTCAACATCCGGGATATACGACTCGCCCTTCAGTAGCGCATCGATCTTGCTCTGGTCTGGGTCCACGCCGGTGACGTGGAATCCAGCCTCGCCAAAAACAACAGCCAAAGGTAAACCGACATAACCCAATCCGAGAATAGCGACCTTTGCCTTCTTTTCCTTGAGGCTTTTAATGAGTATTTCTTTTGTAGACATTGTTTTCCTTTTCGATCGGGCGGAAACCGCCCATTTCTATATTTAGAACAGACTTAACTGTCTGGGCTTTTCATCCTGCAAAATAACTTTTTCTTTCTTCAACACGGCACCCCTTCCCAATGCCGTTCGCGCCTCGTTCAATTGATCAGGCAAATTTGCAAAATCCGCCAAAATGGACGGCTTCAACGCCGCCTGATGCAGCGCCGCCGCCGGGTGATACATGGGGATCACGAACCGGTCACCGATCCTCTGCATTTGCCCATGAATGGCAGTGATCTTCGCTCCTGGAATGAATTTACCCATCGAGAAGCGCCCCAAGGTCACAATGATACTCGGATTAATGGTTTTTATCTGCGCCTCAAGATACCCGTCACAGGCAGCCAGTTCATCCACTTGTGGATCGCGATTCCCCGGCGGGCGGCACTTGACCACATTGGCAATGAACACATCCGAACGCGTCAGCCCCGCCTGAGATAATAATTGATCCAAAAACTTGCCAGAAGCCCCCACGAACGGACGCCCCTGCTCATTTTCGTGGAACCCCGGTCCCTCGCCGATGAACATGATCTCCGCATCTGCCGGACCTTCGCCCACCACCGCCTTCTTACGCGACTCGTGCAACGCACATTTCGTACAAACAGAAACTTCCTTTGCAAGGTAAGCAAGCGTCGATTCGGCGGTCATTCAGGCTCCAAATGATCAAGATCGTTCAACGTCATAAGGATGGCATCCTCATTGTTATCCTTGTAATATTCCTTGCGACGCCCATCTTCCACAAAACCAAAATCGAAATACATCTTCCGCGCAACAGCATTGCTCTCGCGCACTTCCAAAAAGGACTTGACCGCACCCTCCTGTTTCGCAGATAGCAGGGCATGCAACAGCAACCGCTTCCCGATCCCCCGCCCCCGAAACTCGGGGTGCGTCGCAATCGTGGCAACATGCAGCTCATCCACGATCAGCCAGCCAACCATCATCGCAATCAAGCGCCCATCCAGCTCCGCAACCCAGCAACGGGAAGTTTCATTATCGGTCAGCTCAAATTGAAACGAGCGCTGGGGCCAAGGCAGCGAGAACGAAACCTGATCAATCGCCACCACCTGTTCCAGATCATTCAATGCCATCTTGCGAATGCTCAGACCCGGCAGGTCACCAGAATGGATGGATGGATTTAAACTCATCGTCGCAGACCCGCCGAAGCCGCCACTACGAAATAGGCGTACCCGCTACATGCAAATAGATCGGCGCCAGCGTCGCAGCGTCGTCCACCTGGTTTTCCTGCCAGCGATGCCACGCCAATTCCGCCAAAATGGACGGGCGCTTCATACAATTTGCAGGCGACACCATTTGCACCTTTTTTTTCTTCGAGAATTTCTTTCTTTCCTCGGATGTTAATTCCCCAGCCACCACGACTGGACCTTCGATCTCATTCAACAACTCATCCACCGTTCCGCTTCGCACCGGACCTTCAGCCTGCCAGCCAGACTTGTGACTTTTATACACGCTGAAAGCGACTCGCGTCCGCCCGGCTTGCAAAATGGCATACAGCGGATATTTCGAAGGCACCTGTGCCGCCGCGATGACATCCAAGGTGGGAATGCCCATCACCGGCAGATTACGCGCCAACGCGATCCCCTTCACCAGCGATAGCCCAACCCGAAGGCTGGTAAACGACCCGGGACCAATTGCCACGCCCAAAGCGTTGACCTGACTCATGGTCACACCACAACGCTTCAAAAGTCCCGAAAGAGCCGGGGAGAGTTCGGTGGTGTGGTGCTGGTGCGACGTCCAGACCATTTCGCCCGGCACCTGTACCCCATCATATAACGCCAGGCCCACCTGCGCAGTGGATGTATCGACAGCCAGCAACATTACGCGCCTCCAAACATGGACTGGCGAATGCCGTCCAGCATATCATCGTAGCGCCTGCCGTGCGCGTGAAAATTCATCTGGCGGTGCTCCTCGGAAATATGGTCGAGTTGAATCCACAAATGTTCCTGCGGGATCAAATTTCCAAGCCGTTCGGGCCATTCAATGATGAGCGCGCCCTCAGCGAGCATCGAGTCAAGGTCGAGCTCCTCCGCTTCCGGCACGGAGTCGAGGCGGTAGGCGTCCAAATGATGAAGATGTCCGCCATCGGCGCGACGATATAAGTTGACAAGAATGAATGTTGGGCTTGAAACAGAATCGAGCGAACCCCAACCCTGCGCCAATCCCTGGGTAAAGGTTGTTTTTCCGGCACCGAGATCGCCCTGCAAACAAATGACATCGCCAGCCTTGAGCAAACCGCCGAGCCGCACACCAATGCGACGGGTTTGCTCCGGACTTCGGCTGAAGAATTCCAGCATGTGGGCATCCAGGATGGGCATAGCGCATAAATTATACCCCTTGAATTAATCACACATCCCGAAGTGAGGCTTCGGGATGTGTCCATGGCTTTTCAGGAATTTCTAGCGGGGGATCAGTCTTTGTTTTTCCCCGGCAGGATCTTGTTGATCTCGCGGGTGATCTTCTGCGGAATTTCGTTGATCTCCCTGCCGATCCTAGTCGGGATCTGGTGAATTTCCTTCGGAAGGATCCTTTCGATCAGCCGCCCGCGCCAGTTTTGCAAAATAGCTTCCAGGTAAAGTTTTTCCAACGACATCACCTGCGTTTCGATGGAGTATTTCTCGCTGAGCGTCGTGGAGTGCGCGCCAAACCGCTGGAGGCGCTCACGGTCTGGGAGCAGGTCGGCGAGCGTGTCGGCATATTTGTTCACATCGAGCGGAACGGCATAACCATTCATGCCGTCTTCCAACATCCCTTCAAAGGCTTCATCCTGCACGGCGACGAACGGTAAGCCGGAGGCAATCGCTTCGATGACCGAGATGGGATGGACCTCGGTGGTGGAGGCAGAGAGGAACACATTGGCGTCGTGCAGAACATCGGGCAAGTCTGCCCGGTTGACCATGCCCAAAAAGTGGATGCGGTCTTTCGCATGGATGGTGTTTGCCTTTTCTTCCACGCTCTTGCGCGAGCTGCCGTCACCTGCAAAAACGAGATGCGCATTCGGCACACGGTCTGAAATGAGGTCAAAGGCTTCCACGATGAACTCAAGCCGCTTTTCAGGGTCCATACGCCCGACTGTGAGGAGAATGGTCGCATCGGGACTCAGCCCAAGCCTCTTTCTCAAAGCCCCGGGATTCTTCGCCGACTTGAACATGCTTAAGTCAATTCCATTCGGAATTACCGAGATGGGTTGTTTCACCTTTTGGGCGATCAACAACCGCTGGAATTTTGGCGAAGGGACTACCACCTGGTCGCCCAGGTCGGTGGACGCTTTGCTAAACCAAGCCGCCGCACGTTTGATGAGTCCCGTCCCGCCGATGAATTTGATGTAATGGGTGTAATCTGTGATGGAGGTGTGATAGGTGTAGATCAAAGGCAACCGTTTGGTGGAGGCAGTGAGATATGCCAGCAACCCCACGCTGGCAGGACTATGTGCGTGAAGCACATCAAAATGCTCGCGGGTCAACTTCCATGTGGAACGCGGCGTGCCCAGCACTGCCACATAAATGGGCGGGTTGTTCAAATATTTCAGCGAGGGCAGGCGCATTACATTCGGCTCGTTATCTTTGTAACCCGGGAATCGCGGCGCAAAAATAGTCACCTGATGTCCGCGTTTTTTTAGTCCCTCCGAGATCAGCTGCAGCGAAATGGACACACCGTTCACTTGCGGCGCATAGGTGTCTGTGAAAAGTCCGATGCGAAGCGAGCCGACGGGTATTTCCTGTTCTGTGGATTGTGATTCCATGAATTCTCCTTGGTTACTTCGAAGGCAATACAAACCCTAAGAAACTATACGTTTTTAGGGTCGACAGGTTTCTCGCGTTCCTGTTGTGAAAGATTGGTCTTCAGGCGTTTTGCCAGCTCACGGCGGGTGAGCATGACGCGATGCGCACAGCCCTTGCATTCCAGCCCAATATCTGCGCCAAGGCGGACAACTGTCCACTCATAGGAGCCGCAGGGATGTGGTTTTCGCAGACGCAAGTGGTCGTTCATTTGCAGGTCGGGGAGCATGGGAAAGATTATACCTTTTTGGACTGTGGGCGATGGACGGTAGACCGTTTACGGGTACGCCAAAAGTTTGTAGACGGGTTATTGTTGGCAGGTTTTTCGAGTCCGCTTAAGCGGATTTCCACGAACTGCCTCCCGCGCACTAATTTAGACGGTCTAAAAACTACAACCATTAACGCAAAGGCGCGAAGTCGCAAAGGATTCTTTGAGAAAACCTGTTTCAAATTGCAATCAAAATTTGAGGGCTCCCACCGTTTACCGTCCACGGTCTATCGTCCATCATCTGCGCTTGAGAAATATTTCCCACCTGTCGTGCGAAAACTTTCCTTGAAGAAATCGCCGTTACAAACATAATAAGTCCTGTACGGGCACAGCGACGCTGTACCCCAACGGAGGCAGACATGAACAAGGATTTCACAGTCAAATTCTGGGGCGTGCGCGGAAGTTACCCCACACCGGGCGCGAGCACTGTCCAGTATGGCGGCAATACGGCGTGCGTGGAAATCAACGCAGGCGGGCGGACGATCATCCTCGACGCGGGCACGGGCATCATTCCGCTTGGGCGTGAGTTGGCAAAACGCCACGACCTCGAACTGCTGATCCTTTTCAGCCACTTGCATCACGACCACACGCAGGGATTCCCGTTCTTCGTCCCGGCGTATATGCCAAAAGCGAGTCTGCATATTTACGGTCCTGGCGGCACGGCTGAGACGGTGAAGCATGTGCTTGAACACAACCAATCTTCCGATACGTTTCCGATCAGTCTGCGTGACATGGCATCGAATAAGGAAATTCAATCATTGCGCGAGTCGCAGATCATCGTTTGGGATGAGGATGGAGTCCGGGTGGTTGACTCCGCTCCAAGTCCGGGTGATGATGCGGTGGTCATCCGCATTCACAAATCACACGCACATCCCGGTGGCGTTTATCACTATCGCATCACGTATCAGGGCAAATCCATTGTATACGCGACTGACACCGAAGGCTATGTGGGGATGGATCGAAAGTTGATTCAGTTCGCACGCGATGCCGATGTGTTGATCCACGACGCGCAATATTCAGAAGACCATTATTACGGATGCCTTGCGGGATTCCCATCCACCCAGGGATATGGTCACTCGACGGCAACGATGGCGGGTCAGGTCGCCGCATCGGCTGAGGCGGGGAAACTGGTGCTGTTTCATCACGACCCATCCTACGCTGACGATTGGGTGGCGGCACAAGAGCGTGCTGCGAAAAATATTTTTCCTGATTCGTGCGCGGCGTTTGAAGGAATGGAAATTGACCTCGCCCCCTCTCCAGCAAGGAGAGGAGGGTATAAGGAAGTACAATATGTTACGCATGACTGAGCTCAAGAAAGACGATACCCGCAACATCCTTTCGGACATTAAATTGTTCGAAGGTCTCACCCCGGTTCAATTGGATTGGGTGGCACATCGTGCGCATCGGCGCGTGTTCCCGACCGGCAAGAATGTGATGCTGATCGAGCAGCCGGGTGAAGCGGTTTATATCATCCTGCATGGGACGGTGAAGGTGTATACCGAGCAGGGCGGGCGCGATGCGATCCTGTCCATTTTGGGCAGCGGCGACCTGATCGGTGAAATGAGCCTGATCGACAGCGTGGGGCGTTCTGCCAGTGTAGTCACGCTCGAAGACTCGCTCATGTTGTGGATGGACAAGACTACCTTCTATTACATGCTCGATAACTTCCCTCCCATCGCGCGTAATTTGGTAAAAATTCTTTCGGCGCGTGTGCGTCTTTCCGACCAGATGATCCAATCGCTTGCCACGCTCGATGTGAACGGGCGGGTGGCACGTCAACTGCTGGCGTTCGCCGAGCGCTACGGTCATGAGGTGGATGGCGGGATCCGCATCCGCATTGCGCTCACCCAGAGCGACATCGCCGATCTCGTGGGCGCATCGCGCAAGCGCGTCAACCAGGCGATGGTCTTTTTCAAGGAGCAGGGTCTCGCCACCACAGAACCGGATGGGCGCATCCTCATTCAGGATAAGGCGGGGTTGGCGAGGTTTTGTGATTGAGTAGTTGGATCGTTTAATGGTTTTGTAGTTCAGCCGTGGAGTTATATATTCTGCGGCTGATTTTTTACTATCGAACTACCAAACTATACCCAGCGCGGTCATGAATTGCGCTTTTTTAAGAGAGGGAAAGTGCAATTTATGACCGTGGGTATTATATAATCGCCCCATGACTGACTACAACTTCTTCCATCCCACCGAAGTCCGCTACGGAGACTTGGACCCACAGGGACATGTCAACAACGCAAAATACCTGACGTATTTCGAGCAGGCGCGTGTCTATCATTTCATGAAAATGGGCTTGTTCAGCAAGGACCAGTCATTTATGGAGATCGGCGTCATCGTCGCGGATATTCACATCACCTATCACGCGCCCACCCATTATGGTGACAAAATCAAAGTCGGTTCGAAGGTCGCCAAGATCGGTAACAAGTCCTTGACGGTGGAGCAATGTGTGATGGATGCCGAGACCGGCAAAGTGATGGCAAGCGGCGAGGTGATTTTGGTCACATTCGATTACAAAAGCATGAAGCCCATCCCCGTGCCGGAAGATTGGAAAACGAAGATCACGGAGTTTGAAGGATTACAGGGTTGAATGTTACAGGTTGAACATTGAAAGTTAAGAACATTCAACCAACCTGAGACCTTCAACTTTCAACTTGCAACCGAAAGGTCTACCATGCCCCTCCCAAAAATTGACGAAACCTATTTCACAAATTTTCTCGTTGACCTGCTCAACATCCCCTCGCCGACGGGATTCTCCGGCGCGGCTATTGACTTCGTTGAAAAAGAACTATCCAAGTACAAGCAATTGGAATTAAGCCGAACCCGTAAAGGTGCATTAGTGGCAAAGTGGAAAGTAGAAAGTGATTTGCCACCTGTTGCCCTCACTGCCCATGTGGATACGCTTGGCGCGGTGGTAAAAGAGATCAAAGGCAATGGGCGGCTGCGCCTCAGCCGCATCGGCGGGATTCAATGGCATACGGTGGAAACCGAAGGTGTATGGGTTTTTACAGCCAAAGGCGAAAAGATTCGCGGGTCGGTGCTCATCGATGTGGCATCCGGTCACATCCACAGCGGACCAGACCTTCCGCGTGATGACAAGCATTTGGAGGTGCGCCTTGACGCGCGCACAACTTCCGAGAAAGAAACCCGTGCATTGGGAATTAACATCGGTGATTGCGTTGCGTTCGATACGCGCACCGAAGTCACGGATGGTTTTATCCGCTCGCGCTTTCTGGATGACAAGGCATGTGTGGCGAATCTCGTTGCGGCGATCAAGTCGATGGTGGCTGCGGGTCAAAGTCCGGTGCGAAGCGTGTACTTCCACATCTCCAATTATGAAGAGGTCGGTCACGGCGCGGCGGCGGGCATCCCCGATGAAGTTTCGGAGTTGGTCACCGTGGATATGGCAGTCGTCGGTCCCGGTCAAGAGTCGGATGAATTCCATGCGACGCTGTGCATCAAAGACAGCGGCGGACCGTATCATGAAGGCTTGAACAAAAAATTGCGCGGCATCGCCGAGAAGCATGGCATTCCGTACAAGACCGATGTATATCCGTTTTACGGCTCGGATGGCGAAGCATTTTGGCGCGCAGGCGGTGACGTGGCGATGTCGCTCATTGGTCCCGGCATCGACGCCTCGCATAACTACGAACGCGCTCACATGGATGGCTTGAACGCGACGACGAATTGGATCATGGCGTACCTGCTCGAGAAGTAAAAAAATGGATGTGTCCGGCGTCCAAGTCTTGAACCTTTTTTAGGATTTGAACCATGTCTCTCGATTCTATTGAAGCCAAAATCGGCTCGCTCGCACCAGACTTTACACTGCTCGCCACCAATGGGCAGGAAGTTTCGCTGACGGATTTTCGCGGCAAAAAAAATGTGATCGTGTTCTTCATCCGGGAAACGACATGTCCGCAATGCCGTACGCATGTCGGGCATCTTGGGCAGTTGTACAGCCAGTTTCTCGAAGCCGGAACCGATGTGATCGTCATCCTTGGCGAAGAGATGGAAAAAGCAAAACAATATGCAGACGGTATCGGCTTGCCGTTTCCCATTTTGTGCGACCCGGATCGCGCCGTTTACAATCTGTACGAATTGGAAAAATATTTCCTGCTCTTCCAGCGCACTGCCTCGCTCGTCGTGGATAGATCCGGCATCGTCCGTTATTTGAAGCGGACGACAGTCCCGAATGTCTGGCTTCAGGAAAGCCGTGAACTGCTCGGCTTCATCCTCAGTTTGGATGAAGGTCAGCCCATTGCATAAAATTCCAAGCCTCGCGTTTGCGGGGCTTTTTTATTGGATAGTGAATCTGCCGGTTTACTTGTCCACTTTCTACCTGTATACTTAATCCCATGAGACTAGATGCCGCCCTCCCCATTGTTAAGCTGAAAGACATTCCCGCCATTGCAAAAGCCGCCGAAGAGACCGGCTTCGCCGCATTGTGGACTCAGGAAACACAGCACGACCCTTTTTTGCCTTGCACGCTGATTGCGGAGCATTCAGCCAAAATGGATTTTGGCACAGCCATTGCGGTTTCGTTTGCGCGCTCGCCTGCCAACCTCGCCTACACCGCCTGGGACCTGGCGGCTCAGTCCAATGGACGATTCATTTTGGGGTTGGGCACGCAGGTCAAGGCGCACATCGAGCGGCGCTTCGGCATGACCTGGCCCGAGTCGGTGACCGGGAAACTGCGCGAACAGATTCAGGTCATCCGCGCCTTGTGGGATGCGTGGCAGAATGGCAGTAAGTTGAACTTCCGGGGTGAGTATTACAAGATCACATTGATGTCGCCATTCTTTAATCCCGGCGCAATTGAGAATCCGAACATCCCAATTTATGTTGCCGGGGTCAATACGGGGCTCGCAAGATTGGCGGGCGAACTGTGTGAAGGCTTCCACGCACACCCATTCAATAGTATTCGATACATGAACGAGGTCATTCTTCCCGCCATCGAAGAAGGCTTGCAAAAAAGCGGACGCAAACGCGGCGACCTGACCGTTTCCATGACGCCTTTTATCGCTACGTCACCAGAAGAGGAAGCCTTTGCACGGATGCAGGTCGCTTTCTATGCCTCGACGCCATCCTACAAATCCGTGATGGACTTGCACGGCTGGGGCGAGACCGCCGAAAAACTCTCCGGTTTTGCCTCCAAAGGGGAGTGGCATGAAATGCCCATGCTCATCACTGATGAGATGCTCAACGAATTCTGCCTGATGACCACACAGGAAAATCTCGCCGTGGATCTGATGAAACGCTTCGGCGGCATCGCGGACAGGATCACGCTCTATACACCCTTTGTCCCCGGCGAGAAGGATGAGTGGTGGAAGAAGTTGGCGAAGGCGTTTAATTAGGAGACTCCCATGCAACCCAAATACGAATTCACCCGCCTACTCGTGACTGACTTCAAAGCCTGCTTCCGCTTCTATCGTGACGTGATGGGCTTCAAACCCAACTTCGGCACAGAAGACGACACCTACGCCGATTTCGAGATCGGCGCGGTCAATATCTCACTGTTCGATAAAGCCGAAATGAGCGCCACACTTGGCACATCCGCCCAGCCGGTGAAAGCGGAGATGCAAGACACCATCTGCCTGACCTTCTCCGTCGAAAACGTGGACGATTTTTGCAAGCACCTGCGCGAAAAAGGCGTGACCCTGCTCACCAAACCAACCGACCATGCCGATTGGGGCATCCGCACCGCCCATTTCCGCGACCCAGACGGGCATCTGATCGAGATCAACCAACCGTTGAAAAGAGACTAATTCATGGACTTTAACGACTATCAACAAAAATCACGCGTCACTGCACAATACCCCGCCATTGGGCATCCCGTCATTTATCCGGCACTCGGACTAGTGAACGAAGCGGGAGAGGTTGCGGGGAAGATCAAGAAAATCTTCAGGGACAAATCCGGGGTCATTGGCGAAGCAGAGCGAGACGCCCTCAAAGCCGAACTTGGCGACGTGCTCTGGTATATTGCCCAAATCGCCACCGAACTAGACCTTCCGCTCGGAGAGATTGCCGAAGCGAATTTAACTAAACTTTTGGATAGGCAGGCGCGCGGTAAGATAAAAGGGGATGGGGACAACCGATAACATTGAAAGAATCCGCCCGATTCCCCGCTTTTTGGCGACATTGGGCGGAAATCATACCCTTTCCGTAAGAAAATTCTAACCTTTTTCCTACGCATACTCCCCCCGCATTTGGTAGAATCCTTACCAGGTATTATAGGAGAAAACTATGGCTGGCATGGAAAGATTTACACAGCGAGCACGGCGTGTCCTCAGCCTCGCCCACCAAGAGGCAGAGCGCGCCCGGCAGAATAGTATTGGAACCGAGCACCTTCTCCTCGGATTAATGGATGAAGAAGGCGGCGTGGCTGGGCGTGTCCTGCGCGAATTGGGCATGACCTCCGACCGCGTCCGCGAGGTGGTGGCGCGTATTTCCGGCAGCGCCGCAAACTTCGACCCCAACCGCATCGAACTTGCGCCCGAAACCCAACAAGTCCTCGAATACGCCGTGGAAGAGGCTCGCCGCCTCGGGCATCACTACATCGGAACCGAACACATTCTGCTCGGTCTGGTACGCGTCGAATCCACTGCGATGGAAGCCCTGCGCCGACTCGGCGTAACTCCCGACCAGATCCGCCGCCAGACCCGCCGCGTGCTGAACGAATCCGCTTCGCCCTCCGCGCCGACACCTGCCGGCACACCCCAAAGCGGGCGCGCCGCTGGAGGCAACAACCCCAAAACCCCGCTCGTCGACCAGCTGGCATCTGACCTGACCTCCAAAGCCGAGGAAAAGAAACTCGACCCGGTCATTGGTCGCCAGATGGAGATCGAACGCGTCATCCAGATTTTGGCGCGCCGCACCAAGAACAACCCCGCGCTCATCGGAGAACCCGGTGTCGGCAAGACCGCCATCGTCGAAGGGCTTGCCCAGCGCATTATCGACGGCGACGTCCCCGCCCCGCTGATGAACAAACGCCTGCTTCAATTGGATGTAGGCTCGCTCGTGGCTGGCACGATGTACCGCGGTCAATTCGAAGAACGCCTCAAGCGCATCATCGATGAGTTGAAGCAATCGGGTGCGATCCTCTTCATAGATGAAGTCCACATGCTCGTCGGGGCAGGAGCCGCAGGCTCTTCTGTCGACGCTGCCAACATCCTCAAGCCCGCATTATCGCGCGGCGAACTTCAAGTCATCGGCGCGACCACGCTCGATGAATATCGCAAGCACATCGAATCGGATGCCGCGCTCGAGCGCCGCTTCCAACCCATTCAAGTGGATGAACCTTCGGAAGAAGAAACCATTCAGATTCTCAAGGGCATTCGCGGCGCGTACGAAGAACACCATCATTTGGTGATCTCCGATGAAGCGCTCGAAGCCGCCGCGCACCTTTCCTCGCGCTATGTGACCGAACGCTTCCTGCCGGATAAAGCCATCGACCTGATCGATGAATCTTCCTCCCGCGTGCGCATGTACAAGAGTCCCGCCGCGAAACACGCCAAGGACCTGTTCAGCCAGTTGCGCCAGGCACGCCAAAACCGCGCCCTCGCACAGGAAGAAGGCAACACCGAAGACATCAAGGAATGGGAAGAACGCGAAGGTGATCTCGGCGCGCAGATCGAACGCCTGCGCACCGGTTGGGATCGCGCCACAAGCCCCGTCGTCTCGGCGGAAGATATTGCCGAAGTCGTCTCCATGTGGACGGGCGTGCCGCTCATGCAATTGGCGGAAGAAGAATCTCAGCGCCTGCTCAAGATGGAAGACGAACTCCGCAAAGGAATCATCGGTCAGGAAGATGCGATCATCGCCATCTCCCGCGCCGTGCGTCGTGCGCGCGCAGGTCTCAAAGACCCCAAACGCCCCATCGGCTCATTCATGTTCCTCGGACCCACCGGCGTGGGCAAGACCGAGTTGACCAAAGCGCTCGCCAAATTCATGTTCGGCAGCGAAGATGCCGCCGTGCAGTTGGACATGTCTGAGTTCATGGAACGCCACACCGCCTCCCGCCTCGTGGGTGCGCCTCCCGGATATGTCGGCTACGAAGACGCCGGTCAACTGACCGAAGCGCTGCGCCGCCGCCCATATTCCATCGTCGTCTTTGACGAGATTGAAAAGGCACATCCTGAAGTCCACAACATGCTACTGCAGATCATGGAAGAGGGTCACCTGAGCGATGCGAAGGGACGCAAGGTGGACTTTCGCAACGCTATCATCGTCATGACCTCCAACATCGGTGCGGATGTGATCAAGCGTCAATCTTCGCTCGGCTTCGCTCTCAAACGAGATGAAGCCACCGAGGAGAAACTCTCCTACGAAGAAATGCGCAAGAAGTTGAGCGAATCGCTCAAGCGCGCCTTCCGTCCCGAGTTCATCAACCGTCTGGATGCGGTCGTCATCTTCCGCTCGTTGAACAAGGAAGACATCCAGAAGATCGTCTCGCTTGAACTGGATAAGGTCGCCCTGCGCCTCAAAGACCATGACCTGGTGCTGACCGCCACCAGTGAAGCGTTGGCTTCGCTGGCAGACCAGGGCTTCGACGCCGAGTTTGGCGCCCGCCCGCTGCGCCGTGTCATTCAGCAAAAAGTGGAAGACCCGCTCTCCGATAAGCTGCTCTCCGGTGAATTCACCGATGGCGCCTCCGTCCAAGTCAACGTCAATGAAGACGGCGAGATCGTGCTCAATAAGCAACAAGAAACTGTTGCCGAGCCGAGTTTGTAAATTTTTTGTAGGGGCGCGATATATCGCGCCCCTACGTTCAAAATGACCAAGCAAGAACTCCTCAAGCAAGCCGATTACACTTTTCAACGCGGCAACCGCGAACTGGCAAAGAAATATTTGTCAGAGTATCTCGCATCCTACCCGGATGATGAATCCGCGTGGATGCTGATGGCAAAGATCACAGGGCAGAAAGAACATCAGATCGCATGCTATGAACGCGTCCTTAAGATCAATCCCAGCCACAATGAAGCCAAGATCGGTTTGGTGCGTGTTCAATCGACCATCAACCCCACCCTGCCCCTAAAGGGCGCAAGCAATGCGAATACCAATCTCTGGCAGCCAAGGACAAACCCGTATAAAAATGCATTGCGCGGCGCTTTGATCGTCCTTGTCGCTTTTGTGTTCCTCGGTACCACATCGTTTGTGGTGGCAAGGAACAACCCGGCATCGAAAGTTGCGCAGATCCTCGTTGCAGCCACTCCCACTTTGCAGACCAGCGCCTCGGCAAACGGACTTGCCCCGCAGACCATCGCCGAAGTCAACGAAAAGTACCCCGAATATATGCCGCTCGTCAATGCGCTGCTGGGCGTCGCAGTGGACAATGCGCAAAATGGTATGGAAGGTGCGCCGGAACGTCCCGGCGACGAGATCATTGTCTCCAGCGAGGCGGGAGAGGAAGCGAAATCCATGCTGGAAAATTCGATGCCGCAGCCGGGCTCGCTTTCTTCAGTTACCATCACCGAGCAACAGTTCACCTCCTGGCTTGCCCTCGAAATGCAGGATACACCCGACCTGCCATTGAGTGATGTGCAGGTCTATTTGCGGAACGGCAAGGTCCAGATTTGGGGCGTTGTCAACGGCAGTGACAATGCCACATCCGCGCTAATCGTCGGCGAGGCAAAGATCGATGATAATAAAAAACCATATTTCGAGATCGAGTCGATGCAGATCGGGCAACAGGTTCTGCCGGATTTTCTTCTCTCACAGATGGAGACCTGGCTGAACCAGATGCTGATGGAAGCAGTCGAAAAGCAGGCGCCCGGGTTGGAGATGATGAACATCAAGGTCACCAATGGGTTGATCACCCTCTCCGGGATGAGGTAACAATTCCACGAAGCGTGGACAAAGCCCAAAGACCGTCATGAGGCGGTCTTTTTTTCATCTGTAATATTCTGCTAAGAAAATATTCCTGTCACACCGCGTCTAATCCATCACAGAAAAGGAGCGTTAGGATGAAGACATCATTTGAAACCATCACACTGGCTGGGGGCTGTTTTTGGTGTTTGGAAGCCGTTTATGATGAGGTGAAGGGTGTGCTCTCGGTGGAGTCTGGCTATGCCAATGGGCATGTAAAGAACCCGAGTTATCGCGCGGTGTGCAATGGCGATACGGGTCATGCCGAGGTGGTGCAGGTCAAGTTTGACCCGTCGGTGATCACATTCAAGGATATTCTGAACATTTTCTTCGTGATCCACGACCCGACCACCTTGAATCGTCAGGGCGCGGATGTAGGCACACAGTATCGCTCCGGCATTTACTATCACACACCTGAGCAAAAGGAAGTCGCCGAACAGACCATCCGCGAGTTGGAGGCGCAGAAGGTTTGGGGCAGCCGCATCGTCACTGAAGTGGAGCCGATTAAGGATTTCTACATCGCCGAAGAGTATCACCAGGAATATTTTGTGAACAACCCGAACCAACCGTACTGCATGGCGGTCGTTGCGCCAAAGGTCAGCAAGTTCCGCAAGCACTTCTTGGAGTTATGGAAAAAGCAGTCGGCGTAAAGGTATTCACCACAGATGGACACGGATAAACAGGATTTCTTAATGAACCATCCTTTTTTCTGCGTTCATCTGTGGCTAAAAATGAGAAAAATAGTTTGTTATACTTTCTAAACTTATGACCGAGAGCAAGACACCCAACTTCCACATTCGCGACCTCCCAATATACGGTGACGCGATTCTCGCGCCAATGGATGGATACTCAGACTGGCCCTTCCGCTCCATTTGCCGCGAACTCGGCTCTGCCATGAGTTACACCGAGTTCATCAAGGTAGAGAAGATTCTCAGCAAGTCCAAACAGCCTGCCAAGCGGATGTACTTCAACGAACCGGAACGTCCGATTACGTTTCAAATCTACGGTGAAGACCCCGAACTTATCTTGCAAGCTGCGCTGAAGATTCAAGAGAACAATCCCGATGTGATCGACCTCAACATGGGCTGCCCCGCCAAAACCATCGCGGACCGCGGCGCGGGCGTGGGAATGATGCCTTCTCCGCTGCGCATCGCACGCACCTTCCGCAAACTGGTCAAACATTTGCGTGTGCCTGTCACTGGCAAGATTCGTCTCGGTTGGGATAGAAACAAAAACTACAAACTCATCGCCCGCATCGTGGAAGAGGAAGGCGGCTCGCTCATCGCTGTTCACGGACGCACCAAAGAACAACGCTACGCAGGCAACGCCGATTGGGATGCCATTGCCGAAGTTAAATCGCTGGTGAAGATCCCCGTCATTGGCAGCGGTGATGTAAAGACCGTCGCCGATATCGACCGCCTCAAAGCACATGCCAATGTCGATGCGGTGATGATCGGGCGCGGTGCCATTCCCAACCCATGGATCTTCTCGCGCCTCGACCGCGAGCAAGTTCCGCCTGAGTTGGTCAAAGAAACCATCCGCAAACACCTTGCCCGCAGCGTGGAATTCTACGGCGACGAAGACGGCTCGCGCCTCTTCCGCAAGAACGCCGTGCAATACGTGATGATGAATCATCTCACGCGCGACGAACGCAAGGAGATCCTCAAATCGCGTCCATCCGCTGAGTTTCTTGAACTGCTCGAAAAGATCTACGACTCGCCGATGCTTCAGACTACCTTATAATCAACTCATGATCCTCGACCTGCCCCTCATTCTCGAAACGCGGCGCAATCACGCGCTCGAACACGCCACCATCCATTTGCTCTCGCACAAACACGCAGGCAAACGCATGGCGGGTCACTCCAACCCCACTGGCTTTTTCTTGCTCGGTGATTTGACCACCCAACAAATTTGGGAATCCGTCACCGAAGCACACACGCGACTTAATGCTGGTGAAAGCGGATTGGCGATTCACCCGGGCTGCGGAACCAACATGGCGACCACCGCGCTTCTTGCCGGGACCTTTGCCTGGATGCCGCTTCGGGGAACGAAGTCTACACTGTGGCGTCTCATGCTTATTCCGCTGGCATTGCTTTTTGCGCTTGTCGGTTACAGCTTAAGCAAACCGCTCGGACCTTGGCTACAAAAATACGTCACTACCGAAGCAAATCTTGGTAACTTGCAGATCGTGGATATTGTGCCCATTCGTAAAGGTGTGCATCGTGTCATCACAAAATGATTAACCACAAAGGTACACGAAGGGTCACAAAGGTTTTCCTTCGTGTACCTTTGTGACCCTTCATGGCAAAAAATATGCCTACTATTTTTTTACTCTACGGCAACGACGAATTTGCCATCACACGCAAACTCAAGGATTTCGAGTCTGAATTCACTGACCCCACCACGGCGGACATGAACACGACGCGTCTCGAAGCGCGGACGATGACCGAGAATGACCTCAACAACGCGGTCAATGCCATGCCGTTCCTTGCGCCGAAGAGGTTGGTCTTCATTGCATATCCATCTGCCAAATATAACAAGCCTGACACCCGTAAAAAATTTCAAGAGTTTTTAGAAAAAGCGCCTGATACCGCCAAGGTCGTTTTGTACGATACGGTTGAGAAAGCAAAAGATGCTGACAAGCATTGGCTGTATAAATGGGCAGAAAAGCATAAACCGCATGTCAAGTCGCAGGCGTTCTTCCTGCCGCAGCAACGCGATATGCCTGGCTGGATCATCAACGAGGCGAAAAATCAAGGCGGACAGATCGAACCTGCTGCTGCGGCACGTCTCGCCGAAATGTCTGGTGTGGACACCCGTCAGGCGGGGATGGAACTCTCCAAACTGCTGGCATATGTCAATTGGGAGCGACCCGTTCGCGGGTCCGATGTGGAGGCGGTTTGTATCGTCACATCCCAGCAAAGCGTGTTTGACTTCGTCGATGCATTATCCCAAGGCAATGCTCAACGGGCGCAAAAACTTTTGCATCGCTTGCTTGAGAACGAAGACCCATTTTCGTTGTGGGGCATGGTTGTGCGTCAATTTCGTTTGTTGATTCAAGCGCGTGAAATTTTGGACGGGCGGGGAAACAAGGACGATGTGGCGCGGGCGCTATCCGTTCACCCGTTTGTGGCAGAGAAGACCACCGGGCAGGCGAACCGTTTTTCAATGGAAGCACTTGAGGGCATTTACCATCGCCTGCTGCAAATTGATGAACAGGTAAAAACAAGCCAGATCACATTAGACCTGGCTCTCGATACGCTTGTGGTTGAACTGGCTCGTTAAACTTTTTTCCATTCCCCTTCTTCTGGATAGATCGCAATAAACTCATGCCCTTCGCCTTTACGCGCTTGCGTGGCGAGGTATACATCTTTCCATTTTAGAAAATGCTCGGTTTCAAGGTGGGCGTCCCGTGCCGCCATATCGGCATAGACTTCGAAGAGACTGAAATGGGTTGGGTCTGCCGTATCTTGAAAGAATTCAAAACGCAGCACACCAGGTTCAAGGCGGGTCTTGAGGGCGTTCTCAAGGGTGGCGGATTTATATGCTTCGACGCTTTCTGGTTTGATATAGTGATGAACTTGAAAGATATACATAACTACCTCCATGTTCACCACTATATCCAAAAGGGCTCAAAAGGATGTATGCAATTTCATTGCAAGCGCCGGAAACGCCAACTTCAACTCCCGAACATATTAATCACTACATGGGTAATGGATGGCGCGATCAAATTACGCGTGCGTTGGAAGATGACGCCCATTGCCAGCCCTGATATGCTGTGTGATGCAATACCAAGCGCCAAGCCTTGCAGAACATCCCCGCCCATGAACTGTGTGTCCGCGCCGAGATGCCAGACGGCAAAGACCAACGCCTGCAAAACCAATGCCCAATCGGAGCCGAGCCAATCTTTCAAACGGGTTTGAAGCGCGCCGCGAAAAAGAAATTCTTCCGAGAAGCCGTTCCGTAATAAATTTCCAAAGAACATCATCCCCAATCGCATCAGTGACGTGGAACCATTTACGATGTTGATGACGAAGAAAACCAGTGGAATGCTCACCCACAAGGCAGTCACTCGCGAGACACGATGTCCCTTGCCAAATCCCAAATCGGGAAGGCGTGCGCCCAACAGCAATAAAAGAACAAAGGGAATCAAAAAATAGCCAGAAAAATTCTCAGCAGCAAGCCCAGAGGAATGGTCAACCAGGTTGGACAAATAACGCCCGCCAAGGTTTGAAAACCAATCGCCAAACCACGACCAAACAGGGATATTCATGGCACGGGCAGGCTGGACGTTGAAGACAAATCCGCGATAGCCTGTGAGAAGGATAAAGAATACAACAACAAGAAGTTGAAGCCAGAAGAACGGGGATCGTTTCTTTTCTGCAACTGGGGTCTCCGCTTGATTCTCGGTCATGGAAACCGTAATGGCAGAGAAAACCAAAATGCCCAACGCAAAAGTAGTTGAGCCGATTACGCCGTTTCCCGTCAACAACAAGTATCCGATAGAGACGAGCCAGATAATCGCAAAGAACCATGCGGCGGGTGAAACAAGAACATTTTTGAGCATGTTTTTCATGTACTGATAAATCCTTTTTCGGTTGTTTATTTCCAAACATACACAAGATATGTGTTTAGTAGAAGCTAGTACGTAAAACAGGTTGAAAAAGTTCCCGCCGATGGGCGCAAACGGAATCGATCTGGCACAAACTGCATTCGGGTTCGGTCATTTCGGGGCAGCGTTTGCGCGCGCCAAAGAAGAACCAATCTACTGCACCAGTGGATTTACCAGATAACGCCACCACCTCTTCAATGGCGCGGTAAGCGGTGAGGCGGATCGCCCATTCGTCGGCGGGGGAGATGAGTTCGCGGTTGGTGATTTTGGTTTTCAAATCTTCGTCGAGAATATCCACCAAACCCACGCGCAGGCACGAGCGCATCAGGTGATAGTCAATGACGGGTTCCACTTGCTCGCCAGCGGCAAAGGTCAGGAACGCTTCGGGGCGTTGGTTGAGGATGAGTGCGAGCAGTCCGCTTTTTTTGCGGAGCGGGTCTTCCTTGTATCCGCCAACTTTGTCGAGGATGGAGATGAGAGTCGCTAACGGCGTGGCAGAGGCTCGGGCTTTTTGCAACACAGTTTCCGGCGTGAGGCGAAGCGCAAGCATATCCCGCCCGTAGGCATTCGCCATTTCCAAATGCAAGTCCAGCGCGGGCATGGGATCGCTTCCATCATCCGCTTTGAAGATTTCGAGCAGCTCGGCGCGACTCAAATTTGCCTGACGTTCGGGGGAACAAAAATCCGCATCCGACTCAAGCCGACGCCTGTATGCATCGAAGAGATAGAATGCGCCCTTTTGGCTGACTCCACCAAGCGGCGCAATCAGCGGCGTGTGATAGCGATTGTTCTTCTCGTTCCAAAAACTGAATTGCTGCAACGTGACCGCGAAAAAATAATCGAGCGCCTTGGGGTGATACGCGGGCGGAAGTTCGGGACTGATGAAGTTGAAGGGCGCGGCTTCATCGAGCGCGGCAACCATTTTGGAAATTTTTTTAATCTGGGCCGGGTTGGTCTGCGCTTTGGGGCTGGACGGAATCGCAGGCGCGGCTTCGTTGAACAACAACGCGGTTGGACCAACATGCGCGATCATCTGCGCGGCAAGCGGAACAGCGTGCTGCGCCGCCATGACGGGATGTTTTCCCTGCGCAAGATACGCCAGCGTTGCACCGCAGAAGGTATCGCCCGCGCCAGTAGGGTCGAGTTCGGTGGTGGGTACGGAGGGAATGAAAGTTTTGTGATTGCCTTGAATGACGCAAGCACCGTCCGCGCCCAGGGTGATAAAGAGTAGTTTGCCCGCTTCGGTATGCGCCGCTTCAAGCGAGCCAAATAAGCCGATGGCTTCGCTTTGATTCATGAAGAAGATATCGGTGTTTTTCATGATGCTGCGAACCTGCTCAGGCGATTCGTTGACGCTGATGAGATATGTGCCAGCCGAGATTTTCTTTGCGCCGCTATTTCGACAGGCTTCAACAAAACTCAATTGTTTTTGCGCATTGCCAAGCGGGACGATGTGAATGCAATCGTATTTCGAGAGGTTGGTGGGCAGCATATCTGGCGTGAGCGTGGACTCTGCGCCGAAGGTCGCTTTGAGGTATTCGGTCTTCCCGCCGCGCTGGGAGATTTCAAAATGCGGCAGACCTTCTTCGGGTTCCACGATGGGACCGAGCCATTCGGCGAGTCTGTCCGCGATGGGTTGGAGAACGTCGGGGACGGGATTTGGATTGGGCGCAAAAAGGGAAACGTTTGATCCGCAGCGGTGAGCCGCCATGGCGGTGTACATCCCTGCACCGCCCGCAGAAGGGAGGGTTTGGGAATCGAGATGGAGGATGTCGGTGGAGGTGCCGCCGATGATGAGGAGAGTCATGGGAATGATGAAGGGTGAATTAGGAAGGATGAAAAAAGATGAAAGAGGAAAGAAGTGGTGGAGGATTTCTTTCTTCTTTCCTCTTTCATTTGCGTTTAGAACATTGCGGCTTGCTGCGGAATGTCACTTTCGTCTTTTCCGCTCCAGCCGAACTTTTTCAGATCAATTCGGTCTTTGGCATCGAAGGCCACACCTTCCGCTTCAAGTAGCGGACGTTGTCTCTCTGCGCCGGGGCGTTCGCTGATCTTGCCTTGCGAGTTGATGACGCGCTGCCATGGCACATCATCGGGACAATTTGCCATTGCGCTACCAACCCATCGCGGAGAGAGCGTGGCGTAGGTTTCGAGTTCCACGCCGTTGGGCGGCGGAATCATTTTGGCGATCTGTCCGTACGTGGCAACTTTTCCGCGCGGGATCATTCGGGCAATTGCCCAAACTTGTTCGTAATAGGCTTGCGGATTGGGGGGAGAAGAGAAGGACATGGGAAATTCCTTTTTATCGACGAACTGTTTTACTTTCCATTCCAGCCGTATTTGCGCATGTCAATGCGTCCGCGCGGGTTGAATGGGACGCCCTCATCATACAGCATGAGTTGGTGACGCTTCGCCTCCACCCCGTCCCGTTCGGTGATCTGCCCCTTTGAGTTGACCACACGCTGCCACGGAATCTCATTGGGGCTGGCGGCGACGGCATTGCTGACCCACAACGCGCCGAACTCGGCGAAGGTGGCTTCATCCACACCGGCGGGCGGAGTCAGCATTTTGGCGATCTGCCCATACGAAGCGACTTTTCCGCGTGGGATGCGGGTGACGATATTCCATACTTGGGCGTAAAAGGCTTGAGGGTCTGGTAGGGTTGGGAGTTCGGGCATGGGATTCCTTGTTGAAAGTGGAAAGTAGAAAGTTGTTAACGCTTGGCTAGGTATTTATAAAAAAATGTCTGTCTCACATTCGCGATGAAGTTCTGTGAAAGTTCATCGGTCATGAATTGAAGTGTTGGTAAAGCATCGGCAGTAAGAGTGCCGGGATGTTCCTCTTCCGGCTTGCCAGGTTGGGCGAGTTTGGCGACCGGGTCAGTGGAAAAATCACAGGCTGAGCAGGTATCTTGCAGGAAGTAGTAGTCAAAGGTGCGGTAAACGGAGCGATTGATCTCGTAAAGCGGAGTCAGGGAGCCGAGAGCAAGTAGAGCGAGCAACGCGTAACGGGTAATGAGTGAGGCGGACTTGTTGAAGATGGTCTCGCCGGTCATCAGCATGAGGTAGAAGAGCGGGGCGATGGAAGCGCGCATGACGAAGTCCCGTCCGCTGCCGAGTTGGATGAAGGGGATGAGGGCTAGGAGAATGCCGGTGATGATCCAGCGCGGGTCTTTGTATTTTGACGAGGCAAGGACGAGCCAAAGAATCCCGCCTTCGAGCAGGAAGAAGGCGAGAAATTTATCGAGTGGCAAGGATTGGAATCCACGTTGTTGGGCAGCGGAGTTGGCGGTGAAGAAGAAAGAGGAAAGAAGAAAGATGATGATGGCGGAGAGGATGATGGCTGGGTTGAGATGTTTGAATGGAGATTTGAAATCAGTTTGCTTGACGAGTTCGATAAGGATGTAAGGGAGAAGTCCCACCGAGGCGAGGGGGGCGAAGAAGAAGCAGAGAGACCAGAGCAGGATGAGTTCGGTGCGTGTGTCTGATTTATTTTCTACTGCAAGGCTCGCAATCATTGAAATCACCAACCATGCTGGAATGGCTTGATTGAAGACCCAAAATAATTGGGTGGTGAAGGACGAGTATTGCAAGTTCCCTGCCCAGGTTTCGAGATGAGTAATGGGTGGCAGGAGGGTCGGATAATCCTGCAAGAAGAAGAGCGTGCCGAGGATGTCCAATCCGCTGAAGAGGATGAGGAGCAGTGCCGCTTTGAGGTTGGAGGTTTTGAAGAAGTTGGCGAGATAATGCGTAACGAGTAACAAGCCGAGAAGCGACCAGATGAAGAGGGCGAAATTGGCAACTTGCCAGTTGGTGAATTTTGCGATCAACGCGGAAGGCAGCCAGAAGCCAACGTAGTAGACCAGCATCTTGACCGGTCCGCTTTCGGGTTGGGCATAGTAGACAGGCCAGTCGAAGTTCATCAGGTCGCGCAGGACGACGTTGCGCCAGTTATGGTCCCAGTTTTGGAAGGCGTAGCCGCCGATGCCGGAGAGCAGTAACCAGAACGTAGTGAGTAGTAACCAGTAAACGGTGGATGGTGACCAGTGAATAGTGAATGGTGAGTAGTGAGTAGTGGATGGCTGTTTGAGGAGTTGCCAGAGAGTAAAGAGAAGAATTAACGCAAGAGGGATAGCGATGGTGAGACGCACCCAGCCGAAGAGGAAGAGGATGAATGGGAGGATGAGGTAGATGTAGGAAAGGCGTTTCATTTGTGGGGAGCGGAAAGTAGAAAGTGGCAGCAGTCTGCCGTCCATCGTCTATCGTCGTTCGTAAATAATATAATCTTCTTTTTCCATTGTAACGGAATAATTCTCAGCGAGAAACATGCGTAGTTCGGGAAAGTCTCGGGTGGTATCTTCACCAGAGACCCAGGGTTTGTCGATGGCGGTCACTTCGATGATGAAGCGCGGCTCGGACGCTTGCAATTGATTCATGAAGTCTGCGCGCAGGGATTGGATGTAAGGGTTGGATACGTGATGGTAGAAATAAAAGTCGAAGACGTACGAAGTGGCGATTGGCGCACGACTCTTAAGCATGGCGAGCAGGGAACCGCCAGTCCAGTCCAATGGCTGAACTTTGTCGCCAGGCTCGAGGTTCTTTTCGAGATACTCTGCCATTTGTTCAGCACGGTCGGTGGAGGTGGCAATCGGCTTACCTTCGAGTTGACGGAGAAAGGTTGGGGAGGGGCGAATAGTTGCGAACGTAACGAGCAAAAAGGCGATGAGTGAAATGGTCGAAGGTCGAAGGTCGAAGGTCGTGACGTTTGACGTTCGCCCTTCGACGTTTAGCGCGAGCGATGCAACAAGAATAATTGTGTAAATAAAAGGAATATAGTGATATGGGAAGAATTGTCCTGTCAGCGCGGGATAAACAGCAAAGATGAGTGCCAGACTGGCGAGTAGATAGGCTTGACGATTGCGATGGAGATAGATGCCAAATGCAGCCGGAATGAGCCACAACCCGCTTCCACCCAGACGCCAAACCTGATTCAGCAAATAAGCCATTCTCTGCGCCGACGATGTCACCGTCAACTCGCCGTTGATCTGAGAGTACAACCCCCAATAGTTTAGGGCAATGTCCAGAAAAGAAAACAGGGAATAGGTGATCGCAAGCCAGAGGATGACAAGTGAAATGGGAATTGCAAAGCCAATGGCGGTGGGGAGGATAATCTGCTTTACAAGCGATGGCAGGGAAAACTCCCGGCGTTCTCTCAGGTCTGCCATGTCAAAGAGCAGGAATGGCACGAGTCCGAGCGCGGCGTGCGGCTTGAGCGTTGCGGCAAGCCCATAGAGAAGCCCAAGGATGAGGCGTTTCCGAAAGGTCAGAGAGCCGGTCACGCCGATCCAGATCGAAAGAGCGATGAAGGGGAGAATGAGATATTCGCGCTGCAATGCGAGCGATGGACCGCCCTGCAGGTATTTGAGCCCAAAGAGGATGGAGGCTGCAAAGGCGGCGGTTTTGCCAAAACGACGCATGGCAAGGTATGTGACCGCGAGGATGCCGGCCAGGATGGCAAGGTCGATGATGCGCAAACGAACCGGACCGAAGTTACTGCTTATGCCCAGCAGATAGTAGGCAATGAAACTGCCCGGCATTTGAAAGTCGAAGAAATCTTTGTAGGGGATTGCGCCGTCCCGCATCAGAAAGGCTTCGTAGAGGAGTGGAGCGGCATCATGCGTGGGCGCCCACTGAAGCGAGAATGCCGCCTGCACAACAAGCAAGGCGGCAAGCAACAAGAGCGCGATGATCGTGAGACGCTGCATGTTATTTGTAGATCACTCGAAAGCGTTCACAAATCAACGGCATATCTTCCGAAAATTCCCTGCCGATTTCGGCAAGGGTGCGGGTGAAAAATCGCTTGTGACCCGCGCGCCAACTTTCGAGGGATAGGTCTTCTTCGCCTTCGTCGCGGGCAAAGTCTGCATCCACCTCGTTGTACTTGCGAAGGGTCACCTCGATGGTCTCGACCACGCACATGGGTTCATTCCGTCCATCGAGCACCAGCCAGAGTGTACCTACTTGCGGAAACGATTCGCCTTTGGCTTCGTATTCCCAAACGGATGAGCAGGTAGCGGATTTACGTCCGCTCAAGACTAAATTGCCAAGTTCATCGGCAAGGGCAGGGTTGTCGCCAAAAGGTTCAACGACGTACGGGCTACCGCGATAGGATGGATGGGCGGCGAGAAATTTCTCCCAATACGCTTCCATAGACGCTTCGGTCATTCAACGAACTCCCCACCCACAATGTCTTTTTCGATCACCTGCCGCTCGGCGTTGAACTTAAAGTTGACCTCCATACGCTGAAAGCATTTGTTCTCCCCCATCAACACTTTGCGGGCATAGAAGACATCACCACCTTCTTCATACTCCACGCTTAGGTCATTATCGAGGTCGATGCGCCCGCTGACTGTCTCCCCGCAGCGCTTGCATTTGACATTGAAGGTATGGTAACTTTTGGTATATGGCTGGCGCGGAGCGAATAATTTCTTAAGAAAATCCATAATCATCCTTCTTTTCTCTGCTCATAACCGTACAACTCCACCTTGAAGGCGGAGAGCGAGCGGTTGATGTCGGTGATAAAAACGATCAGCGAGGCGATCAATGAAACCATGCAGACGACGAAGATGACGCTCAACAACCACGCGTCTTCGATCCCGAACAGGGCGGTGATGAACAGGATGATGATCAGCAACGCAGCACACAATAAGCTAATGGCTGCAAAGAGGATCGATAGACGGATCAACTTCGCCTGGCTCCAAAGAATGTCGATTTGTGCTAGCGTCTTCTGGCGCAAAGGTCCACCCTGGGCTTCGGAGATCGCCAGCAGGTTACGGGCACGGTCGATGATGCGCGAAAAGCGGTTGGTCATGCTTAATAACAACAGACCAACGCCCGAAATTAGAATGACCGGACCAATGGCGGTTTGCAGGACGGGGATAAGTTCCTGGATAGAGGTCATTCGAACGTCCATTTCTTCAACACATCCATCGCCTTGACGTGGGTCAGATCCAACTGAAGCGGCGTGATGGAAACATACCCAGCCCGCAACGCGCCAAAATCGGTGCCGGGCTCGTCCACGCCGGTGGGCGCTTCGCCGCCGATCCAGTAATACGGTTTCCCGCGCGGATCCGAGCGCACATCCAGCGCGTCGCGGTACACACGCAATCCCTGGCGGGTGACCATGTAGCCTTTGATCTCAGATTCGGGCAGATACGGGACATTGAGATTCAAAACGACGCCTTCCGGCAGTCCATCCGCGATGACCTGCTCGACCACACGCTTCGCAACGGCTGCGGCAGTGGAGTAGTCGAGTGAGCCGCGATGACCCTCAGGCGAATCCAACGAAACCGCCACGCCTTTCACGCCGGCAATGACCGCTTCCATCGCAGCGGTGACCGTGCCGGAATAGGTAATATCGTGCCCAATATTGGCATTGGGGTTGATACCCGAAACGACGATATCGATGGTTTCTTCGATCAACCCCAGCAGCGGTAAAGCGACACAATCCGACGGCGCGCCATCCGAAGCAAAAGCGGATGTGCCATCCGCGAGCATCACGTCTTTCACGCGCAGAGGGCGCTCCATCGTCTTGACATGACCCGAAGCCGACCAGTTCTTGTCTGGAGCAAAAACTGTCACTTTGCCGAGTTTGCGCATTTCCTGCGCGAGAGCAAGCAATCCGGGCGCGGTCACGCCGTCGTCATTGGTTACAAGTATATGCATGAGTCAATTTCCGATTTACGAGTTTGGATTTTTGATGTACGGATGAATTATAACGCCATGCCCCAACAAACAAAAACGCCCCATGCTGTGGGGCGTCAAAATTTTTTCATCCCAGTGGTTTGCTTTTACGGAATGAGCATCACCAGCGCGAGCATGGCGAAACCAGCCAGGCTGCCTTTTAGAATGACCCTGCGCGCCTGACGTTTGATCTGCGCATCCACGCTTTCGTCTTCGATCTTTTCGATTTTGTCCGAGGTGAGGCGTACACTACGCCCGGCAAGCGCCACTCAGGTTTTATCCCGCCATTGAAAAAAGGAAGTGGCGGAAGCCGAAAGGAAAAAATACAACGGCAATCGCCAGAGTTTATCCACATCGAAGACAAGCAACGCCGCAAAGATCAGAATGGCAATTACAAATTGCACAATCGCAAAATTCAGCCGTTTTTTCCGCTCCGCCGGGCTGATGTTGGCAATACAGACCTCAGCAGACTGGTCGCCATCGGGGTTGAAGGTGATTTTTGGGGTGGAATCTGAAAATTGAAGGCTTAATTCGGATCGCATCGAGGCTGTCTCCTTTTTCGTCAAAACAACTGGCTAAGAGACGCCCCCGCAACCCAAATTCATACTTGCATCCCCAATCAATTTTGTATGGGCGGCAGACCAACTCTCCGGGAGGGTTTTAATTTATAATTTTAGGAATGCGCTTCCAACTGACCACATTGACCTTGCTCCTCGCCCTGGGGGTGACCGCCTGCGCTTCCTTCGGGACCCCAAGCACACCCACCCCATCGATACCGACTGACACGCCGTTGCCGCCCAGCCCCACCCCGCCACCTTCAGTGGCGACGATCAACGGCGAGTACATCACATCGGCAGATTTCGAAGCGGAACTTGCCCGCTACAATGCGGCGCAAACCGCGCTCGGCAAGACCGTCTCCGAGGAGGTGGCAAGGCAGGTGGTTTTGGATGACTTGATCGCCCAGGTCTTGCTCAGTCAAGCCGCAGCGGAGGCAAATTTCGAAGTCACCGAATCAGACCTCCAGTCGCGGATCGATGCGCTCGTGTCCCAACTTGGCAGTGCAGATGCGCTATCCCAGTGGCAGGCTGCCCACGGCTACGATGATGCCTCCTTCCGAATTGCGTTGAAGCGGTCGGTTGAAGCAGCGTGGATGCGTGACAAAATCATTGCGGATGTGCCCGTTGAAATGGAACAAATCCATCTGCGCCAGATTTTGACCTATAATGAGGCGGATGCGCAGTCGGCGTTACAGCAACTGACCGCTGGCGCCGATTTTGATGAACTGGCGACGCTGTACGACCCGGTCACACGCGGAGAGTTGGGCTGGGTGCCGCAAGGCTACCTGCTGGATGCCGGAGCAGATGAGGCGGTTTTTGCCCTGCAAGCGGGCGAGATCAGTGGAATCGTGCCCACGCAGGCTGGCTTCCATATTTTCAAAGCCGTCGAACGCGGCGAGTATCCGCTCTCGCCGGATGCCTTGCTCATCATACAGGAACTGGCGCTGCAACGATGGCTGGCAGATCGGCTTGCTGAAAGCGATGTTATCCTCACGCCGTGAGGGTTGCGGGATGTTTTGCACAAAGGATGATTTTGGAGCGACCTAATGAGCAAATACGATTACGATGATTCTTCCACCTCACAAAGCCGGGGGGGGCGTCTCGACGCATGGGATCTGATGAGTATCCTTTCCCTGATCGTGACGTTCTGCCTTGTGTTGTATTTTATTGCAGTCTTCCTTGTGCCGGATTCAGCCATTAACCCGCTGAGCCCGAAAAACGCGGCGTCAAGGCTGCCCGCCACTTCCACGCCTACGCCGATCCAGCTGCTGCCTACATGGACCCCCACCCTGCCAAATACCGACGTGACCCCAACCGCGACCATCGCACCGACACATACCCTGCAGCCCACTGCGACCATCGTCTCGTTGATCACGCCTTCCGCAACACCCATCCCGACGAATACTCCCAAAGCGCCTTTCTCCGCCACAGTGACCTACATCGACAGTACCATCATCCACCCTGAGGCGGCATGCAACTGGCAGGGCGTTGCCGGAACCATCGTGGACTCGAAAAACGCCGATATGATCGGCATCGCCGTCCGCCTGTCCGGTTTTTACAACAACAAGACCAAAAACGAATTGACCGTGAGCGGCATTGCGCCCGCGTTCGGAAAATCCGGCTTTGAGTTCTTCCTTGGAACCGTGCCAGTTTCGTCGGATGGATTGCTCTCTGTCCAGATCTTCGACCAAGCAGGGCTCCCGCTTTCAGACCCCATCACCATTGACACCTTCAACGACTGCACAAAAAATCTCGTGCTGGTGAAGTTCAAGAAGAATCCATAATTCCTAGAGAACAAAAAAACGCCGCTGAGAAAGCGGCGTTTTTTTGTTTAATTCACTTCCACGTTCCAGTGTAAAAATTTCGGGTTTTTCGCGCGGACAATGTTGTCGAACGCCGCCCTCAGTTTCGAAGTGACTGGACCCATCGAACCGCTTCCAACCGGACGATGATCGATCTTCGTCACCGCCACCACCTGTGCGGCGGTTCCGGTCATGAACATTTCTTCGGCAATGAACACCTCAGTACGGTCGATGGAGCGCTCCACCACATCCAAACCAAGTTCCTTTTTGGCGATCTCGATGATGGAACGACGCGTAATGCCTTCGAGGATGTTATCCGTCACCGGCGGCGTGACAAGCACCCCATCGCGTACCATGAAAACATTCATCGCCGAACCTTCCGAGAGGTGTCCGTTGTGATCGAGCACCAGCGCCTCATCGAAACCGGCGCGGTTTGCATCGGTCTTGATCAATGCAGAATTGGCGTACGCGCCCGAAACCTTCCCGCGCGCCGGAATGACGTTGTCATCGATCCGACGCCAGGAAGAAACCGTCACATGCGCGTCCGTATCGTTCTTGACATATTTCTCGAACGCCAACACGAACATGCAGAACTCATCCTTCAGATCGTGCAGGCGCACACCGATGCCCATATCCGCTTTGTAAATGGTCGGGCGCAGGTACACATCGCGCTGCCAGTTGTCCGTCCGCAAAAGGTCGAGCGTCAATTGGATCAGGCTTTCTTCATCATAGGGAATGCTCATTGCCAGCATGCGCCCGGAGTTGAGCAGCCGCTTGAAATGGTCATAGGGACGAAAAACGAAGAGACGCTGCTTCTCTTCGTTCCAGTATGCCCGCATGCCACCGAAGACGGCGGTACCATATAAAAAACCGTGCGTGGCGATATTGATCTTTGCCTCGCTCAAGGGAACCACTCTTCCCTCAAAAAAAGCGTGTTTCGTCAGGTCCACGTACACCTCCTATTGAATTGAGTTGGTCGGATGAAGATTATAACTCATACAACACCCATCCCTTTTGACCGCTTCGCTTCCTTCCCCGCCCGAGCCTGCAGCCCTCCCAAAGACCCCCTTGACAGACAGCGGATTCGCCCCTAAAATTTATTTCGATACTCATCGAATTAAATTTACGGAAGTGAACCATGAACGAAATGCTCGATTTTGTCAAAGCCATGTCCCACCCCGACCGTTTGCGGATCATCGGTCTGCTCTCGCAGCGCAGCGCCACCCGCAAGGAGATCGCCGCAGAGTTGAACCTCTCTCCCAAGGATTCGCTCACACATCTCGGATTTCTGGAGTTCATCGGCGTCATCAGCCAAACTGACGGCGTTTTCACCCTCAATGAGGATAAACTCGCCACATTGGGCAAAGAGAAACTGTTCCGCACGAATGAAGTTTTCATCCCGGATGAGAAACTGGACGAAAGATCCAAAAAGATCCTCAAAGACTACCTCAACGCAGATGGCACCATCCGTCAGATCCCGGAACAGGCGAAGATCCAACCGATCTTGAATTATCTGATCCAACACTTTGATCTCGACCGGATCTACACCGAACGACAAGTCAACGAGATCATCAAACGCTTCCACATCGACACAGCCGGTCTGCGGCGTGACTTGATCGATGCAGCTTTGCTCGCGCGCGAAAGTGACGGGTCGAGATATTGGCGGGTGAAGGCAGGTGACAAATGAGCGAAGACCTTGTTGCCTTTTTCAAGGTCCTTTCCGATGCGAACCGGCTCAAGATCATCGGTCTGCTCGCTCAGCATCCCTACAGCGTGGAAGAGCTCGCCACGCTGCTGGGTTTGAAAGCCTCCACCGTCTCACATCACCTATCCAAGCTGTCCAAAGTCGGTCTGGTCAGCGCCAAAGCAGACAGCTACTACAACGTCTATCAACTCGACGAACAAGCCTTGAGCGAAAAGACGCGCAGCCTGTTCTCACAAGAGAACCTTTCCGCCTCCGTCGCCGATGTGGACGCCGACGCCTATGATCGCAAGGTCATCAACGATTACACCCGCAAGGATGGCAGTCTGAAGACCATCCCGGCCCAAAAGAAAAAACTGGAAGCGGTCTTGCGGCACGTCGTCAAAGCCTTCAAAGTCGGCAAACGCTACAGCGAGAAACAGGTCAACGAAATATTAAGTGCTTATCACCCCGATACCGCATCCCTTCGACGCGAACTGGTCGGAGCAAAATTGATGCTGCGCGAGGGCGGCGGCGGTGAGTATTGGAGAGAAGAATGATCACAGAATACCCCTTAACGAAAGTCAATCGCATCCGGTTGGCGCAAGCCTTCCGAAACGTTCCCCGCGTGGATATTTCCATCGAGTGTGTGCTCGAAGACCAAATGGGCAAAGCATTTGTGGATGATACCCAAAATCCATCCGCCTGCATGATCCAGATCGGTCCCTTTCATTATTTCGCCGGAGATGCTGCCAGCAATGGTGGACGCGAAATGGTAAGGAACTTCCAGCCGTACAACCTGTTCATGTCCGCTTCATCCGGTTGGGCGGAGGCGTTCAAACAGGAATACAAAGAGAGATTCGTCCAGATCGAACGATACAGCTTTTCATCCGGGCAATTGGAAATCGAACATTTGAGAAAACTCTGCCAGGATTCAAAATTCGCTCAGGATGTCAGACAAATGGATGCCGCGCTGTTGGAAACGTTGAAGGGACACGACCACTTCATCGATGTATCCGATTTCGAATCCCCCATAGATTTTGAAGATCGCGGAATCGGGTTTTACATCGAAAAGAACGGAAAGATCATCGGCGCAGCATATTCCTCGCTGGTGTGCAGCACAGGCATCGAGGTCAGTCTGTTCGTCGAGGAAGAGTATCGGCGGCAGCGCGTTGCCACTGTCCTATCTGCCAACCTCGTGCGTTGGTGTTTGGAGCATGGCATGGATGCGCATTGGGATGCGGCAAATCTCGAGTCTTGCAAATTGGCTGAGAAACTGGGCTACACCCCCGCTGGAAGGTACCAGGCATATTACCTAAAGGACCGATAATTAAAGAAACCTCCCAGACCTATGATCTGGGAGGCTTTGCATTCAACGAAGTAATCTCATCCCCACCCAAAGGCAAATTGAGCGGACGCGAATCCAATCTCATCACTTTGCTGTTCGAGAAGAATCCAAAATCAAATGTGGTTGCATCGCCAACTTTCTTTCCGGGGATGGGCATCAATCTCGCAGTGAGGGGCTTGTCTAACCGAAGAGACAAAGCACACAGGTCAAGAAGAAGCGGCGCGATCTCATCCGCCGACACATCGCCCGGCAATGGAACCGTATCCAACCCTGTCCCACAGACAGCCGAATACAACAGCGCATCCTTGATCGTCAGTGTGCCTTCGGCGGCGCGCTTCGCCAAAATGGAATCTTCCAAAATCGGCTGCATAAAACCATTGAAGCCGACGTGCGGAAAATCTGCACGTTCGATGGCTTCGGTGAGGATCGCAGCAGCGGCGAGCGAGCCATGCAAACCAATGTTCGGTACGCCCATGTTCTCGACGGCATTGCCAAGCGAATGCGCGTCATCGGGGAAAGGTGCGAGCGAAAAATCAACCCCGAGAAAACGCGTCGCCGCTAATTCCTGAGTCGCGATGCGCGCGATGGCTTGACCATGCTCAGTGATCTCAGCAACGAGCGCAGACCGCCCATCCTCCAAAGTCTTTTCCTCACGAAATGCACTCACCGCCACATCCGCTGACTCAACCGCGATCGCAAATGCGGGCTCATCCGCGTTCCAATATGCCGCCGGAAAGAACGGCGCACCCGCGCGGACGTTCGCCAGCGCAGCAAACCGCAAATTGGCAAACCCGTTCGGGTCGAGCGGCGCACACTTGACGATGACATCGGCACAAGCTTTGACTTGCGCCAGATGGATGGAAGTTTCATCTGCCATCACCCCGCCGAAGAAAATATTCTCGCTCGCGGCAATCGCATCGGGAATGACCCGATAACTGTTCGGCAGCTCTGGCAACGCCGGTCCCGCTGACGCATAGGCGATGCCAACGGATTGAATCAACTTCGATACATCGTTTGCAAATTTCGGCAACTCTGCGAGATGTTTCTCCCCCAGCAATCTCGGAAATGGAATTGTCGCCAGGCGCGTCGTCTGGACTTCGTATCCCGCCGCTTCATACGCGGATCTTGCCTTCGATAAAAAATCGCCTGCGGTATGCAGGATGTTTTCTTCAAGCGGGTATTTGGGATCGCAAAAATACGTGATGGAGCGGATCTTCATTTTTGCTCCTCGCCTTGTTTCTCTTCTATTTGTTTGGAGTCGGGTTTGATAAACCCCATACGCTCACCCAACAAAATAATAAAACCGGAGAGCAATCCCAGTCCGACGAAGATATAGATCATCGTAAATATTTTGCCTGCATCTGTCTTCGGGGAAAAATCACCATAGCCGACCGTTGTGAGGGTGATGATCGTGAAATATAGCGAGTCCAGCACACGCCAGCCTTCCACTTTTGAATAAAACCATGTCCCAAGGACAAGGATACCGAGCACCCAATAAAACAAAGCGCGGAAGTCCTTGTCTTGCAAGCCATGCCAAAGGCTTTTGAGAAAACGATAGAACAAGATGAAAAAAGCTGGCATTTATGTCTCCATTCCACTGCGTTGACGCATCACTTCGAACATCAGCACAGACCCGGCAACACCCGCATTCAGCGACTCAACTTCACCGGACATCGGGATGCTGATCTTCCCATTCGCCAGTTTTTTCGCATGGTCGCTCGCGCCTTCCGCTTCGCCGCCGATCATTAATGCCAACGGCTTTGTCAAATCTGTTTCCCAACAGGATGGACCGTCCATATCCGCGATGTAGACCTGTAAACCTTCCATCTGTACAACATTTTCGATTTCCTCCCAACCCATCAACCGGATCGGCAGCCTGAAATGCGCACCCATGCCGGATCGCAGCACTTTCGGGGCGAAGGCGTCCGTTGTTTCGGGCGGCAGCAGAACCGCCTGCACACCCGAAGCCGCCGCCGAACGGAGCAGCGTCCCCAAATTGCCCGGGTCACGGATCTGGTCTGGGATGAGGATGAAATTTGGTTTTTCGGGAATCGGTACATGCGTAAATTCGAGAACTGCGAGGATTCCCTGCGGCGACTCAGTCTCGCTGATGGATTTCATCACACTTGTGGAGACTTCCTCCACGTCCACGCCTTTGGACTTTAAGCCTTCAACTTGGAACCTACCCCGTTCACTCAATGTTTCATCGAACAAAACAAAACGGAATTTCCAGCTCGTCTTTGCCGCCTCTTCGACCAGCCGCACCCCTTCCGCGACGAACGCGCCTGCTTCACGGCGTTCCTTTGAGCGTCCCAGCAGGGCGCGGACAAGTTTTACTTTTGCATTTTGATTGGATGTGATCATTCAACCCACTGCTTCATAAACGAGTCGATGGTGGCTTGGTCGAACAAAACAATACGGACTTGTGTCACCCCGGAGTTTTGGTTTTTAGCAAAATATTTTTCAATAGATGAGAAAATAATCCCTGCCGCGCGGTCTTTGGGAAAGCCGAAGATCCCTGTTGAGATGGCAGGCATGGAAATGGATTTGCACTGCAATTCATCGGCGACCTTTAATGAACCAGTCACAGCATCGGACAATTGCCCATCTTCATCGCCGCTTGTGCCCACATCGTGGGTATCGCCCCACACCGGACCCACAGCGTGGATCACGTACTTCGCAGGCAGGAGTCCGCCCGAGGTCCAGGCAGGAAGCGCGTGCGGCACAGGTCCATGCTTGCGGACCCAGTCATCGCTTTCCCGTTGGATCGTCGCGCCGCCTTTTTTCGAGATCGCCCATGCCACGCCGCCGCCATGCTGTAAATGTTCGTTCGCGGCATTGACAATCGCATCCACCTCTTCGAGGGTGATGTCACCTTGCACGATCTGCAACAACTGCCCCGATGGAAATTTCTTTTCTACCAACATGGAATTCATGCAAATATTTTACCCCGTTAAAAAATACATGGGCGACCGGTCGGTCGCCCATGCAGATTTATTTCGTTTGCGCCACAACCGCGGCAAATGCCTGCGGGTTGCGGACTGCGATGTCGGCTAGCATCTTGCGGTTGATCTCGATGTTCGCCTTCTTCATCGCCGCCACCAGACGGCTGTAGGTGGTGCCGTTCAGGCGGGCTGCTGCGTTGATACGGGCGATCCACAGCTTGCGCAGATCACGCTTGCGCACGCGGCGGTCACGAGTGGCATACCAGAGGCTCTTGAGCATTGCCTCGTTGGCGCGCTTGAAAAGCAAATGTTTCGATCCGCGCTGCCCCTTCGTGATCTTCAAAACTTTCTTGTGACGTAGATGCCCTTGCGGGCCTCCTTTAACGCGCATGTTTTAGTACCTCCTGCAAACTCGCGGGCGTCGGTGAGGTCTTCACCAGTTGCGCACACCCGAAAGCCGCAAATAAAAAAATCGACGACGGAATGGGCTTAGCCCATGTTGGGGTTCAGGCGTTTGATGCGTTTGACGTACTTGCGTCCCAAAACGGGAACCATCTCGCTCAATAACGCCTTGGTGCGGTCAGACGTGCGGCGGCGCAAATGGCTTTTGCCACCTTTCGTGCGCACGAGTACGCCGGAGCCGGTCAGGCGGAACCGTTTGGAGGTCGCCTTGTGCGTCTTCAGCTTGTATTTCTTTCCAGGTTTTGCTTTGCGAGGCATTCTGGAGTTTCTCCTTTCAGACAAAATAAACCGCGGACATGGTTTCACGCCCGCGGACGATCAACATCTTTGGGGACTTACTGCCCTCAGGCTTGCGATTCGTCCTTCGCCTCAGCCTGCTCGGGTTTCTCTTTCTTTTTTGCGCCGCCTTTAGAGGGAGCCAGCACCACGAGCATGGTGCGTCCTTCCATTTGCGGCGGGACCTCGATACTGGCAACATCAGAAAGGTCCTGGGCAATTTCCTTCAAATCTTCCAACGCAATTTCGGGGTAGTCCATTTCGCGACCACGGAACTTGACGGTCACGCGGACTTTATGTCCCTGATTGAGCCACCGGCGGGCATCGTCCACTTTGAAACCGCGGTGGGCTTCGTTGGTCTTCGGGCGCAGACGAATTTCCTTCACCTCGATCTTGGTTTGGGATTTCCTCGCCTCGCGTTCCTTCTTCGCCTTCTCGTAGATGAACTTGCCAAAATCCATCACACGGCAAACAGGCGGATTCGCTCCGGGCGAGACCTCTACCAGGTCCAATTCCGCTTCGCGTGCAATCTTCAAGGCTTCCTTGATGGGCACAACTCCAACATTGCCACCATCTGGACCGATCAGGCGCACTTCCGCAACGCGGATGCCCTCATTTACTCGAAATTCGTTGGCGCTTATATGTTTCTCCTCAGGAAATAGACAAAACAAATCCAGCATTTGGCTGGTTTTTAGCGGGCGAATGATACCATGAAGGCGCGTGAGTCGTCAATAAAAAGGGTCATTTTGCCGAATCGACCATCGGCAGGAAAACGGTACGGTACAACGCCTCGTGCTCGTCTGGGTGACTGAACATGATGATGATCAGCGAGGTAAACCCATCCTCCGCCGCGGCAACATCCACCGGGCGCCCGTTCGAAGTGGCGTAATATAACTTCCATTTGTACCCATTTGCGTCACGCGTTCCCGCCTCGATCGGCGCACCGTCCAAACCACGATAGCCATGAATGCTGGACGAAAAATAATCCTTCAATTCCTGAATACTGATCGCAGCACGCAAGGCACTGACCTGGGTAATATCAAAGGGAGAAGAGCCACGCACAAAGAAGCCATCGAAGGTGAAAAACCAATCCGTGGGAATATCCACCGTGACGCCGAAAATCCTCTCATTGGTCAATTCCAGCGGCGGCTCCCCCGTGTATGGCACGAGAAACTCGACCTTGGGCAATTCATTCATGCAAGAGCGATCCGGCTCCACTGTCGGGTTGCGCAGAAATTCCTGCGTGATCTTCATGGCACAGCCGCTCGAATCCGCTGCCGTTGGCACATGTCCCTGATTCGGAAACTCGACATAATGGCTATTCGGTAGTTTTTCGGCGACCTGCTTCCCAAACTGCGGCGGAGTGGCGGAATCGAACGTCCCGGTGATGACAAGGCTGGGGATATCGCTGACAACCGCATCTTTCTCCCCGAGAACGGGTCCGACCGCCCCCCAGGTTTTACACGCCCCGAACATTTTTTCCAGATTCTCATAGAAGGGACGCCAGATGAACTGTTCAGTGTTGATCTGTTGGGAGGCTGCCAAAAGTTCTTCGGGAGAGCTATCCAGAACATGCTCACGGCAAATCACCGAGATGTAAAGCCCCGGATTGATCCCGTCGAAAGAGTATGGCAAAGCATATTGAGCAGCGATCAGAGTGGAGTAATCCCCACTTTTCAATCGATAAATGGTTTGAGGAGCGGTATCGATAAAGTTCGTGTTCTTGGACAAGCCCATGACAACCGAAATGAGATAAGAGCCGTCAATGGTCTCTGTCACCGTCCCCATCGGGTATGCAGATGTTGTCAAAGTAACCGGGTTGGTATCCAATTCCTGCACCAACTCCCAGAACGTGGCTTCAATATCGGGATAGGCGGTATTGCAACCCGGGTCTACCTTGCAGGATGCAAATAAGTTCGAAAGGGTGTAGTTGATGACCCCAGGAAATTCGTTGACCCAGTTAACCTCCACCGGCATGACCGAATCGAGGATGGAAGTCCGTACGATCTCGGGGTGATTCCGCATGGTGACCAATGCAAGGCGCGTACCATACGATGCGCCATACAAATTGACCTTTTGATAACCCAGAAGGTTGACGATGTCCTTCAGGTCTGCGGCATTCTCCACCGTATGATAGGCTTTCAGGTTGATACCCTTGGACTGCAAAAGCCCGGCACAGGAAAGGAAGGCATTTTGATACACCAGTTCGCGCGCGCTGGCATCGATGGTGCCGTAAATATCCTGACGATAGACCTTGTCCAACTCGTCACAATCCAGGGCTGGCTCCGAAAGCCCCGTTCCGCGCTGGTCGAAGGCGATGTAATCGCGCTCGGAAATAAAAGGTTCCACCAACACAGAATAGGCAGCAGCGCTGAGTTCTATAGCCTGACCGCCCGGTCCGCCTTGCAGGAATACGACCGGGTCGGGGGCGGGGTTGGGACTGGTGCTATGAAAAATGGCTACCGCCAGGCGAATCGTCCGATTTGGGTCTCCGGTGCGGTCTTCCGGCACAATGGCGTACCCACAGGTGACACGCACGTTGTTCGGCGTGTCAAACTGACACGGCGCTTCCTCGTACCTGGGCATGTACACAACGGTCGGAAGTGCGGTTGGGATGGGGGTCGGCGCGGCGGATGTTGCCGTTGGGACAGAAACAACAAATGAAGGGGGTTTTTGGGTAGGAGGTGTTCCAAACCCGAACGAAGGCAGGATATCGAGCGTACTCAATAAATAGATCGTTCCCAGTGCAAAAACGCAAACGATCACCAAAGACGCTGCAATGCCATAGACCAGCGTCTGGTCTGATTTTTTCTTTTTGGCGGGTGGTTTCTTTTCGGCTGTTTTTTGGCGGGGGGGAGATTCATCCGCTGCTTCCACTTCCTCGTAAATGAAGGGGGAGACTGGTTGCGAGATGGGTTGAACAGGCTGCTGGCTGGCTGGGATGGGCTTGGATACCGGCTGCGGTTCGATGCGGACTGGCGGCGGCTGGGTTGCCCAAGCTGGGGGTGGTGGATCCGCTTTCGGCGTGGAAAGAAGCGCGATCTGTTTTTTCGCATCCTGATTTTTCGGGTTGATGGCGAGGACGCGTTGAAAACAATACCTCTGCTGTTCGATGGTCGAGACGCTCATGCCCAGCAAATACCATCCACGCTCAGAGCGTGGAAAGTCCTGGACGAATTTTGAAAAAATGGCAGATGCCTGTTTACGGTTGCCAGATTTTAAGGCTGCAATACCCGCCTTGAGGATCTCATCTTCTGACATGGATTTGTCCAATACGAAAATAGAGCCGATTTGCTCGGCTCTATTATACCCTTGCGTATTTCGTTTTTCGGCTACACGTGCGGGGTGACTTTTGCCGCCAGTTTTTCCTTGGGCGTGAAGCCGGTGATGCGCTCCTTGATCTCGCCGCCCTTGAAGAGCATAAGGGTGGGGATGCCCATCACACCGTATTGCATCATGATGCCTGGGTTTTGATCGGCATCGAGTTTGACGACCTTAACCTTGCCATTCCATTCGCCGGCAAGCTGCTCGACGATGGGCGCGATCATTTTGCAGGGTTGGCACCAGTCGGCGGTGAAATCCACCAGAACGGGTGTCTCTGCGTTGATGACTTCCTGCTGGAAATCCTGTTCGGTTACATATTTGACTGAACTCATGGTTACCTCCTTCAATTGGATGCGGTGTGCCTTGCCTGTATTACTTTCGCATGTTAGAATATTGCCCGCTCTTAATGGGCGCGTAGCTCAATGGCAGAGCAGCGGCCTTTTAAGCCGTTTGTTGAGGGTTCGATCCCCTCCGCGCTCACTGCAATCAGTCCTCCGGTTTGGAGGACTTTTTGTTTCGCGCCCCATCGAGGGATGGTATTCGAGTCCCCTCTGCTTTTAAAAACGAACTCACCCGCGAAACTTGAATTTCGGGGTGAGTTGTGTTTCTTTTTTCTGCTTATTTTCCGTCGTCTTCCTCATCCAATTCATCTTCTTCTCCTAACGAGAGGAGATCGAAGTTGCTCAGTTCTTCATTAAAGTCCAGGTTTTCGATAGCGTCTTCGAGAAATTTGATGGCGTCCTCGTCCTCGGTCTGTTCAAGCAGGTTAAGGAGGTAGAGACGCGCATCCTCGCCGCCGATCTGGGAAAGCGACCAGATGGCAGCGGAGGTGACATTATCATCCTCTTCCTCATCTTCGAGCATTTGCAGCATGATGGGAGCCGCCTCTTCGATGACGAGTTCACCCGCGGCTTCAGCAGCGGCAAAGCGAATGCGGGGATCGCCATCCAGCAATTTGCTTACCACGCTGTCGTCCCAGCGGTTGTCGTGGGAACGTCCCATGGCGCGCAAGGCGCTGGCAACCCAGACAGGATCTTCGCGTTGGAATGCAGATTCGAGGATGTTGACCGTCTCTTCGCGGGAGGAATAGCCAAGCGCTTCAAGCGCGTGCCGACGCAAAGTGGGATTCTCGTCGCTGCGGATGATGGAGATGAGTGCGTCTTCGATCTGATGCTGGAGCGAGGTGTTCAATTCCTCCAACTCGCCAAGTAAAACAAATTCACCCAGCAGGTCGGCGGCTTCCAGGCGCGGAGCGAGGACGCTATCGGTGAGGAAAATGTCCAGCAGCGGTGGAACCAGCTTCGGGTCGTTTGATTCGGCGAGCAACCCGATTGCCCGGGCGCGGACTTCTCCATCCGCATCCTTGAGCAATTCCCTGCCGATATCTTCGTACGAGACGAGCGTGTCGGAGTCAAGGTGAGATAAAAGATGGTCGAGCAGGAGCAGTTTCCGCTCCGGGGTGACGCGGGACCAGATGTCCAAAAAGAGGCGCAGCGATTTCGGGTCGAGATCGGAATAGTGACGCAAGTGACTCTGCGGGATATCCTTTTTGGAATCGAGCAGGTATTCGAGGACAGATTGAAAAGTGAGTTCAGCCATGTTTAGGGTAGGGGCAATGGAGCAGGGTTGACAAAGTCCATGACGTTCACGAAGAGCATCAGACCGATGAGCAGAAGCATGGCAACGCCATTGACGGTGTTTTCCCATTCGGGCGGAATGCGTTTGCGGAAGAGGATTTCCGGCAGGGTGAAGAGGATGCGTCCGCCGTCGAGCGCGGGGATGGGAAAGAGGTTGAACACGCCGAGCGAAATGCTCAACACGCCGACCAGATTAAGGACGTAATTCGTCGGGCGCGGCGTGGGGGCGCTTGCGCCACTCGTTGGCGCAGCGGATTCCTGGCGGCTTGTCACATCTTCTTCCACGGCAAAATTGAACAAATCATAAATGCCTTTGAAGCCGATCAGACGCGCCTGGTCGGGCGCAATGGCGCCCTGGATCAACGCAATCGGAAGGTAGACGATCGTCGCGGCTTGAATGCCGGTGATGGTCACGCCACCGGAAATGCTTTCAACGAAGGTCGCGGGGCGGGTCGGGTACGTCAACCCAACGCCGAGGGCGCCCTGCTGTGCCGTGCGAGTGGAAAGCGGTGTGGCAGTGATGGCAATCTCTTCGCCATCCCGTTCGATTAACAACTCAACCGGCTTGTCGAGATTCTCGCGGATGATCGCGATCGCCGCATCGATCTCCGCCACCGACTGACCGTTGATGGCGAGCAGGGTGTCGTCTTCCTGAATACCCGCCTGTTGGGCGGGCGAATCCTCAGCAATGGTATCGATCTTTACCGAGCCGGGCACAGCCACGCCTTCCGAAGCGATCAAAATGGAAAACACGATCACCGCTGTGATCAAATTCATCAGCGGACCTGCGAACAACACCACGAGCCGTTTCCACGGGCTGGCGTGAGCCAACCCGCCGGGTACGTTGGGGTCGTTCTCACCTTTGGGGCGCACAAAACCGCCCAGAGGCAGGGCATGGATCGTAAACTCCGTCCCCTGCCAGGTGAAAAGGGTCACGAGTTTTTTGGAGGGCAAGCCAAAGCCAAACTCCTCCACCTCGATGCCCGCCCAGCGCGCCGCCAGAAAATGCCCCAGTTCATGCACAAAGATCATCCCGCCCAGCGCAAGCAGGAAGACAAAAAACGTCAGAATGCCAAATTCCATTTGTAAATCCTTTCCCGCAGTACTAGACGCGGCGAATGGATTATATCTTGCAAATGAAACAGGGAAGTTAATCTTTCATTAGACGGAAGAGCCGCTTCGCCCCAAGGCGGCGGCTGGTTCTGTTTTCCGAAAGGTTTTTCTCCCCTACAAGTTTATTTACACCAACTTCGCCGCGCCGCCCACCCCCGCCACCAGCACATCCTTCACACCGGGGATCTCGCGCAGGCGTTTCTCCACCTCGGCTTTGTATTCGACCAAACACAACACATGGACATTTGGTCCCGCATCCACCGTGTACCCAACGGGCAGTCCGCTCGCGCGCCATTCACGCACCAGGTGAAAGATCTCCACGGTAGCCGACTGCCAATACATCAACGGCGGTTTTGAGGTCATCATCACCGCATGCATCATATCCGAATCATGTTCGATGATGTCCGCAAAGGCTTCAAAATCCCTTTTGAGAATGGCATTGCGGCAGATTTCAAGTCTGCGGGGCGCATCTTCCACACGCGCCTCTTGCAACGGGCTCGTCCCCGCAATGGCATGACCTTCTGTGGAGCCGGTCTTTTTGTGCGTCGAACTGACGATGGCAACACAATCCACCAGATTCCAATGGTCAACAGGTGCGATGGAAAAGGCGTACGAGTCGCTTTCAGCCTCACCCATTTTCCACTCCACGAATCCCGCCGGAATGGAGCGTGAAGCGGAGCCTGATCCACGCCGCGCCAAAACAGAAAGTTCCGGCTCGCTCAGGTCCAATCCAGCCGCTTTGCTTCCTGCCAACGCCAACGCTGCAAACGCCGCCGCAGAAGAGGCGATCCCCGCGCCGGCAGGGAAGTTGTTCTCGCTCATCACTTCGGCATTCATCTTAATCCCAGCCTTTTCACGGACAAGATCAAGGATGTACGAAACACGATCCAAGCCTTTGCCGACGATTTCATGCCCATTGATGATAAGTTCATCGAACGGCAATGACGGTTGAAAACTGACCGTTGTGCGTGTGACCAATCCATCCAGATTCATGGAGACGGAGCCGTTGACGGGCAGGCGCGATTCATTATCACGGTTGCCCCAATATTTGATGAATGCAATATTCGGATGGCTGATGGCGGTTGCAGATGTGGGTTTCATGGCAAATTCTCGTTGAAAACAGGTGATCTTTAGGGTGGCCTTGCAAAAAACTGGCGGTTCCCTTGCGCCAACATAGCAGGCTTCAAGTTCTTTGGAAACAAATCAAGTTTACCATGCTGAAAATTCCTAAAATAAGTACAAGCCAAACCTCTTCATAGGCAGGAATAACCTACCCTTTGCCTGTTAGTAGCGATCAATCGACCATTTGATGTTTTTTTTAAAATCACATCGCATACACAAAATACACCGCATCCTTAATCTATTCCGTACCATCACGGATCTGGCGGAGTCGCTGCAATACCGCCTCAATCCAATCATGTAAGCCCCCGTTATATCGATTGATTCACCAATCCCAACACATACATCCCGATCAACAGACCAAAGGCGCCTAAAAATTGAGTGACGGTTTGGATCTGGCTGATCTCCGGCAGGATGCCCGTCAGGATGGTCACGCCGACCGCCGCGCCAAGATAGCGCCCCAATTGCACAAGTCCGCTGAGCACAGTGCGGTCTTCGTTGTTGACGGCGTTCTGCGAGTTGATGAGCAACGTGGCAGAGATACCGCCGAGGGCAAGCCCCAAAAAGCCGGTGAAGATTTGGAATAGAACGAAATTGCTGGCACCGACTGCAACATACAACCCGCCTGCCCCAAGGATGGAAACCGCCCAGAGAACGATCGGGAAGGATGCCTTGAGTTTTGCCATGACACTGCTGGTGATGAGCAGACCGAGGGTCGTGCCGATCATGAAGATCATCAAGACCTGGCTTTCGTCCACGTCAAAGCCCTGCTGTTTGAAGATGGCATTGCACAGAGGCAGGAGAGTGATCAGCCCGTACATGATGCCGCCAGCAATGAGCGAACTGATAATGGATTGGCGCAGTACCTTGGTTTGGAAGAATGACAATTTGATGATGGGGTCGTGATGCCGCGCTTCGTTCCAAACCAGAACCACGCCTGTGACCACAACGCCTACCAGCAGCAGAATACCCGAAAGGTCGAGCCGCCCCAAGTTGCTGACCGAGTCGGACAGGCTGACAAGCGAAACGCAGAACAAGCCGAACATCAAGCCGCCGAGCAGGTCGAGATTAAGCCAGTTGACGGGCTGGGTGGAAGACTGCGAAGCGGACTTATCCAACGCCACCAGCAGCAGGGCAATGGCAATCATGAACAGCGTGATGAAAAAGATCCAATGCCAGCCAATCTGCTTGGTGATGATGCTGCCGAGAATGGGGCTGATGAGGTTGGCAAGCAACTGCACAAAACTGAACATGCCAATCATCCGTCCGCGTTTTTCGGCAGGGAAGAGGTCGGAGATGAGGGCGATGGAGACAGGCGTCATCATGCCTGCGCCAAGTCCCTGCAGAACGCGCGCGACGATGAGATGCTCCATACTTGGCGCCAACCCGCCACAAAGAGTGCCGACCGCAAAGATGGACATACCGAGCAAATAGAATTTTTTGCGTCCGTACAGATCTGCCATCTTTGAGAAGATCGGGATGGTCAACAACGATGCCAGCATGTAACTGGAAAAGACCCAACTGTAGAGATAGTCGCCACCGATCTCGGTGACGATGAAGGGCATGGCGGTCGCCAGCACCAACTGCATAATGCCAATGCCGAACATGCCGAGGATGATCCCAATGAAGGTCAGCATTGTTATTTCTCCAACAAGCGGACGATGCCATTCGAGCCGTCCACCTCCACCAGTTGACCGTCCCGTAAGATTTGCGTGGCGTTATCCAAACCTGAAACGCAGGGTACGCCATACTCACGCGCCACCACCGCGCCATGCTGCAAGGCGCCGCCGATCTCAAGGATGATGCCTTTGGCATTGATAAAGAGCGGGGTCCAACCCGGGTCCGTGGCGCGGGCGACGAGAATTTCGCCGGGCAGGAGTTGTTTTTCGTTCGCGAATTGCAGTACTTTGACGCGTCCCTGCACCACGCCGGGCGAGATGGGCGCACCGCTCAGTTCCCCATCGGCGGCGACTTTGCGCGGCGGATAGAAAATCCTGCCGCGCGAGTCGAGGATGCGGGCGGCGAGTTTGCTCTTGCGCATTTTGTTGATGAGCACAGTGCGCTCTTGCGCCAGAGCACGAAGGTTCAGTGACGAGTCGGTCAGTGCTTGGTCAATGTCGGCGATGGTCAGGTCGAATATCTGCTCGGGAGAATCCAGCCGCCCCTCTGCGACGAAGCGTTCGGCGATCTCCAATACGCTGCGGCGGAACAAGTCCACCACGGTGATGATGTAATGCTTGGGCGTTTCACGATAGCCGCCGAAGGTCAGCCAGGTTTGATAAAGACCTTCAAAAGTTTTGGCGGTGTGCCTGCTTTTCTTCAAGGCGATGGCATATAAGGCTTGGTAAGCGGCTTCACGCTTGGCGCGGGCTTCTTCAAAGAAGGAAGCGGAAGTCTCCCGTCCGCGAATGGCAAGCGACATGGACTTGAGTTGCGCAAAGACCTGCGCGAGGTTTTCGTACGGGCGCGGCGTGGCGGTGTCGATCTCGCCGGGGCAGCGCATGCCAAACTCGGCGATGTATCGCTCCCAGAGTCGAATAAAGCTCGAAGAAAGCGCGCCCCGTTCGAGGTCCGATAAGAAGCGGGAGGGGTCATCGTAGCGGCGAAGTTCATCCGAGTCCGCCAGCGCATACATCAGTTCTCCCATCTCGGTCGTCTTGTTGCCTGGCAAAGAGATGCCGAGGTTGATGAGATGATCCTGCACGCTATCGGCTTCACGTTTGAAAAGATTTTGAATGCGTCGCTGGGCGATCTGCGCGGCGAGGATCATCGGGATGCCGTAATCGCCGTAGAAAAAAGTGAGCAGGTTCGTGAGCGTCACGGCTTGTTCGTGCAGCGACATGCCCGCGCCAGAAAAATTCGCAAGACGTTGAAGTTCATCGGGCAGGGCGGCTTGATACTTTGCGAGCACGCGCTGCGGTCTGAGATATGCTCCCATCGCGGACTTTACCATCGGCAGCATTTTGAAGATCATCTGCCCGCGCATGGCTTTGAGTTTCGCGGGCAGTTCACCGCGCGTGTATTCGCGCATGTCAATGCCATCCAAAATTTCCATCACGCGTGGGTCGCCGAAACTGCCAGGCGCGAGCGCGGCATTCCTCATGCCCATCATCATCGCATGCGAGACGTTCATGTAATAGCCGCCACTCGCCGTGAAGGTGACGCCGTCCAATCCAATGGCGCCTTCTGCAACGGGTCCGCCGACCTTGTTGAGCACATAGCCGAGAAAGTCTGTGCCGAGCGCCGAGAGCGGTTCTTGCAAGCCCTGCTCGATCAACGTGGAGTTGGCATATAGTCGTTTGGGTTCATTCGGCGCGGTGACCATCTCGGGCGGCAGCGGCAAATAGGTGGTGATGGGTCGCGCTTGCAGCAGAAAGATTTTTCCTTCGGCAATTGCCCACTCGATGTCCACAGGTTTTTGATAATGTGCTGCCACACGTTGCAGCAAGTCCGTCAGCGCGAGCGCCTGCTCATTTGTGATGGCTGTTTCTGGATGACTCTCGCGTGTGGACTTTTCAGTGCCCCCAGCCTGATTCAACGTAATGACCGTTTTCTTGCTCCCAGCTCTCGCTTCAATAATTCGACGGGTGGGCTGGTCCACCACGAAGAGGTCTGGTTCAACATCCCCAGCCACTACCGACTCACCCAGTCCATAATTGGCGTTGATGACGGCTTCATCGAAGCAGTTGTTGAGCGGGTTGAGCGAGAACGCCACGCCCGCGCTATCGGCATTGACTTGTTGCTGAACGATGACCGCGATGCGCGGCTCGGTGAGCGAAAAGCCATGTTCCTTTTTGTATAGGAAGACGCGCTCGTCAAAACTGGAAACGAACGAATGCAGGATCGCCGCTTCGATGCCATCCACGGTGACGCCCAGAGTCGTTTCATAACCGCCTGCGAATGACGCACCTTCCAAGTCCTCTTCGGGAGAGGAGGAACGGACAGCGTATAGTCTACCGTGATTGGCTTGATGAAATGGAACGAGGGCTTGCTCAAGTTCCTGCTTTTGCTCCGCGGTAAAGGTCAGGTTGCGGGCAAGGGTTTGAATCGCATGAGTGGCGGCACCCAGTTTCTGGACAGAATCAGGCTTGAGGTCCGACCAGTGAGGCGAGCGCTTGAGGGCATCCAGCCAGGGGGTGAAGAAATCCACAGCGAGGACAAATCCGGGCGGGACGGGCATCCCAGCGCGGGTCATTTCGATCAAGGAGAGGGCTTTGCCGCCAACCTGCTCAAGCGTAGGGGATTGGGGTGTGTTGAATTGGAAGATGCTACTCATCAGTTCTCCAACAATTTATAAATTTGTAATATAATCGTACAGAAATTACAAATTTGTATTATAGGCATAATTTTGGAATTGTCAATGCTTTACATTACAATAATTACAGCAATGTAGGGTATCCCCTCAAGGAGTTTGCATGGACGGGTTTGCGCGCCGAAAAGAACAGAGTAAGGAAGATATCCGCAAGGCGGCTTGGGAGTTGTTCAGCCAGTTTGGGGTGGATAAGGTCAGCATGGCGGATATCGCCCGCAAAGCAGGCGTTTCGCCAGCGACCATCTACAATAACTTTGAGAGCAAGGAGGCGCTGGCGAGAGAGTTTGTCAGCGGCATGGTGGAGGGATTGGTCAGCCGCGCGCAAGAGATCGTCACCCCGCAGGGGTCGTATCAGGAAAAGATCAACGCGTTCTTTCAGTTCATCTCGGCGATGATGGCGGGCGGAAAGCCTGCCTCGGAAGGCGTGGCGGTCTTTGCCAGCAGCCTTGACCTGCAAAACGACCCGGAGATCCGCGAGATCCGCACCAAGGCACAGGAGAAGATGCTCGCGCTGTTATTGGGGCTGATCGAGGATGGCAGGCGCGAAGGGCAGGTCAGCACGGAAATTTCCGAGGAAGCCCTGCGCATCTATTTCGTGCTATTCATGGATGCCTTCACCCACGCCGAGTTTCAGCGGCAGTATCCGCGCAACCCGAATTTGGTGAAGGAATTGGGGTCGTTGATGCTGTATGGGTTGAAGGGAAAGAAGTAGAAAGATCCTGAGCGTTTCACCCATCGTTTTACTTCGTGTACTCCTTGTCTCTGCGGCGATCAGGCGACAATGAGTCAGTCGAATTTGCCAGCGCGCGCCGAAAATCTGGCAACCTTTATGCTTTCTTGATACTTATCCTCTTCGCCTTAACCCCAAATTGACGTACAACTGAATACACTGTCTCAATGGAGGCACGCATGAACGACCTTTTATTTCTTGGCTTAACCGTTCTGTTCTTTTTACTTTCCCTTGGGCTGCTTTACGCACTCGATGGACTGCGGGAGGACAAGTCATGAATCCGCTTTATTGGCTCACTGGGATTGTGGCAATGGGACTTCTACTTTATCTCGTCCTCGCACTGGTCAAACCGGAGTGGTTCGGATGAATACCTGGCTGCAATTGATTTTTTACTTTGGGATTTTGCTTCTCTTGACGAAGCCGCTTGGCGCGTACATGGCGAAGGTCTATCAAGGCGAACGCCTCTTTCTTGACCCGATCCTTGATCCCGTTGAGCGATTTCTTTATCGCCTCTCGGGCATTGACTCGCGTTCCGAGATGACATGGAAAACGTACGCCATCGCCATGTTGGTCTTCAACATCGTTGGCGTGGTCGCCGTCTATCTGCTGCAACGCCTGCAAGGATTTCCCCTCCTCAACCCGCAGGGACTCGGCGCAGTCTCGCCCGACTCCGCGTGGAATACGGCGGTGAGTTTCGCCAGCAACACCAACTGGCAGGGCTACGGCGGCGAGACGACGATGAGTTATCTCACGCAAATGCTCGGCATGACCGTGCAGAATTTTGTCTCCGCCGCGACAGGAATGGCGGTGATGGTGGCATTGATTCGCGGCATTGTCAGGCACACCACGAAAGAGATCGGGAATTTCTGGGTGGATATGACCCGCTCTGTCCTTTACATCTTGCTTCCGCTTTCGCTTGTATTGGCTTTGGCTCTTGTTTCACAGGGTGTGGTGCAGACCTTTAGTGAGTATAAGTCTGCAACTTCGCTTCAATCTGGCGAAGCGCAACTCATCGCGGTGGGACCCGCCGCTTCACAGGTTGCCATCAAGCAATTGGGCACCAACGGCGGCGGATTCTTCAACGTCAACTCTGCGCATCCACTGGAAAACCCGACTCCCTTCTCGAACTTTTTGGAGATGCTGTCCATCCTGCTCATTCCCGCCGCGCTTTGTTACACCTACGGCAAGATGGTCGGAGATACGCGGCAGGGTTGGGCATTGCTGGCGGTGATAACGATTGTGCTGGTTGCATTACTCGGCGTGGCGGTTTGGGCGGAGCAGGGCGGCAACCCCATGTTCGCAAAACTCGGCATTGACCAAACGCAGTCCGCGAGCAACCCAGGCGGAAACATGGAAGGCAAGGAAGTCCGCTTTGGAATCGTGAACTCCGCATTATGGGCAACTGTGACCACCGCCGCATCGAACGGCTCGGTCAACTCCATGCATGACTCGTTCATGCCGTTGGGCGGACTCGTCCCGATGTGGCTCATGCAACTCGGTGAAATTATTTATGGCGGTGTGGGGTCGGGCTTGTATGGCATGTTGGCGTTCGTCATCATCGCGGTCTTCGTCTCTGGCTTGATGGTGGGACGCACGCCCGAGTATCTCGGCAAGAAGATCGAAGCCTATGAGATGAAGATGGCGTCCATCATCATTCTCACCCCTGTCATGGTGGTGTTGATCGGAACCGCTGTGTCGGTGATGAGTGAAGCAGGACGTGCCACCATTTACAACCCGTCGGCGCATGGGTTTAGTGAAGTGTTGTATGCGTTCTCGTCCGCGGGCAATAACAACGGCTCGGCGTTTGCAGGGCTGGGAGCGAACACGCCTTTCTATAACATCGCGCTTGGCATTGCCATGTTCGTTGCGCGGTATTGGCTGGCGATTCCCGTGCTGGCAATTGCAGGCTCACTAGCGAACAAGAAGAAAGTCCCAGCGAGTGCGGGAACCTTACCCACGCATACCCCGTTGTTCATTGCATGGGTCATCGGCGTCATCATCATTGTCGGCGCGTTGAGTTTCCTACCCGCCCTGGCGTTGGGACCGATCGTGGAACATTTGATGATCTTCGGATAAAAGAAAAACCTCAAAGGAAACGAAGTGTCACAAAGGAAAAACAAAAACCTTTGTGTACCTTTGTGACACTTCGTGGTTGAAAAAAGAGAAACTTATGACTACTAAAAACAAAACCCAAGCCTGCCGCGAAATGTATCAACGCGCTGTGCTGGAATCCTTTATCAAACTCAACCCGCGCTGGATGGTGCATAACCCTGTCATGTTCGTTGTAGAAGTGGGCAGCGTGCTCACCACCCTGTTGTGGATTCAATCTCTGATCGGCGAAGGTGAAGCGCCAACAGGTTTCATCGGCGCGATCGCGCTCTGGCTTTGGCTCACCGTCTTATTCGCCAACTTCTCTGAAGCCGTGGCAGAAGGACGCGGCAAGGCACAAGCCGAGTCGTTGCGTAAGGCTAGGCAAGATACACCTGCGAAGAAAGTCAGTTCGAACGTTAAAACGTTTGAACGTGAAAACGTTGAAACCCAAATAGTTTCATCAACATCCCTTCGCAAAGATGATTTATATCTTGTCGTGGCTGGAGACATTCTCCCCGCTGATGGCGAGATCGTGGTTGGAATCGCTTCGGTGGATGAAAGCGCCGTGACGGGCGAATCCGCGCCCGTGGTGCGTGAGGCGGGCGGAGACCGTTCCGCGGTCACAGGCGGCACGCGGCTTCTTTCCGACTGGCTCATTATCCGCGTCAGCGCCGACCCAGGGCAGGGATTTCTCGACCGCATGATCAGCATGGTCGAAGGCGCGAAACGTCAGAAAACACCGAACGAGATCGCGCTCAATATTTTGCTGGCGGGCTTCACCATCATCTTTCTCGTCGTCTGCGCCACACTGCTGCCGTATTCAATTTACAGCGTCGAAGCCAGCGGACAAGGCACACCCATCACCATCACCGTGCTCATCGCGCTGCTCGTCTGCCTCATTCCCACCACCATCGGCGGGCTGCTTTCTGCCATCGGCATTGCGGGCATGGATAGGATGATCCAGCGCAACGTGATCGCCATGTCGGGTCGCGCCGTGGAAGCGGCAGGCGATGTGGATGTGCTGCTGCTCGACAAAACAGGAACCATCACGCTCGGCAATCGTCAGGCGGTCGAGTTCATCCCCGTCAACGGCGCGAATGCCAACGAACTCGCCGAAGCCGCACAACTCGCATCCCTTGCGGATGAGACTCCCGAAGGTCGTTCCATTGTGGTGCTTGCCAAGGAAAAATTTGGTCTGCGTGGTCACACCGTGGACGGAATGCACTTCATCCCTTTCACCGCGCAAACACGCATGAGCGGAGTTAATTTCAATGGGACTCAAATCAGGAAGGGAGCGCCTGACACGATGATGGGCTTGATTCAATCCAACGGAAACGGCGTCGCCTCAGACCTCAAGCCGACAGTTGATTCCATCGCCCGAGCCGGGGGGACTCCGCTGGTAGTGACTCGCGACAACAAAGCGTTGGGAGTCATTCACTTGAAGGACATTGTCAAAGGCGGCATGAAGGAACGTTTTGCGCAACTGCGCAAGATGGGCATCAAGACCGTGATGATCACAGGCGACAATCCGCTGACCGCTGCCGCAATCGCCGCGGAAGCAGGCGTGGACGATTTTCTCGCGCAAGCCACGCCCGAAGCCAAACTCAAACTCATCCGTGAATATCAAACAGGCGGGCGTTTGGTTGCGATGACAGGCGATGGCACGAACGACGCGCCTGCCCTTGCTCAAGCCGACGTTGCTGTGGCAATGAACACCGGCACGCAACCCGCGCGCGAAGCTGCCAACATGGTGGACTTGGATAGCAACCCGACCAAGTTAATCGAGATCGTGGAGATCGGCAAACAACTGCTGATGACTCGCGGGGCGTTGACTACGTTCAGTCTCGCTAACGATGTGAGCAAATACTTCGCCATCATCCCTGCCGCATTTTCCAGCACGTATCCGCAATTGAACGCGCTCAACATCATGCGCCTTGCCACCCCCGAAAGTGCCATCTTGTCAGCCGTGATCTTCAATGCACTCATCATCATCGCTTTGATCCCGCTTGCCTTGCGCGGTGTGCCCTATCGTGCGGTTGGAGCAGCGCAGTTGTTGCGCGACAATCTCTTGATCTACGGTCTCGGTGGTTTGCTTGTGCCTTTCATTGGGATCAAGGTCATTGATATGTTGTTGGTGGCGTTGCATTTAGTTTAACGATGCAACGAGTGACACAAACTCAAGAGTACAAAATGAAAACAAAATTCTTACTTTCCAAACTTACTGGCATTATTTTCACAGCTGGACTTGTTTCTGCCAGTATTGCACCCAATACATTCAACATCCCCATCCCCATGCGCCCGTGGATATTCATGTTCACCATCGCATGGACGTTACTCGTCGTTTCTGGAGTCTTTTCATGAAACAACAACTTCGCCCAGCCATTACCCTGCTGGCATTACTCACCATTATTACTGGCGTGATTTACCCACTCACAGTGACAGGGCTTGCCCAAGTCCTTTTTCCGCATCAAGCGAGCGGAAGTCTTATCGTCATTGACGGCAAAGCCTACGGCTCGGAACTCATCGGTCAACAGTTCGATGACCCGAAATATTTCTGGGGTCGCCCCTCTGCGGCTGGGTATAACGCTGCCGCTTCATCTGGCTCCAACTATGGACCGATGAATCCAACGCTCGAAGAAGTCGTGCAAGCCCGCATTGACGCGCTCCATGCAGTCGACCCAAACAACCCGCTTCCAATTCCTGTTGACCTGGTCACTGCCTCTGCGAGCGGGCTCGACCCGCACATCAGCGTGGCATCGGCGTTGTATCAGGTTCGAAGGGTGGCATCCGCTCGCGGGTTGAGTGAAGCGGTAGTCACATCCTTGGTGGAGAAATATACCGAAGGGCGTCAGTTTGGGATTTTTGGCGAGCCACGAGTCAATGTCTTATTGTTAAATCTTGCATTGGATGAGATACAATAAATTTGATGAATGAACGTCGCCCCGACCCTGATGATCTGCTAAAAAATATCCAAGCCGAAGAAACGCGGCGCGGACGGTTGAAGATCTTCCTTGGCTATGTGGCGGGTGTGGGAAAGACCTATGCCATGCTCGAAGCCGCGCATCAACGAAAGGCGCAAGGCGTGGATGTAATCGTCGGTTATATCGAAACGCACAAACGCGCCGAGACCGAAGAACTGGTGGAGGGGCTGGTAGTTCTGCCGCGCAAGCAGGTGGAATACCGCGGCGTGAACTTGCCTGAAATGGATGTGGATGCGGTTATTCAGCGTAAGCCGCAATTGGTTTTGGTGGATGAATTTGCGCACACCAATGCGCCAGGGTCGCGCCACGCCAAACGCTATCAGGATGTGCAGGAAATCCTTGCGGCGGGCATCGATGTATATACCACGCTCAACATTCAACACCTTGAAAGTCTAAACGATATCGTGGCACAGGTGACGGGAGTTACTGTCCGCGAAACGATCCCCGATGGCGTGATTGACGAAGTCGCCGAGATCGAAGTCATTGACCTGCCGCCCGATGAGTTGTTAGTGCGTTTGCAAGAAGGCAAGGTCTATGTGCCCGACCAGGCGGCGCGAGCAATACAGAAATTCTTCCGCAAAGGGAATCTCACCGCACTGCGCGAGATGTCGTTGCGCCGAGCCGCCGAGCGCGTGGATGACCAAATGCGGGCATACATGCAGACCCGCGCCATTCAAGGGATTTGGGCGGCGGGTGAACGTTTGTTGGTCTGCATCAGCCCCAGCCCGTTGAGCGAGAGACTCGTCCGCACTACGCGGCGGCTTGCAGATGAACTCAACGCCGAGTGGATCGCGCTCTATGTGGAAACGCCACAATTCGCTTCGATGTCACCAGAAAAGCGTGACCGTGTGGCAAGCATCCTGCAATTGGCAGAAGATCTGGGCGCAAGATCGTACACACTTTCGGCAGGAAATTCGATGGATGCAGTCTCAGCGACCATCATTGAATTTGCACACAAGAACAACATCACCAAGATCGTGGCGGGCAAGCCGCTCCGTCCGCGCTGGCAGGAGATTCTGCGTGGGTCGTTGGTGGATAAGTTGATCCATCGGAGCGGCGACATTGATGTCTATGTCGTTACCAGCGCCGATAAGCCCTCTGTGCCTGCTGAAGAAAACCCTCTGCGCCTGCATAGTACCCCTAGCCGGTACTTGTGGAGCCTGGTTCTGGTTGCGCTGGCAACCGGCGTGGGGATGTTAATTGGCGGACGCATCGAAGCGACAAATCTCGTCATGGTGTATTTGCTGGCAGTCGTCTTTGCGGCAGTTTATCTTGGGCGCGGACCTGCCATCTTTGCCTCTTTCATTGGCGTGCTGGTGTTCGATCTTCTTTTTGTACATCCCTTCTATACATTTACAGTATCTGATACCGAATACATCATCACCTTCATCGGTTTGTTTTTGGTGGGATTGGTCATCAGCCAGTTGACGGCTCGGGCAAGCGAACAGGCAGAGGCGGCGCGCCAGCGTGAGGCAGAGACGGCGGAGTTATACGATCTCAGCCGTGATCTTGCATCTGCTGCCGATCTCGAATCCATTTTGTCTGTCTTGCAAAAACATCTGGAGCAAACCTTCAGCCGAACCATTGCCATCCTTCTTCCTGAATCGAATCGGCTTGTCACACATTCGTTGAGCAAGGGCATGAGTTTAAACGAGGAAGAACTTGCCGTTGCCGATTGGGTCTATCGTCACGCCGAGCCTGCGGGCCGGCACACCAACACATTGCCTGCTGCACAATTACGGTATTTACCGCTTAGAACATCAAAGGGAGTGGTTGGAGTCCTTGGGGTTGGCAAGGCAAACACATCAGATTCAGATCTCTCCTCCGCGCAACGCCGACTGATGGAAGCCTTTGCCAATCAGGGCGCGCAAGCCATCGAACGCGCACAACTCGAAGAACAGAATCGTCAGATCGCATTGTTACAGTCAGCAGAAAAATTGCAGAACACGCTGCTCAACTCCATTTCGCATGATCTGCGCACGCCGCTGGTTGCCATCACAGGCGCGCTCTCGGCGCTCGATGAAAAGGACATGGAGATCGATGACGCCACCCGGAATACATTGATCGAAAACGCACGCGGCGAAGCAGACCGACTCAATCGACTGGTCGGCAATCTACTCAATATGACACGCATCGAAAGTGGTACGATCAAACTGCGGCTTGAGCCTGGTGATGTGCAAGATTTGGTCGGCACCGCACTTGAGCAACTCGGCAAACGCGCCGAGAAGAATCCCGTTAAGGTAAATATCCCCGCCAACTTTCCGCTCGTGCCCATGGACTTCACGCTCATGGCGCAGGTCGTTGTCAATCTTTTGGAGAATGCCATCAAGTATTCGCCGCAGGATTCGTTGATCGAAGTAACCGCTTCTTTGGATGACTCAAAAGCCCGCCTCCAAATTCTGGACCGTGGAGTTGGGATTCCCTCCGATGACCTTTCCCGTGTCTTCGACAAGTTCTACCGAGTCCAACGCCCTGAGAGTGTCAGCGGCACAGGGCTGGGACTTTCCATCAGCAAGGGTATCGTCGAAGCGCATGGCGGCGAAGTCTGCGCGAAGAAGCGCGAAGGCGGCGGCGCAATTCTCGAAGTTGAATTACCATTGAGCGTATGACGACACCCACAAATCAACGCATTCTGGTCGTAGATGATGAAGCGTCCATTCGGCGCTATTTGCGTGCTGCATTAGGCGCCCAGGGATTCAGCGTGTACGAATCTGCTTCGGGGGAAGAAGCATTGCAATCCGTGCTCAGCCATCGCCCCGACATCATCATCCTCGACCTTGGCTTGCCCGATATTGACGGCATCGAAGTGACACGCCGCCTGCGCGAGTGGAGTCAGACGCCCATCATCATTCTCTCCGTCCGCGAAGCCGAGCAGGATAAGATCGCTGCGCTTGATGCAGGAGCAGATGATTACCTGACGAAGCCGTTCGGCACGGGCGAACTTCTGGCGAGGATGAGAGTCGCGCTGCGCAAACAACCATCAGCGGCGAATGAACCGGTTTTCCAATCCAAAGGCTTGAGCGTGGATTTTGCCCACCGTCTGGTAACGGTCAATGAAAAAGAAATCCAACTTACGCCAACAGAATATGACCTGCTTAAGATTTTGGTGACGCACGCGGGCAAGGTCATCACACATCATCAATTGCTGCGGCAGGTGTGGGGCGATGGCTACGATGATATGCACATTCTGCGGGTCAATATCAGCAATTTGCGGGGGAAGATTGAGCCAGACCCAGCCCGCCCGACCTACATCCACACCGAGCCTGGGGTCGGGTATCGGTTGAAGGTCTAAATTGATAAAATCTTGACCTTTTCTTGACCTGCTTCGATATTTCCTTGACCCTAATTTGACTGACAACTGAATAGACTCCCCTTGTTTGGAACGTGTCATTTTCTGCGTTCCTATTCCCAGGAGAATTCTTTCAGTATGATCAACGAAGATAGTGCCCAGTCTCCCATTATTGAGCGGGACACAAACCTCACGCCCCCACGTACATTTCGATCCTTTTTTATCGGCAGACCTCTCTCCACAGCGGATGCGCCGCATCAGACCATTGGCAAGGCGGTGGGGCTGGCGGTTTTTGCGTCTGATGCTTTATCGTCCACGGCGTATGCCACGCAGGAAATTTTAGGCGTCATCGCCGCGGCAGGGACGATTGCCTATGGATATCTTTTCCCAATTTCGCTTGCCATTATCACTTTGCTGGCAATCGTAACCATTTCATACGAACAAACCATCCATGCCTACCCGGGTGGGGGCGGTGCATATATCGTAGCGCGTGACAATCTCGGCGAATTACCTGCTCAGACCGCTGGGGCTGCGTTGCTCACCGATTACATTTTGACCGTTTCCGTGTCGGTCTCTTCTGGTGTTGCGCAGATCGTGTCGGCATATCCTGATCTATTTCCATACAGGGTTTGGATCGCGGTTGGAGCTGTCTTCCTGATCATGTTGGTCAATTTACGCGGTGTGAAAGAGTCGGGCACTGCCTTCGCCATTCCGACTTATTTCTTCGTTGTGATCATGGTCGCTACGGTTGGAATTGGGCTCTTCCGTTTCTTCAGCGGTTCGTTGGGGATTGTTGTTGACCCGCCAGAGTTTACAGCTCACAATATTGTTTCGGTCATTACGCCATTTGTCCTGTTACATGCCTTTGCAAATGGCACAACCGCGCTTACTGGTGTAGAAGCCATTTCGAACGGCATCACCGCCTTCAAGGAGCCGCGCAGTAAAAATGCGGGTATCACCCTGATCTGGATGTCTGTGATCTTGGGATCTTTGTTTCTTGGTCTATCCTTCCTGACTGGCAAGATCCATGCCGTTTTCTCGGAAGAAGAAACGGTCATCTCACAATTGGCGCGGACGGTCTTCGACGGCAGAGGCTTGCTGTATTACCTGTTGATCTCGGGAACGACGGTCATTCTTATCATGGCAGCCAACACCGCCTTTGCAGACTTTCCACGCCTTGGTGCGCTTCACGCAGGTGATGGGTTCCTCCCGCGCCAGTTGACGTATCGTGGCAGTCGACTCGTCTATTCACGCGGCATCATGACGTTGGCTGTGATCGCTTCCATCCTTATCGTCATTTTTCAGGCAAGTGTGACGCGGCTTATTCCTTTGTACGCCATTGGTGTGTTTCTTTCGTTCACGTTATCGCAGGCTGGCATGGCGCATCGCTGGTGGAAGATAGGTCATCTAAAGCCAGACGAGGAAGTTATTGAGCCGGGGTCTGTACTTCGCTTCGAAAAAGGCTGGAAGTATCGCATGTTGGTGAACGGCTTTGGCGCGGTATGCACAGCGATCGTGATGGTCGTTTTTGCTGTAACCAAATTCAGGGAAGGTGCGTGGGCTGTTCTTATATTAACCCCATCTCTTGTGACCATTTTCTTTGCGATACACCATCACTATAAAAATGTCGCCAATAACCTTTCGCTCGATAATTTCGGCGCGATCCCACCGCACCAGACTCGTCACCGCATTATCGTACCGATCAGCGGCGTGCATCAGGGAAGCCTCGCTGCCCTGCGCTACGCCCGCAGAATGTCAGACGATGTAACGGCTGTCCATGTCGCCATCGAACCGGCAGAAGCAGAAAAGGTGCGAAAAAAATGGGAACTTTGGGGAGAGGGCACCCGCATGGTCATGCTGAACTCGCCCTATCGCCTCTTCCTCGAACCGTTGCTGGAATACATCACCGAGATTTCCGTACGCCGACAACCCGGTGAGACTCTCACCATTGTCGTGCCGGAGTTTATTTCCAACAATATATTCGGTTCGACCCTGCACACCAATACCGCAGACCTGTTGCGCAGCCAGTTGAAACGTCAGGAGGGCATTGTAATCATCAGTGTCCCATATCATTTGCGGGAAAAATAGACTCACCATGCAGTTTTTATTCAAGTTAGGGTTTTCGGATTATTCTCACTATTTGAGGCTTTCCGACCGCCATATGTAGGAAAAACCAATCTTCATCGGTCATCAAATAAAGCCCCGCATGGTTTTGGCGGTGTTGACGCAAGCGACACGGGTTGGTATTGAAGTAGACATGTTGCGTAAAGTCACCTTTTCGTTTCTTTGTTTTCTATTGCCAGTTTGCCATTAACATCCAATAGATTTAAGCCATATCAACCAAAGAGCCCTGGTTCAGGCAAAACCCGATCTTTTATATATCCACTGTCAAATCCATGCCTTCATACAGGTGGGCAACCTGTTCCGCATATCCGTTGAACATCAGGGTTTTGCGGCGTTTCATCTCGCCGATGCGTCGTTCCGTTACCTGTGACCAGCGCGGATGTTGTACCTTTGGATTGACGTTGGCGTAGAAACCATATTCACGCGGCGAGACGGTGTTCCACAAGGTGGCAGGTTGTTCGGCAATCAATTCGATCTTGACGATGGATTTAATGGATTTGAATCCATACTTCCACGGCACCACCAACCTTATAGGGGCACCGTTCTGTGGCAGCATGGTCTCGCCATACAAACCAGTTGCCAGAAGTGTCAGTTCGTTCATGGCTTCGTCCAACCGCAACCCTTCCTGATAGGGGAAGGGATATTCGTTCAGGCTGTTGATCGCCTTCATTTCTTCGGGGCGGTACACGGTTTCAAAACGGACGAATTTTGCACTTGACGTTGGTTCGACGATATTGAGCAGGCTCGCCAATGGGAACCCATTCCATGGAATGACCATGCTCCAGGCTTCCACGCAGCGCATTCGGTAAATGCGTTCCTCCTGCGGGAAGAGTTTCAGAATATCTTCCATACCAAATGTTTGCGGTTTGTTGACCAGTCCGTACACTTCCACCGTCCACGGGGATGTGGTGAAATCCTTGGCCAGCGTGGCAACTTCCGTTTTTTCGAGGCTGAATTCGTAGTAGTTGTTGTAGGTGGTGATGTCTTTATACGATGTCAGATCGTCCGGCGCAGCCTCTTCGGTGGATGCCGGCTCGACCGGCTGAATTTCATCCACGCCCGATGCGCAGGCAGCTAAAACCATACTGCCAGCCAACACCCCTGCGGATTTGATGAAATCGCGCCTCGAAAGGTACAACGACTTTGGGGTGATCTCAGAGGGCTTAATGGGAATGGATTTATACATGGTGTGCTCCGCGTCCATTTCTTTTTTGCAGAAAAAATCGAACGACAAACAATAAGATCAACACCGCAATGAACAGTACAGGTTGTGCATATGCTTGCTTAACCAATAAGATATAGTGTGCCGCCGCAAGGATCGCCGCCAGATACCCGAATTGGTGCAACCTCTTCCAGCGGAATGGTCCCAGGGCAGAAAATGCCCACTTCCATGAAGTGATCGCCATGGGCAGCAAAATAAAAAAAGAGGCGGCACCAAACAACGCATAAGGTTTTTGAAACATATCTTCAAAAATGATCGTTGTGTCCCACCCATAATCGAGCCACAGAAAATTCAATACATGCAGGCTTGCGTAGAAAAAGGAATATAACCCAAACTCCCTGCGCAGTGGACGCACCCATGTCCATCCGAAGAGCAGGAAGAGCGGCGTACAACTAAGCGAAAACCAAAGGAAGATCAAAGCAGTTTTTCCGGTGCGCAGCATGATCGCACGGATCGGGTCGGCACCAAGGTCATTTTGCACCCAGCCCAAGATCATCCATAATAACGGCAGCCATGCCATGAAGTGAACGACGCCACGAAGTAGCGTGTAAAGATGAAATTGATGTTTTTCAGACACCTGTTGCTCCCATTAGAGAAGACGCGGAAGAGACGAAAATGACTTGCCGTTGAAAATCACGGCAAGTCATTTTTTATATTACTGAGAGAGGCGTTTGTCCTTGCGCCTTTTCATGGATTATTCAGAGGCTTCTTCAACCACAGGGCTGGGCGGAAGTTCCGGCTGGGCGGCATATTCCATCGGGAGGACACCGGTCAGCGCGCGCAGGAAGGTCACAATATCATCAACCTGGTCAGCTTCGAGTTTTTCGCCCAACTGATGGCGAGCCATCAACTGCACCATGGCTTCGAGGGTCGGGATGCTGCCGTCGTGCAGGTACGGACCGGTCACAGCGATGTTGCGCAGGCTGGGAACTTTGAAGGCGTACTTGTCGGCTTCTTCGCCCGTCACATTGTAGCGACCGAGGTCGTTGGTGGTGTAGGGTTCTTTCGCGCCAAGGGTGGTGAACATACCCCCACCCAAAGCTGGTCCGCTATGGCAGCTGGCACAGCCGGTTTCAATGAAGAGCACGAAACCTCGTTTTTCTGCTTCGGTCAGGGCGTCCATGTCGCCAGCGAGGAATTCATCGAAGCGACCGGGGGTGAGCAGGCGGCGTTCGAAAGCGCCGATTGCCTGACCCACATGGTCATAGGTAATGGGATCGGGATCGCCGGGGAAAGCCGCTTCGAAGAACGGCAGGTAGCCGGGAATGCCCTTGAGCACTTCCACTACAAAATCGCCGCTGGGCATGCCCATTTCGCCGCCCGCGAGGATCGGTCCCTTGGCTTGTTCTTCAACGTTCGGGGCGCGACCATCCCAGAATTGGGCGGTGTGAAGTGCGGCATTGTACACGGTGGGAGAGTTGCGTCCGACCGGGTTGCCAGAGTGACCGAATGAGAAGCGCAGACCATCCATGCCGTAGTTGTTCAAACCGTGGCAGGTGTTGCAGGACATATTCCCATTGATCGAAATGCGGGTTTCGTAGTACAGCATACGACCCAGGGTGATGAGTTCTTCGCTCATCTCATACTCGGTGGGGGTGACTTCTTCGGGCATGGTGCCAAAGATGTTGAGCATGGCTTCGGTGATTTCGGGTGTTTCCTGTTCCTGTGCAGCGGAACCGCAAGCAGCCAACACGAAGACCAAACCAAGCGCGATGAGGGTAAATATGGCTTTGTTTTTCATCTTCATTCTCCTTTTTGGAAATCGGAGAAACCTGAGCACACAACTGTGGTTTCTCATCTATTCCTAAGCATTGTAGGTCTGTGGAGAGGTTCCGTCATCACCCGGCTGGATGATTCCTTGTGGTATTTATTACAAAGCAAAACGCCTCATCCACACTAGTCCAAGTGGATGAGGCGGCGTGAGGTTTGTCTTTCATTTATGTGCGTTTGATCAGGTTGGCGGCTTGCAGGCGGTTTTGCACGTGCAGTTTATCGAGGATGTTTCGCAGGTGTGAGCGGACGGTGTTTTCAGAGATGAACAGGCTCTCTGCAATTTCGCGGTTTTTCAAACCCTCTGCAACCAGATGCAGCACTTCCAGTTCGCGGTCGCTCAAGGCGTTGAAAACATCATCCGAAGCAGAAGCAGTCGCGAGGTCAGCATGAGGCGGGGCGGCGGGTTTTTCGCCGCCTTGTTTCATCGCAGCAAATTCCGATAGCAGTTGCGGCACGAGCGCGGGCGTGATGATGGCGTCTCCCGCGGCGACACGCCGAACGACATCCACCAGTTCTTGGGCGCGGGTGCTGCCTTTGAGCAAATAGCCTTGCGCGCCTGCTTTGATGGCGGCAAAGAGGTCTTGGTCTTTATCTGAAACCGTGAGCATGACAATTCTTAAGCCGCTCTGTTTTTCGAGCAGTTGTTGTGCGGCTTCCAACCCCGTGCAGATCGGCATTTGAATATCCATCAGAATTACATCAGGGTTGAGTTCTTGCGCCAGTTGCACGGCTTCACGCCCGTTCGAGGCTTGCCCCACCACGTGCAGATCGGGTTCACGCTCTAAAATTCCCGCCACGCCTTCGCGAAAAAGAATATGATCATCCGTTAATAAGATGCGGATGGTTTCGCCGCTCATGCGATACTTCCTTTACGAGCGGATACCAACACTGGAGCCGTATCAGACTCCAAACTGCGCGGCAAACTGACCCGAATATGGGTGCCCAACCCCGAGCCTGACTGCAACTGGAAACTTCCGTCCACGCGTTCGGCGCGTTCGCGCATGATCTGCAACCCGTAATGCAGACCGCCTTGAGGGGTGGTGGGGTTAAAGCCGTTGCCATTGTCTTGAATGGACATGTCGACAACATCTTCTTTGGTTGCAATCGTCACATGGACGAGGCGGGCACGGGCATGTTTGTAAACATTGGTGAGGGCTTCCTGCAAAATGCGCAGGGCTTCCACCTCTACCAATGGTGCAAGGTGACAATCTTTATCCATCTGCAATTGAATCGGCAGACCTGTCCGCTGGCTGAATTCGGTGGTGTAGGCAGAAACGGCGTTGCAGAAACCGTTGGCGGGGTGCTTTCTTAATCCGTCAATCGATTCGCGTACTTCAAAGCAGGCTTGTCCCACCACCTGTTGCACACTGTAGGCTTCAGCACGGGTTTCGGGCAGGTTGCCTGCATCGAGGGTTTGCATGAGCATATCCATTTTCAAGTTGAGCCAACCCAGAGTTTGGGCGAGGCTGTCATGCAGTTCGCGGGCGATGCGCGAGCGTTCTTCCAAAATTGCGAGGCGTTCCACTTCCACTTGAAAGTGAGAATTTTCCACCGCCACACCCAATTGGTTGCCGAGACAGGAGATGAATTCTGTCTTCTCGGGGGAGAGTTCCGCGCCTTGTTTTTGGATGAGCGTCAGCGCGCCAAAGACGCGGTTGGATGATCGCAACGGCACGATGACCAGTCCGCGATATCCGCGTTGAATGGCGGGGCAGCCTGCTTGTACACAGGCGGTATGTTCTTCTGTCGTTTCGAGATTGATCTTTTTGACGCCCTGACCCACTTCCCATAGGGTGCAGCCATCGCCTTGCGAGGCGGTTATCATGCAGTTTGCAATGTCTTCGGGCACGCCTTTTTTGATGGTAATGGCTAGTTTCCCATTTGCGCCAAACAAGTGGATAATGCCAGCATCCATTTGGCTGGCTTGCAGGGCATGGTCAAGCGCTTCGTTGAGCACGGTCTTCAAATCATGCGAACGGCTGACTGCCAAAGCGATCTCGGAAATGGCGTGAAGTTCGCGGGTGCGTTCCTGAATTTGGTTCTGGAGCGAGTTTTGGTAGGCTTTTAAGTTGCCTGCCATGTGGTTAAAGGTTTCGCTGAGGGTTTGCAGTTCGTCGCCAGTTTGCAAAAGGTGGGTGTTTTGATAATTCCCTTCACCCATGGCTTGCGCCGCGCTGCGTAATTGATTGAGCGGGTTGATCACCATGCGGCGTACCAGCCAGTACAACAACGTCATCATAAAAAGAACGATCACGGAGGCAGTGGTCACCAACGCCTGACGGCTGGTGGCAAGCGAGGCGTCCACTTCTTTCATGGGCACCAACACGCTGATGCCGCCGCGAATTTCACCGATCTGTGCGCCGGGGTGACATTCCATGCAACTTGCCTGCGTCACCAGTGGAATCATCTGGCGATAATAGCGCTCGCCATTAATAAGTTCGATCTGGCTTACGGTGGCAGGCATTTCTTCAAATTGCAGCAAGGCATGCAGTTCAAATTGATCGGGGGCGTTTTCGGGATTCTTTAATTGCAGGCTGGTGATGTGAAATTGAAAATTCTCGCGTGAGTTGGTCAATAATGATATCTCTTTGGTGACCATGCCCGGCGATTTGCGGTAGAAGCCGTCGCGCCCTTCCACGTACAACTCGCCCGGCTGGGTTGTCCACACATCGCCATATTCCGCCACCCAATCGCGGATGATCATCATCTCGGTCAGCAGGGCGCTGGCTTGCACTTCCACCTGCTCCATTGCCTGTTTTTCCTGTAACTGATACAGCCAGATGAACAATCCAATACTGACCAGAATGATACTGGCGCCAATGCTCAGGGTAAGTCTTGCGCCGAGGTTTAAGTTGAGGGGCTTCAAACGGGGAATGATACGCATCTTGGAATCCTTTGGGAATGGAGACAAAAAAGATTGTATTCGCACTCAATCCCTGCGCATACAGGAAGAACATCCTGATAAATTCTGACATTTATCAGGATGTTCTTATAATTTTTTCCTCTCAATCCTAAAGGCTGCGATATGCGCGGGCATCAACCTTGTGGTGACTGCCTGCCGCGCTCTCCCAAGAATACCTAGGTAATTCCATAGTCACTGCGCTGGTCACGAAAATCTTCCATCCATCCACTTGCTCAAGGTCACTCGCGGCGCACCGAGCAGCCGGTTGGCTTCTTCGGGCGAACCATCTTCTCCCCATTTCTCGTAATGCCTCATCAACGTTGCCATGCTCTTCCATTCGGTGTTAAACGTGAGCGTACCCATCACCGAGAGCATCGTGGTTGAGATCGGCGAAACTTTTACACCTACATGGGCAGCATAAATATTCATCGCCTCGCCCATCGTGTAGGCTTCGGGTCCAAAAATATAAAGTTCTTTGTTCAGCGTCTCATCAGTCTGATAACTCTTCGAGACCATGCGCGCATAATCTTCGACAGCGATCCAATGCAGCAGGTGAGTTTGATTCCCGATCAGCGAAATGCTTTTGCCTTGGACGAAGAGCGGCAATGTCTCCATGAACCACGAACAGCGGAAAATGGTGTACGGCACACCGCTGGATTTAAGTGCCGCCTCACCTCTGACCTTTGACCTGCTCTCTGGCGTATCCGCCTTTTCCTCGCTGACAGCGTACGCTGAGATGAGCGTGACCCGCTCGACATTTTGTTCTTTGGCAATGCGGGCAATGTCGCGCACAGCAAAGTGATCCATACGCTCAAAGTCCGCTTCGGTGGGACCGCCCTTAAGGCTGATGTGGACTCCATCCACACCAGAGAGCGCTGTATTCAAAGAAGATTCATTATCCACATCTCCTTGAATGAACTCATATCCATCACCGAGTAATTTTCTGGCTTTCTCTGGATTGCGAACCAAGAGGCGGACATTGAACCCGTCCGCTTTGAGCTGTTGGGCAACGGGCTTGCCAAGCATGCCCGTCCCGCCGATGACAAGGATGGTTTTATTGTTATTGTTCATAAGAAGTTCCCACGATGGAATTCAACACGTCTTGCGCTTCGTTGTGCGAGGGAAAATTCCCGCACAGAATTTTATGTCCATCTTTGAAGTAGATTTCGAGGCTATAGGTGTTGGGTCCGTTATCCCATACATGCTGGCGGACTTCGGATTTGGTGATCTCATGGAATGAATAGCGTTTCGTCCGCAAGGCGTTGACGGCGGTTTCGTAGCGGTGTGTGACCGTGCGGGCGGCAAGGTCAAAGGTGGCGGTTTGATTCATGCCAAAGACCGCCGCGCCGATGAAACCAAGGCTTACAGCAATAGCGCCAAGCGAAATGGCTAGAAAGACGAGAGTGAAAATGTGAAAGCCCGTCCAACCGGGTTTGATGAGTAATTCGTAGGGAGCCATCCAAGGCAGCAAGCCCATGACGAACAAAAAGATCCGTACACCTGTAGACATGGTTTCAGTAATCCTGATTTCGTCATTGGTTCGGTTCAAGTGAGACATGAAGGACTCCTTTCATAATATTTTATCTAACAACTTTACCAACACGGAAGTCATGTGCGGTTACATCGCGGTTGGGTTCATGCCTTCAAAACCTTGATCACTTCTTCCGGCGCTTCTTCGGGCGGGTAGTGACCGATCTTGTTCAAGATGGTGAGCGTGTGGTTTTGCATCAGGTCTGTCCACACTTTGAGTTCGCCCTCTTTGAAGGCGATATCCGAATCGCCCCACACAATGGCAGTGGGAATGTGCCGTATCTTTTCGCGCTGTGCCCACAAGGTTTCCAGCCACGGTGTTGAGCCGATGATCTCACGCGGGAAGACCCAAGTGCCAACACGCGCGCTTTTCTCTTCGTGCGGCATGTAATAGTGTTTGCGCACTTCTTCGGGCATCTTTTTCTTCGGTCCGTATGCGGCTTTCGATAGAACCTTGCCGATCATGTTGAAATTCATAGTGAAAAACTTACCGATCGGTCCGCCCGCCATGCCGCTAAATCTTGTGAAGTTCGGGATATGCGTTACGGGCCAAAACCATGAATTGGTGACAATTATTTTCTTAACTTTTTCAGGGTATTTAATAGCATACGCCATGGCAAATGGACCGCCCCAATCGTTGAACACGAACGTGATGTTATTCAGGTTCAGGTTGTTGAGCAGGTCTTCCACGTGCTTGAAATGATTTACTGGCAAATAATCCCAATCGGCGGGTTTGTCGGAAAGCCCAAAGCCAATGTAATCGGGCGCAATGCAGCGCCGGGTCTTCGACATTTCTTTGATGATCTCGCGATATTCAAACGACCAGCCTGGGTTGCCATGCAGTAGCACAATCGGGTCGCCGCTGCCTTCGTCCACGTAGTGCATGTCACCTTGTGCGGTGTTGAAATAATGAGCCTTGAATGGATATTCTTTTTCGTCCAGCCAGGTGGGTCTTGTTTTGTTCATCATTTACTCTCCTCGGTTTCCTCTACGATCATCGAAATTTGATGTAAACCTCGCATCATCATGTCCCATTGCTTTGCGCCGATCTCATCCACAATGCGGGATTGCGCCTTCTGCCAGAGCGGCAACGCCTTCTCCAGCGTGGATTTGCCCTTGGGCGTCAACGTCAACGGGCGGGAACGGCGGTCGCTTCCTACCTTGACCTTGACCAGCCCCGCCCTCACCAGCGGATTCAAGTTCCGAGTCAGAGTCGTCCGATCCATCGCCAGTACATACGCCACTTCCTGCATTGGCGCTTCGCCCATCATCTCTAGCAGACTCAACAGCGAATACTGCGTCGAGCGAATGCCCGCAGGCGCAAGCATCCTATCGTAATACTGGGTGATAAGGCGTGTGGCGCGGCGGGTGTTGAATCCCACACACGGCACGGCTTGACGTGAGAACTCGTACAGGGTTTCTTTTGGCAGGTCTTTGAACATAATAAGTGTATATACACGTATTATCCAAAAATGTCAAGCTGGAATGCACAATTCCTTATCAGCATGCTTGTTAATGTCTTGGAAAACCGCGATGTCAGAACAATGCAGGGTTCTCAAGCACACACATCGCACCAGACAAAGCGGGAACGATCCTGCAAGTCACCCCGCACCTTAAAAAGAAAAACATTCCAGCCAATACATTCGATGCACGTCTTAATCCCCCATGTATTTCACATCAAGAAGAAACGAGAAGTTCTTGCAGAATGGGCGGCAGGGAGGAAATATCTGTAAGCACCTCCCACACTTCGATATGCTGTACTGACGCCTTTGGCTGCAATGTTACCAAAGGGGCGAGACTCTCCAATTCCACGAACATTTCACCGCAATATATCTCGGCGTTACTATTGTTATCAGGATAAACCACCCCGACCTCCGCACTGAATGATTTTTTGAACAAAATACCATCCACATAATACGCCAGCCAGCCATGCGGGTTGAAATAGCCAATTTTGAACGGCGGCAAGGCATCGGCGTGGAAAAGGATGAAGTCATCGCGCAACTTGAGGCGCGGATCATCGATGCGGGAATAGGACCAAAAGGAAATCTGCCGATTGGGTAAAAGCCCGGCTGCATCCACATTTCCAACAGGCATGGGCAGGATCGCCACCCCCCCCAACCGAAATTGCGTGATCGCCCATGGTGCAAGTTCAACCGCCCACATTCCATCGTTGATAAGGGTATGAGTAAGTGTGACAGAAGGTTTGCCGGGCGCGAGATGAATTTCGATCTGTTTGCGAATGCCTGTGCCGGGCTCGGTTCCTGTTTCAAGGACAACGCCGTCAGGCAGATCGGTTATTTTTAGTTCGCCCGTATCAGGCGCATAGGTGCGCGGCATGGCTTCCGGCGCATGCCACAAGCGATGTCCGCCGCGAAAATAAAAATCACCATATGGCGTTGGGATGGGCGGCTCAGGGCAAAGTTCGATTAGCAGGTTATCCTTGCCTCTCGGCGTCAACCCTGAGATGCGCAGCGAATGGGTGAGATATTCGATTTCAAAAAAATCGTTTTTGAGAGTGCGTCTGTTCATAAATAGATCACCAATGGTTATGAACTAAATTGCGGATGCGGGCATCATAGATCGCCTTGATGCGTTCCATCGCCTCATCACTCAACGACGGCTGGTCTGCCGCTTTGGCATTTTCCTCCGCTTGAACCGGATTCTTCGCGCCCGGTATCGTGCAGGTGACGGCTTCATGCATCAGGATCCAGCGCAGGGCAAATTGCGGCATCGTCCAACCGGCAGGGATGAGTGGGCGCAATTCTTCAACAGATTGCAAACCGGTTTCGTAATCCACACCAGAGAACGTTTCACCCCTGTCAAATGATTCACCATGACGGTTAAAGGCACGATGATCGTCCTTCTCGAACGTAGATTTGGCATTGAGCTTGCCGGTCAGCAATCCGCTGGCGAGCGGCACGCGCGCGAGAATGCCCACCTTACGGCGGATGGCTTCAGGGAAGAATAGTTCAGCCGGACGCTGACGAAAAATATTGAAGATGATCTGCACCGTTTGCACATTCGGGTATTCCATGGCTTTGAGCGCTTCTTCCACCTTCTCCACGCTCACGCCATAAAAACGCACCTTGCCTGCCGCCACAAGATCGTCCAGAACGCTGAAGGTCTCAGGCATGTAAAAGACTTCGGTGGGCGGGCAGTGTAATTGCAAAAGGTCGATGGCGTCGGTGTTGAGATTTTTCAGACTGCGCTCGACGAAAGCGGTGAGGTTGACGCGGTTGTATCCACGCGCCAGATGCGGGTCGAGCCTGCGCCCAGCTTTGGTTGCGACATAAATGGTCTCACTGCGCTCTTTGCGTAGTTGTGCCACCAGCCGCTCCGAGCGTCCATCTCCATATACATCGGCAGTGTCGATGAAGTTAACGCCCAAATCAATGGATCGATGAAGAGCCGCGAGCGACTCTTTGTCATCCACATTGCCCCACGATCCGCCAATTGCCCAAGCCCCGAATGAAACTGTTGAAACCTTCCACCCTGTTCGTCCAAGTTCGCGATATTGCATGATGTGATTCCTTCGTTCAAAAGAAACCCTAAAGGTCTAATAAATAGACCTTTAGGGTTTGATATTTTACAAACCCTTATTCAAGTGATAGTACAGATCGTTCCAGCGAAGTTTTTCACGGAATTCCTGTACACGGGTGTTCTCGTCGATGACCAGGAACTCAATGCCTGCCATGTCAGCGAAGTCTTGCAGATGTTCCGTGGTGAGAGAGTAGCTGAAACTGGTGTGATGCGCTCCGCCTGCATAGATCCACGCTGCTGCAGCGACCGAGAGGTTGGGGCGTGGAACCCAGAGCGCGCGAGCCACCGGAAGGTTAGGAAGCGGCGCATCGTTCGGGACGACATCCACGACACTGGCGACCATGCGGAAGCGATTGCCCATGTGGACGATGGAGGCTCCGACCGCGGCACCCAGCTGCGAGTCGAATACAAGGCGGACAGGGTCTTCCTTCCCGCCAATGCCGAGCGGATGAATCTCCAGCTTGGGTTTGTGCGCTGCGATGGATTCGCAAATTTCGAGCATGTGCGCGCCGAGGTCTTTATCGCCGCTGGCGCTGAAGTGATAGGTGTAATCTTCCATGAAGCTGACGCCGCCGGGCAAACCTGCGTTCATGACTTTCATGGCACGCACAAGGGCAGAGGTCTTCCAGTCGCCTTCTGCGCCGAAGCCGTAGCCATCGCGCATCAAACGCTGCACAGCGAGACCCGGCAACTGCTTCAGTCCATGCAGGTCTTGGAAGGTGTCGGTGAACGCCATGAAGCCGCCGTCTTTCAAGAATCCGCGCAGACCGAGTTCAGTGCGCGCTCCATATCGCAGAGACTCATGCTTCGCGCCGCCGGGCTTGAGTTCAGCGACGACATCATATTCATCGAGATAGGTTTTGACGAGTGCATCCACTTCGGCGTCGGTGGCGTCATTGACATATTTGACCAGATCGCCAATTCCATAGCCATTGGTGGAATAACCAAATTGAATTTCAGATTGAACCTTATCGCCTTCGGTCACGGCAACTTCGCGCATGTTGTCGCCGAAGCGGGCGACTTTTCCGCCCTGCCAATCAGCCCACGCGGACGCGGCACGAGTCCACACGCCCAACTGTCGCTGCACTTCATCGTCAGCCCAGTGACCCACCACCACCTTGCGTTCGATGCGCAAGCGGCTGCCGATGAAACCGAATTCACGGTCACCGTGCGCGGCTTGGTTGAGGTTCATGAAATCCATGTCAATGGTTGACCACGGAATTTCGCGGTTGTATTGCGTGTGCAAATGCGCGAACGGTTTCTTGAGCAGGGTCAAGCCTGCGATCCACATCTTGGCGGGGGAGAAGGTGTGCATCCACGCGATAAGCCCGATACAACTCTTGGAGGAATTTGCCTCAAGGCACAGATCACGAATCGCATCGGGTGTGGTGAGGACGGGTTTGAATACCACCTTCACCGGAATTTGCTTCGAAGCACCCAGCGCCGCAGCGATCTCTTTCGAGTGCTCGGCAACCTGCTCCAATGTCTTGGGACCATATAAGTGCTGACTTCCCGTGATGAACCAAACTTCATATTGTTTCAGATCGATCATGATTGCATCTCCTTTTATTTCTGTCCGTAATAGGCGTTTGCGCCGTGTTTCCTTTGATAGTGTTTATCGAGCAATTCCTGCTGCATGGGCTGAATGTTCGGGTTGAGCAGCATGGTTTGAATATTCATGAACGCGACTTCTTCCATCACCACCGCGTTGTGAACTGCATCCATCGCATCTTTACCCCATGCGAACGGACCGTGACTATAGACCACCACGCCGGGTATGGCATCTGGATTTTTGTCCTTGAACGTTTCGATAATGACGGTCCCCGTCTCTTTCTCGTACTCAGCCTGAATCTCCGCTTCGGTCATTTTTCTTGTGCAGGGAATCTCGCCGTAGAAATAATCGGCATGTGTGGTGCCAAGCGCCGCAATGCCGCGACCCGCCTGTGCAAAACTCGTCGCCCAACGGCTGTGCGTGTGGACAATCCCGCCGATGTTCGGAAAGGCTTTGTACAGTTCCAAATGTGTGGGCGTGTCAGAAGATGGCTTGAGATCACCATCCACAACTTTGCCTGTTGCCAATTCCAGCACAACCATGTCGTCACGTTTCATCGTTTCGTACGGCACGCCAGAAGGTTTGATGACGACCAGTCCCTTCTCGCGGTCAATGCCAGAGACGTTACCCCAGGTGAATGTGACGAGTCCGTGTTTGGGTAATAAAAGATTGGCTTGAAATACTTGTTCTTTTAGTTTTTTGAGCATGTCTTCTCCGCATGTCATTGCGAGGAGCGTGATCTTCGCAACGAAGCAATCTCATAGCAAAGTTGGAGATTGCTTCGGGCACACCGTCCTGCGTTCGGTGCAGGAAAGAGCAAGATTGCCCTCGCAATGACATAATTATTTTCTACCTCATCCCCTCCACCGCAGCGCGCTCAATGGCAAGACCTGCTTTGTAGCGTTCCATGAATGTGTTGAAACCATCCACGTCATTTTTGTCAGGTGCAATGGTGGAGCTTTTTTCGTTGGCGAATACTTTTTTATTCAAATAATCTTCGAGTGTTTCATTCCCTGCTTTGTTGGTGACATACGCAGCCAGCAGAGCCATGCCCCATGCTCCGCCTTCGCCCGCGGTATCCATCACGGAGACGGAAGTATTCATCGCCGCCGCCATCATCTTTTGACCCACGCCTTCAGTCTTGAAGAATCCGCCGTGACCGAGCAGTTGATCGAGTTGCACTTTTTCCTGAGAGAGAATATCCATGCCGATCTTCAACGTGCCCAGCGACGAGAACAAGTGCGTGCGCATGAAATTTGGCAAAGTGAAGCGGCTTTCAGGCGTGCGGATAAATAAGGGGCGTCCTTCTGTCAAGTCCGTAATGGATTCGCCGGAGAGATAGTTGTAGGCGAGTAGACCGCCGCCATCGGCATCGCCCGCGAGCGCCATTTTGTATAGGGTCTCAAATAATTTCGATTGGCTGATCTCGACGCCGAGTGCCTTTGTGAATTCACCGAACAGCCCCACCCATGCGTTGAGGTCGGAGGTGCAGTTGTTGGCGTGAACCATTGCCACAGGTTTTCCTGTGGGCGTGGTGACCATGTCAATTTCGGGATAGAGTTTGGATAACGCTTTTTCGAGCACGATCATCGCGAAGACGGATGTTCCAGCCGAGACGTTTCCGGTTCGGACTGCGACGCTGTTGGTTGCCACCATGCCTGTGCCTGCATCTCCCTCAGGCGGGCAGAGCGGAATGCCAGCCTTGAGCGTTCCGCTAGGGTCGAGCAGTTTCGCGCCTTCTTCGGTCAGTGTGCCAGCGGATTCACCTGCCACCAAAACTTTGGGAAGAATGTCTTGCAACGTCCAGTTGATTTTCTCTGCTTTGAGAAGGTCATTGAATTGCTCAAGCATTTTTTTGTCAAAGTCGTTGGTTGTGCTATCGATGGGGAACATGCCGGAGGCTTCGCCCACGCCCAACACCTTTTGCCCCGTCAACTTCCAGTGGACATAGCCTGCCAGTGTGGTCTGGTGACTGATGTCTTTGATATGTGCTTCCTTGTTCAATATCGCCTGATAAAGATGGGCAATGCTCCAGCGTTGCGGGATGTTGAATTGGAAGAGGTCCGTGAGTTTCTCGGCGGCTTGTCCTGTCATCGTGTTGCGCCAGGTGCGGAAGGGGACAAGTAAATTGCCGTCCTTGCCAAATGCCAGATAGCCGTGCATCATGGCGCTGAAACCAATTGAGCCGATGGTGGTGAGCGTCACGCCGTATTTCTCCGAAACCTCTTTGCTGAGATTGCGGTAACTCTCCTGCAAGCCTTTCCAAACATCGTCGAGGCTGTACGTCCACACGCCGTTTTCGTATTGGTTCTCCCACTCAAAACTTCCTGATGCGATCGGTGTATGATCTTCGCCGATCAACACGGCTTTGATGCGGGTTGAGCCGAGTTCAATGCCAAGAGAGGTCTTGCCGCTTTCGATTGCCTTTTTGATGTTAGTTTTGTCCATATTTTCGCTCCTATGATTCAGACGGCAGACTGCCGACCGCAGACCGCGGTCTGCCGTCCATCGTCTGCGGTCAATTTATCCTGGGTACCAAACTTTACGTGGATCGTCTTCGGCGCGCACGTAATCGAACGCCGAGTCGATCATCTTTTTCAGATCATATTCAGGTCGCCAGTTGAGTAAAAATTTTGCTTTGGCGTTATCGAGCCATGTGGAATGAAATTCGGTTTTGATTTCCACGGTGGGAAAGCCGCGAGTCTCGTGCAGATAGTTGCCCATCTCGCCGTAGTCTACGGGTTCGTCCATGCAGATGTTGAAGAGTTGCTGGCGTGCTTTGGGATTGTCGAGTGCCAGCAAGAGGGCGCTGACCAAATCGTCAACGTGGACAAAGTTTCGTTTAACGGGAACAGATTCCAGATTAAGCATGATCGGGATGGTCTGCGTCCGCACATATTCATTCGCAGTTTTCTCATCCACAAAATCACGCCAGCGCGGACCGCCGAAGACATCCTCTCCGAAAGAGAGTTGATATTTGAAGTCATCCTTTTCCATGATCCACGGCGCGCGCAGGCAGCAACCATTCAAGTTGTATTGGATGTAGTACTGTTCGAGCATGACTTCTTCGAGAACTTTGGAGAGCGCGTAACAGCCTTGATACGCGGAATGTTTTTGGGTTTCGGTGACGGGGATGGGATGCGGATAAACGAAATGCCCCATGCCCGCGTCGCCGCCGACCATGATGAACTGCTTGAAGGTGGGGGAGGTACGGCAGGCTTCGAGCAGCCAGAAGAGTCCTTTGACAGCCACATCCATGATTTGCTCAGGCGTCTCTTTGACAGTTGCGAGATGCAGAACATGCGTGACACCGTCCATTGCTTTTTCGACGAGGTCGCGATGTTCGATGGAGCCGTGAATGTTTTGGATGCGTGGGTGAGGGGGGAGTTCGCGGTTATGGCACAAGGCGCGAACAGTGAAAGAATTGAAACGTGAATCATTCAATAGGCGATTGATAAAAGTCTTGCCTACTTTTCCTGTCGCGCCAGTGACGAGAATGGTGTTAGTCATTGCACATCCTTTTTTCACCACAGAGAACACGGAGTTCACGGAGATTTTTAAAAGTTTTTCTCAGTGTTCTTTGTGTACTCCGTGGTGAAGATTTTGAGATTAACACTTTGTCCATTTCCCATTCGCTTCACTGGACGCGATCACGCTATCCACAAAGCGCACGCCCATCAAACCATCAAAGGAGTTGGGGAAGTAGAGCGCGAGCGGGTCAGCTTGTTTGCCTGCGCGACGCGCTGCGATCGCTTCGGCAGCGTCGGAATAAATATTTGCGAAGCCATCAGGGAAGCCTTCGGGATGTCCCGCAACCAAACGTGTGCAACGCGCGGAGAGCGGCAATGTGCCAGGTCCGTTCGGCGTGCGGTTTTGCGAAGGTCCGTCGAGCGGTTTGAAGGTGAGCGCTTGCGGAACTTCCTGCATCCATTCAAGTGAGCCGCGTGTTCCGCTCACACGAATGCGCAGACAGTTCTCAACTCCAGCCGCGGCTTGTGTCACCCAGAAACTTCCACGGGCGCCGTTACTGAATCGGAGCATTGCCCCGCCAAAGTCATGGATGATGCGCCCCGGCACGATCGCGCCGACTTCCGCCGCCACTTCGTCCACTTCCAAGCCTGTGATGAATCTCGTCAGGTTGTGCGCGTGCGTACCGATGTCGCCCATCACGCGCGAAGGTCCGCCGCGCACGGGGTCGAACTTCCAGTTATCGGGCGAGAAAGTTTTCGTCTCGTCCGCCTTGCCTCCTTGCACATACTCCACTTGCACGAGCCGAATCGTGCCGAGTTCGCCAGCCTCCACCATCGCCTTCGCCTGCCGCACCATTGGGTAGCCCGTGTAATTGTGCGTGAGGCAAAAGACCAAACCCGTCTCCTGCACTTTTTTGTGCAAGGCTTCGGCTTCGGCGAGCGTGTTGGTCATGGGCTTGTCGCAGATCACATCGATGCCGCGCTCGAGCGCCCACATTGAATAATCAAAATGACTGTCGTTCGGTGTCATGATGGCAACCGCGTCGATGCCATCTTTTCTGGATGATTCTTTGTCTAGCAGTTCTTTGACGCTGGAATAGATGCGGTCTGACTCGAAACCAAGTTCGCTCGCATCTTTCTTCGATTTGGCAGGGTCAGACGAAAAGATGCCTGTCACAATCTGATAGCGGTCATCGCGCCGCGCCGATTGTCTGTGCATTGCACCGATGAACGACCCCGTCCCGCCGCCGATGACAGCGAGCCTTAACCGACGACCTAGAAAGTCAATGACTGGATTCAACGACATCTTATTTCTCCTCTGCTAAAAATGCGCGGATCGATTCAACTACAAACTTGTGGTCTTCTTCCTGTGGCAAACCGGAGACGGTGATCGTCCCAACCATGCCTGTGTCTTTTACGATAATGGGGAAGCAGCCGCCATGCGCGGCGAATTCACTTTCAGAGATGAGGTAGGATTGTTCAATTGTCTTGCCCTTGTGTTTGAGCAATTGCCCCATATAGAACGAACTGTGACCGAAACGATTCACCAAGCGTACCTTGCGTTTGACCCACTCATCATTGTCTGCCGAGGTGCCGGGCATACTGTAATGGAAGAGTTGCTGCTGTCCGCGCGTGATGTCGATGGTGACGGGGAGGTTTTCGCGCATGGCACGATCCACCATTTGAGTTCCCAATTGCCAAGCGGTGGATTCATTGAAGCAAGTGAACTGAAGTTCATGTTCTTGTTCGAGTATATTCTTCAGTATGTCTTCCATGTTTCTATCCTTTATCCGGTGTACATGGCTGAATTTTTACAAAAAAAACCAAGACGATAACTTAATTCGCTTCATATCGTCCTGGTTTTAGTTTTAGTGCGTACTTGAAAGTGATGTTTGCTGCTGTGAAAGATATAAAGCTGCGAGGATTAAACGCTCTTGTTCTTGTTGTATACATCGAAGAACACGGCAAGCAGAAGCACCAGACCTTTGATGGTCTGCTGCCAGTCGATACCGATACCCAGAATGGACATACCGTTATTCATCACGCCGATGAGGAACGCTCCCACCACTGCGCCGATGACCTTGCCAATACCGCCGCTCGCGGAAGCACCACCGATGAAACATGCCGCGATCACATCCAATTCGAAGCCGTCGCCCGCTTTCGGGGTGGCTGTGTTCAAGCGTGCCGTCACGATCAGACCGGCGAGCGCAGCGAGGACCCCCATGTTCACGAACGTCCCAAAGAGCAGGCGTGGCGTGTTGACACCGGAGAGGCGGGCAGCCTTCTCGTTTCCACCCATGGCGTAGATGCGACGCCCAATGGTGGTCTGACTGGTGACAAAGGCATACAGTGTAATGAGGATGGACAGAATCACCATCACGGTCGGGAGACCTTTGTACGATGCCATCAGGAAGCACAACAACATGACGGCACCGGTAATGAACGCGTTCTTCAACACAAAGAAGTAGAAGGGGGTAACCTCAAATCCGTATTTCTGCTGATTCTTGCGGGCGCGCCAATCCAACGCGATCAAAATGATGGAGAGCAGGATTCCGATCAGAATGGTCGTCACATGAAAGCCTTCCACGCCGAAGAAATCCGGGATAAAGCCTGTGCTGAGGCGTTGAAACTCCATGGGGAAGGGACCCACCGCTTCACCCTGCAGGATGAGCAGGGTCAAGCCACGGAAGATCAACATACCTGCCAGAGTGACAATGAAGGCGGGTATCTTGACGTACGCAACCCAATACCCCTGAAAGGCACCAATCGCTGCACCGATGATCAGCGAAACCAGCATGGTCAGGCTCCAGTGTATGTCGAGTTTGACCATCATGACCGCTGCGATCGCGCCAACGAACGCCGCCACGGAACCGACAGAAAGGTCGATCCACCCGGAAACGATGATCAGCAGCATACCCAACGCCATAACGATGATGTAGCTGTTTTGCAGCACAAGATTGGTGATATTGATCGGTCGCATCAGGATGCCATCGGTCTGGTATTGGAAGAAGATCATGATCGTGATCAGGGCGATCAACATCCCATATTCACGAATATTGCTTTTGAAGAGAGTGGATAAGGTTTTCATTAGGCAGTTACCTCTTGCGTCATAATATATTTCATCACGAGTTCCTGGGATGCTTCGCTGGCGGGTAATTCACCGACGATCTTGCCTTCGCGCATCACATAGATGCGGTCACAAACTCCTAAAATCTCGGGCAATTCTGACGAGATCAGAATGATGCCTTTGCCCTCCGCGGCGAGGCGGTTGATGATCGTGTAAATTTCATACTTCGCGCCTACATCAATGCCGCGGGTCGGCTCATCAAGGATCAATATTTCGGGGTTGGCGAATAACCATTTGCTCAATACCACTTTTTGCTGGTTCCCACCTGAGAGATTGACAGCCAGCTGCAAGATACTGGAACATTTGATGTTGAGCTTGTCCTTGTACTCGCTTGTTACAGTCATCTCTTTCGGCTCATTGATAACGACTTTGGCATCCGAGATCGCTTGCAGGTTGGTTAGAGTAATGTTGTTTTTGATCTCTTCGATCAAAACCAGACCGTAAGCCTTGCGGTCCTCCGTCAGGTAGGCAATGCCATTTGCGATGGCTTTGTCGATGGAGCTGATATCAACCTCTTTGCCGTGTTTGTAGGCAGTCCCACTGATGCGTGTTCCATACGCCCGCCCGAAAATGCTCATGGCAAGTTCCGTTCTGCCTGAGCCCATCAACCCGGCGATCCCCACAACCTCGCCTCTGCGCACATTGAGATTGATATTGGTGCTGACCTTGCGATCCTCATGCAGCGGATGGTACACGTTCCAATCATTGACTTCAAAAATGATTTCGCCAATATTGGACTCACGCGGTGGGAAGCGGTGGGTCATATCGCGCCCGACCATTCCGCGGATGATGCGGTCTTCCGTGATGGGATCTTTATGACAATCAAGAGTTTCGATGGTGGCGCCATCGCGCAGGATCGTGATCGAATCTGCCACCTTGGAAACCTCGCTCAATTTATGAGAGATCAAAACAGACGAAATACCCTGCGCCTTAAGCTGGAGAAGCAATTCGAGAAGTTTTTCGCTGTCGCTCTCGCTTAATGAAGCCGTCGGCTCGTCCAATATAAGAAGTTTCACCTCTTTTGCAAGAGCTTTGGCAATTTCAACCAGCTGCTGCTTGCCGACCCCCATATCGGTGATCAATGTATTGGGCGATTCATGCAAGCCAACTTTTTCGAGTAATTCCTTGGTCATCGAGATCGACTTGTTCCAGTCAATAACGCCGCCGACGGCTTGCTCGTTGCCAAGGAAGAGATTTTCAGTGATGGAGAGAAAAGGGATCAGCGCCAGTTCCTGATGGATGATGACGAGCCCGACTTTCTCAGATTCGGTAATATCGCGAAACCGGCATTCCCTGCCCTGAAAAAAGATATCCCCTTCGTACGTTCCATACGGATACACCCCGCTTAACACCTTCATCAGGGTGGATTTCCCCGCCCCATTCTCACCGACCAGGGCGTGGATCTCACCCTGCCGGACACTAAAGCTTACATTATCGAGCGCCTTCACGCCTGGGAAAGTTTTTGTGATATTGCGCATTTCCAAAATTACATCAGACATGTTTTCCTGTCCTTGGTGGTTTGGAGTTTTGAACGATAAATCGATTACCATTTTAATCTGTCCTGTCTCAATAGCAAGGCAGACGGGGGATGATTTTGGGGATGAATAAAATCACAATAATGATAAGAAATGATTTTTTGATTGAGAACAAATCAGACAGTAGAAAGATCGTTCGGAAATAAAAGGGTGTGAGAGGCAAGCCTCTCACACCCTTTTATTACTTGTTACTTGAGCTGGTCGGCAGTGTAGTAGCCGCTTTCGACGAGGTACTTCTCGTAGTTGGTGACATCAACACTGAACGGGGTCAGCAGGTAGGAGGGGACAACCTTAACGCCGTTGTCATAGGTCGAGGTGTCGTTGATCGGCACTTCCTGTCCCTTGAGCGCGGCATCCACCATGGCGGCGGTCTGCTTGGCGAGTTCGCGGGTGTCCTTGAAGACGGTGTAGGTCTGTTCGCCGGCGATCATGGCTTTGACGGAGGCGATTTCAGCATCCTGACCGGTGATGACCGGCATGGGCTGATCGGCGGTGCCATAGCCAACGCTCTTCAGCGCGGAGATAATACCGATGGAAAGACCATCGTAGGGGGAGAGGACCGCATCAACACGCTTGTCGGTGTAGTAGGCGCTCAGGAGGTTTTCCATGCGAGCCTGGGCAACAATGCCGTCCCAGCGCAGGGTGGATACCTTGTCCATACCGGTCTGCCCGGACTGAACGACGAGCTTGCCGCTGTCGATGTAGGGCTGGAGCACGGACATGGCGCCATCATAGAAGTAGAACGCATTGGTGTCGTCGGGGGAACCGCCAAAGAGCTCGATGTTGAAGGGACCTTCTGCATTCTTCAGGTCAAGACCTTCTTCGATCTGGGAGCCCATGATCACGCCGACGCCGAAGTTATCGAAGGTGGCGTAGTAGTCAACATTCTCAGAGTTGACCAGCAGGCGGTCGTAAGCGATGACAAGCACGCCGGCTTCCTTGGCTTTGGCGAGCGCATCGGTCAGGGTGCTGCCGTCAATGGCGGCGATAACGAGCACATCCGCGCCCTTGGTGATCATGTTTTCGATCTGGGCAAGCTGGTTCGGGATGTCGTCGTCAGCAAACTGCAGGTCGGTATCGTAGCCCATGGCTTCGAATTCCTTGACCATGCTTTCACCGTCGGAGATCCAGCGGGTGGAGGTCTTGGTGGGCATGGAAATGCCGACCAACTTTGTTTCCTCGGCGGGGGCTTCTTCCGCAGCCGGGGTGCCGCAGGCAGAAAGTACAAAACTGACCAGTACGAGCACTGCGATAAGGGTGTACATCACTTTCTTGGACATTTCTTCTCCTTAGTTATCGTTCGGGAATGTGATATTGGCTGGTATTTCAACAGGAGGGAACCGGTTCGATCCTTCTCCTGCGCAGGGAGCTTGCCCTCAGACGCCAATGTATCCGGGCGCACTTCCTGCATTTCGAGTTTCTTGTTTCGCTTCCAAATCACCTCCTTTCAATGTCGGTAATATGTAGAAAAATGAACAGGATGAAAATAAAACCGATTCCATCAAGCGCTTTCACGCACCACCAAATTCGGCTGGATAAACCAGGATTGGGCGGGGATGATCTGGTTGTTCTGTCTCGCCTGGATCATTTCCACGATCCTTTGCACGGCTTCTTCGCCGAGCAGTTGCAGGTCTTGAGAAATTGTCGTCAGGGAGGGATAAAAATGGGCAGACTCGGGCAGGTTATCGAAACCGACGACTGCCAATTGCTCAGGCATGCGGATCCCCAATCGATGAGCTTCCCGCAAAACACTTAACGCCATCTGATCGTTGGCAACGAAGATCGAGTCCATGTATGGATATGCTTCCAAAAGTTGATGAAATGCCTGTTCACCGCTCGCAGAGGACCAATTCCCCTCGGTACAAAATTGCTCCGAAGCATCCAACCCCGCTTTTTCAAGTGTCTCGCGCCAGCCGCGCTTTCGCTCCTGTGCTTCCCACCAGCTTAACGGACCTGCGATATGCCCGATCCTTTTTTTTCCGGTGGTCAGCAAATGCTGCATCGCCATTACCGCCCCTTGATAGTTGTCTGTCGCCACACTGGATACGCCCTTCCGGGGCTGCATTGCCAGAAAAAGAACCGGCACGGGAATGCTTTCCAGACGTTCATCCAGCCATGCGTGGTTGCTTCCGATTTCAGGCGCTGCCCACAGAATGCCATCCACCTGGCGGGCAAGCAAAGAGTCGATCACGTCGTCGATGCGGCTCGAGTCGAAATTATCCAACTCCTTCATCACCATCATGTAACCAAGCGCATCTGCCTGGTCGGCGACCCCGTTAAGGGTGCGCGAGGGTCCGATATACTTCAGACCAAACGTGACGACCCCAAGCGTGTAACTGCGCTGCTGGATCAAACTTCGAGCTAAGGTGCTGGGATGATACCCTAAACGCTCCACAACCTCTTCCACTCGTTGGCGGGTATCCTCTGAAACGTAGGAGAACTTGTTCATCACGCGTGAAACGGTTTGTGTGGATACACCTGCCGCTTGGGCAACGTCTTTAATTGTGACGCGTTTCTTTTGGATGGGGAGGGTCAAGGAAATCACCTAGTAAACATGTTATCGATAACATGTTATCGATAACATAATACCAAAACTGTATACCAGAGTCAAGTGGCAGTTTGTCAAAAATGTCACCATTTCGAGTAACAAGTAAAAAACGCCAAAAGATATTTAGACAAGCTGACCGCTGACACGGTCTATGGCATGCAAAGGAACAATCGGTGGAATACGTTTATGAGCCAATCAGGAAAATAGTCCCCGCTATTTTTTACATCACCAGAAATCATTACCACCTAAAACAAAACAGCAGGTCATTGACATTCGTAGATGTCGCTCCGACCTTCAATAAATCACCCAATGTATTGAAATACGAATACGAATCGTTATTCTGCAAAAACGGGTCCGGGCGAATCCCCAACTCGATGCCACGTTGAAACGTCTCCCCACTGACCACCGCCCCCGCCGCATCGGTGGAGCCATCCTCGCCATCGGTTGCCAGCGTCACCAGCAACACATTGTCCATGCCTTTCAGTTCATTCACAGCCGCCAGCGCCAACTCTTGATTGCGTCCGCCGTGCCCGCGTCCGCGCAGGGTGACAGTGGTCTCACCGCCTGCCACCAAACAAAACGGACGTTCGGCATCGGTCGTTTTCAAGACCTGACCTATGGTCCGGCTGACATCCCGCGCTTCGCCCTGCCAATCGTTTCCCAACAAGTGTGGATGAAACCCCTCGCTTCGCGCCTGACGGAGAGCAGATTCTGCCGCCTGAAGATTACTGCCCACGATCACATTTTGCGTCCGCGCAAATACAGCATCGCCGGGCTTGGGCGTTTCGGGCAGGGATTTCAACGCGGCAAGGATCGGCGCTGAAACTTTTTCCTGCAATCCATATTTTTCCAAAACTGACAGCGCATCTGCTCGGGTGGATGGGTCTGGCGCAGTGGGACCGGAAGCAATTGCTTCGAGCGGGCTGTTCACCACATCCGAAAGGATCAAACTGACCACCCGCGCCGGAGACGCCATACGCGCCAGCCCGCCGCCTTTGAGTTGATCCAGGTGACGGCGCAGGGTGTTGATCTCGTCCACGCGCGCGCCGCAGGCAAGCAGCAGGGATGTGAGTTGCTGCAATTCAGGCAGTGAGATGCCAGCATGCGGCGCGGTCATCAAAGCAGAGCCGCCGCCGGAGATCAGGCAAATGACGAGGTCGTTTTCATTAAGTCCATGCACAAGACGTATGGCTTTTGCGCCTGCCTGCAAACTGTTTTGACCGGGGACGGGATGATCACCGGGTTGAATCTCGAATCCGCCCACAGGGAAAGGAAAATTCACTTTTGGAATGAGCAAGCCGCGGGGAGAATGAGGCGCGAGCATATCTGCCAGGGGTTGTGCCATGCTCAGAGACGCCTTCCCCAAGCCAAGGATAAGAATCCGCCCCGTTTCACTCAAATCATATTTTTGTCCATCCACTTCAAGCGTGTTTCCATTCAACTTAACAAATCGGCGGATCGCTGCCTGCGGTTCGACAGCATGGATGGCTGCGGCAAGGATACGCGTGACTGCCTGCCCATGCGGATGATGCACAAGGGTGTGGGTAAGAAAAGATTCGGGACGCAGCATGCTATTAACCATACCACCCAAATGCCTGGGTGGTGTGTCTATTTCGTAAAAGGGGATGAAAACCACCCGCCCCAGCCAGTGGATCTTTGCAATACAGATGCTTTTATATCTCCCAATTTTTGTCCGCGCTGTTGACAGGCTTTGATGTAAGCCTCGCTTCCATCTTCGACTTGAACGATTTGCGTTTCAGCGAGTTGACCCAACTTTCGGCAGTAGTCGTAGTGGAAGTTGGTGCGCAACGAGTTATCCAATTCGATAGGTAGATAGTTTGGTAGTTTGATGGTTGGGTTGTCGAGTTCGATATAAAGGGTGTAATGAAAGGGTGGGGTGTCATCAGGAGCGAGCATGTAGAAGATGGGGTTGAGGTTATTCTTTGCAAAAATTTCCTTTAGAACAGCAACAACAAACTGCTCATTGAGTTTTTCGCCAAAATAATCGGAGACCTTATCTGCCTTGCCGATGAATTTGATGCAAGGGGTCTGGTTGTAGAAATCGGTCACTTCCACGATGTCGTTAAGTTGATAGCGATACAGTCCCCCACCGGTGGTAACGATGACGGAATAGGATTTTCCCTTTTCGATTTGGTTTGCGAGAAGAACATCGCCATTTTCTGCGAGGAATTCAAAATAGTGCGAGGTGACCGCCAATGCGCCGCCGTCATATCCCGTCAGTGGGAAGGAGATAAACGCTTCGGTGGCAAGCAAGCCTTTGGGCTGGATGGTCACATTTGGAAAGTGAGATTGCAATTCCTTTGCATAGGGAGCAGATGCGCCGTCTGCCCAGCAGGAGATGAGGGAAAGGTGCTGCCAGATGGAGGGGTAGTTGGTTGGGGAAATTTTTGAAAGAGAGTTAGCGGGGGATCGCAAAGGTGGTAAGTGGCGAGTGGAAAGTGGAGATTGATTGGGTGGAGTGATGGTTCCATCAGCGAGGTCTTTTAGGAGCGAGTCCCACCAGGTTTCCAAGGGTGCAAGCAAAAGTGTCAGGAAGGTGGGATTCCAAACGGAGATCAGGCGCAGGTCTTCGCAGCGCAAGAGATACAGCAGCGTGACATAACGGAAATCGTCCACATCTTGAATGTGTTTGACGAAGTTGGGAACTGCCATTAAAGACGATTCGATGATCGAGCCGAATGAGCCGAGATAGGCGCTATCCTCTTCAAAGCCGATGGGAATGCCCCCGGGCGTGCGGCGCGGACCAGACGTCAGCGGGGAGATGCTCCAGTAAGCGGGACCCGCCATCAGCGCGGGATGATGCGTGTACAGGTCGTGGATCCAGGTTGAGAGGGCGAGGCGAAATTCACGTTGGAGAGTCCGCGTGTAGGGAATCATCTTCGAGGCAGAGGTAGAGCCACTTGAAAGTTCGAAGAGTTGAACGGGGTCGCGGGTCAGGATATTCTGTTCGCCGTTCGCGATGCGGTCAATGTAGGGGAGGTAGTCTTCGTGGGTGGAAAGTGGAAAGTAGGGAGTGGAAAGTGGCGAATGTTTTTTTAGATAATGGGTATGTTGATTTTTGGTTAGATAATTTCGCAATATGCCAGCCTGCGTTTTGGCTACGTTCTGCGAGGCTTTGTGAAAATCCTTTGCGGCTTTGCGGGATGTGAATAGCCAGAGACGGTTGGCGAGTGCGGCTTTCATCGCGCCATGCGCCTGCCTGCGGGGGTGAAGTTATCAGGATGGACGCGAGTGAGGCAGACAAGTTCATCGCCTTGGTCGTGATGCGGGTTGACTTTGATGTAATGCGCGATGTGCGGATCGGAGAGACGTTCGTCTGTGACTTCGGCAACGCCTTCGCGCAATGGGGTTGCGCCATCTTTGAAGCGGACAACGCCGAGGTCGGGATAAAAATCGTCGCCGTAGCGTTGGGAGGCTAGGAAGTTCATCAGGCTTTGGGTTTCAGGCGGGGTGGGCTGGTTGTAACAGGGATAAAACTCTTTATAAAAAACGGTGAGGAAGCGATAAGTTTTGTATCCAGATGAGATCAGCAGCCAATAGACAGGTTGGGGCATATTGGCTGTTTTTTCGAGCACGGTATGAATCCATTTTTTAGGGAGTTCAGGCGTGCCCCAATACGCGCGGCGGATGATGGTATCGCCAGAGTAAACCGCCGTGATACATTGACCTTGATAATCGGTCTCGTAAATGCCGAGCGTGGAAAAGCCCTGTACGATATTTTTCTCATCGTCGCGGATCAGGATGACCCAGTTCTTGTTGTTCAGGTCGCGGGTAAAAAGATCGAGCGAGGTCTGGGAAAAGTTCTCGTTGAAGACATCGAACATTTCCTGAATGGTTTCAGGCGTCAGGTCTTGGCGTGGAAGAGTTTGGCTGGTGAGGGAGGGAAGCATAGGGACGGGTTTGAGCCTTTCTAATCTCTTGAAGACCGCCGATGGCTGACCACGGTCTATAGTCTGACTTACAAACGTATTCCTTGTTTCTTGAGCGTTTCTTTTCTGAAGATCGGGTTATAGACGAGATAAACGCCCAAGCGGTATGGGTTACGCATGTTGGTCTTGAAATCCCAAACGCGGCTGAAGATGGAGCCGACGCTGTTGAATGTCTTGCGGGCATGGTACGACACTTCGGTCAATTCATCAGGCGTCATCAACGCAGGGCGGAAGGCAGCTTGGTTGTAGCGATAATCTTCATGCAGCCACCATTTGCCATCATAAAGCAGGCGACCTTCCGCTTCCAATTTTCGGTAGAGAGCGGTGTTCGGGTATGGAAGCAACGTATTGAACGCGGCAAAAGTAAATTTATTTTCCAGGGCAAAATCGAGCGTGCGTAAAATGGAATCGGGCGTGTCGTAATCGTGCCCAACCGTAAAAGCCGCCCAGGTTTGCATTCCGTGGTCACGCAGAATCTCCAATTGCTCGGTATAGGCTTCGTAGCCGTGTTTGCCTTTCAGATTCTGTCCCTTGTGCATGGAGCGCAGGCTTTTGGCTTCGATGGATTCAAAACCAATGACATTCCCCAGACAGCCGCTATTCGCCATCAAGTCCATCAACTCGCGGTCACGGGTCATGTCAATGCTGGCTTGCGAGACCCAATGTATCTTGAGCGGGATCAACTCGCGGAACAAGGCTTTCGCCGACTCAAAATCGGAGACGATGTTGTCATCCACAAAGAAGAAGGTGTTGCGATCCTGACTTTTCATCTCTTCAATGGTCTGCGCTACACTGCGGTAGAAATGGCGATGATCGAAGTATGAACTGACTGCGCAAAATGTGCAGACGTAACGGCATCCGCGCCCGAATTGCAGCAGGGAGATGGGCAGGTATTTTTTGCCTTTGTACAGATCGCGGCGCGTGAGCGTATCCGGCTGGGGCGTGGTGGCGGCTCCGCGATAGACCGGTTTGAGTTTGCCCTGCTTCGCATCGGCGATGACCTCATGCCAGAGATTCTCGGCATCGCTAATGAAGATCGAGTCGGCATGTTGCGATACTTCCTCGGGCAGCAAAGTGGCATGGACTCCGCCCATGATGACCTTGACCCCCCGTTTGCGATACTCGGCTGCGATCTCATAGGAACGCCGCGCCGCGTAGATCTGAACTGTGATGGCGACCAGATCCGTCGGCTCATCAAAAGGGATCGGCTCAAGGCGGTCGTCGTATAACACTACTTCCACATCGGGCGGGGTAAAGCCTGCCAGCGCGCCGAGCGAAAGCGGCTCCATGCAGGCTTCGTCGAGATAACGTCCAATGGCGGGATAGATCAGGGTTACTTTCATGCAAGCCTCACATTATTAAAGTTGGGTACTTCCAAAGCCAGTTCAGCCACATCGAGCGGCGCACCATTGCCAAGCGGCACACCCTGTTTGTTGTAGATCTCTTTGATGGATGCAATGTTAACCGCTAAAAAAGCGAACATATTGTACAGCGAACCCGAATTCGCCTGCGACGAAAGCATCCGCTGAAAGATGGAACCGTATTTGCCAAAGTCCTGCCGAATTTTGAAACAGCCTTCCGCCAATTGATCGGGTGTCATCCCTTTGGGGCGGAAGATGGTTTCGCCATAGCGGTATGAATCATCCAGCCACCAACGCGGATAGATGAGACGGTCTTCCTTCTTCAAACGTTCGAACAACGAAGTGGCAGGCGTTGGAATCAACGGGTTGAACTGTGCCAGCGCCAGTTTGGAACGCATCGCAAAATCAAAAGTGCGGGCAAAGGCATCAGGTGTGTCGTGGTCGTAGCCAAATACAAAAGAACCAAAGACCATGATTCCGCGTTCGTGGAAGCGCGCCAGCGTATTAGCGTAGTCGCCGTATTTCTTGTTCCATTTTTTGCGCATCTGTACCAGGTTGGCTTCATCCAGCGTTTCGAACCCAACCAGGCAGCCGATGCAACCACTCTGCGCCATCAAGTCCAACAGATGCGGGTTTTGAGCAATATCCAAACTGACCTGACAAGACCAGTGAATGTTGTAAGGAATCAACGCCTCAAACAATTTCTCAGCATACTCAAGATCATTGAACAGATTATCATCAGCAAAGAAAACATATTTGCCGCGTAGTTCTTCCGCTTCCTTCAAGACATCGTCCAAACAACGGCGTGGCATGTCGCGCCCATAAAAGGCATGGATCGAACAAAAGTCGCAGGCGTATTTACATCCGCGCCCGATCTGCATCAAGTGCAGCGGCTTGTATTTTTTCCCTGCAAAAATACTGCGGTCGGGTACCACACCATCGGTCTCAAGGTTTGGCTGCGATTGATACACGCGCTTCAACCTGCCCGCCCGCGCATCTTCCACGATCTGCGCCCAGACCGTTTCCGCATCGCCGATGGCAATCGCATCGGCAAACTGCAAGGCTTCATCGGGCAGCAGCGTGGGATGATAGCCCCCCATCACCACGGGCACACCGCGCGCGCGAAAATGCATCGCAAGTTGATAGGCATATTTCGCGGTAAAGGTTTCCACCGTCAACGCTACAAGATCGGTCGGTTCATCAAGCGGCACGGGTTCAATGCGCGCATCATAAAATTTGATCTCCACATCGGGCGGAGTCAATTTTGCCAGAATGCCAAAGACCAGCGGCTCGAGTGCATCTGCTGCGCGGCGGGCTGTGATATGTGGACGAATAAACGTAATTCTCATTGGATAAAATGCCTCGCTTCTTTCTTAACCGGTAACGGGTTCAACAACTTGAACTTTTTCTTCCGCTGTGAGCGGTTTCATCCACTCATGATAGAACGAGCACTCGCGGCAGGCGTCGATCTCTTCAAAACGCCCCTGCGCCATCAGTTCGCGGAGTTGATTCATGCGCGGCGAGTTGTAAATTTCGCGAATGCTCTGCGTGCGGACATTCCCCAATACCTCGCGATTCGCCCAATCGTTCGAACACATGGGCACATCGCCATTCTCCAAAATGTGCATCAAACTAAAAATGTACGGGCAGACCGGGTACGTGTGACTACCCGCCATGCGTTTGATGCGCTGAATGAAATCGGCATAATCGATGATCTTCGTCTCGTAATCCTTTACCGTCCCAGCGCGGTTATTGACGTTGAACGTGAACAGGTTGAACCCCTTCCAACGATTCCGAAAGACCTGCAAATCTTTGCGGTTATCCTGCTCGCTGACAAAGCGCAGGTATACGTTGGTCATCGCCAGGTCTTCTTTGGAAAGCGCCTCCAGATTATTCATCACCTGCTTCCATGAGAGACCCACCATCACCTGATTGTAGGTCTCTTCGTTCGCAGCGTTGACACTGACCGTGAGTAAGTCCACCCCGGCAGCCATCAGGCGTTTAATGCGTCCGGGTATCAATGGGCTGCCGTTGGTAACCAACTCTACCAGTTGATGTCGCTGCGCCTTTTGTTTGAACTCCGCAACCCGTTCTTCCATTTTGACATCCAATAACGGCTCATTCTTGGACATCGGCACGAAGTCGTGCAGGTCTGGCTCGGTAACGCATTCGTCCACGATCTTGCTGTAAAGCGCGTCATCCATAACTCGCTTCTCCTGCAAATGGACGGTGTACGGGTACGGACAAAACGCGCAGGCGGCGTTACAGCGGTTGATGGTCTGCACCTGCAAAACCATCGGAAAAAGTTCGCCTCGGGTCTTCATCCACTTACGGATGTTTGGCAGGGTCAGGCGAAAGGAGTGCGCCCAATAGCCGATGCCGCCCACCATGCGGCGCACGCGCGGATTGTTATACCCAGTCGGCGAGCGCAGGAAGGGCAGTTTTTCAAGAGACACGCAAAAAGCGACCAGCGCGTCTGCAAAAAAACGGATCAATGGAGAAATAAGGATTTCGATAAAAGTCATGGATACTCGTTATAAAAGAGCGATCTCAGGCGCGGAGGGACGGTTGTCTACGCGGGTAATGTCGTCGAAGCCATCTTCCCAGGCGGCGAGGTAAATGTCGCTTTCGTAGGTGATGGGTCGGTAGGTTTTAACGATGGAATGAAAGGGACTATCCTTCGTCAAACCGAGCAGAAAGTAATCGTAGCGAAGGCGGGCGGCTTCGTTGTGCAGAGTTCGTAACAAAGCAGAAAAGACTTCGGGGTCATCATCGTCCACGGCGAGGAAGCAGGCGAAGCATTGGTTGAGGCGTGTGCCGGGTTCGGGCAGCGGGGTGAACAGATTAATGACTTTGCGAAAACGTGCCATGGTGCCGCTGTATGCGCGCACGACGGTTTGCTTGCAGGCTTGTTGATCCCACAACGCCAAACAGCCGCGGATGCGGAATCCGCTTTGGGCGAGGAAAAAGTTCGAGATGGAAAGACCAGGTGTGAGCGGGGAAAGAAGCGTCTCTTCCGTCCAGTGCGGGGCAAATTGGTGACGCATCCCGTTGCGGTGGAGACAATCTACGATGGCAGGAATCAGATCCGCTGTGGCGCGGGTGATCTTTATTTTTGATTCTTTTTTGGGGCGGGCTGGGTGAATTGCATACGTACACATGTGCGTGTGGCGATGCAGGCGCGGATAATGCGGCAACTTTGAATCAAGCAAACGTTGGGCGGGGTTGTTATCGGAAACAATGCTCATGAGATAGAACTTTGCACGCCCATCTTTGTGCTGCTCACGCTGACCCTCCCAGCCTTTGCCGAGAAAACGCGCAAGCGCCAACCCATGTTGATATTTCGAGTCCACGCGCAAGCCACTGAAGTAACCGACATCTTTTATCTCGCCGTTGACGAAGAGCGGGCGCACAGATCGGTCGCCGATGCCGACGAGTTGACGGGTCTTCGAATCACGCACGACCAGCGTTTCATGGAACGTGCCTTCAATGGCGGAAGCAAGGAAGTAATTCGGCTCACGCTCCAGTGATAACGAGATCGAACCCGCAAATGGATTCTCACGCAGCAGGCGGCGCAGTTCGGGGTCGTCATGTTGCGTGGCGAGTTCGTAATGGTGGGCGGGCATATCACCAACCGATGATCTCGGTGTAACCAATGGGTTTATCTTCGAGTTTAACGCTCAGGCGAATGAAATCTCGCATGAAGCCGATGTATGAATCGGAGGAGAGCGCGTAGGGCAGTTGCTGCCAGGTGACTTCGTAGACTTTTTTGAGGTGATAACTGGGGACTTCGGGGAAGAGATGATGTTCGAGGTGATAGTTCTGATTAATGAAGCAAAACGAAACCAGCGGGCTGGCATGAACAGAACGGCTGGCAAGCAAGGGATCTTTGGCGTCAGTCAGCGCGTGCTGGGCAAGCCCCCACAAACCGATCAAAAAGCCTGTGACAGTAGTGGGAATCAGCCAGATGAACAAAAGATCCAAGAACGGCACTTGAGAAAAGATGAAGACGTAGAAAACCAGCATCACTGCAAACTCAAGCAGGATGCGCCGCCGCTGGCGGGATGTGCCGTGGCGGTATCCCAGCACGGGGATCAAGAAGATATAGATCGTGGGGGCAATGAACAAACGCCCGTAGTATAGAAGCATCAAGCCCAATTTCGTTTTGGCATAGAAGCGATATTCGTCCGGGTCGCCTTGTTCGCCGAGATAACGATGATGCCGCAGGTGCAGGATGACGGCGCTGGTCAATGACATGAAGAGGGGCAGGCAAAATATAAACGAGACAAGATCGTTCAATAATTTATTTTTGAATAAGACGCTGTGCATGCCTTCGTGAACTTCGAGAAAGAAGACGAAGAATGCCAGTCCGCACAGGAAAATGCCGAGAGCCATCAGCGGAAGTTTCAGCCAGAGAGTTGAAAGCGAAACGGCAAACAAGGTCAATGCCGCGCCGCCCAACCAGACGAAAAAGAAGGTGACGATCTCGACCAGGCGCAGACGCACATCCTCTTTGCGGAAGGAAGCGAACTCGTCCTTGTGTTCGCTCATCAACTTTCGTTTGAGAGGCAGGTATTCAGGGGGAAGAGTGGCGGGAGGAAGGGGCATGGGGATTTAATTTTTTACCACGAAGGAAAACCATTGTGGTTAAGGTCTTTACCAATGTATCGGCTCGCCTCGTTCGCGGACTTTGAGCAGGGTTCCGCTAAAAGACTCATCCCCCAGCGGATAGTAATCACGCTGACGCACCTCGCGGCGGAACATGGCATTGATGCCGTAGAACTGCCACCACATCAACGCACTGGAGCGATTGACCGAATCCATGCTGCGGTTCCAGATGTTGCTCCAGTTATAGAATTCGGCGCGGGCGTCCACACATCCGCGTTGCAGGCGTTCGGGCGTCATGTGTGCAGGTTGGAAGGGGATCATGTTGTACGAGTAGCGGTCATCCAGCCACCATTTATCGAAGAGCAATCGTCCGTCCTGTTCAAGGCGTTTGTAGAGCGGTGTGCCTGGGAAAGGTGTCAGGTGATTGAAGGCGGCAATGTAGAACTTGTGATGCAGGGCAAAGTCCACGGTTTGTTTGAAACTGGCTTCGGTGTCTTCGTCGTAGCCAAAGACAAAGGTGATGTAGAGGCGGATGTTGTACTTGCGCAAATTTGCCAGGGCTTTTTCGTATCCGCCCTGCATGGTGTTAAAGCCTTTGTTCATCTTTTTGAGGTTGTCAGGGTTGAGCGACTCGAAGCCGATCAAGACTCCCTGACATCCGCTCTCTTTGATGAGGTGCAAAAATTCCTCGTCGTGTGCGGCGTTGATGCTCGCCTGACTGACCCAGCGGATCTTCAACTTCTTCAGTTCTTTGAAGAACTCTTTCGCCTGTGCCATATTGGACGTGATGTTATCGTCCACAAAGAAGATGAGGGGCTTCTCGCGCAGTTGCTCAAGTTCGGTGAAAATGTCGTCGGCGGGGCGGCGAGTTTGCGTGTGACCGAAGACGGTCTGTACGGCGCAGAAGTCACAGACGAAGTGGCAGCCTCTTCCAGCCTCAACCAAGCCGATGGGCAGATAATTCTTCCCCTTGTAAATGAGGCGCTGGGGTTTCATCCGCGCAAGAGAGGGACGGGAATCCGCTCGATAGTATGGCTTGAGCGTCTTGCGTTCCACATCTTTGAGGACGGTTTCCCAAAGCGTCTCTGCTTCACCAACGACAACTGAATCGGCATATTGAGAGACTTCTTCAGGGCATAACGTGGCATGAAAGCCGCCCATCACCACAGGCACACCGCGCTTGCGATATTCGCTGGCAATTTGATAAGCACGCTTGGCGGTGTACGTTTCCACACTGATGCCGACCAGATCGGTCGGCTCATCGTATGGGATGCGCTCCATGCGATCATCGTAGAATTTGATCTCCACACCAGCGGGAGTAAGCCCTGCAATGGCGGCAGGCGGAAGCGGCTCCATTTGCCAGAGGCGAATGTAGGGCTGGTCTTTGCGGCGACCGATACAGGGATGTATGAGGGTTAACCGCATGGGGCGTTATCTCCTTTATCCACCACTGGCAGCGCCAGTTCGGTCACGGTTTCAGGCATGAAGACCGGGCTGACAGGTCTTTCGTCGAGTTGACCGATGATCCAATCGCAGTTGTAAAAATCTTTAAGATGATGAGCGTAGAAACGATAGCCCATGTTGGCGATCCACCACACCGGAGTTTGGATGCGAGATTTAAGATAACGCGTTGCCATTGCTGATGCAGAGTAGGTGTACTTCCAGGCTTTTTCGTGTCCTTCATACAATTCGGAGGGTGTCATCAACTTGGGTTGAAAGACAACATGCTGGGCATCGTACAACTCCCAATTCTTGGTGAGGATGCGTCCTTCAGATTCGAGGCGTTTGTATAAACCTGTATTCGGAAAAGGTGTGACGATGGCAAAACGCGGCAGGTCAATGCCTGCATCAATGGCGAATTTGGCGGTCTGCATGAAGACATCAGTGGTGTCATGGTCAAGCCCGAAGGTGAAACATGCCATAAGCGTGATGCCATGCCTGTGGAGTTTTTGAGTCAGTTCCTTGTATTCACCAGGCGAGTTGAAACCTTTTTTGGTCTGGCGCAGGTTGGCAGTTGAAATGGACTCAAAACCCATCAGCAAACCTGTGCAGCCACTGCGAGCAGCAAGGGAAAGGAGCGCATCGTCCTTACCGAGAAGTGTGGTGGACAACCCGAACCAATTCACCTTGAGTGGAATCATCGCCTCGAACAAACGGGCGGCGTATTCCTTATCAGAAATGAGGTTCAGGTCAATGAAGATGATCTTGCGCCCCCAGTGCTGTTTGATATCCGCGACCACATCTTCAACGGGTTTGAAGTAGGGATGAATGCCCCACGCAGTGGGCGCAACGCAGAACTCGCAACTGTGTACACAGGAACGCGTCGCTTCGAAAACATGCGTGGTGAGGTAATGCTGTTTCTTCATCAACTCGCGCTTCGGGAAGGGACGGTTTGCCAGGCTGAGATCAGGCGCCATATCATAGCGTCGCTTCATTTGCCCCGCGGCAAAATCACGCAAGAGTTGAGGCCAGGTGTCTTCTGCATACCCCACAACAATGGAGTCAGCGTGCGGTTGGGCGTCCTCCGGCATCAGCGTGATATGGGGTCCGCCAAGCACGACGGGAATCCCCCGTCCGCGAAAATGAGCCGCAAGTTCATAAGCACGATGCGACGAACCGGTGATGACGGTCATCCCGATCAGATCGGTTTGCAGGTTCAAATCCACATCCTCGATGCCTTCGTCGAGAATCTCAACGGTGGCGTTGAGCTCGGGCGGGATGTAGGCGGCAAGCGTGGATAATGTCAGCGGGGCATACCGAAGGTTCTTTTTGAAAATCCCCCCACGATGGCGGTACAACGGTCCTTTGGGCGAAATGAGCGTGATCTTCATATGAAGCAGCCTCCTGTTTTTATAACACCGTGCCCCGCAATGGATTACGGGGCGAATTTTCACAATATTATGACATAACTTGGCAAAAAACTACCAAAACTGTCATCACATGAAAATTACATCAAAAATTTATTGTGACACAGGCCGTCATTTGTACTCATGAAGATATTCCGAAATGCAGAAAGATCGGAATGCCTTATATCAATTTTGGGTATTTGCAAGAGGTTCATCGTATGACCGTGGATTTAAATTTCCCCGATACTTATTTCCGCAGCATTAACAATCCCAGATCAGCCCGGGTAATGCAACCATTTTTCAAGAACCCTCTGCAGGTCCTGCAAGGATACCGGCTTGCTCAAGTAATCATCCATGCCAGCCTGAAGGCATAGTTCACGCACTCCCGGCATGACGTTTGCAGTCACGGCAATCACCGGGATGTGGCGCTGTGTTCCTTCTTCGTTTTTCCGGATCAGCCGGATGGTTTCAAAGCCATCCATGACCGGCATGTTCAAATCCATGAGAACCAGCAGGTAGTCATCAGGATTCACCGCCAAAAGCTCCACGGCTTCGCTTCCGTTGGTTGCCTGTTTTGCAACCAGCCCAAATTCCCGTAGTTGAAGCGTGAACAGATCGCGATTTACTAGATTATCTTCCACGATCAAGATCGATTTATCGGTTTTGAATGTTTGGGAGGCTTTTTCCGGCTCAGGCAGATCAGACAGTTGCTTCTCCAACCGGGTTTCCTTCAGCGGCAACGGCAGGCTGACCCAGAAACTGGTACCCGTCCCTTCAATGGAGTTGTAGCCGATCTCCCCATGCATCAGATCCGCCAGACGCTTGGAGATGGCAAGCCCCAGCCCGGTGCCTCCGTGCTTGCGGGTATGAGACGAATCTGCCTGGGTAAAGGGTTCGAACAGTTTCGGTCGGACGGAAACGGGAATCCCAACGCCCGTGTCCTGAACTGTGAACGTGGTCATGATGATGTTCTCGTTGATGCGAGTCCCTGATAGATTCAGGAAAATGGAGCCCCGTGCCGGAGTGAATTTAATGGCATTGCTGACCAGATTATTCAGGATCTGACGGATCCTCCCGGCATCGCCCACCAGAGTTTCGGGAATGCTGGCAGAGACCACCAACGACATTTGGATATGCTTTTCACGCGCGGTATGGTTAAACAGCATGGCGGTTTCCCGCATCAATTGCGCGGGATTGAACACCCCCGGCCGGATCGACAGTTTCCCCGCTTCGATCTTGGAAAAGTCCAAAATATCATTGAGAATAGCAAGCAAATTTTGGCTGGACGACTCAATGACGCTGGCAAATTCGCGCTGTTCCGGGGTCAAAGGCGTATCCAACAACAATTCGCTCATTCCCACGATGGCGTTCATGGGCGTACGGATCTCGTGGCTCATGGTGGCGAGGAAAGCGCTTTTGAGATACGACGCTTCCAGAGCACGATCCCGCGCTTCGGCAAGGTCCATGTTGCTCTTTTCGATCGCCCTGGCATACCTGCGAAGTTTTTCCTCCATCTGGCGGCGCTCTGTCAGGTCGGTAATGACCGTGATGGAACCGGCATATTTTCCATCCACCCAGCGCGGAACGCCGGTGATGAGCGCATATACTTCGCGATCCTGTTTTCCGCGCAGACGAGCTTCATAGGTGGTGATCTCGCCGTTCATCCTTTGCCGGAGCGAATCTTCCAACACGCCTTTATCTTCGGGGAATGTCACATCGAATGGGGTGCGCCAGATCAACTCAGACACATCATACCCAAGCATTCTGGCATAGGACTCATTGACGAACTCGAATTGTCCATTCTCATTCGTAATCGTTAGTCCCTGCCCCATTTGCGTGGCAATGGTCCGGGCAAAATCGCGCTGTTTCATGAATTCCCGCTGACTGCGTTGACGAATGATGGTATTGGTCATCAGGACTGAAATTACATTCAGCAGACTCACTTCGTCCTTCGTCCACACGCGCTCATGCAACACCGAGTCAAAGCCGACAAACCCAAACAACCCCTCATCCGACAGCATGGGCGTCACCAGCAACGACTGGATGTTTTGCTCTTCCAGAATCGCGCGTTCAGAGGAGGCTTCCGGCGGCATTTCAGAAACACGCGGCACGATGATCGTCTCGTTATTGTTCAAGTACTTCATCCACCACGGGGCGATTTCTGTCGGCAATCCCTGCAGGTTTTCGATCTGTGGAGTGACCGATTCGGCGCACCACTCATAGGTATTGTTCATAACCGTCCGGTTGTCGACGAGTTCAAAAATATAGACACGGTCCACATCGAACAGTTTTCCCAGCACAGCCAGCGCCTCTTGAATGGCTGCGCCAACCTCTTCTGTGGAAACGTTCATGAACTTCGTTGCAAAGTGTACGGTCAATTCTTCAAAGGTCAGCTTCTTTTGTAGATCTTCCGCCATTTTCTGCATGGACATCCGGTTGCGCATGTCGTGCGCAATATCGCGCAGCGAAGCAACCGCCACCAGCCTGCCATCCAGTTCCCCTTTGCCAATGGAAGCCTCCACCGGGAACTCCTCGCCGTTCTTGCGCCGCGCCACCACAGAACGATACCCGCCCATGTGACGGCTGGTTCCCTCACCCTCCAGAAACGATTGAAATAATTTGGCATGCCGCCGAACATGCGGTTGCGGCAACAGGGCTGATAGATTTTTCTTTTTCAGTTCCTTCAACGACCATCCGAACATCTCCACGGCTGCTTCATTGGCGCGCAGAATCCTGCCAGTTTCATCAAAGATCAGCAAGGCATTCGTGGAGAGGGAAAGCAACAGATCAAGCATGGTGTATCACCGTCCGCAAAAAGGAAACCGTTCGCCGGTGTAAAAAGTTATGCCACAGCAGCGCAAGGAACAGCGCCGCCATGACGATCACCTGCACGTACACCACCTGTGCCAGAGAAGCGTGGAAAAAGACAATACCCAGGACTTGTGCAAATCCCGCCGCAATGGCAAAGCCGGTCTCACGCCCCATGCCGAGGGACAGACGATAATTGATGACAACATTCGCCATCGAATACAAAGAGGTCGCCAGCGCATACAACCATAACAAATTGGCAACGCCCAAATATTTTTCACCGAACAAGATCGTAATGACCCATTGCGGGAAGAACAAGGTCAGCAGCACCACCGGCAGAGAAATGCCCCCAACAATGCCCAGCGATATCCATAGTAAATGCGTGTGCGCTTCGCCCATCTTTTGTTTTTGCGCCACGATCGGGAACATGGTCGTCACCACCGACCAGGTGGCGAAGAACACAATGCGGCCGATCAGCGCCAGTGCAGCGTATTTGCCGGCATCACTGGTTTCAAAAAAGCGCTTCACCAGGATCACGTCGCTGTTGTTGATCAGGATCTGCCCCAACTGCGAGACCAACACCGGCGCGGCAAATGCCAGCAGTTCCATGCGCATCGCTTTGGAAATGGGTTCCTTCGACGCAAGCCCGGTTACAGCGGAACGCGCCACCCACCAGGTGAAGACAAAGGACAAGCTGATACCAATCACTGCCCCATTGACGGAAAGCCCCAGCGCCACCAACAGAATGCTGACCAGCAAGCGGCTCCACATCTCGACCTGGTAACTGATCGCCAAAATCTTGAAGTTGGTGCGCCCCTGTAACATTCCACGCTCCACGGCTTGTACCATGCTGAATGGCAGCGCCATGCCGAAAATAACAAATGGAAGGGATGATTGCGTATGAAAAAAATTCTTTAGCGCCGGCGCAAAGATGGCGAAGAACGCTGTCAGCGTAAGACCAAGGCTGAGGGCAACGAACCAGATAAAACGTCGAAGAGAAGCGAGGGTTTTATCATCCCCATCGGCAGTATGAATGGCGGCATACCGCGCAGAAGTCATTTGGATCGGCGCGGTGAGGAAGGTCACCACCAACAGCAGGGTGACGATGAGCGATAGGTCGGCAAACAGCGAAGGACCCAGCCACCTGCCCATGATAAGGTTGTAGATGTAATTGCCCGCGTTGACAACGGTCATGCTGAGCATGAGCAGCGCGCTGGCAGAGGCGAATTTGGAGTGGAGAAGTTCCTTGATCTTACTCATGGGGAAGGAAGCAGGCTGGCTACCACCTCCAACACGGTCTTGGAACTGGCAGGCTTGGTAAGAAACCCTTGAATACCAACCTTTTCGGCGCGGATGCGTTCATCATCATCGCCGCTGCCGGTGAGGATGATGACCGGGAGGTGGGCATACTGCGGCATGGCACGGATGTGCTGCAACAGGGTGATGCCGTCCATGCCGGGCATGGAGACATCGAGAATTGCCAGGTCGGGCGTATTGACCTCAAGCCAGCGCAGGGTATTTTCGCCGTCGGCAACGGAAGTACTTTCATAGCCTGCTTTGTTGAGGGTGTAGGTAAGGATGCGCTGGTTGTTGGGCTCGTCATCCACGACGAGGATCTTGGCTTTGCTCATGCTAGAAACCTTTCGGCACGATCTCGGATTTTTCGATGGAGACGAAGACCTGATCAAACTTGGTCAGTTTGAGGATGCGGGAAGCCGCTTCTTCGCGGGGCCAGACCAGGCGCACATCACCGTTCTTCTGGCGCGCTCGTTTGAGCACACTGACCAGAACCGCCAGCCCGGCGGAGTCGATCATGGCGACATCGGTCAGGTCGAAAACGAAATGGTCGAATCCATTGGCGATGTATTCGTCGCAGGTTTTGCGAAGCGCGGGCGCTTCGAAGGCATCGAGCCGTCCTTTCAAAGAGATGGCGGCAATTTTGATGATCTGTTCGGTGGGATTGATTTCAAGTGACATAATTTTCTCTTTCTCTTTGGCGTTTATTTCAGGTTTTTGACAAGCGTCCAGATGTTTTTTCCCTGCGTCGAGTCATAGCGGACTTCATCCATCAGCGAGCGGATGATCGCCATGCCATAGCCTCCTTCGGCAAGGTCTTCGGGCTCGGGCATGTGAACCTCATCCATTTTCAAATTGGCGGGCACGCCGGTATCTTCCGTCTGCAGGAAAATCTGTTTCTGGCTACCCGCCATGCGTACGGTGATCTGACGGTTCGGGTCGCCTTCATAGGCATGATCCACCAAATTAGCGAGCAATTCCTGCAAGGAAAGTTCACACAGGCTGGCAACCTCTTCGGAAATTCCGGCTTGGTCTAGGTTCGCCCGCAAACGTTCGCACGGCTGACGAATGTCTTCGTATGTGGCGCGAACTATCAGACTTTCATTGAACATGATTCGTTTTTCGTCCTGTTTTTCAAATTTAAGGATGACGATGGTGCGGTCGTCGTCTTGTGGATGTGTGCCGCAAAAGGTATTCACATCTGCCAGCAGGGCGCTGGCGATCTCTCTGGCGGGCAAATGGCGCGAAGCGGAAAGAAACGTTCGCATGCGCTCATAGCCGTACATCTCTCCAGCCGGGTTGCGCGACTCGGGGAATCCGTCGGATGCGGCGACGAAAACATCCCCAACCGAGAGGCTCAGGCTTTGGGTAGTGTATTCCACAGCATCCAAAATCCCCACGGGGATATCCTGCGCCTCCAGCAAGGCTGGCTCTCCATTGGCGGGAATGAAATAAATAGGGCTCTGACCGGCATTGCTGTAATGTAATTTGCAATTGGCGCAATCCACCAAGCCCAGCATAACCGTGGTAAACATGCCCACATTGGAAAAATCGGATGCCATGTCGTGGTTGAGACGGTTCAGCACCTGGTGCGGATGATTGAAAGGCATATTCCGCGATGCCGATTTGATGATGGTGTGCGTCATGCTCATCAACAGCGCAGCGGGCATCCCCTTGCCGGTCACATCGCCGAGGGCAAAGACCAGCGTATCATCCTGACGGGTGCTGACATCGAAGAAGTCACCGCCCACTTCAAACGCGGGGTTGGACTCTGCAAAAACATCCAGACCTTTCACCTGCGGAATGCTCTGCGGCAGGATGGCGGTCTGCACCTGGCGGGCAATGTCCATTTCAGTTTCGAGGCGGGCGCGTTCCACCGCCTCTTTATGGAGCATGGCATTTTCCAACTGTGCGCCAATATGACCCGCAATGGCTTTGGCAAGTTTGATATCCGGGGTGGTGAATTTTCCAGTTTTATTGAACAAGCCCACCGCTGCTGAGATTTCGTCGCGCACGGGCAGGGTCACCATCATCACATTCCGCAGTTCCAGCGGAACCGTTTCAGAGTCTTTGAAAATATGCCGGCTGGGATCCCGCATGTACAGCGTGGCTGCCGCTTCTGCATGAGCAGGGTGGATCGGTCTTTCAGAAACTTGATGGACGAGAGGCTTTCCATCCTTTTCCTTAAGAACGACAAAACCACCGTCCACATCCATCAAGTGTTGCGATTGCTTAATCAGCAGGTCCAGCAGTGAATTTATATCCAGCGTACGACGGGTGGCTTGGGTCAATTCGTAAAGCGCCACGAGCCGGTCTTGCGTTTCCACCAAGGCAGCTGTGAGATTATCCAAATCCGCATCCACTGTGAGCAGGTTTGCGAAAATATCCAGCATGGATTCGGCAGTGGGGGTCCAGCGGGGATCGGTGACACCATAGATCTGCAGCGTCAATCCGGAAGCAAACGACGAGACCAAAAGCGACGGTTCATTGCAGAGGCTTGAAGTGGGGCAGCCGATCAGAACCTCATCTCCCCGCAGCAGTTGCACACAGGTCGCGCCAACGCGCATCCAGCCTGCCGACAGGGATTTGAACGCATCACGATGCTTGGCAGAAATTTCCGGAATCACTTAGAACCCTTTCGCGGCTTCTTCCTCGGTGGGGAATATATCAAAGGCTTTGTCAAGACGCGTCAATTCAAAAATGACGCGCACCGGCTGCTGCAAGGAACAGATGTGCAGATCGCCATTTCGTTCACGGCAGTTCTTCAATCCACGCACCAGGGTGGAAAGCGCCGTTGAGTCAATGAAATTCATGCCTTCCAAATTGACGATGATCCTCGCCTCCCCCTTCCCGGTGTGCTCCGCCAGCCAGGCGTTCACAGGTTCCACTTCATGCGCATCGAAGCGTCCCTTAAGTTGAAGGACCGGCAGATTGTCCCGAGATGATTTTATGATGTCCATAAAAACTCCTATTTCCTCTTCAACAATTCCTCAAAGTGGATCAGATACCAGTCCACCACTTCAGTGATCGGCAAGCCGTTCGCGGCGGCATAATTTCGCAACCCGATCTCGCGCTGTCGTTCAGGGTTGTCGATCACCTTGGCGATCGATGCCGCCAAGCTATCGGCACTGGTTGGCTCGAAAAATTCGGCATCATAGCCTTCCTCCAAAACCAGTTCGGCAAAGTCGCCCAAATTTGGCAATACCACCGCCTTGCCGTATCCGCCCGCCTGATGCAACACCCCGGAACTGCCCGTGGTGGATGTGTACGGAAATGCCACCACCCACGCCTCGCCAAAGATGCGCGGCACATCGCCTTCGGCAACATACCCGGTATATTCCACATTCGGCACATGCGAATACCTGTCGCGCACGCCCTGCAAATAACCTGCCGCATTGGGGCTGTCGGTACCGGCAATGACCAGCCGCATATCCGGATGTTTCTTCAATAATACAGCGTGTGCCTCCACTAATAAATCGACAGTTTTGTAGGTTCCAAATTTCCCAAAGGTCATCACCGTTGGCTTACCACCAGGCATGGTGCTCGGCGCGGTTTCGGTCGGTTCTTCAAACGAACCATGCGGCGCAAGCAGCACATTCTGCGCGCCATACTTGCTCTCCAGGATCTCCACATACTTCGGGATGGTCACCGCCACCCAATCTGCCTTCAAGATAAAACGCGTAATGATGTTGCCGAACAAACGGATCACGGCTTCCAAAATCGGGTTGTTGCCAAACCCCGCCGACTTTAAATTCACCGTCTCCATGATGTTGTGCAGCAACACCACCACCTTTTGTCCATCCAGTTTCAACAGCCACGGCGTAAGCAAACCCAACGTGGCAGGCACCTTTTTATCGCCGAATGAAGCGAACTGGATATTGAACAACACGATATCAGGATCCGCTTCCCGCACTGCCTTGCGAATGCGGAAGGAATTATCCAGCGCATTGAACTGCCAGCACGGCACGCTTCGCACCGGAACTTGAGCCTGGTTCTGCTCCGGGGAATATTGCTGACCCTCGGGCAGTTCGTCGAGCAACAATATGATCTCCTCAACCATCTCGGTCTTGGTCTTCAAAAAACGGACAAAGTGATAGGCATACTCGTTCAGCGAACCTTTGGAAGGTGGATGGGTAGTAACAATGGCTATTCGCATGGGTGTCCTCCTATCGATACACACCTTTCAGATCATTCATCTTGACCGTCATCAGGTCACGCAGGAAGCGCTGCACTTCTTTGCGTGTGTCCACCTTCGAACCAGGGGCATCGATCCACGAGACGGGGACTTCAGCGATCTTGTAGCCGAACTTTGAGGCGAGATACAAAATTTCCAAGTCGAAGGAAAAACCCATGATGGTTTGCTTGGTATGCAGCTTCTGCGCGGCTTCGCGTGTGTACATTTTGAACCCGCATTGAGTGTCTTTGACCGGGATAAAGAAGATATGCCTCACGATCCAGCGCAAGCCGCCACTGAGAATCTTCCTCAACATTGATTTCTTGCCCTCTTCCGCACCTTCCGCCGCCCGTGAACCGACCGCCACATCAAAAGATTCTTTTTCCAACTTGTTCAATAGTTTGCTCACCTCTTCGATCGGCGTGGAATTATCCGCATCGGCAAATAGGACATACGTTCCGCGCGCCGCCAACATGCCACGCTGCACAGCGCTGCCCTTGCCGCCATTCTTCGGCGCCCTAAGTACGCGCATGTTCACCAGATGCAGGTCATCGCACAATGCCACCGTGTCATCCTTCGAGCCGTCATCGGCGATCAGCAACTCCCACGGAAAGCCCAAATCGGAAACATGGGAGGCAATCGCGCCAATCGTGGCGACGATCCGCTCACGTTCGTTATAGGCAGGGATGACGATGGAGAGTTTGGGCTCTTCAGTGATGGCTTCTGTTTTCCATCTGGCATAATTTTCGTAAGGCATACGGACTCCTTTTACGCAACAAAGATCCAATTGACAAAAACGACCACAAACACGCCCAGCAGAGTGGCAAAGGTAAAGTTGAACGCCCTGTCCACTCGGTCGTCACGCCCCCACCACGCCATCATCATGAAGGCGGGGAATTGCGTCAGCAAATAGCGGATGATGCTCCCTATGGAACTGGCAGACGGCACGAACAACATGATAAGCACAAAGATGGCATATCCTTCACCCAGCCTGTACCAGATGAACGGAACCAATGCCAGAAAGAACAAATAGAAAGAGACGTTCCAAAAGCGGGTCAGCCAGCCTTTGTTCACTTCACCTTCGAGCAAGCCGGTGATGCTCTTCTGCAATACCGCAACCGGACCGACGTTCTCGCGCCCCCAAGCCGACTGCACCTCAATGAACGCCAGCGGACGGTCAAAATTAACCTTGAGGAAATAGATGAATACCAACATGCCCAGAGGAATGAGCGAAATGATGACGAGATCAAACCAGTTTCGCTTGAAACCGTCCCATAAGCTGAGCCAGGTCTCTTTTTTATGCACGGCAAGCAGCGCCCAGCCTTGCGAACGCAGCCATTCCCAGATACAGAGCGCCCACATCAAAATGCCGAGGTTGCGTGTGGCAGCCGTGAGGATGCCAAAGACTGCCGCCCACATCCACTGGTGTTTGCGGGCAAAGTACATGGTGGCGATGGAGAGAAAGACGAACATACTCTCGGTGTAGACCGCAGAGAAAAAGAATGAGGTGGGGAAAAATGCCAGGTAGTACACCGCACGCCTGGCTGAGTCTGAACCGAGTTCGAGTTCGGTCAAAAGATAGAAGAAGATCAATCCGCCGAGGAATGTCACATTGCTGACGACGAATCCCGTCATGATCAAGTTGCCGTCGAAGAATTTCGCCAGCACTTGCATGGACATTGGATACAGCGGAAAGAAGGCAACGTTGCTTTGCAAACCAGGGCGAAACCAATAGCCATTGGTGGCAATATCGACGTAATACTGGCTGTCCCATTTTGCCCACATGGAGAGGAAGGGGCTGTTCTCATCCGCCACCCAGTGACCTTCTTCAGTAGGCAGCATGGTATCGCCAAGGATGCCCGCGCCAAAAATCAACAAGCGACTGAGGACGAACGCCAACAGCGGTACAGTGACCCAATCGGGCAGACGCTTCATTTTTCCACCTCTAGTTTTACATCTTCAAAGATCACAGGTCCGCCATATGACAACAAACCGATCCAACCTTCCTGCGAAGAGATGGCAATATTCCTGGCGATCTCCACATCGTTCACATAAATGCTGAGTACATCAAGTTTGACATCCAGCCTGAGCGTGAAGGTCTTATCTGTTCCTGCAATTGGGGATGAACCCTGCCCCTTGAAATTGCCTTCGTCGTTGATGCTGCCCCACCAAATACCCTTGCCGCCATCTTTAAGACGCACGATGTACGAGTTGTTCTTCGAACCGCGTTCGTTCATGTGAATGACAAAGCCGCCGCCAGAGTCGCTTGTTTCAGGCAGGGTGATCTTCGCGCTGACCGTATATTCCGAAGCCTGTATGCCGGTATTCAGAACATAATCGGAAACATCCACAACTGTTTGCACCGCCTGATTATTTTCGATCGTCCATTTACCGCTGACAATGCGCTGGTCAGTGAAACCATCCATGCTTTCGTACGTGCCTTTGAAGACCGCGCCAACGCCATCCACCGCCACCTCGTCGTAGATCACATGTGCGCGGGATGTGACCAACCCAAAATAGCCCATGCTATACCCCGACTCATACGGTACGGCTTGTACGATCAAACGGTCATCCAGATAAATACTGTAGGATTTTTCACCACTCACAACGCGCAGGGTATGGCGATCGGCACCCGCATTCGGAACGTCGGCATAGCCCTGGTTTTTATACACGCCCGTCGCATCGAAATACCCCCATACAATCGCATTGTCACGCTTGTCGGAGTAACGCACCATCGAAGCGCCCGCAAGCCGATCCGTGTTCGGCATATTGAAGAGAATACCCGCCCCGCTGCCTTCTACATGCGAGAAGCCGGTTTGAATGCTGAAATTCTGAAAAGCGGTCTTGGTATAAACGGCGGCATAATCAAAACCATCCACTTTGACCTGCTCAAAATTGCCATTCGCAAATTTCCAATCTCCATTGATAATTCTCCAACCCGCGTCAGACAGCTTGCCATCGAAGACGCCCACATATGGGGATGAGCCACCGTCCACCGCTTCGACCGTGACCGGAGTTGCAGCAACGACCTTGGTCGGTTCCGCCGCCGGAGCCTGTGTCTGCGTTGCCTGCGGAACAGGGGTATTCGTCACTTGCGGCTGTTGTGTTCCGGTCAACGCCGCCACAGGGTCAGACGTGGCACCGAACAGAGGGAAGGCTTCCACATACGAAAACGCCGCCGAAGAACGCGAAGTGATCAACCCGACAGCACCCTGAATGGACACAAGCGGCACATCGCGCGCGATCATGTCGTCATCCAGGAAAACGTCATAACTGTCAGCGCCGGAAAAGACTTGAAGCGTATGAGTCTCTTTGTCCGCGGGCGAAGCGTCTACAAATCCCTGGCGGGTAAAGACGCCCTGCGCATCGTAGTACCCCCAAATGACCGAGTCCGTCTCATTCGAATACCGAACCAGATGCGCACCGTTGATGGAATAGGGCGAGGGCATGTTAAAGAGCAAACCAGCGCCCTGCCCGTCCACATGCGTAAAGGTGGCGCGCAAGGTGTAATTTTCGAACGTGCTGGTCTCATACCCGATGGCGGCATCCACAAAGATTGCGTCACTTTGCATCATTTGCTTTGACGCGATCTGCCACGTACCACTGATCGGCACCCAACCTGCCCCACCCGGTTCCTGGTCAAAGTCGCTGGTGTAGACCATATCGCCCGGGTTTTGATTCTCTGCCAACGTCACTTTGTAGGTATCGAAGACCGCCGGACCCAAAGCATAAAAACCGATCATCCCGTTCTTATAATAAAGCGGACGATTCTCAATCATCCGCTGACCATTGACCTGCACCAGATACGAATTTCCATACACGTACACATCCAGCCGAAACTCGGTCGTGTTTATGGTGAGCGGAACCTGCGCTTGCGTAATGAACGCACCGGTCTCGTCCATGTAGCCCGCCACCAGTTCAAGCGTTTCAGGATTAATGCGGCTGATGTACACCCGGTGCTGTTTTGGCAAAAGTTCGGGATATTGAGCATTGAACGAAAGCCCCGCCTGACGGGTATCCTTCTTCAAGGTGATGAAAACGCTGGCATGATACGCCGCATCTTCCGGGACCTTGAGCGGAATGTGTACCTGCCCAGACTCTTCCCCGCCGACACTTTGTTGCAACGTCCCTGTGCGGATCGTCCACACGCCGGTTTGTGAAAACCAGCGTTTGAGGTTCACATCGTCGAAGTTCTGGGTATACGGCAGGGTGTAAGTCGTCACCGGCTGATCGGGCGCAACCAGAACTTGCAACGCCACAAAGAGCACTCCAGCCACAACCAAAAGCCCCGCAGCCGATAACAACACCTTGTTCGAGGGCAGACCGGGGATCTTCATCCGCAGCCTGTTTAACATGGCATCGAACTTCACAAAAATGGATTGCAATTTTTGAAGGAATGATTTCAAAATTTGTTTCATAAGATTTATTATCTGCATTCTATGACAACTGGGGGATTGAACGCATTTCAGTCTCGTTCTCAAATAACTGACGAAAATGCAAGCCTCGGGAATCCGCCCATTTCACAACCTTTGCCAACCTTATCCAACCTCTTCCAACGATCTCAAATTTAACTTATGGCTCCTCCCCTTGAATGATGACCGACCCGCAACACAATTCGTCCGGCTGTACCACGGTCACATTCAGCGGAAGGGTCAATGATTTATAGACATCTTCGGGAATCACCAGGATCCCTTCCAGTAACAGAGGCGCATCATTTAGTTTGTTGAAGTAAATGGGATATTTCCCCTTGCTGGCTGTGACGACACCAAGATCAAAGAACTGGTATTGATAATTCACCGCCACCACGTCTGACGGGATGAGCATGCCTAATTCCCTGTTGGTGTACCCGCTTGTATCGAACGGCACCCGGCTGGATGAAAACACCAGGCGCTTATCGAACATCACCAAATTCGACGGGTCTGAAGCGAGCGTGATCCGCTGCGGTTCACCGAACAGTTTGGACGTCATCTCCATATCCACCGCCGAGATCGCCCCCCGCATCAACAGGTGATACTCGCCCTCCTCCGGCAGGGTCACATCCACACGGAAGGGCGCTTCGCGCGGCACGCCGATGAACCCACCCTCGATGGTTCCCCACAACCCCGGCGTGATCATCTCCAGGCGGTTGTACTTGCTATCGGAAAAGAATTGGAACAGGCGGAACATCGGCGAGAGATAATAGGAACTCGAGATCTGTTCCGGGTCGAACGGCAGGATCACACTGCTCGGGCGGAAGAACTGCGTCTTGTTGGCTTTCAGGTACAAGTCCAGCGCTGATTCGTGTTCGTCATCCGTCACCATCGTCAACGAGTCGAAAGACTCCAGATCACCCACCACCATGGTATGGCGCAGGTCATAATAGCGGGTCAATTCCAAATTGGAAGACAAAATACGAATGAAGGAATTCCAATCCACATCCAAATACAGGGGCACACGCTCCGCAGTCGGCAGATCGGTAAACTCATAAAGCACATAACTTTCGTTCTCCAACAACTTCGTCAGATAGGCACTGCGGGCATCCAATTCAGGGATCAGGATCCGCTCCACCTCGCGCAGATACTCCTGCCCGCCAACCGTATTCGCCACCAATTCCTTGTTGACCACCACATACTTCAAGTTCAGATCACGCGCAATATTGACCCACCACGGCTGCTGGTAATACAAAGCGCGCAGCATCAAAAAGAACTCATGTTTGTTATCCGAGTCGCCTGTCAAACCATAGTAATAACTGGGCAGATCAAGGTAGTAGATGTGGAATTTATCGATGAACTTATGCTCCACACCATTAATATCCAGAACCACCTTGGCAGTCTCTGTAGGCGGCAGCACCACCACCTTACCCGGCGGCAGTTGCAGCAACGCCTCCTTCACCTCCTTTAAAGGTCCCACCGGATACGGCGTGAGGAAATGATTGAAGTCTCCCGAAGAAAAGACGGTGCGATACGACTGATTCGAAAAGATGGGCACCATGAACATCAACACCATCAACACGGGGATGAAACGCCCCGCTTCTTCCCTAGCCGATGCCCGCTTCTGCCCCCGAGCCTTTTTCTCCCCGATGCGTTTTCCCGTCACCACCCAGACGATCTCGCCAAACCCTTTCTTCATAAAGGTATCGTGCAGCCAGATCAAAGAAATCGCCATCAGGATCGTCGCCAGCATCAATGTAACCAGTTGAAACCGATGCGGAAAACGAAGCACCTGCACGATCATACCCATCAAACGCACAACCAGATCACCAATACCTGATTGCATACCATTCGCAGTGGTACTGATGAATGCCATCGTACGGTGGAAGGTCGGCAGCCACGACGGTCCCGAGTACCCAAGCGTTGCCCACATGGTGAAAAATACGACCACGTACATCACATTGCGAAACGCCTTCAGTTCTGCGGTTCTGAACACCTCCTCCCGTACGCGTTTGAACAACAGTGGCACGAACATCAGGAAGCTATACACCATATTTGAATAACGCGGAACCTTGGCAAGGTAATCACCGGTGAACTCCTTATCCATGATGCCCGCCATGTCGAACGCCAGAATATGCCCCAAAGAAACTGAAGCGTCCTGAATAAAGTAATAATCACCCGGCACCGTCTCAGAAAGGTTGGGCACGCCGCGCAAAGCATAGAGTTTGACGAATAAGTAGTAGGGCAGCAACGTCCCCACGCCCAGCATGACGAATGCGCCCACACACCGCCAAAAACGGACTTCCACAAACAACGTGCGCCAATCCTTCCACAGGATCTTCAAACCGCTCCACCAAACTCGTGGACGATAGATATTCCGCCATGAGCCATCCTTGATCCAGCCGATGCCATCCATCAGCACGAGCGTCAACACAGCGAATGCCATATACAACGCGAAAAGGATCAGGTAATGCACCGCCGGGTTGAACAAGGTGATGACGCACGCCGCAAGGATGGGTTTGTATGGGCTCTTCTGCGGGAAGATCAAGCCATACGTCATCAATGTGATTGAAACAAGGCACAGCGAAAAACCGAGGATCAATGTGTAAAAATGTGTGATCTTGGCGTATGCCATGATGATGAAGATCAACAACACCGGCGCAGCCGCCATTTGGTAAATGGATTCAGGCTTGTACTGCGGCAAAATCCGCCTGAGGAGCAGGGCAACGAATAGATAGGCGAGATATGTCACCCCCGGAATGACAAGCGGAATGGCAAATGGCAAGATCTTGTAATAGCGCATCCATGTAGTGAGGATGGAATAACGCACCCGGAATTCATAGCCGTTTGTCAGCTGGTTGAATTTACCCGCCGCCTGGTCGATCAGCTGGCTGTCGGGATTAAAAAATGGAACAAGTTCATCACCGTTAATCACCGCCTCTCCGCTCAAGACAAGCGGGATGTTGGCAATGAGATTGCGAAAGACAAAAAATGAAAGTAGAAAATAGGTCACCCCCACGATGATGGCGGTCTTCTCCACAGACGTCAACGCCCGCAGACGGATCGTCGGCAGGCGAGAACGAGCGGATGAGCGTGGTGTCTGGAGAGTAGTCACATCGGGCGGCGGAATCGGGATGCCAGCATACAAATCTTCCACACGTTTAGCGAGGGATTGCCTTTGCTTTGAGTACATCGAAGTACATGCCGAGTTTCATGCGCAGGTTGGCGCTGCGTTCACAAAGATGGACAGCGATCTGTTCATGCGATGCAAAGACCGAGCGAATACCCGCCGTGAGTTCCTCTGCGGCGAAGGGCTGGTTGATGTTACGCGAATACTCGGTCATATCGAGATAATCGACCAGTTCCTGCACCTTCACGTCGTATACCAGTCCGTAGAACGGCTTGCCCAAAATGGACGAGATCACCAGCGTATGAAGGCGTTCTGCCAGCACCACATCGACCCCGGCAATGATCTCTGCCGCTTCCTGCGCTGTCTGCGGGTCATGCCAAATGAAGGGGATTTCAGGTATGCGTTCGGCAAAGCCCTTCAGCACGGAAAGGTCGTCGTTGGCTTTGAATTTACTCTGCATGGGCAGGGCATGAAGTTCAAGCGGCGTTTCGGAATGAATGTGTTTCAACGAACCCGCCAGGCTTTTCAGAAAAGGTTCCCATGCGGCTGGGTTTTCGATATCAAAATTAAGGTTCAGGGCAATGCGAGTCTTGTTGGAAGGCGGCGAAGGCTTGGGGTCTGGCAAAAATACTTCGGGCGGGTTGGCAAAAACAGCATCTGGGACGAGGTTCACCTTCAATGGAGAGAGTCCCAGCTTGAGCGTGGTCCGATGCGATTTTTCGTCGCGGACGGAGAGAAAATCCACCTGGTTCAAGATCCAACGGGCAAGCATTTCCCCGCGTGGCGTCATCAATGGACCGACGCCAATATTGCTCATGACCACTTTCTTGCGGGCGATCTGTTTGGCAAACGTGACCGTGGCAAGAATCATCAGCAGGGTGGAGTAAGGGTTGCGTCCCACGCTGGCATATAGCTCTTTGATGATACTGCCGCCGCCAAAAAAGAGCAGGTTGCTGGTAAGCAGGTGTTTCAAGAAACGCGGAAGTTCGCGGGTGGTGTGGAACGCCTGGACGTTGAACCTGGGTTTCAGCATACCCTGCGTGAATGAAGGGGCGTAGGAGTTGACGGCATATTGATGTTCGCTGCCCAATTGGGAGAGAAAGGTTTCCAGCAAAAGTTCGTCGCCGAGGTTGAATTGACCGTGTGTGCCAAGAAATAGGATCTTCATGTTGACTGCCTTTGCACTGATATTACACACTTCCCCTTATTTGAAATCTGACAGAAGGATTGCAAACACCCAAAGCTTGCTTTTTTGTCAGGAATCGAGATCAGTGAAACAATAAAAGATCCGCGCCCACCGTATCTTGTAACGATGCCAATCGGATAAAAGATTCTAGAAAACGCTCTGACTTATATTGTAGTACGCACAAATTTCCAGGATTTCTTCAACAGATAATCCCGAAGCCGCTTCCCCCAGCGTCAGGTTAAGATATTCATAACGGGCTGCCGTCTCGGCGTAATCGATGCGGTCGAACGCCTGCCGGATGGACATCTCGGAACGCGTCATCACGCCATGTTTACACCAGATCGCAATTGTATGATCCCGCAGGGCGTTCACGGTCGCCTCTTGCAGATCTCTTGACCCGGGCACATGATACTTGCAAACCCCAAAGCCCTGTGGGAACTGAAAGATGGTTTCCGGCTCCCAACGGAAGAGATGAGTATTGAAATATGTTTCCTCCTGATAGCGTTCGATGTGGCTGAGATAGGTGATGTGGATTGGTTGTGCATGCAAGATCGCATGGAATTTCAACGTCCCGCCTGCCATGTGCGCGTTGTGAACCATCAGGTGTGAATTGAATTCGCTGGTGAGCCGCGTAAAGGCGCGGTCTTTAGCGCTGAAGAGGCGGGCGGTCACCCCGCCACCCTCCACAACCAGACACCCCAAATTGGCAGTGGGGTGCGCTTCAAGATCGCGCAGTCGGCAGCCTGACCCCGAAGCGATGAACATCATCCCAGCCAGATCAGGAACAGGATCTGGCAATTGAATCTGTTCCTCAAAGGAAAAGAGATGACGAACTTCAAGCGCTTCCTTCACCCCGACGGAAAGATTGCCAGCGCTTCCTTCTGCTGCCCCCATCTGATGCAGGAGTCTACCTACTTCACCCAATTCTGCGAGAATCGCCTCGATCTGTAAAGGAGTAGGGTTTGACATGTTTAATCCAACCTTGGAGTCGGTCAACAAATTCTCGGCAGCATTTCACCTGCCAGCATATCCACCACGCGGGTACTGCCTAACACGGTCTTTAGCAAAACACGTGACTTTGGCTCGGCAACCACCTCACCGATGACCACCGCGCCTTCGCCATACTTCGTGGACTTCATTGCCGACAAAACCTTTTCCGCATCATCCGCCCCGACAATTGCCACCAATTTCCCTTCATTCGCTACGTACAGCGCATCAAACCCAAGCATTTCACACGCCGCGTTGACTTCAGGATGAACCGGAATGGTGTCTTCCTTCAAGAGAATCCCCGCATTCGACTGAACCGCGATTTCATTTAATGTAGTTGCCAAACCGCCGCGCGTGGGATCACGCAGTACATGGATATTCGGACTCGCATCCAGCATCGCCGCGATCAGATGATTCAACGGCGCGACATCGCTCTGTAAGCTGGACTCGAATCCCAACTCCCCCCGCGCACCGAGGACGGCAATACCATGATCGCCCATCGTGCCGGAGAGAATGACCACATCGCCCGGCTTCGCATTCGCCCCGCTGACGTTTACATCCTCGCGCACCACACCGACCCCTGCGGTGGTGATGTACATTCCATCTGCTTTGCCTTTTTGGACAACCTTCGTATCGCCCGCCACGATCTGCACGCCCGCTTCTTCCGCTGCTAAACGCATCGACTCAACCACGCGCTTGAGCGTATCCATCGGCAAGCCTTCTTCGAGGATGAAACCCGCGGTGAGATACAACGGCTTTGCGCCAAGCATTGCCACATCGTTGACGGTGCCGCACACGGCTAATTTGCCGATGTCGCCGCCGGGGAAGAAAAGAGGCGAGACGACATGCGCATCCGTGCTGATGGATAGTTTCTGACGCAGTCCCGGTTCCACCAACGCCGCATCATCCCCAGCATTCAACGCCGTGTTCTTGAATGCAGACACGAACGCCTTCTGGATCAGTTGATGACTCATCCGTCCGCCCGCGCCATGTCCCATCACGATCTGTTCATTGTGCGTCAGCGGCGGAGCACACACCGCGCCTTCGATGTTGATTGATTCTTCTGTCATAATCTTCCTCAATGGAATCCCGAAGTTCTACTTCGGGATAACTAAAACTCATCCGGTATCTGTAAATCATCAATCTCTTGCGACAAAACCATTTTCTGAAAATCGGGCTCACTATTTTCAACAAAATACCTATAACTCGAAAACGGATAATCTTCCGGGTTTTGCACAAGTCCATGCTTTACTGGATTAAGAATTACATAATTCAACCTTGTGTAATACGCATTCTCCGTCTGAAGGCAGGTATCCCAATAGTTGTACCAAATCCTTCTTCCAGGGGTCTTGTCCAACTGATTAACAAACTTAGCATTGAGCGAATGAACACCCTGCATCAGCAACTTCAAGGAAAGTGCATTTTCTGGACTTTGAGCGATGAAGTGATAATGATTTTTCATCACAGCCCAAGCATGAAGTACCCAACCCAGTGTTTTGGTTCTTTCGATCAATGTCTCGCAAAAGTTTGCCCGTTTTTCTTCACCATCGAGTAACGGTTCTTTTGAAAGCGTGGAACCTGTCACCATGTAAATGGCATTCGAAACAAACCAATGAGGCGGGTTGTGTTGGTAGGTTTTGTAAACGTCCATCTTTGCCCGGACTCCAGAAGTAGAACTTCTGGAGTATCTATTCTTTTTTTCCGCAAGTAGAACTTGCAGACTCCTACACCCGGATTCCAGAAGTTCTACTTCTGGAGTTATTTCTCCGCAAGTAGAACTTGCGGATTCCGTCCATATCTGTAATACGCCGCGCACGCCCCCTCGGACGAGACCATCGTCGCGCCGAGCGGATTTTCAGGCGTACATTGCTTGCCGAACGCCGAACAGTGATGGGGTTTCTTCAAGCCTTGCAGAATTTGCCCCGCAATACACAGCGGCGACTCTTCCGCTTGCAAAGATTCCACGTCAAATCTTTTTTCAGCGTTGAATTCATCGAACTCAGGGCGCAGGCACCACCCGCTCATCGGGATCATGCCAATGCCGCGCCATTTGCGGTCACATTCCATGAACACTTTATGGATTGCCGCCTGTGCAGGCTTCAAGCCTTCAAACGTCACCGCGCGTTGATAGGCATTGGCGATTTCCACTTTGCCTTCTTCAAGCAGTTGCACGGTCTTCAAAATTCCCTGCACAAGGTCAAGCGGTTCAAAACCGGTCACCACCATCGGGATTTTGAACTTCTCCAACAACGGCGGATATTCGTGATAGCCCATCACCGCGTTGACATGCCCTGCCAGCAAAAATCCCTGCACGCGGTTATGCGGCGAACTGAGGATGGCGCTCATGGCAGGCGGCACGCGCACATGCGAAACCAAAACAGAATAGTTTTTCAGTCCAAGCCGCTGCGCCTGCAACACGCTCATCACATTCGGCGGGGCGGTGGTTTCGAAACCAATGGCAAAGAACACAACCTGCTTATCGGGATTCTTTTCCGCCAACGCAACTGCATCGAGCGGAGAATAGACCACGCGCACATCCCCGCCCTGGGCTTTGATCGAGAACAGGTCACGGTTCGAGCCGGGCACGCGCAGCATATCGCCATACGAGCAGAAGATCACATCCGGTTTTGAAGCGATGGACAAGGCTTTGTCGATCAACTCCAGCGGAGTCACACACACCGGGCAGCCGGGACCATGCACCAGTTCGATCTGAGGCGGAAGCAACTGGTCAATGCCGTGACGCACAATGGCATGTGTCTGCCCGCCGCAAATTTCCATCAACGTCCACGGGCGCGTCACAGTGCGGCGGATCTCTTCGATCACGCCCTTCACCAATTCCGCGTCACGGTATTCGGTCACATATTTCACGGGGTTTCACTTCCTAATTCTTCTTCAAATGTCCCCATCTCTTTTAATAGCGCCAACGTTTCCATTGCATCTTTTTCGCTCAATATACTGATCGCGAAACCTACATGAATAATGCAATACTCGCCAACGGTTGCTTCAGGCACATAGCTTAAACATGCTTCACGGAAGATACCCCCAAAATCAACCTTCGCCATTTTCAGCCCGCCCTTTTCATACGTCTCCACGATCTTACCGGGTACGCCTAAACACATTTCAACCTCTCAATCTTGTCGCAGCAATTGCGGCTTGTCCTAATGAGAGCCCGCCGTCATTCGTCGGAACTTCTCGGTGTATGTATACTTCAAAACCAGATTCTCTTAATAGTGACAATGTTCGTCGTAATAGTGTGAGATTCTGCCAGACTCCGCCAGACAAAACGACAGACCGAATCGACGTTTCCCCGCTGATTCTTTGAACCGTCTCCCGCACGGCTTCTGCCAAACCATTATGAAAACGAGCGGATATTCTTGGGATGGAGACACCCGCCATCACATCCTTGACCAACGCCTCAACAACGCGTCTTACCCGTACCTGACCTGATTCCACACCAAAGGCATAGTGCCCCGCCTCAGCCGAATCTGCCATTGCCTCGAATTCGATTGCCGCCTGCCCCTCGTAGTTGACTTTTTGCCGCACACCCGCCAACGCCGCCGCCGCATCGAACAACCTTCCCATCGATGAAGTCATTGGCGTGTTGATTTTCTTTTCGAGTTGCACTCGCAAGGTCACCTGATCTTCGGCGCAAAATTCTTCCACCGATTCCAGCGCGCCATCCCAATCCATGCCAAGGCTCCATAGCAAAGCCAATGCTGTGCGCGCAGGTTTCTTGATCGCCGCATCCCCGCCGGGCAAAGGGAAATATTCCAAATGCGCCGCTCGTTGATAGGACTTGTAATCTGCCACCAAAAACTCACCGCCCCAAATTGCACCATCATCGCCGTAACCTGTGCCATCGAACGACACGCCGATGACAGTTTCAGTCAATCCATGCTCTGCCATGCACGCCGCGACATGCGCATGATGATGTTGAATACTGAAGGTTGGAAGGTCTTCCCGCTCGGCGCGTTCCAATGCATATCTTGTTGCCAGATAATTCGGGTGCATGTCGTGGGCAATCGCCGCAGGTTTCACACGGAACAAACACTCGAAATGCTCCACGCCCTGCTCAAAGGATTTCAACGTCTCATAATTTTCCATATCCCCGATGTGATGACTGAGAAAGGCATAATTTCCGTTCGTGATACAGAACGTGTTTTTCAGTTCGGAACCGGTTGCAAGCAAGGGTGGAACTTGGAACGGAAGTTTGACAGGGAAGGGGGAATAGCCGCGGGAACGACGGATGGGATAAGTAATTGGTAATTGGTGATTGGTAATTTGTGGTTGTTCGCTGAACACTCTCACCACCGAATCATCACACCTCACATGAATATCCCGATCATGCATCAAGAACGCATCGGCAAGTTTAGCAAGACGTTCTCGGGCTTCATCGTTCCCAGTGGCGATGGGTTCTTCAGAGAGGTTCCCGCTGGTCATAACCAAAGCAGACAATGGACGATGGACACCGGACGATGGACTATCGTCTGTGGTCTGTCGTCCGTCGTTAAAAAATAAATAGTGAAGCGGCGTATAGGGAAGCATTACACCAAGCCAATCTTGTTTTGGCGAGACTTCTTCAACGATGGTTGATTCGGATCTTTTCTTCAACAAAACAATCGGGCGAGCGGGTGAAATGAGTAATGCTTTCTCTTCATCGCTAACGAAACAATGTTGCTCAATAGTCTCAATATCAGGCATCATCAACGCGAAGGGCTTATCCACGCGCAATTTGCGGGTACGCAATTCCTTTACAGCCTTTGCATTCGTCGCATCACACGCGAGGTGAAATCCGCCCAAGCCTTTGATGGCGATGATCTTTCCTTGGGAGAGGAGATGTTTGGTTTCGGTGAAGGCATCGTCGTTCTGTAGGGGCGACTCGCGAGTCGCCCCTACTTCAAGCCATATTTTCGGTCCACAAACCGGACAGGCTACAGGCTGCGCATGGAAGCGTCGATTCGTCGGGTCTTTGTATTCGCGCTCGCAGTCTGGACATAACTTGAATCCCGCCATGGTGGTGAATGGACGGTCGTAGGGAATGTCTTTGATGATTGTGAAGCGCGGTCCGCAGTTGGTACAGTTGATGAAGGGATAACGATAGCGGCGGTCGTTCGGGTCAAAGAGTTCGCGCAGACAGTCGTCGCAGATAGCGACATCGGGTGAGATGGGTTGGAACGCGCCGTCCATGCTTTCAGAGTGGATAATGTCAAATTGGGTGAACCCGTTACCGGGTCCGAATGAGGCGGTGAAGTCGTCAATGCGCGAGAGGGGCGGGGCTTCGTCACGCAACGCGCGGATGAAATCATCCAGAATTTTTTGTTCCCCATCCACTTCAATATCCACACCGGCAGAGGTGTTCTTCACCCAGCCTTTGAGCGCGAGGCGCGCGGCAAGGTTATAAACAAAGGGACGGAAGCCCACCCCTTGCACAATGCCGGTGATGTGGATTTTTGCGCCGGGCATGGGTAATTCGTAATACGCGATTCGTAATTTACGTTTTACGAATGCCGCATTACACGCCCTTTCTTGAATTTGCGATCAGCCAGTCTGCCCAGGCTTGCAGACCTTCGCCGGTGCGGCAGGAGGTGTGGAAGGCAGTGACGTTCGGGTTGAGGACTTGCACGCCCTGCTGGAAATAATCCATGCGGAAATCAACGTAGGGCAGCAGGTCGATCTTGTTGACGACGAGCACATCTACACCGCGATAGGTACCGGGATATTTGTAAGGCTTGTCGTCGCCTTCGGGCACAGACGCAACCAGCACGGTCTTGTGCGTGCCAAGTTTGAAGTTTGCCGGGCAAACGAGGTTGCCAACATTCTCAACGATGAGCAGATCGAATTGCGTGAGGTCAAGTTGTTCGAGCGCGCCATGCAGCATGACCGCGTCGAGATGACAATCGCCGCCGGTGTTGATCTGCACGGCAGCGCTCGCACCTGCAGCAGCGGCTCGGTCTGAGTCGATGGAAGTGGCAATGTCACCATCGATGGCGGCGACACGCAATTTGCCTTTCAGGAGGGGCAAGGTCTTTTCGATGAGCGAGGTTTTGCCTGCGCCGGGGGAGGCGAGGATGTTGATGGAGAAGACGCCCGCCGCGTCGATTCGCGCACGGTTGGTCTGCGCGAGGCGGTCGTTGGCGTTGAGGATGTTTTCTACGATAGGGATGTTTTGAGTCATGGGGTGATCCTTCTGTCATTGCGAGCCCGAAGGGCGAAGCAATCTTATCGCTTTGGAGATTGCTTCGTCGCTATCGCTCCTCGCAATGACGATGTTATTCCACGTCGATGGATTCGAGCACAAACTCTTCACCGGCGATGATCTTTGCGCCGACGCCTTTGCACTGCGGACAGATGAGTTCCTTGTCGGTGGGGCGATAAGTGTGGAAGCAGGTCATACACTGCAATTCAGCGGGCACGCGCCGAAAGTTGAGTGTGGCTTTTTCCGCGATGGTGTCTTTGGCGATGACCTCCCAGTAGAACTGGATCGAGTCATCCACCATGCTGGAGAGTTCGCCCATTACGATGTTCAGCGCGGTGATCTGTTTGGCGTTCGCCTTTTCAGCGTGGTCGAGGGCTATTTTTAAGAGTGATTGGGTGACGGGGAGTTCATGCATGGAAAGGTGATTTTATTTTCCTTTCCCGCTCACCCTTCGCAGAGCGATGGCAAGCGGGATAAAGCCCGGGCATGTCGAAATGTATCACATTTCATTCTTCCATAGGTGTCTTTCAAACCGGGCGGTTTAAATTGCACCATCTGCTGGTTATGTTTGTGAAGACATATCAGGCGCTTGCCCAATGGAGGCCAAACTGACATAAGCGTAGGCGACCACCACGATCATCACCACCGAGCCTAAAATTCCGGGCGTTGATGGACCAAATCTACCGAGCAGATAACTTGCCAATGCAGGCATAATGATGCGGGTGGAGCTTTCCAGTCCTGCGCCAAACCCCAACATACCACCGATCTCCTCAGGCCTGACGGATTTGCTGATAGATGAGTTGATCAGCGCATTGAACGACCCCGCACCAATCGCCATCGGGAACATCGCAACCAACAGCCACGGCACACTTTGAGCAAACGCCCAACCGATCATGCCAACCGCTGCAAACGCCAGAAACACGACCAACAGGTTCGACTCTTTGAAGCGCGCTGCAAGCGGGCCAATGGCACCTCCCTGCATGATGACCAGCACAATGCCGATATAAGCAAGGATGTATCCCGTCTGCTGGGCATCGAGTCCGAATTTTTTGAGCGCATACAACGGGAAGACGGTCTGGAAGGCATTAAAGGCAATGGCAAAGCCAAGGCGCGTCCACAACAATGGACCGACCAACGGTCGCTGCAAAGCGGTGAACAAGGCATTGATGGATACATCGGGGCGTTTCAGATTCATCAGCTCAGCGCGGCGCTCTTCCGTGAGCGACTCGGGCAGCCAGAGGAAGATCGCAATGAGGTTGACAAATGTCAACGCTGCAGCGACAAAGGCGGGGACGTCGAATCCATAGACGCTTAGGGTACCGCCGATGGCGGGTCCGAGGATGAAGCCGATGCCGAACGCCGCACCGATCATCCCCATGCCGCGTGCGCGGTTCTTTTCATCGGTCACATCGGCGATGTAAGCTTGCGCCACAGAGATGTTTCCCGCCGTCAAGCCGGAGAGAATACGGCTGACGAACAACATCCAAAGGGAATCCGCAAAACCGAGGATCAAAAAACCGACGAGGGTTCCAAAAATACTGATGAGGAAAACCGGTCGGCGTCCGAAGCGGTCTGAGATGCGCCCCAGGATCGGCGCGCCGATCATCTGCATGAAAGCGTAGGATGAAACGAGAAGTCCCGTCTGGAGTTCGGTTGCGCCGAAAACATCGGCGTAGAAGGCAAGCAACGGCACGATCAGCGCAAAACCGAGCATGTCGACGAGGACAATAAGACCAACATTAAGAAGGCGTTTGTTCATGAGGTTCCTTGGGCAATGTTCCTGTGAAATGCGAATTCAACGCGGGATTGTATCAGGGTTATGAACGTTTTTCGCCATGAGTTGCCGCGCATCCCTAGGAACGGCGGGGAATCCTTGTTATAGTTTGTGCTATCTCTTCATAAGTATTTGGAGGATCATGAACTCAACCCATTCCCTGTTCCAACGCCTGCTCCCCACCCTGCCACAAGGAAAACCCATCGGCATCCACATCGGCTTGTACTGGACGGCGGTCGTCTTCGAAGTGGAAGGCGAAACTCGCTGCGGTCTTGCCGCCACCATAGGCGACGAATCGCACCACTACACCAACGAGCCCGCCGTCACACGTGCGGGGCGGCTGGCGGATTTGTCCTCCAATGAACTGACAAATCTTGTCTATTCCGAACACCCACCGGAGGTTTCCGTCGGGATCGCCGCCGTCAACGCATTGCTGCCGCGCCTTCCGCACCTGTGGGCAGACATCCACTCCAAGGAAGTCCTCGCGCGTTTGGGCGCGGACAAAAACGTAGCCATGGTCGGGCATTTTCCCTTCGCCGAAGAACTCCGCCCGCAAGTGGGACATCTCTGGGTACTGGAACAAAATCCGCAGGATGGCGACCTGCCCGCTTCTGCCGCGCCGGAGATCATCCCTCAGGCAGATGTACTTGCCATCACCGCCATGACGCTGCTCAACCGCACCTTTGACGATCTGATCGCTCTGCGCCGCCCAGGTGTGCCGACCCTGATCATCGGACCGACCACCCCGCTCTCCCCGATCCTATTCGAGGCGGGGGCAACCATCCTGTCCGGCGCAATCGTGGAACAACCCGAAGCCGTACTCAGCGCATTAAGTCAGGGTGCAAATTTTCATCAATTAAGGAAAGCAGGGGTTCGTCTCGTCTCCATGAGTGCGGAGAATGCGCAGATCATTCAACGACACTAATTTCTATGATCTTTGTAACCTTTTTATGTCTTCCGCATCCAAAGACGTAACACCATGATTTGGCTCGAATTGTTGCTCGGTTTTTCCATCGGACTCTCGCTCGGCTTACTGGGCGGCGGCGGCTCGATTCTGACCGTTCCTGCACTGGTATACATCGTCGGGCAGACCCCGCAGACAGCCGTCACCACATCACTGGCGATCGTGGGGGCGAACAGCCTGATGGGCGCCTCCTTCCACCGTACACAAGGGACATTGGATTGGCGCGTCGCTCTACCCTTTGGCGGAATCGGTATGCTGGTGGCGTATCTCGCCTCGGGCATCTCCGCCCTGCTCCCCCCGGCAGTTCTGCTGACCACTTTCGCAACCCTGATGCTGATCATCGGGGTCGTGCTGCTCCGGCAGGAGTCCGTGGAGACTGCCGCACCTACTGAAAAACCATTTTGGGTGGTGCTTGCAAGCGGAGCCGGTGTTGGCTTGCTGACCGGCATCCTGGGTGTGGGCGGCGGCTTCCTCATCGTCCCGGCATTGGTGATGCTGGTGGGCTTACCCATGCAAATGGCGGTCGGCACTTCGCTGGTCATCATCGCCATGAACAGTCTTGCAGGCTTGGCGGGGCACATCGGAGAGGGCACATTTCAACCGTGGCTAATACTGATCTTTACCATTTCCGGCTTGGCAGGGACGTTTGCAGGCTCACGGCTTGCCAAATACCTGCCTGCCAAAAAACTGCAATCTGTTTTTGCCGTGTTCGTCATTCTGCTGGCGATCTTTTTGCTGGCGGATAATATTCAGAAAATTTAGACGTAGTGGAGAGAGTGACCATGTATTCACAACAATTTTTCATTGACGGCTTGGGGTGCGCATCCTACATTGTGGGCTGTGAAGCCAAAGGGGTGGCGGCGATCATCGACCCTGACCGCGAAGTGCAGAAATATCTCGACGCGGCGACATCGCGCGGGTTGACCATCACGCACATCATCGAAACTCACCTGCACGCCGACCATGTTTCTGGCAACAGTGATCTTGCGGCTCGCACCGGTGCGACGATCTACGTCCACGAAGCCAGCGGCGCGGAATTCCCGCATCAGCCGGTCAAAGATGGCGATGTGCTTGAGTTGGGCAATCTTCGATTGAAGGTGATCCACACACCGGGTCACACGCCCGAAAGCATTACCCTGCTGCTGACAGATACCACCCGCTCTGAACAGCCGTGGATCGCGCTGACCGGTGACACGCTCTTCGTCGGTGACATGGGTCGTCCTGACCTCGTCGGCGCGGAGGCGGCAAATGGTCTCGCCAGCGATATGTATCACACCATCAATGAAAAGATCCTGCCGTTGAGTGACGGCTTGATGATCTATCCCGGTCACGGCGCGGGATCGTTGTGCGGAAAGTCCATCGGCTCTATGCGCTTGACCACGCTTGGTTACGAACGCATGTCCAACCCGGCATTGGCTCCGCGCAGCAAGGAAGACTTCGTCGAATATGCGGTCAGCGGCTTGCCCGAACAACCCGGCAATCACACCCGCATCAAGGCGATGAATCGCAAAGGGGTGAAACCGCTTGGGGCTGTGCAACCCGCTCCTCTGTCGATCAAAGAGGCGCTGCCTTACTTCCAGCGCGGCGCAGGTTTGCTCGATACCCGTCCCAAAGCGGATTATGTTCAGGCGCATGTCCCCGGCTCGGTTCACCTCGAAGCCGATGACCAGTTGAGCAATCGCATTGGGTTTGTCTTCCCGCCTGATGTGCCGATGATCTTGTTGCTAAAGGACGCCAGCGATTATGTACGCGTGGTCTACAGCCTTGCGCGTGTTGGCTACGAAAATGTGGTCGGATTCATCGCTGAAGGGTTGGATGTCTGGGAACGCATGGGTCTTCCGCTCACAGCTGGTGATGTGAAGGACATTGAGCCGAAGGAACTGCACAACCTGATGCAGTCTTGCACGAACGGTGATTGCCCCGTGGTGGTGGATGTGCGCGAGCCGTGGGAATATCGTCAGGGACATGTGCCCGGCGCGATCCTTATGCCGCTTGGTCAGATCGCTTCACGCGTGGCAGAACTCGATCCGGAACGTCCTGTGGCTGTGATCTGTGCCAGCGGTAATCGCAGTCAATCTGCCGCTGCGTTGTTCGGGCAGAAAGGTTTCAAGACCATTTACAATGTCCTCGGCGGCACCGGCGGTTGGATGTATGGCGGTCTCCCGATCTCAAGAGAGTAGAGTTTCATAGCGATAAAACAGTCACTTTCGGGTGACTGTTTTTGATTTAACAGTGATTATGTGGATTAAGGAAACTGTATATGCCCCGGGGATGGGCTTGGGTTACAATATTCCCCATCCTTTAACTTTACCTGGAGCATGAGGAGGCTCGCTATGCCAATTCATCGTTTATCACATATTTTTGGGGCTTTATTGGTCGTGGGGCTGCTGGCAACCTTGCTGGGCGCTTGTACGCCTCAGGAGCGTCAGGAGATCAACTTCGTCTTCATGCGCACCAGCGATAATACCGAGCCGTACTGGCAGGAAGTTATCGCGGCGTTCGAGGCGGAGAACCCAAATATCAAGGTCAACCTGTTCATTTTTAAATGGGAGGAGGGTCAACAGCGCATTCAGGAAATGATCGACCAAGGCAACCCGCCTACACTGGCACGGGTGGCAACCCGTTGGATTCCGCAGTATGTGGCGGCGGGTTTGCTCGAACCGGTGGATGAATACATCTCATCGGATTTCCGCTCGCAATTCTTCCCGCTGTTGATCGACGAAGGATCGCAGTATGAAGGTCGTACCTTTGGGCTGCCCATCACGGTCTCGTCACGCGCTTTTTATTACAATAAGGAACTGTTCGAAGAAGCGGGCATCACCGAGCCTCCCACCAACTGGGACGAGCTAAAGGAAGATGCAGAAGCGATCCATACGCTGGGTCCGGACACTTACGGTTTTGGGATTCAAGGCAAAGACCTCGAGACGTCCACCTACTTCTATTACTTTCTGTGGGGCAACGGCGGCGACATCCTGACGACGGATGGAACACGCCCGGCATTCAACGGTGCGCAGGGTCTGGAAGCCGCCACATTCCTGACCGATATGATCAACGAAGGACTGACCCAACCGAATCCCACCACCAGCAGCCGTGCTGACCTCGAAACGATGTTCGTGGAAGGCAACCTTGGCATGGTCATCACCGGTCCGTGGCTGGCGCGCCGTTTGGATAATGAATATCCGGATCTGGAATACGGGCTAGCCACCATTCCCTATCAGACCACTCCCACAACCCTGGCGGCTCAAGATACCCTGATCCTGTTCAAACAAGCCAAAAATAAGGATGCCGCCTGGAAGTTCATCGAGTTCCTTTATGCAGACGAATACCGCCTGGATTACGCTCTGACCGAAGGTGTGCTGCCGGAGAAGGTCGCTGTGGCGGAAGATGCGCAGATCAAAGAGAATCCATCCTTTGCGTTCTTCATGGAGAAGCTGCCCACGGGTCGGTTCGAGCCGCTGAACGTCAAAAGCGCCGATATTGCCACTGTCATGACGGAGTATTTGCAAGCGGCATATCTCGGAGAAATGACCCCGCAGGAAGCCCTGGCGGAAGCCGCCATTCAGGTGCAGCGTTTGCTCTCTTATTCGGCGACCTCCTGGTGAGCATGGAGCAAACCTCCACCATCAGCCTTGAAAAATGGCGTCAGATATCGAAGGCTCATTTTTCAAGCATCACTCCATACTACGATCAGGGACGTGCATTCGAGCAGGGGCGTCCGTGGGTTGAAGAGATCCAGCGGAACACCCCGGTTGGTGAATTAGATTGGGTGCTGGATGTCGGCTGCGGCACAGGGTTGTTCGCCACCGAATTCTCACGGCAGATGAAAGCACGCGTCATCGGGATCGACCCGGCACGGGCGATGCTGCGACATGCATTGAAAAAGGAAAGACCCTCAAATTTGAACTGGTCGCAAGGGGCGGCGGAATCCCTGCCGTTTGCCAACGAAACGCTTCAGGCGGTGTTCCTTTCTCAGGTCTGGCACCACCTCATCGGTCAGGAAGGAGCCGGAAGGGAATTCCTCCGCTGCCTGAAACCGGGCGGCGGTTTATACATCAAAACCTATTCCCACGCCCAATTGAAGGCGCGCTGGGACTTGCGCGAGATCTTTCCAGAATTGATGCCGCTCATGCTGCAGATCTACCCGGATGTTTCACACATGAGCACCTTGCTAAAGGAAATCGGTTTTTCATCTGTGACAACCAAGTCCACTTCCAAAGAGGACTTCATGCGCCCGTCACAAATGTTGAAGTTAATGCGTGAAAAAGCCTGGTCCATGTTCTCTTTCCTCAGCCCGGAAGGGATTGCGGAAGGGGAAGCGCGGCTCAATGCCTTGATAGCGACAGGCGACCAGCCTGTTTTGTACCCCGAGGTTCATCTGCTCGTCATTGCGCGGCGATGAATCGATTAGGAGAGACATTATGTTCCGTTGGTTAAGATCCGGTTTATTGCTGCGAATCACTGTGGCGTTGCTCGTCGTTTCAGCGGTTCCGATCTCCATCATCCGTTATTTTTCACAACAAAGTTATGTGACCACCCAAGAGGAAGTGGTGAGCCAGAGCGAGAATGCCCTGGATGAAAAAGCGCTTCAAGGGCTCGAGGGACGCGCCATTGCCCTGGCGGAAAACGTGGCGGACTTTCTAAGCGAACGCGAACAGGATGTGCGTTTCCTCGCGACACAGTCGCCGGACGCTCAAACCTACCTGGGATTTGCCAATAATAAAAACAGCAGCTTTTGGACGATCACCAGGGATGGCACAGAAGAAACCTTCGTCATGCCCATCTATCGAGAGATCGCCTTTCTGGACCTGAACGGGCGCGAACAGGTCAAGGTCAGCAACGAGTGTCAGGAATATCCGTTCCGCTGCGCGATGGCGGAAGATGCCAACCTCGTGGATACCAGTCTGCCCATCAACACCCTGTATCGCAGCGAAACCTATTTTGTAGACAGCGCCACGCTGAAACTCGGTGAGGTCTTCGTCGGCAAGCCCATCGGCTTCCACCTTTCCTCGGATATTGCCTACGCCAGCGCCCAGTATCGCTCCGGGGAACGCTACCGCGGCGTTCTGCGTTTTGCCGCACCTGTATACCAAAGCGGACGCAAGATCGGTACACTGGTCATGGCGGTGGAAATGTTGCACCTGCTCGAATTCACCGCACATGTTGCTCCGTCCAGCCCTGAGCCGCAGGTCGAGATCGATGCACGTGAAGCGGACTTCTCCTATATGGTCAGCCCCGAGGGTTGGGCGATCAGCCAGCCGCGTCACTTCAACATCTACGGTGTGGATGAGAACGGCGTTCCGGTCAAAGCAATCAACGAAGCGGATAAGGATCTGCCGGAGAATCTCGACCGCCCCGGCAATTTGAGCCTGATGGGATTCATCAATCCTGCGTTTCCAAGGTTGGTCGAACTCAATAATCAAGGCAGTGAAAGCGGTTACATCAAAGCTGCACCCAGTGATACGGGGGAAACGCGCGTGTTAATCTACGCCACCATCCCGTATCACACCGGGCAATATGACACGCCCGCCGGGTTTGGTCTGGTCGTCTTAAGCACGGATGGAGACCGCCTCCACATCGACGCCGAGGTGTTGAGCAATCAATTCGACAGACGCATCGACGAACTGAGCCGCTTCTCGCTGCAACTCATCACAGGCACGCTGATCGTCGTTATCGTACTGGCAATCCTTCTGGCGCGCACCATCGTCTCGCCCATTCTGCGCCTGACGGACGAAGCCAAGATCATCGAAGCCGGTCAATGGGAGCAGGTCAAGACCGAAGAACTGGAAAGAACTGGCGGCGGCGCGGAAGTCGGTCAACTGGCGCGCGTGTTCGCTTCCATGGCAAAACAGATCTACGCCCGTGAAACCACGCTCCGCAAGCAGGTCGAAGGCTTGAAGATCGTCATCGACGAAGTGAAGCGCAAGAAAGCGGTGGAAGAGATCACCGACAATGAATTCTTCCAGCAGCTTTCGAAGCGCGCTTCTGAAATCCGGCAGCGCCAACAGCGCCCGAAGGGCCCGGACGAAACACCCAAATAACGCAAGTACACTATGCCGCGTTCCCTGACCAAACTACTATCCATCGCTCCCGGAGAGGAACGGAAGACCGCGCTTCTCTATTCCCTGCACCTCATCTTCTACCTCGGCTTGATGTGGGGCGACGCCGCACGCGAGACGCTCTTCCTCTCTGCCTGGTCGGCGGATGACCTCGCGCTGGTGTTCATCGCCTACGCCGTGGTGGGATTCGTCATCGGCCTGGCATACGCCTTCGTCGCCGACCGGATCAGCAACGGACTTCTACTGAAGATCATCATGGCGATCATGGTCATGTGGCTGCTTGCGGTGCGCATCATGCTGGAAACTCACGGCGGAGAGCGCGGCGCGGTGTATCCATTTTTCTACCTCGCCTACAGTGCATTTCGTGATTTGTCCACGATGCACATCCTAACCTACATCAACGACTTTTACGACACCCGCGCCGCCAAACGCGCCCTGCCGCTCATGCTTTCGGCGGGCATCGCCGGTGGGACATTGGCAGGTTTTTCCACGTCTTTGCTTAATACGATCGTCGGGTTGGAAAACACCCCATTGGTATGGGCTGCCTGCCTTGCGATCTGCTTCCTGCTGGTCTCGACCATTGACCGGCGCCTGCGCAGCGATGTGGAACAGATCGAACGCCGCCGCCAGCAGGCGCAATCCAGAAAGAAGGCAGAACAAGGCGGCATACAAAACCTGCGGGACGGCTTCAACTTCGTCCGCAAATCCGGTCTGCTGCGCGCGCTTGCCATCGCCACCTTTGCGATGGTGGTGCTGATGACGCTGCTCATCTTCCAATCCAGCCGCATCTTTGCCGAACAATTCGCCAACGACTCGGATGGGTTGTTCGCGTTCTATGGTCTGCTCGGGGGCATTTCCAACGTGGGCGGACTTCTGATCCAATCGCTGCTGCTCAGCCGCCTGGTCAACTGGCTTGGCGTGGGAACCATGAACCTTGTGTTCCCCGCCCTCACGCTTGGTTCGGTCGCAGCCATCAACGTCGCACCAGGCATGGCATCCGGCATCTTTGCCCGGCTCGATACCAACATGCTCAAGCAGACCTTCCGCAACCCGCTGGATGCGATGCTGTATAACAGTCTCCCGGTCAACACCAAAGCCCGCGCACGCGGATTCATCAACGGAGTTATCGTCCCAGCCGGAACACTTTCCGCCGGTCTCATCGTGCTAGCCGCCCGCATGGGCGCATTCAACACGCCGATCATCATCGGCATCGGAATTGGCACGGCGCTGTTGTACGTCCTGATCATGTTCACAGTCCGGCGCGAATATGGGCGGGCGATCACCAGTCTGCTGGCAGGCGATGATATCGCCATCTTCCGGCAGGATGCCTCGGAGGTCGTACCCACCGACCCTGCCACCGTAAAATGGCTGCGACAAAAACTGGAATCCCTGCCCGCCGATCCCACGGCAGATGGTCAAGCCGTTTTCATCAGCCAGATGCTGTACGACATGGATGCCCGCACCGCCCTGCCGCTCATGCTGGAGATGACGAAGCAACGCAGTTCACTCTTCCGCAAAGGCACGATCGAATTTCTGGACCTTGCAGGGGTTGCACAAGTGGACTTTATCCGACTGTGCCAGCGCAGCCTGGAAGACCCCGAGCCGATGGTGCAGGAAGCGGCAGCCTCCGCGCTTCTAAATTACCTCAAGCGGGACACCGGAACCCGCAGCGCGATCATCCCGGAAGATTCGATCCTCAACAGTTTGTACCTCCGGTTGGATGATCTCTCGCTCGAAGAACAAGCCCAGTTGGTCATTCTATTGATGCGAAGCGGCTCGCCGGGTCAAAAATCCAAAGTGCGCAGCCTGTTGGAAAACTGGCTGTCGCTCGCCAATCTGGAAAATGTCAAAAAGGAAGAAGAGGCGAATGTCCCCATGCTGGGAGCCGGGTTGACCGTTCTGGCAGAGACCGAACGGCAAAACCTGATCGTCACCATGCATCCCGCCAACTCTACCGAACTCAAGTACCTGAGCAATACACAGCCCAGCCGATTCAAAGACCTGATCGGCAGGATGCTCAGCCACCCAGACTCCTACATCCGCCAGCAGGTGATTCCCGTTTTGCTGCGTGAAAGCCAGCTTGCCCAATGGGAAGACCAATACTGGTCGGTGCAATTTCTATTGCGCCTGCTCGATGACCAAGAAGAAGGCATCCGTCTGGCGGTCGTCGAAGAATTGGAAGAAAAAATCGGAAATCCCCCGCTCAAGCCGGTGATCTGGAAAGCGCTGAACGACCCCAGCCTGATAGTCCGGCGCGCAGCATGCAACCTGCCGCTGCCATTGGGTTGGGCAGAGATGCGTTTGATCCGCGACTGCCTCGAAAGCGACGCGATCCAGACCGAACCCAACCGCGCAGAAAGCGCCATATACCTGCTCAAGCGAGCCAACCAAAGCGGAGTACGCCCGGCGTTGAGCCGTGTTGCAGAGGCATTGATCCGCGACGCGTACTGGCTCACCCTGCAAGGGCTGACGTTGAAAGAAATGGCAGGCGCAAATTCCAAATCACGCCCAGGCATTTTGCTCATGGCAAACGCGCTGCGTGAAGATGCAAATTCACTGCTGGAGCAACTCCTCTGGGTGTTAAGCGCCTCCACCAGCGAAGAAGAGATCCAGGCAGTGCGGCGCGCTCTCGTCTCGAGTGATGCGGCAGAACGCGCCAATGCAGCCGAAGCGCTGGAAGCGAATCTGCCACCCGCCACAGCGCGTCAACTCATCCACCTGCTCGATCAATCCAGCGACGAAAAGATCATTGCCGTTGCCCAGGAAATCGGGCTGCACAAACCAAGCCTGACACAGGTCTTGCAAACCGCCTGGTCGCAATTGACCCCGGAACATACGGTGATGAAGACCCCGCAGCGGCTGCGAACGTTTTTCAACGATGGATGGCTGACCGCGGCTGCGATCCACATGTTGATGGAGATCCACCATGCCGGGCAGGCAGACGCGGAAATTTCCATCCCGGTTGAAACCATCCGCGCAACGCTGGGCTCCACCCTGAAAACCGATACGCGCCCCAACGTGCAGGAAGCGGCGGCGCGCGCCCTGACCGAACTGGAATCCCACGAAAAGGACATGCCCATGTCTGCTGAACAACCCCTGACCCTGATCGAAAAAGTGATCTTCCTCAAGGAAGTACCCTTCTTCAGCGAACTGCCCTTCCGCGAAATTTCCATTCTGGCAGGCATCAGCGAAGAAGTCAGTTACCCGGCGGAACACAAAATCTTCTCACAGGGAGACACCACCAAGTCGTTGTATCTCATCATCAAGGGACGCGTCTCCGTTCAACAGCAGCAGACCCGTACCGGCTCGATTGTGCGGCTGGCAACTTTGGGCGCCAAAAATTATTTCGCCGAAACCTCGCTCTTTGATGGCGCGCCGCATCAGGCGGATATCATGACCATCGACCCGGTGGATATTTTGCTCATCCGCCAATCCACCTTGTTCACCCTCGTCCGCCGCAGACCAGACCTGGGACTGTCCCTGCTAAAATCCCTGAGTCAACGCCTGAGAGAGACCTACGCCCAGATCGCCCAAAGCGAACGAGCCAAACCGCAAAAACTGGTCAACCTCTACGACAAACTGGAAGGTTAAAAACAAAAGGCATCCTTGTAACGGATGCCTTTTGTTTTATTGCCCAATATGTTGGATCACATCCCCCAGCGGAGTGACCGATTCTCCTTCGATGATGAAGCCGCCAACCGGCATGGGGTCACCATCATGGTCTCGGAAATAGAGCGGCAATCCCTCTGCAAAGTTTAGCGGATACACCATCGGATCCTGCCGCTGATGATGGATGTGAATGTGCGGCTCGCTGGTATTGCCTGAATTGCCACATTCGCCGATCTGTTGTCCTTCTTTCACAACATCGCCAGTTTCTACGATCACGCTTCCATTCTTCAAATGGGCAATCACAAGATACGTCCCTGTCTCTTCGATGCGGATCATGACGTGATTTCCGGTAGGGGCAACGATATTGTTGGAAACCACGCCTGGCGTTTCATCGGGCTCACCATCATGGGCAGAAACAACCGTCCCATCGATGGGCGCAAGGACGGGAACTCCGAAACATCCATAATCTTCCAGGTTCGGGCTGCCCGAAAATGCCGGTTCCATGAGCAGGTCATATGCCCAACGTTGATCAGGCGTGACGACGTGATAATTTGTCTCAATGGAGTCTCCGCCCCATGCCACCAGCATCGGCTCGTCCGCAGGTACGCGGATCGTGGCTGATGGGGTCATCTTTTCGATGGAAGCGGGAAAAGGAATGGGGGCAAACCAAGTCGCCAACGGAAGCAGGCTGAGGATCGAAACCACCAGCGTCCCCACCCAGGCGCGGCTCATACGCTTTTTGACAATGGCATAGATGACGATCACGATCAACGTCAGAACGCCAAGCACAGGCGGAATTAATTGCAGCAAATACCAACCTGAGATTTTGACCATGCCGCCAGCAAGCATCATCCCGGCGATTGTCAACAACGATGCCAGCATCATTCCAAGTGGAATCCAGCGCAAGATCATCCACATGCGGGATGGTTTGTTTTGTTCGTTTTGGGGGCTTTCCATGGATCCTCCGTATAAATCAGGATATTAATCATATACGGAGAAAACAGGCTAAAGTTGTTTCGTTAAACTTCGCCGAGTTCTTTCAGGAATTTTTCCTTGTTTGCCGAGCGCGCCGTCTTGCCGCTGGAAGTTTTGAGAATCCATTTTTCATCGACGACCTTGACGTGACGCAGGGCAATCGCGGAACTCTTCGTCACATGCTTGCGGATGGCGTCCGCTATCGCCTCTTGCTCCGACGGGATAGTTGATTCTGCTTCGGCGATGATGACCACCTCTTCGGTGCCTTCTTCTTCGTCGTACATACCGAAGGCGACAACTCTGCCTTTGTGGACACCGTCTACTTCGCTGGCGAGTGATTCCAGATCTTGCGGGTACACGTTCTTGCCGCCGACGATGATGAGGTCTTTCTTTCTGCCTGAAACGTATAACTCGCCACCGGCAATGTAGCCGTAATCACCGGTCAGATACCAGCCATCTTTAATGGCGGCTTCGGTGGCGTCGGGGCGGTTGAAGTATTCGGTAAGCATACAATCGCTTTGGACAGCGATCTCACCTACACTTCGATTCGGCAGGTCGTTGAAGGCTTCGTCCACGATGCGGATTTTCACGTTAGGGAGAGGATGTCCGGACGAAGTCATCTGCATGGAAGGTGAATCCGCTACGGGCGAAGTCGCGAGGCGCTGCGTCATGAAGGTTTCGCGGTCGATCACATCCACAACGGGCGTTCCATCCAGCGGACTCTGAGTGACGGCAAAGACATTTTCTGCCATGGCATAACAGGTTTGCAGCGCGGACTTCTTCAAGCCATACGCTGAAAATTTTCCGTGAAAGAGGTCGTGGCTTTCGACATGCACAGGCTCGGAGCAATTGATGATGGCACGCCATGTGGAAAGATCCACGCCTTCGAGATTGCGCTCGCGGATTTTGTGCGCGCAGAAGTTGTAAGCAAAATTAGGCAGCCACGTCAGTGTGCCTTTGTACTGCGAAACGGCTTGATGCAGTTTGTACGGCGCACGCACCCAATCGAAGGGCGACATGTTGACGAGCGGAATGCGCAACAGCACAGGCATGAGAAAGCAGGCGATGAAGCCCATGTCGTGATAAAGCGGCAGCCACGAAACGATGACGTCGCTGGCTGGATCAATGCGCAAAGTCTCGCTGTAGGCGTTGAGTTGATTGAGCACGGCACGATGTGAAAGCGCCACACCTTTTTGCAAACCCGTTGTGCCTGATGAATGTTGAAGGACGGTAATAGCTTCTGGTGAAGATTTCAAACCTTGGAGAGTCTCGAAATTCGGTTCAGTCTCGGCTTCGATGGTGTCTGTGAGAATCACATTCTTGACCGAATCGCCTTCTGTCAGTGCGCCGCGCACTTCCGCTTCGAACTCGGGGTAGGTGACAATAGTGGTCGGCTTGGTGATGGAGATTAATGAAGAGAGGTCGGCGCGGTATTTTTCGGGCGCAAGCTTCTCGGTGAGAAATGGCATGATGGATGGAATCGCGCCATGGAGGATTGCGCCCCAAAAAGCATAAACCAAATCCTCGCCGTGTTGCAGAATCAGAATGACCACTTCACCGGGTTTGATTCCTTCGCGGGCGTAGGTGAGCGCAAACCGATTCGCGCCGTGGATCAGGTCGCGGTAGGTCAGAGGTTTATCCGCTTGACCGGCGTGCTGCAAGATGATGCTGGTCTTGTCGGGAGACTCATGATAGGAACGTTGGAGAAGGTTGGGTAATGTTGTCATTGTGTTGGTAGGGACACGATATATCGTGTCCCTACGATTTGCGAGAAGAAATAAGCGCAGCAAGTTGATTGAGATTATCAAACGTCTCTGCGTTCAATTCGGTATCTTCCACGCGAACGCCGAAGGTGTCTTCAATGAAGAGCGCCAAGTCCATTAGGCTGAACGAATCGATCAGTCCGCTCGAAATGAGAGGTTCATCGGCGGAGATGACTTTACTCGGCTGCTTGAGGATTTTCTCGGCAATGAATTTTGCAATTGGGGTAATGATCTCAGTTGTCATGTATTGATTCCTTTTGAATAAATTCGCCACAGATGAACGCGGATGAACGAGTTTGTTTGATCTATTCCATCTAATTCATCTGCGTCCATCTGTGGTTCATTTTTTTTACTTCTCTTGTAATCCTCTTCTCACTGCGTCCAACGCCTGCAAAGCCGTGAGGTTGCGCCAAGGCCAGCCGCTGAGCATGTTCTTGGGCTGGTCGAAGAAGTTGCGTGAGAACGAGAGGTGGAAGCCATCGTTCAATTCGGTGGAATGACCTTGATTTGGCAGAGGCTGAAGCGCCGCCCACAAATTCCACAGCGGGATGTCGTATTCTACGGCAATTTCAGCGATCTCGGCATTGATACTGTGATCGCCTTCGAGGTTATCACCCTTGGTGGCAAGGATTGGTACCACGCCCTGTTCGATGGAATATTCGATGATCTGGCGCATATAGTTTCCGTAATCATCGGCGGGACGTCCGTTGAAATTGGTCTCCAAACTAATGATGGCAATGCTGGGGTTATGCAAACGGAACTCGCACGCAATCGGGTTCTCATTCTTCTCGCATTGCTTGGGGTCAGCCCGCAGCGGAGTGAGGATCGCCGCCACGTTGTAGCCATCACGCATGGCGAGGCTGGTGCGTGAGAATGAGCCTTCATAGTGATCGATCGTATCTTGCAAATACGAATATTCTTCACCGAGGCTGTACCAACCTTCATGGTCAAAGTCCACAAGGTAAAAGCCCGTGTTAGTCTGACAATCTCCAACTTTCGAGAAGGCATATGGGTCACGCCCAAGTTCCTGTCCACGGGCATAAATTTCACGCGCAGTATCTGTCACTTCAGGCACAACCGGCAAATTCTTCCACTCGTCAGGCGCAAGTGTAGGGCGCGGCGTTGGCGTGGATTCTTCCATAGAGGCTGCCACTTCTTCCGTTGCGGCTTCTGTCACCTCAGGCGCGGGCGTGGATTCAGTTTCGGGCTGGGGTATTTCAGCGGGCGCCGTGGTACAGGCGGCAAGCAGTAGCACCGCTAAAAGAAAAAATTGTCGTACTTTCATTTACACTCCTATTACAAGTAGGGGCGACCCGTCTTGGTTGATCAAGTACGTTCATCATCATGGGCGAGTCGCTCCTACGATTATTTACAAGTTTCGAGAATATACGGCGCAAGATTTTCTGCCAGCATATTCTCTCCCGCAGGCGTGAGATGAATGGCGCTGTTGGTGAATTCATTTGCAGGCACGATGTTCCACAAATCAACATACATCCAGCCATTGTCCTGGCTCAACGAAGTCATGATCTCGCGGTAATCGTCATACGCCCAGCGCGGGTAGAAAAAATTATAGCGGATGTCGCTGTTCGCGCCCGAACTTATTAACATCGGCTCATTTACGAGCAGCATGGGTGTTTCGCCAACCACGCGATAGCCCGTCTCCAATGCGTTCAACGCAATCTCATCTTCAGTCAGCGGCGCGGTCAGGTCGTGGTAACTATCGTCCGCTTCGAGATCGGTTTGCGCTTTTTCGTAATCAGACGGATAGACCTGGTCAATGCCTGTGGCGGACCACATCACGCCATAGATCTGCAAGCGGAAGAAGTCCGCCCACGCGCGACGATTGCCAATAAAGGTTTTATCCCAGAACGATATGACTTTGAAATTGGAGTCATTCGCCTCGACTCTTAACCGGTAGTTGGTTGCCAGTTCCCGAGCTTTTTCCTCGTTGTTAGCCACCAGCGGCGTGGACGTTTGTTTTTCCAGCGGGAACGCATCGAGCGTGGTCATCCAGATGACGAGGTCGGGGTCGTATTCCATTGCATACGAGAGAAGCATGACATCTTTGGTGAGTGAAATAGTCGGATACCCCAAGTTATACGCACGGACATTTTTTCCGCAGGCGTTGAGATTATCCGCGTTGAGTTGTCCTGCCAATGTTTCTTCCGGCTTAAGCAAAGTTCCCCATACCGATGAGTCTCCCACGATGATGACGCGAAATTCATCGTCCGCTTTCGGTGTACCAGCGATGACATGTGAGGCGAACATAGCGTCAAGGTCGAAGAGGCTGAGGTTGTACGATTGTGTGGGGTTCTCGCCAAAGGGAAGTCTCTCCCGCCCAGGGTAAAGGACGTTGTAAAGCGAGAATTGTCCAATCCCCGGCTGCCATGCGGCGATGACGAGGTTGAAGAGGATGAATAAGAGCAGTCCTTTGATGAGGACGTTGAGGGGTTTGATTTCGTTCATATGATTACCATGTCATTGCGAGTCTTCGAGAAGCAATCCCTAGCGAAGTAGGAGGTTGCTTCGGGCGAAGAACAAGTACGCCCTCGCAACGACATTAATTAACTCCAAACAATTTCAAAATCACCTGCCATGAGGTGACGGGTGACGATAACGCAAAGAATATCCATCCAATTGCTACGAAATGAAAGGTGAGCAAGATGCCGCTGATGTTGAGCGCGGCTTGTCTCGTGGGTGTCGTCGCCCATGCGGCGGACTTGGCTTTGGTGGCGTCGTTCCAGCGGTTGTGGATGAAGAGTCCCAGTCCGTGCCACAAGCCCCAGAGGGTGAAGTTCCATGTCACGCCGTGCCAGAAGCCGATCAGCAGCATGGTGGCGACTTGTGTGAGAAGGATCATCATCGGAATGGACATCGGTTTCTGCCAAGACCTGAGCCAGCGGGTGATGGGATTAAAGAAGTAAGCGCGGAACCACTGGGTGAGAGTCATGTGCCAGTTGTTCCAGAATTGCGTCAGGTTGGGTTTGAGATAGGGCGAGGCGAAGTTTTCGGGAAGTTTGATTCCGAGCAGTTGAGCGATGCCGAGAGCAATGTCGGTGTAGCCGCTGAAGTCGAAGTAGATCTGGCAGGCGTAGGCGTAGACGATGACCCACATCCAAAAGGTGGAGGTGACTTGGGTTGCGTTGGTGTCGTTCAGGGCGATGAGAGCCAGCGCGTCGGCGATGACAAATTTTTTGAACAAGCCAAGCAACAGGCGTTGACCTGCGGGGTAGAAGGTTTCAAGGTTCAGACCCGTAAAGGGAGCACGCAGGTCTTTGATAAAACGTTCTAAGCGGTCAATGGGACCGGCGGTGAAGGCTGGGAAGAAGATAACGTAGGTGATGAATTCACCCACGTCTACAGAGGGGAAACGACCGGATTGTTTATCTCGAATGGTGTGGATGAGGCGAAAGGCGACGTAGGAGAATCCCAGCCAACGAAAGTCGTTCGCGGAGACGTTGGTCAGTGATTGACCGGAGAGTGTGCGCAGGAAAGATGCGAGCCAGAGAGATAGGTCGGGAATCTTGATGAGGAGAAAAAGCCCAATGGTTAGAATCAAACCCACCGTTAAGAAAGAAGCGCTGAAACGTGTCAGACGAGATAAAACTATCAGCGTCAGTCCTGTTATTAGAAAGATAAAGAGAGTCGTTTCGAGTTGGGGCGGGCGCGAGGCGGTGAGGAGTTGGAAGTCGGCGGGAAGGAAGCGGGTGAGGTTGAGGAGTAGGACGACACCCGCGACGACGGCGAGGATGATGATGTTTTTGCGCTGCTTGCGGGTTTCGTCGTCGGCGGTGATGAACCAGGTGAGGACGACGAGGGCGAGGGTGGCGAGGGGTGTGAAGAAGTCGGCGCCGCGGATGGGGAGGGCGGGTTGCAGCCAGAAGATGACTATGACACTGGCGATGAGCATGAACCACGTCCTGCCGTGGTTGCGGAAGGTC
>DDSH01000001.1:179235-463042 GCA_002343775.1 Anaerolineales bacterium UBA2395
ATGACGAGGGCGATGAGGATGAGGCAGAGGAGGAGGGCGAGGAGGTTTTCGCGGGTGAAGATTCGCTTCATGGATTTTTTAACCACAAAGTGTCACGAAGGGTCACACGTGTGCCTGCGCACAGTGCAGGCAAAGGTTTTTAAGTTCTTCCTTCGTGTACCTTTGTGACCCTTCGTGGTGGGATGCTCTTAACGTACGCCGCAGACGAGCCAGTTGCCGTCTTGTTCGACGACTTCGTAGGTGCGGTCGGCGAGGTCGAGGGATTGAGGTTCGCCGTTGTAGCTCATGTTGAGCATGCCGGTGCAATTGACGAGGGTTTTGTCGCCGTCGGTGCCAGATTCGGCGCAAGACATTCCGTCTACGGTGACTTCGACGAGGGCGAAGGAGTCGAGTTCGATCAGGGCGTCATCTTCCCAGTCGGCGCAGGAGTTGGAGATGAGGGTGGCTTGGTCTTTTGTTGCCAAGGCAGTGATGTAGCCTTCGACGGCGGTTGTCGCTCCGCCACTTGCAGACGCTCCGCAGGCGGAAAGTAGTATGCTCAGGGTGAGCATGAGTATGGTAAGTTTGGTATGCAAGGGTTCCTCCATGGATTGGGTCAAACGATTGCGGATTATAGCATGGAGGGAAATTGAAACTTGGGAGTCTTTGATGTGGGTGAGGGGTTATAAATGGCGACGATGGAGATGGTCGTCTATCGTCTGCGGTCTATGTTCCATCGTCAATTCACTCAGGAGTCTCCCTTTGAATAACTATATCGCCCTCGCCACTACCTTCGCCATCGCGCTAGGATTTCTACGCCTGATGGATTTCTTTGCCCATCGCGGCTGGATCGAAAGCAAACTCAGCCGTAAGTTGATCCACATCGGCACGGGTCCGATCTTTGTGTTGTGCTGGTTCCTGTTCAATGACGACCCATCCGCGCGCTGGCTGGCGGCGTTGGTTCCGTTGGCGATCACCATCCAATTTGCACTGATCGGCTTTGGCGTCATCAAAGACAAAGCCTCGGTGGATGCGATGTCCCGCACGGGTGACCCGAGGGAAATTCTGCGCGGTCCGCTGTATTATGGAATTATGTTCGTGGTATTGACGGTTGTCTATTGGAAGGATTCGCCTATCGGGATTATCGCGCTGATGATGATGTGCGGCGGCGACGGCATTGCCGATATTTTCGGGCGGCGCATCGTCTCGCCGAAACTGCCGTGGAGCAGGGATAAGTCTGTGGCGGGAATGGTGAGCGTGTTCGTGGGTGGGTTCGTCCTTTCGGCTGCGATGATCTACATCTATGTCAATGCGGGAGTTTTCGCTGCGCCATTCACCAGTTACCTGTTGCCCATCGCTATCATTTCAGCCGTTGGCGCGGCGGTGGAGTCTTTGCATTATCGCGATATTGATAACATCAGCATGACGCTGGCATCTGCGCTGCTGGGTCACTGGTTCTTTTAATCCATCATTTTTCGATGCCGATCCGGATCAATTCCTCCGCGACCAGCCGCGTGAACAATTCCCTGCCCTGCCCGTTTAGATGGATCGAGTCGCGGAACAGATCGCTCGTAAACCGCGGATCGTTCCCCAGGTCCAAAAGATGGACGTTTTGCTCATCGAGGTAGCGTTCCAAATCGGTCAGATACCTGCCCAGCTCGGGAGAATAATCGCTTCCGGATTCAACCCGGATGCGCACAAACATGAGGTTGAATCCGTTCTCCTTTGATATTTCGATCATATCTGGCAGGAGGGATTTGTCCACCTGAACTTCAAAATCCAGCTGGTCGGATGTATACAGCAACGACTCCGCCGCATCGACCGCATCCACAAGTACGCCGGGTTCCATATCTGCGCCCTGGAACAATTCACCGAGGGCGCGGTCGGTGCAGGGTCTGTCGCAGCCGACGAGCGGCGGGGCAAAGTATCGAATACCGCCGTCCACCAGGGTGCGGATGTCGGAGCGAAACCCATACAGCGGGAAATATTTTTCCGCCGCATACTCCAGCGGATTCATCTGGCTGAGAAACGCCTTCTCGACCAGGACGGGTTCGTTCCGCAGCGCGTGTTCGTCGAGCAGTTCAAAGTAACTGCCGTGGACGCGGTAGCCGGGGGCGGTCAGGATGGAATCGCGAAAAACCACCAAAACAAGATCGGGTTTATGTGTGGCTTCAGCGATCGTATTTTTGATGATCAAATACCACAGGGCGGAAGCCGACCCCGGTATGCCAATGCTGTAAACAGATTTCCCGGTTTGGGAGGCGAGCGCTTGCGGATCCATGCCGAGGACGAGGGTGGAGTCGCCGATCAGCACAATGTGCGGCTGGTTTTCGTTGATGTAGGTCAGATGGTCGGTGCGGACCTTGGGATCCAGCGTGGGACCCGGATGGCGGGGAAAGAACTGTCCATAGGTTCGGGGGAGACGGACCGAGGTGGCTACCAGCAGAATGGTCAGGATCAGGCTGAATTTAAGAAAGAAGCGCATGGTCGTCCTAAAACTGAAAGTAGATAAAATCGGAATTCGCCGAGTTGATGTATACGATCGTCAGCATGACGGCAATGGCATAAAAGGCGGCATGCATCCAGCTGCCTTTTGCGTGTTGGTCAAGCAGGTGCTTGATTAGCAGGGGCAGCGAGTAGGCGGTTGTCATGGTCAATGCGATCAGCCCGAGGACGAGTTCGTTGCGGGGCGGGAGGAAGAATCCATGCAACAGGATGTTGGTCAGCCATGCCAGCGAGGGGGCGCGAAAGATCGCCCAGCCGAAAACGACGAATGAAAACATGAGCAGCCATGCAAAGAAAGTTTTGACCTTTGTTGTAGGCTGCCAATCTCCGCGAACGCCGACGAGTTGATAAGCGGCGATCAGCACGCCGTAATACAAGCCCCAGACGACGAAATTGGCATTTGCTCCATGCCATACGCCGCTGATAAACATGGTGACGATCGGCGGGATGGACATCGCCACGCTTTCATGGAGTCGGAAGCGCAGCAAAGCGCGGCGGACAGGGAAGAAGACGTAATCTCTCAGCCATGTAGAGAGGGTGATGTGCCAGCGGTTCCAGAAATCTGTAGGGGAGATGGAAAGATAGGGTTGGCGGAAGTTTTCGGAGGTCTCGAACCCGAGCAGGCGGGAGATGCCGCGTGAAATATCCACATAGGCGGAAAAATCGGCAAGGATCTGCAGGGTGTAGCCAAGCGCGCCGCAGAGAAGAAGGAAACCCGATGGTTCTGCGAAACCGAAGATACGATCCACGATGACCTGGATGCTGTTGGCGACGACCAGTTTTTTGAAGAAACCCATCACGAGCAAGGTCCACGCCTGGAAAAAATGATCCGTTTTCCAGATGCGGGGTGTCTCGATCTGCGGCAGTAATTTTTGTGGGCGTTCGATGGGTCCAGCGATGATCTGCGGGAAAAAAGAAACGTATAATGCAAAATCGATGAAGGATGGCGTTGGTTTGAGCGTTCCCCGCGAAACATCGAGCATGTAGCCCAATTTTTTTAGCGTGAAGAAGGATAGTCCCGCCGGCAGCAGGATGCGAATGAGGTTTGATTGCAGATTAAAAAGCGCGAGAAAGGCGTTGATCTCCTGCACGAAGAACCCGGCGTATTTGAAGAACGCCAACACCCCGAGGTTGACGATCAGGCTCAAAGTGAGAAGGAAGCGTTTCCGTTCTGGTCGGTCCATCATGCCGCGGGCGAGGAAAAAATCCGCGATGGTGGACAACCCCAATAGCGCGGCATAACCGATGTGCAACGAGCCGTAAAAATAATAACCAGCCGTCAGCAAAAGCAGGTTCTGCCAACGGCGCTCGCGTACCGCCCAATACAAAATGAAGACGATGAAAAAGAAAAGCAAGAAATCGTAACTGGTGAATGCCATATCCTACTGTTCCGATTTTTCCTCCGACAACTTCATCACCCGGTACGACTCGGCATACTCAAACTCCTTATCTTTCGCATCTTCCTTCGCCCAATCCTTCATCCACTTTTCAACCTCATCCACCGGAATTTGGCTCACATGCTGCTGCAATGCCTTTACTTTGATATCAATGGTCTCGCTGATATCGACCCACGTATCCGGCTTGTCGATCCCGTGGATGTATAACTTCTTGACGTTATGCGGTTCATACCCCGCCTCGAGCAGGTCGGTGAAAATGAGCCTTGTCCCCGCGGATGGAAAGACCGCTTCGCAAGCCGCCTGTGCCGCGGCGCGATGGTCGGGATGGTTGACATATTCATTGCCGTAAAACCACGCTTCCGGGTTGCCACACAAGACCACATCCGGTTTGTATTGGCGGATGAGGCGGGTGAGTTCCTTGCGTAGTTCAATCGTCGGTTGCAATTCGCCATCTGGATAACGTAGAAAAACTGTCCGCTTCACCCCAAGCGCCTCGTTGGCTGCCATCTGCTCGGTCTCGCGCAGGCGCGCCAGTTCCGGTTTGTAACTTCCATCCTTTGTCACATCGTTCGAGCCGGAGTCGCCGCTGGTGATCGTAACGGAAATAATCTCACAGCCTGCGCGTGCCCACTTGGCGAGCGTCCCGCCAATGGAAAATTCCTGGTCATCGGGGTGCGCATGAATGCTCATGGCGATTTTTGGAGTATATTCAAGGGAGTCGGTCATGCGCCGAATTTTACATCACAACCGAAAACCGTAGTAAAATAGAACTTATTTTCTAATTCCTCCCTGACACACAATCGAATCTCCACAACATCATCCCTGCCTGACCGGCTGTCTTTTAAAGTGCGAGAGCCAGGGTCGCCTACCCTGGCTCTCTTACAAAGGAGGAGAAGAGAATCTGTTACGCGTGTAAATTTATCACGCACGCTCAAAAGGCGCTTGACGCGTCCCCTACGTTTGATACACGGAAAGACAACGAAACACCTAACAGTTTTTTAAGGAGAATTATGTCCGCATCACTTGCCATCGAAACGAAAGACCTCGGTCGCATTTACAAACTGCGCGGCAGCAAGAAGGAAACGCGTAAGGAACTGGTCGCGCTGGAAGGCGTGAATTTAACTGTGGAACGTGGCGAACTTTTCGGGCTTTTAGGTCCGAACGGCGCCGGCAAGACGACGTTGATCAAAGTCCTCACCACGCTTCTTGCCCCGACCTCGGGCTGGGCGCGCGTTGCAGGGAAAGATGTCCACACTGAACCGGATCTGGTGCGTCCGCGCATCAACATGGTCTCAGGCGGCGAGTCATCGGGCTATGGTCTATTGACCGTGCGCGAGAATCTGTGGATGTTCTCGCAGTTTTACGGCGTGCCTTCGAAGGAAGCGAACGAACGCATCGAAGCGTTGCTGGAAATGGTCGGCTTGAAGGATAGGATGAATACGAAATCATCTGACCTCTCGACCGGTCTGCGCCAGAAGATGAACATCGTGCGCGGATTCTTGACCGAGCCGGAAGTGCTGTTCCTCGACGAGCCGACGCTGGGTCTCGATGTTGGTGCGATGCGCGATGTCCGAAAGTTCATCCTCGACTGGCTCAAAGCGGACAAGGAACGCACGCTGCTTCTGACCACGCATTACATGGCTGAAGCCGAAGAGTTGTGTGACCGCGTCGCCATCATCAACAAGGGACGGGTGCTGGCGTGCGATAAACCATCTGTGTTGAAGCAGCGGTTGCAGAAGGATGCGTTGTTCGAGATCCAGGTGAGTCCGCTCAACGGGTTGACACAGCAAAATTTGCTCGACCAGCCCGAGGTCACGAAAGCGGCGATCTCGGAGACAGAGACCGGCGCGAAACTGAGTCTCAGTCTGGTGGAAGAGTCCGCTTTGGCGCGAGTCATCAATCTCTTTACACAAAAGGATGTGAAGGTGATGAACCTGACCAAGCGCGAACCCACGCTCGAAGATGTGTTCGTGGATCTGGTGGGTCGCAGCATGGCAGAGGAGGAGGAACATGGACAGCCTTAAGCCTGACACTATTGCAGCGTTGCGTCCGTATTCGCGTAAGGATACGGGCTGGCGTTTGTTCTTGAAGACCATCATCGCACGCGCGTATCCGCGCATCATCGGTCAGCAGCGCGAAGTGTCGTGGCTGGTGTTCGATGTGGTCATGCCGATGCTGGCGGTCATTTCGTATGTGCTGGTCTATCGCGCCTTAAACGCACCCGAAGAATACATCGGTTTTGTGGTGATGGGCGGCGCGATGACCGCGTTTTGGATGAACATTCTGTGGAGCATGTCGAGCCAGTTGTATTGGGAGAAGGAGCAGGGGAACCTTGCCCTGTACATCATGGCGCCGAATTCGATGATGGCGATTCTGCTGGGCATGGCGCTGGGCGGAATGCTCGCAACCGCGATGCGCGCCCTGGCTGTGACGTTGCTGGGCATGTTCATGTTCGGCGTGACGTATACCGTATCGAGTTACTTGCAACTATTTTTGGTCTTCATGCTGGCGATGGTGGCGTTGTACGGCATGGGCATGATGATGGCTTCCGCATTTCTGTTGTTCGGACGTGAAGCCTGGCACATGGCGAACCTCGCGCAAGAGCCGATCTTCCTCGCTTCGGGATTTTACTTCCCGATCAAGTCGCTGCCGTTCTGGGTGGCGGCGGGCGCGTCGGTCATTCCGCTGACTCTGGGCATGGATGCGATGCGTCAGTTGGTCTTCCCCACGGGATTCCAGTTCGGCTTTATGAGCGTGCAACTGGAGATTATCATCCTTGCGGTGCTTTCGGTGGTGTTCGTTGTGACGGCGAAAATTCTGCTGGCGTACATCGAGAAGATCGCCGTGCGTGAGGGAAGAATCACAGAGAGTCGGAGATAGTTTTTAACCACAAAGGAGACAAAGGGTCACAAAGGAAAACCATTAAAACCTTTGTTTGTCTTCGTGACCCTTTGTGGTGAGAAAAGAGATTTTATGCAAACTTCAACCTCATGGCGTTCGTTCCGCATGGCGGCGTGGCTGGGATGGGTGATCGAATCCAATTGGACCGACCCGTTCCTGTTCGCGGTGTATTCCATCGTCAAGCCGATCTCGGGTGCAGCGATTCTGGTCATTATGTACGGCATCATCTCGCAGGGAAACTATGAAAGCGCCCTGTTCCCGTACATTTACCTCGGCAATGCCTTTTATATCTATGTCGGCGCGGTGATGACGGGCGTCTCGTGGGCGGTGGTCGATGACCGCGAACATTACAAGACGCTCAAATACATGTACATTGCGCCGATCTACATTCCGCTGTATTTGCTCGGGCGCGGCGTGGCACGTTTCATCACCGGTTCCATCGCGGTCTTCATCACCATTGCGGCTGGGATTCTCTTCCTGAACGTGAAGATCAACTTCGCAGAAGTGGACTGGCTGTTATTCTTTGTGACGTTGATCGTGGGCGTGGTGATGCTCGCGCTGCTCGGTTTGCTGCTAGCAGGCATCACGCTGACAGTTGCCCGTCACGAAGGCTTCATTGGTGAAGCGACGGCAGGCGCGTTGTACATTTTCAGCGGCGCGATCTTCCCGTTGGATGTGCTACCCGAGTGGCTGCGCCCCGTTGGATATTTCATGCCGACGACCTACTGGCTGGAACTATTGCGCCGCTCACTCGTTGGGAACGTGGCGCAAGCCTTCCCAACCCTGGCAAACTTCAGCAATATGGAGATTCTCGGTGTCCTTCTGGCGTTGAGCGTGTTCTTTGGCACAGTCAGCATTTATGTCTTTCGCTGGTGCGATGCCCGCGCGCGGGAACTGGGTTTGATCGATAGGACGACGAATTACTAAATGTCATTCTTTCAACAATGACGGTTTCCATATAAAGACAATACAAATCTTTCGACGAATTGTCATCGCTCTCTGCGCCATGACAGGCAAATTTCCGGCCCCGATCTGGAGACAGTAGGCAAATGTTGACGAAACGCATCTGGCCATGATAGACTGATTATTAAGTTTCTCCTTAATCGATTGACTTATTAATGAAAACTGTCACCCCCATCAATTCTTTCGACAAAATCAAATTGCTGGCTGACGCGCGCCGCATGGACATTTTGCGCCTGCTCATGGCGGCACCCGCCACACTCACGCTTCTCGCACGGACCTTGAAACAGTCGCCCGCCTGGGTGCGGCATCACATCCTTGCGCTGGAATCCGCCGGATTGGTCGAAATCAGCGAAACGCGCCGCACCGGCAAAGTGACCGAAAAATTCTATCGCGCCAAAGGTGACGCTTTCCTCCTGCAAGAAATGGTCCTGCCGAAGAGCAAGCTCCCCTCGGTCATTTTTTCCGGAAGTCACGACCTTGCCCTCGAAGGCGTGGCAAACCATCTCGCCAAACACGTCAACTTGCTCAGTCTGCCCGTCGGCTCGCTGGATGGATTGGTCAATCTGCGGCAGGGACTGTGCCAGATCTCCGGCTCCCATCTTCTCGATGAAAACGGCGAATACAACACGCCTTTCATCCGCCATCTTTTCCCTGACCGCGACGTGGAAGTCATCACCCTTGCTTATCGCACACAGGGGCTCATCGTCTCGCAGGGCAATAAAAAGGGGATTAAAAAACTGTCGGACCTGATCCGCTCCGAGGTCCGCTTTGTGAACCGCAACCCCGGCTCAGGCACGCGCCTCTGGCTGGATGCAGAACTCCGCAGGCAAAACATCCCCGTGCAGCGCATCAATGGATATGAAAAATCTGTGAAGACACATAGCGAAGCCGCAACCCTGGTTGAAATGGACAAGGTGGATGTCTCGCTGGGTTTACAGGCAGCGGCGCACCAACATGGGTTGGGGTTTATCCCGCTGTTCGAGGAACGCTACGACCTCATCCTGCCGCGCGAGCAGGAGAAGACGCTTAACCCGCTGCTGGACTTTATTCAGACGGCTGGCTTCCGAACCATGTTGGGGGCATTGACCGGATACAACGCCAGACACAGCGGCGAAGAGATTCACTTGTAAATCCCCTTTTCAATGACTGGTCAAAAGTAGAGGTTGCCCATTGTTTTTTATCTCGAAGACTAAACTTTAGCACTAGCCGTTCCTATGTTTTTTTATATAATTCAATTAAGTTTTTACTTAACAGAATATTCTTTCATGGTTTAGTTGACAGTGCATCGGCTTTACTCCCCATCGTTTTGGCGGAAAACAAAATCAGTTTATAAAAAGGAGAAAAAAAGAATGTCCCGTTCGATGAAATACATTTTGTTCATGGGCGTGATCCTATCCCTGGTGCTTGCCGCCTGTGGATCAGCCGCCCCCACTGAGACTTCTGCCACGGAAGCCCCTGTTTCAACCGAAGTGCCCGTTACCGAAACTGCTGCCCCCGCCATCGCTGAGTTGATACTCGCCACCACCACCTCCACACAAGATTCCGGCTTGCTGGATGTGCTCATTCCCATCTTCCAGGAACAGACCGGTTATATCGTGCAGACCGTCGCCGTTGGATCCGGTGCGGCGATCAAAATGGGCGAGGAAGGCAATGCCGATGTTCTGTTGGTACATGCTCCTGCCGCTGAAAAAGTATTGATGGAAGCCGGCTTTGGAAAAGACCGCTTGCTTGTGATGCACAACGACTTTGTCATCGTGGGTCCCGCTGATGACCCAGCAGGTATTAATGGGCTCTCCACCACGATCGAAGCCTTCCAGGCAATTGCAGATACCGGGGTAAACTTCATCACCCGCGGCGATGACTCTGGCACACACAAGATGGAACTCAGTCTGTGGGGCAAAACCACTGCAGAGCCTGCCGGGCAGGCTTGGTATGTAGACTCCGGTCAGGGCATGGGCGCCACGCTGACCATTGCCTCCGAACGCCAGGCATACACCCTCACCGACCGCGCCACCTATCTGGCGAACAAGGACAACCTCGAGCTCGAAATCCTCTTTGAAGGCGATGCCGCCCTGCTGAACATCTATCACGTCATCACGGTCAACCCCGAAAAATGGGAAAAGACCAACTACGAAGGCGCGATGGCTTTCGCCGAATTCATGGTCAGCGATGAAGCCCAAGCGATCATCGGCGAGTTCGGCGTGGATACGTTCGGTCAGCCGCTCTTCTTCCCCGATGCTGGAAAAACCGAAGCCGAACTCGGTTTGGATTAGAATCATTTCCATAGGGGCGGCTCTTGAGCCGCCCCTACCCATACTATGATCTTCGATCTCGAAATCTTCCAGATCACCCTGCTTTCCCTGCAAATCTCAGCGTTCGCCACCGCGTTGAGTTTGGTCATTGGGCTGCCGTTCGGCACACTGCTTGCCTTGGGTAAATTCCCCGGGCGCTCCTTTTTGCTGAGCATCGTCAACACCGGCATGGGGCTTCCCCCCGTGGTCGTTGGCTTGTTCGTGGCGATGATGCTCTGGCGTTCCGGTCCATTGGGGGATCTGCGGCTGATCTACACCCCCACCGCCATCATCATCGCCCAGGTTGTGATCTCCTTCCCGGTCGTAACCGGCTTAACCGCCGCCGCGCTTCAAGCCCTGGACCCGAGACTGATCCTGCAACTCTATGGGCTTGGTGCATCCCGAATCCAAATGATCTGGATGTTATGGCGTGAAGCACGCCTGCCACTGCTCGCGGCATTGATGGCTGGCTTCGGTTCGGTCATCTCGGAGGTGGGCGCATCCATGATGGTGGGCGGCAACATCCGCTACCAAACGCGCGTACTGACGACTGCCATCGTCCTCGAAACCGGCAAGGGAGAATTCGACAAAGCCATCGGGTTAGCCATCCTTTTGCTTGTCATTACCTTCCTCGTCAACTGGGCGCTGACATGGATCCAGCAGCGGAGCGTGCGGCGATGAAGGCTCTGGTGGAAATCCAAGACCTGCTGGTCAGGCGCGGCGAACATCCTGCTTTACAGATGGAACACTTGGCGATCCAAAATGGTGAAGTGCTGGCGGTCGTTGGTCCGAATGGCGCAGGCAAAAGCACGCTGCTCCTCACACTGGCACGATTGCTCAAACCCGAGCGTGGCGAAATTCGATTCAATGGCATTCAATCTTCGGCGGAGTCTGATACGGATTATCGGCGACGGATCGCGCTCGTCATGCAGGATCCGCTTTTGTTCGATATGACCGTCTTCGACAATGTTGCATCCGGCTTGAAGTTTCGTGGAGTTCACAAAGATGAACTTCGGAGCAAGGTTCCGCTTTGGTTGGAACGGCTGGGTGTGGGGCATCTGGCAAAACGGCGCGCCAATCAACTTTCCGGCGGCGAGGCGCAGCGCGTCAGTTTGGCGCGGGCGTTGATCCTTGAACCAAAACTGCTCCTGCTCGACGAACCGTTCTCCGCGCTCGACCCCCCCACCCGCAGCCGCCTGTTGGATGACCTGGGCACGTTGTTAAAAGAAACCGCCACAACGACGGTCTTCGTCACACACGACCTGCCCGAAGCCGCTCAACTCGCAACACGCATCGCGGTCATTGTCGGCAATCGCATGCGACAGGTCAGCAGCCCGAATGAGGTCTTCAACTCTCCAGCCGATGAAGATGTTTCGAGGTTTGTGAATCACAGGCAAGCAAAATAGGCTCTCGTTAGTTTTCATAAAAGGAGAGCGACATGCAATACATCATTGGAATTGACGATACCGACAAATTGGAATCACACGGCACGGGTCATTTAGCGCATGACATGGCAGAGAAGCGCTGATTTTTTTGTACGCAGACCCAAGGAAAGACCCATCGCAAAGCCATCTCCCCTTTTAACGGCATACACCGCGCGTTGCGCGGTGCAGCCAATAGACCAACTCAGAGGGAGGAGAGAGAGTTTGGAGGAGCAACTTGCGGTTGCTCGTTTAAACTAGATCCAGGTCAGGATTTGTTCCACAGAGGGAGCAAGCCGGTTTTTCCATCATGTTACATTCCAGAGAATGTGAACAGCGGCGTGCCGTAACTCGCGGAGGCTGATATGGCAGGTGTTCCGCAGGGTAAACAACCTCGTTCTCGATTGCAACTTCCTGCTCCACATGTTCGCAGTACTTCACTTTCTCGATCTGCCAAACTTTTTCAGTCACGTCGACCTCCTGACTTTGACGCTTTGAAGTTTACGAGAAAAACGCCTGTCACACCAGTGACAGGCGTCACAAACCGACATGACAAAGCACCTATTTAGGATGTGATATGTCTTTATTTCCTTGCAAGGATGTAAAGCCCCCCCGCGTCGCTAAGAAGATAGACCTCCCCGGCATCGTCCTGACCAAATGAGGTGATTGTCACCCCCGCTTCGAACAGGACCTGAGACCGCCACAGCCCATTGGAATTGATCAACCCCCAAACGATCCCCGAGCAATAATCGCCGTACAGATACACTCCATTCCACTCCGGCATCGCACCGCGATAGACGTACCCACCCGTGATGGAACAGCCGAATTCATGGTTGTACTCCGCTGCCGGGAGCAAAAGCCCGGGCTGGGGCTCACCGTCATAGCCATAGCTGCCTTCCATGATGCTCCAGCCGAAATTCGCGCCGCCGGGCGAACCCGCCGGAAGGAAGTCGATTTCCTCCCAGGCATTCTGCCCCACATCGCCGATCCACAAATCACCAGTGGACTGATCGAAGGAAATGCGCCAGGGATTACGCAAACCATACGCCCAAACCTCGTTCCCAAAGGGATTATCCGCAGGGATGGCATACGGGTCGCCGTTATCCACATCGATGCGCAGGATTTTACCCAACAGCGAACTCGTATCCTGCCCGCTCTTGAGCGGGTCTCCCGCCGCGCCGCCATCACCGAGACCGAGGTACAGGTAGCCGTCGGGACCAAACGCAACCGCCCCACCATTGTGATTTGGGAAGGGCTGGTCGATGACCATCAGCACTTTTTCACTACTTGGGTCGGCAGTATCACCATTGGCTTGAAAGCGTGAAATGCGCGTATGTCCGCCGCTGCCTGTATAGTTGACGTAAAAATAGCCGTTTTGCTCGAACTCTGGGTGAAAGGCAAGCCCCAGCAAGCCCATCTCGTTGCTGGAGTCATTCACACGGTCATCGATGTTGAGAAAAGGCTGCGGAAGGACAAACCCATCCTTGTAAATACGAATCGCGCCATACTTTTCGACGATGAACAACCTGCCCGAACTATCGTACGCAGACTGTACATCAACAGGGCGGGAGAGTCCGGCAGCGATCAGCCGCCACTCAAAGGCATTCGGGTCGGGGAACTGGCTCGCGCTGGCTATGGGCGTCTCGGTTGCGGAGACGGTGGGGGTATCTGTTCCCGGCTGAGGCTCGGTCTGCTGGGCGGGAATCGTTTCCGTTGGGGAAAGAGGCGTGATCGTCGGGGCTGCGGAATCTGAAAATCTACCGCAGGCGATCATCACCGGCAGGGTCAATAAAATCAGGAATCGTTTCATTATTCGTTTACGTCGGTGGTCTCGGCATCCACCACTTCATCCTGCGCCCCGTTGGAAGTGGTGTTGCTCGCCAGCGCCTTCATATGCTCGGCAACGACATCGGGCGGGCAGAGTTCGGTAAATATATACGAGCTCAGCCAAAGCAGGGCGGCATCGTCCACTACGCCGATGATGGGCAGGGATACCGCGTCGATGGGCGAAACAAGGTAGATAAGCGCGCCAACGGGAACCAGCTTGGCAAAGAAATTGACACGCCGGTCACCCATCAGCCGGAAGATGAGCTTCAATTGGTTAAGGATGTTTCGTACCACGCCACCTTGCTGTGCGACGATGATATCAGACGATTTTTTCTCGGTCATGAGGGTCTCCTTCTGTTTGGTGGGTTCATTATATTCGGAATTGCAGGTTGGAAAATTTTTCGAAGCCAACATTAAGCAATTTCAAACCAGAACATTTTGTATACGCAGCCGGCGCGGTTGTGATGCATGTTCCGCGACGAATGTCATTCCCCGAACCTGACCATTCCCTGCAACTTTTTCCAGCGCGGAGCATCAAAGCATACGATACTTAATTTGGAGGATTTTCCCATGGAAATGATCATCGACTTCCCCGGTGGGCTGAAGGTGGACGCCCACTTTCGCGGACATACTTTCAAGACCGACCAGCCCCCCGCCGACACGGCTCCCATGCCGTTCGAACTCTTCCTTGCATCCATCGGCACCTGCGCTGGAATATATGTGCTGGGCTTTTGCCGCCAGCGCAACCTGCCCACAGAAGGCATCCGCATTATTCAGCGCAACCACCCCAATATGATGACCGGGCTGATGGACAAGATCGACCTTGAAATTCAAGTGCCGCCCACCTTCCCCGAGCAATATCATGCCGCGCTGGTGCGTTCTGCCGAATTGTGCAAAGTGAAGAAAACGCTCGAGAACCCGCCCGCGTTCGAAGTGACCACAAAGGTCATGCAGCCTGCATAACGAAACCTGCCGCGAGAAACCCTCGCGGCGTTTTTTTAGTACAATGTCGCTATGCCCTACCTGATCGACGGACATAACCTGATCCCCAAAATCGGACTGAGCCTCGATAACCCCGATGACGAGCTGGAACTCGTGCGCCTCCTTCAAGATTTTGCGCGGATCAAACGTCAGCAAGTGGAGGTGTACTTTGATGGCGCTCCCCCCGGTTCTGCCGGGACCCGAAAACTGGGAACCGTGAAGGCGCATTTCATCCCCCGTGGGCAAACGGCTGATTCCGCCATCCGCAGAAGGTTGGGGCACATGGGCAAGTCGGCAAAGAACTGGACCGTGGTCTCTTCAGACCGCGAGGTGCAGACCACTGCAAAAGTCCATCAGGCTGCGTTCGTTTCTTCAGAAAATTTCGTGAAGGCATGTCGGGCCACACTCATCTCCGCATCCGCGAAGGAAGCGGAAGAACGACAAATGTCTGCGGGGGAAATGGATGAATGGTTGAATCTCTTCAATGGAAAAGAGTAAAAAAATCTGCATAGTACTTATGTCTTATATATTTTTAATGAAATTCGGATAAAAAAGGTGTATATTGTCTGTACGACACCTGCCCTCCCTTTTACTGGTATTTTGGTGTCCCCGCCGTCCTGATTCAGCATGCCCCCCCCATGCTGACAGGCGGCGGAACTTTTTAATGTGACAAAAGACCTTGAATCACCTGTTTTTCCCCTATATAATGATTCTATCATTTCGTCTGTGCCCGCTTGAGGTCTTGTCGATTATCTGACACATCATGCCTGGGCGCTCGATGCCAAGAAGCATTTTTTCATCATTCATGCAAGGTTGGAATTGGAGTTGTGGGGTATGGCAGCAAAACGACTCGGGCAAGGTTCGCGATTCGTCAGGTGGTTTTTCATCGCGGTCTGGTTGACCGCGCTTGTTTCCGCTTGTGAGCCCATCGACATAAATAATCCGAGTTCCTCGGCGCCGACCTGCAAACCTGGCGATGGGAGTGGAAACATCTATCAGACGGGGATTTTCCCTTACATCAAAGATGTCATTGAACGGGCAAACGCAATCCCGACAACCACCGTTCTACAAACCGCTGTACCTGGAACGCCATCCGGTTTTATCGGAGACGCCAGTTCCATGCCCAGTCTTATGTCGACTTCCATGCCGAATTTGGGACTGCCCCCACAGCAGGATGCCTTTTTGTATCTGTTGAATGAAACCATGCATACCACCGACACAAGGATTCTCAGGCAGGAGAATTCTGATGTTGTCCACATTGTCATTACGTTCCTCAGCCCAAAGCTGATCCAAGCTGCCTACTTAAGCGACTTTCTATATCGCGGAGAGACGCCAGGCGAATTCGAAAGCCGCCTTTCCACGGCGTTGAGCAAAACCGTAAAACGCGAGGAATTCCTCTTCCTTGTCACGTTGATCCCAGCAAACCGTACATTACCTGGCATCTCGAATTACATGGTAGAGGTGACAATGGATAATACGACCTTGATGGATTCTTCGGGAACGATCGTTGAACCCACGCATGTTGAATACAACCTCAAACAACCATTCCACACCCACCAGCCTCCTGAATCGGGATTAATGGGCTACCCGATGGGGCTTCAGACGGCGAACGGTTGCGCTTCTGTATTAGACCCGATCTACAATACAACAATTGTGATTGCTACAGAATCCATCCAGATCAATGGTATTGTCAATGAACCGCACTCGTGGACCATCCCATATGCCCCGCTCGTGCTGGACCCTGAATATTCCGAGCCACCGCTTGATTCTCTCTCGTATCTAAATCTCATCCCGAACCCGCCGACACCGCTCTTCACCCCACCCAGCCAAATCGACCCGGCATTTTGGGTAGGGTACGCGCAATTCATTTGGGGCAAGATCACAAAGGGCAACTATTGATGAGACCCATATCCATTTACAAGAGGCTATAATCCATCCATGAAGACCGTTTACGCCTTCGTCCCATCCCGTGCGCACGAATACCCGGAGCACCCGGAGCGACCGGGCAGACTGACCCTGCTCGAGCCACGGCTGGGCTCGTTCGGTGCAGAGCGCATCGAGCCGACCCGCGCGACGGTGCAGGAGTTGGCGCGCGTCCATCCGTCCAAGATGATCCATGCCGTTGAAGAAGTCTGCAAACAGGGAGCGGGGATCATCGACTACGCACCCACTTATGTGACGAAAACCTCCTACGAAGATGCGCTGCTCGCCGCGGGCGGAGCCATCACTTGCACACGCATGGTGGTGAACGGCGAGGCAGGGAATGCATTTGCCATTGTCCGCCCGCCGGGACATCACGCCGAGCCGCAGCGCGCGATGGGATTCTGCCTGTTCAGCAACATCGCCATCGCCGCGCAGGATGCATTGGCACACGGCATGGAACGCGTGATGGTCATCGACTACGATGCGCATCACGGCAACGGCACACAAGCCGCCTTCACCGACGATGAACGCACGGGATTCGTCTCAGCGCACCAATGGGGAATTTACCCCGGCACAGGCTGGATCACCGAAGCGCCGCATGCGAAGAAGCGCATTGCCAACGTTCCCTTGCATGCCTTTGCAGGCGATGCGACTTTTTTACGAATCACCGACGAGATCTTCAAGCCGATGGTTGAGGCATTTCGTCCGCAACTGCTTTTGATCTCTGCCGGTTTCGACTCACACTGGAACGACCCCATCACCACGCTGGGGCTCTCCACGCAGGGATTCTTCAACATGTCTAAAAAACTGGTGGAGATGGCTGAAGAATACTGCGGCGGAAAGATCGTCTTTGTGCTGGAGGGCGGCTACGACCCCGAGAACGTCGCCAACGGGGTGGCAGCGGTCTTCGGCGCATTGACCCATTCCCCGGTCAGGAAAGAAACGAATTATCCCTCTCCCTACCCAGACCCCGACCATGAGGCGCGCATCCACGAGATCAAAAAGTGGCATGGCTTCCCGACGTAGGATGTGGGTACTCTTCATCCTTCGTTGATTTTGTTGTACACTCGTGGGGAGAATACTCAAGGAGTAAGCGATGCAGAGACGAAGCAAGGGTTTTGTTCAATTGGAATGGGTCTGCCCCAACTGCGACGGACGCAACCCAGGGTCGGTAAAGACCTGCGGGCAGTGCGGTGCGCCCCAGCCTGAGAACGTCCAGTTCCAGCGCGCGGCGGAGGAAAAACTCGTCACCGATGAAAAATTGAAATCGGCGGCTGGCGCGGGCGCAGACATCCACTGCGGATTTTGCGGCACACGCAACCCGGCAACGGCGACGACCTGTTCGCAATGCGGCGGGGATCTGAAGGAAGGCAGGGCAAGGCAGGCGGGACAGGTCTTGCAAGCGGCTCCGACTCCGCCCAAGGCGGTGACGTGTACCAATTGCGGCTTTGATAACCCGGGAACGGCTGCGACGTGTTCGCAGTGTGGAGCGCCGCTGCCCAAAGCGGCAGTCTCTGCGCAACCCCAACCTGCACCAGCAAAGGCGGGAGCGGCAGCCAAGGCAAAACCGAAATCAAAAGCGGTCAACTGGTTGATCGCTGGCGGCATCGGCGCGTTCTTGATGCTGTGTTGTGTGGCGATCGTGATGCTGTTCGTGCTGCCATCCAGTTCAGTGGATGCGACCGTGGCGAGCGTGTACTGGCAGACCTCTGTGCCGGTGCAGGAAGTGCAGCCGGTGAATTATTCCAATGAGCGCGGCAACCCGCCTTCAGATGCATACAACGTCTCCTGCCGTACCGAAAGCCAGGAGATCTGCGAAGAGAAAACCGTGGACCGTGGCAACGGCTTCGCCGAAGTGGTCGAGGAGTGCTACACCGAAACCGAGCAGTATTGCAGCTACACCGTGGACGAATGGAAGACCGTTCAAAGTTACGAATTGGAAGGCTATGACCTGTTTCCCGAGTACGCTGAGCCTTCGCTCTTCGGCGACCAGCGGGTCGGCACCGCATCGCAAACCCTGAACGTGTACTTCGACACCTCCGACGGGCAGATCACCTACTCGCCGGGTTCGGTCAGCGAGTTCCAACAGTTCCAGATCGGCAGCACCTGGACGGTGAAATTGAACGCGTTGGGCGGCGTGGTTGGGGTAGAAAGATAATGAATGTCAAACGGGCAGTGTAAAACTGCCCGTTCTATATTAAAGATTGTTTTGAAAATAATGTTTCACCACAGATAAACACGGAAGAACACAAATCTTCGATCAAAAACTGCCGGAAAGGCGCTCGAACCCCTTTGATCTGTAAGTACCTTTGACTTGTAAATCTGTCTTTTAGAGGTTTCGATGGATACAATGACTTCAATCATTACCATTGTCGCTGGGCTTTGCATTACGCTATTTTCAGCCGTCGTGTTGGCAGCGGCGTTGTATGGGATCTTGATCTGGTTTCCAAGACAACGCAACAACCGGGTGGAGTCATTGAAAGCATCAGGCAGACAGGGAAAGGCGGTCATTCTGCGCATCCCTGAGAACATCAAAGGATATCATTCAGGGCGGAAAGCGCTTTATACGATGATAACCATCGGTCTTGAGATCGATGTTCCGGGCATTGATATTTATCAGGTGGATAAACTGTTCACCTTTCCAACCGGCTGGCTGGGTGCGCTCGAAGTCGGCAAAGTGGTGGACGTGTGGGTGGACCCAAAGAATCCACGCGATCTGGATAAGATCGTGATCCATGTAACATAACAAGTGGTGACTGTCACCTTTATAATCAGGGCATGGATAAAACGGCAGCGATCATTGGCGGTGGACCGGCAGGCTTGATGGCGGCGGAGGTTCTGAGTCAGCATGGAATCCGTGTGGATATGTACGACGCCATGCCCTCACTCGGCAGAAAATTTTTGATGGCGGGTAAAAGCGGGTTGAACCTGACGCACTCCGAACCGTTCGAGGCGTTCATTCAACGCTACGGGAAACGCAAAGCCGAAGTTGCAACATGGCTATCGAAGTTCACACCAGATGACCTGCGCGAGTGGGCAAAGGCGCTTGGCGTTGAAACCTTCGTGGGCACATCTGGGCGGGTCTTTCCGGTTGGCATGAAAGCCAGTCCGTTGTTGCGGGCGTGGCTCAAACGGCTGGATGAAGCGGGGGTACATGTTCATGTGCGGCATCGCTGGGTGGGTTGGGATGAAGAGCACGCGCTTCGCTTCGAAACCCCAAGCGGACTCCAAACCATTCGGGCGGATGTGGTCATTTTGGCATTGGGCGGCGGGAGTTGGCGGCGGCTCGGTTCGGACGGGGCATGGACTCAATGGTTGGAATCTGCCGGGGTTAAGGTCGAAGCGTTCCAACCGTCCAACTGCGGCTTTGACGTGGCGTGGAGTCCCTTCTTTAAAGAAAAGTTCGACGGGCAGCCGGTCAAGTCCGTTGTTTTGTCGTTCGGGGAGTTTCATCAGCAGGGCGAATTCATCATCACCAAAGAAGGCGTGGAGGGAAGTTTGATCTACGCGGCATCTGCGTTGATGCGGGACGAGATCGCGTTGAACGGGCAATCTGTGATGGAACTTGACCTCGCGCCCGACAAAAGCGAAGCGGCACTGGTGGAAAGAATCTCCAAGCCGCGCGGCTCGCGCACACTGGCGAGTCACCTCGAGAAGACGGTCGGCATCAAGGGTGTGAAGGCGGGCTTGCTGCGTGAGTTCGTTTCCAAAGAGGATTTTGCCGATGTGAAACGATTGGCGTTCTTCATCAAGCACCTGCCGGTGACATTGAGCGCGCCGCGCCCACTCGATGAGGCGATCAGTTCGGCGGGTGGGGTAAGTTTCGACGCACTGAATGATAGGTTGATGTTGAAGGCGTCACCCGGGGTGTTCTGCGCCGGAGAGATGCTGGATTGGGAAGCCCCCACCGGCGGGTATTTGCTGACAGCTTGTTTCGCCAGCGGACGTTGGGCGGCGCATGGCGCGTTGGATTGGATAACGTAAGGACGCGCCTCTATGCACAATTCAAATTCATGGATTGGCAAATAGGGGGTCACTCATACGAGCAGCGCCCGGTCATAAATGATAAGAGCCTGCAATGATTAAATCCTCCCAAGGTGGTGTATACTGCCAATTGAACATCCCTGACGGACCAATCCGAGCATACTGGAGGTGTCATGCGTCTGACAGGCTCGAGCAAGAAGGAGTCAGACGGGGGAAAAACCAACCCGGCACATCGAAAGAGGAATAATACAACCATTTCCCTGCGGACCGTCGCGGGATATTTTATCTTTGGGGTCTTGTGGATTCTGCTTTCCGATAACCTGCTCCTGCGGCTCGCGCCTCCATCTTCTTCCACCTATCTCTTCATTCAATCCGCCAAAGGCTGGCTGTTCGTCGGCTTGAGCGCGCTGTTGATCTATGTGATCCTCAAGCGTGATATTCGCGCACTGGAGGAGAATGAAACCCACCTGCGCAACATCCTCAACGCCGCGCCCGACGCGATGGTCATCATCAAGGAGGATGGCAGCATCACGCTTGCCAACCAGCAAGTAAAAACCATTTTCGGCTACGAACCGGACGAGTTGATCGGGCAGGCGGTGGAAATTCTCATGCCCGAACGTTTCCACGAAGAACACCGCCGCAACCAAAGCGAACATTTCCAAACACCCAGCCACCGCGCCGACATCTCCCAGACCCTGTACGGCTTGCATAAGGACGGGCGTGAGTTCCCCATCAGCATCCACCTTAACCACCAGACCATTGGCGGCACACTGTTCATCATCGCCTCCATCCGCGACATGACCGAATGGAAATTCAACGAGGATCTCATCCTCGAAAGCCAGGGGTTGTATCGGGAAATGTTCGAGAACAACCCGCAGCCCATGTGGGTCTACGACCTCGAAACGCTCGCCTTCCTAATGGTCAACGATGCCGCCGTGAACCATTATGGCTATAGCCGCGAGGAATTCCTCGGCATGACCCTCAAAGACATCCGCCCGGCGGAGGATATTCCCGCCCTGACGGCGAATCTTGCCCAACCCACCCAACCCATCGAGAAAACCACCGGCTGGCGGCACCGCAAAAAGAACGGCACGCTCATTGATGTGGAGATCGCCTCCCACGCCATTCAGTACAACGGCAGACCCGCGCGCATGGTGCTGGCGAACGATGTCACCGAACGTAAACAGGCGCTGGACGCGCTGCGCGAAAGCGAGGAACGCTTCCGCCTGACCTTCGACAATGCCAACATCGGCGTCTGCCTGGTGGACCTGGACGGGCGACTGCTGCGAGTCAATGCGCAGATGTGCAACATGCTGGGATACTCTCAACCTGTGCTGGAATCCATGACCGTGAACAGCATCGCACACCCGGATGATATGGATCGAAGCCCGCTTTACATCCAGCAAGCCATTTCCGGGCAGGTGGAACACAGCCAATTCGAGAAGCGCTACCTGCACAAACAGGGGCACACCGTCTGGGGGCAGGTCTCGAGCACGCTCATCCGCGATAAGGATGGAAATCCGCGCTACTTCATCTCGCATGTGTTGGATATCACCGACCGCAAGATTGCCGAGACTGCGCTGCGCATCAGCGAGGAGAACTACCGCAGCCTGGCAGAAACCTCAGACAGCGCCATCGCCGTACTGAACCGGGATGGCATCATCCTCTACGTCAACCCGGCGGGCATCCGCATCTGGGACGACCCGCAGATGGTCGGCAAGACCGTCCACGACCTCTTCCCCGCCGAAACCGCCGACAATTACCTCGCCGTCATCCACCGGGTGATCGACGAACAAACCGTGGATCTGAACGAATTGCACGCGCAAGTCAGAAACCGGGCAATGTGGTTCCGCATCAGCATGAGCCCGCTCAAAAACCCCGACGGTTCCGTCAATGCGCTGCTGCTCAACGCCTGGGACATCACCGAGCAAAAACAAGCCGAAACTGTGCTGATCCGGAACGAGCAGCGCTATCGCGCCCTGTTCGAGGATGTCCCCGTCGCCATATGGGAGCAGGATTTCTCCGCAATCAAAAAACATCTTGAGGCATTGAAAGCCGGGGGCGTGAGCGACTTCCGCGCCTATTTTGCCGAACACCCGGAAGAACTCCTTTTCTGCCAGCATTTAACCCGCATTCTGGATGTAAACCAGACAGCAGTACGGATGTACGAAGCGAAAGACAAGCAGGAATTGATCCGCGCCACCATGCAGGATACCAGTCAGGGCGAACTCGAGAACGGCGTGGAAGAGATGATCGCCATCGCAACAGGCAGGACAAGCCACTCGTGGGAGGGCGGCGACGAAACCATGACCGGCAGACCCATCGAGATCCGCCTGAACTGGTCGGTGGTGCCCGGGTACGAAGACGATTATTCCAGGGTGCTCTTAACCACCGTGGACATCACCGAGCGCAAATGGGCGGAAGAAGCGGTCAAGATCAGCGAGGAACGCTACCGCCAGACGCTGGAAAGCATGATGGAAGGCTGCCAGATCATCGGCTTTGACTGGCGCTACATCTACATCAACGATGCCGCAGCACGTCAGGGACGCAACACCCGCGAGGCGTTGCTGAACCGCACCATGATGGAAGCATACCCCGGCATCGAAACCACGGAGATGTTCGCCACCCTGCGCGACTGCATGGAAAACCGCGTCACCCGCCAGATCGAGAACCGCTTCACCTTCCCCGACGGTTCCAGCGGCTGGTTCGAGCTCGCCATCCAGCCTGCGCCAGAGGGTATCTTCATCCTTTCCTTCGACATCACCGAACGCAAACGGGCAGAGGAGGCGCTGCAGGAGAGCGAGAAGCGCTACCGCCTTTTGTTCGAAGATTCGCCCGTTGCACTCTGGGAGGAGGATTTTTCACTCGTCAAGGACTACCTGGATTCTCTCAAAGCGCGGGGAGTCATCGACCTCTATGAGTACTTCGACCTCCATCCCGAGGCGTTGAAGGAGTGCGCCGCGAAGGTCGTCATTCTGGATGTGAACAAAGCCGCTCTCGGCATGTACGGTGCGGGCAGCAAACAGGAATTGATCGAGGCAACCCTCCGCAACCTGACCCGTGATGGACTGAGCCACATCGTTGGGGAATTTGCCGCCGTCGCAGAGGGGCACAGCCTCTACCAATGGGAAGGCAGCGACGAAACGCTGACGGGTGAGCCCATCGAAGTCAGCATGGACTGGTCGGTGGTGCCTGGGCACGAGCAGGATTACTCCAGGGTCATCGTTACCACCATCGACATCACCGAGCGCAAACGGTCGGAACGCGAGATCCAACAGCGCACCGGGGAACTGCTGCTCATCAACACCCTGAACGATGCCGCCAACCGCGGCGAGGACATCGAGACCATCACTGAGATCTTTGCACGCGAGACCCGCAACATGTTCGACTGCCAGGACGTGGCGGTCTACCTGCTCAGCCCGGACGGCGCGCACCTCGAAATGCAAAGTTCCACCATCTCGAACAGCCTGGTCGAGCAGATCGAAAAGTTCATCGGGGTTACCATCCCGCGTATCCGTATCCCTGTCCGCGAGGACAGCTACACCAGAACACTGCTGAACACCCCGCAAGGCGTCATCAGCAGCAACCCGGCGGAGATCGCAGCCTGGATGGGAGAGTTCACCGAAACCACCTTCCTGCCCAATGCGCTGCGGAGCGCCATCAAAAAGATCCTGCCGCAAGTGTTGAAGATTCTCAAGATCAACGCCGTCATCACCATCCCGCTGGTCTCTTCGGGTCGCACCATCGGCTTGCTGGATATGTCCACGCGCGGCGAATTCACCGTGGACGATCTGCAGCGTGTGCGCATCCTCAGCCATCAGATGACCGCCGTCATCCTGCGCAAGCAGGCGGAAGCCAGTGTCAAGGTACATCTCCAGCGCATCACCGCCCTGAACGAGATCGACCGCGCCATCACCTCCAGCTTCGACATGCGCCTCTCGCTGGAAGTGCTGCTCAAGGAGGTCACATCGCAACTCGATGTCGATGCGGCTGCCGTCCTGCTGCTGAACCCGGTGAACCAGTCGCTGGAATTCGTCGCGGGCAAGGGCTTTCGCTCAGCCGCCATCCGTCAATCCAACTTGCGGTTGGGCGAGGGACTCGCCGGACGGGCGGGGCTGGAACGACGGGTGGTTCACGTCGCCAACCTGCACGATACCGGTGTAAATTTCAGCCGTGTCCGCCTGCTCAAAGAGGAAGAGTTCATCGAGTACTTCGGCATTCCACTGATCGCCAAGGGAGTGCTCAAAGGCGTGTTGGAGATCTTCAACCGCCACGCACTCATCCCCGACCCGGACTGGTTAAAATACCTCGAAACCCTCGGCGGGCAGGCAGCCATTGCCGTGGATAACGCCCAGATGTTCCAGGACATGCAACGATCGAATCAGGAAATGACGATCGCCTACGATGCCACCATTGAAGGCTGGTCGCGTGCGATGGACTTGCGCGACGAGGAGACCGAAGGTCACACCCGCCGCGTGACCGAACTCAGCCTGAGGCTGGCGGAAAAGATGGGGGTCAGCGATCAGGAGCGGGTCCAGATGCGACGCGGCGCGCTGCTGCACGACATCGGCAAGCTCGGCGTCCCGGATAACATCCTGCTCAAGCCCGGCAAACTCACCGATGAAGAATGGGTCATCATGCGCCAGCATCCCACTCATGCCTACGAAATGCTGCTGCCGATCAAATACCTGCGCCCGGCGCTGGATATTCCCTATGCCCACCACGAAAAATGGGATGGCACGGGCTACCCGCGCGGGTTGAAAGGCGAGCAGATTCCGCTTGCGGCGCGCATTTTCGCCATCGTGGATGTATGGGATGCGCTGCGCTCGGATCGTCCCTATCGCAAGGGCTGGGAACCGGAACGCATCCGCGAACACATCCTCGAACAATCTGGCAAGCACTTCGACCCGCAAGTGGTGCGGGCATTCATGGAATTGATGCAGGAAGACCCGGGCTTGGGGTAAACGCGAACTGCCATTCTGTGTTTTTGGGGTAAATTCCTGTATAATAAAAAAACCTACCCTGCACAGACTCAATTTACACATGAGAGCTGGCGGTCAGACCGCGTAATCCCCAAAAGGCATCGTGACCCATTACGTTTTCAAGCTCTTCATCACCGGAAGATCTCCCCATGCTGACACAGCCCTGGCGAACCTGAAGCACGTATGCGATACGCTATTGGATGATGAGTGCAGCATCACAGTGGTGGATGTGGATAAGGACCCCGAACAGGCGGAAATCGATCAGATCCTGGCAACCCCCACACTTGTTAAAGAATATCCTCTTCCCCAACGCCGCATCATCGGCGATCTTTCCGATATCGAAAAAGTAAAAAAAGCCCTGGGGTTGGGTTATTAGATCCAGGAGTAAAGGAAAGGGTTCTGGCAATATGAACGAAACACATGCGATCAAAAAACTGCGCACCGGCATCCTCGGTTTTGATGAGATCACAGAGGGCGGTCTGCCCCAGGGACGCACCACCCTCGTTTCCGGCACCGCCGGAAGCGGCAAGACCGTGCTGGCAGCTCAGTTTCTCGCTGAAGGGATCCAAAAATTTGGCGAAACGGGCGTTTTTATCACCTTTGAAGAATCGCCGGAAGATATTCGCCGCAATATCCTCTCCCTTGGCTGGAACGTCACCGAGTGGGAAGCCGATAATCGCTGGGCGTTTGTGGATGCTTCGCCGCGCCTCGGCGAGGAAGCCATCGTAGCAGGAAAGTACGATCTCGGCGCCCTGCTGGCTCGCATCGAACATGCCGTCAAACGCACAGGCGCGACCCGCCTGGCGATGGATTCACTCGGCGCAATTTTCAGCCGTTTTGAAGATGCCTCGGTGGTGCGCACCGAATTGTTTCGCATTGCCGTCGCCCTCAAAGCCATGGGTGTCACCGCCATGATGACCGCCGAACGGCGGCAGGAATACGGCGACATCTCGCGCTTCAGCGTGGAGGAGTTCGTCGCCGACAATGTCTTGATCCTGCGCAATGTGCTGGAAGGCGAAAAACGCCGCCGCACCATCGAGATCCTCAAGTATCGCGGCACCAGTCACCATAAAGGCGAATACCCGTTTACCATCCTTCCCGAAAAAGGCATTGTCATCATCCCGCTTGCCGCCATCGAACTCAAACAACGCTCTTCGGCAGTGCGCGTTACCTCCGGCAACAACAGGCTGGACACCCTATGCGGCGGAGGTTTCTTCCGCGATTCCATCGTCCTCGTCTCAGGCGCCACCGGCACCGGTAAGACACTCATCACCACCGAGTTTATCGCCGGAGGTGTGGAAAGCGGCGAACGCAGCCTGCTGTTTGCCTTCGAGGAAAGTCATGAACAACTCTTTCGCAATGCCACCGGCTGGGGGCGTGATTTTGAACGCCTCGAAGCGGAAGGCAAGTTGAAAGTGGTCTGCGATTATCCCGAAGTAGCGGGCTTGGAAGATCACCTCATCCGCATGCAGTCCATCATCGAAGAATTCAAACCCAATCGCGTGGCAGTCGATAGCCTTTCAGCGCTTGAGCGCATCTCCACCATCAAAGGCTTCCGCGAGTTCGTCATCGGCTTTACTTCCTTCATCAAACATAAGGAAATTGCCGGGCTGTTCACCGCCACCACGCCCACGCTCACGGGCGGCGCATCCATCACCGAAACGCATATTTCCACCATTACCGATTCGATCATCCTCCTACGCTATGTGGAAATGCGCGGCGAAATGAAACGCGGGCTGACCATGCTCAAAATGCGCGGCTCCGCGCACGACCACGACATTCATGAATTCAACATTGATGGGCACGGAATGCATATCGGCGACCCCTTCCGCTCGATGGCAGGCATCCTTGCCGGGCACCCGATCTACGTCGACCCCGAGGTATAACCGCGCCCGAATCGTTTCGGAGCAACCATGAAGAACGCAAAACCCAAAAGGGAGCCTGCCAAAACGGCTTCACCAGAACGTTTCGAACGGCAAATGCGTGACCTGGTCAATTACAACCTGGACGGGATTCTTGTGGTTGGCTTGGATGGCGTTACTTTGTTTGCCAACCCCGCCGCCTGCACCTTGCTCAACCGCCCGCTCGCATCCTTGCTGGACGTTGAAATTGGTCTGCCACTCTCGGGCGCAGACTACACCGAGATCGAGATCCGCCATCCTGATGGTTCGCTTGCCACTGTCGAAATGCGCGTCCACAGCATCGAATGGGAGGGGCAGCCCGCCTGGCTCGCCGACCTGCGCGATATCACCGAGCGCAGGCAGGCACAGGAGGCGTTGCGCGCGAGCGAAGAAAAAATGCGCAGCATATTCCGAGCCGCCCCCACCGGCATTGGTGTCGTCTGCAACAGGGTACTGATGGATGTTAATCACCGCATTTGCGAGATGACCGGGTATGCGAAAGAGGAACTCATCGGGCAAAGCGCCAGAATACTGTATCCGACACAGGAGGATTTCGACTTTGTCGGGCGGGAGAAATACCGTCAAATTGCCGGAGCCGGCACAGGGCAGGTGGAGACGCGCTGGCGGAAAAAGGATGGCGCGGTCATCGACATCCTGCTTGCATCCACTCCCATCGATAATAAAGACCTATCGAAAGGCGTAACCTTCACCGCCCTTGACATCACCGAACGCAAACTGGCAGAAGACGCTCTGCGGAAAAGCGAAGAGCGCCACCGCCAGATCTCCACCCTGATGTCAGATTATGTCTATTACGGCGTGGCATTCCCTGATGGATCCACAGAGACCCAGTGGATCAGCGGTGCCTTCGAACGTATCACCGGTTATACAAAAGAGGAGGTCAACCAACTGCAGGGCGGGTACTCGTCGTTGGTCTTTCCGGAAGATTTGCAAGAGGTGATCCGACAGTATCCCAACTTGATAAAAAACGGCACACTCACCGTCGAATACCGCCTTCGGTGCAAAAACGGAGAGATCCGCTGGATGCTCGACTACATACAGTACGTCAAAAGCAGTGGATTGGGCAGCCCTGCCTCAATGTTGGGCGCAGTACAGGACATCACCGAGCGCAAACGCGCCGAACTGGCACTGATGGAAAACGAAGCCATGTTAAAGGATGCGGAACGGAACGCTCAACTTGGCTATTACGACATCGAAATTGCCAGCGGCAAAGCGATCTGGTCGGATGAAACCTATCGCATCTTCGGTTTGGAAAGGGACAGCTATAACCCGGACTTAAGCAACTACGAAATGCTTCTGCACCCCGAAGACAGAATGAAGGTCTACCAACTTTACGAGGAATGCATCAGGGAACAAAAACCGTTCAACCTGACCTACCGCATCATCCGCCCAGACGGTGAAATCCGACATGTCCATAGTATTTCCTCCATGAAAAAAAATCCGGATGATACCCAGCGTCTCTTTGGAACCATTCAAGATGTCACCGAACGTGTACAGGCAGAGCAAGATCTGAGGGTGGCTCTGGTCAAATTCAAAACGCTTTTCGAAAGTTTCCCGCTTGGAATAACCATCGCCGATAAGACCGGCAAAATCCTGGAATCGAATCGCATGTCGGAACATCTGCTTGGGATTTCACAGGAAGAACACCGTCAACGCGTTCTGGGCGGCTCCACGTGGAAAATTGTGCGCCCAGACGGAACCCCCATGCCACCCGAGGAATATGCCAGTGTGCGCGCCTTGCGGGAAAACAGTATTGTGCAAAATGTCGAACTGGGCATTGTTAAAGGGGATGCTTCCATCACCTGGCTCAATGTGACCGCCGCCCCCCTGCCGCTGGAAGGATATGGCGTGGTGGTCACCTATGGCGACATCACCGAGCAGAAACGGGCAGAACTTGCCCTGGCGCGCAATGAGCATATCCTGCGTCTGTTCGTGGAGCATTCGCCTGCCGCCATTGCCATGTTCGACCGCGACATGCGGTATATCGTCACAAGCCGCCGCTACCTGACGGATTTCGGGCTTGGCGAACAAAACCTTGCCGGGCGTTCGCACTATGAGGTCTTCCCTGAAATGACGGAGGAACGAAAAGAGATCCACCGGCAGTGTCTGGCGGGCGCCGTGGTGAAGAATGACGCCGACCCGCTCCTACGCCCCAATGGAAAACTGGACTGGGTGCGATATGAACTCCGTCCCTGGTTTGAGGCGAACGGAGAGGTCGGCGGTCTCATCTTTTTCTCCGAAGTCATCACCGGGCAAATTCAGGCGCGGGATGCACTGATCAAAAACGAAGCCCTGCTCAAGGAAGCCCAGCACATGGGGCGCATCGGTCACTGGGAGTGTATTTTGCCAAGCGAGGACTTGCTTTGTTCGGATGAGTTTTTCGAGATATTAGAGATTCCCCGACCAGACAACGGCACCATTTCGCAACATACAATCGTGGAAATGGTCAAAACCGAAGATCGGCAGCGGTTGGCAGACATGGACATCGCTGCGATCGCCAATCGTTCTAATGCGGATTACGAGTTCAAGATCAATCTTTCCGGCGGGCGGGTACGCTGGCTGCACCAACGCATCCAGATCACCTATGGTGAAGATGGCAAACCGACACGCATGATGGGTGTTGTGCAGGACATCACCGAACGGAAACAGGCAGAGGCGGAAATCCAGATACAGATCCAGCGCATCACTGCGTTGAACGAGATCGACCGCGCCATCAGTTCCAGCCTCGATATGCGCCTTTCACTGGATGTGCTGCTGAGTGAGACCATAATGCAGCTTGGGGTGGATGCGGCATCCATTTTGTTGTTGAATCCAATAGAGCAGGAACTTGAATTCATCACCGGACAGGGGTTTCGATCCCCGCGAATCCGTCAGACCCGGGAACGGCTCGGGCAGGGTTTGGCGGGGAAACCGGCGTTAACGCGCAAGGTGCTGCACATCCCTCATCTCCGCGAAGCCATTGAAGACTCTCTGCGCAAGGAGTTGTTGCAAGAAGAGGACTTTGTAGAGTACTTCGGCGTGCCGCTGATCGCCAAGGGAGAATTCAAGGGCGTGTTGGAGATCTTCAATCGCACCAACCTGCATCCTGGTCCAGATTGGCTGGACTACCTTGAAACCCTCGGCGGGCAGGCAGCCATAGCCATCGATAACGCCCAGATGTTCGAGCGATTACAACGTTCCAACCAGGAGATGATGATCGCCTACGATGCCACCATTGAAGGCTGGTCGCGTGCGATGGACTTGCGCGACGAAGAGACCGAAGGTCACACCCGCCGCGTGACCGAACTCAGCCTGAGGCTGGCGGAAAAGATGGGGGTCGGCGATCAGGAGCGGGTCCAGATGCGACGCGGCGCGCTGCTGCACGACATCGGCAAGCTCGGCGTTCCGGATAACATCCTGCTCAAGCCCGGCAAACTCACTGACGAAGAATGGGGCATCATGCGCCAGCATCCTACCCGCGCCTACGAGATGCTGCTGCCGATCAAATACCTGCGCCTGGCGCTGGATATTCCCTATGCCCACCACGAAAAATGGGATGGCACGGGCTACCCGCGCGGGTTGAAAGGCGAGCAGATTCCGCTTGCGGCGCGCATTTTCGCCATCGTGGATGTGTGGGATGCGCTGCGCTCGGATCGTCCCTATCGCAAGGGCTGGGCAACGGAAAAGATTCGAGAATACATCCTAGCCGAATCTGGCAAACACTTCGACCCGCAAGTGGTGCGGGCATTCATGGAGTTGATGCAGGAAGACCCGGGACTCTAACCGGAATAGCGGCGTTTCAAAACAAGGGGGATTCATTGGAAGATTCGGGAGAGGCGGGATTTTTATCATGCAAAATTAGTGAAAAAATGCAAATGTGGATGGAATAACTCTGGTTTATCATGAACTGATAATCAGACGTTAATTTTTATTGGGTTTGCTATCGCCGCGAAATCATGTCAGTACGCGGATCGCCCCCACAACGACATTCATTCAGAAGAGAAATATTGGGTATGTATCTGAGTGAGAATCATCAGTCCAAGGGCTATAGGATTATCGAGAGGTCGTTATGAGCCCAAAACAAACCGGGAAACTGTCATCAAAAAAAAGGGGAGGAATACGACGTTGTCTCGAATAAGAACGCGAGCGAACCATTCCCCTTCTTAACACAACTTGTCAATGCTCTGCCAGAAGCGGTGATCACTACCGACATTGAGACTCACATTACCGGTTGGAATGCGGCGGCAGAACGCATGTATGGGTGGAAAGCCGCCGAGGTGCTTGGCAAGCCCATCGGAGATTTCCTGCACACCCAATATCAAAATACAGATCAAGATGAAGCAGTGGCAACCGTCATGGAGAACGGGCATTGGTTCAATACCGTCACCCAACTCCGCAAGGACGGCGCGCGCATCCCGGTCATTTCCTCGGTCTCCGTCATCAAGAACGATCAGGGCGAACCGGTCGGGTATGTGGGCATCAACCGCGATTTTACGCGGGAAGCCCGCGCCATCAAAACCTCACGCCAGCAGGCGGAGACCATCGAACAAATCATGGACATGATCCCTGCGGCGGTGTGGGTAGCCAGCGACCCCGAATGTGAATTCGTACATGGCAACCGCTTTGCCAACAACCTGCTCCATACACAAACTGGTGAAAACGTCTCCCAATCGGCTGAAGCGCCCTCCCTGCATGTGCGTCATTTTGTGAACGGGCGCGAACTGGGCGAGGATGAATTGCCCCTGCAAGCCGCGATCCACACCGGGCAGCCGCAGGCGGATATTGAAATGCGCATCGAAAGCGAACGCTTCGAGCCGCGCATTTTGCTGGGTAGTTCCGTGCCGCTGTTCGACGAGCACGGCAAGCCGCGCGGCGCAGTGGCAACCTTCCACGACATCACCGAACTGCGGCGGGAAGAAGCCCAACGCGTTCAACTTGCCATGCTGGAAACCGCAGAGGAAGTGGCGGGCATGGGCGGCTGGGTGCTCGATCTGCACACCCAAGCCCTGACCTGGTCTGACCAATTATTCCGCATCTTCGGTATGGATCGGGAGGGATTCGACGGCGACATGGATCGCATCATCACCGAACGCGTCCACCCGGAAGACCGGGAGATCGCCATTCAAGCCAGCCGCGCCGCACTGGAAGAAGCCACACCTGCCGACATGACCTTCCGCATCTGCCTGCCAGATGGAGAGATTCGCACCCTCAAAACACAGGGCAAGGTCATCCGCGATGAAAGCGGGCTGCCGCTTAAGTTGATGGGGTACGTGCAGGATATCAGCGAACGCAAGCAGGCGGAAGAACGAGTGCACGAAAGCCAATCCATCCTTGCCACCGCTGAAGCAGTGGCAAAAGTGGGCAGTTGGCGCTGGGACCTTGCCACCCAAAAAGTGACCTGGTCTGACCAGATGTTCCGCCTCTTTGGCGTGGAGAAGGAAGGGTTCGACGGGGATCTGAACCGCGTCATCGCCGAACGCATCCACCCGGATGATATGGCGGCAGTGAACGAAGCGAATCGCAGCGTGCTCGAAGAAGCGGACCCCAAGCCCCTGTCTTATCGCATCGTCCTGCCGGACGGGAAGGAACGCACGGTCTGGGCACAGGGTGTATTGATCCGTGAGGAGCAGGGGAAACCCATCGCGCTGACCGGCTACGTACAGGACATCACCGAGCGCGCACGCGCCGAGATGCAGCTCCAGCAAATGAAACGCCTGTACGCCACGCTCAGCCAGGTCAACCAGACCATTGTGCGCGTGAAGGATGAGAGCGAACTCTATCAGTCCATTTGCGATATGGTGGTCAAGTTCGGGGAGTTCTCGCTGGCTTGGGTGGGCTTGCTGGATGAAAGCACAGGGGAGATCAAACCGGTGGCGGCAAACGGAATGGACCTCGACCATTGGACGCTGCCCATCATCAATATTCATGGCAAAGAATTCAGCAACAACCTGGCTACACAGGCGATCCATACGGGAACGGTGATGACCAGCGAGGATGTTCAATCGGATCCGCGCCTGGGTGCGATGCAGGAGTTTATCGAGAATCGTCCCTATCGTGCCTCGGCAGTGGTGCCGTTCGAACGCGGCGGAAAGGTGATCGGCGCCCTGATCATCGTTTCACCGCAGGCGGGTTTCTTCAAAGCCGAAGAGGAACTTGCGCTACTCGAAGAGATGGGCATGGATATTTCCTTTGCTCTGGAAAGGATGGAAAGCGACCGGGTCAAACGCCAGTGGGCAGATGCCTTCGAACATTCGGCGCACGGCATGGTCATTGGGGATGTACGTACAAATCGCATTCTGGCATGCAATGAAGCTTTCGCCCGCGATCAGGACGCGAGCATTCCGGAACTGATCGGTATGCCGATCCTCGACATGTATCGTCCGGAGGACCACGCACGCATCAAACAACTGATCGCACAATCGGACCGCGAAGGCACGGTGCAGCTAGAAGGAGTCAAACTCCGCAAGGACGGCAGTATCTATCCCTTCCAATTGGATGTGGTCAGCGTGCGCGATGAGAACGGGAACCTGCTCTACCGTGTTGCCAGTCAGCAGGACATCACCGAACGGAAACGGGCGGAAAAAGCCCTGCAAAGGGAAGAGCGCATCCTGCGGCTATTCGTGGAGCACTCGCCCGCTGCCATCGCCATGTTCGACCGGGAGATGCGATACATCGTCGCCAGTAAACGTTACCTTGTGGACTATGGGCTGGGCGACCAGAGTTTGGAAGGGCGCTCTCATTACGAGGTTTTCCCTGAAATCCCCGAACGCTGGAAGGAGATCCACCGGCGATGTTTGCAGGGCAGCATCGAAAAAGCGGACGAAGACGCCTTCCCCCGCGCGGATGGAAAACTGGACTGGGTGCATTGGGAGATCCACCCCTGGTACGATGACGACGGCAGCATTGGCGGCGTCATCCTGTTCTCAGAGGTCATCACCGAGCGGGTCCAAGCGCGGGAATCTTTACAGACAAGCGAAGCCAAATACCGCAGCCTGATCACAAGCTGGGATAACTCCATCGGGTTGATGGATGCAGAAGGGCGTTACGTCTACATCAATGAGATTGGCGCGGCATGGTATGGAAAGACGCCGCAGGACATGATCGGCAAAACCCTGCAGGAGCTCTTCCCCGACCAGTACAAGGAAGCCATCCCGCTGCCTGTGCGTGAGGTCTGCGAGCAGAAACGCGGCAAGACGTTTGAAGCCGAGTCTCGGTTTGGTCCCGGGCGCTGGTTTAGAATCAGCATCCAGCCGGTGAGCGACGCGGGTGGAAAGGTTACGCACGTCACCATAAACACGATGGACATCACCGAACGCAAGCTTTCGGAGATAGCCATCCGCGAGAGCGAAGAGCGCATGCGCCTGACGCTTCAAACCACTTCAGACGGTTTCTGGATCGTGGACACAAACGGAAGGTTCAAAGAGGTCAACCAAGCGTATTGCAGCATGTCTGGTTACTCGCGTGAGGAAATCCTGTCGATGGGGGTTCTTGATGTGGAGGCGCTCGAAACCGGGGATGAAATCCGGGGGCGCATCGAAAAGATCCAAGCCAGGGGGCATGACCGCTTCGAGACGCGCCATCGCCGCAAGGATGGCAGTCTGTTCGATGTGGACGTCAGCGTCAACTTGCTGGAGAATACCGGCTTGTTCATCTGCTTCTGTCGCGACATCACCGAGCGTAAACTCGCCGAACGCGAGATCCAACAGCGCAACAAAGACCTGACGCTCATCACCGCCCTGAACGATGCCGCCAACCGCGAAGAGGAACTGGAAAGCGTCGTCCAAACCTTTGCGCAGGCAACCTCCGAAATGTTCGGCGCAAGAAACACGACGCTCTACCTACTCAGCCACGACGAACAATACCTGGAGATGTACTCATCCGCCCTCTCAAGGCAAACGGTCGAACGCATCGAACGGCTGATCGGAACCTCCATTCCCAAGGTACGCATCCGCCTAAGCGACAGCCCGTTCCTGCAGGGCTTGCTCTCAAACCGGAATGGCAGCATCACAGCCGCTCCACAGGACATCAAACAATGGGTCGTGGAATTTGCAAAGAATGCCAGCATGCCGCCGGCGCTGAGGACGCTTGCGCAAACACTCGTCCCGCAAATTTACAAGATCATCAACATCCATTCCATCATCTCGGTCCCCATGGTGGCTTCCGGGCGGACGATCGGCATGGTCGGCATGTCGAGCAGCGGAGAATTCAAACAGGAGGATCTCGAACGCGTCCGCAAGATCATCCAACAGATCACCACTGTCATCCTGCGAAAGCGCGCAGAGACGAACGTGCGAAGGCAGCTGCGGCGCATCACCGCCCTGAACGAGATCGACCGCGCCATCAGTGCGAGCCTCGATATGAGCCTCTCGCTCGACGTGCTGCTCGGCGAAGTGACCGCCCAATTGGATGTGGATGCCGCCTGCGTGCTGCTGCTCAACCCGGTGGACCAGGTCCTCGAATTCAAGGCGGGCAGGGGCTTTCGTTCGTCCGCCATCCGACGGTCGCGCCTGCGACTCGGGCAGGGGTTTGCGGGTCAAGCTGGGCTGGAGCGCAAAGTGGTACATGTCCCCAACCTGGGGGAGGCGGGTCCGCTCTTCATCCGCGCCGAACTGCTCAAAGAGGAACAGTTCATCGAATACTTCGGGGTGCCGTTGATCGCCAAGGGGGTGTTGAAAGGCGTGCTGGAGATCTTCAACCGCCAGGCGCTCAGCCCCGAGCCGGACTGGCTGCACTACCTCGAAACACTCGGTGGGCAGGCAGCCATTGCCGTGGACAGCGCCCAATTGTTCGAATCCATGCAGATGTCGAACCAGGAACTGATCACTGCCTACGACGCCACCATTACGGGCTGGTCACATGCCATGGATTTGCGCGACAAGGAAACGGAAGGTCACACCCAGCGCGTGACCGAGCTCACACTCAAACTGGCAAAACACCTTGGGGTCAGCGACCAGGAACAGGTCCAGATGCGACGCGGTGCGCTGCTGCACGACATCGGCAAGCTCGGAGTCCCCGACCACATCCTGCTCAAACCCGGCAAACTTACCGACGAGGAATGGGAACTGATGCGGCAGCATCCCGAGTACGCCTACAAAATGCTGCTGCCCATCCATTACCTGCGCCCGGCGCTGGATATTCCCTACTGCCACCACGAAAAATGGGATGGCAGCGGTTACCCGCGCGGGTTGAAGGGCGAACAGATCCCCCTCCCGGCGCGTATCTTTGCCGTTGTAGATGTGTGGGATGCGCTGCGCTCGGATCGTCCCTATCGCAAGGGCTGGGCAACGGAAAAGATTCGAGAGTACATCCTAGCCGAATCTGGCAAACACTTCGACCCGCAGGTGGTGCAGGCATTCATGGAGTTACTGGATGAATATCCCGATATGATGCAATAAAAAAAGAGACCGGCTTGCAAACCGGTCTCTTTGATTTATGCCAGCAACCCGATTGTCTTTTCCACTTCCTCCAAGATCTCACCGCGTTTTACCAAAGCCATCATCGCATTGTGATCGTTGAACAGCGGACGGTCGATGTCGAGGTGCTTTACATATTTGCGAATGACCTCGCGCGCCTTGAGCGAGCCTTTGCCCGGCGTAAACTCGCGGAAGTCCAACGCCTGCGCCGCTGCCATAAACTCGATGCCCAGCACGCCATAGGCATTCTCGAGAATTTGTCCGTTCTTCAGGGCGGTGTTCATGCCCATCGAGACAAAATCCTCCTGGTCGGCTGCGGCGGGAATGGATTGGATCGAAGCGGGCGTGGAGAGAATCCGCTGCTCCACGATGAGATGATCCGCCGTGTATTGCGAAAGCATCAGACCGGAATAAAAACCCGGCTCGTGCGCGAGGAAGTCTGGCAAGCCCTGTGAGAGCGCCGGATTGGTGAGACGGTTCAACCTCCGCTCGGAAAGGACACTGACCATTGTGATGGCAGCTCCCGCCATATCCATCGGCAGCGCAACCGGCGACCCCTGGAAATTCGCGCCGGTCAACGTCAACTTCAATTCAGGGACAAAGATGGGGTTATCACCCACACCGTTCAACTCGATCTCCACCTGTGACCTTGCATACGCAATCGCATCGCGCGCCGCGCCAATGACCTGCGGCGTGGAACGCATCGAGTAGGCATCCTGCACTTTGGTCTTCATCTTGCCTGTCGTCAAATCCGAACCTTCCACAACCCTGGCAATATTCTGCGCCGATTTGATCGCGCCGCGAAACCCGCGCAGTTCGTGCAATTTCGTATTGTATGGCTTCATATTCCCCAGCAGCGCTTCGATGGACATTGCCGCTGCGATCTCTGCCTGCTTGAGGAAGCGTTCCATATCGTATATATGCAGCGCCGACATCGCCGTCAGCAGATTGGACCCATTGATGGCTGCCAGCCCATCCCTTGCCTGCAATCCGGGGATCTCGATCCCCGCACGCTTCATCGCTTCTGCACCGGGGAGTCGCTCACCCTCAAAGAAGGCTTCCCCCTCGCCCATCAGCAACAACGCAGCTTGCGCCATCGGAGCCAGGTCACCGCTCGCGCCGACCGACCCCTTCTGACAAACCACGGGGGTGACGCCTTTGTTGAGCATCTCCACCAGTGTCAATGTGATCTCGGGTCTGCAGCCGGAATTGCCGTGCGCATGGACGTTGATGCGTCCCGCCAGCGCCGCGCGGACGTGTTCAATGGGCGCAGGCTCACCAATTCCCGCGGCATGGTTGTAGATGAGATATTTTTGAAATTCCTTTACCTGCTCATCGTTCAGTATTTTTTCCGAAAACTCGCCGATGCCGGTGTTCGTGCCGTACATGATCTCCTTTGCGGCAAGTTTCTCTTCCAGCATGGCGCGGCAAACCTTAATGCGCTCCAACGCTTCGGGGGCAAGTTCCACTTTCTCGTTAAAACGCGCAATGGCAACAATCTTTTCAATTGTAAGGTCAGAGCCGTTCAAGATGATGGGCATGGGCATTCTCCTTGATGTTTGGGGATGCGCTCATTGTACTCCAAAGACTGGGAAAAGAATTTCGCCGTGCTGCTGCGCTTCGTTTTTTTATTTGACATTGCCTTCCGACCATGTTATAAAACGCGAACACGTTTACGGAATGCTCATCCAGAGAGGCTGAGGGACCGACCCGATGAAGCCTCGGCAACCGAGTAGCGATTAGCGATTAGCAATTAGTTGTTGGAAACCTGACAGCCAAATGCCAACCGCCAATTGCTAAAAAGGTGCCAATTTCGGCAGATATTTGAGCGATGTATTTCGCCCGACCGTCTGGGAGATGAGAGAGGATATATGCCTAGCCAAGCGCCTCTCTTCATGAGAGGTTTTTTGTTGTGAAAGGATACAATGACGGAAGAAATAACCCTCTGCCTCGCTTCGGCAGACGATGCCACAGCCATCGCAACCTTAAATCTGCTTTTCAACGAAGTGGATGAATCCGCCGACGCCATCGCCGACCGCATGAGTGACCCCGCTTGTGTGGAGACAGTCATCCTCGCAAAAACAGCAGATAAAGCCATTGGCTTTGCGCTTGTCCGCGTGGTGCCCAGTGTTTTGTATTCCACCCCTCACGCCGAGTTGACCGAGTTGTACGTCATGGATGAATATCGTCAACGCGGGATTGCCAGTGACTTGATCGCCTTTGCTGAGCAAGTCGCCGTTCAAAAAGGCGCGGGCAGCATCCTTGTGCAAACCGGGGATGATAACCTTCCCGCGCTGGCGCTCTATAAAAAACGCGGGTATGAAGAATACGATCTGACATTGAGAAAAAAACTTTTCTGACGATCCAGTTCGTCTGAGTTTATCTGTAACAGAAGATAAGGAAAAAATAATTAATGAAAAGACAATACACCAACCGCCGTTACCTCGACGCTCTCGAAAAGAAAGTCCTCGTTTTTGATGGCGCGATGGGCACGAGCCTGCAACTGCAAAATCTCACCGCCGAGCATTTCGGCGGCGAGCAATACAACGGATGCAACGATTACCTCGTCATCTCATACCCAGAAGCCGTGGAAAAAGTCCACCGTTCTTTTCTCGAAGCGGGCGTGGACGTGCTGGAAACGGACACCTTCCGCTCGAATCGTTTGACGATGGCGGAATACGGTTTGCAGGATCGCATTATCGAGATCAACAAAGCGGCGGCTAGCCTTGCCCGCAAAGTGGCGGATGAATTCGCCGCGAAGACCGGTCAGCCGCGTTTTGTTGCTGGCTCCATCGGACCGTCCGGCAAACTTCCGTCCACCAACGATCCCGAACTCTCGAACGTCAAATATGATGAACTCATCGATACTTTCCGTGAACAAGCAGTCGGTCTCATTCAAGGCGGCGTCGATCTTCTTTTAATTGAAACTTCGCAGGACATTCTCGAAGTCAAAGCCGCCATCACAGGCATTCACAAAGCCTTCAGCGAAACGAATGTCTACTTGCCGATCCAGGCTCAGGTCACGCTCGATACGACCGGTCGCATGTTGCTCGGCACCGACATCAACGCATCGCTCACCATCCTCGAAGGCATGGGCATCGACGTCATCGGTCTCAACTGCTCCACCGGACCCGAACACATGCGCGAGCCGATCCGCTTCCTCGGTGAAAATTCTGTGTTGCCAGTTTCTTGTATCCCGAATGCTGGGCTTCCATTGAATGTTGATGGGCAAGCCGTCTATCCGCTTGAGCCCGAACCATACTCGAATGACATGTACGAATTCGTGACGAAGCACAACGTCCGCGTTGTTGGCGGATGTTGCGGTACGACTCCCGCTCATCTCAAACTGCTGGTGGATAAACTCTCCCATTACCAATTACCAAGCGACAAAGCCCCGGTTCATTCTACGCCGCAGATTGCCTCTGCCATGTCAGCGATTGCCATGCGACAGGATCCCGCCCCGACCTTGCTCGGTGAGCGTTGTAATGCGCAAGGCTCGCGCAAGTTCAAGCGGCTGCTGCTCGAAGAAGATTACGATGGCATTTTGGATATTGCCCGCGAACAAGTAGCGGGCGGCGCGCATGCGCTGGATATTTCAGTCGCCGTCACCGAGCGCGCCGACGAAGCCGAGCAGATGCGCAAGGTAGTGAAGAAATTGCAAATGGGCGTGGACGTTCCGCTCGTGATCGATACCACCGAGTTGGATGTTTTGGAAGTCGCGCTTCAAACCGCGCCGGGACGTTGTCTCATCAACTCCACGCATCTCGAATCTGGGCGCGAGAAAGCCGATAAGGTCTTTGCGCTTGCCAGGAAATACAACGCGGCTGTTATCGTGTTGACCATCGATGAGCAAGGCATGGCGAAGACCGCCCAACGCAAGCTCGAAGTGGCAAAGCGCATCCATGACATCGCCGTCAACGACCACGGACTGAAAGCCGAAGACCTCGTCTTCGACGACCTAACCTTCACCCTCGCCACTGGTGACCCGGAGTTTATTGATTCCGCTAAGGAAACCATTGAAGGCATTCGCTTGATCGAGTCCGCTTTGCCGGGTGTGATGACCTCACTTGGCGTGAGCAACCTCTCCTTTGGCTTTGCTCCGCAAGCTCGCCCTGCGTTGAATTCCGTCATGCTCTATCACTGCGTGCAAGCCGGTTTGGACATGGCAATCGTCAACGCTGCGCATGTGATGCCCTACGCCGAGATCAGCGCCGAAGAAAAAGAACTGTGTGAAGACCTCATCTTCAACCGCCGTGAAGACGCGTTACAGCGTTTCATCCAATACTTTGAAAAAGTGGAAGTCACCACTGGCTCGACAGTCGCAGACCCAACCGAAGGTATGACCTCCGAACAAAAATTGCATTGGAAGATCGTGCATCGTTTCAAGGACGGCGTCGAAGCAGATATTGACGAGATCATCAACCGCGAACCGACCGGTGAACGCTCCGCCCGCCATGAAGTGGCTGTGCATGTGCTCAACAACGTCTTGCTGCCCGCAATGAAAGAAGTGGGTGACAAGTTCGGCGCGGGCGAATTGATCCTGCCCTTCGTGCTCCAATCCGCCGAAGTGATGAAGAAAACCGTCTCGCACCTTGAGAATTATCTTGAGAAGGTCGAAGGTGTCAGCAAGGGCTTGGTCGTGCTTGCCACCGTCTACGGCGATGTACATGACATCGGCAAAAATTTAGTGAAGACCATTCTCGCCAACAATGGCTATGACGTGATCGATCTCGGCAAGCAAGTCCCTGCAGAGACGATCATTTCCAAGGCTGTCGAAGTCAACGCGACCGCGATCGGTTTATCCGCGTTGCTTGTGTCCACATCCAAGCAGATGCCGTTGATCGTGAACGAACTCCAACGCCGCAAACTCAACTTCCCGGTCCTGATCGGAGGCGCTGCCATCAATCGCCGCTTTGGTCGCCGCATTCTGCAAACTGAAGATGGTTCCACCTACGAAGCAGGCGTCTTCTATTGTAAAGATGCCTTTGAAGGCTTGGAAACGATGGACACGCTCATCGACAAAACCAAACGCCCCGAACTGCTCGCCAAGATTCGCAAAGAATCTGAAATGGAACTCAACCGCGCTTCGCAGAATGAGCGGTCTACGGTTAACGGTCAGCGGTCGAATATCGTTCCCGCGCCCATCGCACTGCCCGCCAAACTCGGTCAACGTATCGTCAAAGACATGCCTCTCGAAATGGTGTTGAAACACCTCAACATGAACGAGTTGTATCGCCTCTCGTGGGGCGCAAAAAATGCGCATGGCGAATCATGGGAAAAACTAAAAGCCGAGTTCGATGCCCGCCTTGCAAAAATGACCAAGGACGCGCTTAAGGAAGGCTGGCTCAAACCGCAAGCTGTGTATGGATTCTTCCCCTGTCAGTCCGATGGCAATGACCTTATCATCTACGATGATGCCGAAAGCAAGAAAGAGATTTCGCGCTTCACCTTCCCACGCCAACCGCACGATGACCATCTCGCGCTCTCCGATTACTACGCCTCCATTGAGTCTGGTCAAATGGATGTGGTTGCGCTTCAGGTCGTGACTGTGGGTCAAGCCGCCAGCGATAAATTTGACAAACTCCAAGCCGCCAACGACTACACCGAAGCCTACTTCATACATGGGCTTGCCGTCCAAGCCGCCGAAGCGACCGCAAACTACCTGCATGAGCATGTCCGCCGCGAATTGGGCATCGGCGAAAGCCAGGGCAAACGTTACTCATGGGGTTATCCCGCCATCCCCGAACTCGAAGATCACTTCAAGGTCTTCAAGTTGCTGCCTGCCGCCGAAAGTGAGCTGGGCATGAGCCTCTCCGTTTCTGGACAGTTGATCCCCGAACAATCCACCGCCGCCATCATCGTCCATCACAAAGATGCGAAGTATTATGCCGTCGGTGAGAGCCGAGTGGAACAGTTGACCAAGTAAGAGGCACCTCATGCGAGCCCAGCCCAATTTGCCGCGCCTGGTTTTGATCTTTTTTCTGTCTGCTGCTTCCTTTATCGGGTACCTTACCGCCCAGGATTATGGATCAAGTTGGGATGAACTTGGCATCTACGATTATTCGGACCAAATGCTTGCCGCCTATGATTTTGTATCCCATCCCTGGGATTTTGAGTCACAGGTCTCCGATCCGCTTCTGAACCTTTACGGTCCATCCCATTTTATGATCTCGACGCTTCTATCACGATTCATCAACGCCGCGGATAAATCGTGGACACTCTACGAAGCGCATCACCTTATCTACTTTCTGACATTCCTGCTGGGAAGCCCAATCCTGTACTCCCTTTGTCTGCGCTGGATGAGCGAATGGGCGGCTCTCGGCGTTGCCTTATTGTTTTCCACACAACCGCTTTTTTGGGGTAATGCTTTTATCAACCCCAAAGACACCCCTTTCATGATCTTTTTTACAGCAAGCATGTACTTCGGGTTGCAAATGATGGATGGACCGCCACCTTCGATCTGGTGGAAGACCATCCTTGCCGGGGTCGTGCTGGGGCTAACAACCTCGATGCGCTCGTTGGGACCGTTGGCAGGTATGATTGTCATTTTGTACGGTCTTTGGAAGGATACCCGCAAGACGCTGCGCATTGTTCCCTTTTATGGGATTGTCACCATGGTGGTTACATACTTCACCTGGCCCCACCTTTGGGGAGCGCCGGTCAGCCGCTTCTTCGAGAGTTTGTTGATCATGTCACAGCATCCTATGGACTTTGGCGTTCTTTTTATGGGAGACCTCTATTCTGCGGACCAAATGCCTTTCCTTTACTTCCCCATACTGGTTGCCCTACAATTAACGCTATCGACCCTGTTTCTCATCCTGTTTGGTGCGGTTCTTTCCTTTCGGTCGTTTTTCAAAGGTGGCGGCAAGGAACCTGTGCTTCTATTTGGAACGTGGTTCCTTGCTCCAGCATTGGCAGTTATCCTCATCGGAAGCACCATTTATGATAATGCGCGCCAATTGTACTTTCTTGTGACTCCGCTTTTTATATTCGCAGGTATCGGGCTTGATGCGCTTTTATCACGCATAAAACCCCCCCTCTGGAAGGCGGCGTTGATCGCGGTGTTGATTCTTCCGGGGGTTTATGCAAACATCCGCCTGCACCCATACCAATACATTTACTACAATGAATTGGTCGGCGGGGTAGGCGGCGCATTCCGAAAATTCGACCTGGATTATTCAGGCACCTCCTTTAAAGAGGCACAGGAATACATCAATGCAAACTCTGAACCAGATACCAAGACCTTTGTCGTTACCGGACCCCGGCATCTATCGCGCATCTATATCCGCCCTTCTCTTAAGAATAATCTCCTTGGAATATTCGACACCATCGAACCAAATGACCCTGAATATTATTACGTTCTCTTACTGACCCGAGCCAACATGGACTTAAATATCTGCACAAATGGCGAAATCGTGTACTCCGTCGAGCGGGATGGCGGTGTGCTGGCATACATAAGAAAGATCCAGTCCAAGGAACCCTGTTGGGCAAAGCCCCAGGATTGACTGAATAGCATACGCGCTGCACCAGATCGCGCTCTTATCATCAACTTAAGTTAAACTTACCTGCATGAAACGATCCCTGAAAATCGCCCTTCATTCCTGGGCTGTGACCACGCTTCTTATCCTCGCCAGTCTCGTTGCCATCTATCTTCGCAATGGCATGGTGGGACTTAACCTATTCATTCAGGAGTGGCCACTTTCCAACCTTGCAGTGACCCTTGCCTCCACATCCCTTACATGGATATTGGCTGGTTTGTTGCTTTATCTGCTCGCTAATGAAAGAATAAACAAAGACAACCTCTTGCTCATAGCAGGATTTTTCCTCGTCATGTTCGTGTACCTGCAAATTTTGCGCGAACGCTTCCGCTATGGCGACTATCACTACTACCTCGAAGCCGCCACCGCCCTTGCCAACGGACAACCCCTGCCAGATACCTACCTCTATCTCCCGCTGTGGGGCACGTTGCTGCGTTTCCTTGTCCCGCTCGGTGACCAGGGTGTGATGATCACGCTCTGGTTGGTCAACGTCATTGCGCTTGCGGCTTTCTACTTTCTACTCGTCAGAGTCCTCGAACGCTACAACTTCTCTCATCATCTCGCCATCGTTGTTACCGTCCTCTTCTTGCTCATCAACACCCCGCTGATGCGCACGCTCGGATTCATCCAAGTCAACCTGATGACGATGGACTTGATCCTGCTCAGCATTCTGCTTTTTCCGAAAAACACTTTCCTTTCCGCCTTGGCGCTGGCGCTGGCAGTTCACCTCAAAACCAGTCCCGCCGCGATCGTGCTGGCGTTCGTGCTCACCTTCAACTGGCGCTGGATGTTCTGGTTTGGCGTGAGTTTCCTCGCCATCGGGCTTTTCCCGGTCGCCATGCACGGTGTGGACATTTACCTGCAATTCCTGAATAACACGGTTGCGCTGACCCAGATCCCAGATACGAACTTCCACGATACTTCCTTCGACTCATTTCTGCGCTTCCTCAATCCCTTCTTTGGCATCCCAATCGAAATCACCCGCCTGATGGTGCTGGGCGCGAAAGTCCTTCTGCTCATCGCCACGCTTTACACCATGGCGCAGAATGTCTTTGCAAAGTCTTTCTCCAAAGATGATCGTCTGCTCAACGCCGCGCCTGCCTTGTTCGTCTTTATGACCCTCGGCTCGCCCATCGTCTGGGACCATCACGGCATCTTCACCACACTGGCATTTCTGCTCATGCTCAAACGCATCCAATCCCCAACTCATTGGATGATCTTCCTCGCTGCCTACTTTTTCGAGTTCATGCTGCCCTCATTCGATTTCTTCCCCTGGTCGTATGGTCGCCTCGTCGCGCCGATGGTCGTCCTGTGGTTGATGTACGCCACGCGCAAGAACGAAGAACCTTCGCCTTTCATTACATCCGCAAATCAATGGCTTACAAAAATTGGCTAACCAGCAAGCCTTTAAACCTTCGTGTATTTCGTGCCCTTCGTGGTTAAGTGGTTTTAGTAACCCATGAAAAAACATCTCTCTGCGATCATCCTCGCCTGTGTCTTCATTGCAGGCTTGCTCACTTTCGACCAATACGGCGAAAGCTGGGATGATCGCTCGCTGCAAAAATACGCCGAGAAATCCATTGCCGCTTACACCACCTTCCCGCAAGAAGGCGTTGTCAACATTGCGCGCGAAGACCTCGGCTTTTACGGTCCCTTCTTCGTCATGCTCACTGACTGGGCATCAAAATCATTAAGCACCATCTTGCCCTTCTCCCTGCCTGACCTGCGTCACCTCATTTACTATCTCACCTACTTCGCAGGCGTGCTCGCCTTTCACTCCATCGCCAAGCGTTGGCTGACACAAATCTCCGCCCTCGGTGCAACCCTGCTCTTCGCCCTGCAACCCGTCCTCTGGGGTCACGCCTTCATGAATCCAAAGGACACTCCGTTCCTTTCCCTCTTTCTTCTTTCTGTATCTTTTGGGATTCATGCCTTTGACTCGCTCAAGCCTGATTCCCCCATCGACCTTTCCCCCCGCTCCAAGCGGACTCTCGCGCTTCTGACCACGCTCTGGCTGGTTTCTGTCTTCGGGCTTTTCATTTTCACTCAAGCCATTCACACCTACATCGAAATCCTCGTCCTCTCCGCGCAGGCGGGCAACACCAACATCTTCTCGCTCATCGCCAAAGACATCAACGCCGTCCCTGCTGAAACCTACATCCAGCGTTATTTCGTTCTCTTTCTGCAACTCCGCACGTATTACTCGTTACTCATTACTCTCATCCTTCTTATTGCCTACTACAAACTAAATCCCAATTTACCAATCTACCTCTTTACTGTTCTTCCTGCCGCCCTCGTGCTGGGACTCTCCACCTCCACCCGCATTCTCGGACCGTTCGCCGGATTACTCATCACGTATTACGCATTACGTACCAAAGGCAAGCAAGCCATTCTTGCCATTAGTATGTATGCTGTCATTGCATTGATGGCGACCTACCTCTCTTGGCCCTATCTGTGGACGAATCCGATTCCAAGATTTTTTCAAAGCCTGCAAGAAATGTCCCTTTACCCGTGGCTGGGCGGAGTTATCTTCAATGGCTCGCAATACCAATCTACCGATCTACCAATCTCCTATTTGCCCACTCTGCTCGCCATTCAGTTGACCGAACCGGTCTGGTTGTTGTCTCTGGCTGGATGGGTAGTGGCAGTTCAAAACAAGGAAAAGAAGCGAACGCTCGTCGAAGTCGCGCTACTGTGGTTTGTGATCCCGCTGCTGGCGTTCATCTTCATGCGCATTGCTTTGTACGACAACTTCCGGCAAATTCTGTTCATTCTGCCGCCGATCTTTTTGATGGCGGGTGTTGCCTTTGAAGCCATAAAGAATGTAAAATGGCAAGCCGTGTTGATTGTGGTGAGTTTGCTGCCCGGTGTGATTGGCATCCTTGCATTGCATCCATACGAGTACATTTACTACAATCAATTCGTCGGCGGTGTGAACGGTGCGAAAGACCGCTTTGAGATGGATTATTGGGCGATCTCGTATCGCGAAGCAGCGGACTATGTTAACAGTGTTGCTACGCCTAATGCGGATGTTTGGGTGGAAGGACCGGCGCAGTTGTTTTCGTTATTCGCACGAGAAGATTTGAAAATCTATTCATCAGGTGAATTAGACCGCGCCGAGAGTTATGAATATGTGGTGACCTTCACCCGCTACAATTTTGATGAGACTGTGTACCCCGAGGCTGAGATCGTGCATGTGATCGAGCGCGACGGTGCGGTGTTGACTGTGATAAAGAAACCATGATTAATAGACCCTAAAGGTTTTTAAAACCTTTAGGGTTTGAATCGAAAACCTTGAAAGAGAAACCATGAATCTACTTGAAATTTTGAATCAAAAAACAGTCCTTGCCGATGGCGCGATGGGAACCATGCTGCATGCGCGTGGCGTTGGCTTCGACAAATGCTTCGACGAGTTAAACCTCACCAACCCCGCCGCCGTGGCGGATATTCATCGCGAATACATCGAAGCAGGCGCGGAGTTGATCATCACCAATACCTTCGGCGCGAATCGTTACAAACTGAGCAAACACGGCTTGCAAGAAGACGTTGCCGAGATCAACCGCGCGGGCGTGGAATTGGCAAAGCGTGTGGTTGCCGCTTCGTTCAGGGATGTGCTGATCGCCGGGGATGTCGGTCCGCTTGGGGTGAGGATCGCGCCCTATGGACGGGTTAAACTTGAGGAGGCGCGTGAAGCGTTTGTGGAACAAATTCAAGCACTGGCAGATGCAGGCGCCGACTTGATCGTCATCGAAACCATGTCTGATTTGTATGAAATTCAGGAAGCCATCAAAGCCGCAAAGGATGTTTGCCCGCTGCCCGTGATCGCCTCGGTCACATTCACGCGCGATGACCGCACCCTGCTGGGTGATAACCCCGAAAAGGTGGCGCATCGCCTCGTTGCCGCAGGCGCAGATGTGATCGGCGTCAACTGCTCTGGCGGACCTTCACAACTGCTGCGCATTCTCAAACAGATGCGGCAAGCCGAACCGAATGCAAAATTCTGGGTCAAGCCGAACGCGGGTTGGCCCGAACAAGTCAGCGGACGCATCATGTATCCCGCCGATGCAGATTACTTTGGCGAATATGCGCTTCAATTCCGTGACGCAGGCGCGAACATCGTCGGCGGATGTTGCGGCACGACTCCGCAACACATTGCCGCGATGAAAAAATCGTTCGAACTCTCTCCGGCTGGGGCAATTACAGAGATCTCTATCTTCCCCGAAGATGAGATCACCGCTGAACCCGAAGAGCAGCCCACGCAACTGGCGCAAAAACTGGCAAATGGAAAGTTTTCCATCTGTGTCGAAATGGATCCGCCGCGCGGACTCTCGACTCACAAGCTGCTGGCGGGTGCGTCGCTTTTGCACGACTCCGGTGCGGATGTCATCAACGTGGCAGACAGCCCGATGGCGCGCATGCGCATGTCTGCCTGGGCAGTGTGCGATGTGGTACAGCGTCAGGTCGGCGTGGAGACCACACTCCATTTTCCAACCCGCGGACGCAATCTCCTCCGCGTACAAGGTGACCTGCTCGCCGCACACGCGCTCGGCATCCGCAACGTCTTCGTCGTCATGGGCGATCCCACCTCCATAGGCGACTATCCCGAAGCGACCGATAATTACGACCTTGTCCCATCGGGTCTCATCAAGCTGATCAAGCAAGGTTTCAATATGGGTGTGGATCATTCCGGCACAAGCATCGGTCAGCCCACCAACTTCTTTGTCGGCGCAGCGCTCAATCTTTGTCCGCAGGATGTGGAAACCGAAGTCAAGAACCTGCATCGCAAGGTCAAAGCCGGAGCCGATTTCTTCCTCACCCAACCCATCTATCGTGCCGACGACGGTCCCAAACTCATCGAGGCATACGAGGCAAAACACGGCAAACTCAACCAACCCATCCTCGCAGGCATTCTGCCATTGGTCGGTCTCAAACACGCCAACTTCCTGCACAACGAAGTGCCCGGAATTTTCATCCCCGACGAAGCGCGCAAACGCATCGAAGCCGCCGGCGAAAACTCCGCCAAGGTCGGCGTGGAGTTGGCAGTTGAATTGATCCAAAACATCAAGGGCTGGGCAAGCGGCATTTACATCATGCCACAATTCCATCGCTACGATATGGTTTCTGAGATCATCGTGGCGGTCAAAGAGTAATGTACAGGTGACGGTCACTTTTGCGAAGCACTCCGCAACGAAGTGGAGTGGGCAAAGTGACCGTCACCTTTATAATGGGGGTATGAAATTCTCCCGCGTCCTTTTCAGCGTGTTGATAGGTCTCCTCGTCAGCCTTTTTCTCGCATCGACCTTTTTCCACCTCTCGGATATTCCCTCGCTGATAGACCGCTTCTTCCTGACCTTTGTCCCGGCAGCTGCCATCAGCCTGATCCTGTTTGAAGGGTTTCCCTCCCTCTCCGCCTGGGCGAACCGGATCAAAACTTCCATTTCCATTCCCCACTTTCTGCTTTCATTTCTCTTCACACTTATTGTCACGTACGGCTTTGTTGGCTTCCTGCAAGAGCCGCTTCGCACGCCGTTCAACATGGCGCTGTTCACAGTTGTTTTCACCGTCTTCGGCAGCGCAGTCGGATACCTCCTCGTCCAACATGCTGCGAGATCCCTTCGTGAAGGCTTTCTCAGCAAGCCTATCAACCTCCTTCTTGCCCTTTCCCTGCCTGTCTTTTTGGTGGCGCTGACCGCCTCCGCCTTGCAATTCCCATCCATGTTCGTATGGGAATACATCCGCGTTCCCCTAGCATGGACGCCCCTCTTCCTCCTTACCACCTTCACTTCAGCCATTCTCTCCTTATTTCTTTTCACTCACTCCTTTCCGCTTTTCGATCGCCTCTCCTCGTTCTTTTCTCTTCCCTCTTTCCTCCACAATGTACCCGGTCTCTATGCTGCGGGCATGTTCTTCCTGATCGAGCTCATCATCGCCCGCACTTTGAATCACCCCGCGCTGACCTACAACACCGTTCTCTTCGAAGCCGATGCCGGTCCGTGGATGGAGATCCTCGCCAGCCCACAAGGCGGCGCGATCAACCGCTCGGTACATCCACTCAGCCTGCTCCTCCTCCGCCCGTTGATCCGACTCGTTTCCGGCGTGATGGGCGGGCACTACGCGCTTGGCGGAATGCTGGTCGTCTCTGCTGTTGCTGGTTTGTGCGTCTTCATGACCTGGCTCTTCGCCAAACGCGCCACGGATTCAAAGACCTACGCGTTTCTCTTCGCCATTCTCCTCGGCTCCACTGCTACCCACCTGCTCTTTGGCTCACTGACCGAGAATTACATCTTTGGCGCGGCGGCATCGATTCTCTTCCTCCTGCTTCTTCAATCCGGTGAGAAGCGTTTCATTGTCCTCGTCCCGGCCGGGTTACTGCTCTTCGGCATCACCATCACCAACATCGCCCAGGGCGTGATCGCTCTCTTCTTCAACAAATTCGGTTTCAAACGTCTCGTCCAATATTCCATTCTCGTCCTCGCTTTGGGCACCTTGCTGACCTCTGCAACAAGCCTCCTTCACCCCAACAAACAGACTCTCTTTTTTGTCCCGGGCGACATTGCTTTCGAATTCAACTTCGTCCGCTCTTCCAATGGAAACTTATCCGACCCGATGCGTTTATCTGAACCGGAATCGATCATCCGCAAGTTCAACATCGTCAGCCGCTCCATCCTGCTTTATGGCATGGTCGGTCCGCAAGTGGTCGAAGCCGTTTCGGAAAAACCGCCATTCCCCACCATCGACCTCAAAACCTACGACGTCCGCACGAAAGCCATCGCCTCCTACAAGGGACTGGCAAACCTGCCTCTAGCCATGTGGCTGATTTTCCTTTCAAGCGGATTTCTGCTTTTCGTCAAGCAGGTCCGTACTTTTAAACACACTCCGTTGGCACTTGCTTTGCTCGGCGTTATTGCGTTCAACTTTTTGCTGCACCTTCTCTACGGCACGGAACTATTCCTGTACACTTCGTATTGGGTGTACGCCTTCATGTTGTTCCTTGCGCTGGCATTCTCTGATCTTGCAAACAAGAAATGGTTTCAATGGGGATCGGCGCTTATCGTATTGGCATTGATGATCAACAATTTTGGTTTCCTTGTCAGCATCCTGCACGCACTGTCACCGTTCTATGCGGCGGCACCATGATTCCCATCTAATCTCAATAGGAAGGGGTAAAATACAGATATGCTCCTCACCATTGACATCGGCAATACCAACCTGACGCTCGGCTTGTATGAAGGCGACCAACTCGGTGCGCACTGGCGTCTCGCCACCGACCATAACCGCATGCCAGATGAATATGGTTTACAATTTTTAGGCGTTTTGCAAAATGCCGGAAAAACCCCGAATGACTTAACCGGGATCTCGCTCGCCTCCGTTGTCCCACCATTGACCGGGCGCGTCGTCCAAGCCTGCCGCGAATACCTCAAGCAGGAACCATTGGTCGTGGATGCAGGCATCAAAACCGGGATCAAGATCCGCTACGAAGATCCCAAAGCCGTCGGTGCGGATCGTGTCTGTGATGCTGTGGCGGTGATGAAACTTTATGGCGGTCCCGCCTGCGTGGTGGACTTCGGCACCGCCACCACCTTCAACGCCGTCACCAAAGACGGCGAATATCTCGGCGGTGCCATCACTGCGGGGATCAACCTTGCCGCAGAAGCACTGTATACCCGTGCCGCAAAACTGCCGCGCATTGACCTGCAAGTACCGCCTTCAGTCATCGGGCGGAACACCGTCCACGCGATGCAATCCGGACTCCTCTTCGGCTACGTCTCAATGGTCGAGGGAATGGTGAACCGCTTCCGGTCTGAGTTGGGAAGCGATATGAAGGTCATTGCTACAGGCGGACTGGCGGAAGTCGTTGCCAAAGAGACGAAGGTGATCAATTTCATTTCGCCCTGGCTCACGCTCGAAGGGTTGCGCCTGATCTGGGAGTTAAATCGTTGATATGAAAAAACAGTTTCTGTTCATTTTCTTTTTCTGATTTCTGCGTGCCATGGGGGAAACGCCATTGACACGCCAACTGAGGACGTAGTCGCAGAGACGCTTCAACCATTGGCGTCACCGACTAATTCACCGATTCCAATTTCACCGATCGCTGTTCCACCAGCCGTACAGGAAACTTCCACTCCTGCATGGTGTCATCAGGGACCGGATACGGTGGTGACCCCGATCCTTTTGTATCATCATATTGGGACATCCCCCACAAACAGCCAGTATTACATCACGCCTGAAGAGTTCGAGAAACAGATGCAGTTGCTGCGTTCCTGGGGATATACATCGATCACCACGTCCACGCTCATTAACGCGATCCATCATGGCGCTGACCTTCCGCCGCGCCCGATTATCATCACATTTGATGACGGTAATTTGGACAACTACACAACGGCATTCCCCATCATGCAGCAGTATCAATTGGTCGGGGTTCTGTATTTGGTCGGAAACTATCTCAATGCTAAAAATTTTATGAACATCGAACAGGCAAAAGAGATGTTGGAAGCAGGGTGGGAAATTGGCAGTCACACCATGAATCACTATGACCTGCTTAAATTGACGGAAGACCAAAAGCGGATCGAGATCGCAGGATCGCGAAGTTTTTTGGAAGATGAATTCGGACTACCGATCCTGACAATTGCCTATCCATTTGGAGAATACGATTGCGGCATCATGAACGCGGCGTATTCAGCGGGCTATCTCGCAGGGATGGGACTTGGCGCTTCGAGCGACCAGCATCGTTATGACTTGTTCGCCTTGCATCGCTTCGCCATCAAGGCGACCTATGATCTGCAAAGATTCTCGCAATTTCTACCCTGGCAGGGTGAGTTGACCATCCCGCATTAGCCGATTTACTCGCGATTCCCAAGCCTTAACAAGATCACGCCAAACATCAGCAATAGACTGCCGCCAAGTTGCACATTGGTCAACACTTCACTTAGGAAGATATACGCCCAGATCGCCGTGAAGACCGGTTCCAGCGTGGCGATGAGATTGGAGATCGTCGGCGAGAGGTAGCGGATGCTCAAGGTGTACAAGCCGAACCCACCGAGCGTGGGGATCACGCCCAGCAGGAACAAGATGCTCCAGCCTGCGAAAGATTTTCCAAGCCAAAGCAGGTCTATCAACGGGGATTGGTTCGTGATGAACAGGTCATTGGCGATGATGAAGAAGAAGAGAAAGACCGCCGCGATGCCGAAGCTGTACAAAAGCGCCGTCCATGAGTCGATGTGTTTGTCGCTGGCGACTTTGCCTTCGAGGTTATAGAACGCGAAGAATAGACCGGTCAGCAACCCGAAGATGATGCCCGCCGGGTTGAGTTTCCACATCGCCGGGTCGGCTGCGCCCGAGACGAGGATCGTGCCGATGAAACTCAACGCAATGGATATGACCTTGATCCGGCTGAACGTTTCCTTGAAGATGATGCGGCTGAGCAGCGCCGTCATTGCCGGGGAGGAAAAAGCCAACACCGTGGCAACCGCCGCCCCGTTGTATTGAACCGAGAACGTCCACATCGAGTTGAAGACTGCCAGTGTCAGACCGTACAGGATGATGAAGCCCCAATGCTTGCGATCCAAAGAAAAACGCGCGCGGCTGAAGATCAACAGCCCAACGACCATGCCAAACGCAACGAACAGATCACGCCAGAAGGCAAGCACGAGCGATGGCAGGGAATACGTTTTGACCAGATAACTGATGAGCGGTCCGGTGGTGGACCAAAATAGAGTGGCGATCAGTGCAATGATGAACCCGCGGGAAGAGTTTGATGCTGTCATATATCTCCAAAAAAAAGTGACAGCCACGTTGGATGTGACTGTCACTGGGTGGTGCCCCCACGGAGACTCGAACTCCGGTTTGAGCCTTGAGAGGGCTCCGTCCTGGGCCGCTAGACGATGGGGGCGTTTGCGGGCTGTATTCTATCACCCGCGTTTTGAATCGTCAACGAAAACATGCAATTCCTTCGGTCCATGCACGCCGATGGTCAGCGTCATCTCAATATCCGCTGTGCGCGAAGGTCCGGTGATGAGGACCGCGTTTCTCCCATTCACCAGGTGCATCGCATCCGGTAGGGAGGGCAGGATGTTTTGCACATCCAAAATTGTGAGATGGATTTCCGGCAGCAACGACCCGAGCAATTCATCATCCGCTTCCAAAACAGACCCGGTATCTGCCAGCCCAACCCATGCCTTCGTCACACCGACAGCGAGAGTCGGGTCAGGGTCTTGGGTAAAGTCAATGCCAGATTGACGCAAACGAGATTCATCCAGAACATTGGATTGCAGGTAGATCTTTTTAACGCTCTTCGAGTGTAGATATTCAATGACCGCTTGGGTGGGATCGTTTGTTTGATAAACATTGCCAGAGAGAGCCGTGAGTTCGGTGGTGAATTGTTGCATTAAGTTAATGTCACTCTGAGGGAGCGTTTGCGGCGCGACCGAAGAGTCTTTCTCATCATGTAAGAGATCCTTCGTTTCACTCAGGATGACACGTTCCACTTTCCATCTCTCCCGAAACGTCTTCCCTGCAAAGCGCGGAAAGTCCTTGCTGTACCCCCAGCCCGTGAACGCGGGCAGGCGCATCCACTGCGAGCGAGGTGAGAGGAGATGTGTTCCCAGCGAAGCGAATTTTTGAGAGAGGGCAAACAACTTCGGCTGAGTCGCGAGGCGGGTGTATATCTGTAAACCGAGTTTCGTTGCCCTGGTCAAGCCTGCGCCGCCATCCTTTTTCTTTCCTCTTTCTTCTATTTCTCCGGCACGCACACGTGTGAGCAGATTCGGCAGATCGATATCCACGGGGCAGGCTTCTTTGCACGCGCCACACAGCGAGGATGCCTGCGCGAGATGGACATAATTTTCACCGAGCAGCCCCGGCGAGATGACACTTCCAATGGGACCCGGATACGGCGCTATGGACAGGTCGCGCCCGATGTAAGCATGACCGCTCAGTTCGCGAAAGACCGGGCAGGCATTAAGACACGCGCCGCAGCGGATGCAATACAGGCTTTCTTTGAGCGGAGAATTGCGGATGCGGCTGCGTCCATTATCGAGGATGATGAGATGACGCGCCTGATCCGGCATGGGCTTGTGCAACAACTGGGTGTAGACCGTGAGCTTTTGACCCGTGGCAGAACGCGGCAGGAGGGAGAGCATCAACGCCAGATCATCCAGATTCGGAACGAGACGCTCCATGCCCATGAGGGCAATATGTGTTTTAGGCAGGCTCGTAACCATGCGGGCGTTGCCTTCGTTGGTGACGATGCAAAGTGCGCCGGTTTCTGCCACGCCAAAGTTGACGCCGCTTAAGCCGATATCGGCAGTGAGGAAGACTTCACGCAACACCCTGCGGGCTGTGGCGGTGAGGGTGGGAATGTCTTCGGTGTAAGGGATGCCCAGTTTTTCGTGAAAGAGTTGCGCGACTTGTTCCTTCTTGAGGTGCGCCGCCGGTGTGATGATGTGACTCGGTCGCTCGTGCCGCAGTTGTACGATGTATTCGCCCAGGTCGGTTTCGACAACGCGGATGCCTTCTTTTTCGAGCGCGTGATTCAACTCGATCTCTTCGCTGACCATGCTTTTGGATTTGGCGACAAGGATCGGATTCACCACAGATGAACGGGGATGAACAGAAATGTTTCTTGTATCTTCTCCGTGTTCTCTGCGTCTCTGCGGTATATCTTTTGCAATTCTTAAAACGATGTCTATTGCTTCCCACGCATCTTTGGCGCGATGGACGATCACGCCATTGGCTTCATTGTTGGCGATGAACTTGGAAAGATGGGCTTCGAGATGTTCGATCACCTCGGCGCGGACATTGTGCGCCCGCACCCGCCGCTCGCGCCAATCTGGAAGCGACTCGAATGCAGCGGCTTTGCCCTTCAGGCGGCGTTCGGTGTTGTTATCCAGCGCGGTTTGCAAGGTCAGGTTATCGATGGATTCGCGGATGCGCTGGCGGAAGAAGCGATTGCTCATGGCTTGACCCCGATATACAATCCGCGCCCATCTAACCCTTTGAGGTCGTGCGTCACGGTCAGACCGGCTTTCTGAAATGCCTGCAAATATTCCTGTTCGGTGAACAAACCCAACTCAAGGAGTTCGGTCTCGTGTTCAACGCCTCTGGAAGTTCCGATCAGATATTGGAATTCCAAAACGGAGATCTTTCCGCGTTGTCTGCTGTAGCTCATGCGAACGACTTTTGAGTCCGCTTTAGTGGCAACCGTCGTGAACACCCTGCCCGGATGCCATTGGTCCGGTGCGAACCACGGTTCGACCAAAACGACCCCACCCGGATTCAAATGTCTCGCCAGGGTTTTGAGGGTCTTGTTCAAACGTGCCTTTGTTCGGACGTATCCGATCGCGCTGAACAGGGAGATCACCACGTCAAAGGTTTTCCCCAGATCGAAATCTGCCATATCTCCCTGATGGAAATTCATATCGGGGTAATGTTTCCGCGCCTCGCGCAGCATATACGGGTCAATATCCAAGCCCTCGACCTGATAGTGCTTCTTCAATAAGTTCATATGAACCCCTGTGCCGCAGCCGACATCCAACAGGGTGTTTCCTTTGGAGATTTTGTAACGCTTAATGAACTTATGCGTGATCTCCGCCTCGGCGGGATAATCCTTGCCGTTGGCTGCATAGATCTCATCGTAGTATGTTGCAGATTTTAGACGCATATATCATCCTTTAACCAAACGGCGCAGAAACGTTCGAATGGCAGTGAACCAGTTCGTTTCGGTTTGCACAGAACGACGCGCCTGTTCATCGCCCCAGCGCCTGCGTTTTTCCATCATCCCTTCGGCGGTCTCTTTACGCATGGTGTGAATAAGGCGCATGGCTTCGTCACGTTCCACACCGCGCCAGCGCAAAAGTCCGTATGCCACGGTGCCTGTGCGGTGAATCCCTGCCGAGCAATGGATCAACAACGACTTGCCTTCATCCAAAAGTTGCGAGATCTGAGGCATGGCGGCAAGCAGGCGTTCATGGACTTCCCCTTGCGGGTAATGTCCGTTTTGCACGGGAACCCACACCCATTCCATGCCGGCATTCTTCGTCTGGCTGCCGATCTTCTGCGCCGACTCGCTTTCTTTCAACAAAGTGACCACATGTGTACAACCCAGTTCGCGCAGGCGCGCAAAGTCGCCTCTGCCGGGGCGGTGATCAAGAGCCAGCCGTCCGTTGCCGACGTTGACAAAGACATACTTCGAAGTTTCTTTCATCGTTGATTCAAGACTTCTGCGATATGCACAACCCGTTGCGCTTTGCCTTGTCGCTTCAACCCGCCCATGATGTGCATCAGACACCCTGCATCGGTGACGACGAGAGTCGGGGCATGGGTGGCTTCAAGGTTGGATATCTTTCGCTTCAACCACTCCGCCGAGAGTTCGGGGTGCTCCGCAGACATCACCCCGCCGAAACCGCAGCACTCGTGCGCATTGGGCAAGTCCACCAACGTCGCGCCTTTGACATGCTTTAAGAGCATGCGCGGCTGCTTGTCCACGTTGATGCCGCGCAAGGTATGGCAGGATGGATGATAGGTGAGCAGCCCGTCCCACGACGCGCCGAGATCGGTCACGCCGAGTTTGTCCACAAGATATTCGGTGAATTCGTACACTCGTTTGCCCAATGATTCCGCCCGTGGTTGCCATTCCGCATCGCCTTCGAAAAGTTCCTTATAGTTATGTCGAAATTGATGGGCACACGAGCCGGATGGCGTGACAATATCCCCGCTGGTTTTCTCGAACACGTTGATGGTATGTTTTGCAATTTCACGCGCATCGTTTCGCAGACCGGCATTGAATTGCGGCTGCCCGCAGCAGGTTTGATCGGGAGAGAATTCCACCTCGATGCCGAGGCGGCGGAGGATCTCCACGACGGCTTCGCCAGTATCGGGGAAGAATGAATCGGTGAGACAGGTGATGAAGAGTTGGACGCTGGGCATGGTCAAATTATACGACCAGAAAAAAATTCCCCGAAGATCTCTCCTCGGGGAATTCAACGGATCAGACGACCAGACTCACCAGCTTGCCTTTGACGACGATCACCTTCTTTGGTTCTTTCCCCTCCAGATGCTTCTGAATGACCTCGCTTGCCATCACCGCAGCCTTGACCTCGTCCTCGCCCGCATCGGCGGCGACACTGATGCGGTCACGCACCTTGCCATTGATCTGGACGGGGATCTCGATCACATCGTCTTTGGCGGCGGCTTCATCCACGCTGGACCACATCTGTTGGTGGATCGAGTATGGCTTGCCGAAGTGTTCCGTCCACAGTTCCTCGGCGATATGCGGCGCGACGGGCGCCATCATCTTTAGGTAGATCTCCTGCGCTTCCTTCCATTCGTCTGTGCCAACGGCTCCGGCTTCGCGTGCCTTGTACATCTCGTTCATCAATTCCATCAGCGATGAGATGATGGTGTTGAACTCGAAGTTCTCGAAATCTCGCGTGACGCGCTTCAACGTTTGATGAACCTTGCGGCGTAGATTCCGCCTGGTTTCTTCAGAGGCAGCTCCGGCGGAGTCGGAAGCGATCTGCGGGTCGGTGAACAGAGTCCACACGCGGCGGATCCATCGTGCGCTGCCTTCGATGCCTTGCGAATCCCACGGAGCGCCTTGCTGCCAGCGGGCGAAGAACATCAAATACGCGCGCACGGTATCCGCGCCGTATTTTTTCACCAGCACATCAGGCGCGACCACATTACCGCGGCTCTTGGACATTTTGGTATTGTCCTCTGCCAGCACCATGCCCTGATTGCGCAGCTGCATCACCGGCTCATTGCCTTCGGTGATGCCCATGTCGCGCAGAGCCTTGTGGAAGAAGCGCGTGTACAGCAGGTGCATGGTGGCGTGTTCGCTGCCGCCCGTGTAGGTATCGACGGGCATCCAGTAGTTGTATTCCTGTTCATCGAACGGACCCTTGTCGTACTGCGGGCTCAAATAGCGCAGGTGATACCACGACGAGCACATGAACGTATCCATGGTGTCGGTTTCGCGCGTGGCGGGTCCATGGCAGACCGGGCAGGTGGTATTCTTCCACGTTGGGTGGAATTTCAACGGCGACTCACCCGTCGGTTTCCATTCGTCGATGTCATCGGGCAGCAGCACGGGCAATTGATCGTCCGGCACGGGATTCCAACCGTGCGTTTCGCAATAGACCATCGGGATCGGCGCGCCCCAGAATCGCTGGCGCGAGATCAACCAGTCGCGGTAACGGTAATTGACGTCGCGTTTGCCGATGCCTTTTTGCTCCAGCCAGTCGGTCACGGCTTTGATGGCGGGGTTCGCCATGCCTTTGTCGTTCGTGGCGGGCGTACCGTTGAATTGCCCGCTGTTGATCATCACGCCTTCGTGCGGGTAGGCTTCGGTCATTGTGTCGCCTTGTAAGGGCGAGTCGTGACTCGCCCCTACAGGCTGGATAACGGGAATGACCTTCAAACCGAACTTGCGCGCGAACTCAAAGTCGCGCTCGTCGTGCGCAGGGACCGCCATGATCGCGCCGGTTCCATACGACATCAAGACATAATCCGCGACCCAGATGGGGATGCGTTCCTCATTGACCGGGTTGATGGCATAACCGCCGGTGAAAACGCCGGTCTTCTCTTTATCTTTCGCCTCACGCTGGATGTCGGTCTGTTTCTCGGCTTGAGCCTTGTACTCGCGGACGGCTTGCGCGTGTTCCGGCGTGGTGATCTTCTCCACCAGCGGATGCTCCGGCGACATGACCATGAAGGTCGCGCCCCACAGCGTATCCGGTCGGGTGGTGAAGATCTCGATGGGGTCGCCCGCCTTATCATCCCCGGAGGGGACCGTCTTGAAGATGACCGAAGCGCCTTCACTACGACCGATCCAATTCGTCTGCGAAACTTTGATAAACTCGGGCCAGTCGATGCCGTCGAAGCGCAGCAATTCGTCCGCGTATTTCGTGGCTTTGAAGAACCACTGCTCCAGTTCCTTTTTGATGACCGGAGTGCCGCAGCGGTCACAGACGCGGTCGTCACCCTTGACCTGCTCGCGCGCCAGGGTGGTGTTGTCCTTCGGGCACCAGTCCACAGTGGCTTTCTTGCGATACGCCAACCCATGCTTGTACAACTGGATGAAGAACCACTCCGTCCATTTGTAATACTCGGGGTCGGCGGATACCGCTTCGCGTTCCCAGTCGAACATCGCGCCCATCGTGCGCATTTGCGCCCGCATCCGCTCGATGTTCTGGTACGTCCATATCTTCGGGTGGATGTTGTTCTTGATCGCCGCGCCTTCCGCCGGCAGACCGAACGCATCGAAGCCCATCGGGAACAGGACGTTGTACCCCTGCATCCGCTTGAAGCGCGCGCGCGCATCGGACGGCGTCATCGCGTACCAGTGACCGATATGCAGGTCGCCGCTCGGATACGGCAGCATCGTCAACGCGTAGTGCTTCTTCCTGCGTTCATCGATGACCGAGCGGTACAACTTGTCCGCTTCCCATTTCGCCTGCCATTTTTTCTCGATGGCACCGGGGTTGTACGACAGATCCTTCATTGGCTTCGGTTCTTCCTTCTTTGTAGTTTGGATCGCCTTCGGCTTCGCATCCACCGGGACGATGGACTTGGGCTTGGCGGTCACAGGCGTGATCGCCGCCTTGGGCGCGGGGATGATCGCTTTTGTGGTGGTCGTTTGCTTCGCCGCCTTCGGTTGCGCCTCTTTCCTCGCTTTGGGCTGACCCGCCTTTTTGACCGTTTTCGCCTTCGGGGACGATGTCTTCGCCGCCGGCTTGGTTGCCTTTTTCGCAACCGGTTTCACCGCTTTTTTCACCGTTGCCTTCACAGCGGGCTTGGTGCTCTTTTTCGTCGCGGTCTTCTTTGCCGACGGTTTTACAGCCTTCTTAACCGCCGGTTTCTTTTTTGTTTCTTCCTTTTTCTTTTTTGTTGCAGCCATTCTGACCTCTTATTCGTTTCAGGTATCAGGTTCAAAGTATCGGGTTCTTCACCCTGGTCATTTACACACACGCGCAAAGAAGACCCGCAAGTAGTGGACCCTGCTTCCAGAATTTCAGTTTCATGTTCATGCGTGCCTCCTTTATTGTTTTGTCATTGCGAGGGCGATGGCCCGAAGCAATCTCAAGACGCCAGACGATATAAAACAAAAAACCCTTCATCCACATCTGGGACGAAGAGTTCTCTCCGCGGTACCACCCGAATTCGTTTGATAAGCAAACGCACTCTTTTGCTGTAACGGGCACACCCGGCGCTGACTACTTCACGTTCACCAGCGCAGTCTCCCCTTCGACGATGCTCAGGGGCAGTCAGGCGAGTTCGGTCTTTTTCGATAGTGCCCCGTGGACACTGGTGTTGGGCTTCCACCTCACTCTCCCAACTCGCTGACGGGACGACCTACTACTCCTGCTTTGACGTTTATCTATGGTGGACCCAGGGGGATTCGAACCCCCGACCTTCTCAATGCCATTGAGACGCGCTCCCAACTGCGCTATGGGCCCGGGTGATGAGTTTGAACAGGTGGACCTGAGGGGATTCGAACCCCTGACCTCCTCAGTGCGATTGAGGCGCGCTCCCAACTGCGCTACAGGCCCAAGTTCAAAGGCGAGTGGTATTCTACCTGAGGGGGAAGGGAATGTCAATAAAAAAGAGCGAGGCGGTTTTGCCGCCCCGCTCACGCTCGCACGAACTACACCCTCTTCACCGGATACTGGATCTCCGTCACCGTGTCCGGGTCGGTCTGGCTGCCATTCCTCGCCGCGCGGACATACACCTCGCGCGCTGGTCCCGTGATCTGATACCCATTCTCCGCGATCCACTTCATCACTGCATCATACGCCTCGCCGATGCTGGTGAACGGACCGTGATGGATGACACACGCCATCGTTTCCTCCGCGGGCAGTTCGCGCACCTTTACCCGCGCCGAGCCGCTCACATCCACCGCAACCGGCTCGCAGACTTCGATGTCCCAATCGCGCTCCTTATACTCCTCGTCGTGATACAAACTCAGACATGCGCCCACCGCGCGGACGCGGCTCAAAGCGAGATGCCCCTCCAGTTCACGCCACAACCGTCCCTGATCGGGAGGCGTCGGCACCACATCGCGGACGGAAGCGACCCTCATCACATCCACGCTTTTGATAACTACATCATATTTCGACATGCTATGCTCCTGTTCGATTTGTCTCAACCGCGCCTCAACCCGTTTCAAACGCTCCGCCTCCTCCCAGACCCGTTGCCGGGCTTCCGTTTCCCTGAGCTTGAGCATCCCCCGCAAATGCTCGGCGGGCAGATCTTCATCGAGAAGACGGCCGATCTCCTCGAGCGAAAAGCCCAGGTCCTTGAGCGCCAGGATGCGGTTGAGGCGAGACAACTGGCTGTACTCATACAGGCGGTAGCCAGTGAACGAATCCACCTCAACAGGCTTGAGCAGACCCATTTCGTCGTAGTAGCGCAGGGTCTTGACAGGCACGCGGCTGAGTTTTGAAAAGTCTCCGATACGTATCATGGATGGAAGCCTCCGATGCGTGTTATACACCCTCCAGCGGCGGGAGAGTCAAGGGCGAGTCCATGTCATTTTTCACTTGACCTTCCTCCCTTCCCGTCCTACAATATAAATGTCTGACAATTAGGTTCACTCTCATTCAAGGAGATAAAATCATGCCCGACCACTTATTTCGCGGCAAACTTGCCGAACTCGACCCCGCTGTTTACGAACTGACCCAACTCGAAGCCGAACGCCAATACCGCAAACTCATATTGATTCCCAGCGAATCGACTGCACCGATGGCGGTGCGTGAAGCGTTGATGTCTGCCTTCCAGAACATTTACGCCGAAGGCTACCCCAGCGAAGAATCACGTTGGATGAGCGAAGAGGAAATTCTCGACCACCCCATGCGGCTGGCAGAATACCGCCGCAACGGTGACCCGCGCTACTACAAAGGCGTGGAATACGCGGATACGGTCGAAGCGCTCGCCCGCCGCCGCGCCGCCGAGGCGTTCGCCGCGAATGGATTTACCGCCGACCAGATCTACGTCAACGTGCAGGCGCTTTCGGGTGGACCCGCCAACAATGCGGTCTATCAAGCCTTGCTGAACATCGGCGATACCGTGATGGGGCTCGACCTGCTGCATGGCGGTCATCTCTCGCACGGTTCACCGGTCAACCGTAGTGGCAAGTGGTTCAAGGCAGTTCACTACTCTGTCGATGCAAATGAGAAACTCGATTACGAAGCCATCCGTCAACTGGCGTTGGAGAACAAGCCAAAACTGTTGATCGCTGGCTATTCCTCTTATTCATGGGTACCGGATTGGAAGAAGTTCCGCGAAATTGCGGATGAGGTCGGCGCATATCTTTTGACCGATATTTCCCACATCGGCGGTCTGGTGGCGGCGGGCGTGGTTCCCTCCCCCATCGGCATCGCGGATGTGGTCATGTCTACGACTCACAAGTCGCTCGATGGTCCACGCGGCGCAGTGTTGATGACCACCAAAGCCGACATCGCCAAGAAACTCGACAAAGCCGTCTTCCCCGGTGAACAGGGCGGACCGCATGTCAATGTATTCGCGGCGCTGGCGCTGGCGTTCAAACTGGCGCAGACCAAGCAGTTCAAGAAACTGCAAGACCAGACCATCAAGAACGCCGTTGCAATGGCAGACCAATTTACCAAGCGCGGACTGCGCGTTCCGTTCGGCGGCACGAACTGCCACATGCTGAACGTGGATTGTTCGTCAGTTGTCGGTGAGGATGGAACGAAACTGAGCGGTGACCAGGCGGCTCGCATTCTGGATATTGTCGGTGTGGTCGTCAACCGCAACACTATCCCCGGTGACAAGAGCGCGGCGGCACCATCAGGCATTCGCCTCGGTACACCGTGGATCACCCAGCGCGGATTCAACGAGAAGCAGTCGCGCCAACTGGCAGACATCATCTCTGACGTTTTGCTGGCGTGCGCGCCTCATGCGGTGGATACGGTCCGCAAGGGCAAACAGCGCCGCGCGAAACTTGACTTCAAAGTGTTGAACGATGCCAAGTTGAAGATCCGCAAATTGGCAGAAGGCGCGGGAATTGATTTCAAGGTCGAGAAGAGCAAGTATCCGCACTTCTACTATATTGATGATAAGAGCAAGACCAGCGTCTTTGAGTTGCGCGGTGTGCGTATTCGTCAGGTGTTGGATTACGCGACCTCTTTGGATATGTCTGCGTTGAAGAAAGGCAAATCAGCGGCAACGACAATTGCCACACCAAAGGGCACAGTCAAATGCACGTTGACCTGCGTCAACTCGGATACCTATCAACTCGAAGTTCCGCCCGCCAAAGCCGGTGTCGTTGGCACGTGGCTGCGTGACCTTTCCGATGGATACATGTCGTTCAACCTGAACGGCGAAAAAGATTTCTCGGCGTCGCGTATGCCGGGTCCGTTCGTGGTGGCGGACGTCAAGAAGAAGGATGTGCGCCTCGGCGCGGCATTGCTCTCGAAGAAAACTGTCAGCGTGGAAAAGCCTTGGTTCATTGGAATCGATTCAAAGTCCAGTAAAGAAGCGCTGCCGCCCTTCGAGTGGGTAGAGGTCGAAGGGGAGATGAAGAAGACGGCGTTGAATCAAACTCATAGAGACCTCGGCGGCAGAATGGTCCCCTTTGCAGGCTGGGAAATGCCGGTGGTGTACACGTCTATTTTTGAAGAACATCTTGCCACTCGTCAGGCGGCGGGACTCTTCGATGTGAGTCACATGGGTGTGTATGATGTGCGCGGCGCGGATGCGGCGTCGTTCCTCGACACGGTCTGCGGCAATGACTGCGGCGGCTTGATGCCCGGTGAAAGTTTGTACACGCACTTCCTCACGCCCGATGCAGATGTGATCGACGATACGCTCGTCTATCGCCGCGGCTGGGATAATTATCTGGTGGTGGTCAACGCGTCGAACGATGATAAGGACCGGACGTGGCTGGAAAGTGTGCGCGATGGCAAGGTGAAAATTGACAACGCTCGCCCCTTTGCGCGGACCTATGGGTATGAGGCGGCGATCCGAAATTTGCGCGACCCACGCTCTGGCAACGACATGCGCGTGGACATTGCTTTGCAGGGTCCGAAGAGTCGTGATGTGTTGATTGCAATGGGGATGGACGAGGATACGAAGTCACGAGTTACGAAGTTAAAGAGAACTGAGTTGTGTGATGCAGTTGTGGGTGGGTTTGATTTGATCGTTTCTCGCACTGGTTATACCGGCGAGAAGATGGCGTTCGAGTTGTTCGTCCACCCCGAGCGCGCCGTGGACTTTTGGAATGCGGTGCTCAAAGCGGGTGAAGCGTTCGGCGTGAAGCCCATCGGTTTGGGCGCGCGTGACTCGCTCCGCACCGAAGCGGGACTTCCGTTATATGGGCATGAGATGGGACTTGGTTCCGGCAAATTTGGCGGTCGCGATCTCGGCGTTGCCGAAGGCGGATTTGGTTCCTACGTCAAGCCGTACAAGCCGTGGTTCATCGGACGCGAAGCATACGTGGCGCGCGAGAAAGAGCGCAAGGGTGTGGTCATCCGCTTCACCTTTGACGAACAACGCACGCGCATGGCGCACAACGGTGACCCGGTGGTCAATGCCGACGGAAAGCAGATCGGCTTCGTGACCTCCTGTGCCATCGACAGCGCGCGTTTCATCACCGGTCAAGCCTTCGTGGAGTCCGCATACGCGAAGGAAGGCACGGTCATCGGCGTTCATCAAGGCGGGGTCATGGATCGTCCCGCCGGGTTGGCGAAGGTGGTGTCGAGGTTTGCGAAACTTTAGTAAGTGGTAATTGGTAATTAGAGGACGGCGTCTCGTCCCCGTAGCAGGGGTGGGACGCCGTTCATTTTGATTGAAAAAAATTTCCGTTAAAAACAGCATCCTATAGGTTAGGCTCGTATATCGAGCGCATGGCTTAAAGCCAGATTTTACCTACAGGTGGCCTCAAAAAACATTGTAAAAAACTTGAATGTCAATGCTCTCAAAAGAAAACAATAACCATTAACTTCTTATTTGATCTAAAGTAATTTCACCATGGTTATAAGTCTCTAAATCAATTTGTGTATCCACGCTAATACCCTTTTGATTTCCATTAACATAAATTGTTATATGCATCGGTCGAAATGGGATTTGAATATCAATTAGACTCTCGAGCATCTTGTAAAAATCTTCAATACCAGGGACGGTAACAATTTGTATTATGCTTTCAATATGTTCACCTTTTTTACCCTTAGTTATATCCCTCACTAAATGATAATATCTATTAGTAAGTTCATAACTCCAGTTAAATTCAGACAAAAAAACAAGAAAACGCTCTTTCTTGGTTTTGTCTTTTTCTAATATTTCTTTTACTATATGCATTATATTTGAACCAATAATTGTTATATGAAATTCGCTCTTTAATTCAAACAACTTACCTCGAAACAACATTTTCTCCTTATCAACCCCTATAACTTGCCGTGCAACAGGGATAGATAGAAAATAAGAGTTTTCATTAAATAAAACACAGTTATTCCTAATTAGAAATAACTCCCTACTTTCTCTCCACAACATATCAAAATACCTTTCTATAAGCCTAGCCAAGTCAAATAGATTATCCTTGCGCAAAACAAACCACACAAATACTTCATCACTGTTTCGGTCTTTTATTGTTCCCGTGTAAACACTAACAAAGATATCTTCATCAAAGATATACAGCTTGATTAATGGTACAGCATCATACAGTTTTACAACTTTTGTATGATTCTTAATTACATCCGCCAGATTATTCAGGGAATGATTAAAATCTTGTAAGTATTTTTCATGGTTCTTCCATTCAAATTCCTTACTAACTTCATTCCCAATGTATTTAGATCTCGGGTCTTGCAACAATATTTTTGTGGACTTATCCTGTTGAGTTCTAAACTTCAATGCCTGCTTCAAAGGAAAATCTTGATACAACTCGCGTCCTTTAATTTGTATCAACCTCACTTCATTAGATTTTTCAAGTCGCTTTGCAATCTCTTTTTCAACAGACTTCCATCCCTTAAAGAAGGAAAAAACTTTTTCTGGATTTATGTTAGAGTCTTTTTTATGAGTAGATTCAAGTTTGGTGCCCTGACTATGAACAATGGTGTTTCCTAATTTTCGAGATTTATTGTTATGATCTTTGGCACCAATCTTAGGAGGCCAAATTGTAATTTCCCTTCCCTGAAAAAAAGCAACGATAAACATCATTGGCACCGCTATAACTATGATACTTACTGCTACCGTAACCAATGTTACTAATCTAGAATTCTGAGCAAGAAATTGGATAACTCCGTCCATGATTAATAGCTCCTATGTATATTTTACCCAATTTATATACACTGGTAGATAGAATTTCAAAATGCCCTTTTCTTTGGAAAACGAAAACACGTAAATCAGCTATCTTATGAACAAAGGTGGTGTAGTAATTCATCGTGCGCGAGTGACTTCACCCTGATGAGCGTAATAATCAAATTTCTCCATTTGCCCCTCTCCTAAAAGGAGAGGGTATTTTTTTGGTTGCTGTTCTATGGGGAATGGTTTCAATCCCCTTCATAGAGGCATTTAGATTCTTACTTAAAACCTGTCGTTTTGCTCATTACCAGCCTTAATAAGTTTCAATCCTCTCAATAGAGGTGGTTAGTTACGCACTGTTGAAAAAACTGATAAGCGCCACAATCGAATATATCCACTGGACCTTTCCCCCAGCCCCTTCCCAAATGGGAAGGGGCGCCTTTTTGTGGAAATGACACCCTCCGTTCGGGCAGGGATGGACGGTTTTCCCCCCCCCATATATGGCATCCCCCCGTTCAGCGTCCTTTCGACGTTCCTTCAACGCTCCTTCGACCATCCTTCGACTACCCTTTGCAAACCAGCGCCCCACCTACCCCCCATATCTGGGGGTAGGTTTTCCTGCCAAATGTGGGGATAGCGGCGGTGGAGAGGTAAAATAACCAGCAAGTTCTCACATCAACCGACTGGAGCCCGCCATGCTGGAATATGTCAACCTCGACCTATCCATCCCGCAGGAAGAATACAAAAAACGTTTAAGACCCCTGCAGCAGCGACTGTACGAACTGGAGCATGCCGTCTTCGACGCCAAAGTTCCGGTCATCATCATCTTCGAAGGCTGGGCAGCCACCGGCAAGGGACGGTTGATCAGCCTGCTCGCCGAACGGCTCGACCCGCGCGGCTTCCGCGTCGTCCCCGTCACCCCGCCGCGCACCGCCGAAACCCGCCACCCGTGGATGTGGCGCTTCTGGCTCAAGATCCCCGCCCGCGGGCAAATGGTCGCCTTCGATACGTCGTGGTATCGCCGCGTATTGATCGACCGCCTCAACAAGACCATCAAAAAGGACGAACTGCGCGCCGCCTATCAAGACATTGCCGAGTTCGAAGAAATGCTCAGCGCCGACGGCGCCGTCATCCTGAAATTCTGGCTGCACATCAGCGAAGAAGACCAGAAAAAACGCATCAAAAAATTACGCAAAGATAAATTAACCGCCTGGCAGGTCAGCGAAGAAGACCTGCTGCAAAACAAGCGCTACGAAAAATTCACAACCTATGTCGAAGACATGATCGCCCGCACCGACTCCCCCCACTCCCCGTGGACCATCGTCGAAGGGGCAGACCGGTATTACATGCGCATCAAGGTCTTTGAAACGGTCATCGCCTCGCTCGAAGCCCGGCTGGGGCTGCCCGCCTCATCGGGGACAAAGACAAAACGGCAGCGCGCAAAAAAGGAAATGAAAGGAGCCGTCAATGCTTGATCGCCTGGATCTTACCCTGACGACCGAACGCGACGAATACGAGAAACAGCTCAAAGCATTGCAGGCAGAGCTGCATGAGCTGGCGTTTCAAGTCTATGCCCAGAAGCGCCCGGTGGTGATCGTCTTTGAAGGCATGGACGCCTCGGGCAAGGGCGGCACCATCAAACGCCTGACGGAACGCATCGACCCGCGCGGATACGTGGTCTGGCCCATCGCAGCGCCATCCGGTGAGGATAAGGAACGCCATTACCTGTACCGCTTCTGGCGGCGGATGCCCGAACAGGGTCAGATCGCCATCTTCGACCGCTCGTGGTACGGGCGCGTGCTGGTCGAACGCCTCGAAGGCTACTGCACCGAAGCAGACTGGCGCCGCGCCTATGGCGAGATCAACCAGTTCGAGCGCCAGCTCACCGACTTTGGCACGGTCATCTGCAAGTTCTGGATGCACATCAGCAAGCAGGAACAACTGCGCCGCTTCCGCGAGCGCACACGCACCAACTACAAGGCATGGAAGATCACCGATGAAGATTGGCGCAACCGCGGCAAATGGGAAGATTACATCACCGCCGCCGAAGAGATGCTGTTAAAAACCAGCACCCCCGATTCACCCTGGACCCTGGTGGAAGCCAACGACAAGTATTTTTCACGCATCAAGGTCTTGCGCACCGTGGCAGAGAAACTGCGGCGGTCGTTGAAGTAAAAGGCTAGTATCCAATATCCGCAATATCGATAGGAGACCGCATGAAACTCATCCGCACCCTGATCCTGCTCGGCGGCTTGTTCATCCTCGCGCTGGCATTCGGCTTTATCTTCCGCCTGCCGTTTGCACTCGGCATCTGGCCCTGGGAAGATGGGCGTTACTCGTACCTGTTCGTCGGCTCCATTCTGGCAGCCGTCAGCGCCGCCGCACTCTGGATCGGCTGGTCAGGCGAACTGGGCGCGCTGCCGGCAGGCTCGCTCAACGTCTTCGTCATCTCGCTCACCACAGCGGTCTATTTCTTTCACCTCAACGCGCAAGGGCGCGCGGGACTGCTCGCCTTTGCGCTCGCTTCCGTGTTGATGGCGCTCGCCAGCGCCGCAGCGTTCCTATGGAGCCGCACCCTCCCGCTCACCGCTTCGCCTCCCACCCCGCCGCTGGTGAAGGTCTCGTTCTGGGTCTTCAGCATCGTGCTGCTGCTCGTCGGCGGGATGATGGTCCTGCGGCTGCCGGTCTTCCCCTGGAACCTGAACCCCGACACGTCCGTGGTCTTCGGCTGCATCTTTCTGGGCGATGCCTTCTACTTCCTCTACAGCTTGTACCGCCCGGTCTGGCGGAATGCCCTCGGTCAGCTGCTGAGTTTTCTCGCCTACGACCTCGTGCTCATCTTTCCCTTTATCGGCTTGATCGGCACCGTGGAGCCGGGGCGTATGCTCAACCTGGTGGTGTATCTCGCGGTGCTGGTTTACAGCGGCGCGCTTGCCGTCTACTACCTTTTCCTCCACCCGCAGACCCGCTTCGGTTCATAACTTCCGCCCGATTCCGCATTGCCCCGCCCGCATAAAAAGCGTATACTGAAAATGGCACATGAAGAAAGGATGATCTATGACAAAACAGATCGGACTTTGGATTGACCACAAAAGGGCGGTGATCATGACGGTGAGCGAGCGCGGCGAAGCCATGCAAACGATACAGTCGGGCATCGACCGGCATATCACCCTTCGGGGCGTGAAACGTTCGCGCACGCCATACAGCGCCCAATACCAAAAAGGAGACGATCAACTCGATAAACAATTTAATGGCTTGCTCAAGAAATATTACACCCAGGTTGCAACCTGCCTGCGCGGCGCAGATGCCGTGCTGATCTTCGGTCCCGGCGAAGCGAAATCCGAATTGCAGAAACGCCTCACCAACCAGAAGGCACCGGTGCAGATCGCAGGCGTCGAAGCCGCCGACAAGATGACCGACCGCCAGATCGCGGCAAAGATCAGGCGCTACTTCCGCGAATCCGCCAAACGTTCATAAAAGAAGCGAGGGGGCGCAGACCCAAATCGAATAAGCCGCTGCGGCAGCGCCATCACCGGGCTGCCGCAGTGATGTCTCATGGGGGAAGGTTTGATAAAATTGCAGATCCTTGAATCCTTCATTCTTTATCATCCTCATCTCCGTCTTCGTAGACATGCTCGGCTACGGCATTATGCTGCCGCTGCTGCCGTTCTTTGTGCAAGCTCAGGATGGCGGCGCGGCGATTGCAGGCGGGTTGATGTCCATGTATGCGGCGATCCAGCTCGTCTCGGGTCCCATCCTCGGCGCACTCTCCGACCGCTACGGGCGCAAGCCCATTTTGCTGCTTTGCCTGCTCGGCACGGGCGCATCGTATCTTTTGCTGGGCTTGGCAAATTCGCTCGTCGTCGTCTTTCTTGCGGTCTTTCTGGATGGGCTGACCGGCTCGAACCTCACGCTCGCCCATGCCTACGTTGCAGATTCAACCACTGCCGAAAATCGCGCGAAGGGCATCAATTATTCCCAACTCGCTTTTGGATTGGGGATCATGTCAGGTCCCATCCTCGGCGGACTCCTCAGCGGATACGGACTCAGCCTCCCGGCGCTCGTCGCTTCTTCCTTCGCCTTTGCCAATGCCGCATTCGGATTCTTTTTCCTCCCCGAATCTTTATCCCCCGAACGGCGCGAGACCAAGCCGCTTTCCCAGGTTTTCAGTTGGGCGGGGCAATTTACGGGCATCTTCCGCCGGAAGAACATTCAGCGGTTTTTGGTCGTGCTCTTCCTGCTTAACCTCGCCTTCGCCGGTTTGCAGACGAATTTCCCCTTATTCTCTAACGCCCGCTTCGGCTGGTCTCCTGCGCAGAACAGTTTCTTTTATCTTTATGTCGGCTTGTGCGGGGTGATCGTGCAGGGAGTTTTGTTCGTCAGGCTGCAAACCCGCTTCGGCGAACATGCGCTTATCCCGGCGGGGCTTGCCTTCATGGGGATCGGCTTGGCGGGCATGGCGCTCGCTTCCGAGCCCTGGATGCTCTTCCCCGCTGTCGCCATCGTTGCGCTGGGAACGGGCATCAGCATTCCATCGCTGACGGCGCTGGTTTCTCTGCGAGTCCCTGAACATGAGCAAGGGCGCTTAATGGGTGGCAATCAAACCCTGCTGGCGCTGACGAACATTTTCGGTCCTACCCTTGCGGGGATTTCATTCGATGTCATCGCCATCTCCGCGCCGTATTGGCTGGGGAGTTTGTTTGCATTGGTCGCTTTGATGGTCGCCATTGTGTCATTGCGAAGGCGCGAAACATCTAAAGCGATCTCTTCATAACGATGAAGATTGCTTCGCCTTCGGCTCGCCATGACATTAAAGAATGGTTTGGATCACTTTCACTGCGTTTTCCACCCCATTCTCTTTGCTTAATGCCTCGCGGATCGTTTTTGCTTTCACATTCATCACTTTGTTATTCAAGGTTTCCACAATTGCCTGTGCCAAATTCTGCGCGTTGAGTTCCCTCTGCGGAATGGAAAAACCCACGCCTAATTTTTGAATCCGTTCGCCCCAGAAGAATTGGTCAATGGCGAGGGGCAGGGTGATGGTGGGAATGCCTGCATGAAGGCTTGCCGACGTGGTCCCTGCTCCGCCGTGATGGATGGCGACTCTCACGCGCTTGTACAGCCATTCATGCGGGATGTATTCGATGGGGAGGATATGTTTGGATTTGATCTCGCTGTGATATTTGAAAGGGAGTGTCAACACGGCTTGGGCATTGGCGAGATGCAAGGCTTCTTCGAGCATGGGCAGGTATCCCTGTGTGCCGGGGCTGCCGAATCCGATGGCGATGGGATTCTTTGCCGAGTCAATAAATCGTTGCACAATATCAAACTCGTCAACCCGCTCTTTCGTTCTTTCTTTCAATAACCAGTAGCCCGTGATCCGTTGCTTTGAGTTCCAGTCTTTTGGGCGGGAGACGATGATTTCACTGAAGGCGTTGAGGATGAGGGGTTGGGCGGAGTCCGCTTGCAGCGAAGGATCAAGCCAATGGGCGGGACCCAGCCCAAAGTCCGCGTGACGCGCGTGGTTGATCTCGGAGCGCCACGAAAGCCAGGTGGCTTGAGTCGCGATCCAATGCGAGAGCCGGTTTCCAATTCCCAAAGAAAAACGAAACGGCAAAAGCGCGGACGGAAATGCGCGGGTGGGCGCCAGCGGTTGCAGCAAGGCGCGGACTGCGGGAATGCCCAGTCCTTCGGCGATGTGCGCGCCCCAGATGGTGGGCAAGCCGTGAATGAGCAGGTCGGAGCCGCGACAGGCTTGGGCGGCGGTATGCAGCATGTGACGATACAGCGGGCGGGCTTGGCGTAGAAAGTTCTGTGTGGCGCGAAACGAACGGATGGGGTTGGTGCCAATGGTGAACGGCGTGGAATCGCCCTGTTCGATCATCAGGTCGGTGGGGTTGCCATCAAATGGGGCGAACGGGACGTGATGGCTTTGAACGAGATCCGCAAACCCGCGCGGCGCGGCAACGCGGACCTTGCAGCCTGCTTCTGCCAAACCTTTGCCAAGCGCGATGTAAGGGAGAACATCGCCACGGGTGCCGCTGGTTAATAATGTAATTATTTTCATGAGATGGGGGCGATGGACCATTGACCATACTTATCCATGTCTATGGTCTGCGGTCAATCGTCTATCTTCTCGAATACCATCATCCGATATTCAACCACCTTCATATACAAACATTGTTGCAACGCCATACTCCCCAGCATGGATGGAACAATGGTGTGGTTGAACGGCAGTTTTTCACCGAGGAAGAGCAAGGTGTTGGCGAGAAAATCGGGAAGGTTGCGCAAACGCAGATAAGGGGTGAGTTCGTCGTTCTTGATGAGGTTGAGATGATGGGCGTTCGCAGATTGTTCGGTTTGTTCGACAGTGCGCACACCGGGGACGTACCAGCCTTCGATGTAGGCGTCGAACCATTTCTGTTCGCTGCGGTTGAACGGATGCGCCGCTTTGAAATCATCCACAAGAATGAGTTTGCCGCCTTTGCGAAGGAGGCGGCTCGCTTCTTTGAAATATTTTTCAGGCTCAACAGCGTGGCAGGCAGCCTCAACGGAATAGACCGCATCACGCGAGCCGCCTGGCAGGGGCACGGAGGTGAAATCCCCTTCGGCAACATGGATCTGGTCCTGCAAGCCAAGTTGTCTGGCAGATTCACTTGCAAGCCGCGCCTGCACGGGGCTGAGGGTAAGCCCGAATGCGGGGGCAGGCTGGTGCAAACGCGGGTGGATGTAGAACAGACTCGCGCCCACGCCGCAACCGAGGTCTGCAATGCGGGCGTTCGTTTGTGCGACAGATTCGATCTCCGCTTGGATGAGCGCATTGGAGGTGTTGAGCGCGTCTTCGAGAGAGCGGGTGTCGGACATCCACAACGAGCGGTGGATGTTTTGGGCTTGGTTGTGTCCGCTGAATTTAAGGAAGAGGTTGGTGTTCTCGTCGTAATAGGTGCGGACGGAGTCCGTGGTGATGGGCATGGCGGGATTATAGCGCAGTTGCTTGGGTATAATTCTGCAGGACAAGTTTGCAGGCTTGCCTTAAAAGGAGACCCCCATGCCCCACACATCGTTTGCCACCACCACCCGTGGATTGAACCGCGACCTGCCGCCGATGCGTTTGTATGAAAAAGCCAAGAAACTTGGCATTTGGAATCCATCGGAGATTGATTTCACGAAAGATAAGCAGGACTGGGCAGGCTTCACCGACGAAGAGAAAGACCTGTGCCTGTTGCTGCTCTCCATGTTTGTGGCGGGCGAGGAGGCAGTCACGCTCGACCTGCTTCCGCTCATTCAAGCCATCGCAGAAGAGGGGCGCATCGAGGAGGAAATGTATCTGACGACATTCCTCTTTGAGGAAGCCAAACACACCGATTTCTTCCGCCGCTTTATGGATGAGGTTGCTGATGCAGGCATGAACCTTTCTCGTTTTCACGGGGATAACTACCGTCAACTTTTCTACGAATCCCTGCCGGATGCGCTCCACGCGCTTCGCTCCGACCCGACACCTGCCAGCCAGATACGGGCTTCGGTCACCTATAACATGATCGTCGAAGGCGTACTGGCGGAAACCGGCTATCAAGCCTTCTTCACCATGTTGGAACGCAACGACCTTTGTCCCGGGTTGCGCAAAGGGATCGGGCTTCTAAAGCAGGATGAATCCCGGCACATTGCCTACGGCGTGTACCTGCTCTCGCGCCTGATGGCGGAACACCCCGATGAATGGGATAACCTGCAACTGCAGATGAACACCTTGTTACCTTCTGCCATCGGTGTGATCGGAGATGCCTTCGCGCGCTACGAAGTGGTACCGTTCGGTTTGAAGGAAGAGGATTTCATCAACTACGCCATGGGACAGTTCAGCAAACGCTTCGAACGGTTGGAAAAAGCGCGCGGCGCAAGCCTGGACGAGATCAACAAAGTGGCAAGAGAGACCGAGGAAGCCTGACCCATGTCGCTCACACCGTGGAGGATCCTCAGTTCGCGGCACATTTATCCGCAGTTCCGCATGGATACCGTGGAAGTCGCCAATGGCAGTACCTTCGAGCCGTTCGTCTTCGAATTTCGGAATTGGGCGAATGTGGTGGCGTTGACAAAAACCAACGAAGTGGTGCTGGTCAGGCAATATCGTCACGGCGTGCGGGAAGCCCTGCTCGAACTTCCCGGCGGCGTCATCGATGATGGCGAGAGTCCGTTGGAGGGGGCACGGCGCGAGTTGATGGAAGAGACAGGCTATTCTGTTGGGAACATCGTGGAGGTGGGGCGTATTTACCCGAACCCGGCGATTCAAGAGAATACGCTTTTCTGCTATCTCGCCTCCGGTGTCGAGCCGACCGGCTCACAACATTTTGACGAGACCGAGGAGATCGAAGTCCATCTTGTGCCGCTGGATGAAGTGATCGAGATGGCGCGGCGTGGAGAGTTCCGTCACGCCCTGCATGTGGCGGTTTTGTTTCAGGCGCTGGCGCATTTGGGTCGGGTCAAGTAGGTGGATTCGGTTTGGGCGAAGGTCATTGCTTGAAGCGCTGAAGAAATCTCAAAGTCCGGTATGAGGCGGGACTTTTGTCCCCTGAAAAACTGTTGTGCAATTCCATCAACGGGCGTAAAATGGGCGCGGTTTAGAATCATGTATACGACTGACGAAAGCGATCTAGGTTCTTCTGATAACAATCCGCCGAGTATGGGCGGATGGCACGTGTTGATTTTGTTAATTACCGTCACGTAGGTGCGCGGCGCGCCCCAGCGTGACTGACTTCACGCAAGGAGGCTGCCATGTTGAGCATCTACAAAACCACCGAGAACGGGCTGGAAACGCTCGATACGATCGCGAACGGCGCATGGGTTAATGTAGTGGGACCAACGCCAGACGAGATCGAAAAATTGGTCAACTGGGGGATGGATATGGACTATATCAATTACTCGCTTGACCAGGATGAAATGCCGCGCATGGAACGCGATGAAGATTACACCTTCATCCTGCTGCGCATTCCCATGCACCAGCCCGATAGCGACATCCCCTACAACACCGTTCCGCTTGGCATCATGATCCTTGGCAACAAGATCATCACCGTCTGCCGCTACGACAGCGACATCTTCAAATCGCTTGCCAATGGAAAGTACAAGCAACTGAAAACCGGCAAACGCTACCGCCTCTCCCTGTACATCTTCCTCGAAACGGCGGCGCGTTACCTCAACCTGCTGCGCGAGATCAACCGTGTCACCGAGCTGGTGGAAGACCGGCTGCAAAAATCCACGCAGAATCGCGAGCTGCTCGAACTGCTCAAATATCAGAAAAGCCTCACGTATTTCGCCACCGCCCTGCGCGCCAACGAAGTGATGATGGAGCGCGTACAAAAGACACAGCTGTTCAATTATTATGAAGAAGACCAGGACCTGCTCGAAGATGTGCTCACCGAAAACCAGCAAGCCATCCAAATGACCAGCATCAACACCGAAATCCTTTCGAGCATGATGGGCGCGTTCGCTTCGGTCATTTCCAACAATCTTAACGGCGTGATGAAGGCGCTCGCGGCGCTGACGATCATCTTCAATGTGCCCACCATCGTTGCCTCGTTCTACGGCATGAACGTGTACCTGCCCGGCGAAAGCCATCCGCTGGCATATGTTGGGGTGATCGGTTTGGCACTGGCGCTCACAGCCACAGCCACCGTTTTCTTCTACAAAAGGAACTGGTTCTAATGAATGCCGAACTTGTATTCGATGCCAGAACCGAGCTGGGCGAGGGTCCGGTGTGGGATGAAAAGACCCAAACACTCTACTGGCTGGATATCCTCGGCAAAAAGATCTACGCGGGAACGGAACTGCTTGCACAACTGGATGACTTCATTGGCTGTTTCGCTCTGTGCGGAAATGGTCATTTCCTCCTTGGCAAGCGCCTCTCCTTCGTGGACTTTGAGCCGGGTTCCAACCATCAGACCGTGCTCGCCTCTGTGAGCGGACTTGAGAACAACCGCATCAACGACGGCAAGTGTGACCCTGCCGGTCGTTTCATTGCCGGGACGATGGACATGAACGAAAAGGAACCAAGCGGCTTTGTTTATTCGTTCGATGGGGAACAAGTCACCCAATTGCTCGGCGGCATCCGCATCTCGAACGGACTGACATGGAGCGCCGATCATACAACCTTCTACTATATTGATACGCCCACGCGGGAAGTCAAAACATTTGACTACGATTTGAAGACCGGGCAGATTGCAAATCCGCGTGTTGCCATTAACGTCCCAGAACCCCTTGGCTGGCCCGACGGCATGACCTCCGACACCGAAGGCAATTTGTGGATTGCCATGTGGGGCGGCGCACAGGTCACGCGTTGGGATCCGCGTACCGGTCAATTGCTGGAGAAAATTTCTGTTCCCGCGCTACAGACCTCTTCTTGTGTGTTCGGCGGGAAGAATATGAATGAACTTTATGTCACGTCTGCACGGAAAGGCTTGAGCGAAGCGGATTTGGCAAAATACCCGCTCTCGGGCGGGCTGTTCAAAGTGGTCACCCGTGCCGAAGGGCTGCCGATGTTTGCATTCAAACCCTGATGGAACTCCCAGCCGCATTCATCCAGAATATCCGCTCGACCTTCGAGGGACGGGGTGAAAAATTCCTTGCAGATCTGCCCGCGCTCGTGGAAGAGGCGTCCGCAAGTTGGGGTCTGAGCGGCGTGGATCCGGTTCCAAACCTGTCCTATAATTTTGTCGCCTTTGCAAAACGCGGCGGGGAGAATGTGGTACTCAAGATCGGCGTGCCGCACCGGGAACTTCACAGCGAAATGGCAGCACTGAAATGGTTCGACGGAGACGGAGTCTGCAAGCCGTTGGAAACCGACGAGGAAAAAGGCTTCATCCTGCTGGAGCGGCTCAGGCCGGGAGCCATGCTCGCTGAATTGGAAGATGACGATGAACGCACCCGCATCGCATTGGATGTGATGGAGAAACTATTCCACACCGGGCGGGGAGACCCCGCCCCTGCGAACGATGCTTTCATCCAATTAACCGATTGGTTCGGCGAATTGAAGGACATCCGCCTGCAATTCGAGGGCGGGACAGGACCGTTCCCCAAGGAGATTCTCGAACGGGTCGAGTCGTTTTTGCCGGGATTATTTGCAGATGAAGATATCCGTTTAATTCATGGAGATTTTCATCACTTCAACATCCTGTCGTCTGATCGGGGATGGCTGGCAATCGACCCGAAGGGTGTGATGGGTTCGGCGGGCTATGAGATCGGTCCGCTGATGCTCAACCCGTGGGGCAGCCTGATGGATGGGAACAGGCTCAAGGTCCAGACCCTGAGGCGGGTGGATATCATCCGCGAACGATTGGGATGGGAACGTGAGCGTATCATCCAGTGGTCGCTGGCGCATGCCATCCTCTCTGCCTGGTGGGATTTTCCCCACGGCGATTGGTCGTACCCGCTGCATTGCGCCGAAGTGTTTTCCAAACTTAAATGACACGACCTCCCTTGCGAGAGGTCGTGCGGTCGTGCTCTTTTATTTTCCGATGAGGGCGAAGATTGCGTAACCCAACGCGAGGAGCGGTGCTACGAAGGCTGGGATCAGCCCGCCAACGGCGGGGATGATACCGAGCCCGACCACAAGAAAGTACAGCCACATACACCAGCCGGAAATCGTTTTCGGTAAAGACATGTTTCACTCTCCTTTGAGTTGAGGTTGACTGACAGGTCGTCAGTTAAATAAGATAACCCTTATCCGAATTGATGGTTACGAATCCATAATGATACAATTGTTCTATGACTTCCTTAAGTGTTCCCGCAGAATTTACATTACATAGAAAGAATAAATTCGACCATTCCTCGTCGCTGGCTTGGATCATGTCGCATATCACGCCTTACTGGTGGATCGTGGTGATGATCTTTGCCGGAGCGATCGGCAATGCCGTGCTGGCGGTGGTCGTGCCGGTGCTGACCGGTGATGCCTTCAACGCCATGTTGGAATCCCCGCCGGATACCTCGGTGCTGCTCCCGCTCGCGTTGACCATCGGCATCTCTCAAGTCATTCGCGGCGTGCTGCAACTCGGACGAAACTTTGGCGCGGAATTGATGGCACAGAAGATCGAGCGTGACATCCGCGATGAGTTGTACCTTTCGCTGTTAGGCAAGAGCATGACCTTCCACAACCTGCAGCCGGTCGGCGATACAATGGCGCGCGCCACCAACGATGTGCGCGAAGTGAACTATATGTTCAGCCCGGGCGTGAATCTCGTGGTCGGGTCGTTCATGTTCATCCTCATGCCGTTGTTCTTCGGTCCGCGCTATCACCCGTCGCTGGTGCTCACGCCGCTGGTGTTCACCATCATCTATTTTGTGGCGCTGGCGCGTTACCTCAAAACACTATCGCCCGTCACAGACCAGGTCCGCGCCACCTTCGGTACGATGAACACCCACCTTTCTGAATCATTGGACGGTGTGGAGATCATGAAAGGCGCGGCGCAGGAAGAGGCGGAAGTGGACCGCTTCGCAACCAACGCCCGCAACGTACGCGATGCTTTCGTCCAGCAGGGCGACCTCGAAGCGCGTTACATCGCCATGCTGCTGCTAGGGCTCGCCTACGCGGGTGGTCTTGTCCACGCGCTTTTGCTGCTGCGTCAGGGTCTCATCGACGTCGGCGCGGTCGTTGCATACTTTGGCATGTTGCAGCTGCTGCAATTCCCCACGTTCACATCCACGTTCGCATATTCGCAAATTTCGTCGGGGATGTCCTCCGCCCGCCGCATTTTGGAACTCATCGGGCGTGAGACGAACCTTGACCAAAACGCATCCGGTCTCGCCTCGGAGATTCGCGGCGAGATCGAGTTTCGCAACGTCTCATTCCGTTACCCGGGCGGAGAGAACGTGTTATCCGACATCTCGTTCAGGGTAAAGCCGGGGCAGACGGTTGCCCTGGTCGGTCAGACCGGCGCGGGCAAGACCACGCTCGTCAAACTCATCAACCGTATTTATGATGTCACATCAGGCCAGGTGCTGGTGGATGGCGTGGACGTCCGCGATTGGAACCTTGCGGCACTGCGTTCGCAGATCTCCATCATCGAACAGGATATCTTCCTCTTCTCGCGCTCGCTCAGCGACAACATCGCGTTCGGCAAACCGGGCGCAACCCGCGACGAGGTCATTGCGGCTTCGGTAGCGGCGCAGGCGCACGATTTCATTCTGGATTTTGAAGAGACCTACGGGACCGTCGTCGGAGAACGCGGCGTGACCCTCTCCGGCGGACAAAGGCAACGCATCGCACTCGCTCGAGCCTTTCTCACCGACCCACACATTCTCGTGCTCGATGACTCCACCTCCGCCATCGACTCCGCCACCGAGGATAAAATCCAGCGCGCCATTTCCAACGCCGCCAGGGGACGCACGACCTTCATCATCACGCACCGACTCTCGCAGATCCGCTGGGCAGATCTGATCATTGTCCTTCGCAAGGGTCAGATCGCAGCCATCGGCTCGCACGATGAATTGATGAAGACATCAGAAGCATATTCGAGGATTTTTAGAGATTAACGACATCGTCATTGCAAGGAGCGCTCTTGCTCCTTGCAATGACAGAGGATTACCTATGGGCTTCTTCGCAGGTCTAAACGACGAAAAATACGACCGCCAATACACCGACCAGGTGCTGGTGCGTCGCATGGTCAACTACTTCAAATCACAGACGTCGCGGCTCACATTCGCGTCGTTCATCATCATCCTGCTGGCGGTCATCGGCGCGGCATTGCCGGTCATCGTCAGCCGCATCGTAGACTTGATCCAGGATCAGCCCAGCCTAGACTCCATTTCATGGGTGGGGCTGGCGCTTGTCGGCGTGGCATTCGGCTTGTGGGGGCTGAACTGGCTTCGGCGCGGTCTGATCGTGCGTTCCGTTGGCGATGTAGTGCTGGACATGCGCTCGCGCGCCTTCCGCGCTGCCGCCGAACACGACCTATCCTTCTACGACCAGTTCTCCTCCGGGCGCATCGTCTCGCGCATCACCTCCGACACGAACGATTTCGGACAGCTGGTGGTCATCGTCACAGATGTGGCGGCACAATTCATGCAAGCCATCCTGATCGCCATTGTGCTCTTCCGTACCGAATGGCGTCTGTCCCTGTTGCTGATCGGGTTCTTGCCGGTCATCTTTGGCATCGCGGCGGGCTTCCGCACCTGGGCGCGCAAAGTGACCAAGCGTGGCATGAAAGCCATGGCAGATGTCAACGCCGCCATCAAGGAAACCATCAGCGGCATTTCCATCGCAAAGAATTTCCGCCAGGAAGAAAGTATCTTCAAATCGTTCGACGAGTCGAACCAGCAGTCATACGGCGTGAACGTGCAGCGCGGCTTCGTGCTTTCGCTGGTCTTTCCCACGCTCAATGCGCTGGGTGGAATTTTCGTCGGCGTGCTGGTGTATGTCGGCGGTTTCAGCGCGGCACAGGGCGTGGTCAGCATTGGCGCATGGTATCTTTTCATCATGAGCCTCGACCAGTTCTTTTTCCCCGTGCTCAACCTTACTTCATTCTGGGCGCAAATCCAATCGGGCTTGTCCGCTGCCGAACGCGTCTTCGCTCTGATCGATGCCGACCCGAATGTCGTTCAAAAAGAAAAACTGGATGTGCCGCGCCTGCATGGCGAGATTCATTTCGACCACATGCATTTCCGCTATTCGGATAAGGAGCCGGTTCTGACCGATTTCAACCTGCTCATACAACCCGGAGAGACTCTTGCCCTGGTCGGTCACACCGGCGCGGGCAAGTCTTCGATAGCAAAATTGATCGCGCGTTTCTACGAATTCCAACAGGGACGCCTGCTCATCGACGGGCGCGACATCCGCACGTTTGACTTGACGCAGTACCGCCGACAGTTGGGCATCGTTTCGCAGGTGCCGTTCCTCTTTTCAGGAACGGTGGCAGATAACATCCGCTACGCCGCTCCGGGTGTGCCAGAGGAAGAGATGCTGCGGCTCGCCAAACGCATCGGCGACGGGGAATGGCTGGAAACGCTCCCGAACGGTCTCCACACCGAAGTCGGCGAACGCGGCAATCGCCTCTCGATGGGGCAGCGTCAGCTCGTGGCGTTGATGCGCGTGCTGGTGCAGAATCCCGCCATCTTCATCCTCGATGAAGCGACCGCCAGCATCGACCCGTTCACAGAATGGCAGATCCAGCAGGCGTTGAATCTCATCCTCAAGAATTCCACCAGCATCCTCATCGCGCATCGCCTGTCCACGGTGAAAGCGGCGGATCGGATCGTGGTCATGCGCAAGGGCACGATCATCGAAGAAGGAAACCATCAAGGGCTATTGGACCAAAACGGTCACTACGCCGAATTGTATAATACCTACTTCCGCCATCAATCTCTGGCGTATGTGGAACAGATGAAAGAAATGATCGCGAAATAGGGACAACCTGAGAAATACCAAAAAATCTCCCGACAATGTCGGGAGATTTTCATTATTACAACAAAGAACGATCCGGCGGCTCGAGCAGGGAGGCGAGTTGTTTCGCGCCCGCATCATCGGTGATCGCAAGGACTTCGTCAAATTCTTCGAGTGCGGTGGTGCCGCGCGGCAGGGTGACATGTCCCTTGCGGATGATGGCAGCGATGACGCATTGGTCGGGCAGCCCCAAATCCTTGATCTGCACGCCGATGGCTTTCGCGCCCTTGGGAACCTTCTCCTCCACCAGTGAGTAGCGTCCACGGCGGATCTTGAGCAGGGTCATCATATCGCCGAGGGACATTTCCTCCTGGATCAGGTGCGCCATCACATCAGCCTGGTTGATGGTCTCATCCACGTGGAAGTTGCCGTCGAACAGCCAGCTGTTACGCGGGTTGTTGATGCGCGCCACCGTGCGGCGTGTTTTGAAGAGGGTGCGGGCGAGGTAACACAAGACCAGGTTGGCGGCGTCATCGTTGGTACAGGCAACCAGCACATTTGCCTTGTCCAAACCTGCCTGCTTCAACACATTTGGGTCGGTTGCCTGACCTTCGTAGATCACTTCGGTGGGAAGTTCGTGGTGCAAACGCGAGAGAAGTTCGCGGCGGTGTTCCACCAGGCGGACTTCATAATTTTGCTGAATTAACTGGGTGGCAAGCTGGGCGCCTGTGCGTCCACCGCCTGCGATAAAGACAAACATGTTATGCCTCCTTGCCTTCCTGCAATTTTGCGCGCAGGGATTTTACGCCTTCCAATGTGGCGCTGACGGTGAGGATGTCACCTTTTTGCAATTTGAGGGTCGGGGTGGGCAGCTCTGCACGACCCGCGCGGGTGAGGGCGGAGCAGATAATTTCGCCGCAGCCGTCGAGCAGGGCAGAAATGCTCATGCCGCCCCACTTTTCTGGGATGAACATTTCATACATTTCGACTTCGCCATTGCCAGCCGAGAAGACGGCGCGGAAGGACGGGTCGATCATCAACTCCTGCACACGTTCCGCGCCCCAGGCGGTGGAACTGACAACCTGCAACCCAAAGGCTTCGAGCATCCCGCGCATGGCGGGGTCATAATTGCGAACGACGACCTGTTTGACGTTCGGGTAATGCACGCGGATGGTATGACCGATGACAGCGTTCATCGTATCGGAATTGGTGACAACAGCCACACCTTCGGCTTTGTCCGCGGCGGCGCGGGACAAGGTGTCGGCGGAGAGGGAATCTCCTTCAACGGTGCGGCCTCGAAAGTCCGGGTGGAGGCGGTTGAACGCTTTGGGATTGGCATCCACCACCACTACTTGATATCCATTTTGGAAGAGTTTATAGGCGAGTTCCGCCCCGAATCTTCCACATCCTATGACAATATAACTCATGTCTTTACTCCTTAATGATCACTTTCCTCTTCATGCACGTGATAAGGCACGTTGGTGATGACAATGCCATGCTGGGTCTTTAATTGCCCGCGCAGGATCTCGGCAGTATTGGTATGCAAGGGAGCTGTCCAACGATTGTCGGAAACGAATTCTGGCACGACGACGGTGATGATCTCGCCGGGTTGACGTTTTTCTGCAAGATCGGCAATGTACTCAAGCAGCGGTTCTACGAACAGACGATAGGGGGAATCCAACATCACCAGGCGGACTCCTTCGCCCCAGGTTTCCCATTTGGTACGCGTCTTTTCCGCATCCGCCGGTTCAATAACGATGTGTACGGCGGTCACGTCATCGGACAACATGCGGGCATAGCGCAGCGCCGCCAGCGTTCCCTGATGCACACCACTGACCGGCATGATGACGCGATGCCGAATGGTATGCGGCGGGATGATGCCAAAATTGTCGAGCGAAAGATTTTTGGCGAGATTGTTGTAATGGCGGTGGATCAGCCAGAATACGGCAACGAGGATGGGAATCAGAATCAACACCAAATAGGCGCCATCTCGAAATTTGGTCACGGCAAAAACCATCATGACAACGGCAGTACAAACGGCACCGAATCCGTTGATGGACATTTTGAGGATCCAATGCTTTTCAAAATGCAGGGTAGACCCGCGCTCTTTTTTCTCTTCACCAGGTTTGAGTTTGCCGCTCTTCCACCAGCGATGCGCCATGCCACTTTGCGAGAGGGTGAATGATAGAAAAACGCCGATGGCGTATAAGGGGATCAAGCGGGTGACGCTGGCATTGAACGCTACCATCAAAATGGAGGCGATGACTGCCAGTGTGACAATGCCGCGCGAATAGACCAAGCGGCTGCCGCGATACGCCAACTGGCGTGGAATAAAACCATCTTTGGCGATCAATGCGCCAAGACGCGGAAAGTCTGCAAAGGCGGTGTTTGCCGCCATGATGAGTATGACCGTCGTGGCGGAGATGACCAACAGGTACATGATGCCGCGCCCATCATAGATGGTCCGGGCGATCTGCGAAATGACCGTTTCTGTTTCAGAGGGGACGGCTTGCACGGTGTTTGCAATGAACGAGATACCGAGAAAGAATGTGCTGAGGATGACGGACATCCAAACCAGGGTGATACCGGCGTTCTTGCTGCGCGGTTCCTTGAAGGCGGTGATGCCATTCGAAATCGCTTCAATACCGGTTAATGCTGCGGTGCCGCTCGAAAAGGCATGCAGTAACAGAAAAGGCGTGATGACCGCCAGCGCGTCACCATGAAACTCCACTTCGGGCGGGTCGATCACCGCGCCGAGTGAGCCGCTGAAGAAACGCCACAACCCATAGGCGATCATGATGATGACCATGAAAATGAAAAAATAGGTCGGGACGGCGAACGTAGCGCCAGACTCTTTCACACCGCGCAGGTTGACCAGCATGATGAATAGAATAAAAGCAACTGCCAACGGTACGCGGAAATTGTACAAGTCTGGGAATGCCGACACCAATTGCGCCACACCGGAAGCAATGGAAACAGCCACGGTCAAGATATAGTCGGTGAGCAACGCCGCCGCGGCGATCAGCGCCGGGAACTCGCCCAGGTTATCACGCGATACGATGTATGCACCACCGCCATCCGGGTAAGCGTGGATCGTCTGCTCGTAAGAAATCGAGACAATGGCAAGCAGCACCACAATTGCGATCGCGATCGGAAAGACATACCCGAAAGCGATCGTCCCTGCCGCAGCAAGGATCACGAGAATTTCCTGCGTGGCATACGCAGTGGAGGAAAGCGCGTCGGAGGCGAAAACCGCCAGCCCGACTCGTTTGCCAATGGTTTGGTGCGGCGCATCCGCTGTGGAAAGCGGACGTCCGATCAGCCAGGAGCGCCAGTTACGCGGAGGCTTATAGTCTGTACTTCTTTCAATAATGGGGGTTTGTTTGTTTTCTTGATCGATCATGATATTTACCAGAATACCGGCAAAAATTGTGCCCTTCCCGCGGAAGGACAAGGTTGGATTATAGTACAAATCCATTTTTCAGGCATGCCCCCTGCGGGGGAATCGTGCGCCCTACGAAACGGATTTGAACTCTTTCGGCTGGGTTAGGGGAATCTGCAAATAGAAGGTACTGCCTTTTCCGACCACGCTCTCCACCCAAACACGTCCGCGATGGCTTTCGGCAATGGAATACACGATGGCAAGCCCCAAACCGGACCCGGGTTGGGTGCGGGCTTCACGCTGTTTGCCACGATAGAATTTTTCGAACAGGTGTGGGATATCCTCCGGGATGATGCCAATGCCGGAGTCTTCGATGGCAAAGATCAGGTAGTCAGGCTGCGAAACCGTGCGGATGGTCACCCGTCCCTTTTCAGGGGTGTATTTGATGGCATTCTCCACAAGGTTGTACACCGCCTGATGCAGCAAAGCCTGGTCGGCTTCGACAGCGTGCGGCATATCCTTGGGCAATTCCACGTTCAGAATGATGCCCTTCTGTGAAGCCTGCAATTGCAACGCACTGGTGACACGCTCGATGATATCCAACACGGTGACATGCTCCACTTGCAAGCCAACGCCAATATCGATGCGCCCCAGATCGAGCAGGTTGTTGACAAGGCGCGACATGTTTTCCACACCGGAGATGATCTTCTTGACATAGCCCTGCTGCTGCTCGTTCAACTCGCCGACGGTATCGAGCATGGTGGCATACCCGCGCATCAACGTCAACGGAGAGCGCAGGTCGTGGCTGACAGTTGCCACAAACTCGGACTTCATCGAATCCAATTCCTTGAAATGCGTCACATCGCGCATGATACACACGCGCCCGATCTGGCGTCCCTCCACCATCACAGACGAAGCGGTGGCGAGATAGGTGCGCTTGTCGGAAAGGATCACCTCGGCAGACTGTTTCTCCGAAGTGGCGCTTTGCAACAGATTCAACAAAGGCTTGAGTTTGACCACCTTCTCCGTTTCCATGCCGCTGCCGGCATCATCCACGCTCTGACCAAGCGCCGCCGTCGCCGCAAGGTTGGCAATCAACAAACGGTTGCGATGATCGGTCACGATGACGGGATCCGGCGTTGAGTTAATGATCGCTTCCAGTTGGCGGCGCGATGCCTCCACGTTCAGGTAAAGATGCGCGTTCGCCACGGCGAGCGCCGCCTGACCGGCAAGCGTGGTCACAAAGCGCACATCCGAATCGGAGAATTTTCTGGGTTGTTCATAGCCCGCCCACACCACGCCGTAATAACGGTTCTCATGCCGCAACGCGACCGCCAGCAAGGCAAGTGGCTGCGAGCGCGATGGGTCGAGGATCAATTCGCGCGAGCGGGTGAGGTTGGGCAGGACGATCTTTTCCTGGCTTTGCGCGAGGTCGAGGATCTGGTCGTCGAGATGCGCATATGACTCTTGCGCCGAACCGACGGTGAATTTCGAGGGCAATTCGATGAACGTATCAGGCAGGATGCTTGGAGACAGCACCACGCGGACAGAGTTCGCGCCTGTGGAAAGGATCGCTTCAAGCACCGGCTTGACCGCATCCTGCATCTCCAGGCTGGATGCCACGCCCTGGCTCACTCGCAACAGACGGTTGATCTCCTCCAGCCGAGCCTGCAAACCGATGCGCATCTGCTCAAAGGCTTTGCGCAATTGGGCAACCTCATCCTCGCCCGTCACCTGAAGCGGATTATCCAGATTGCCTTGCGCAATGCGGTTCGCCTCGGCGGCAAGCCCCTGCAGTGAGCCGGTGACCACCCGCAACCCGACCCGCAGCGATACCAATGCGATCAGCGAAAGCACAATAATCATCAACGCCAGCGGCATGGCAATATTCAACGCCAGTTGCTGTGCGCGCTGCGCCGGGACGGTCAACACAACTGCCCACGGACGCCCCAACACCGGCTGGTAATAACGCATCAGGCGTGTGCCGTCCGAAGCGGTATCATCATAAAAGAAGGGCTGGCTGCCGCTCTGCCCGGTGTATGTTTCCAGCACCTGCTCCCTGTCTGAATGATAGATGGCGCGGTTGTTTTCGTTCAGCAGCATTCCCGAACCGTCGAGATCGCGCATGTTGTTGAGGCTTTCGATCAGCGGCAATGTCAGTGGATTGGACTCGAGCGTGGTGCGCCCGATCAGGATGCGCTGCACATTGCCGAATGTATCCACAATGGCGACCATGAACGACACGCGCGAGGCGTCTTCCAGCGTCGTTGGCGGGATGGAATAGATCTGGGTTAGTACACCGCTCTTTGCGAGCAAAATTCCCGATTCTTCATCCGGGTACAATTTAAACCCGCCCTCGGGCAGCCCCGGATAAATGGCGAGTAAATTTTTGCTGCTTGCGTCCAACACAATGAACTGGTCAAAGTAGGGCACCGCCTGCATACGCGTGCCGATGATGGATTTCAACTCGTCACCACTGGCATCCAGCAGGCGCGGATCAAGCGCCAATTGCACAGCAAGGTTTTGCCCGGTTTCCAGGAAGAACGGCACACTTTGCGCCGCCGATTCCGCCGCGCTGGAGAGGCGGTCTTCTAGCATGTCGCGCGCGGCGCGCCCGGCAACCACCCAATCCCCAACCAGCAACGTCAACAGCAAGAGAGTGATGAACACACCCACCGCAAAAATGAAGCGCGACTCCAGACTCTTCTCGCCGGGTGAGGGTTGCAACGATTTTTTGCTGCCCCACGAGGCGGGGAACGCCATCGAAACGATCTGCGCCACGATGCCACCGATGAGCATCTCGCCGCCGAAGGCAAGCGTCACCACGCCCGCGTTGCTGATGGCAAAATCCAGCCGCGCTGTGGCAGGGACGGATGCGCCCCACTGCGTAAATAACGCACTCAAGGTATAGAAGAAGGTATGGATGGGGATCAGCAGCAGCGCCGCCGCCAACGGTTGGCGCAACAGACGATAGGCAGTGGTGCGATAGCGCTGGCGGGTATTCAGTGAAAACCACACCCCCAGAAAAGCAAATTCAAGAATGGGAAACAGGGAATACAGATCCCAGGTGCCGCGCAACAAACCGGCAAAGGCTCCCAGTCCCGCCGCACCCACGGGACCCAGCAACCCGCCGCCGAGCAGCAAGGGAATGGCGGAAAACACCATCAGCGCCGAACCCGGCGAATTGGCGGGCAACCCGGGCAAGGGTCGGGCTGAAGCGGATGTCAACCTGAGTCCGATCCATAAATTGGCAGCCGCCACCAAAATGAAAAGCAGAACAAAAAGCCCCCATCCACGCCCGCCCAACGAGTTTTGATTTGCGCGCTGGCGATACAGCAGGTACACCAACGCCCCCAACAGAGACACCCACACGAACCAGCCTGTCAGAGTAGGCGGCGCCGGAAACGGGATGCCTGTCAGGAGCGTGAGAACAAATTCCATTTTTTTGAATTATAGCCCCAAAATTCCGCCCGCACTTAACAAGAAGGCAAGGTCAGGAATATTTTCCCCGATACGCCTCCGGCAGAAGGCTTGCCAGCGCCTCCATGATCCTGCCCGTCCCCTGACCGAGCGCTTCCTTTCGACCCGCAGCCTGTCCATCCAACTGGAAGGGTTTCCCCACCCGCAAACAGACCGGGGCACGCCGCAAACGCCGCATGTGCCCGTACACCGCCTCGTTCTCTGTGCCGGTGACAACGATGGGCAGAACCGGCGCACCCGATTTGTACGCCAGAAATGCCGCCCCGCCGCTGCCTTCCTCAAGCGAGCCGGTCAGGGAATACCTGCCCTCCGGCGCAATGATGATGATCCGTCCCTCCGCCAACCCGTCCAGCGCAGCGCGCAAGGCGCGTTTGTCTGGACGTCCACGGTGCAGCCAGATGACGCCGTACCAATCCATTAGTTTTCCAAGAATGGGAAAGTCGTAAAGTTCAATTTTGCCGAGCGCATCTGGCATGAACGGCAGGGATGGAATGATCGCTGGGGTGTCGGCGTCGCCCAAATGGTTGATGACAATCAGGAGCGGACCCTGCGGCGGGATGTTCTCCAACCCTTCAGCCGTGACGCACAGGCAAAGCCACGAAACAAATTTGAGCACCCCATGCCCAAAGCGGCGAAACACCAGCCGCGCCGGGGTGAGTTGAGGCAACCGCACCAGATCGGGTCGCCAGACTTCGCTGACCGGTTTCGGCGGAATGGGCGGCTTGTCGTCCGGCATGAGTTTGGGTTATTTACACAATTCCAGCACGCGCTGAAAGACCTGCTCCGCGTCGAGTTCATCCGTGTTGATGATGACGGCATCATCGGCGGGGCGAAGCGGCGCCACAGCACGGGTCGAGTCGATCCGGTCGCGTTCGATGATCTTTTTCAGGATGACCTTGTAATCCGCCTGCTCACCGCGCGCGTTGAGTTCATCAGACCGGCGGCGGGCACGTTCCTCTGCACTCGCATCAAGATACACTTTAAGGTCGGCTTCCGGCAGGACGACCGTACCAATGTCCCTGCCCACCATCACCACATTGCCGCGCAGCCCGATGCGGCGCTGCTGTTCGGATAATGCTTTGCGCACCCCCACGTATGCCGAAACGACCGATACATTCGCCTCCACATTCCCGGAGCGCACATCCCAAGTCACATCCTTGTCGGCGACGAACACATCGCAGGCGCGCCCGTCCTGCATGGAGGGCGGGCGGATGTCGATGGTGGCTTTTTGTGCCATGTCTGTAATGGCTTCTTCATTTTGAAAATCAAGGTCGTATTGCAGGGCGATCCATGTGACGGCGCGGTACATAATGCCGGTATCGAAGAACAAATATCCAAGATGGTCGGCAAGCTTGCGCCCAATGGTGGATTTGCCCGAAGCGGCTGGACCGTCAAGTGCAATGATGGAAGGGTGGGAGGGGTTTGTCATGAATTCCTTGTTCGTTTTACACAGTTTCGCCACAGAAAGCACAGAGTTCTTTGAATGTTTTCTCCATGATTTCTGTGGCGGTCAATTTCATCAAGTTCTGAAAGATCAATCCAGAAAGAGATCGTCGCGAGCCCAAAGGATGATGGTCTCGCCGGATTGCGGCATGTCTCGCAAAGTGAACCAGCGCAACCAGGTACTCGCCAGGGCGGTATTCCAAATCGGCGTTTGCCGCCAGGAAAAATCCTGCCCGCGATAGGCAGCGACAAGGACGGGATCCATTTCGTAGGGGGTGACCACGAAATCCGGCGAGCTGTTCACATCCAGCGCATCCACCACTTGAATGGGGCGTTCCCTCAGCACCCACTCCAAGGCGGGGGATTTGACGCCCACGATCACCACGGACCCGGAAACATCGTTGCCCAGCCCAAATTCTGATACCTCGCTGACAGTTTGTTCGAGCAGCATCGCTTGCGCTGGGGTGGCTGGCAGCCACCAGAGTTCGGGGGCGTTCATTCCGCGAATGCCCGCCGAACCAAGCGCGCCGCCGAACCCGAGCGCGCCGAGCGCGATGACCATGCCCCACACCCCGCCCAACCTCGCTGTGCGGATGGACCAACCCGCCGCGACAAGCACCAGGCTGAGCAACAGCAACACCAACGCGCCAATCCCCATCCAGAAGCGCAGCTGATATTCACGAGATTCGGGCGGGAACCAGGTCATACCGGTGAAGCCGAGCCATGCGAAAACCCAAATGAATACCGTGAGCGCGACCACGCCAACCACCTCGCGGCGCTCATCGCGGAAGACGTTGAAATAACGGGCAAATTCCAACGCCGCCAGCGCATTGAGCGGGATCAACGCCCAGGCAAGATCCGCCATTTGGCGGGCGGGCAGGAAGACGACTAACAGAAGTGACACCAAAAACCAGAGGCTCAGGAAAATGATACGCCGAATGCCATGAGTCCAGCCGCGGACGGCGGCAAGGATGAACAGCAAAAATGCCAGCGGCTGATAGACCAACAGCGAAAGGAACGTCATGCCGCCGGTAATGTCCGAAGTTTTGATCCACGAACCGAAAAAGGCGGGGATGGAGGCAAATGCGGCACCAATACCGGTGGGAACGGTGAGGAATAACGTCCCGGCGGTGAGGAAAATGACAATGAAAAGGATCAGGACAGAGGAAGAAAGATTAAATGTCGAAGGACGAACACCGGAAGCCGTGCGGTTGAAGAGTTGGAAGATCGCCCAGACAATCGCCACGCCGAGCAAGCCGAACCAGATGGAAGGTCCGCTGAGGAGGGCGAAGGCTGACGCAGCCGCTGCCAGATTGATCTTATTTTTGTTGAAGAGTCCAACAGCCAGCGTCAAAAAGACAATGGCGAAGATGGGGCTTGCCGCTTGACGGGAGATGGCGACCAAGCCTGGGTCGAGGGCGATGAAAAAGGCGAGGATCAGGCTTGGGCGGGGTTTGATGCGGTTGTCGAAAAGCAGGGGTGCAAAGACGAAGAGGCTGCCGATCAGGGCGGGCATCAGCCGGGCGAGGAAATTCGTCCCGCCGCCATACATGAGGAAAAGCAGGGACGTGGAGAGGATGTAAAACGGATGCGGGTCGAGGGCGGTATCGGCGTTTTGCGAGATGCGCAGCGCCTGCAAGGCGGGAGCGGCTTCCGCGTCGGTAAGCGGCATCGCGCCAAGTTGGATCAGGCGCAGGCTTAGGGCAATCAAAAACGCCAGCGCATACAGCAAGGCTTCGTGTTTGAAGTGTCGGTACGTCATGGGCGCTATTGTATCAAAATCCTACGGCACTTCGTAAATGATCGTGCTGCCCTGCTGGAAGACCGGTTTTAAGTAGAGGGCGAACTTCTCTTCGTTAACGGGCATGGAGGCACGTTCGAGCGGACCAATGTAGATGTAGCGGATGTTGTAATCTTCTATGATAAGCCGCGCGTCTTCCCAACGGGGAGTGGAGTACAAGGTGAGCATGTCGTCACGCCGGGAGCCTTGCGGTTCATAACTTCCGCGCCACTGCGCTTCGTGACCGGGCCAGCCGAGGATGGTTTGAAAGCCGGTGTAGGCGGAGACACGCGCAAAGTAACTGTAGCTATCGCCCACCACTTCAGCGACGACGCCCTCTGGTGCGGAACGCAGGAATTCGATGCCCGCTGCGTCGTCGGGGTTTTCGCGTTTGATGCGTTCGAAATCATCGAGGTGAAAGCCAAATACCGGGTTGAAATTGTTGGTCTTGGTCATCAAGCCCAGGACGGGGTAGAGCAACCCGCAGAAGATGACCAGACCCGCCAGCACACGGAAACTGATATTGGCGATGGTCCATCCGCGCAGGGTTTGCAGCAGTAAACCCACCCCAAACGCCGCAACAAGGCTCAACAACATCCATGCCTGATAGTAGAACTTGAAGACAGTATTGATGCGATAACCGAACTGGTCGCGCAGGTACACAAATTCCGGCGCGAGGATGAGCAGAATGCCAAGAGTCAGCAGCAACAGGGGGAACAAGGATGACGAGTGAGCAGAGGCGGGGAAAGTACCTGATTCTTCGTCATATATTTCCCGGGTATCCTTTTTTGGAAACAGGAGAGCCAGAGTTGGGATCAACACTGCCAGCAGGGTGATGAGGCTGCCGATGTGTTTGAGTCGGCGTTCGGTCGTTTCACTGAGGAACTGGGGTGCGGTCATGTTTTGGGTGGAAAGGAAGAAATCTACAAAGTCTTTTTCCACGAAGGAGCCGATCACGCCCAGCAGCAGGGTGAAGAGGAAAAGGATCAGGGGCAGCCCAAGCCCAATGGAGAGGGCAAGGGTCCAGTTCAGGCGCGAAGCGGATCGTTGCATCCCGAAGAGCAGGTAAAGCAGGTAGGAAAAGATCGGCAGGAGCAGAGTCCCCCACATCACCCACAGATGCGCCCCGCGTGTGACGTACATGAAGTTCGGCAGAATGCCGCCCGCCTGTGATGAAAAACCAAGGTAGAACGGAAAATACAAGAACAGCGACACCACCCCGAGCGGCAAGCCCAGCAGGAAGAGGTCTTCAAGGCGCGTCCAACTCCAGCCGTCTTCCGAAGCACGCCAAAGGACATAGGCAGAGACGATCAGTGCGGCTGAGATGAGGATGTCCCAGGTGTTGAGGAAGGCAAGCCCGCCCAGCACGAGCGCAGAGAATAGAAAGCCTTGCAGGTTGATGTTCAATCTCATGCCAAAGGCTTCGAGCCTGCCGCGCCAGCCGCCGAGGAACATGTTGAGGGCGACGGAGACCGCCAGCAAGCCGAAGGGAATCGCCAGCACATGCGGATGCAGGTCACCGAGCAGGAAGGAGAAGAAGGGGAATTCGTCGATGACTTCCTTGAAACTTCCTGTCATGTCGTAGTCCTGAATGACGCGCGAGGCGCGCCACCACCACAGGTAGCGGTCTGGCATCCAACCCAGCGGTTCGACCGGCGGCTGGGAGAGTTCTTTCATATCGAGCCATGACCAGAAGCCGCTGCTGTACGTGCCAATGACCGGGTCTTTTGCCCAGAAGATCCCGCGCTTGTGCAGGACTTCAAGCAGGGCTTCAAAATTCGAGATGAGCAGGAGGAAGAGCGGAGCAAGCAGGGCATTGGCGATCGAGGGCTTTTTGTTTTCGTTTGAAGCGCCGAACAGGTTGTACACGATGCCAAAGGCGCCCACCGAGCCGAGCGCAAAAATAAGCGCCGTCATCAGGTTGTGCGCCATGCTGCCGTTGATGTCCGCAAGGCGGGCGAGCATGGCAGTCATCACATAACCGAAATAGTAGTAGGAGATGGCGTAGCCCGAAAGCCACGGGTCCTGCGGCGGGAACGTTTCTGATCGCAAGATGCCGTTGATGAACGCCAGTTCCATCGGCTTTTCGGTGCTGGCAAGTTCCGGGTTGGCGGCGCGGACGATTGCCAGAAATGCGAACGCGACTAGGAACAGGATCTCTGTGGTGACGACTAGGGGGATGTTCGATTTGAAGAAATTTACGATGTGCGATTGAAAATTTGCAATTGACCAGACGCTAAAGCCGATCACCACCGCCAGAGCAAGCAGCATCCCGCCGAGGTCATTACGGGCAAAACCAAGCGAAACGAACAGCCAAAAAACATAGCCCCACACCAGCATCCCAGCGGCGCGCGCGAAGGTGTAGCCGCGGTCTGTCAGCGCGGGGAAGAGCGCATACACCAGCGGAAATGTCAACAAGCCGAGCAGGGAAACGAACAAATACCAGATTAAAAATGCGGTCATGAGCGTTCGATCACCTTCACCATTCGATAATAACCAAGAATTTGATTTGCATCTTCGACAGTTTCAACGATCCGATACCCGTTGCGCTGATATAAGCGCAGCGCGTTTTGATTGTATGTGCCAACGACCAGCGAGGTTTTCGAGAGGCCGGATTCCATTGCCGTTCTTTCGGCAAAGGTCAACAAGGCAGACCCGATCCCCTGTCCCTGTGCAGAGGGATGCACACCAAGATTGCTGATGTAATACTCGTCCGCTTTGGCTTCCGCGCCGCCGGGCAAACGCACTCCACGCCACATGAATCCAAAGGCGTGGCGGAATCCCAACGCGGGGAAAAGATGCGGGAACGTCGCCAGGTTGAGGCGGTCGATGCCCGATCCCTGAAACGAAAGCAGCGCGCCCAGCCCCCTGCCCGCCGACTCGGCAAGAAACGCCAACCGCGCCCCAAACCTGCCCGCATTGCGCCGCGCAAGATTCTCAATGAACGTTTGGGCAGAGGCAGGGTCTGCACCGAACAGATAATCCGCCAGATGTCCCATTGAAAGATGGATCATCTCCGCAACGAATGCGGCATCCCTTTGCAGCGCGGGGCGAATCGTAAGCGCCGAATTCATAACGGCAGGGATCGCCAGCCGCCATCTGCTGCGGGCGGGAACTCCAGCACGGATTCAACCGCATCCAGATTGAGCGGACCATAGACATGCGGGAACAGGTCCGCTTCGGAGATGGTTTCAACAGGCGGTCCGGCGGGCGCTTCCCACCTGACCTCGGGCTTGAGCCGCGTTTCATCGACCACCAGCACCACGAGATCTGTCCGTCCGTGATAGAAGGCATTGGCAACCTTGAGCACTTGCTGGTCGGTCGAAAAGTGAATAAAGCCCTCGCTCGCCAAACTCGGCGCGACATATTCACCGCGCGCCTGCGCCTCAAGCCATTCCTGTTTGGATGTGATGTGAAGAATCATTGGATGACCTCGTAAATGACCGTCGCGCCATCTTGATAGACGGTGCGCCAGTATTGCCCTTCGTACTGCGTGAACTTTGCCAGCCCGTCTGGCAAGCCTTCAATAACCGGGTAAATATTACGTTCCAATTGCCCAACGACAATATAACGGACATCATAGCGCTTGAGGAAACTCAGCGCAAATTGCACGTCGGTGGTGGTATAGAAAGCACTGACCGAATCCACACGTCGCTGCACTTCCGGCGCAAAGATGCCGCGCTGCTGACGCTGGTGCCAATTCCAGCCGACGACCCCGGGCAGACCTGTATAAATGGTGAAGCGCGTACACCAACGATACTCGGAACAATTGGCTTCCACGATCACAGGTGAGCCTTCGATATGATCCTGCATCCAGCGAATGGCGCGATAGTCCTGGCTCAAATCCATGGTCTGACCATCCCAGAGTTCGGAATGATTCATGAAGGTCATGCCATCGAGGGTGCGCGGCGCATCCGCTGTCATGCGGTCGCTGATCTTGTCGGTGGTGGCGGTCAGGGTAAATAGGAGTACGCCGATCAACAGGAGGGAGATGCCGCCCTGATAGACCGCGCGCCAGTTCCCTCGCCAAAGCGGAAAGGCATTCAACAGCCAGCCAAACGCCGCCGCCGCACTGACCGCAAACATCATCCACGCCTGAAGATAGAGTTTGAAGATGGTGTTCATACGCCCAATGTCGCCGACCAGGGCGATCAATTCCACTGCGATGGTGATCGTCAGCGCTGTGCCGATCAAGAACAGGATGAAGCGTTTCGCGTCTGGCAGGTCGGGGCGCACCAGGAGAATTGCAGCCCAAAATGCGAGCGGCAGCGCCACAAAGCCAATGCGAACACCTTCAAAGGCAAAGAACACCAAAAAGGCGATGAACGCCGCCAGGGCAACTTCAACGGCGAGGATGTAGGGCTGTAAACGCTTCAAATGCGAGACGGGAGTCACCGCCATCCATTCGCGGGTTTCCCATGCCAACCATGCCGTGATAATGAAGAGGAACAAACCCCATTGCGTGAAATACGACGAGAGCGGAGTGCGAGAGGCATCCCAAAAATTGACCGAGTTGTACGCCTGCCCGAACCACTGTGAAAATGGCTGATAGAACAGTGCGCCCAGAATATACAACAACCCTGCCGCGCCGAGCGCCAACCCGGTTTTGCCGACCGCAGGCGACAACCCGAAATAATCCTTCCAATCGAAATAACGGACGAGGGTGTACGCCACTGCGATCGCAGAAAGCAGGTAATAAGTGTACAAGTCCCAGGTGTTAGTCGGTTTCAAGGCGCCGATCATCAAACCGCCGATTCCAAGGGCGGCGATCCATTCGCCACGACTCAACTGTCCACGCGAACGCACGAACGAAAGCGCCCAGGCGATGATGAACAACGCCAGCGGCATAACCAGCATGTGCGCGTGCAGGTCGCTATACAGGAAAGTGAACAACGGGAACTCGGTGATCTCGTTGCCCGGTCCCGGCGGAATGACACGGCTTGGAAACCAGTACCAGTCTCCACGTCCGATGGGAAGCGTTGCCCCTTCAGTGAGCATTTTGCCCAATCCCTGAATCACCCACCCCCAGCGCTGGATCAGGGTTGCATCCGCGGGAATATTCCCGCCCGGCGCCGCCACGCGTTGAATGGCATTGAAGATCAGCTGAATTGTCCCCAAATTCCCGAGCAACACGGTCAACATCGAACCAGCTAGACCGGCAGAGAGTCGCAGGTCAAAAAGCACAGGACGTTTCTCATCCAAGCGCCGGCTTTCAACCACAGAGTATCCAATTGCAAACGCACCCGTCGCAACCAATGCGAACCAGGTGGGCAAAATAAAGTTATAGGCAATCGACGGCACAATACCAAGCAACTTCACCGGCGTGCCCGCCAGCACGAAGCCATAATAGTAATAGTTGATATATCCGCCCGCATACCACGGGTCGTAGGGCGGGAAGCTGGTACTCTTCAACACCGCATTGAAATATGAAAAATCCATCGGGCGTTCGCCGCCCTTGGAAGGATGCCACATATCCGCATTGCCAAGGCGAATGAGCAGGTCGATGATGAAGAAGGATAGGAAGACGATCTCCGCCAGCACGAAGAAGCGACGATGTTCATTCCAGTCATCCTTGAATTCTTCCTTGCGCTTCATCCACAAGGCGACGCCTGTGACTGCGATCAAAGCGAATGCCACGCCGATACTGACTCGCGTATACGGCACGCCGACCGATCCCCCCATCCACGCCAGCCATGCCAGCAGGACAATCCCGCCGACCCTGCCCAAAGCGTAGGCATGCTGTCGCATACCCGGCAACGCCAAACGGATGATCGGGTATGCGACCAATCCGAGCACGAAGATGAAAAGATACCAGACCAGCATTCCCAATGCCGGATATTTATTGTGCAGCCAGTCATAACTGAACAGCTCAGACCAGGTACCGCCCGCCTGCTGACCCGCCAAACGCGACTCAGGCAGCATCAAGTTCTTGAAATTGTCGAATTCCTTGGGCGTGAGCTGCACAACCTTCGACAAGTCCACGGTGCTCAAGATCGCGCGGACTCGGTTTGCATCGAATGATTCGCTTTTCTTGAAGACCAGTACCTTGGGATGATCGTAGAAGGTGAAGGCTTCTTCCGCAGATTGGTCATTGATGACGATCGGACCCAACGTTGGATAGGATTCGAACACCTTCACCAGTTCGAACCCGAGACTGCCTTCATACATCCCCGGCTGGGCATCGTAATAGCACTGGATGATGTCTTCGCCTGCGGGACAGCCAATCAGTTCGCGATAATACAGCGTGGTGAGCGGATAGCGCTCTGGCACACGCGTGATCTGAGCGTACTGATGGTTGGTGGGAATGGCAATGTAATCGGCGCGGGAGAGCACATCCACGAAGCGGTTGAGCTTGTTGTCATCGTCTGCCCAGTAGACTTGAAGGTTCAGGTCGTCGTTGCTGTACAACCCGCCGTAGGGATCATATCCATCCACACGGAAGGGCAGACCGAAGTCGTAATCCGTTTCGTTGGCGATGGCAGAACCGATGATGGACAAGTCGCCGCCCATCGATTCGATCTTTAGGGCATAGACCTGCCCATCGATCAGCGGCACGACTGAATCCAGCGTGAAGGTCATGGGCACGCCGCGCGGATCCGCTGTCCGTGTGGTATCCAGCATGGTGGAAGCACGCGCCAGGATCAGGTCTGGTTGTGAAGCGGATTGGAGTATCACATTGACCGGGGCGGGGGTCCCAATCGAATCGCGCACAAATCCAAACGTCACTTCGCTCAACACCCCTTCGCGGTTGGGGGTAAACATCAATGTGTAGGGCGAGCCTGCCGGAATCACCACCCCGCTGGAAATGGACAACGGCTGGTTAAATGAGCCGTTTTCGGTTTGAATGGAAAGGTTGACCGCGGACGGGATGTTCTCGAACATCCAGCGCGAAGCGGCGATGCGGGGTTCATCACGCAGGTAGATGCTTTGGAAGGCAAATGCCCAGGCAGCGGTGAGAGCAAGCACGATCGCGCCAAAGATGGGTACGACGTAATTGAAAATTCTGAGTTTTGGTCTTTGAGTTCTGAATTCAAAGATCAACCACGCCGCCATCATTGCCAGCAGCGGATAGACCGGCAGCTGGTAGCGCATGGTGGGGTTGAATTGCAGCGACTGCCACAGGAAGTAGAACGCCGCCCAGCCCCAGAGCAGCAGGTGACGATATTCGCCTTTGAGGATGCGCCAACCCATCAGCAGGAAGCCCGCCCAGGCGAGGATGCCAAGCGGAAGCCCCAGCCCCCAGATCGTCAGGTTTTCAAAGGAATACAGGTGTGAGCGGCGGATCCATTGCAGATTCCACGGCAGGTCTGCTGCGCCGGAAGCCTGCGCGCGCTGCTCGGCAATGTTCTTTACCCATTGTTCGTTCAACCCCAAGCCGTCGAAAGCATAGGGTTGGAAGATGCGGAAGGATAGAATGGTGGCAAGTCCGCCCACGACCAAAAACGATGTAACCAGCAACCAGTAATCCGAATCCAATTTCTTGTGTCGGTCATAGATCAGCCAGCGGATGAAGAAAGCGAAGGGCAGCACGAACGCCATCGCCGCCGCATTGATCTTGGATGCCATCGCCAAGCCCAGCGCAAAACCGAAAGCGATGCTAAGATAAAAGAGCGGGGATTTGAAAACTTGCGCCACGAGAATCGAGTTGCGCGTTGCGAGTTGCGGCTCTTTGCCCGTTTCCAGGTCCACTTCAGCCGCTGCGTGTGTTTCGTTGCCGAGCTTCTCCCGCCCCCATTCCACGATCCCCACTGCAAACAAAAGCGCGAGGAACATGAATAGATTGACGAACAGGTCGGTTGTAAAGAAATGCGACTGCTGGATCTGCATCACTGTCAGTGCTGAGAAGGTTGCGGCGAACAGACCGATCTTGCGTCCGTACAGATGCGAGACGATCAGGTACAGCAGGAAGATGGTCAATAGATCGGCAGTGGCTGACATCTGCCTTGCAAAAAATTTCGACGCGCCGATGTTGTCATTCCCCGTCGCTTCCATCAGCACGCGCGTCAGCGTCATCGGCAGGTTACCGTAGACGAAGAAACCATATCCGCGGTTGTAAGGGCTGAGCGTGGAGGTGGAACTGTCGAAATATTCCGAGATCGTCATCCAGCGCTTGTTCTCCGGCAGGCATGAATCCACCGGAATGGACGGGTCTTCGCAGACATGCGCGCGCATGTTATCGAGCACGCCCGTCAGGAATAATTCATCGGGGTGCTGGTGATAGCCTTCGCCCCAGTCGTACCCGGCGACTCGCAAATATCCCGCCATGAGCAGGACAAAAACAAACAGAACGTCGTACAACCACGAATGTTTTTCGCTATTCATAAATCGTTAAAACCTAAGGCTCCACCGTGAAGATGAAGAAATCCTTGCCTTCGACCGCCGAAGTATAGCGGGAGAGCTTCCCCTGCGGGTAGAGTTCCCTAAGAACATTCTCAGTTTCCGCGTCCAAATTCCAGAACATGAACAGCTTCGGCGCGGGATAATCCAACGTGCCCGGCAGCTGGTCGCGCCACATCGCGAAATCGCGGTTGGGAATTCCCAGCCAGACACCCGGCAGGCGCGTATCCACCCAGTGCGGGAACGGTACGATCCAGGCGGTATCCAACTGCCCATGCTTGTCGCGGAAATCGCCCAGCACTTTCGCCAGTTCAGATGTATTCCAGGTGGAGCGCGTGTACGACTCGCGGAACTGGTCAAAGACGAGGTTGTAATTAAAGTAAGCAGATGAAGCAAGCAGCGCGAGCGTCACCCCATAGCCGATGAATTGCCGCTTCCGCTCCGACCCGAAAGCGGATACAAACCAGTCGAGCGCCACCGCCCCGATGAGGATCACTGGCACCGCCGCCGCGCCGGTACGGTTCAACGACGGATTCTCGCCGGGGAATGCCAGCGAAAGCACAGACGGCATGATCAACACCGGAATGGAAACCAGCAGCAGCATATCGCGCCAGTCCCTGCGGCGGATGTACCTCACCACCAGCAGGAACACGCCCAAGGCGAAAAGCGAAGCGGTGACCAGGTCCAGGGCGGGGCGATGCGTGACCGAATGCACCCAGATGTCGCCGTCATCCCAGTTGAACATCAACAAGCCTTTGTACAAATTCGAGAGGAAGATCTGCCAGGCGGGTCCTGGAAGCGCCGTCTCCATGTCGCTCAGGCGCGTCAGAGCGCGATACCCAAAATGAGTGGGGTTCTCCATCCAATAGCGCAGGAGCGGCAAAAAGACGAAGAGCGAAACGATCACCACGATCAGCAGCCACCAAACCGTCTGTCGGCGGTCTTCGTTCGTCCGGGAGTGCAGGAAGTAGATGAAAAACAAAACGACCACAAAGATCGGCACCATGCGGAAGGGACTGTACCCGTGCAAGCCCAACCCGAGAAAGATCCCGGCGAGGATAAAGTCATTCCGGTTTTGCATCCGCAAGCCGCGGGTCAGGTAATAGAGCGTGGGCGCCAGGAACAGCGGATAAAGCGGAAAGCGTAATCCAATGCGCGAAATGACGTTGGGCCAGTAGGCGATCCCAAACAGGAAGAGGGCAAAGAGCGCAACTCGCGCGTTGCCATATTCCCTGCCGAGCCAGTACACATAGGGAAGCGTCAGGATGCCGAGCAGCACTGTCCCAAGTTTGAGGCTCAGATACGAAAAGCCCGTGCCGAAGATGTTCAGGACCAACAGCGTCCAATACATTTGAATGGCTTCGCGCCCGGTATTGCGTTCAAAGAAGATGCGGGGTTGGTCCTGCGTGATCTCGTACACATCCACGATCTTTTCGGCATGGTCGCTGAACGGTTCGTTGGGCACCACATCGAGCTGGTGCAAGCGGAAGAAAACCGCCACGCCAAAGACTGCCACAACCAGCACGCCCCACAGGATTTTTTTGAGGGTTTCTTCGGTCATCGCAATGGTGACCCCATTCCATTGCCATATGCGCTGGGAAGGTTCCGCCACAGGTTCTACGATGACTTCATCTTTGGGAAGTTTGGTCGTTTTGATCCAAAGGCTGTACCCCAGCATCAGCAACGAAAGCAGCCACACGAAAAGGTTCAGCCACGAGAACAATCCATTGCCAAAGTCTACGAACGCGACCGCAGCCAACGCAACCGCCAGGAGCAGCGGGATGATCTTCAACGTAAACGGGTCGATACTTTGCCAGAATGCGGGCAGAGCGGGCAAACGCCACTCATCGGCACGGAAAGACCAAAGCGCCAGCCCGAACGCTGCCAGATACAGGGCAAACGCAACCATGCCCAGCCGGTTGGGCGGCTCGACCAGAAACTGTCCGCTTAGCGCCAGCACCAGGGCGAACATCGCCCGCCACGGGAAAGTGGAAGCGCGGGAAAGTTCAACCACCTGCTCCACAGCGACGGGGTGCGCCGTCTCCTGTACGAGGGTTTGATTGAATTCTTCGCGGCGTCTCGCATCCCATGACGAACGGATGAAATTAAAGAACGAAGTCCAATCCTTCGTGACGGATTTGAATAGATCGAGAACGGTGGGTTCCTGCTCGGGAGGAAGATTCGTGTCTTGTTCCATGTACTCTCTCAACCAGATGTGTAGACCTGCAAAACAGGACAATTCTATACTATTTTATCCATGCCCGCCGAAATACAGTTGTGAAAATGCAATGGCAAACGAATAAAAAAACTGCCGGTTTGCGCGGCAGTTTCATTCGTCGTTTTCACTTCTTCCTTGCAATATAGAACGTATACGTTCCATTCTCGATGGGTTCCGTGGATGCATATTTGCGGATGTACTTCTCGGTCAGTGCAAGGTTCCATTTGGTAGGCGAGATGATCCAGTTGCCGGTCAGCGCCTTGGCGACCAGCGAGGGCAGACCGAAGTAATGTCCCCATTCCAGTACACGCAGCGCGGACGGTGAAAAATAGTGCCACCATTTTTCCAGTTTGAAGCCCGCATGGTCGAGGCGTTGCTCCCAGACATCAGGGTGATCTGAATGATGTACACGCTGAATTTTTCGGAACCACATCTCATACGGCTTGCCAAAAATTTTCCGAAGCGAAAGTTCGCGGAAGTGATTTGCATTCGGCACACAAAAATAGAAAGGCGCACCCGGCTTCAAAACGCGAGCGGTTTCCTTCAAGACCGCGTCAATGTGCGGGATGTGCTCAAGGACGGAATTGCTGAGACCGCTGGCGAAGTGATTGGAGGGAAAAGGCGTTTGCGCCCCGTCCGCTTCAACCAGCGACTTGTAGGCGTTATATTTCTTCGCTTCCTTCATTGAAAAACGCCACGGGTCGAGGCCGACATCGAGTTTCTTGTCGAAGGTCAACGAGGCAAAGTGACCGTCTCCGCAGCCCACGTCATAGATGGGGGAAGGCAGAGGCAGATCTTGATAATATTCCGACTCCACGGCGCGCAAGAGGGCGCGGAAATATGGCAGCGAACTGACCTGCAAAAAGACGAAATCCTTCGATGCACGCTCGTTCACTTCTTCCTCATCAGACTCTCGAACAAAGTTTCATACTCCTGCGCAACCGAATCGGGAGCATACACTTCCTTGATGAACTCCGGGTTGCCGCGATATTTTTGGCGGTGATCCAACACTTCAAGGATCGCATTGGCAAGGCTTTCGGAATTCCCGATCTCGGAGACCACACCCATGTTGTGCATCTTCACCGGCTGGCGCACACCCGGCAATGCAGACGGCACGCTCGGCACGCCGTTCATCATCGCTTCGATCTGAACCAAACCAAAGGCTTCGGTCGAATTGAGCGACGGCACGGTAATGACATCGAGGCTGGGGTAATACGCCGCCATTTGTACAGGGTCGAGATTGCCCAAAAATTTCCAATGCCCCTGAATTTCATATTCATGGATGCGCGGCATGAGCCGATCTGAATAGGCTTGTTCGCCCATTACATTTTGATAGGTCCCCGCGAATAAGACCTGTGCCTTCGGATATTTTTTCAGGATGAGGGGCAGCGCATCGAGCAGGACCTCGACGCCTTTCTCTGACGCGAAGCGGGCTGCCATGCCGATGACGGGATTCCGCTCGCGGATGAGATTCGTTTCGGCAAACGCGGAGATCGCTTCCGGCGTTGCATCCGGCAACTGGACGGGCGGCAGGATCGGGGTCAGCTTTGAGGCGTAGCGTGAGAGATAGGGCGAATTGTCCGCGTAATCCTGGGTGTAGGTTACGATGTGATTCGAGAGCAATCCTGCCATGTGGTTCTGGAAATCCACCACGAGGTTGACGAAGCGGTTAAACAATCCCTGCGGGAGTTGCACATCACAGTGATAGGTGAGGACGGCGGGCTTGCCAAAGAGACGCGCGCGAAATGCAACACCGGGCGCGTCGAACTGCGGGAGATGCATCTGAACGACATCATGCTCCCAGACGAGTTTGGTGGCAATCAGGCCGAACGTGGGCGCAAGCACACCCTTGCTCACTCGCGCAATGACCGGCACGCGCACGATCTTCACGCCATCCATCTCTTCTTTCAATGGAAGCGATGGGTCGTACTGCGTGGTCATGACAGTGACTTCGTGCCCGCGTTTGGCAAAGGCTTGCGCCAGCCGTTCGGCGTAGATGGTCAACCCGCTGGTGTGCGGACGATAGTAGGTCAGGACGGTGAGTATTTTCATTTCGTCTTTCGTTTGGTGGTCTTTTTTCCCGGCGTCCGATAGTATTGCACCTGCACCGGATACGGGATTTCGATGTGCGCCTGCGCGAAGGCTTGACGAATGCGCGTCAGGGCTTCGTCTTTTGCAACAAGCGGCGACACGAGCGCCGTATCTGCCCAGAAGAAAACGGTCAGATCCATGGAGGAAGCGCCAAAGGTGTGAAAGAAGACCAGCGGTTCGGGAGTCTCCAGGTAACCCTTTACTTGTTTGATCTCATCCAAAATGATCGTACGGACGACATCCGAGTCTGAGTCGTATGCCACGCCAATGGACAGTTCGATGCGGCGCATGTCGGCGCGGGTGTAGTTGATGATGGGCTGCGCAAGCACGTCGCCATTGGGAAGGAAGACGATGCGACCATCGAGCGTTTTCATCTCGGTGGTGCGCAAACCGATTTTTAGGACGGTTCCATCGAACCCGGCGATATTGACCACCTGTCCGACTTTGAACGGCTGCTGCACCAGCAAGATCACACCAGACACGAAGTTCTGCATGATGTTTTGCAGCGCAAACCCCACCGTGAAGCCAAGGATGCCCAAGCCTGTCAAAAAGGCGGTGACATCGAAAAAGCGCTGGAGGGCGGCGATCACGCCCAGAGAGATGATCGTCCACTTGAGGATCTGGGAAAGCAGGTGCGATACGCCCGGCTCGGCATCCTGCTTTTTCAACACGCGTTTCAGAAAGCGGCTCAACCCGATGCCCGCGTAGGCGCTGACGACAACGATCAGGATCGCAGTCAGGATATTGGGAGCCGAGTTGGCGAAATTCTCAGCCAGCGTCGAAAAATATTCCTGCATGATGCACCCGGTTTAGAACAACGCCTTGTTCGCGTTGACCCAATCAAACAACATCTGCACCCCTTCGTCTACGCCGACTTTTGGTTCCCAGCCAAGTTCCTTTTTAGCTTTGGATACATCGGCATAGAACACGCGCTGGTCGCCGGGACGCCAATCGCCGCGCGCGGGATTCAACGTCTTGCCGAGCATCTTTTCGAGTTTGGGGGCGAACTCTGCCCAAATGGACATCACGTTCACCGGTCCGCCGCCGAGGTTGTAGACCTGACCTTTGGCAATGTCAATTTTTTCGACAGCCAGATCATAGGCATTGATCAGATCGTTCACGTGCAAAATGTCGCGCACTTGTTTGCCGTCGCCGTAGATGGTCATGGGGCGTCCCATGACAGCAGCAATGATGAACCATGCCACCCAGCCCTGATCTTCGATGCCAAACTGGCGCGGACCATAAATGCACGACTGGCGAAAGACCACGGTCGGCAGGTTGTAAATGCGCGCGTAATCGCGGACGTATTGGTCGCCCGTGCCTTTCGAACAGCCATACGGCGAGTGGAAATCGAGCGGCTGCGTTTCAGGACAGCCATTCACCAGATCCTTGTAGCGCCAGCGCGTCGGCTCCTCGAACAGTTCCACCTCTTCCATGCCGCCATACACTTTGTTGGTGGATGCATAAATAACAATGGGATTGCGTCCCGATAAACGCGCCGCTTCCATGACGTTGAACGTACCGAGCGCATTGGATTCAAAATCATCGCGTGGATTCGTGACCGATGTAGTGACCGCCACCTGTCCCGCCAGATGCGCGATCACATCAGACGTTTTGGCTGCTTCTGTTATTCTGTCAGCGTCGCGCACATCCGCAACGATCAGGTCGAAGGCGTTTTCCCCGAACTCATTCTTCAGCCACTCGATATTTCGTTTGGTACGCGACAGGTTATCGTAGATGGTGACCTTCTCCCCACGTGCAAGCAGGCGATGGACGTAGTTGGAACCGATAAACCCGGCGCCGCCTGTGACAAGATAGTGTTTTTTTGTATCCAATTCAACTCTCCGATGTTTCTGTTTGTTCCTTGTTCCTTAAATTCATAAGTTGACGGTAGACGCCCGAAAGGGTCTGCCCTTCGCGCATCAAGCCGATGGTACCAAGTACACCACTGTTGAGGTAATTATACAAGCGTGCCGTTAGGGCTACCGCCAGCGATGTGGACTGGTCGCCGGTGAAGAGCGCCAGTGACGCGCTGACCGCGCCTTCGAACGTTCCCACTGCGCCAGGCAGGGCGGGAATCGCGCCGCCGAACGCCGCCGCGCCAAGCACAAACAACATCCAATGGAATTCCGCCTGCGGGAAGAACGCCAGCGTAATAATGTAATATGCCACCAACGCCACGAACCAGTTGAGCGCCATCAGGAACAGGAAACGCAGAAACAACCAGCCATCTGTGATCACCGCAAGCCCGTTCAGGAAGGATTCGAGGAAACTACCGCCAAATCGTTGCAGGGGCGTCCATCGCGCGCTGAGTTTATGGAACGCACCCAACGCCCACTGACGGTTTCGAGCGAGTACATACATCATCGCCAACCCCACGATCATCACCCCGCCAATGATGTACCCGATACGTTCCGAGCCTTGCGACTCGGTCACATAGGTCAAACCCATCAGCAAGAGCGCGGCGGAAAAGACCAAATCCACCACGCGCTCGATGACGATGGTCGGCAGAATTTCGCTGAACGCCAAACCTGACTTGCGGCTGAGGAGAAAGGCACGTCCCAGTTCCCCGAGGCGGAAAGGGAGAAAGTTATTCAACAAATAGCCTTCGCTGGTGGCGAAGAGCACATCCACATACCTGGGCTTGTCGCGCATCAGCGTCTGCCAGACCTTTGCGCGAATCATCATCCACACGAAGGAGAAAACAGCCGACCCCGCCAGGATCGCGTAATTGGCGTTTTTGATGGAATTCCACATGGTTTGGAAATCCACAAAATATAGAATGGCGGCAATGAGAATGATGCTGACCAACGCGCCAGGGAGGATTCGTTTAATATCTTTCATAGTTTCACCACGGAGACCACAGAACACACAGAAGCCTCTTGTCTTTCTCGGCGATCTCCGTGTCTTCTGTGGTGAATACGCTATTCGTCTTCCAATTTCAGGACCGCCATGAAGGCATCCTGTGGAATTTCCACATTTCCCACCATCTTCAAACGCTTCTTGCCGCGCTTTTGTTTTTCGAGCAGTTTCTTCTTGCGCGAGATGTCGCCGCCGTAACACTTGGCAAGCACGTCCTTGCGCGTGGCTTTGACGTTGGCGCGGCTGATGACCCGTCCGCCGGAAGCGGCTTGGATGGCGACATCGTACAACTGGCGGGGAATCAGATCCTTGAGTTTGGTGATGAGGCGCTGACCTTTGTGATACGCATCCTTCTCATGGACGATGGCTGCCAGCGCATCGACGGTGTCGCCATTGACAAGGATCTCCAGTTTTTGCAGTTTATCCGGGCGGTATTCGAGGAATTGATAATCCAGCGAGGCGTAGCCTTTGGTGCGCGACTTGAGGTGGTCGAAAAAGTCCACGATGATCTCGGAAAGTGGAATCTCAAAATCCAACTGGACGCGGTGCGGGGCGGGGTGCTCCTGCTGTTTGAAGATGCCGCGCCGCTTGGTCACCAAATCCATGATGGGACCGTAGTAATCGGTGGGCGTGATGATCTCGATGTTCATCCACGGTTCGCGGACTTCGACGATCTTGCCCGGGTCGGGTAATTCGGCAGGCGAATCCACTTTGACGACTTCGTTCGTGTTTGTCAGCACTTCGTATTCCACCGAGGGGGCGGTGAAAAGCACATCAAGCAGATATTCGCGTTCGATGCGTTCCTGAATGATCTCCATGTGGAACAAGCCAAGGAACCCGGCACGGAAGCCAAAGCCCAAGGCTTGCGAGGTCTCAGGTTGATAGGTCAATGATGCATCGTTGAGTTGCAGTTTTTCCAACGCTTCACGCAACTCGGTGTAGTCGTCCGCTTCGACGGGATAGATGCCTGCGAAGACCATCGGCTTGGGCAGGAAGTACCCAGGCAGAGGCTCGGCTGCGGGAGCCGAGGCAAGCGTCATTGTGTCACCGACGCGGCACTCGTGGACGGTTTTGAATCCAGTGGCAACATACCCAACTTCGCCGGAACCGATGCGATCCACGGGTTTCATACCCGGCGCAAAAATACCGATCTCCACCGGACGCAGGTCGGTATTGGTGGAGAACATGCGCAGCGTATCGTTCGATTTGATCATGCCTTCGAACACGCGGATATAAGCGACAACGCCTTTATAAGAATCGTAATGTGCGTCGAAGACGAGCGCGCGCAAGGGCGCTTCGTCCGCATCTTTAGGGGCGGGAACGCGTTTCACGATGGCTTCGAGGATCGCCTCCACGTTGACGCCTTCCTTGGCGGAAACGCGCAAAACCGCATCGGGATCGACCCCGAGCAGCGAGCCGACATCTTCAGCCACCTCGTCGGGACGGGCAGAGGGGAGGTCAATTTTATTGATAACGGGGACAATTTCGAGGTCCGCTTCGAGCGCCTGGTAGAGGTTTGCAAGTGTCTGCGCTTCAATGCCCTGCGTGGCATCCACCACCAAAATCGCGCCTTCGCAGGCTTTGAGCGCGCGGCTGACCTCGTAGCCGAAGTCCACATGACCGGGCGTATCGATCAGGTTTAATTCGTATTGTTGGTTGTCTTTCGCCGTGTAGTTCATGCGCACAGCCGACGCCTTGATGGTGACGCCTTTTTCGCGTTCAAGGTCCATCGAGTCGAGCGCCTGCTCGGTCATGTCACGCTCCGAGACGGTCCCGGTCAATTGCAGGAGACGGTCTGCCAGCGTGGATTTGCCGTGGTCGACATGGGCGATGATACAGAAGTTTCGGATATGGTCTGTCATAGTAGCGAGCGAAGTATACCCGATTCTATGAGGAGGAAATTGTATTTAGAATGAGGGAGTGCTAGAATGAAAAAGTGGGTTCAAGGAGCGAAAATGCAACAACCATCAGATTCAAGTAAAAAGACGGTCATTTATACCGCCTGGGTATTTCTTCTTTTGGCATCCACCATTCCCATGATCGTGCTGCAGGAGGTCTTTCACCAGCCTGTATCCGGGGATTTGCGTTCTGGAATGGCTGCCATCGTATTACTCATCGGTCTTGCGCTGACCTATGCATGGAGCGCTGTTCGTCCGCTGCGTCCTTTCTTCATTTTATTCCTCCTGCTTGCAGGCGCGGAATGGTTCGTATTTACAAAAATAGACCAGCTGCCTTTCTATCAGGCATGGCTGAAAAACCCCTCATTTAATATCTTCATGCTGGCGGAACAGTCGCTGAGATTAATGGTCACGCTTGTCATGATCGGCGTATTGTTTATTTTGAAGAAGAGACGCGAATCTTTCTTCCTCGCCAAAGGAGATACAAGCGCGCGGCTTGAACCTGTGAAATGGCTCGGCATCAAGGAAGGCGAACGTTGGAACAAGACGGGCTGGGTGCTTGCCATTTTCATCAGCCTTGGCACGCTGACCTTCCTTGTGCTGGCAGGTCGCCCGCCGCTGGATATTGCAATAAAAGCGATGCCATTCCTGCCCGCAATCCTGCTTGCGGCAGCCTTGAATGCTTTCAACGAAGAAATGACCTATAAAGCTTCCTTCCTCGCGGTCTTGGAGGAACCATTGGGCAGCCATCAATCTCTTTGGCTGATGGCTGCATACTTTGGGCTGGGTCATTATTACGGCGTGCCGTACGGGATCATTGGCGTGCTCATGGCGGGATTCCTCGGCTGGCTGCTGGGAAAATCCATGTTGGAGACGCGCGGATTGTGGTGGGCATGGTTCATCCACTTTTTACAGGATGTGATGATCTTCGCGTTCCTCGCCATCGGCTCGATCACACCCGGCGGTTGATTCGCAATCTGATAGCATCCCGCCCCAGAAACCAAGGAAGCGCAGAGGGAAATTCCCTCTGCGCTTCCTTCTTGTTTCATCTGAATCCTGCAAAAACAGTTCCAGCCTACGGTGGCAAAATCTCCAAGAGAGGATAAAATTTATACAATCTATTGGAAAACATACATGGAAAACAATACATTTCGATACAATTTCTTTCTCTCGTTATTTGTATTCGGCGTCGTCTGTGGGTTGACGTTGATTGTCCTCTCCACCTGGGCAGACCTCGAAGCCGCCTATTATGGATTTGCCCGTCGAGCCGGGTCAGGCTTGAGAGGCTTGAGCTGCCCCGTTCTGATGACCCGTGATGAAGTCAACACCATCACTTTGAAAGTGACCAACCCCACCGACCGCAAACTTTCTCCTGCGATCCGCATGGAAATCAGTTCCCCTGCCATGGCATTCCTGTATTCGGATTATGTCGAGCTGCAGGCTGGAGAAAGCACCGTCAAGGAATGGGAGATCGGTCCTGAAAATGTGGACTTGAAACGCTTCATCTTTGCGAAGGTGCTGGTCTATGCTTCGTACCCGGTGCCAGACCGGGAGAACACCTGCGGCGTCTTCATCGTTGACCTGCCCGGAAGAGGCGCGGTCATCGCCTGGGCGATGGTGCTGTTCAGTCTGCTTGGGATGGGAGCCGGTTTGTATGGTTTGAGTCAGGTTAAGGACGAGGAGCGAAGCGGCGCGGACCTCGCACGCCAGCTCTCCTTTCTCGCGGTCGTCGTCATCCTGGGCTTGATCACCGTCTATCTGGGCATGTGGATCCAAGGCATTCTGGTGCTGGTGATCGCCCTTCTCTTCTCGGTCATCGCCTCCGGCTTGGTGGTCAACCGCAACAAGGGATAGGAATATCTCAGGCATAAGAGGCTGACGATAATGTCAGCCTCTTTAATGTCTCACAATGGCGTACATTTCCAGATCGCTGGGTACACCCTTCCATACTTGATACTTTCGCAACAGACCCTCGAACTGCATTCCAGATTTGATGAGGACCTTGGATGATGCTTTATTTTCAGGAAGGACCACCGCCTCAATCCGAACCAGATTCAGAGTCCCGAACCCATACCTTATCAACGCTGTAGCCGCTTCGGTGGCGAGTCCCTGTCCCCAGTATTTGCGCGCAATGGTATATCCCATCTCGGCGCGGCGGTCTTCCTTGGAAATGAAGCCGAAGTTGGTGATGCCGATCAACTTTTTGTCGGCGCGATGTTCGATGCCCCACGCGCGGAAATGTCCCTGCTCGTAGCGGGCGATGTAACCACTCAAATCCTCGCGTGCCTCATCCAAAGACTGATAGCGATCCCATGGGGTGTATTGGTCGATCTCCGGGTCAGAGGCGTACTCGTACAGATCGTCGAGGTCGGAAGAATTTAGGTCACGCAGAATCAGGCGCGAGGTGGAAAGAACCGGGAAGTCGGGGAAGCGGGGTGAAGGTTCCATTCTCATATTATAGATTTACCCAAAAGAAAAAGCCCCAGGACATAAGTACCCATCCTCAGGCACAACACCATGTTAACAAAAAAACAATTTTAAGGGGAGATTATTTATAATGATAACAAGCATTTCTTAATAAGGACAACCGATGACCATAGATGATCTGACAAATCAATTTACAGAGTTCCAAGCAGAATTGAAATCGTACCTCCTGCGCCTGACCGCCAGCATTCAGGATGCTGAAGACATTATTCAAGAGACCTACCTGAAATCCCATGAAAAGATCGGCTCGTTTCGTGGTGAGTCAACGCTGAAGACATGGGTCTTTAGCATAGCATCCAACCTCGCCAGAGACCTGCTACGCGCTAAAAAACGATGGCCTGAAAATGTGACCGATATTTGCAAAGATGCTGCGCTGAGCGATCATGACTTTTTTGCAGAAGCCATGCACATCCGGAAAACCTCTACACAGGGGAATTTCGAGATCAAAGAACATATAGCGCTTTGCTTTACCTGCGTTTCCAAATCCCTGCCGCTTGAACAACAAGTTGCCCTGCTGCTTAAAGAAGTCTATGGTTTCAAAGTGCAGGAGGTCGCCGTCATTATGGGGCAAAGCGAGGCAATGGTGAAATACTATCTACACATCAGTCGTGGACGGATGATCGAAGTCTTCGACCATCGTTGTGCCCTGATCAACAAGCAGGGTATCTGCCATCAATGCACAGAATTGAACGGCATTTTCAACCCGAAACAAAAAGCGCAAGAGGAACTGGTCAAACTGGAGATGGTGCGTGATGCAGAGGATAAAAACAAGGAAGAATTATTCAACCTGCGCATGAAAATCCTTCAGGAGATTGATCCATTTGACTCTGGCGCAGCGGAATTACAGTTGCACCATTTGGAACACAATCGCAAGGTCATGGAAAAGCACCTAGGAGAAATCGGGTGAAATCCTATCGTTTTTCTTCGTCCGTTCGTCTAAATAAGGAAAAGGAGATTAACAATGATAACAGGACCGAACGGAAAAGCAGTAACTAGAAAGGCAGCCTTTAGTCGTGAAACTGGCGTGAGTGTGAACATCGAGGCAGATGCTTCCATCATCTGGGCATTACTTACGAACGCAACCGATTTTCCCCGTTGGAATTCGACCGTGATCTCCATCTCAGGTAGGATCCAAAGCGGCGAAATCATTGAATTGAGATCCACCCTGGACGAGAAACGTACCTTTAAGTTGAAAATCAAGGAATTCGTGCCAAACCAGCGCCTGGTGTGGGGCGACCCGATGGGAAGCCGTGTGTACATCTTGGAAAAAGCCGGGAAGGGCACCCAGTTCACAATGTCTGAAAAGATCGACGGTCCTCTTTTCCCTTTGTTTGCCAGTATGATCCCCTCCTTTGATGAGTCTTTTGAGAAATTTGCAGCAGACCTCAAGAAGGAAGCCGAGACTATTCAACGTTCCAAAAATTAAGGGAGGCAGCCATGGAAAAACGAACGAAAGACAACCCATGGAAGTTAAAGACTCCGCCGCAGACCTCAGACTATGAAATGTACATTGATGAAAAAGACGGGCGCGAGATCATCGTATGTGTGGTCGGCACAACCGTACTGCACTATGACTATCGCTGTTTAAGAGACCTGCATGCCATGTTGAAAGAACACGGCGATTGGATGGAACTGGGCAGCAAGGATGAAAAACAGGAAGCCGCGGAAGGTACTGTGGAATATTGGGCACGCTCGCCTCAAAACCCGATCGGCGGCTGGTATGGGTTGAAGAAAGGCTTTCGCGGCCGCTTTGGTATGTACATTCCGCCGTTGATGGAATCCTTGGGGTTGGCAGAGGTGGAACACAACGCACGCAACAACCGCATGCGGGCAAAGTAATATTTGATCATCTCTAATCTAGAACACAGATGTCCGGGTTTATGAAACTTGGACGTCTTTTTTTAATCACCTTTTACCAATTACTTTAAGAGGCTTCTCAGCGTTTGCAGAATAGACCACTTGTGAAGGTCTCAAAAATTGAAAAGGACTCCGAAAGTTCTACTTTTGGAAACTCCACCTGAAGCAGCACTTCAGGATTCCAAATTACCTATGCAAGAGACCCAATTTGTTTTTTGAGAAGATTCAAGTTCTGGTGTAAATCGCCTGGCTCTTTGACTCCTTTTAGCGAAAAAGAACGAGATCGGTTCAGTACCCATCTCGTTCTTTGTTGAATTCCTTCGTTGTCATCCTGCATATTCCACACCATGACTTTCGACATATTCCTAATCCTGCGTTGGAGACTGGGGTTTGGTCTGGCTTTGTCGTATTATCCCCTTATCAAAAAGGAGTTTTATAAAATGTCTAAATCGATTATTGACGTACAAAGTTTGACAGCCGTCTATGGTTCCGTTCAGGCGCTTAAAGGTGTGAACCTGAAAGTGGAAAAAGGTGAAATCTTTGGCTTGCTCGGTCCCAACGGCGCGGGCAAGACAACCCTGCTCGCCGTTGTGGAAGGATTGCATAAACCCCAAGATGGCATCGTTCACATTGGCGGAATTAACGTCCAGGCTGACTCAACCGCGACGAAACGCCAGCTGGGCATCCAACTGCAAAAGACCGCCTTGATGGACGATATGACTGTGTCCGAGCTGGTCGAAGTCTATGCCGCGCTCTATGAGGTGTATCTCACCTCCGGGCAAATCGACAAACTCCTGGCACGCTTTGACCTGGTCGAAAAACGGAATACCCTGGCGCGCCGCCTCTCCGGCGGACAGCAACAACGCCTGGCACTGGCGGTTGCGATTGCCAACGACCCGCAAATCGTTCTGCTCGATGAACCCACCTCCGCGCTCGACCCGCATGCCCGCCGCGCCGTCTGGGACATCGTCCGCCAGTTGCACGATGAGGGGCGCACCATTGTCCTCACCACCCACGCGATGGAGGAAGCCGAGGCACTCTGCGGCCGCATCGCCATCATTGATCGCGGCGAGATCGTAGCCTGTGACAGCCCAAGCGCTCTGATCGCTAATCTGCAATTGAATTCGATGCTGAAGGCGACCGTCGAATTGCCACTGGATCAAGTACGGGCATTGCCCAGCGTCAGCCATGCACGTTACACCGGTCAGCACCTGGAAATGGAAACTGCCAAACCCGAACTGACTTTGAGCGCCCTCCATGAATTAGCCTCCTCCGCCGGGCGATCTGTCCGCGACGTAATGCTGCGCCAACCCAACCTGGAAGATGTCTTTCTGAAATTGACCGGGCGCGCGCTGTCTGAATCCAATTAATTTATTAGTACTCGAAAAGGAAAAACCTAATGAAAAGATTTTTGATCCTCACCAAAGCCATATTCCTCATGCACTTGCGAAACGGCTTTGTATTATTCTGGAATTTCGCCTTCCCAGCTCTGTTGATGCTCATCTACGGGGTCGTGATGAGTCAGTACATGGATTATATGACCCCCGGCGTCATCGTGTTGAATGCTTTGAGTTTCGGGCTGGTCGGCAGTTCCAACATGATGCTTGAGATGCGTGAAAAGAGTGTCCTGCGCCGGATGCAAGCCTCGCCTCTTCCTGCCGGGCAATTGATCGGCTCGTATCTCCTTGTCAACCTCCTGATCGGCATTTTGCAAAGCACGCTGATCATCATCGCCGGTGTTCTGCTCTATAACGTTCCTGTCAGTGCGCTGAGTCTCGCGCTGGCGTATCCGATGATCCTGGCTGGACTGCTGGCGTTCATGGCTCTGGGCGGCATTATCAGTGGAGTCGCGGCAAAAGCCGGCACAGCGACAGCGGTTGGGATGACCATCTATTCTTCGCTCATGTTTATCAGTGACATGGTCTTTCCTCTTGATATGCTGCCGAACTGGCTGCGAAGTGTAGTGCCGTATCTGCCTGCCTACCCTGTAGTGCAACTCGTCCGTTCTGCCTTGCTGGAAGCCACGCTCGATCCCAACTGGGTGACGCACTTGCTCCTGCTTGCCGTCTATGGCATCGGCGCGACCTTTATCGCCGCAAAATTGTTCCGCTGGGAGCCGAAGGCGTAAGTTTGTAACGTCCCGCAGGTTTTCCAACTTGCGGGACGTTGAGCCGTAATTACTTTCCACTTTCCCTCTTCCAGAGTACACTTTTGATATGGCAGAAACTCGCCCAACTCACTTATCCAACAGTGAACTCCCAATATCTGACCAACACTTTGAACTCTATGGCAGGTTTTGGGATGTAGCATCCTTATTGATATTCAGCCTTGCCGCCGTTGCGGTTCTCATTGCCAATGCAAATGAACTAACCTGGCGCGAGTGGACGGTTGCAACATTGTCTATTGGGCAAGGGTTGTTATATTTCTTCTGTATCACGCGTGGTGGCTGGCCCATTTCACGCCGAAATCTTATTTTGTATTTCGTCGGTGGAGTTTGTATGTGGGGGTTGGCATGTTGGCTCGATCCATTTACATGGTGGCTGGGTTTCACCTACTTTGGACAAATGTTTGGATTGCTTCCGCTTCAGGCAGTCATACCTGGAACAGCCATTGTCACGTTTCTGATCGCCCTGATCACTTCAGATTGGAACCTCAGGCAGATCCCGCTTGGCGCCGTGATTGGATTTACGTTCCAATGGCTGACGGGAATTGCGCTATATCTGTTCATCTACAATATCATCCGTACCAGCCGCGAGCGCGCGAAACTCATCACCAAATTGGAATCCGCGCAAAAGGAATTGGAGATCGCCCATCAACGCGACACCGAACTGGCGACTCTCCAGGAACGCGAGCGGCTCGCCCGGGATCTGCACGATAGTCTTGGTCATGCACTGGTTGCATTGTCCGTTCAATTGGAAGCGATACAACGCCTCTACAAAGTGGACCCCGAGCGTGCCTCCGCGCAAGTGGACGAACTCAAAACCCTGACGCGCACGAGCATGGACGATCTGCGCCGTTCCCTCGCGGGGTTGCGCACCCCCGGCTTGGGCGAACGGCGCTTGAGTGACGCACTGCAAGCCTTGAGCGTGGATGCGGGGCAACGTGCGCACCTTGCCATTGCTTGTCATATTCACGATGATGCGAATCAACTTTCGCCTGCTCACGCTGAAACCCTTTGGCGCGTCGCACAGGAGGCGCTGGCGAACATTGAACGCCATGCCGCCGCGCACTCCGTCCAACTTCAACTCAACATCACATCCAATGCCGCGCTCCTTTCCATCCAAGACGATGGGCGCGGTTTGCCGCCTGATGCGGAAAAACAACCCGGTCATTATGGATTGCGCGGAATGCGCGAACGCGTGGAAGGACTCGGCGGCACATTGACATTAACTGGCAACAGCAACGGCTCACGCGTCGACGTGAAACTGCCCATCCTTTAGAAGATTTTTCTCAACCCATGCCTAACCTTATCAATATCCTACTCGTCGAAGACCAGACTCTGATGCGTCAGGGGCTGAAAACGATCCTTGATCTCGAACCAGGTTTGCACGTAGTCGGTGAAGCGGGAGATGGTGAAAACGGTGTCCGCATGGCGCTTGAACTCCGCCCCGATGTCATCCTCATGGATGTGCAAATGCCTGTGCTCAACGGCGTCGAAGCGACCGCCAAATTGTGCCGTGAATGGGCTCAAGCAAAGGTCATCATTCTCACCACCTTTGACCGTGACGATTATGTCTACCAGGGTGTACGAGCGGGGGCAATGGGCTATCTTCTTAAAGATACGCCTGCCGACAAACTTATCCAAACGATCCGGCGGGTTCACGAAGGCGAAGTATTTATTCAACCGGAGATCGCCTCGCGTGCCCTGCGCGAGATGATGCGACCGACAACCACCACAATCGAATCGCTCTCTGAGCGTGAGCGCGAAGTGTTGGTCCTGCTCGCGCAGGGTGCATCCAACAAAGACATGGCTGAGAAACTGTTCATCACCGAAGGCACCGTGAAGAACCACGTTTCAAACATCCTCGCCAAACTTCAGGCAGAGAACCGCACCCAAGCAGCGGATATTGCAAGGAAGCAGGGATTGGTATGAATCAAAAAGCGACCGCCAAGTTGGCAGCCGCTTTTTAGTATTTATCTTTCCTTACAACTTACTTCACCAAATTTCTCAGCACGGTGTGAAGGATGCCGCCGTTGCGGTAGTAGTTCACTTCCACATCGGTGTTCAAGAGCGCGGTGACTTTGAACTCGATCACCTTGCCGTCGGCTTTCTTCGCTTTGACGGTCAACTCACCCTTGGGCTGGATGTTGTCATTCAAGCCTTCGATGTCGAAGATTTCGCTGCCGTCAAGCCCGAGTGACTCGGCATTCTGACCTTCAGCAAAGCGTAGCGGAAGCACACCCATGCCCACGAGGTTAGAGCGGTGGATGCGCTCGAACGATTCGGCGATGACCGCCTTGACGCCCTGCAGCATGGGACCTTTCGCCGCCCAGTCGCGGCTCGAGCCGGTGCCGTATTCCTTGCCCGCGAGGACGATGCTCGGCACGCCTTCGCTCTGGTACTTCATCGCCGCATCAAAGATGGACATCACTTCGCCGGAGGGCTGGTGTTTGGTCCAATTGCCTTCCTTGGGTGCGACCATGATGTTCTTGAGGCGGATGTTCGCAAACGTACCGCGCGCCATCACAAGGTCATTACCACGACGAGTGCCGTATTGATTGAAATCTTTGGGCTGCACACCGCGTTCCTGCAAGAACTTGCCAGCAGGAGAGTCCGCGGCGATGTTACCGGCAGGAGAAATGTGGTCGGTGGTGATGGAGTCACCGAACACGCCGAGTACACGCGCATTCTTGATCGGTTGAATGGTCGGCACATCGAGCGAGAGAGTCTGGAAGTAAGGCGGGTGGTGAATGTAGGTGGATTCTTCGCTCCACTCGAACAGGTCACCTTCCTTGATGCTGATGTTCTGCCACTCACTCGAGCCGGAGAAGACATCGGAATACTTTTCGGAGAACATGTCGGCGGTGACGTATTTCGCCACCGATTCCTGAATTTCCTTCTGGGTGGGCCACAAGTCCTTGAGATAGACTTCTTTGCCATCGGAACCCACGCCAAGCGGTTCGTTGTTCAGGTCAATATCCACGGTGCCGGCGAGGGCATATGCCACGACTAACGGAGGCGACGCAAGGAAGTTCGCCTTGACGAGCGGATGCACGCGTCCTTCGAAGTTGCGGTTGCCGGAAATAACAGCTGATGCGACAAGGTCAGACCCAGTCACAGCCTTGGCAACTTCACCGGGCAAAGGACCTGAGTTCCCGATACAAGTCGTACAACCATAAGCAATCACGTTGAAGCCAAGCTTGGAAAGCGGGTCGATCAGACCAGCCTTCTTGAGATACTCGGTCACAACACGCGAGCCGGGAGCGAGAGAGGTCTTCACATACGGCTTGACGTTCAAGCCTTTTTCCACGGCTTTCTTGGCGACAAGTCCCGCCGCGACGAGCACGGACGGATTGCTGGTGTTAGTGCAGGAAGTGATGGCAGCGATGACAACGGCGCCATGCTTCATCTGGGTGGAGCCGCCGTTGGTGCCGAAAGTGGCTTCTTTGGTGAGGGCTTCTTGTGACAGTTCGAAGCCGCGCTCTTTAACCGGGGCGGTTAAGGCTTTTCGGAATGTATCCTTCATATCCGTAAGCGCGACGCGGTCCTGCGGGCGTTTGGGTCCAGCCAGGGATGGGACAACAGATCCCAAATCAAGTTCGAGCGTGTCGGTGAATTCAGGTTCGGGGCTGTTGGCTTCGCGGAAGAGTCCCTGAGCGCGGAGATAGGCTTCAGTGCGAGCCAAGACTTCTTCGGAGCGACCCGTCAATCGCATGTAGCGAAGCGTCTCTTCATCCACAGGGAAGTAGCCCATGGTAGCGCCGTATTCGGGAGCCATGTTCGCGATGGTGGCACGGTCGGTCAGCGACATGTTATTGAGACCTTCGCCAAAGAACTCGACGAACTTATCGACGACGCCCTTCTTGCGCAGCATCTGCGTGACGGTCAGCACGAGATCGGTGGCGGTCACGCCTTCTTTGAGTTTGCCGTAGAGTTTGAAACCGATCACATCGGGTAGCAGCATGTCCATCGGCTGACCGAGCATGACGGCTTCGGCTTCGATACCGCCAACGCCCCAGCCCACAACGCCTAAACCATTGATCATGGTGGTGTGCGAGTCGGTGCCGACGAGCGTATCGGGGAAGGCAATGGTTTCGCCGTTCTCTTCCTTGGTCATCACGGTGTCGGCAAGATATTCCAAGTTGACTTGATGCACAATACCGGTCATCGGCGGTACAACGCGGAAGTTGCTGAAGGCTTTTTGTCCCCACTTGAGGAACTCATAGCGTTCGCGGTTGCGTTGGAATTCGACTTCGGTGTTGCGATTGAGCGCTTCGGCAGTGGCGAAGAAATCCACCTGCACCGAGTGGTCAATGACCAGGTCAACCGGCACGAGCGGATTGATCTTCTTAGGGTCGCCACCCAAACGAGCCACGGCGGCGCGCATCGCGGCGAGGTCCACCACGGCGGGCACACCGGTGAAGTCTTGCATCACCACGCGACCCGGAAGGAACGGAATGCCCGGGCGGGCGCCTTTGGGAGTCCACGAGGCGATGTTCTTCACATCTGCCTGTGTGATCTCTTTGTCATTGCATTGACGCAATGCGGCTTCGAGCACAATCCGAATGGAATAGGGGAGTTTGCTGAGTTTGGTCAGCCCGGCTTTTTCGAGCGCGTCGAGCCGGAAGTAGGCATACTGTTTCTTGCCCACGGTCAATACGTCACGGGACTTAAAAAAATCTTGCATAGGATACTCCTTTGGTATGAGGGTTTTCGCAGCGGCATGCACCGCCACACTCACACCACAATCTGCAAGAACTCAAAGGAGCGCCTTTGATATCCTTAATACTATGTGGTGGGATTAACTTGGGAAATTCAGACCGAATTATACTGATTTATCGGCAGGGATGGAAGAGGATTCCACGCTGTGTATCATCTGGTTGTTCGTTAAAGTTTCAGTTCCGCTTTAAGCGATGCAGTCAATTCCTGCTTGTCCGCCCCGCCCAGGAACGCGGATTCCGCCGCCAGCAACACCGACCGCTTCAGCGCATCCATCGACAGGCTCAACTTTTCACACACATCCTGATATTCATGCGCCAGCGTAATGCGTGAAATGCTCGGGTCGTCGGTGTTGATCGTGACGTTCAAGCCGCTTTCGATCATGCGCGGAAGGGGATGGTTCTCGAATACATTAACCACGCCGGTCTGGAAATTGCTGGTCGGGCAGACCTCGAACACAACTTTTCGGTCACGCGCCAACGCGACGACGGCTTCGTCTTCCATCACTCGTACCCCGTGACCGATCCGTTCCGCACCGAGATTTTCGATCGCATCGCGGACGTTTAGCGCCGGTCCCCACTCGCCGGCATGGATGGTAACATGCAACCCCGCTTGTCCAGCTTCCTTGAAAATACCGTGAAACGGGTCAGACTTGAACTCCGCCTCATTCCCTGCCAGATCCAAACCGACCAGCCCCCGCGAAATCTTTTCCGCCGCCAGCCACGCCACCTGCTCGGCAAGTTCGGGGCTTTCATGGCGGTTGACCGAAGCGATCAAACCGACCTTGATCCTGTATTTTTCCGCCGCCGCTTGCGAACTGGTAATGACCCAATCCATCACATCGTGCAGCGGAAAACCCTCTGCGCGGCTCAACGCCACGGGCGTAAATCGCAACTCGAGGTAGCGCACATTATCCTTCGCCGCATCCTCCACCGCTTCAGCAGTGACACGATGGATCACATCCGGCGATTTATAGAACAAACGCAGCGTCTTGAACTTTTCAAGGAAATTTGTGAACGTCAGCGGGTCCTGATCCTGCACCTGCACCAAACCGCTGAGATTCAACATCGAAACCGGAACCGTCACCCCGTGCTGGCGGGCAATATCCAGCATGGTTTCCAAACGCAACGACCCTTCCAAGTGACGATGCAGCTCGACCTTTGGAAGGGCAACATACTTGTTCAAGGGGGTGGTTTCTTCTGAAAACAACGCTTCCTCAAAGGGCTAGCGGCGCCTTCTCTTCTTCTTGCTGCCAGATGCGCCGCCGATCTGCACCGACGTCTCCTGCGGCGCGCTGGATACATCCGCGGTTTCAATAGGCGTGATCTCCACGCGTCGCGGTCGCGCCGCAAACGCACGGCTGATCACCAATCCGCGCACATCCTCCAGCAATTGAGCAAACATTTCAGACGCGCGTCCTTTGTATTGTACCAGCGGGTCACGTTGGGCGTAAGCTTCGAGACCTATCGAAACTCTTAAGGCTTCCACCTTTGTCAGGTACTCCACCCACAACTCGGAGAACGCGCTCAACAGCAACTGGCGATGGACTTCATTCAAAACATATTTGCCGATGGCAGAGGATAAAAGAACCGCATCAGACTCACCGAGAGCGGATATCGGGTCGGTGAGTCGCTCCTCCCCGAAAGCGATCCGCGCCGCCGGACCGAAGTCCGCCAGTTTGGAGGCATTCATGTTCAGGCGTGTATACTCGCTCTGCCCCCACGTCTCGCGCAAAGCCTCCTCCGCGGTCTCAAGGTGATCCATCACCTCTTCCACAACGGTCTCGGCTTCCTTTCCTTCCAACAATTGAGCCGCATAAAACGCATAGGCGAAGCGCGTGTAGATCTGCCTGACCTGTTTATGGGTCTTCTGGTCGAAAGCGGTACGGGAGCCTTGCGCCAGCGTGATCAACAGCCGCAGCCTGCCGCCCGGCGTGGAAGCGTCTTCGCGCTCCAACAGCATATCGAGGTCGCGCGCGATCTGGTTGTTCAGGCGTTCACGCTTTTTCTCCAAGACATCACGGGTGGTGGTCAGCAAACTCTCCGATAGATCATCCCAATCCGAAGGCAGCGGACTCTGCCACTGGATCTGTTCGCCGACGCGATTCTGGATCGCACCGATGACACGCGTGGCATTGAGGATGGTCAGCTGGTTGGCGACCAGTTCCTGAATGCTCTCCTTCGCTTCTTCGGGGTCGTCTGCCAGTTTTTTCTGAATGTCGTTAACGAGTTTCAAAGGCAGGCGCACCAGCCCGGTGAGCTCCTCCAGCATTTTCTGCGGCTTCGGCGTTTCTTCCATGTCGCGCAGGCTTTGGAAGTAGGCATCCAGCGCATCTTCGCGGTCGGAGATCTGCTGTTCCAATGACTCTGCCGTTTTGTTGAGCAGGTTCTCAATGGCGCGCAAGGCATGCTGATACTCGGCTTCGATGGACCTGGAAATAAGGTCTAACGTCGAAGTCCGAACATCGGAACCGATCTGATCGAGCAAAAGTTTGAACCCATAGGATGGGAACAAGCCGTTCTTGGATTCAAATGCCGGTTGCACCTGATCGAGCCAGGCGATCAAACGCCACGGACCTTCCTCATCCGCGAGACCGGCTTCGACCCGTTTGGTCACTTCGGCTTCGAGCATTTCCGCCACATCCTCGCTCAAATCCTCTTTGACGAAGATACGGTCTCGCTGGCTGTAGATCTGCTGACGCTGCTTGTTCAACACATCATCATATTCCAGCAAATGCTTGCGAACGTCGAAGTTCGCGCCTTCCACGCGGGTCTGCGAACCTTCGATGATGCTGCTGACGAGGCGCACCTCCAACGGAAGCGAGTCATCCACTTTGAGGCGTTCCATCAACCCGCTGACCTGCTCGCCGCCGAACAGGCGCATCAGGTCATCTTGCAGCGAGAGATAGAAACGCGACGAGCCAGGGTCACCCTGACGGGCGGCACGACCGCGCAATTGATTGTCGATGCGGCGGGCTTCGTGGCGTTCCGAGCCGATGACGTGCAAACCGCCCAATTCCTTGACGCGCTCCATGTCATCAAAATAACCCAGGAAGTTTTTCACTTCGGCTTCGTACAAGCCAAAATTCGACGGGTCGGTTTTCTTCAACGCTGCACGCCGCTCTTCGTGGGTCATATTGAACGGCTCTTTATAGCCCGCCCGACCCAACACGCGATTGACCGCCGAGATGACTTCCTCCGCCAGCTCGCCGCCGAGTTTGATGTCAACACCGCGCCCTGCCATGTTGGTGGCAATCGTCACCGCGCCGAACGCGCCCGCCCCGGCAATGATCTGCGACTCTTCCGTGTGCTTGCGCGCATTCAAGACCTGATGCGGCACACCACCCTGGAAGATCTTCTTGAGGCGGTCTTTTGATCCTTCCGGCAGGTTCAGAATGCCAAGCAAATTGTTGAGGTTGGCATCGTCATCGAGGCTGATGTTGGTCATGCCGTGCGGCTTGATGAACGCCCGCAGCGCATCCGGCGAGAGTTTATCTATCGGTTCATTGAACGGCACGAGGTCCGAAATGAGGCGACCGTCTTCCTCCAAATTGTTCGCGCGGATGTACTGGTCGCGCACCAGCGCATACTGCATCAGGCGGCGGACGGATTCCGCTTTGAGACGGTTCGAGAGCCGCTCCGACGATTCGACCGAGGTCGTACCGACCAGCAGCGGACGACCCAGCGCGTGATAACGGACGATCTCCGTCACGATGGCACGCAACTTCGCTTCGACCGTGCGGAAGATGACGTCGGGATAATCCTTGCGCTTGTAGAACAACGGCGCGTCTTCACCTGCGCGCGAAAAATACGAATAGGTGTAGCCCTCTTCGTCCTTCGCCTTGACTTCCATCAAAGGCGCACCCTTGCCGATGGATTGATATTCGAGGTTCGGCGAAATCGGCGCGACCTCCAGTTTGTAGATCTTGTTGAATTCCTCCGCTTCGGTCAGCGCGGTACCGGTCATGCCCGCCAATTTTTGATACAAGCGGAAATAGTTTTGCAGCGTGATGGTGGCGTAGGTGACCGACTCCGGCTCGACCTTGACGCCCTCCTTCGCTTCAACAGCTTGATGAAGACCATCGCTCCAGCGACGCCCCGGCATGAGACGCCCCGTGAACTCATCTACAATGACGACCTTGCCCGCCTGCACGAGATAATCCTTGTTGCGTTGAAAGAGATATTGCGCGCGCAGCGCCTGTTGCAGATAACCCATCAGACGCGCCTGCTCCGGGGTGACATCTTCGGGGCGTTCGGGGTCGATGAGTTGCAAGCCCAGGATGGATTCCACCCGGCTGACCCCGATCTCGGTCAGATTGACCATACGGTTCTTTTCTTCCATCTCGTAATCTTCCGGGCGAAGTTGTTTGACCACCTGCGCCATGCGCCCGTACCATTCGAGATCGCCCGAGGCGGGACCGGAGATGATGAGCGGTGTACGCGCTTCGTCGATCAGGACGTTGTCCACTTCGTCGACGATGGCAAAGTAATGCCCACGCTGGACGCGGTTCTCGAGGCGCATCGCCATGTTGTCGCGCAGATAATCGAAGCCAAATTCCGAGTTCGTGCCGTAGGTCACATCGGCGCGGTATGCCTCGACGCGATCCACCATTCGCAGGTGTTCCTGGTCTTCGTGCGGCGACTCGCGCGTGAAGTCCACCAGGAAGGCTTTCTTGCCGTTCTCGGTGACGGCTGCCATTTGCAGCACGCCCACGCTCAAACCAAGCGCCTGATAGATGGGCGCCATCCAACGCGCATCGCGCCGCGCCAAATAATCGTTGACCGTGATGAGATGTACGCCGCGCCCGGTCAGCGCATTGAGATAGACCGGCATGGTCGCAACGAGCGTCTTCCCTTCACCGGTGCGCATCTCGGCGATGGTGCTGTTGTGCAGGACCGCCCCGCCGATGATCTGCACATCGTAATGACGCAAGCCGATGGTGCGCTTGGATGCCTCACGTACGGCTGCAAAGGCTTCGGGCATGATTTCATTTAATGCGGCTTGTTCGGCTTTTTGGCGTTCCCGGTCTTCGACCTCCCCCCCGTTCCCTTTCCTGAGAGGAGAGGAGGGTAGTACAGAAGCGATGCGAGCCTTGAATTCGTCCGTTTTGGCGCGCAACGCCCCATCGCTCAGCGCCTCATATTCCGCCTCGAGTGCGTTGACCTGCTCCACCAGCTCGCGGTATTGTTCGACCGTCTTTTTTGTGGGGTCGCCACTGAATAGTTTTACGAAGTTTTTAAGCATGAAATCCCTTTCAGGGGAAAGATTATAGCACGGGGAATATTTGAAGAATGTAAGAGAAGCGAAAGATAAAAAACACACGCCGGGATAAATCCGGCGTGCGCCCCAAAAATTCCCCTAATCGCGCCAGCCTTCCCCTCCCCTTACCAGCGCGCCTAAAAGCGATGGTTCATCCCCCAGAGAGCATATCAATGAAAACAGGCATAATGGATGGGTCGAAATGCCTGCCAGATTGTTTGCGGATGTATTGCAGCGCGTCTACCTGAGACCATGCCCGCCGATACGGCCGGTCTGAGGTCAATGCATCGTACACATCGGCAAAGGCGAAGATGCGGGCGGAAAGCGGGATGTGTTCCCCTGTCAGACCATCAGGATAGCCGCTACCGTCCCATTTTTCGTGGTGAGAGCGTGGAATCTCCAGCGACCGCCCAAGATGTGGAACCGATGTCAGGAGATCAATGGCAATGATGGGGTGACGGTGCATAACCCGCCATTCCTCCTCGTCCAGCGCGCCACTTTTTAGCAGGATGCGGTCGGGAATGGCAATCTTGCCAATGTCGTGCAGTTCTCCTCCGCGGCGCAGGTGGAGCATCTCCTGTTCGGGCACGCCCAAACGCGCAGCCAGCCTCATCGTCATCGTCACCACCCGGCGGGTGTGATCCTCCGTCTCGAAATCGCGCAGATACAAGGCATGCGACCAGCCTTTGATCATCTTTTCAATGGAAAAGGGAATGTTCGAGATGGTGCTGGAGATGTTCTTGTAATCGTTGATGTTCCAAATGAACAGCACGAGGTGATGGTCAATGGTTGGGAATAAACGGAATTCGTACCAGGCGGCGCCTTTTTCCGGCAGCATCAGCATTGCTTCGAACATGGCAAAGCGGTTACCGTTCGTAACCTGATCCAATGCCTGAACGAACTTCTGCCGTGCGCGAATTGGCATCATGTCACGCACCATCAGCCGGGACGGGGTGAAAAGGCTCAACCCGGAACCATTGCGCGCCTTGAAAGAAAGGACCCTGCCCTGTGGATCCATGACAAACAGAAAATCATCCGCTTCGTCCAGCATTTCTGCCAGCCCAAGATTGAACCCAGGCAGGTTTATCGCCGACGAAAAGGAGAAGGGGAAATTGGCATCCTGTTGGATCCCCATTCCTTCAGAGCCATGAGTGGTCATTTTAAATACACCGAACTCGACGATACCTAACACTGACTGGCAAGGGATTGGTATACCTGCCTTGCCAGGTCTGGCAGAGAGTCCGCGCGGATGGAGGCGATCAGTTCTCTTTCCTCCTTGCTCAAGGTGAATGACTCACCCAAATAACCGTGTTGCAGGGCTTCCTGCGGGTCTTTCAGGAGCATGTCACAAAATTGCTGGCTGACCACCGCTGCCGCAAACACACGGCTCAACCCGTTCGGGTCCTTGGGGGGCGTAACCTTAACACTAAATTTTGATTGATAGGCAAAAGAAGAGATCATGTCGTAATCCTTTTGGCGGTGTATACAGTGCCGGTCGGCTGACGGGCTAGCAACCAGAAAACACCAACTGCCAGAAAAACATCGCCAAGGCTGAAAGCCACCTGATAAGTGGACCAAGCTGGGGGGAGGAAACGATCCGCTAAAAACTCGAAGCGGGTATCTTCCGGCTGGAGGAGAATGTCTTTCACACCGATCCGCTCCCCGGTGGGGATATCCATCAGTTCCTGTTGGGAGAGGAAGCGGCTGGCTGTCTGCGGGCTGATGGGCATGAATCCACCGTTCGCCGCCATGACTGTGAAGTTGAGAGCTGCTCCTACGAGCAGGATCGTCATCCCGGGCAGTTTCCGGTTGAGCCAGGCAAACCCCAGCAGGAGGACTTGCGATACCGTCAGGAGGATGGCAGACCACAGATCCGAAACCTGCTGACGAATTCCCGGGATATACAGGATGGCAAATTGCGGCAAATAGGCAAGGAATACCAGCCAAAGGTGCTTTAGATCGGGAACCTCATACGGCTGTCTGCGCATCCATGCCCAGACCATTCCGACCAAGAAACCAGCCAGAACGGCAACCAGCAGGATCACTAGCGGCTGGTCCCAATGCTGTCATCCGGAGCGCCAACGCCCAAAACCAGCATGGCGAGGGAAACCAAGACGAAAACCATCTGAATATGCTGGCGGTTGACCTTGGAAACGGACAAAACGAGGTGGTTGAGGGTATTTTTCATGGGATTTTCCTTTTTCTAACTACTTTTTGATTTCGTTGTGCCTAAGATACTCCTCGCCTAGCTTCAAAACAGGCTTCAAAAAAATAAAAAATCAGCCCATGTGGGCTGATTTTTGAAAGTTTGGGGTGCATGGGGAATTGATTCATCGCATCAACCGCCGGTAGAGTTCTTCTGTTTCTTTTGTAAGCGGAAGATTATATAGGCGGCTCATTGCGGCACTACATTCCTTATAGGTGCGCGTCACGGCAGACCGGTCACCCAGACGGCTATAGGCTTGCATCAAGACCTGATATGCGGCTTCATTACCGGGGTCAGATTCGATGGCACGCTGGCAGGTCGTCACCGCAGATTGGGGCTGCGCTTGAGAAATCTGCAATTTTGCCAAATCCATCAGTGCATCGAGGTACGCCTGCCGTAGGCGTTCGCGGTCTGGAATGACCCAATCGGCATAGGTCTCATTTAGATAGGGACCGCGCACCAACTCAATTGCCCTGCTGTAGAAACTCATCTTCTCAAGCGGGTCATTGGATGTTTTGGCTCGTTCCAGAAAAGAATCGAACGCCTCAACATCGTACTCATAATCCAGCTCGCGGTTGAACGAATAGTAATTATCTGAGAACAGAATCACATCCTGCCCGACCGCGCGGCGCAGGCGGTACATCTCGTTCTTGAAACGCAACTTCAATTTGGCGGGGTCCGACGTCTCCTGCCAGAGCGCTTCGCCAATTTGTTCTTTGGTAAGGGGTCTGCCCTCAGACAAAAAGTAAAAGAACAAGTCTCGAACAGCTTGGGTTTGCCAATCGGATAAGGTGAGTGGTCTGCCATTGACACTGACAGAAGCCTGACCAAACGCTTCGATTACAAGACGGGGGGTTGGCGTCGAGATCGCCTGTACCTGGCGTCGCAACTGACGGCGGATGGATGGGATGATTTTTCCAAGCTTTTCCGCCTTCGTATAAAGGTCACGTAAGCCACGTCCACTGGTTTGAATTGGCTGCAAGCCATTAAGCCAGTTTTTTGCCTGATGAACTGCGATCAGGGCAGCATGAGGAATCCCTCTTCGACTTGTGACTATTCCGCTTATATTTTGAAGAGCGGAATCAGACTCGCCCGTGTAATGACGGGCAGCCGCAAGCCAAATATGCGTTGTCATTTTTTCAGCAATTCTTTGTTCTAAGTCGAAGCGTCTCTCGGCTTGCAAAAACATCTGTACTGCCTGAGGCACATCTCCGTCCATTAAATATATGCGTCCATATACAAGATCGAGCAAGCCATTTTCAAAGTTTGAATTGCCAGACAGGATGGAGTCGGAAATTTCTTCGATAATATTTCGAGCAAGGATGGAATCGAATTGCAAAAGAGCAAGAGTGGCGCGGGAAATGCCCAAAAAATGGAGCAAGAATCGGTTGTCCATCTTCTTGAGAATTTCAGCCGCGTTCTGGTAGTTTTGATCCGCCATCTCAAAATCTTCCAGCTCAGCATAGAGATCTCCGAATCCAATGGAGAGCAGGGCTGTAAGCCGCTCATCACGAACGCGTTGTACACAGAGCAAACCTTCTTCAAATGCCAAAGCGGATTTCTCATAATTCCCCTGTGAATGATGGAAAACTCCGAGGTTATTTAACAGGCTCGCCTGAAGGTATATATTCCCTTCTTTGCGCCAAATCTGCAAGGCCTGTTCATACACACGTAGTGCTTCGGAAAAATTCCCGATGGCGCGGTAGGTCATACCAGTATCCAACAACAACAATGGCACATTGGCAACATCATGCACCCGGCATAAATCCAACGCACGCTCCAGGTACGAGACCGCCCGATCGGCTTTGCCCAAACGATACAGCGCAAGTCCCTTCAGGCGCAGGGCATCGGCATATAGCATTTGCCATTCGTCGCTGGATTCTGTCAAGGCGATGACCTCCTCAGCATCATGGAGAGACGCTTCATAGTCTCCGAGGAAGCGATTTGCCGATCCGCGCCGGACGAGGGTTATGATCAATCCATGCGTATCTCCCTGCTCGCGGAATATTTTCTCCGATTGCATGAGCAGGTTCAACCCACCCTGCAGATCACCCTTTGTGTAAGCGATCGCCCCACGGATCGAAAGCAAACCGGGTCTGTTCCGCAGCATGGAGGGCGGCAGCTCGTTCAACCAGGATTCCAACGTAAGGTGCGCGCTCTGCAACATGGACAAACTTGCCCGTTCGATCAGAGATGCCAGAGCATCGAGGTCCTTCCGCTGACGACAGATATGATGCGCCTTGCCCCACTCCCCCATGGATTCATACGCCATTTGCAGGCGCACGAGAATGACGGCTACTTCATCCGGAGACTCAAACTCGAATTGCCCACGGATGAAATCGCGGAACAGATGGTGATAACGCAGCCAGCGCCCGCCTTCACCCACCGGCAAAGCGAAAAGATTGTTCTGTGAAATTGCCTTAATCCACTGCTGCCAGTCCTGACGGTCGGCATACAGCGGAGAAAGCACAGACTCACACAGGGCTGCATCGAATTCATCCAGGAGCGACGTGCGCAGGACAAAAGTCCGCAGTTCGGGAGTCTGGCGATCCAGAACCTGATGACCGAAGTATTCGAAAAGATTCGACGTATTCCCCGATAGTTTTGATCCGCCCCGCAAAACTTCTGAATCGGAGAACTGCAACCCCGTGATCCAGCCTTCCGATGCGTCGATGAGGCGGGTGGCTTCATCATCGGTAATGTGGGTGTTGTTGTTCTGCAGCACCAATGCCTGAAGTTCCTCGACCCGAAAGGCAAGATCTGCAAACCCCAAACCGCTGACCTGTTCGCGCGCCACCAGCAGGGGCAGGTCGTTCAGGATGGCGAGCATGCGCGAAGAGATGACGAGATGACAGTTTTCGTCCATCAATTGCACAAAGCGGTTCACAAAGGCGCTAATCGGCGAAACGCCTTCCAATAGGTGAAAATCATCCAGGACGAAGATGAAATGTTCCTTGACCTGTTCATACAGCTCATTGACCAGCGTCACAAGCAGGCGTTCCATCTCCTGCTCGAACGAATTCATTCCCTCCAGCACACTGTTCGAGCGGCTGCCAAACCCGGGAAAGCGTTCTGCCAGTGCAGCAATGAAATAGGCGGCAAAACGCTGCGGCTCGCGATCGAGTTCATCCAAAGCCAGCCAACAGCAAGGCAGGTCGCTTTGGTCGACAAGGTCGATCAATAATGAAGTCTTCCCATATCCGGCGGGAGCGGAGATCAGCGTCAGCCGTCGATCCAACGCTTCGAACAACATATCCAGCAGCCGTTTGCGGGTGAGCAGTTCGGAACGGCGGCGCGGCGGAATGATCTTGGTTTTACTTACCGGGATGGGAGACATGGATTTCCGTGCCTATCCAAGGGAGGGAAAGGGGTCTGCTTCATATTGTATCCCCTAAATCGTCATTTGCATCGTTGCGGTGTCATAAACGCATTAACCGAATCTTTAAGTCTATCGTAGGGGAATAACCTGAACATGCGTGCTATAATGCCCAAGTAGTTCGGTAGTTATGTAGTTTCATCGTTCATTACCGAACTGGTCATCCCAACTACTCAACCACCAAACTATCTTACTATCCGACTATCCCATGTCCTTCGCCCATCTCCACGTTCACACCGAATACTCCCTGCTCGACGGTTTCTCGAACATCAAGAAACTGGTCAAACGCGTCAAAGAAATGAACATGGACTCGGTTGCTATCACCGACCACGGTACGATGTTCGGCGTGATCGATTTCTACAAAGCCGCCAAGGCGGAAGGGGTCAAGCCCATTATCGGGCTTGAGGCGTACATGGCAGCACGCGGCATGAAGGACAAGGATTCCAAACTCGACCGCTCCTCGTTCCATTTACTTTTGCTGGCAGAGAATGAAAAGGGATACCAGAACCTGTTGAAGATCGCCTCTGCTGCGCAGTTGGATGGTTTCTATTACTACCCCCGCATCGACCATGACTTTTTAGCGGCTCACTCCGAAGGGCTGATCTGTACCTCGGGCTGTATGTCTGCCGAGATTCCGCGCGCGCTGCTGAACGACAAACCCGAAGAAGCCCTCCGCAAGTGGAATTGGTACTACGATGTCTTCGGACCCGACCGCTTCTTCGTCGAGCTGCAACAGCACAACATTCCCGAAATCCTCGACTTGAACAAAAAACTGCTTGAACTTGGCGCGCGCTATTCTGCGAAATATGTCGCCACCAACGATGTGCATTACGTCAACCAGTCAGACGCAAAATTGCAGGATGTGCTGCTGGCGATCCAGACCAACTCCACGTTGGCAGACCCAGACCGTATGCGCATGACCGATGATTCGTACTTCTTGCGCTCGCCGGAAGAGATGAGCAGACTCTTCGCAGAAGTCCCTGAATCGCTTTCGAATACCTTGCTCATTGCCGAGCGCTGCAACGTGGACCTCGGCTTCAAAGGCTATCACCTGCCCGAATTCCCCGTGCCGGAAGGCCACACCGCGGAGTCGTATCTGCGCTCGCTGTGCGAAGCCGGAGCGGAGAGAAGGTACGGGGACGATTGCGACAGTCCAAAAGTCCGCGAGAGACTGAACTACGAATTAAGCGTCGTCAACAGCATGGGCTTCAATGCCTACTTCCTCATCGTGTGGGATCTGTGTACATTCGCCCGCGAACATGGCATTTGGTACAACGCGCGTGGTTCGGCGGCTGGTTCCATCATTGCGTACACGCTCGGCATCACGATGGTCGACCCGCTCGAACATGCGCTCATCTTTGAACGCTTCCTAAATCCAGGTCGTATCTCCATGCCTGACATTGACCTCGACTTCCGCGACGACCGCCGCCACGAGATGCTCGAATATTGCGCGCGCAAATACGGCGACGATAAAGTGGCGCAGATCATCACCTTCGGCACGATGGGAACCAAAGCCGCCATCCGTGACGTGGCGCGTGTGATGGAAATTCCGCTGCCCGAAGTGGACCGGGTTGCCAAACTTGTTCCGTTCTCAGCGGGCGGCACGACGGTTGCTGAGGCGAAAGAAGTCCAGGAATTCAAGCAGATCTACGACACCGACCCGAAGATGCGTGAGGTCATTGACATTGCCGAAAAAATGGAAGGCACAGTCCGCAATGCAGGCACGCATGCTGCTGGCGTGGTGATCTCAGACAAGCCCATCACCGAATATCTGCCGCTTCACCGCCCGACCTCAAACTCGGAAGACACGCCCATCAAGTCGGTGACTCAGTTCGAAATGGGCATCCTCGATTCACTGGGCATGTTGAAGGTGGACTTCCTTGGTCTCATCACGCTGACCGTGATGGCGCGCGCCTGTGACTTGATCTACAAACGGCATGGCATCAAATTTGACTTAACCAACATCCCCATCGACGACCCGAAATCTTTCGAGTTGATGGGCGCAGGTCAGACCGCTGGCGTCTTCCAAGTGGAAGGCGGCGGCATGACGCGCTGGCTCGTGCAAATGAAGCCGCAGAACCTCGATAACATCATTGCGATGGTGGCGTTGTATCGCCCGGGTCCGATGGCGTTCATCCCCGATTACATCGCGCGTATGCACGGCGAAGCGGAAGTGGAATATCGTCACCCCGCTATGGAGCCGATCTTCAAAGACACCTTCGGCATCCCGGTCTATCAGGAACAACTCATGCGCGCCGCGGTGGAACTCGCCGGGTACACGCCCTCCGAATCCGATGAACTTCGTAAGGCGATCTCGAAGAAGAAAAAAGAAGACATCGAAAAGCACCGCAACAAGTTCGTGAAGGGCGCGGTGGAAAAAGGCATGGCGCATGAAACCGCCGAAGCCATTTACGCCGACTGGGAAGAATTTGCGCGTTACGGCTTCAACAAATGTTTGCCCGGCGATGTGGAAGTATTGGACTCCGCCACTGGACGCCTCGTCAAAGTGGAAGACTTGTATCGTGGTGCGGCAGAAATCCAAAAGACTCTCTCCTGTGATATTTCCACGCTGAAATTAAAGAATCAACCCGTCCTCAACATCATGGACAATGGCGTGAAACCCGTCTTCCGCCTGACTACTGCGTTGGGACGCACCATTGAAGCAACGGGCAATCATCCTTTCCACACCTATAACGGCTGGCGCAATCTCGAAGAACTCCAGCCGGATGAGTTCATTGCCGTTCCGCGCATCCTTCCAGTGGAAGGTAAACAGGAATGGGCAGACCACGAAGCAATTGCGCTCGGTCATTTGCTGGCAGAAGGAAATCTCTGTCACCCGCACTCGGTCTATTACTACAACCAAGACATGGAGCAGGTGAACGACTTTGTGCAAGCCGCCGAGGCGTTTTCAAACGTCAAATGCACGATTGCCATGCACAAAGGCACGTACTCCATCTACGCCGCCCGCGCCGATAAGCAATATGAACCCGGCATCTTTACGTGGGCGGGTGAGTTGGGCTTGCTTGGCAAAAATGCCCGCAACAAAGAATTCCCCTCTGCCATCTTTGAACTGAATAACCGTCAGATCGGTCTGGTTATCAGCCGCATGTGGGATGGTGACGGTCACATCGACTCACGTGGACGCAGCCTGTATTACGCCACCGCCTCACAACGGCTTGCACAGCAACTTCAGCATCTGCTTTTGCGCTTTGGCATTATCAGCCGTTTGCGCACCGTAGAATTCCCTTACAAAGAAGGGCGGGTTGGCTATCAGGTTTTCATCACTGGGTATGAGAATATCAACACCTTCAAGGAACGCATTGGCTGTTTCTTGATCAGCGCAAAGAAGACTCAAGTCCTCGAAGAATTGACTGCCTCCATTCCGCCCGTTGCTGTTGGCACGAAAGACATTGTCCCAGCGGCGGTCAAAGAACATATCCGCGCCGCCAAAGATTCGTCCGGGCTGACGTGGAAAGAGATCACTGCGATCACTGGCATTGCCCCGCGCGAATTCTCACCGACCAACTCCGTAGGTAAAGTTGGCTTTGGGCGCACTACTCTTCAACGCCTTGGAAATTACTTCGACGACCCGACCATCAAGCGTTACGCCGAAAGCGATATCTACTGGGATCGCATCGCCTTCATCGAATATGTGGGCGAAAAGCAAACCTACGACCTTGAGATCGAAGAGACTCACAACTTCGTCGCCAATGATATCCTCGTTCATAACAGCCATGCCGCCGACTACGGTGTGATCGCGGTTCAAACCGCCTATCTCAAATCGCATTACCCCGCCGAATACATGACCGCGCTCATGTCCGCCTCAGCAGGGCAGACAGAGAAAGTCGCGTTCTACGTCGCCGACGCCCGCAGCATGGGCGTGCCCGTTCTACAGCCCGACATCAATCACTCCGAATGGGATTTCAGCATCGAAGATGTTGAAGGGAAGCCGAACATTCGCTTCGGTTTGGGTGCGATCAAGAATGTCGGTGAAGGTGCAGTGGAGCCGATCATTCAAGAGCGCATCTCCAACGGAAAGTTCAACGACCTGAACGACTTCGCCCGCCGCGTAGACCTTCGCTCCGTCGGCAAGCGCGCGCTGGAAGGTCTCATCAAAGTCGGCGCAATGGACTCCTTCGGCAACCGCGCCTCACTCCTCGCCGCGCTCGACCGCATCGTTGCCATCTCCAGCAATCACTTCCGCGCCGCCGACGCCGGGCAAATGAGTCTCTTCGGCGCATCCACAGGCATTGTCGAAGAGATCACCCTGCCCGAAGTCAAAGACGTGGACAAGCGCGAGATGCTCAACTGGGAGCGCGAACTGATCGGGCTCTACATCTCCGACCACCCGCTCAACGAATATCAAGCCACGCTCGCAAAGATCGTCAGTTATTTTTCCGGTCAGCTCAGCGAAAGCCACCACGAAGAAAAAGTCCGCATGGCGGGTCTCATCACCGGCGTGCGCCCCTACACCACCAAAACCGGCAAGCCCATGGGCTTCGCACAAATGGAAGACATTCAAGGCACGGTTGAGCTCGTGCTCTTCCCCAAGACCTGGGAAGCCGCCCGCGAAAAACTCACCGTCGGGCAGATCGTCATCATCGAAGGCAAACTCGACCACGGCAGCACCCCGCCCAAATTGCTGGTCGATACGGTCAAGACCGAAATCCCTGTGACAACGTCGGCGGATGATCCTTTCATCACAGGCGATGGGACCCCCAAGCCTTTGCTTGCCCGCACGCAGGAACAATCTCCGCGCCGACCAGAAGCGCCTCAGACTCCGCCCAAGCCTGATGCACAACCCAAACCGAATCCAACGCCGAAAGCGACTCCGCCCGTTGCAAAACCCGCTATCACCGAACCGACATCATCCTACAACACGGACGATGATATGCCCCCGCCGCCCGACAACTTCCCTGACGGCTGGGACATGGAATGGCAGCCATCCTTCGACGAAGCCGCCATTGCCGCGAAGCCTGCACCAAAGTTCAAAAAAGATGAACCGGTGACTCCTCCGCTGGTGACTCGCGCGGTGTCGGCGTTGGCTCAAGCCGAAGCCTTGAATCCTGCTGAAGACAGGGATGATGCGGTTATTCCATCCTTGTATGTGCCGCTGGCAAAAGAGAACAAAGACAAGGACCATCCGCCCAGGCAGATCACCATCACCCTGCGACCGACCGGTGACAAGGAACGCGACAAGCGCCGCATCAAGACGTTGTATGGCACGCTGATCTCGTACCACGGACGAGACAAGTTCAGTTTTCAAATTTTCGAGAGCGGCAAGGGACACCTGATCGATTTCCCGAACGACACCACGCGCATTTGCCCCGAAATGCTCGAACGCCTGAAGAAATTGATGGGCGAGGAAAGCTGGCGCGTGGAAGAGATTACGTTTCAGTAATTCGCAGGGGCGGCCGGATAGGTCGCTCCTGTTTCTTTATTCCCCCAAAATTCCCATCCGAATCCCCTTGACTTCGCCCTGAATCTATGTAAAATCACCCCTATCGTTAAAATTAATTTTAACGATAGGAAGGTATTTCTCGATGAAAAAGAAACACACGGGCAACCGCTTTCACATCTCTGACCTTGAGACGCTGCGCGCCCTCGCCGACCCGCTGCGCATTCAGATCCTGGAACTGCTGGAGAGCAAAGCCCTCACCGTCAAACAGGTGGCGGAGAAGCTCGGTCTCGCCCCCAGCAAACTGTACTATCACTTCGGCACACTGGAGAAACTCGGTCTGATCGAAGTGGCTGAAACGCGTATGGTCGCCAACATGGTCGAAAAGACCTACCTCACCGCCGCAGACGGCTTGGACATCGACCCCAACCTGTTCAAATTCGCCAAAGAAGGCGACAACGAACCGATCAACATCCTGCTCTCCTCCACCATCGACGCGACACGCGAAGACATCGCCCGCAGTTTGCAGGCACGTCAATTTCAGCTTGAGCAGGGCGCTGAGGAAAAAGAACGGCGACTCATCATCAACCGCGTCGTCAGCCGCGTGCCGGAAAAACGCATCGACGAATTTCAGGAACGGCTGGTCAAACTGATCCAGGAATTCGAAGCAGAGGATGGCACTGGAAAATCCACCGACCAGCCGTACGCCATGACGGTGGCGTTCTACCCAAGTTTTTATTTCGATAAGACCATCAAAAAAGGAAAAAAGAAATGACATCCGCAACTTTAGAAACAAACGTCGAATCTCCGCGCGATATGAAGACCTTCTTCACCATCTGGATCGGTCAGCTGATCTCGATGCTCGGCTCCGGCTTGACCACCTTTGCTTTGGGCGTCTGGATCTACGACCAGACGAAACAAGCCACGCCCTTCGCCATCATCGTCCTGCTTGGCAACCTGCCGCGCATCCTGCTCCTGCCCTTTGCAGGCTCCATCGCAGACCGCTTCAACCGACGCCTCATCATGATCCTGTCCGATTCACTGACGGCGCTGATGACATTCGCCATCTTCCTCCTGCTCAGCGCGGGCAATTTGCAACTCTGGCATATTTACGTCATTGCAGCTCTGATGTCCATCTTCGGCGCATTTCAGGAACCAGCTTACAGCGCTTCCATGTCCATGATCGTGCCGAAGGAAAAACTCGGCAGCGCCAACGGCTTGGTGCAAATGGGTCAAGCCATCACCAACGTGTTGACCCCTGTTCTCGCAGGCGCGTTGTTCGTCTTCATCGGTTTCAACGGCATTCTTATCATTGACTTCGTCACCTTCTTCTTCGCAGTCGGCGCATTGCTGTTGGTGCGCATTCCACAACCGGAGATCACGCCCGAACACAAACAATCCAACTTCATGCAGGATATGTCATTCGGCTGGAAATACCTGCGCGAACGCAGCGGGTTGTTCGGTCTGCTTCTTTATTATGCGATGGTCAACTTCCTCTTGAACTGGTCGGCTGTATTGATGATCCCCATGGTGCTCAGCCGTTTCTCAGCAGATGTGCTCGGCATCATTCAAACCGTCACGGGTGTGGGCATGCTGGCGGGCAGTATTCTCATGAGCGCATGGGGCGGACCCAAGCGCCGCATCCCGGCGGTGATCGGTTTCATCGGGCTGGCAGTCACCGGCTTCATCGTAGCGGGCTTGCAGCCGAATCCCTTTTTCATCGGCGCAGGCGTCTTCATCCTGATGTTTTTCATCCCGCTTGCCTCGGGCAACAGCCAGGTCATCTTCCAATCCAAGGTCGCGCGCGACGTACAAGGGCGTGTCTTCTCCGTCCGCTCCGCCATTTCGCAATCGATGATGCCCATCGCATTCCTAACCGCCGGTCCGCTCGCGGATAAATTCTTCGAGCCGATGATGCAAACCGGCGGCGCGCTGGCGAATACCTTTCTCGGTCAATGGCTGGGGACGGGCGCGGGGCGCGGCGTGGCGTTGATGTTCATCATCTCAGGCGTGGTGGCACTGTTCGTGACGGTATTGGTGTACGCCAATCCGCGCATCCGCAACATCGAAGATGAATTGCCGGATGAACTTCCAGCGGAAGGTCAAACCGCCTCAACCCCGACCCGCTAACGGGTCGAACAAAAGAGGCGCATCTCCCCTTATCTGAATCTGCCATTTGAAACCATCCTGCACTGCATTTGTGGTGCAGGATTTTTCGTCTAATTTGACAGGAGCCCCTAATTTGGTATAAGTAATGTGGAGGTGAAAAATGGCAAGCATTAACTTTAGGGGTAAAACGTACAAAAGCGTGTTCGATATGCCCACCGACATACGCAAAGCCTATCAAAGAGAAAAGGGACAATCCCAAAGGAAGATATCGAACCCCCTTACCGATTTCGTCGAGATGTCGGATGAGGTGCGTGAAATGTATGAACGCGCCCTGGGAGATGTGGCGGATAAGCCGCTCTCATCGCGCCCGTTGAAGGATCTGCCGAAGACGGAGGAAATCTATCGCCGGTCTGCGCGGGCAAACCGCAGTCAGATCGAAACTCCGCCGCCCGCCATCGAGAACGACGATGGTCCACGCCGTTTGGTAGTGACGCTTTTTGTGTTGATCCTGCTCGGCGGAATGGCGTTCCTTGTGATGATGTTCGTGCTCTAAACTAACCTGAGTCACAGGTCAGCGGGAATCAGATTCTCTTTCACCCATTGCGGACGTATGCTCCGTGGTGGGTATTTGCAGGTGGGAATAAGATCTTGTGATATGCATCCGTCTCAATTGTGGCGTTTTTTTAATCCCTACCCGAACGGCTAGGGAAGATTTTCTTGACGGTGGGGCGGTTTTCCGATAATATTTCGATATCAAACTATTTGACATCGAAAGAGATTTGATATGCCCACTCATTTTGAAGGTTCCCGCGCCGAGAGGCGCACTCTAGATACGTTCATCAAACTCACCCGCTGTACCAACTCGGTGCTTGGTGAACTTTCTGCCCGCCAAACCACCGGCGACCTGACCCCCTCGCAGTTTGCTGTGTTGGAGGCGCTCCATCACATCGGCTCGATGACGCAAGGCGAGATCAGCAGCAAGGTGCTGAAAAGTACGAGCAATCTGACCACCGTTATTGACAACCTCGAACGCGATGGATACGTCCGCCGCGAGAGGGATGCAGAAGACCGCAGAGTGATCCATGTCCATTTGACAGAAGCAGGCACAAGCAAGATCGAGGCGGTGCTTCCCACTCATGTTAGGGCATTGGTCGAGATCTTCAGCGTGTTGAACGCATCCGAACAAGAGATGCTTGGCGAGTTATGTAAGAAACTGGGTAAGGGCAGGGAGGCGGCATGAGCGTGAAGGGAGCACAGGTACGCATCACTCAGTCCGTCACATCATGGGCAGGTGTGACCGTACAGCCGCATCGCTTTGGCGGCGTGGAGTATGTGATCGGCAAACGCGAGGTCGGGCATATACACGGCGATCATATGGTGGATATTCCCTTCCCCAAGAAAGTGCGCGATGTGTTGGTCGCAGAAGGACGCGCACAACCGCATCACCTTCTGCCTGAAACCGGCTGGATCAGTTTCTACCTGTGGCAGGAAGAGGATGTGGAAAATGCAATTGCATTGTTTCGTGAAAGTTATAAGATCGCACAAAAACAAAAATCAAAATCATTAGAGGTATAAAAAACATGAGCAATAAACTTATCGCAGTCACCGGTGCAACCGGTCAACAAGGCGGTGCCGTTGCCCGCAAACTTTTAGCAGATGGCTGGCAGGTGCGCGCACTGACACGTGATGTAAAAAAACCTGCCGCACAAGAACTCAAAGCGCTTGGGGCAGAACTCGTTGCAGGTGACCTGGATAACCGAGCCGAACTTGATGCCGCGTTCGAGGGTGTGTATGGCGTTTTCAGCGTGCAGAACTTTTGGCTGCCGAACGTGGGTTTCGACGGCGAGATCAAGCAAGGTAAAGCCATTGCCGATGCCGCTAAAGCCGCAGGTGTTCAACACATTGTGTATTCCTCTGTCGGCGGCGCAGACCGCGCTCCGGGTGTGCAGCACTTCGAAAGCAAATGGGAGATCGAAAAATACATCCAATCCTTGAATCTTCCATTTACCATCCTGCGCCCAGTCGCATTCATGGATAACTACAACTGGAGCCGCGCATATATTTTGAGCGGTACGTTTACCGGCTTCGGTTTACATGCAGCCAAGACCTTGCAGATCATCGCCGCGGAAGACATTGGTGTTTTTGCCGCCCTCGCCTTTGCCAACCCGAAGGAATATCTTGGCAAGACCTTTGAGATCGCTGGTGACGAATTGACCGAGCCTCAGATTGCCGAAACACTTGCAAAGGTTATCGGACGTCCGGTCAACATCGCGCAAAAGGAAGAGAACGACCAGGAGATGAACGCCATGCTGCGCTTCTTCAACGGCAAAGGCTACACCGCGGATATTGCCGCGCTTCGCAAACTCCACTCGGGCTTGTTGAGCTTCGAACAATATCTTCGCAGGAACGGCTGGGAAAACCAACAGCCAATCCCGATCCCTGAAAACTCGGGTTGGGGATAATAAAAACCAGGTGACAGTCACCTAACAATATTTCTCTTTAGAGGTTGATCATGGAAATAACAGCCAGCCAGCGTTCGTTCTTATCAAAGGTCCATTTTGCCGTGGTCTCCACCATCGCATCTGACGGCATGCCGCACCAGACCGTCATGTGGTACATGCTGGATGGTGACAAGTTGCTGCTCAGCACACCCAACGGCAGCCTGAAACACAAACACCTCAAACGCGATGACCGCATCTCCGTCTGCGTGGAGAAAGGTTATGCCTACGTCACCCTGACCGGTCGCGTGACCCTGAACGAACAACCCACCTCCGCTCGAGCCGATTACGACCGACTTGGCAAACGCTATCGCGGGACCTTCAATCCGTTCATGATCCTCGGCTTCATGCTACGCGGATTAACTTCCCGCCTCAAACGCCGCCTGAGCGGGGCACCTGAACCCAAAGCGGATACTAACCGGATGCAGGACATGCTTTCGCGCGAACGCGTGACCTTGCATATGCAGATCGAAAAAGTTCACAGTAACAGTTTGGACTAAACCATGTTCACTGAAAAAGAGATTGCTTATATTCATTCACAACATTTGGCGCGGTTGGCAACCGTCTCAATCTCTGGTCAGACAGATGTTGCCCCGGTCGGTTTTCGTTTCGACGGAAATACCTTCTTCATCACCGGCTTTGATATCACCAAGACCTTCAAATACAAGAACGTGAAAGCAGGCAACGTGTTGGTTTCTCTGGTGATCGATGACCTTGCTTCGGTCCAGCCGTGGATGGCGAGAGGAATCAAGATCCACGGAACCGCTGAGATCGTGGAAAGAGACGGTCGGGCTTCACTGGTCATCCATCCCAAACGCTTATGGAGTTGGGGCGTGGACGATGTCGCTTTCAAAGATGGGAAGCCGCTGAGTCGCAAAGCAAACCAAGCCTAATCGGTTTAAGGACAAAACAGGTCTGAGCAACTCAGACCTGTTTTGTCTTAATCTCCAAACTCATGATTGCCACAAGATTATATATAATGTACAATCCGCGCCAATCCAAGGAATCATTCCCCATGCTAAATCTCAACCTCAAAACCACCCCCTTCCACGAACGGACGTCCGCGTTGTGCCAGCCGCAGAATTGGCGCAAGTGGGCGGGATATTTCGCCGCAGGCTCGTATGAGCACACGCTCGACCGCGAGTATTGGGCAATCCGCAATGCGGCAGCGTTGATCGATGTCTCGCCATTGATCAAGTATGTGATTAAGGGAAGAGACGCGGCGGCGCTTTTGCATCGCGTCACCACACGCAACATCCACAAGATGAGTGTGGGGCAAGTCTTCTACACCGGCTGGTGTGATGAAGAAGGCAAGATGATCGACGATGGCACTGTCACTCGCTTCGATGAAACAACCTTTCGCCTGACCGCTGCGGAACCAAATTTGCGCTGGCTGATGATGAATGCGGTTGGAATGGACGTGGAAATTTCAGAGGTCACAGACGATGTGGCGGCTCTTAGTTTTCAGGGACCGAATACCCGCAAGGTATTGAACAAAGTCACCGAGAAACCAGTGGACGAGTTGAAGTACTTCCGCCTGATGACCAACAAAATTAACGGAGTTGAAGTCACCATTTCGCGCACAGGTTATACCGGTGATCTCGGCTATGAAATCTGGATGGACGCGAAAGACGCGCTTCCCGTCTGGGATAAGTTAATGGAAGTCGGCGGCGATTACGGCATCAGCCCTGTCGGCATCCTCGCCATGGACATGGCACGTGTGGAAGCGGGCTTGTTCATGCTCGACGTGGATTACACCTCCGCCAGCCACGCATGGATCGAATCGCAGAAATCCTCTCCCTTTGAATTAGGACTCGATTGGACAGTCGCACTCGACAAACCGGGCTACTTCGTAGGTCGCCGCGCGTTGGAAAAAGAAAAGCGTGAAGGCTCGGCGTGGAAGATGGTCGGCTTGGCAGTCGATTGGGTCGGCATGGAAAAGTTGTTTGGCAAGGTTGGCTTGCCTCCGCAAATCCCCGGCTCGGCGGTGCGCGCCAGTCTGCCCGTGATGGTGGGCAATGTGCAAGTTGGTTATGCATCCACTTCCACATGGTCGCCTTTGTTGAAGACCTACATCGCCCTCGCACATTTGCAGAAACCATATTACGAAATCGGCACGGATGTGCGCATGGAAATTACGGTCGAGCATCATCGTCAATATGCACCGGCAAAAGTGGTCAAGTTGCCGTTCTACGAACCCGAGTGGAAAAAACGTTGACAAGTTTAAAAGTTGGAAGGTTGGAAAGTTAAACCTGCCAACCTGAAACCTTCAAACGTTCAAACTTGTTAACCTTGAAACAGAGAAAAACCATGACATCATCCAACACATACGACGCAATCATCATCGGCGGTGGTCACAACGGACTTGTGGCTGGCGCATATCTTGCCCGTGCAGGCAAGAAAGTAGTCGTGCTCGAACGCCGACCTATCGTCGGCGGCGCGGCAGTGACCGAAGAGATCTTCCCCGGCTACAAGTTCACCGAGTTCTCGTACGTGGTGAGCCTGTTACGCCCGGAGATCATCCGCGATTTGGAATTACCCAAACACGGACTCAAGATTCTCCCGCTGCCCTCCACCTTCACACCCATGGAAAATGGCGACTACCTCGCCGCATGGGATGACCACGACTTGACTCGCCGCGAGTTGTATCGTCACTCGCCCAAAGACGCCGAAGCGTATGACGAGTACGCCCGCGTCATGGCGCGTGCCGCGAAAGCCATCAAGCCGATCATCAACTTGATTCCGCCCGATCCTTCCTCCATGAGCATCCGTGATCTGATGGGACTTCTCAAGGTCGGTCAATACGCAGCATCGCTTTCTGAAAAAGAACTCTACATGGTTGCCAAACTCGCCACGCAATCGTCCGCGGATTTGCTCGAAGAGTGGTTCGAGTTCGACGCGCTCAAAGGCACCAAAGCCGCCAGCGGTATCATCGGCACCTACCTCGGACCGCGCTCTCCCGGCACGGCGTACGTTTTGCTGCATCACTACATGGGCGAAATTGACGGCGCCTTCCGCGCCTGGGGTTTTGCCAAGAACGGTTCTGGTGGAGTCAGCGGTGCAATCTATAATGCGACTCAAGCGCTTGGGGTGGAGGTCAGAGTCAACGCGAGCGTGCAGCAGGTCAAGGTCAAGGGTGGACGCGCCGTGGGCGTCATCCTCGAAAATGGCGATGAACTCGATTCCAAAGTTGTGATGTCCGCCGCCGACCCGAAGCGTACCTTCCTGCAATTTGTCGAGCAGAAACATCTGCCCGATGATTTCGTCACCTCGATTCAAAACTTCCGCACACGCGGCTCGTCGGGCAAGGTCAACATCGCGTTGAGCAAACTGCCGAACTTCACCGCGCTGCCATACACGGGCAACGGCGCGAACTCGGTTCTGCATCGCGGCGCGGTTTCGATCAGCCCGAGCATTGATTACATCGAACGCGCCTACGACGACGCGAAGTATGGGCAGATTTCCAAGCGCCCCTACATCGACATGATCTTCCCCTCGATGATCGACCCCGACATGGCGCCTCCCGGACATCACGTGATGTCTTGCTTCGTGCAATACGCGCCCTACGACCTCGAAGGCGGTTGGAACGACCAGCGCCGCGACGAACTCGGCGAAGCGGTCATTGCCACCATCGAACAATACGCGCCGAACATCCGCGAGTGTATCGTGGGCATGCAGGTCATCTCGCCCAAAGACATCGAACGCATCGCAGGCATCACCGGCGGCAACATCTTCCACGGCGAACTGCTGCTGCATCAAATTTTCTTCCTGCGTCCGGCACCGCAATGGGCAGACTTCCGCACCCCGCTCAAAGGCTACTACTTCGGCGCGAGCGGCGCGCATCCCGGTGGTGGCGTGATGGGCGCGCCCGGCATGTTGGCGGCAAAAGAAATTTTGAAGGATGGATTTTAGTGGAAAGTTAAGAAAGAGCCGATTCTTTCTTAACTTGAAGTTGATTCTGCAAAATAGAGTTTTGTCTTTGCTTTAGGTTGAGTGCAGCGAGATGTAAATTTATGACTATATTACCTATTTTGATGTTTCATGGTTACAAAGATAGATATGCGGATGATTTTCGTTATCTATCTGAAAATGACTATGAAACTAAACATCTTAGCGAGTTAATAAGTTTTTTCTTGAATCCTAAAGAAACAAAACTATCCGAAAAAACAGTTGTTCTCACTTTTGATGATGGACTCCAGGATTTTTACCAACTCACTTTTGATCTACTGAGCAAATACAAATTAAAGGCTAGTATTTGTATTCCTACAGGGCTGATACCTAATGACAAAACTAAACGAGAAATTGAACGATCAGAATGTGGAATTCATATGACCTGGGATGAAATTCGTGCTTTAGCACAGGAACCACTTATTGAAATTATTCCTCATTCAGTTACTCATACACGGTTAAATCAATTTGATGACCGAATTGACAAGAAATCTCAACTTGAATACGAAATTGGAACCAGTCAACGAGTTCTATTTGAAAAACTTGGACTATCAAAACACCCAGAATTCTTCTGCTTCCCTGGTGGTGCCGGTTGGAAAACAGGTGAAGAGGTAAACCCTGAGGAACGCCTTGTGATTGATGTGCTTCGTGAATACAAATATCAAGGGGCATTGAGAGCCGAATTTAATGTAAATGACAAATGGAACCAATATTGTATTCCTCGCTGGAATATCGACCGATTTCCAACGATTGAAGAAGCATTACTAAAGATATTGGAAATCTAAATGAGCATCTACGATCAAAGAGATAAACCTGCCTACGGGCTTTTCAAAATAGAGCCTGATTACGCTAAGAATCCACATATATTGAAATGGTGGAATTTATCTCTTGACGAACTTTTGGCTACACAAATTTCTAAATGGCAATGGGTATGGTATTGGACTATTACCGATGAAATTATCAAAATAACACCACCTTCAACTATTGAAGATTGGATAAAATCTGATCCGCTTTGTTCAAAATACTCTTGGCATAACATATTGATGAATTTTTCTTCGGCTAGGGCTGAACAATTAGGTCTTACAAAATCAATACGCAAACCACAAAAGAAAAAATGCCCTTTGTGTAGCAACGATTTCATTGAAGACTCCTTACCGATGCCTATAATCGAAAGATTAGGAATTGACAGATTAGATTTTTGCTCGCCATGCCTTAAGGATTTGATTTTTCAAGGCTCTGGCAAAAACACAGTGTCTCAGAAAAAAATAATTAAATATATCCAAGACTTAGTTACATTGATTGGTCGAGTTCCACCTCAGAATTTTGGTGAACGCGTTGGAGATTTATTAGATCTGACAAATGATGAAAGATTGGCGTTATTACAACTTTTCACAAAAAAACCTAACGAAAAATCTGTCAAGCAAAAATTGGGTTCTTGGCTAAATGCGCTTATTCAAGCAGGTGTTTTAGAAGATGGCACAAGAAGAGCTAGTAGAGGTATTCAAACTATTGCTAAAGATGGACATATTTGTCTTTCGTTAGGTGAAAAAACAATTGATGAATACCTTTATTCTCATGGGATCTTTCACGAGAAAGAGCCGAGATACCCGGAAGGGAACTTCAGAGCAGATTTCAAGGTTGGTGATACGTTTATAGAATATTTCGGACTTACGGGTAATCCAGAATATGATACAAAAACAAAAGAGAAAATTCACTTGTGCAAGAAACACAATATCACTCTTATTGCTATTTATCCTGAAGATTTAGTTAGTCAAAAGAAATTGGAAGACAAACTCTCTATATTAATTTCAAACAACGACAGGACGCATTCATGACAAAACACTACGACACCATCATCATCGGCGCGGGGCACAATGGATTGGTCGCCGCCGCGTATCTCGCCAAACAAGGCAAAAAGGTTCTGGTTCTCGAACGCCGTGCTATCGTGGGAGGCTCGGTTGTGACCGAATCTTTTGGCGACGGTTTCGCCGTCGATTCGGTTTTCACAGGTGGTAGCCTTCGCCCCGATATTGTGAAGGATTTGAAACTGCCTCTTCCTGAAGTTAAAGAGAAGCCAGCATTCATTTCTCTGCAACCAGACGGCAATCACATCGCGCTCGACGCCGAGTCCATCAAACGCATCTCCGAAAAAGATGCGGCACGTTTCCCTGAATTCGTCCGCTTCATGGATAAAGCCGCGAGCATTCTCGACACTGCCTATGCCACCATCATGCCGCGCCTGCCCATGAACTTCGGAATCAAAGAAGGCTATGGCTTGCTTGAACTCGGTCTCGAATTAAAACTCGCCGGTCGCAAAGACATGCTCAACTTCATCCGCGCCCTGCCGATGACCGCGCAGGAACTCGTGGAAGAATATTTCGAATCCGAAATCGTCAAAGCCGCCATCTGCGCCGTTGCCATCCACGGCTCAACGCTGGGACCGATGGGCGCAGGCACCGGTTACACCCTCATCCACAACTGGATGAATCGCGGCGGGCTTGCTCACAAGAATGTTGGTAAAGCGGGCGAGATCACAACTGCCTTAGCCAACGCCGTGAAAGCCTTCGGCGGTGAAATCCGCACCGAAGCAGAAGTTGCCAGCATCAAAATCGAAAGTCAAATTGCGAAAGGCGTTATCCTCGCAAACGGCGAAGAGATTTCTGCAAATCAAATCTTCTCCTCCGCTGACCCGAAACACACCCTGCTCAAACTCGTCGGCGCACAGGATCTCCCACCTGAATTCGTCTGGCACACCCAATCCATCAAAATGCGCGGCTCGGTGGCGAAGATTCACCTTCAGACAAACGGCAATCACGGCATCCCCGCAGGGACAGCCGTCCTCGCCCCATCCATCAAATATCTCGAAAAAGCCTACGACGCGACCAAGTACGGCGAGATTTCCGAAAAGCCATATTTGGAAGTCACTACATCAGGCAACACGGTTTCCATCCACTTCCAGTTTGCGCCTTATAACCTGAAACATGGAAATTGGAACGTGGAACGCGAAAAAGTTGAAAATCTGGCGATCAATACATTGGCAGAATTCTTCCCCAATCTAAAATCGTCAATCGTAAATCGCAAATCCATCACCCCTCTCGACCTTGAAGAAACCTATGGTCTCACCGAAGGCGACATCAACCACGGTCAGCTCATGCTCGATCAGTTCCTGTTCATGCGTCCGATACCGGGTTGGTCAAACCACAAGACGCCCATCGACAACCTCTATCTCTGCGGCAGCGGAGTCCACGGCGGGGGCGGAGTCAGCGGCGCGGCAGGGCGGAATGCAGCCAAAGCCTTGAAGTAGAAACAACAAATGCCAGTAGAACAGTTCGCTGGCATTTGTTATGTTACATTGCCGATCATGAAATTCCAAAGAATATGGTTTAGCGTCGCAGCTGGTATCTTTCTGCTGCTCATCATCCAACTGCTATATGACCCGATCTCCTCCGCAAAGCATTCTCTGGATGTAAACCGCATACAAACCGGATATTCACAGGCGCGCGCCCAATGGGAACAGGCGGATATCCGTGATTACACATTCGAGATTCGCGGTTCTTCGCAAAGTATTTGCCCGGTGAACGCGGTTATTCAAGTGAGAGACAATGCCGTCACCGAAGTTCATCCCTTGGATTTGGATTCTCCACTTCCAACCAGAAAATGGGAGGACCCTTTTTGGGGAAGCGAGGTTTTCTTATGCAGTTATGCCAACTTTACATTCACGCATATTCTGGATATGGTGTATCACATTCTGCAAACCGCGCCTTCGTCGCTTCTTGCAGCCGAATTTGACCCAGGCGCAGGGTTTGTGACCCGCTTTCAGGACGGGATCTTTTCCGGTAACGGCTGGCTCAACCCAAAAGTCAGTGAGTTCTACAACGAATTCACGATCACGGATTTTCAAGAACAGTAGGAGGTCATGCCAGGCATGACCTCCTCTTTTTATTCCAAATTACCCGTTAGATGCAATGCCCGCGGATCTCTTCCGAACGCGAGACGCTTCGCCCAGGTGCTGGGGAAATTTCGCAAGGCGTGTGAATCCATCACAGCAGGATTGTCTACCCGCCAGCCTGCCGCCTCAAGATTCTCGCAGATGCACTCTGCGCCGTCTATAAGCGACCAACCTTGCTCGGTCAATGCGCCGCCATTCAAACGGATATCCAAAGATGCACCCGGACTCAAAACGGATGCAAGTCCGTGCATGAATCTCGAGTCGCCTGCGAGCAAACTTCCCAACAAACTGCCCCACGGAAAGTTGATGGTGACGTGTGAAACCAGTCCGCTCAATTCATGCGGCAGGGATTGAGCGCTGGCGATGACGTAGAGCAGGTTCGGCAGTTTGGCGCGTGAATACTCGTGCAGGTTCTCGCGGCACGAGTCCACCCCAATGACGAAGTGGCTGGGAAAAGCCTCAGCGTGGCACAAGGCAAATTTGCCGTCACCCGTTCCGAGGTCCAGAGAGATGCGGTTGTAGTTTGCGAGCCGCGTGTAGAAATCAGTCAAATCCAGATCAAGGGACAGTCTGCCCCGAATCGTTTCCATTTGAAACCTCCAATTTGTCGAATTGAGAAAGAGCGACAAATTGGAGCGGGGCGGACCTCGGGCGTGATTAAACGCAAATAGACGGTTCCGGAGTCGTCAGGCACCGTCGAGGTCGTCGGGTGTAGGCTTTTTACGAATTAGGGGGAGTAGAACTTAGCAGGGAGGGCGCGTGGTGTTCATGGAAAGATTGTAGCATTTGTTCTTTCATCAGCGCATTAAAGAAATATAGGAATCTCCCTAACGCCGGTAGATTTTATTAAGGTTCATTTTCTTGCATTGCACTCGCTTCTCCATACAATAAGTGAAATTTGTAACTACCCTGTTACTTACAACTGTATACTCGCTAAATTATTTGCCGTCCCTATTCACCGCAGGAGGTGCGCATGAACATTCACGGCAAGATCGCTCCTGAATTTCAGGAGATCCTCACACCCGAAGCGCTTGCATTTGTCGAACAACTGGAACGAGAGTTCGGCACCCGCAGGCGCGAGTTGTTACAAAAGCGGGTAGAACGTCAGAAGATGTTCGACGCTGGAACCTTGCCAGGGTTTCTCGAAGAGACGGCGGATGTGCGTGCCGGAGATTGGAAGGTCGGCTCGATACCCGATGACTTGCAAGACCGCCGCGTGGAGATCACCGGTCCGCCGGAACGAAAGATGGCGATCAACGCGCTCAATTCGGGGGCGAAAGTTTTCATGGCAGATTTTGAAGATGCCAACGCGCCCACCTGGGAAAATCTCATCCAGGGTCACCTTAACCTGCGCGACGCCATCGAGCGCACCATCTCCCTCACCACTCCCGAAAAAACCTACAAACTAAATGAAAATCCCGCGACGTTGTTCGTGCGTCCGCGCGGCTGGCATCTGGATGAAAAACATGTGACGCTGGATGGCAAACCCATCTCCGCTTCACTCTTCGACTTTGGCTTGTATCTGTTTCTGAATGCGGATCGCCTCCGAAAGCGCGGCACGGGTCCATACTTCTACCTGCCCAAATTGGAGAGTCATCTCGAAGCGCGTCTGTGGAACGACGTGTTCAACTTCGCACAAGATAAACTCGACATCCCGCGCGGCACCATCAAAGTGACCGTGCTCATCGAAACCATCCTTGCCGCTTTCGAAATGGACGAAATTCTGTACGAACTGCGTGAGCATATCGTGGCGCTCAATGCCGGTCGTTGGGACTACATCTTCAGCACCATCAAAAAATTTAGCAAACAACCGGGTTTCCTCCTACCCGACCGTGCCCAAGTGACCATGACCGTTCCCTTCATGCGGGCGTATACCGAGTTATTGGTCAAAACCTGCCACAAACGCGGAGCGCACGCCATCGGCGGGATGGCGGCATTTATTCCCAGCCGCAAAGACCCCCAGGTCAATGAAGCGGCGCTTTCAAAGGTCAGGGAAGATAAGCTACGAGAATCCGCCGACGGCTTCGACGGGACCTGGGTGGCACATCCCGACCTTGTGCCGGTTGCAATGGAAGTCTTCGACAGCGTGTTGAAGGACAAACCACATCAAAAAGAAAAACTGCGGGAAGAAGTGAACACCTCTGCCGCAGACCTGGTCAACTTCAACATCCCGAACGGACAGATCACCGAAGCGGGCATGCGCCTGAATATCAATGTGGGCTTGCAATACCTCGACGCCTGGCTGCGTGGCTCCGGCGCTGTTGCCATCCATAACCTGATGGAAGACGCCGCCACCGCTGAGATCTGCCGCGCTCAACTCTGGCAGTGGATCCATCATCCCACTGCTGCTTTATCCGACGGACGAAAAGTTTCAGAACGGTTGTACCGCCAGTTCCTCGCGGAGGAATTGGAAAAGATTCAAACCCTGTACGGGGCAGAGGCATACGCCGCCAGCCGAATGAACGAGGCGCTCCAGTTATTCGATGACCTGGTCACATCGAACGACTTCGCCGAGTTCCTCACGCTTTCTGCGTATGGAAAATTAGATTGATTTTCGGAGGAGAAAAATCATGTTTCACAAGTACCAACCCAAGTCCGTCGAAGAGTTGAAGAGGGAATGGGCGGAGGACGCCCGCTGGAAAGGCGTGTACCGACCGTACAGCGCCGAAGAGGTGGACAGCCTGCGCGGCACCTTCCAGCACGATCATACACTGGCACGCATGGGAGCCGAACGCCTGTGGCAATTACTGCACAGCGAGAACTACGTCCGCGCATTGGGAGCGCTGACCGGCAATCAAGCCGTGGAGATGGTGCAGGCGGGGCTGAAAGCCATCTACCTCAGCGGCTGGCAGGTGGCAGGCGACGCCAACGACGCCCTCACCATGTACCCCGACCAAAGCCTTTACCCGGTCACCAGCGTGCCCACCGTTTTGAAGAAGATCAACAACGCCCTCATCCGCGCCGACCAGATCCAGCACATGGACAAACGCGATGGCGAAGTGCAATACTTCGCGCCCATCGTGGCAGATGCCGAGGCGGGCTTCGGCGGTCCGCTCAACACCTTTGAGTTGATCAAAGCCATGATCGAAGCCGGAGCCGCAGGCATCCATCTCGAAGACCAGTTATCATCCTTGAAGAAATGCGGACACATGGGCGGAAAAGTCCTTGTACCCGTGCATGACTTCATCCAGAAATTGATCTCTGCCCGCCTCGCCGCTGACGTGATGGGGGTTCCCACCATTTTCATCGGTCGCACCGACGCCTTATCCGCCACGCTCATCCGCGGCGACATCGACCGCGTAGACCACGAACATCTCACAGGCGAGCGCACCGCCGACGGCTTCTACGTCGTCAAGAACGGGCTCGAATACGCCGCCGCCCGCGCCCTGGAATTCGCCCCGTATGTGGATTTGATCTGGTGCGAAACCCCCACCCCCGATATCGAGGAAGCGCGCGAATTCGCAAAAATGATCCACGCCAAATATCCCGGCAAGATGCTGGCATACAACTGCTCGCCCTCCTTCAACTGGAAGCGCAAACTCAACGACCAGCAGATCGCCGAATTCCAGGATCAGCTGGGGGAAGCGGGATACAAGTTCCAGTTCATTACACTGGCAGGCTTCCACACGCTCAATGCCAGCATGTTCGAACTGGCGCATGGCTACGCCCGCAACGGCATGAGCGCCTTCGTCAAAGTACAGGAACGTGAGTTCGAAATGGAAAAGACCATGGGCTTCCGCGCGGTCAAGCATCAGGCATTTGTGGGCGCCGGATATTTTGACGCCGTGCAAACAACGGTCACCGGCGGCGAGATTTCCACCGGCGCAATGAAAGGCTCCACGGAAGAAGAACAGTTCCATCACTAAAATAGTCACAACAAAAAGACTTCGGAGGCAGGGCTGCCTCCGAAGTCTTTTCATGTCGCATCTTTTGGGTATAATTCAACCACTGCCCTGATAGTTCAATGGATAGAACAAGGCACTCCTAAGGCTTAGATGTAGGTTCGATTCCTACTCAGGGCACAAATATCTATACAAAACCATTAAGATTTTCTAACCAAATTAATGCTTGACTTTTTTGTGGGCTGGGTGTATTATTACCAACGATGACTGCTAGGGTGCCCCCCTCACCCTAGCAGTCATCATTTAATCCACCCGCCAAAAATAGAAAAATCGGTCGCCTTTACAAGCGACCGATTTTTCTATTTTTTACCTTTTACCATCTGCCGGGCAGATTGTAACAATTCGTGCGCCGAGCGGAGTGTGCCCTCGCCCACCTCGCCAAGCATCTGTGAAAGCTCCAGCAAACGGGCTTCCCCTTCAAGCGGTTCCACACGCGTAAGCGTGCGTCCCTTGTCCACCAGCTTTTGCACCTGATAATGTTGGTCGCCGAAGACTGCCAACTGAGGTAGGTGCGTTACACAAAAAACCTGATGACTGCGCGAAAGGTTCCAAAGTTTCTGCCCAACCACCATGCCAACCCGCCCGCCAATACCCTGATCGATCTCATCAAAGATCAGGGATGGGACTTCATCGGCGCGCGCCATGACGTTCTTCAAGCCAAGCATCAGGCGTGAGGTTTCACCACCCGAGGCGATCTTTGCCAGCGGCTTGAGTCCTTCACCCGGATTCGGAGCGACGAGAAACTCCACGCGGTCGAATCCGTTCTGGTCGAAGGCGATGCGGGTTCCATCCGAAAGGGGGATCCCGTTCGCATCCGGCTTGGTCTGAAAGTCCACACCAAATTGGGCAGACGCCATCCGCAGATCGTCAAGTTCGACCTCGATGCCCTTGCCCATGGCGGCTCCGGCGGTTTTTCGTTTTTCGGAGAGCAAGCTGCCCTGCTTCGATAACTTCTCGAGGAATTTGGCTTCCTGCATTTCCAGTTCGCCGATGCGGTCTGCTGCGCCGGTGATGGTTTCCAGCTGACGGCGCGCATCTTCGCCATAAGCGATGACAGCGGGAAGACTGCCGCCATATTTGCGGGTAAGCGAATGGATGAGGTCGAGCCGTTCTTCCACATCGTCGAGGCGCTTGGGGTTGAATTCGATCTCTTCGAGATAATCGCGCAAATCGCGGATGATATCCGAAAGAGTATCGAGCATGAGTTCGGCTTGATTCGCCATCTCTGCCTGCCCGGCATCGATCTTTGCCAATGCAGATAATGCCTGCGCCGCCTGACCGATCAGATCTGTGGCAGCGGGTGTTTCCGGCGAACCTTCTTCAAGGATCGCCAGCGCTTCCTGCGCATTTTGTGCCAGCGATTCGGCATTCGCGAGACGGTCACGTTCTTTGCGAAGTTCTTCCTCTTCGCCCGGCTTCAATTTTGCAGATTCGATCTCTTCTGCCTGGTAGGTCAACATTTCGATGCGCCGGTCGGCATCGGCTTGCGCTTTTTTCAAGTCGGAAAGTTCGCGGCGCAGGTTCAACAAAGTGTGATAGGTCTGGCGGTATTCCGTCAGCGGTTTGGAGATGTCGGAAAAGCGGTCAAGCAAGCCGAGGTGCGCACGCGGGTCGAGCAGCGAAAGGTGCTCTGCCTGACCATGGATGTCGATCAGCAGCGCGCCAATTTCCTTGAGCAGTCCCACGTTCACGGTCCGACCATTGATGCGCGCCACGCTGCGCCCTTCGCGGCGGACTTCACGCATCAGCACGACGTAATCGGGATCATCCATCAGCTCTTCGCGTTTGAGGACCTCGTGTACCGCTTCTCTCTCTGGACCTTTGAGATGGAAAACACCCTCAACAAACGCCGCATCCGAATCTGTGCGGATGAAGGTCGCATCCGCTTTCCCGCCGATGAGCATGACCACGGCGTCGAGGATGATGGACTTGCCTGCGCCGGTCTCGCCGGTGAGGATGATCAAACCCGGACCAAAACGCAGGTCGAGCTTGTCGATGATGGCAAAATTCTGGATGCGAAGTTCTGTGAGCATAGGTTATCGGGAGAGTTGGATTCCGGAAAGACGCGCGTACACCATTGGCACGGCTACGACAAGGTAGATCACTTGAAAGATTATTCCAAAGATATTTCCGCTCAGCAGTTGCAAAAGGAGCATGGGCAGCGCGCCAAAGATCACCCCACCGGCAACTGTCATGAACAGCGGACGGGAGCGACGCTTTTGAGTGATGGCGCGTACCGCTTCCGCGATGATGCCACCAGCGGCGGAGGAACCGATGAATACCAGCAGCCATCCGAAGAAACCGATCCCGCCGATGAGCGTCACCAAAAAGGAGGCCACGCCAGAGATCAAGCCTGCCACGGCAAAACCGAGCACAAAGTCGTGCCAGACGGCGGTATCGAAGACTTTTTGCCGCTCTCGCATGCATTCCTTGCAAATGTAGCCCGTAGGCGTGCTGACCGCACACGACATGCAAATGTAACGGTCGCAGCGTTTGCAACGCAGGGAGGTTTCCCTCTCAGGGTGGACATAACAGGTTGTGATGGTCGTGTCGGTCATCGCGGCAATCCTATTGAATTTTCGTTCATGTGCATCGTAATATTCCTGTAAAAATAACCCGGGTCGCCAAAGCGGACAAATTGCGCGGTCACATCGGCGGCGGTTACATTGACGACATCATCCTCCATCAGCGGCGAGGGCAGCTGACCATCCACGCTCAAAACGGCATTTTCGCTCTTCGCCACAATGGAGACCGATGATCCTTCTGCGAGAACCACTGCCCGATCCACGGAAAGGTGCGGGGCAATCGGCACCAGCAAAATATTGCGCAGTTCCGGCGGGAGGATGGGTCCGCCTGCGGCGAGGGCATACGCGGTCGAACCGGTGGCAGTGGAAGCGATCAACCCGTCTGCCACGTAGCTGGTCAACTGGCGGGAGTCTACAAAGGCAGCCAGCCGCACGGGACGCAGGTTCTGCCCGCGCCCGACAACGGCTTCATTCAATGCCACGGAGGAGCCGATCATCTCACCCGCGCGGATGTGCTCCGCCCGCAACATCATGCGGTTTTCGATCCAGGCTTCGCCGTTCAACAATTTTTCAAAATAATCGCGCCATTCTTTGCGGTCGATCTGGATGAGGAATCCCAGCCTGCCGAGGTTGACTCCCAAAATGGGCACACCCGACGACGCGCATAAATGACCAGCCCGCAGCACGCTGCCATCCCCGCCCACAGCGATCAGCATGTCGAACTCGCCCCGTTTCACGCGTTTGCGCAAACCCTCGTCGTATAACGACCCGACAGGCGCGTCCATGCCTTTTTCCTTCAAGAACGCGGACATGGCTTCCGCTTCGGTGAAAGCCTCTGGCATTTTTGGATATGCCGTGACGACAATGCGTTTGGGAACGAATGGCGAGGACATGCCTGAAATTATACCTTTTGTCTTTGACGAAGCCTCAACCTTATGCCAGTTTCTGGTCGCAGACTCCCCGGAAGCCGCATCGTTTACAACGGGATGGCTGGTCGTGAGACCGGGCAACTCTGCCGCGGACATCGTCTTCGCGCATGTCGGCAAGCAACTCGATGAGCGCCTTCTCCAACTCTGCCGTGTAATCGACAGCGAAATCGCGGTTCTGGTAATGGATGATTCCATACGACGGACGCTTTCCGTAGGTCTTTTCAACCAGCAGGCAATACGATGCCAGTTGAAAAATGTGTGAGTCGTAGGGTTCTTCCGGGGCGCGCCCCGATTTGACCTCCACGGGAATGATCTGCCCATTTTTCTCGATAAGGTAATCCGGCTTGCCCGTCAGCCCGAGAGCGGGATAAAAAAGCGGCTTCTCCACCTTGCCCCAGCCGCGCGTGTCGGTGTAGATGACACGTCCGCCCGGAAGACCGGCGGCTTTTTGCTGGCGGTTCGATTGCCAGAAAAAGATCAATGCGAGTAGAAAAAGGAAAAGGGCAAGATAGGTCATAGCCATCGAAAGGCGAGGTACGCCACCAGCGTAAGAATCGCTGCCAGAAGTAGAATCAAGCCCACGGTCCGCGTGAGAGCCGCAGCAAGGACCTGGCGTCCGTGCCGACTGTGGAGCTCGGTTCCCGCTGAAAGTTCCGCCTGATTCTCGGAGGGAGTCCCGGTCTTGCGATACCACCAGGCGCGGCGACAGTACAGGTAACTGCCGATTTCGGAGGAGCGGATGGGGCGCATGGGCAGAGTATAGCACAAATTTTCTAATCTTTGATTGAAAAGAAGGGGCGGTGAAATCGTGATAAACTTCCGGTGCAAATTTTCCCGTGGAGGACTCCCATGACCAATCGCGAAACGTATTCGATCGACATCGCCGGTATCAAACGTAAACTTCCCCTCTTTGAGATCAAACCCGGTCTGCGCATCGCCATTTTGAACATTTTGGGCGATACCGAACTGGTGCAAGCTTGCGGGCGCGCGCTTGCCGAAAAGATCAAGGATGTGGAGTATGACCTAATCGTGACCGCCGAGGCGAAGTCCATTCCGCTGGCATATGCGCTTTCTGTTGAAACGAAGAAGCCCTACATTGTTCTGCGAAAGGTTTACAAGCCGTACATGGGCGATGCCATTCAGGCGGAGACGCTTTCCATCACCACGGGACAGCCACAGGTGTTGATCCTGGATGAAAAAGACCGTGAGGCGATTCAGGGCAAAAAGGTATTGGTCGTGGACGATGTCATCAGCACCGGCTCGACGCTTCAAGGGATGCGCATGATCCTCGATAAAGCCAATGCCAGCGTGGCGGGCGAAGCGGCAATCTTAACCGAAGGCGACCGCGCGCAGTGGATGCACATCCACTCGCTCGGGCATCTGCCGCTGTTCACGGATTAAACATCGTAGGGGCGGGATAACCCGCCCCTACACAAACAATTCCATTTTCTTTTTTCGCGGGAGAGCCTTGATGGCTCTCTCACGTTTTAAAGCAGAGATCTTGTCCGGTTGCTCTTCGAGATAGACCAGCTTCACCGGGCGGCGGGTTTTGGTATACCTCGCACCCAAGCCTTTGTTATGCTGTTTTACACGCCGTTCGGGGTCGGTCGTCCAGCCGGTGTAGTAGGTGCCATCTGAACATTCGAGGATGTAGCAATAACAGGTCATTCCCGGTCGCCTATTATTTGCCGCGTTTTCCCATCTTCCCCAGTTTACTTCCCAACAGGCTTTCCATGAACGAGGTTTTTTCCACCTGCCCACCGGGCATGTGCGTCCAATCAGCGCGACCGCGTTCTCTCAACCAATGGATGCGTCCCTGCTGCGCAGATTCCAGCCGCGTTCTGAATGCTTCGCCGTTTTCATTTTCAAGATCGTCGCGCATCTCCACCAGTGAAGCGATCATTTGATCCAGCAGGCGAATAACGTTTTCGCGGTTCTGCAATGACAACATGCCCAACGCTTCGGCATCTTCGCCTTCCGCAAAGGCAGATGTGGCGCGGAAGTATCCCAACCCCGCCATCTTGCGCACTTCCTGCCAACCAGGTTGACCAGTGGTTGAATTCAGCAGCGCCGCGGAAATCAGACGCGGCAAAAGATTCGCAGACGCCATCAACCCGTCAGACTCGACAAAATCCGTCAGGATGGTGGATGCGTCCAATAACCCCACCAGGTCCGACACCAGTTTCACCGCCTCGCCGGGCGTCCCGGGAGGGGCTGAAAGCAGGAAAACGCTTCTCGAAAACAGATCCGCTTTGGCAGAGTCCAGACCTGCGCCGGTCAAATCGAGATGCTGCGCCCCAATGGCGGGCACCAGCCCCACGTAATGAGCCGAAGCGGGCAGGAGATCGCGCGCCCACTTCCACACCTCCGCCTTGACCGGGGTCGTATCCACCACCACCACATCTTTTTTCAGATCGCTCGCAATGTAATGGAATGTTTCGCGCACCTGATGGACAGGCAACGCCAAAATGACCAGATCGGCATTTTCGACCGAGCCGGGCAGGTTGTGATTCGTGGCTGATACCGCGCCCAGTCTCTTTGCACGCTGTTCGATGCTAAAATCCCTGTCATGACCCAGCGTGGTTACCGCATCCTTATGCGCAGCCAGCGCCAACCCAATCGATGCGCCAATTTGTCCCAAACCGATGATGGTAATTTTTACAGGCATGATCGTCTCTCAAAGTTTGATGGCTGGATTATAAATGAAGACCCCGTTAAACTACGAGAACCGCGGACGCCGACCGCGGTTCCCTTTGAAAGGAGGAGAAGAGAAATCACCTTACGAAGGCAAATTTATCATGATTATCCGAAATCTACTTGACGCCAACCCTACGATTACCCTACGATTGTCCGACAAATAACAGGTTTGTAAGCCCTTTCGGTTATTGTGTGTGTACAAGAGGATATTTTAATGGACTCGTCCCCCTGCATGATCCATCTCGGCGAATTAAATCACACGCCGCTCGGAAATTTTCGCATCGCCGCCTCCGACGTGGGGCTGGTCGCCGTTGAGTGGGCGGATGCACAGCCGAAACTGTACACCTACCTCCTGCGGCTGAAACTACCCGTGGAGCAAAACCAAAAGCAGATCCAGCCGTACGCGAAGGAAATCCGCGAGTACCTCAAAGGGAAGCGACATGAATTCACCTTTCGCATCGACTGGGCAACCCTGCGCCCGTTCCAACAGAAAATGCTCAAGGTCGTGTACGAAATTCCCTACGGCGAGACGCGCACCTACGCCGAGATCGCCGCGCAGATCGGTCACCCGCATGCCTATCGCGCAGTGGGACGCGCCAACGCCACCAACCCCATGCCGCTGGTCATCCCCTGTCACCGCGTCATCGGCAGGGACGGCAAGCTCCACGGCTATGGCGGCGGAGACGGCATCCCCACCAAGGAATGGCTGTTGAAAATGGAAGGTGCGGTGATTGCATGATAGACTCAGGCGCGTGGAAATCCTAATACAACTCTTCTGGACCTTTCTAAAAGTCAACCTGCTCAGCACCTCCGGTCCCGCCTCAGTGGGATTGCTCTACAGCGAAGCCGTGGGTCGTTTTGTGACCGAGGAGCAATTCGTGCAGGCGGTGGGTTTTTCTTCCGTCTTGCCAGGCAGCGACGCGCTGCAGCTGGCGATGTATATCGGCTATGCGGCTGGCGGCATCCCCGGCGGATTGGTCTCACTGCTGGCATCCATCCTGCCGCCGACATTGATCATCCTCGGTGTGACGATGATCCTGCATCGTCTGCGGCGTGAGGCGTGGGTCAGTAACTTCGTGGAGGGACTCACACCCGCCATTTCCATTTTGATGATCTTCACAGCGTGGAAGATCTTCGAAAAAGGCGGCGGAACCAATTGGTTTGGTTGGGGGCTTGGGATCGCCAGTTTTACCGCCATGTGGCTTAAAGTTCCGGAGCGGATCGTCATCATCATCGCCGGAGTGATCGGAATCCTGTTTCTTTCATCATGAATCGACCAAATTTTTCGGTGTGGCTGCGTCTGTTGTGGATGTTCCTGAAGGTGAACCTGCTTTCACCGTCGGGTCCCGCCTCGGTGGGGCTGCTGTACAAGGAAGCGGTCGGCAAGGTGATGACCGAGGAACGTTTCGTGGAAGCGGTAGGCTTCTCCAACTTTCTACCGGGGAGCGAAGCCCTGAAGCTTGCCATGTTCGTCGGTTATGCCGCGGGCGGCGTGCCCGGTGTGTTCACGGCGCTGCTGGGAGCCGTGCTGCCGCCGACGGTGATGATGTTCCTCGTGGCGATAGTGTTGCAGCAATTCCAGCAGGAGAGCTGGCTGGATGGTTTCGTGAAAGGGATGAGCCCTGCCGTGGCGGCATTGATCCTGATGGTGGCATGGGACTTGTTCCGCGTGGGGCAGACGAAGAGCATCGGCAGGCGCACGCTGGTCATCGCCGCATTGAGCGCGATTGCCCTCTGGCTGGATGTTCCGTCTCCGTTGGTGTTGCTGGGCGCAGGGGTTCTGGGCGTATTTCTATTTCGTTGATTGGATTTATCATGACATCAAACGTATTAATCGTTACGAACGGATACAAAGGTACCTGGTCTGCCATTGAGCAGGGAGCGTGGCTGGCGTCCACCCTCGATGCGACGGTGACGCTGCTCGGTGTGACCGAGGAGGAGAATCCCGCCGCCATCGACGATCACCATCCGCTGGAGGAGGTTTTCGAGCGCGCTGTCGGGTTGTTCAAGGCTCAGGGGACGGCATACAGCCTCGAGGTCCAGCGGGGAAGCGCTGAGGAGGTCATCCCACAGCGGGCAGCCCGTGACGATTCCATTGTGGTGCTTTCACCGCTTGGGCGCCCGCAGATCCGGCGTATTCTTGCGAGGCGTTCGATCCGCCATTTCATTGAGGAGATCAAACAGCCGATCCTGTATGTGCCAAAGTCGGTCCTGCCGGTCGGGAGAATCCTCATCTGTGTAGGCGGGTTGGGATATGAAGTGAATGCGGAACATCTTGCCATGCAGATCGCGTTGAAAAGCCGCGCCGAAATTTCGCTGCTACACATTGTGCCGCCGGGCGATTTGGATTACCCCACTGCACGGGTGATCCGCGATAACTGGCAGCGACTTGAGCAAACCGAGACGCCCATCGGGCGCAGCCTGCGGCAGGCGCTGGAGATCGCCAAGTCAGACGGGCTGACCGCCAACGTCATCGGACGGCGAGGAAATGTGGTGGAGGAGATTTTGGGAGAGACAAGGGAGGGCAAATACGACTTGCTCTGCATGGGCTCGTCGTACAGCGTTCATTCGCTGAGACAGATGTATTCCCCCAATGTGACTTCGGAGATCTCCGAGGCTGCCAGCTGCCCGGTGCTGACAGCGCGCTACAAACAGAGTTAGCAGGGCCTGGTTACAGACCCGGCGTGTACTTTTGCTCCCATTCGGCGACCGCCGCGCGAATGATGGTTTTTATGGCTGGGTCGGGGACATCATCGATGCTCTCGAATTTTTCGACCCCAATGAAAACTTCCACACCACCTTGCGGTGAATCATGCAGGCGGATGCCGGCTTTTTCGAATGCGGTGCCTTCCAGCCGTTTTTGCAAGACGGTATCGATCTGCTGCACAATGCTCAGCAGTTTGAATTCCGTTTCACTATCCTTCTTCTTTGCAGGCAAAACCGCATTCAACAACGAGGGGGCGGGTTTGGTCACTGTGGGCTGCGAAACAACGGGGGAAATGGGCGCTGGGGTAGGGGTTGCCGTTGGAACCGGTTGGGACTGAGCCGCTTGAGCGGGGGCATCAAGGAACGGGCGCAGGTATGAAACCACATCGATCAGGCGCTTCTTTTTCTCGGCGGTAAGCGCACCTTTCAAAGCTGCGCCGTCGAGTTCCACCCCCCCATCCCTTTTGACACGCAGAATGCCAGGGTCGGTTTCAGCATGGGGGTGGAGCATCCGCGCCTCTTCCAGCTTTCTCTCGGCTTCGGCAAGTTTCTTCTCCGCCTCGGCGCGAAGGATCTCAGCCTTGGTCTCCATCGCCTCCAGTTTTTTCTTTGCCTCGATGTTCATGTTGAAATAACCCAGCAGCGAGCCAACGCCGAAAATCAAAAGACCCACGATCCACAGGACAATGGTGGGGACGGTTGTCATTGCGAAATTCAACTGCATGGTTACTTCCTTTCTATTGTCTGGCACTTTGGGCAGATATGTGTGCCGCGCTGACCAACGGTCAACTTTTGGATCTTCGTTCCGCAGACCGGGCAGGGTTTGCCCTCACGGTCATACACCCGAAAATGATTCTGATACTCACCGCCGCGATACACCCAGTCGATGCTGGCTCCGTTGCGGCGGATCCCTTCCTTCAAAACGAATCGGATCGCTTCGTGCAGCGCCTGAGCCTTTTTCTTCGACACAAAGTTGGACAACCCGAGAGGGTGCAGCTTCGCCATGTGCAGCGACTCATCGGCATAGATGTTGCCCACGCCGGCGAGGAAGGTCTGGTCGAGCAGCAACGGCTTGAGCTGGCGGCTGCGGCTGCGCAGGTTTTCATACAGCCATTGCGGAGTGAACTCGCTGCCGAGCGGCTCCGGTCCAAGTTTGCCGAGGACATTCTGCGGCTGGTCCGTCAGCCAAACACGCCCGAATTTACGCGTGTCGTTAAAGGCGAGATAACTCTCTGTGTTGTCGTCTGCTCTCAAGGCGAGGAGGAGGCGGTCGTGTTTTTCCGCTTTGATTTTACCCATTCTTACCATTAAATCCCCGCTCATGCGCAAATGTATTAGGAGATTGTAATCTTCGAGCCGCAGGATCAGGTATTTTGCCCGCCGCGAAACGCCAACGATCCGTTGACCTTGGACCTGTGCGGCGAATTTTTTCGCAGACGGAAGAGCGATCGTCCGTGCCCAGCGGATATTGGCGGCAACGATGGTCTTGCCGGTCACATCCGGTTCAATGGCTCGTGCGATGGTTTCAACTTCGGGGAGTTCAGGCATACCCAGGTTTATTCGTTGAACATCTCTCCCACCGAGCGACCTTCGTGGGCGCGGCGGATGACCTCTCCCAGCAACGGGGCAATGGAGATGACGGTGATCTTGCCTTCGAGGTGTTTCATTTTTTCCGGGGGGATGGGCGCCGAATCAGTGGTGACAATTTGCTTGATGGGCAGCGACCCCAGCCGTTCCGCGCCCTTAGCCGAAAGAATGGCATGGACAAAGACGAGATAGACATTGCGCGCGCCGTGGCTCTTGACCACATCCACCGCCTGGGCGATGGAGCCGCCCGTATCCACTTCGTCATCCACAATGATGACATCGCGGTCTGTCACGTCACCGATCAGGGTCAATGCTTCGGCTTTGGCTTCATTACCGATGCGGCGCTTTTCGATGAAGGCAATGGGCATGTCCATATCAGCGGCGTAGTTGCGTCCCTTTTTGGCAAAACCAAGGTCTACCGATACGACGACCGGATCCTTCATATCCTTGCGTAGATGTTGGTTGATGTGCCCCACCAACAGGTGCGACGCGGTCAATACATCGCCGGGAATGGAAAAGAAACCTTGAACTTGTCCGGCATGCGGGTCGAGGGTCATGTAGCGGTCAGCACCAGCGGCTTCGATCATATCCGCCACAAGGCGCGCAGTGATGGGCACACGCGGCTGGTCTTTTTTGTCCGAACGCCCGTAGCACAGGTACGGCACGACAGCCGTGATGCGCGCCGCTGAATCCAGCCGCAGGGTTTGGATGGTGATGAGCAATTCCATCAGGTTGCGATGCACCGGCGAGGACGTGGTTTGGATGACGTACACATCCTGTCCGCGCACGCTGCCGTTCAACTTGATGAACAGATTCTCATTCGGGAATTCGATCATCTCACGTCCGCTGATGGGCAGACCGAGGTATTCTGCGATCTTTGCCGACAGTTCGGGCGAGCCGCTGCCTGCAAACAACTTGATGCCCCCATATACTTTCAGATCATGATGAACATGATGCATTCCGTTACTTCTCCTTCTTTCGTTTCGCCCACTCTGAGCGCAGCACGCTCATGATGAGGACGTCGTCATATTTTCCATGTTTATAGACCGCTTCGCGCAGTCGTCCTTCCAAAATAAAACCGGCTTTTTCGTACGAGCGCACCGCCCGCACATTGCCAGCGTAGACTCGCAAAAAGGCGCGATTCAGGTTCAAGGTCCCGAAACAGTGGCGCAAGAGCAGCGACATGACTTCCGCGCCGTAGCCTTTGTCCCATTCCGATTTGTCACCGATCATGATGCCCAGTTCCGCGCTGCGATTCACATTCTCGATGCCGAACACGCCGCAATTGCCGATCAACTTCCAGCCTTTGCCTTTGCGGATCTCGATCGAGAGCGGCTTTTCATTGGGGTCACGTTGAGAGTCAAACCACTTCTCCTCATCCGCCATCGACATGGGCAGATACAACGCAAGGCTGTGGGTTACTTCCGGGTCGTTGACCCATTCGTGAAACTTGGGCAGGTCTTCGCGCTCATTCGCGCGCAAGCGCACACGTTCGCCATAGATGATGCTCATTTCAACCTTCCATTCAACAACATACGGACGGCTTCCCAAGGTGAGATATTTCTTTGGATGACCTTCTCCAACGTCTCTTCGTATTGTTGGGATGAGATGTCTTCACGGAATTTGGTCATCAGCGAATCGCGGATGAGCGCTTCCAACTCGACCTCGAGCCGGGTGCGCTCGCGGAGAGTCCAGTCGCCGCTGGAGCGGAGATGCTGCACATGCCGCGCGATGGCAGCCACGAGTTCGGGAATACCCTTGCCTTCAGTGGAGACCGTCTTTTGGATGGGTGGAATCCACAGGTTCGCATTTTGATTCGACTCCGGCATGGACATGCTCATATAAGTGCCATGATGCTTGAAGACGCGCGTCGTTGGGTGCGCCAACTCCAGCATGGACTTGAGTGACTTTTCGGTATTTTCCACGCCGGGGCGGTCTGCCTTGTTGACGACGAGGATGTCGGCAATCTCAAGGATGCCGGCTTTGATGGCTTGAATGTCATCGCCCAAGCCGGGCGCTTCGACCACGAGTGTGGTGTGCGCGAGGCGGGCAATGTCCACTTCGCTTTGACCCGCGCCGACGGTCTCCACGATGACGATGTCGAATCCAGCCGCATCGAACACCTGCACTACGTTTGCCGTCGCCTGCGCCAGCCCACCCAGTGAGCCACGTGACGCCATCGAGCGGATGAAGACATTCGGGTCGCCGGAAAGATCGCGCATGCGAACTCTATCGCCCAGCACCGCTCCGCCCGTGAAGGGGCTGGATGGGTCTACCGCAACGATGGCAACGCGTTTGTCTTCCGCTTTGCGATAGTGAAGCGCAAGTTGATTCACCAGGGACGATTTCCCGGTTCCGGGAGCCCCTGTCACACCGATAAGATGCGCTTTGCCTGTATGGGGGAAAAGTTCGATGAGTGTGGCGCGCCCATCGGGCGAGTCGTTCTCGACCTTGGTCAATAAACGCGCCAACGCCAGGCGGTCACCCCTAAGGATGGATTCAGAAGAGGTCATTAAAGAACACAAATTCCTGTCGTTAAGAAGAAAGCACAGAGCCTATGTGCTCTGTGCAGAAAAAAGCAGGCTATCCTGCCATGGCTATCTTGATGTCGCGGATAATGTCCTCGGTGGAAGCGCCGGGACCGTATACGCCGGTCACTCCCAGCTCTTTCAACCGGCTCAAGTCTTCATCGGGGATGATGCCGCCGATAAAGACCTTGACATTCATCTGCCCATTGGAGCGGAGTAGTTCCAACACGCGCGGGGTGAGTGCCATGTGCGCGCCTGAGAGAATGGACAAACCGACCACGTCCACATCCTCTTGCAGGGCGGCTTCGGCGATCATTTCAGGCGTTTGGCGCAAGCCGGTGTAGATGACCTCCATGCCCGCGTCACGCAGGGCACGCGCCACCACTTTCGCGCCGCGATCGTGACCATCCAGCCCGGGCTTGGCAACCAAAACACGAATTTTCTTATCGGTCATTGTTCCTCCGAATATTAACGTGGGTGATTATACTATGTATCACAAACGAGGGAATTTATAAAAACGAAAGGATAGCGGTCGCTATCCTTTCGTTTTTGTTACTCGCCCGGCTCACTCTCCGGCGGCGGGGTGTTGCCATAATCCAACACCTGGCGCATCTGGGTCGCACCTTCGGGCGGACCGACGATCTTCTTATCTTCCATCGTGTCCATGATGCGCGAGGCGCGCGTATACCCGATGCGCAGTTTGCGCTGGAGCATGGAGACCGACCCCTTGCCTTCCTTGCGAACGATTCCCACCGCTTCATTGAACAGCGGGTCGCCATCCACTTTTTGAGTCTCCTCCCACAAGGGAGCCTGCTTGAGCGGCACGTTTTCGGGAATGGTGTCGGCGGGCATACCGGCGGCGGCGTAGGGACTGGTCCCGCCCGCCAGCGTCCGCCAGTATTCCACCAGTTTTTGAATTTCATGATCCGAGACGAACACACCCTGCAAACGCACAGGCGCGGGCGCATCGGGAGCCTGATAAAGCATGTCACCGCGCCCGAGCAATCGTTCCGCGCCGGGCTGGTCAAGGATGACGCGGCTGTCCGTGTTCGAAGCCACGGCAAACGCAATACGCGCCGGGAAGTTGGCTTTGATAAGACCCGTCACCACATCCACAGACGGGCGCTGCGTGGCGAGGATCATATGAATGCCCGTGGCGCGCGCTAGCTGCGCAAGGCGGGTGATGGTACGTTCGGTTTCATCCGGCGCGATCATCATCAGGTCTGCCAGCTCGTCGATGACGACCACCAGATAAGGCAATTTTTTCTGCCCCTGCAATTTCATCTTGGCGTTGTAATCGGTAATATTGCGCGAACCGACCTGCGCGAACATGTGATAACGCTTGTCCATTTCACGCGTCATCCATTGCAGCGCACCGATCACGCGATCCATTTCAACGACCACAGGTCCGAGCAGGTGCGGGATGCCGTTATAACCGGTCAATTCCACGCGCTTCGGGTCGACGAGCACAAGGCGCAGGTCATCGGGTGTGTTGTATAAAAGCATGCAGGTCAGGATGGAGTTCACGCACACTGATTTACCGGAACCGGTCGTACCGGCGATGAGCATGTGCGGCATATTCTCGATGCTGGTAACGGTGGGATACCCCGCCACATCACGCCCGAGCGCAAAACTGAGCGGCTTCTTGTAGTTCTTGTAGACTTCACTTTCAAGGATGTCACGCAACGCAACCCGCGCCATCTCTTCATTCGGGACTTCGATACCGACATAACTATGCCCCGGAACCGGCGCCTGAATGCGGATGCGCGGCGCGGCAAGTGCGAGCGCAAGATCATCAGCGAGGGATGCGATTTTGCTGACGCGCACTCTCGTGCGCACCCCGCCTCTGGTCTCGACGAAAAGCGGTTCGACCCCAAATTGCGTGATCGAAGGTCCGCGGCTGATCGCCACCACTTGCGCTGGCGCGCCAAAGGAAGCGAGCGTCTCTTCGATGAGGCGCGCGCGCTGTTGGATGAACTCTTCGTTGGTGGAGGTTTCCGCGCCTTCATCAAGGATGTCGCTGATGTCGGGTAGTTTCCATTCGATGACGGTTGCGCCGCTGCGGGTCTGCACCGGCTGGACGGGAACCGCCACGGTCTGCACGGCAGGCATGGCGGAGGAATCGATCGGAGTGAATCCGTTTTGAGAAACAGGTTCCGCTCCCGGCGGAGTCTGAGGCGCGATGGGTTTGTTGAGCAGGATCCGCAGTTTCTCCATCAGCGGGCTCAGCCAGAGGAACAGATCCGCCACGGGTTTATCCAGCAGGACGGCAACACCAAAGATGAACCACGCGATCAGCGCAATGGCAGTGCCCCCTGGACCAAACGCCGCCCAGAGAAAACGCTGGAACAATCCGCCGAAGTATCCGCCGCCCTGCCCGGTAAGCGCCACGGCTTCGGCGGTATCGCCGGTGGCAACGAGCGAATGAAGGAACGCCAGCAGCCAGAAGAAGAGGATGCCGCTTCCGGCGGCGCGCTCCATCGAAAATGGGGGGATGCGCTCGATCTTGCGGAAAACCAGCCAAAGCCCGAAGATGAGCAGACCAATGGGCAGGACGTAGATTCCCCAGCCAAAGACCTGCGCCAGGAATTGGATCACGCCGCGAACGGCGGGAGAACGGTTGGCAGAAAGCAGTCCCAGGAGAATGATGAGACCGATGAACGCCAGCCCCATGCCAACCACATCCAGCTTTCGTTCGGGCGAGAGGGTTTCCCACCACGATGGCTCGCGCGGCGCAGGCGGGGGTGGATGGTGCGCCTTGCCCTTCGACGCGGGCTTTCCGCCCGGCGCGCCGCCCTTTTTGGGAGCGAGGGTTTTACCGGCGGGTTTTGTATTTTTCTTCGGGGGTTCGGAGGGTTTCAGGAGAGGCATTTCAATATACGCCTTACGTCTTTCCAATGATGTGTTTGAAATGCGTAAAACGATTTAAGGATTATAGCACAAATGGTCTGTTATCCCATTTTGCACGGAAGGTCACGGAACGGGCGAAGATCGAAAAAGACGCCATCCCGATGGTCTCTGAAAAGGGACGGTGTGAGTTGAGGTAAAATTGACGGGATTAATGACCGTCATCGGCAGAAACATTCCCCAGAGACTGCGGAAACCAAATCCTCCGTCCCTCTGTAGTTAGACAGGACCCAACCTTGTTCGAAATCCTTTTCCTCGGCACGTCTGCTTCAGCGCCTTCGTCCAAACGCGGACTGACCGCGCAGATCGTTTCTCACAACGAATATCGTTTTTTGGTGGATTGCGGTGAAGGCACGCAGCGTCAGATCTTGCAATCCGGCATCGGCTTCAAACGCCTGACACGCGCCCTGCTGACGCACGGTCACCTCGACCATATCCTCGGGCTGGGCGGGCTGCTCTCCACGTTCCTGCGTTGGGAAGCCATCGATGAATTCGAGGTCTTCGGCAGCAAGGGTACGCTGGAACGGGTGCGCACGCTGCTGTATGATGTTGTGCTGCGCGGAAAGCAACCGCCGATGCCGCTGCGTCTGGTGGAGATCAAGCCCGGGGTCGTTTTCGAAGCGGAAGATTTCACGGTCACCGCCTTTCCGGTTTCGCACGGTCGGGCGGATAGCCTTGGGTACGTCTTCGAGGAGAAGGCGCGACGTCCGTTCCTTTCTGAAAAAGCGGATGCATTGGGTGTACCGTTCGGACCGGAACGCCGCGAACTTGTCGACGGGAATTCGATCACCTTGCCCGACGGGAAACGCATCAACCCAGACGATGTGCTGGGTGAGTGGCAAAAGGGCAGCAAACTCGTGATCGTGGGGGATACCGGCAAAACGGACAACCTGCTGGAAGTCTGCAATGATGCAGACGCGGTGGTCATCGAGTCAACGTATCTGGATGAAGAAGCGGAGATGGCGGGACAATTCTCACATCTCACCGCACGCATGGGCGCAGAACTCGCCATGAAAGCAGGGGTTAAGAAACTCATTCTCACGCATATTTCGCGCCGCTATCGCGGAAAGGATGTGATGGCGGAAGCGCAATCCGTGTTCCCAAACACGGTGGTCGCGCGCGATTTTGATACATTTCAAATCAAGAAAGAGCATTAAATTTTTTATGACAGGTATAACCAAGATCGGTATTTTAACGTCCGGGGGCGATGCTCCCGGCATGAACGCCGCCATCCGCGCAGCCGTGCGGACAGCGAATGACAACAATATCAGCGTGATCGGTGTAATGCACGGATACGAAGGTCTGGTGAACGGTGAGTTCCGTCCGTTGGGCGCGCGCGATGTGGGTGGAATTTTGCAGCGCGGCGGTACGGTGCTGCAAACCAGCCGCAGCAAACGCTTCCTGGAACCAACCGGGCAGCGCGAGGCGATCCGCAAGATGAACGAAGCCGGGATGGAAGCGTTGATCGTCATCGGCGGCGAAGGCTCGATGAACGGCGCAAATGTGCTGGCGCAACAGGGCGTGAAGGTCATCGGTCTGCCCGGCAGCATCGACAACGATATTTGGGGCACGAACATCGCCATCGGCACGGATACTGCCATGAACACCATCATGGATGCAGTGGACAAACTGCGCGATACGGCTTCGTCGCACCAGCGCGCATTTCTGGTCGAAACGATGGGACGTAACAGCGGCTACCTCGCCGTGATGGCGGGCATCGTCTGCGGCGCAGAAATGACCCTGATCCCCGAAGTGCCTGTCACCGTGGATGAAGTGGCGGTGGCGGTCGAGGAAGCCTACAAACGCGGCAAGACCCACGCCATCATCATCAATGCGGAGGGGTCGGGCATCCGCACCACAGACCTGGCGGAACGCATCGATCATATGGATGTCGGTTTCAAGACGCGCATGACCATCCTCGGTCACATCCAGCGCGGCGGGTCACCGACGGCATACGACCGTCTGCTGGCATCGCGCATGGGCGTCAAAGCCGTGGAGGCATTGATCGCCGGAACGCACGGCGTGATGGCTGGTTTGAAGGGCAAGGGCATCGACTTCATCCCACTGGTGGACGTTATCAGCAACAAGCGCAAGGTGAACATGGAGTACTATCACATGGCGAAGGTGCTGGCGAGATAGCAGTTAGCGATTAGCAGTTAGCAGTTGGCGATTAGCAGTTAGCGGTTAGCAGTTAGCGATTAGCGATTAGAGATCAGCGGTTGGCGGTTGGTACGTGCCAACCGCTGATGATTAATGTGGAGGTCAGATGAGGGATTTTCGTTCACTAAAGGTTTGGGAAAAGTCACACGATCTGACCTTGAAGATCTACAAGATCACAGATACATTTCCGAATCACGAACTCTATGGCATCACCAGTCAGGTCCGCCGGGCTGCGGTTTCCATTCCCACCAACATTGCCGAAGGCAGCGGCAAGGACAGCGATGCGGAACTCAAACGATATTTCCTTATCGCAATGGGTTCATCCAGCGAATTGGAATATCTGCTCCTGCTAGCGCATGAATTGAAATACTTCAGCACCAGCGATTATCAGGAACTGCAAGAATCGCTGACCGAGATCCGCAAGATGCTCAATGCCTTCATCCAGAAACTTAAGTCGAGCCACTAAACGCTAACAACTAAATGCTAATGGCTAATGGCTAAACGCTATTCCCCAACCGTCACCTGAATGACCGCCGTATCCACCACCTGATCGTTCTGCACCACCACCAACTGAACCGCATACAACCCGCTCAAGCCGGACGTATCCCACTCGGCTAGCAGGCCGCCAGTGACCGGGGTGAAGGTATCATCCCCGAGTTGAATCCATTCCTGCGGGTTCAATCCCTTACCCACCTGCACTCGATAATACAAAAAATCATCACCTGACGCCGTGCCCATGATGAGCACATTGCCATTCACATCCGCAAACAATTGCGGCGACGTAATATTGGCAAGCGGATTGACCGGCGGCGCTTGAATCGCATCATACGATGTCGGCGGGACAGGCACGCCCGCGCTCAAAGCCCACTCACGCGCCTCTTCGGGGACGAGCATAAACACGCGGTTGTCGATCAATTCGGGAGGGGTGAACACGGTGGCAAGCAGACCCGTCTCACGGTTGATGGCGAACTCGCGGAACAAAGTATCAGCCTGGGTCGGTTCACTGCCGTTCAGAAAAACATCCGTCACCAAATTTGGACATTCTCGTGTGGGCAGCATACCGCTTGGGTCGCAGACGGTGATCGGCGTAATGCCCTGCGGCGCAGACCAGCCATCGGCGGGCTGATTCTCAGAAGCAGTTTGCATCAACGCATTCCACAACACAGCCGGGAATCTCGGTGTGACGGAATCATTTTCACCGCGCACACCCGTCCACGTTGCAACTGACACATACGGCGTGTACCCGATCACCCACGCATCATTCCCATCCGATGTCTGTCCCGGCTTCACGCCCGCCGGTCTGCCGATCTCCAGCGCGTTCTGCCTGCCCCACGTATCCCAACGCGCAGGTTCATCGCTCAACACATGCGTCATCAAATATGACATCGCAGGCGTCACCACCGTCTGCGCTTCGGGCAGCGACCAATCGAGCAGCGTCCCGCGATCCACGCCTTCCACGCGCAGGATCGTTACCGGTGTGAAATCGTCATTCACATATTGACCGAACTTCACACCCTGCACACCGAACACGCCGTAGGCACTGGCAAGGTCGAGCATGGTAACTTCGTTATTCAAATCCAAGCCGAACGACGACGCGATCTTCGTCACGTTCTCAATGCCCATCTGCGTTTTCAAGATTTCCATTGGAACTTGATAATCGTTCGCCAGCGCCGTCCGCAGACGCATCGCCCCGTGATATTCGCCGTCAAAGTTTTGGATGGTTTCAAAGGATGGAATATCCCACGTGAGTGTGGCTGGACTCAACCCGCGCGTGAATCCCGTCAAATAGACGAACGCATCCATGCTGGACCCGGAACTGTGCGCGCTGACCAGGGGCGTTTCTACACCTTGAACGGTTTCGCCAACCATCGCCAGCACCTGTCCTGTACGCGGATCAAGGATGACCGCGCTGGCGGATGAATCTGCAAACGTCACAGCAGGCGGCAGGGACGGTAACAGTCGCGCCGCATCACAGGATTCGTTCGGCTCGGGCAAGCCTGCCAGCCTTGCGGCATACACTTCCGTCACGCAGGAGGCGTTCTTTTGCAAGGCATAATCCAATGTGGAGATGACGATGATCCCGCCGCGCTCGACTCGTTCACGCGGTATCTGCGAATCGATTTGGGCGAGGAGAAGGTTCAGGAAAGCAGGAGCCACTTCTGGCGGAGTCGGACGCGCTGTTTGGAATGTTGGAGTCTCCCCGAGCGACTGAGCGGCTTGGTCGGGAGAAACAAGTCCGAGGTCTTGCATCACATAAAGCAGTTCGCGCCCGCGTTGAATTGCCACCTGCGGCGCATCGAGCGGGTTGAGCGCGGGAGTCTCACTAACGGCGGCGAGGATGGCGCATTCGGCGAGGGTCAGTTCGTCGGCGGGTTTGCCAAAATACAATTGCGCGGCGACGTCGATACCGTAGGCATGGTTGCCAAAATCTGCGCTGTTGAGATACCACTCCATGACCTGCGTGCGCCCAAATTGAGCGGTGATCTGCGCGGCAAGCAGGCGCTCACGGATGGCGCGTGTGACGGATGGCGGCTCGTTGTAAAGCACGAGATCGTCGATGAGCCTTTGCGCGATGGTGGGGTGAAGGTCAAAATTGTTCAAGCCTTCGAGTGAATAGCCGGAATGTTTTTCAAATTGCGGGTCGGCGACAGCGATGACCGCATTCACCAATTCTGCGGGGATGTGCTGCGCGTTCTGTTCGCTGATGGGAATGTAGCGGCGCGGTGATTCACTTGGCGCAAAGGTGGCAAGCAGTTGGGTGGCGGTGCGGTCGTAGATGCGGGTAGGTTGGAGGAGCAGCCCGTCCGGCGGGCTGAGGAGGATGGGGAGTATTTCGGTTGAGGGCAGGTCGCGAGTCACATCGGCGTAGAAGAACGCTCCGAGGATGATGAACACGCCAAGGACAAGCGAGAGGATGATCCCACCGCTCAGAATCGCGCCGCGCGTGCGGTTTTCGTTTCGCTTTTGTTTTTCAAGCCTGCGCTCGCGTCGCGAACGAAGGACGGGAAGAATGGAGGGCATGGGGGAAGTATAAGGGAGGAAAGTGGAAAGAGGAAAGAGGGCGAGAGGTGGAAAGTGGCAAGTGGAAGGAAGAGGCTTTCTATTCCGTCTCACCATGCGGAGAGTGGATCAGAAAAAAGCCTTGTTCAGGCTTGATTTCGGTGTTTTTCCAACTTTTTGGCTACTTTTTGGGATAGGGGAGGAGTAAATGAAATCAGGCACGTTCTAAAATATCAAAGGCTTTCCACCCTATTCTTGCACTTCTTTCAACTTCTTGTAAAAAATCTGAAATTGATCTGCTCAAAGAATCTGTTGGAGGTTCATCACAGATTTCAACACTTCTAAACTCATGATAACAATGATCATGTTCAGTGAATTTGCTATTTAAAAACAAGAATACTTCCGGGATAGAGACTTGATGAGCGACAAACAATCCATCTGTCAAGAAAGCATTTGAAAGCCTTTTGTTGATTTCATCTAATGGTAGTTTGTCGGGATTGTTAAAAGTTACTTCTCCCAAAGATTTGTAATTTGCTCCATCACGATAAAGATAAATGAATTTCACATTACTCATGACTATACGCGGAAAACATTCCTATTGTGATACTTCAAGAACTTTTCATCCGGCAAGAATCTAGATGGTTTCTTAATCTCTACACCGTCGTATCGAAAAAGAAAATCCTGAGCCGCATTACTCATATTCTTAATTTTCACTGCTCTGGATACCTTGACCACGAAATCAGGGGTTATTGTCAGGAATCCTCGATCAAATGCTCGGTCATGTATCACGTTCAAACAGAGTCCATTCCGAGGATTCACACGATTGTCTTCATCCTTCGACCACGGAATAATATGACTCGCATTCAAGAGTTCTGTGATCTCCAATCCTGTTATACAGCATTGAAAGTCATAAGCCGCAAGTACAGATTTCCTAAAGAAACTTTGATTCACACGAACTTTTACAATCGATTCCCTCTCTTTGCCCGCTTTAGGTAAATCAACAATATCTAGATTTGAGGTAGATTCAATGGACTTGCCTGTCATTTCTGCCAGTAGTCTTTCACTTTCAAAAGCAAGTCTATTCCAATTCTTATTAAACTCGTTCCAGATTTCGACATCCATTTTGCTTCCATGAGAAGCACCAGCAATTTTTCTTTCTTTCAAACCGGGATCAAGTCTTGCAAAATTCGCTAGCTTCCAAGAAACCGCAGAAGGGGTGCGACCTAGAATCTTTGAAAGCGCAATTATTTCAGGGTTATGAATATGGATTTTTCCAAACGGGGTTTTACAGTATAGGTTGAAAGCAATAATCAACTCTTCACGTGACCATTTGACTGATGGCATATTTCCTCGCTTTTTCTACAAGCGATTTTACACCACGCAAACATAGATGTCACCCTGAGCGCAGCGAAGGGTCTCCGCCGCAAAGTAGCAGGGATTCTTCGGTCGCTTCGCTCCCTCAGAATGACATTACTGAGAGATTTTGCATACATACCCTAACCATCTATAGAAAGAAGTGGCAGATTGTCGAAAAATTCTCTGGCTTCTTTGAGTGTGTCATGATCGCTCAAACATTCAAGTCCGCCAATATTCCGGCTAGGTATATAGTGACCATACACACACCAAATTGCGATATTTCGTTCTTCAAAACCACACTGTTCATAAATAACGCCATTCTCGTCTGCGCTAATAACAATGCAAGGATGAATTTCATAGTTATCGAATTTACTATAAATACTATCTGTTGATTCAAAATAAATATATTTAGTCACCAAAAGATAATAAAGTCTTTTGTAACATAGGTCTACACACTATGAGTAACAAAATCTAAAACTTTCGTAATAAACAAAAAGTCCCCGGACTCTCCCGAGTTCGGGGATTGCCATTTCTTCCCATTTCACTCTTTACACCCGCTCACTCCCCCAACAGATCGGACAGAAAACCGAACAGCCCGCCCGCATCCTCGTCCACTTGATCGGGCAGGTCACTGGCGACGAGTCCGTTTTGACCGTTGATGAGCACAAGATGCTCGCGCCCGCCGAAAGGCAGTTCGGTCATCCAGACCGGCAGCAGGACGAGTTTGAACGACTCGACCAGCATCCCGGCGGAGGATGTCCGCACGAGGTTGGCGTTGTTGAGCAAATACGGCAGGCGCTTTTTGATCTCCTTGAACGCCTGACTGCGCGCCTCGAGCGAGGCATCTGCCATGGGCACGTCGTACACTTCCGCGAGCCAGCTGGCAAGATAGCGCGGGTCATACGTCTGGACGAGCGAGAGGTCAAAGGTGGGGATCAACTTCAGGAAAACAGCGGACAGTTTACGGGAGGCGGGAAGCGGCAGGTCGTTGACGAGCACGGGATACCTGTCATTGATGCGCACCACTTTCCGTTCGCGTTGGTCACTGAACGGCGACTCCGTCTCATATTCGACCACTTCCGCTGTGTAATCCACCTCGCCGCCGATGTCGAAGGTCCACAAGGGGAGATACAACCCGCGCGGCAGGTCGACCTTCTTTTCGGGTTTGATGTTGTTGCCCTCCACCCAGTCGATCAACAAACGCGTGGCTTGACGCTGGTCGAAGGCGTGCGGCAGGATCGAATCCGGCGCAAGCAGGTCGTTTGTGTTTTCTAAATTGACCACATGCGGCGAATCGCAGTAGGCGCAGTTGGCAGAGATCTGTTTGGGTGGCAGGATGAACTCCGCGCCGCAGCCGTTGCAATGGAAGGCTTGCTCCTGCAGTGGCTTGCCGTGTCCCTTCAAGGTCGCCATCGCAACGATGAAGTCTTTCTCGTCCTCGTTCTTTGCGCCCAAACCCAGCGCGTGCTGGCGCGTGCAATAATCGCAGACCAGTGACGAGCCGTCGGGCGAGAACGCCATGCGTCCGCCGCACTTGGGGCACATGAAGCGGTCCGCATCGGCGCTGCGCAGACCATCCGGCGCGGCGGGCAGGTGGTTCGGGTCGATGATGTCACCGGCTTTGAGTTTGCCGTCGAGGATGGCAAGAGCGCGCCTCGCGCGGGTGTGGTGCAGGTCGTGCGAGAGGCAGTTCTCCAACGCCTTGCGCTTTTCGGCGGGGTCGTCGGTCACTTCGCCCATCCAGAACCACGCTTCGGCAAGCACGTCGTGTGAGCCTGCCATGTAAATGGCGCGGTCGAGGTAGCGCTGCGCCCCGGTCTTGTTGCCGGTCTTCGCTTCGATAATTCCGCTGCGTAAGAGTTCTTTTGAATATTCGCTGTTCATTGATTTCGTTTGACCGCAGAGGCGCAGAGTTCACGGAGTCTTCTTTTTGTTTCTCTGCGTTCTCGAATTACTGCGGTTTCCTCACAATGGCGTCCGTCATCTTTGCCACGCGCACCATCTCCTGCACATCATGCACACGGATGATGTCCGCACCTCTGGCGATGCCAACCGCAACCGTCGCGGCAGTCCCTTCCACGCGCTGGTCGGGCGGCAAATCCAGCGTAAAGCCGATGAACGATTTGCGCGACGTGCCCAACAGGACCGGATACCCCAGCGAGCGGATCTCGTCGAGGCGGTTGATCAGTTCCAGATTATGCTCGCGCGTCTTTCCAAAGCCGATACCGGGATCGAGCAAAATGAGTTTTTCCTTCACCCCGGCTTGGACGGCAATCTCCACGCTGGCAAGCAGTTCGCGCTTCACATCTTCGATCAGGTTTTCGTATTCCGCACCGAGGTACGTCCCGCCGAGTTTCTCTCGTACTTCCACGCTGGCAGGGTTGCTGCGGTTGTGCATCAGGATGACCGGCGCTTTATATTTCGCCGCCACCGAAGCGATCTCCGCATCCGCGCGAAAGCCCCACACGTCATTGATTATATTTGCGCCGACACGCAGCGCCTCTTCCGCGACTTGAGCCTTGTACGTGTCCACGGAGATGACCACCTGCGGGAAGTTCTTCCGCAAGGCTTCAATGACCGGGATGACGCGTTCCATCTCTTCATCCGCATTGACAGGCGCAGAGCCGGGGCGGGTCGACTCGCCGCCCACATCCAGAATGTCCGCGCCATGCAGAATGAATTCACGCGCCTGCTCGACCGCCATTTGAACCGCATCCCCTTTGGCGATGATGCCGTCGCCTGAAAACGAATCGGGAGTCACGTTCAGGATTCCCATCACATAGGTGCGGGAACCCCATTCGAACGTAAAACTCCCGATCTGAAGAGTGTTGCTTTTCATGGTGTATATGTCATTGAGAGGATATATACCCAAAGCGATCTCTTGTCACGACCCGGGGATTGCTTCGCCGCTCCACGGCTCGCAATGACATTACGCGATCTGGTCCAGCGGACGCGCCAGCCAGGCTTCGGCTTCATTGATGTCTGCAAAGATCTTCATCGCCGAAGCGGATTCGGTCTCCGCCAGTGCCGCCACCTTGCGGATTCCGTCCGCAACGGCTTCGCTAGCCACCACCACCGCCACACGGATGTTACGCGCCGAGGGGTCGCTGTTGGCATCCACCGCCATGCGGATGGCTTTTTCAGGGATCTCCTGCACAGCGCGCAGGTCATACAGGTTGCGGGTGCGGCGGTCTGCACCCAGCAGGTGATCGAGCGCGAACTGGTGCCAGTGCGCCAGCGTCGCATCGGTAAGGTCGGTGAAGGTCAGCGTCATGCCGCCATCGCCGCGGCGGATGACGGAATAGCCAATGCCCGGTTCGGATGTCCAATTGAGTGGTTTCGGTTCGGTCATGGAAAATCTCCTGTTTTGATGCCTGCCATTATAACGCAGGCAGAAAATACAATTTCAAAAACCGGGGTCACATGCTATAATGCGCCTCACCCGGGCGCTTAGCTCAGTTGGTTAGAGCGTCTCGTTTACACCGAGAAGGTCGGGGGTTCGAGTCCCTCAGCGCCCACAACAGCCCTGCGATAATTTGCGGGGCTGTTTCTTTCATAACTGACTTACAGGGTTCGAGCGCTGCGCAGTCAGCGCCCACACAGTCCTGCGATTATTTGCAGGGCTGTTTTTCATACCTGACTTGTGGGGTTCGAGCGCTGTGCAGATGGTCAATTTTTTAACGCAAAGCCGCGAAGACGCAAAGTCTTAATGACTTTTTCTTTGCGTCCCTGCGTCTTTGCGTTAATTTTTTAGGTGCCATCCATACAGGTCAGCCGCCTTTTTGTCCTTCATCTGCGTTCACAGCGTCCCCTTTGGGGATCTGTGGTTTCTTTCCCTCTGCTATAATCTTTGACATGATCCTCGTCACCGGCGCAACCGGCTTCATTGGACGCGCCCTCGTGCGCCAGCTCTCCACCATCGGCTATCCGTTGCGCGCGCTCATCCGCCCCTCCCCGCGGACTCCGCGCCTGCCCAAGGGCGTGCCCATCGAAGTCGCCGTGGTCTCGCTCTCCGACACACGCGGTCTGCGCGCCGCCATGCGCGACGTGGAAACCGTCTTCCATCTTGCCAGCGCCGAAAACCAGGGCGCACGCGGCGACCTGCTCGCCACCGACATCCAAGGCACGCGCAACCTCGTCGAAGCCGCCGCCGATGCAGGCGTGGACCGCTTCATTTACCTCAGCCATCTCGGAGCCGCACGTGCCTCAGGCTACCCCGCCTTCAAAGCCAAGGGCATCGCCGAGGAGCACATCCGCAGCAGCAACGTGCCCCACACCATCATCCGCACCTCGCTGGTCTACGGACCCGAAGACCATTTCACCAACAACCTATCACGGCTGATCCGCGCCTCGGTCGGAGTCTTCCCCGTCCCGTCGGGCGGACGCGTTGTCGTCCAGCCGGTGTGGGTGGAAGATTTGGTCACCTGTATGTTGTGGGCGATGCAAAACGAGAACACCCTCAACCAGGTCTACGAAGTCGGCGGGAATGAATTCTTCACCCTGCAACAGATCATCGAGATCATCATGGAGGTCACCCATCGCAGGCGTTTTCTCATGCCGCTCTCGCCCATCACCCTGCGCGCCCTGACCGTTTTTCTCGAAGGCGTCGTATCGAGTTTCCCGCTCTCGTCCTTCTTTCTCGATTACTTCGCCGTCAACCGCACCACCGCTGTTGATTCAATGCCGCGCTATTTCGGCTTGATGCCCGCACGCTTTTCCTACCGGCTCGATTACCTCGTCCGCAAACCGTGGTACCGCCGCCTGTGGGACTCGCTCACCGACCGCGCCGCTTCCATACGGACCCGATAACCCGCCCATGTCCCAAGCCTATACTATCCGACTGATGGAAACCCCGGAAGATATGCGCCTCGTGGAGGAACTTCAACGCGAGGTCTGGCCCGGCTCCGAAACGGACGTCGTCCCGCTGCACATGCTCATTACCGCCATCCACAATGGGGGGCTACTGCTGGGCGCCTTCAACCCCGAAGAAAAACTGATCGGCTTCGTCTGGGGTTTCCCCGGACTCGAAGAAACGCCAGACGGTCCGCGCGCCAAACATTGCTCGCACATGATGGGCATCCACCCCGACCACCGCGATGGCGGCATCGGCTTTGCGCTCAAACGCGCCCAATGGCAAATGGTCCGGCATCAAGGCTTAGACCACATCACCTGGACGTACGACCCGCTGCTCAGCCGCAACGCCTACCTCAACATCGCCAAACTCGGCGCCGTCTGCACCACCTACCGCCGTTCAGAATATGGTGAAATGCGCGACGGTCTCAACGCGGGCTTGCCCTCTGACCGGTTCCAAGTGGATTGGTGGGTCAACTCGCAGCGTGTGCAACGCAGGCTAGGCAAACGCGCCCGCCCCACGCTCAAACTGACTCACGTCACCCAAAGCGGATTGCGTCCGTTCTACTCGCTTCGCCACTCGACCGATGCCCCGCCTCGCCCACCCGAGCATGTCCCACCTTTTGACGACCGCCTGTTGCTTGCCGAAATTCCCAGCGATTTCATGGACATCAAATCCCGCGATTTCGCCCTCGCCCGCGACTGGCGCTTCTTTACCCGTGAATTATTCGAAACCGCCTTCGCCAACAACTTCATCGTCACCGACTTTGTGTACGACAACACCGGCGTCGACCCGCGCAGCCTGTACATCCTCACGCACGGCGAATCCACGCTGGAACAATTCGAGTAGGTACGGATAAACCGTCCACCACTGCTTTATCATTAAACGCATGAGACGCCCTTGCGGGCGTCCCAGCGGTTGGATGGGGGAAGAGAATTGAGAAACCTTGTCTGCGGCAAGGACTATCTCCGAACGGAAGGATTGTTCTCGTGGTTGCTCATGGCGCTCATGCCCACCGGGTGATAGGTCGGTTCGGGACGGCTGCTGGCGCCATAGGCAGGCACAGAAACGGGTCGCGGCTTGGGAGCCGGGCGCGGATAGTTGACGGGTGGATTCACTTCCTGGCGCGGGGTCGGCTGCGAGGTCCGGTTTTGAGGCGCGGAGTACGCATTCTCATTGCGATAGCTGGAATAGCGGTTATACACATCTGCCAGCGTGAAGAGCCGCTCACCCGCCACCGAAAAGGTTCCGATCAGCAGCACACGGATGAGCCAGACCATCGAAGCGACGAAGATCGGAACGACCTTGGTCATGGTTTCCTGCCCCAGCAGCGCGCCGCCCTGTGCGCTGTGATTCTGAATGGCGACCGAAACGCCCCACCAGGTAAGCATGGCATTGAAAGCCGCTGCCAGCAGCCACGCACCAAAAAGGTAGTAGACTTCGGCAGGTTCATCGCGCCCCTGCTCGGGGGTGAAGATGCGGGCAATTCCGGCAAAGTCGATGGTACAGAACGCAAAGGCAAGGATGGACGACCAGTACATCCCGCCGAATTTCAATTCGCCGAGCACGTCGCGCAGGGCAAAGGACGTGGTGCCATAGTTGAACACTTCGAAGGCAAGCAGGGCAAGGATCAGGATGGAGCCAAAGATCGCGCCACGGCTGAGGGACACATTCTTAAGGAATGGCATCAATTGGATATGGAGAGAGCGGTTCATGGGAGGTCTCCTTTTTGGAACCGGATGGGGGAGGAAGTTACTGCTCTTAATATAGAACAAGTGTTCTAATTTGTCAAGATGGTTTTATTACAGAAAAATTAACGTTTGGTTTTCCCCCAATGAAAAAGACCTCCCGAGGCTTGCGCTTCGGGAGGTCTGGTTTGAAAGGTTAGTCGCGGCTGCGCCCGCTGATGAGCGAGACGTAATACAGCAATTGCAGGATGGCGGTCACCAGACCTGCGACATACGTCAGCGCGGCGGCATTGAGCACATTGTTGACTCCGCGCTTCTCTTCCTCGGTTTGAATGATGCCGCTTTCAGCGAGTAACCGCTTCGCCCGGGCAGATGCGTCGAACTCCACCGGCAATGTAGCCAAAGCGAAGACCGCGCCACCGGAGAAGACCAGCACTCCCAACCAGGCGATCTGCGTCCATTGCAGGAACAGCCCGATCATGATCAGGATCCAACCAAGGTTCGAGCCGATATTGACCATCGGCACGAGTGCGGCGCGGAACTTGAGCGGGAAATATTCCTCCGCGTCCTGCTGGGCATGTCCAAGTTCATGTGCGGCAATCGCCAGTGACGCCACCGAAGCACCATTCGCCACACCGTTCGAGAGGAACAGGGTCTTGTTGCGCGGGTCGTAGTGGTCGGTCAATTCGCCGGGGGTGCCCTGAATTTGCACACCGAACAATCCGCTGGTGGAGATCAGCCGCCGCGTGGCATCGTAGCCGGTCATACGGCTGCGCGCCGGGACGCGGCTCCACTTGCCGTACGCCGCCCGCACATACCATGATGTAACCGCCATGAGGATGAAAGCGGGGATCATGAAAACCAGATACATGGGATCGAAGAAAAACATTCTATTCTCCTTTCTTTAATTTACTGCCCGATCATTTCATTCAAAATCTTCACTGCCTCATCCAGCTGCGGGTCTTCATCCGCCTGGCGTTGCTCGAGGGTCATTTCCACTGGATAATCCGGCGTGAGCCCGATCTTGTGAATGGTCTTTTCGTTGGGGGTTAGCCATTTTGCAATAGTCACTCGCACCGCACCATTTTCGTCGGAGAGTGGGATCCACTGTTGCACAGAGCCCTTTCCGTACGAGACAGTCCCCACCAGTTTGGCACGCCCCAAATCCTGAAGCGCACCTGCCACAATTTCAGAAGCGGAAGCGGAGCCTTCGTTGATCAATACAATGATCGGAATATTCTCGTCCGTTGCCAGGCCACCCGGCAGGACTTCGTAGGTGGTGCGTTTGTCGTTGCCATATTGCTCGTAGAGCACAACTCCTTCATCCACGAACTGGGAGGTGACTTCCACAGCGGTTTGCAGGTAGCCGCCGCCGTTGTTGCGCAAATCGAGAATGATGCCTTTGGGATTTTGCGCCATCAGTTCCCGCAGCGCTGCTTCGAGTTCGGGCATGGTCTTGGAACCGAATGTGGTCACCTGGATATACGCGATGCCGCCATCGAGCATTTCACCGGTCGCAGAGGCAATGGTGATCTTGGCACGAACAATATCGAACTCGAGCAGATCATCCGCCCCTTCGCGAAGTATCGTCAAACGGACGGTCGAGCCTGCGGGTCCGAGCACTCGGAGACGGGCAAGTTCTGCGTCGATACCGGTCATGTCTTCGCCGTCGATGGCGACGATCTGGTCACCGGGCAAAAGCCCTGCCGCTTCGGCGGGAGAACCGGGGATGGGGCTGGTCACCGTCAGGTATTCGGTGGTTGTATCCACATAGGCGCCAATGCCTTCGTATTCGCCTTCCAGGCTGGCATTCGCTTGCTTAAAATCCTCCGGGTTCATGTAGGAGGAGTGCTCATCGCCGAGCGCTTCCATCATGCCGCTGATGGCGCCGCGCATGAGCGCGATATCGTCCACGGGCTGGTCTACATAATTTTCATGGACAAGATTCCACGCCTCCCAAAATGGTGCGAAGAGGGCTTGCATTTCTTCGGGTGTGGCTGCCTGCTGGTCTGCGGATGCAGTAGGCGGCGCAACAACCGTGGTGTTGTCGAAGTCGAAGACATTGCCGTAGGGCAGCATATGCCCGGTCACAAACCCGCCCGCAAAAGCGCCGAGTGCCACGACCAGAACCGTCAGAACGAGCAGGGTAGCCTTTAAATACTTATTCACAAGAGCCTCCAATTTTGGCTTTATCGCTTGTATTTATCTTTAAAAACGTTCCGTTCACCACGGAATGCGATCATTTTTAGTACGCAAAAAGATACCATTCGGTTATTAAAGATTGCTGAATGAATTGTTCGATTTGTGTAAGAATCGCGGAGGGTCAGTCTTCTTCTTCGTCGCCGTCCTGCCGCCGCTTCAATTCCCCGACCCGGCGGCTGAGTTCCTCGAACTCGTTTTCCTTCTTCTTCCGGCTGACATTCAGTGAGTCGGTGAAGTTCTCGAACATGCCTTTTTTTCCGGGGCGGAAGGCGCCGCGCACCAGAGCATACGCGATCAGGTTTGCGCCGCCAACGAGCAGCACAAAAATCAGTGCAACGATCCAGCCTTTTTCGGTATCCATGGTTCCTACTGCCTTTCCAAAATGGTCTTGAGGTCGTTCCAGTCCGTCAGGTGGGCATCCGCTTCGCCGTTCGTGAACGTTTCATTATAGAGGACGCTGAACAAGCCCGCCTTACGGGCAGCAGAGGTTGTGCGGTGGATGTCGTCGATCATCACGCACTTTGACGGGTCGGTTTCGCCCGCCAGGTTCATGGCGATCTGGAACGATTCGGGCATGGGTTTGCAGAATGGAGCGACGGCGTTCACGTCCACGATGATCTCGAACAGGTCGCGCAGTTCGAGGGCGGTCAGCACTCTTTCGGCGTGGTGAATATCTGCATTTGTAAAGATCAGGTTGCGGGTCGGGAGGGAAGCGATGATCGAGCGCAGGGTCGGGTTCGGGGTCAGAAAATCCTTGAGCGGCAGATCATGAACATAGGCGAGATAATCCTGTGTATCGATCTCGTGATGGGCTTGCAGTCCGCGCAGGGTGGTGCCGTATTGTAAAAAATATTTTTCGCGGATGTGCGGAATCTGGTCTTCGGGGAAGCCCATGCGGTCGCGCATGTAGGTATTCATGCGTTCCTTGATGGCAAGCCACAAACCGGTATTGGATGGATACAACGTGTCGTCGAGGTCGAAGAAAATGGTGGTAAATCGCATTCGGCAATTATAATTGCGCCATGCCCATTCGATTGCTTTCCTCCGAAGTCTCTTCGCAGATCGCCGCCGGTGAAGTGGTGGAGCGCCCCGCCTCGGTCGTCAAGGAGTTGGCTGAGAATTCGCTGGACGCGGGCGCGAAAAATATTTCAATTTCCATTGCAGATGCCGGGCGGACATTGATCGAGGTGGCGGATGATGGGCATGGCATCGCGTCTGAGGAATTGGAGTTAGCCGCTTCGCGTCACGCGACCTCGAAACTGGTCTTGTCCGACGACCTGTTCCACATCCGAACCTTGGGTTTTCGCGGCGAGGCGCTGGCTTCGATCGGCTCTGTCTCGCACATGACCATCACTTCGCGGGTGGAGTCTGCAAAAGAAGGCGCGCGCCTGCGGGTGAACGGCGGCATATCGGAGAAGGTGGAAAAGGTCGGCGCGCCCGTGGGGACAGTGGTGCGCGTGGAAAATCTGTTTTACAACGTGCCTGCGCGTTTGAAATTCTTGAAGACCGATGTGACCGAACGCCGCGCGATCGATTCCCTGGTCACGCGTTATGCGCTGGCATATCCGCATGTGCGCTTCAAGATCATGGACGGAAAACAAGTCACATTGCAGACGGCTGGCGATGGTGACCGACGTGCAATTCTGGCTGCGTTGTACGGCGTGGATGTTGCCAAGCAAATGCTGGAAGTGATGGCTAGCGAAGACGGTTTGGCTTTATCCGGATTCATCAGCCCGGTTTCGCTGACGCGCTCCAACCGCCGCGAGATCACGTTCTTCATCAATGGTCGTTGGGTACAGGAATTTTCACTGAATTCGGCGTTGCTGCAAGCCTATCACACGCTGTTGATGGTGGGGCGCTATCCGCTGACGGCGCTGTTCCTTGAGATGGCTCCAGAAGATGTGGATGTCAACGTCCACCCGACAAAGGCGGAAGTGCGGTTTCGAGCGCAGGACAAAGTTTTCAGTTTTGTGCAGCGGTCGGTAAGAAAGGCATTGCTGGCGTACACACCCGTCCCGACAGTTTCGCCGCAGTTGTGGGGGGCGCGGTCTGTTCCTTCAGAACCAAGAACTGTTGGGATCGATTGGTCGATCGGGCATGATGAGCAGTTGTCAGTGGGTAGTGATGAGTTACGAGGTGCGAGTTACCAGTCACCAGTTACCGGTGAACAGTCGTCACAAGTTGAAGGGCAAAGGTCGTTTTCCACCGGCGTTCCTCTTCTTCGCCTCATCGGTCAGATCGGTGCGACGTATCTTGTGGCGGAGGGTCCTGATGGTCTGTATCTTGTCGATCAACATGCAGCGCACGAGCGGGTGTTATTTGAGAAGTTGATGGCGCAGCGCGAGAATAAAAACATTCCGTCGCAGGCGCTGCTCGCACCGGAGGTGGTGACGCTTCCTCCGCATTCTGCGAAAACGCTGACGGAGCAATTGCCCTTCCTGAACAAGTTCGGCTTCGAGGTGGAGGAGTTCGGGACGAATACGTTTCAGGTGCGATCCATGCCGGTGCTGTTTTCGGGCGGCGACCCGGCGGCAGCGCTCCGCTCTCTGGTGGAGGATTTTGAAGAGGATGAGAGTCCGCTTCAGGCGGAGGTCGAAGCGCGTATTGCGGGCAGGGTCTGCAAACGGCTGGCGGTCAAAGGCGGACGGGTGCTCACATCCGACGAGCAGCGCAGTCTGTTGAATGATCTGGAAGCCTGTCAATCGCCGCGGACTTGTCCGCATGGCAGACCGACCATGATCCACTTATCTGTGGATGCGCTGGAACGTCAATTCGGGCGCAAAGGGGCAAGATGAAATCGCCTTCAAACATGCAAGGTGGGTGTTACTAATTTTGTAAGGTGCGGAAAAAAAGCGCATCGAATACGCTACAATGGGGTCATGCAAAATCTGGTGGAAGCGCTATCCTACCGCGACATCGAGCGGGTCTTCGATCATATTCATGCCTGCATTGTCATCCTCGGCAGGGACGGTTCCCTGCTTACCTGGAATTCCAACTTCGAGCAATCCAAAACCGATTTCCCGTCTGCTGAACATTTAAAGGATGTTTTCCCTCCAAAAGACCGGGAGTTCGTTGCCTTGAAACTCTCCGCCCGGCTGCAGGATCGCTGGATCGGCGAGTTTCCGGTTCAGGCGGGCGCACCCGCGGCGTTGTGCGATTGTCTTTTATTGCCGTTGGAAGATGAGCGGATGATCTTCATTGCCGAGCGCATCGAGTCTGAATCCGCGCTTCAGGAAGTCATCGACAAACTGACTCGGCGGATGAATCTCTTTCAGGTGGAGAGCGAAGTCTCCAAGAAACTTGCCAAAAACAAACAGATCGAAATGGAAGCCGTGCTGGCACAGGCACAGGAAGTGGCGCATGTGGACCCGCTGACCTTCCTGCCCAACCGGCGCACCATTGTGAAAGACCTGCAAAACGAAGTCATGCGCGCAGAACGGTATCACTCGTTGTTTTCCATTTCGGTGCTGGACCTGGATAATTTCAAGTCGATCAACGATACGTACGGTCACCCCGTTGGCGATGAAGTGCTGCGACAGGTGGCATTGATGCTGCGCGACAGCGTGCGTCACCCGGATGTGGTGGGGCGCTACGGCGGCGAAGAATTCCTGATCCTGCTGCCCAATTCGAATGCAACGTCTGCGGCGGAACAAGCCAGCCGCCTGTGCCGGCAGATCCGCGCGGATGTGCTGCAAGTGCGGGAGCATCCGATCCCTGTCACCTTCAGCATCGGCATCGCCCAGTTCAAGATCGGGGAGGATTCATGGCACAGCCTGCTCAAACGTGCAGACAATGCCATGTACATGGCAAAGAACAATGGACGCGACCGTTGGGTCGTGGCGGAATGAATCAAAAACGACTTGCGAAATTCGCAAGTCGTTTTTTTTCTGTTGTGCTAGCGGAAGATTCCCAGGGGGTTGTAACTTCCTGAAAAACCGGGGAACACAGATTCAATATCCGCGTTGTTGCCTCGTTTGGAAAGCAATTCTCCCAATACCTGGCGATAATCGGTGGTGACGGCAAGGTCGGCGCGGTCGTAGAGTTGGTCGTTATGCAAGCCGGGCCAGTTGCCAAAGACCTGCCCGCCGTTGACACTCCCGCCCAGTGTGAACATGACGCTGCCGTGACCATGATCGGTGCCGTAGGATTCGTTCTGCACGAGCCGCCGACCGAATTCGCTGACCACCACCACAGACAATTTGTCGGTGTAGCCTGAGTCGAGGTCGAGGTAAAAATTCGCCAGTCCCGAAGCGAGGCTGTTCAGCAGATCCGCCATGTAACCGCCATCGCCGCTGTTCTGGTATTCGTGCGTGTCCCAGCCGCCGAAGTCCACGGTGGCAACGCGCAAACCCGCATCGAGTTTGATCATTTGCGCCACGGTCTTCAATTGGATTCCAAATTCATCGTTGTTGTAGTATGCACCATTGGAAGGCTCATAGCCTCCGCTCAGCGGGCTGACGATGTCGAGCGCATCCAGCGTGCGTGCCCCGGCGCGATGCAGCAGGCTTTCTCCGGCATACATTTGCCGCAGGGCATTGATATGCGAATCGCGTAAGCCGTTATCCCACAGTGAAAACTCCTCGGGCGTGCTCAAGCTGACGGTGGGAACGAAGTTCAACAGGGAGGTCGGCATGCCGGATGTGGATAATACCGGCAGGATGGAGGAAATTCCGCTGGCTTGCAGGTGGCGGGTGATCCAGCCAGAAGCAGTGTTCTTCGAGCCGGGTGTACCCAACTCGATGTATTCCTGCGCGTCGAAATGACTGCGCGTGTCCACATTCAAGCCCACAGCGTGGACGACACCCACCCTGCCCGCCTGATACAAGTCATACAACGGAGACATGGCGGGGTGCATGCCGAACTGGTCGTTCAAGCGCAGCAGGTTTTGAATACGAATATCGGGACGGGCTTTTTCGTAAAAGCCGCGGTCATCGCCTTCGATGGGTGCAACCACATTGAGCGCATCCCACCCGCCGCGCAGGAAAACCACCACCAGCGTATCGCTGGGGTTATCCTGTCTGGCGAAGGCAATGTTGGTCAGTTTTGCGCCCGCCATCGCAGCAATGGCGGCGGAACATCCTTGCAAAAATTGTCGGCGGGGGAGGATGGTCTTTGTCATCGCGTTATCTCCATTGAAATTCGGGGCTCATCAAAATCACTTCGATCATGGCGGGCAAAACATAACGCACGTGGTCTTCAGGCAAAGGCTCATCCCAGCCATATTCCTGTGCCATGACTGCAACAACCGCATTCCGGCTGGCTTCGGGGAGAGTCTGATTCAGGATGCGAGGAATCCAGTAATCGGCTAGGGAAGAAGCGGTTCGTATCTCCGCCGGGGTCTGACCATAGGTATCCGAATTAACCCTGTAGCCGGTATCGTCATCGTCCAGCCAGTTTTCGGTCAGCCCAACTGCGAAATTCCAGCGGTACAGCAACGACATGGAGTTCGCCCAGGCGTCGCGCGTATCGGGGTAGCCATCGGGCGGGCGGCGCTCGAACAATCTCTGACCCATCAACTCGAGCATCCAGTGGATTCCGCCCGGGGCGCGGGTGAAGTCGGAGTTGAGCGCGCGCATCATGGACATCGCCGCTTCGAACGGACGTTTGACCTTTCCGCCCCAACTGGCTTTGAACTCCGCTGAGAGCAGGATGGTCTCCATCACACGCTTGAGTTGGTCGGGCGCATCCTTGAATTGAAGGAAGGTATCCGCCGCGGCTTGGACGACCGACTCAGGCGGGATATCCGAAATGAAGCGGCGACAAAGTTTCCGCGCAATATGACGCGCCGTGCCGGGATGGCTGGCGAGCAGATCGAGCACATCATGTCCATCTTTCAGGTCTTCCTGATCGGCGGGGAAATATCTACCAAGCACGAGTTTGTTGAAACGGTCGTGCCACGGCTTGTAATACAGGAAATTACCGGTCTTCTCGACGCCATCCTCCCAATCGCCGAGGTCGTCATCCACGCGCCAGCCGGTAAGACAACGCGCCGCTTCATAGACGTCGTTATCCACATAGCCGATGGAGATCCCATTCGCATCTTTCTCGACCGAGTTCGGATCACGCACACCCAGATAGTTTTCCGCGCCGAGAGTGTGCAGTTCGAACAATTCGCGTGCGAAGTTCTCGTTGGGTCCGGAGTCACTGCTGTTGTTTTGATTCAGATAATACAACATGGATGGATGCTTTGCCACCGCTTCGAGCATCTGCCGGAAGTTGCCCAGCATGTGCGCGCGCAAGGCATCGCGGTTGTACGAGGCAAGCAATGGCACGCCGTCATCCTGCCAAAAGTAGATGTTGAAGTGGTTGTGCCAGAAATCTGCCAGCACTTCCACAAGTTGCTTTTTACTAAAAACAGCACGCAGCACGGTTGCATCCGCAAGTTCATAGGCGGGTTTGCTATACCATTCCCAATAGATATCGTCATTCGAGTCATAAGGGTTGGATGCGATATGGTCGTAGTAAATTTGTTCGTGGGATTTATGCAGCGTCTCAAACCCGGCATTGTTGTAGCGGGTTTCAAAGTCGCTGTCATCGATCGAGTCGGGGTTGAGTTGCTGAACGACGAAATTTTGCAGGCGCTCATCGTCCGTCGACCCAAGCGCGTTGAAGGCATCCACATCGCCGGGGCGAATGCCGAAGGTCAGGCGGTTAAGTGCGAGGATCGCCATCGGCACGGGTGGAAGCGATGTCAGCGCTTCGGGTGTAATGACCGGGTTTTGTGTCACCGTTTCGAACGGGACCGTAATGGGGTTTTCCTCCCCCGGCGCACAAGCGGCAAGCGCAGAAGTAGCTGCCAGGGCACCGCCCAGCTTTAGAAAATCTCTGCGGGAAAGCTTTCTACCATACATAGACACCTCGTTGTGCTTTTATACTTTTTAAGGAAATTTCTTTATATCCCGCTTTAGTACCGCTGCAGCGGAGATCCACCTATACAGACACAATCACCTGGCGAAATATTTCGCCCAGGTTTGCTTTGACCTCATCCATCGACGGGACAGGGTCGAGCAAATCTGCCAGCGAAATGACCGGCTCGGTCAGACCGCAGGGAATGATTCCCTCCCAATAGCTCATATCCGGGTTAACATTCAACGCAAAACCATGACGGGTGATGCCTTTAACATCCACTTTGACGCCGATGGCAGCGATCTTGGCGGGCGGATGTTTCTGAATCCAAACCCCCGACTTGCCCGGGCGTTGCATTCCGGTCACCCCGAATTGACCGAGAACCCGAATGAGCATCTCTTCGAGTTTGCGGATGTAGCCGACATAATCGGTTTCTGGGAGTCGGTTATCTTGATTCAGCCTACCCAGCGGAATCAACGGATAGCCCACCAGCTGCCCCGGTCCGTGATAGGTGACATCGCCGCCGCGATCCACCCAGTAGGTGGAAATGCCGCGTTCTTTCAATTGCGATTCATTCCAAAGCAGGTTGTCTGCGTTGCCTTTGCGCCCAAACGTATACACGTGTGGATGTTCGAGCAAAAGCAAGGTTGGCGGACGTGTCCCCTCTGCGATCTGCGCCGCATATAGATCCTGAAGTTTCCAGGCGGTTTCGTAATCGATCACACCTAAATCTAAAATTTCAAAATTCATACCATTAATAATAATGCAGGGGCGGGGTGACCCCGCCCCTGCCAGCTTTACCCAAATATTCTGCGGAACAGATCGGATTCAAGCAGTCCGTTCGGGTCGCAGCGTTTTTTCAATTTCTTGAATTTTGCCACGGCTTCTTCGCCGTAGAAGGTCAACGCCGTTTGAGCGGTGGTCTCGCTGTTCTTGGCAAAATAGAAACGCCCGCCGTGGTCAAGCACGATCTTGTCAAATTCTTGCAGCATGGCAGACATTTTCGCACGCGTTCCGTCGGTCACTTTGAAATCGAGGGCAAGAGAAAAACCGTCGGTGGCGTGGGTCAGCAGGAACGGGTCGGGGCGGTGGCGTTTGGTCACGCCGAGGTAGGAGGGCATGCCGCGCTTCAGCGAGAGGTTTAGCAATTCCGTCCATGCGGCTTCGGCGGTCTCTTTCGGCAGGAAAGACTGATACTGGATGAGTCCGCCACGCCCATAGGAAAGTTCCCAATTGGGCACATAATCCAAAAGGAAGTGAAATGCTGCATGAGGCTGGCGGAAGGTATGTTTGCGCATCGAGGCGACATACTTGGCCAGGTTGACCATGCGCCAGCCCAGGTTATTCGCAAAGGGTTTCATGAACTGATACAAAATGGACTTTGGAAAGACGCCAAAGATGCGCGAAGGAAGGATCTGATTCTCCAACTTCATCGTTTCCTGCGGGTTGGGGTCTTCACCTTCGTGGACATAATGCGCCGCATGAATTTGTCCGCGCCCGAGGGAGGAGCCGCCGGCAAAGGTATCCATCCATCCGACAATGTAATCATTATGGGGCGCACCGTCTTGCAGGGCAGAAAGGTGTCGGTGTAGATTCTGCACGGGGTAGGCATCCACGGTCAAAAGTCCGGAATGGATGCGTTTCATTTGCAGGGTGATGGACGTGAAAATGCCCAACATCCCATAGCCGCCGATCATCGCGTAGAACAAGTCCCCATTCTTTTTGGGCGAACAAACCACTTCCGCGCCGGTCGGCAGAACAGCGGTAAATTCCACCACGTGTTCGCCGATGGTTCCCATTTTGAAATTGTTCTTGCCGTGGATGTTCGCACCGAGACAACCGCCGAGGGTGGTCTTCATTGTGCCGGAGACGACGGGGGGCCACCAGCCTTCCGGCTCGACCTTCTGCCAGAGTATTTCAAGTGTGACGCCGGGTTCGCATCGGACCAAGCCGGTAGCGGAATCCCATTCCAGGATGTGGTCCATCGCTGTGAGGTCGAGCACGATGCCCCCGCCGTTGAGCGCGGCGTCGTTGTAACTGCGTCCTGCGCCACGAGCGGTGACGGTGAGTCCGTTTTGCTTTGCCTGTTTGAAGGCTTCGTAAATTTCTTCGCTGCTGCGTGGTTTGACAAGGTACGCAGGCGCGTTCAGGGAATGACCAAAATTTTCGAGTTGTGTGAAGGTTGTTCTCATAGGATCTTTTACAAAAACCTGACAGGTCTCGGGGACCTGTCAGGTTTTACTAGAAGGATAACCGCCTGAAAATGAATGACGGGATATGCCGAATGACGAGCATGATGTATTGCCAAAAGAACGGTGTGTAAATGGTCTGCCGGCGTTTTTGCATGGCTCTGTAAATATCGTCCACTGCTTTTTCGACCGGAATGGCAAAGGGCGTGGGTCCCACGGCGGCTTTGAGCATCTCGGTCTTGACGAAACCCGGTTTGACCGTGAGCACGTTCACACCGTGACGGGTGAGTCGGTTGCGCAGTGCTTCGAGGTAGGTATGCAAGCCCGCTTTGGATGTATTGTAGCCGGGGTTGCCTACACGCCCGCGGTCGCCTGCCACCGAGCCGATGCCAACGATCTGACCGGCTTTCGCGCTTTGGAACATCTCCGCCACAGGGCTGAGCCATGCCATGGCGCCGATCAGGTTGATCTCGATCATCTTGCGATCGTTCTCGAAATTGTATTTGTCGTTGCCACCCGGCGGATAGTTGACCCCTGCCATGAGGATGAACGTATCCAGCCCACCCAAGTCGGCAATGATCTTTTGCAACAGGGCGGGAACCTCTTCATAATGAGACACGTCATGAGGATAGGCAAGTGCACAAATCTCGCCGCCTTGATTGATCTCCGCGCACAGGGCAGCTAGTTTCTCTTTTTGACGGGCAACGAGCGCAACAGAATATCCCTCTTTTGCAAGCTTTCGGGCAAGTGCAGCGCCCATCCCTTCGGAAGCGCCGACCAGAATGGCTCGATGGCGCGGATTCAGCGGCGTGGCTGGGACAATCTTGGATGAGTCAAACACGATTTACCTCAGTGGATTGATTTAATTTCATTCTAACACAGTCCGGCATACGCCCCGTTGGCAGGTCTGAACAGATTTGAAAGTGTATAATAGCGGATATTTGAATCGGACCTTTCTGCATGCCTTGAAAGAAAAAGAATGAACGATCACATTATAAAAAAAGGAAGCGTTTACACGCGCGCGTGGGAGATCATTTCCAAGGATGATTCCATCCCCCCGGAAGAAAAGAAAGCAATTCTGAGATTGATCCAGGTGCTTGTGGAAACCAGGGAGCGTTCCCGCGAACCACAACCGCAGCCACAAAATCAGAGCGAGGAATCGCAAGGCATCACGCAGGAGGTCATTTCACAACATTCCCTGATCGCGACGATCAAACACCAGGCAGATGAGCTGGATGCATTGAAACGCATCAGCCTCAACCTGACCTCGAGCCTTGACCTGCAAAAAGTGCTCGACGCCGTGGTGACGGAAGCGATGGGGTTGGTCCGCAATGCGATGGGGGTGCATATCTTTCTGTATGAGCGCGGTGAACTGGAGTTCGGCTCCTCGCTTGATATGAACGGGGTTCGCAACAAACCCATCTCCATCCCGCGCCGCGATGGGTTGACCTACTCGGTGGTGAAGACCGGCAGGCAGATCATCATCGACGACATGCCCAACCATCCCATCTACCAAACCATGCAGATCTACAATTCCGGCTCGATCATTGGCATCCCGCTTAAATTCAAGGATGAGATCGTCGGTGTCATGAACCTGTCGAGGAGTGTAAAGGGGAGGTTTTCCCGCTCAGAACTCCGCCTGATGAGCCTGCTGGCAGACCAGGCAGCTGTGGCGATCTTCAACGCCAGCCTGTACAAACGCGTAACGCAAATGGCGAACACCGACAGTGTCACCGGGCTTCCCAACCGGCGCGCACTGGACGAACGGCTTCAGGAGGAACTATATTACGCGAGCCGCACGAACACACAGTTCTCCGTCGTCATGATGGACCTGGATGGTTTCAAATCTGTGAACGATACCTTTGGGCACAACACCGGGGATGAACTGCTCCACTCCCTGTTCAACTTCCTCGCCCAAAAGATGCGCGGATCCGATTTCCTCGCCCGCTATGGCGGCGACGAACTGACCCTCGTCATGCGCGGCACAGACCTGGAATCGGCGCAGATCGTCACCCAAAAAGTGATCGACCTGATGGAAGAGTATCGCTTCCACTACCCGCGCGAAACGGACTTGAAACTGGGCATCACAGCAGGCATCGCCATCTTCCCTTTGCATGCGTCGAATCCCGGTGACCTGCTGCGCGCCGCCGATGCCGCGTTGTACCACGCAAAAAAATATCACCGTGGCAGCTACGCCATCGCCAAAGGCGTGACCGGCAAGCTGAACCCCATCCATCTCAACAACCAAAAATCATAGTTTTCCCCAAACCAAACCGAGGCTGGGGGGTTATATATGCAAACATCAGATCAGGAGTCAAGCCATGCCTCGCAAAGTCAAGCTCATCCTCAACCCCATCGCCGACATGGGACGCGCCTGGAAGACCGCCAACGACCTGCGCCCGATTGCGCAGGAATTTTCGGGCGAACTCTCGTGGAGCGGAACGGTCTATCCCACTCACGCCATCGAACTGGCAAAACAAGCCGCCGAAGAAGGCTACGACCTGGTCGTCGCCATGGGCGGCGATGGAACCGTCCACGAAGTGATGAACGGACTCATGCAAGTGCCGGCTGAAAAACGCCCCATTTTGGCGGTTGTTCCCATCGGCTCCGGCAACGACTTTGCCTACTCTATCGGCATTACGAAAAAATCGGCGCAGGCATTGGCGCACGCGCTCAAAGCGGAAAACATTCAACCCGTGGATATTGGCTTGCTCACCGACGAACATGGGCGCAAGGAATACGTCGACAACACCCTCGGCATCGGCTTCGACGCGGTCGTCACCATCCGCTCGCACAAACTGCCCATCGTCAAGGGCTTCCTGATGTACCTCACCGCCGTCATCCAAACCATCATCCTCAACCATCACCCGATGCAGATGAAGGTCGAAACCGATGCAGAAACATGGGAAGACAAGGTCATCATGCTCACGCTATGCAACGGTCCACGCGAAGGCGGCGGCTTCATGCTTTCACCCGATTCAAAGAACAACGACGGCAGCATGGAATATGTCGCAGTCACCAAAGTCTCGCGCGCCACCATGTTCCGCCTTGTGCCCGAATTTATGAACGGCACTCACATGCGCTTCAAACAGATCCGCATGGGCACATTCAAAAAACTTACCCTCACCTCAGACCTGCCGCTTTACATCCACGCCGACGGCGAGATCTTCACCAACTTTGGCAGCAACTTAAAAAAGGCGAGTTTCGAAATCCTGCCACAGGCGCTGCGCGTGGTTCATGGGTAAACACTCGCGGCTTTCCACGTTCTACAATACAATTACGAAAAGTGGAAAGTACCATGCTCACCCTCGAACAATCCCTTCACAAATCTGATATTGGATATCTGCGCATCGTCGCGGAACTTTGGGGATTGGAACTCGAATCTACCGACGCAGCCTCATCGATGGAAGAGCTGTGCGCTTCGCTGCTGGACCTGGAAGCGGTCGCTGAAACCCTGGAAGTCCTCCCCGCCGAAGCCCGCTCCGCGCTCAATACGCTGGTCCATGCAGGTGGAAAAATGGAATGGGCGATCTTTGGTCGCAAGTATGGCGATATCCGCGAGATGGGCGCCGGGCGGCGGGACAGGGAACATCCGCACCTCAAACCAACCTCCACATCCGAAATCCTCTTTTATCGCAGCCTGCTCGCCAAAGCCTTCTTTGAAACCGAAAAAGGTTTGCAGGAATTTGCCTACATCCCTGAAGACCTGCTGGAAATCATCATCGAAGTTGGAAGCGGCGAAACAACCTTCGCGCCAAAAAACGATCCGTTGGGTCGCCCTGCCACGCCGGTGGAAAAAGCGTACGAAATCCCCGCCACCGACCACATCCTCGATGATGCGACCACCTATCTGGCAGCCTTGCGCATCGGCGAGGAAAGCCGTTCGCGTTTTCGGCGCGAGTTGCCGGAAATCCTTCAAACCGCCCACATCATCAAAAAGAACGGCTTGTATCCGGAAGCCGTTAAAAAATTTCTCGAAGCCTCGCGCGCCGATGCATTGAACCTGCTTTACAAAGCCTGGTTCAATTCCACGGCATTCAATGAGCTGCGCCTGATGCCGGGAATCCTTTGCGAAGGCGAATGGACGAACCAACCGCAGGTGACGCGCGAATTTTTGATGAACCTGGTCAACGACCTGCCCAAAGGCAAATGGTGGAGCCTCCCCGCTTTCGTAAAAGCCATTAAAGAAAAATATCCCGATTATCAACGCCCCGCCGGGGACTATGACTCGTGGTTCATCAAACGCGAGGCGGATGGTCAGTTCCTGCGCGGGTTCGCCTACTGGGATGCGATCGATGGCGCGTTGATCCGGTATACGATCCACATGTTGCACATGTTGGGGCGGGTGGACCTGGCTGCACCGGAGGAGGGCAAGGAGGCGACAGCATTCAAGATACAGCCAGAGGTCGAAGGTCAAAGGTCGAAGGTAGATGGAAAGATCGTTGTTTCCTCGAATGGCAAGATCACGGTTTCGAGAATGTTCTCCCGCGCCGTACGCTATCAGATCGCGCGGTTTTGCGAGTGGGGTGAAGAGAAGAACAATGAGTTCAATTATTTTGTCAGTGCCAGGTCGTTGAAGCGCGCCAGCGAACAGGGCTTGAAAGCCGAACAATTGCTGGCAATGCTGGTCAAATACACGAACAGCGCAGTTCCACCCGCGATGGTCAAATCGCTCAAACGTTGGGATTCGAACGGCGCGGAGGCTAAAGTGGAGAGTCTGCTTGTGTTACGGGTCAGCAGCCCCGAGGTCATGGAAGAGATGCGCAAATCGAAAGCGGGAAAATTCCTCGGCGAGTTGTTAAGCCCCACAGCCGTCGTCGTCAAAAACGGTGCCATCGAAAAAGTGATGGCGGCGCTGGCAGAATTGGGTCTGCTGGCAGAGGTGATAAGTGACAAATAGAATCATGACATCAGGCATGGGGGGGAATCGCTATAATGAAACCGCATTTCCAATAAGGAGAAACCATGTCAAAAACGGATTGGATCCAGCAAGAGATCGATTCACTCAAATCGCAGGGGCTGTACAACAACATTCGCACCATTGGTTCGCCGCAGGGCGCATGGCTGGTGGTGGACGGCAAAAAAGTTTTGAACTTTTGCTCGAACAATTATCTGGGATTGGCGAACCATCCCGCGTTGACCGCTGCCGCGAAAAAAGCGACGGATGAGATGGGCGTTGGTCCGGCTGCTGTGCGCTCGATCGCAGGGACAATGACGCTGCATGTGGAACTCGAGAAGCGCCTCGCGCAGTTCAAGGGCGTCGAAGCGGCAATCACTTTCCAAAGCGGCTTCACAGCGAACCTGGCGACTGTCCCGGCGCTGGTTGGCAAAGAGGATGTGATCTTTTCCGACCGGCTCAATCATGCTTCGATCATCGACGGGTGTCGTTTGTCTGGCGCGAAGATCATTGCCTACGAACATAACGATGTGAAATCGCTCGAAGAACAGATCAAGACGAATTTGAAAGATTTCCGCCGTGCGCTCATCATCACCGACGGCGTCTTCAGCATGGACGGTGACATTGCGCCGCTGCCCGATATTTATGAAGTGGCGAAGAAATATGAGATTCTGTTGATGGTGGATGACGCGCACGGCGAAGGCGTGCTCGGCAAGGGCGGACGTGGTATCGTCGATCACTTCGGCTTGCACGGCAAAGTGGATGTGGAAGTGGGTACGATGTCGAAGGCGTTCGGCGTGGTGGGTGGAATGGTCGCGGGTAAGGCGGTCATCATCGAATGGCTGCGCCAGCGCGGACGTCCTTTCCTGTTCTCGTCGGCGGTGACTGTGCCGGATGCGGCGGCTTGTCTGGCGGCGGTGGATTTGCTGGAAGACTCCACTCAACTGGTGGATAAACTTTGGGACAACGCCAAATACTTCAAGTCTGAGATGAAGCGCTTGGGTTTCAACACAGGTGTCAGCGAGACTCCCATCACCCCGGTCATGCTGGGTGAGGCGCCTCTGGCTCAACAATTCAGCCGCGAGTTATTCGAAGCGGGCGTGTTCGCCATGTCGATTGGTTATCCCACTGTGCCACAAGGCAAGGCGCGAATCCGCGTGATGATCTCCGCCGCGCATTCGCAGGATGATCTCGATAAAGGCTTGGAGGCGTTCAAAAATGTGGGTAGGAAGTTGGGCGTGATCTAGGTTATACCCCGCTAACGAATGGGTGAATGGTAGACGGCGCTCCATCTGCGCCGTCTTTTTTTCTGGAGGTTATGATGATTTTTATCATCATTGTTTTTGCGGTGATCGGCATTATCATTGCCGTTGCCATCTATGACCATTTCCGCGAGTGACCCTGTCTCTTATGGTAAAATCCTGCTCGCCTGGAGGGATGGCCGAGCGGCTGAAGGCGCATGTCTTGAAAACATGTTTGGGTCACACCAACGTGGGTTCGAATCCCACTCCCTCCGCCTGACGATTGACGTATCTGAAATTCTGGTTACAATATCAATCGTAATATGCACTTGGGGAGGTGCCAGAGTGGCTGAATGGGCTCGCCTGCTAAGTGAGTGCTGGGCTAAAATCCAGTCGCGGGTTCGAATCCCGCCCTCTCCGCTGAAAACGCATTCGCAAGAGTGCGTTTTTTGTTTCCCGGTCGCGTGTCCCCATTGAGGGGAGAGTCTTCGAATCCCGCCCTCTCCGCTGAAAACGCATTCGCAAGAGTGCGTTTTTTGTTTCCCAGCCGCGCGCCCCCATTGAGGGGAGAGTCTTCGAATCCCGCCCTCTCCGCTGAAAACGCATTCGGCGTTGCGCAACCGCGTCAAATCTTCGGCAAAGGAACGTTCCCCCTTCCCCAACGGCTGACTTAACCTCTCTACCGGCACAGACTTGACCAATGCATCCAATCGTTTCGGCGATTCGGCAAGGAACTCCAATACCTTGGCGATATTCGCCGGGGTCTAGTCAGTGGAGAGGATCTTTCTCATAAGGTCGAGCCCTTAATCCGTCTGATGGATGACTCCCAATTCAGCAGCCAGGTCGTAATATCGTTTCGCTTCGTCAAGACGACCAAGCAATTCATGAGACTGTCCCATGTTCAGGAAAAGCGACGGATAAAATTCCCGAACACGGTCATCGGCAACTGCATTGGCTTTCTCCAGCGCGATTTGATTCCATTGAAATCTATCTTCGTGCGTCTCTTGATGACGCGCCACATAATGGGCGGCGATGCAGGACTCATAGTCATTTTGAGCCACGTCCCATGCCCGTTGATATAAAGCACGAGCCTTCTCTATTTCACCTCGAAATTCGGCTTGCGTACCTTCGATACAAAGTTGGATGACGGGGTTATTGGGATTCATCTTTTCTATAAAAGTCTTCAGTTATTAACATTGAATATTTACGCGCTTTTGGATATCTTCAATTGTCCCAAGTATGTATACGGTTCTATAATATCCCCAACGGAAATTTCGCCATCGTGTCTGTCAAAATTGTAAGTTCCATCATGCAGATTAATGTTCCAAATAACCAAAAGCGAATAGATAGAGGAGTTAATGATTGAAAATTTTCTTTCTGTTTCTGTAAGATGGAATTTAGGTTTGTTAAATTGAGTCCCCTTAACTTCAACATAACGTATTACTCGATTCTTCTGTGTAACCAGAATATCAAATCCCGGGTTATTATGATTCATTACCTGAATATCCGCTTGAGGATACCATTTCTTTATCTCAGACAGAGCAAATTCCGTTGAAATCTCTTCTATCGTTTTCGCATTTTCAGATATTGCATACACAAAATTATCTTGAGCCTCGGTTGAATCGATCAATGCATAGGCACTAGGCCATTTAATATATGGAGCAATAACCGCCTCATCAACCGGATCAATTTGAACTGGATTGGCTTGAGATTGATAATGGCTTTCTCTAGTCAGTGGTAAATCTTCTAGTGAAAAGGGTTCCACATCCAATACTGCAGAGGAATATATGATCCACGGCCAGACTTTATTTGCGTTTGGCCAATGTTCCTTACTAATCCTTCCATCCAAATCACGCTCTGTGTGCTGAAACACCAAAGCATACTGAACTCGACCACCATTTTTCCCCTGTTGCCTCCAATCACTTTTCCTTAATTGCAGAAGCAATATTTCCCCAGCGCTTATTTTAGGTCTCGCGGATAATGCAAACATACCCTTTTTTATACATTCTTCAATCTGTTCAGAGGCAACATTAAGGCGGTACATGTTACGTTTCTCCCAAATATAGTTACATAATCGACTTAACAAATATTTTCAGTACGTAATTATATATCCATTCAAATAAAATTATTTACGATTTCTCAATACCGTAATTCTCGCACAAACAATATAAAGGCTATTACCAAAGCCTCGAATCAAAGAATCTTAGCCCGAAAAGAGATGGAGTTACATCGGAAGAGAAATAAAAACTCCCCATCATCTCGAAAGGGAGTTTCTTGAATTCGCTTAGTCTCATTTGAATGGAACGATCTCAACCTGTTTTTTGAAATCTTCGATCACAGTCGGCTTCGGCAGGTCGCGTCCCAGGCGGGTAACTGCAGACAATGAAAAGGCAGTTGCCAGCCGGGCACAATCATGCAGGGAGAGTTTTTTTCCAATGCCCGCCACCAACCCAGCCACCATGGCATCGCCCGCACCCACCGTGGATTTGACCGGGATGGACGGCGGTCGTGCAATGAAGGCTTGATCCTTCTCCACGACCAGGGCTCCATTGGCACCCATCGAAACCACCACCAACTTCGTTTCCAAATTGATCAAAGAAACTGCGGCGCGATACACGTCTTCAATTTCACTGAGTGGCTTGTTCACCAGCGCACTGAGCTCGTAAATGTTCGGCTTGATAAGGTTGGGTCCCGCCTCAAGCGAGTCGACAAGCGCATCTCCGCTGGTATCCAAAACTGTGTATCGCTTTTTGGATTTCAACAGGCGGATGAGGTCTGCGTAGAACGTGGATGGAAGACCAGCCTGCAAATTCCCCGAGAGGACAAAGCATTCGCACGCTTCCATCATCGCTTCGACCTGTTCATAAAAACGAGAGAGCGCATACTCACCGGGAATTTGTCCGGGTGTGTTCAAGTCTGTAGTGACCTGGCTGGCTTCATCCATGATCTTGATGTTGATGCGCGTCTCTCCCGGCACACGGATGAAGCGGTCTTCGATGTTCTTGCGTTTGAAGTGCCGCTCGAACACATCCGCATTCTCTTCGCCGAGAAAACCGGTGACAGCGACATCCAATCCGTAATCGGCGAGGAAAGAAGCGACATTAACACCCTTGCCGCCCGCGTCGAAGCGCATGGCACGGCTGCGATTCACTTTGCCGATCTCAAAATTATCGGCAGAGACCGTCTGGTCTATGGCTGGGTTGACTGTGATGGTTGCAACTTTCATTCAATGACCGTTGTAGTGAGATTTTTTTCCAAATGCTCGATGAACCAGTTGATCACCGTTTGGGTGACACCCACACGTGCGCCGAACATCAACTTGCGCCCAATCGCATCAAGCGGATACCCATCAATTACGACCTTACTGCCTTCGCCTTCGGCAACGACAACACAGGTCATTTGACTGCGGTCACCCAGCACTTTGCCGAGCACGGTCTTATCGAACTTCACCTCAAAGCGATACTCTTCTGGTTTGGAAGATACGAACTTGCCTTTGAGCGCAGCCACCGATTTTAACGCCGCCGCATGGACAGACGCCACAGATTGCGAGTAGGTCTTTTCCTGATGAATATCGTATGGCATGGCTGCTCCTATTTGGGTTCCTGCCAGAGTTTCTCGATCAGAACCTCTTCGGCTTCGTTCGTCCACATTTGGTCTTGTCCTAATTTCGCGGCGACTTCAGGCAGGCGGTCTTTCAATTCTTTCAGGCTGGTGAGCGGCAGATCATGGATCTGCGGGAAGATGACGACCTTGCCCGGATACTTGCTGTCCATTACCGATTGGATGGCTTCCGCCGCCGTCTCCATCCCGCCGATAGCTGCTACTGACCGACCAGGCGATAACGTCCCTGCGAGTCGGCGTTCCATCACAGAAGATTGGTCATCAATGGTCAAACCGGAGGTGCCAGTATACTGCGCGTTCGAAAGATAGACGTTACTGAGGTTGACCTTGCCCATCGTGCCATTGGGTACACCTGCGAACAAGACCATCATGCCGTCTACTTTCATGACCGTATCGCCCTCTTCCATCAAACCGGCAACCGGCACGCTGACAACGACATCGTCCGCACCTTGTCCTTTGGTGACTTCCATGACGAAATCGTGGAAGGACTGTTTGGAAGTGGTGGGGTTGAAGATGAACAGTTCGCGTCCGTTCTTCTTCGCCAATGGCTCGAACATGTTGACCAACGTTTGCAAACGTTCGTCACTGATCTCGGTGGCGATGACGGTCTTGGGACCATCGGGCAATTCGAGAGCGCGTTGGACGTGCATCTGTCCCATCGGTCCGCCTGCGCCGACAAAGACGGTGGTGCCGCCATCGCGGAGTTCACAGCGGTTGCGGGCTTCGCCATAGGATGCGGCGATATCTGTGCTGTTGTTGCCCACGAAGGCGATGTAATCATAATGAAGGCGACCAAGATCTACAGAGGTCAGACCATCTAATGGTTTTGTGCCGACGATGTTCAAGGTTCCGCGGCGGGCGATGAAGCGTGCCACATTGCCAACTACTTCTGCGGAAGTGGGGTTGAGCATGACGATGTCATCGAAGCCTTTGCCATCGGTCAATTCTTTGCTGAGGAATTCGTAATCAGTGACGTTGTTCTTTTCGATGATGTTGGCTTTTGTGGCAGAGACAAGTTTCTTCACCGAGTCAGGCACATCCGTGAGGATGATCGTGGCGGGGGCGTCCAAACCTTTTGAGAAGGTGAAGGAAGAGTCATCGGCGTTGCCAATGATCCACATGGTGCCACCCAGTTTCGGGTCCAGCCTGCGGCGCTGAGTGTAGGCCGCAACGACACATCCCCACGGCTCCAACAGCGCGGACTCAGCGTATCCCATGCCTTCTTCCACCGGCAAGAGACAAGCACCTGCATCTGTTTCAAGGACTTCCTTGCCGATGCAGTGATATTGGACAAGTCCACCGGGGATGGTGTAGCCATAGGCAGTGCTCATGCCCTGCTGATAGATATCGGGCTGCACCGCGAGGCGCTGACCGGGATGATATTTTCCGGCGAGATTCTTGCCGACCTTGATGATGGTCAATGAAACTTCGTGACCAAGGCGGGTCGGTTCGACAGTGAGGTTGCGGTTGTAGAGTTTGGGATGACTGCCGCCCTGTTTGAGAATCTTCACGTCCGAAAAACAGATGCTGACGGTATCGATGCGAACGAGGATCTGGTCGTCGGTCGGTTCGGGGATGGCGAACGGTTCGGGCTTGCCTTCCTTGCCCATGCTTTCCATTCCAGCGCCGTAGAGATTCCATGCAAAGCTTTGCTGTGGCAGCGTGTGATTCGCTGCATGATATTTTTTGTATTTTTCGCCCATAGGGTTTTTCCTTTCAAGAGACTAATGTCTCCATTGTATTCAAGGGATTCACCACAGATGAACGCGGATGAACTCTGTGTTCACCTGTGGTTGTTTTTTATTACATATTCAGTGTTTTCTTCACCAACTCGCGCACTTCATGCGCGGTGGAACATTCCAATGCCTGTTGCGCCAGAGGCTGCAATTCAGAATACTTCAGGTCTCGCACTTGCGCCTTGACCAACGGCACCGATGGTACGGTCACGCTCAATTCATCGATGCCCAAACCGATCAGGATCGGCACCGCATACGGGTCTGAGCCCAACTCGCCGCAGATGCCCGCCCACTTGCCATGTTTGTGCGCGCCTTCAATGGTCTTTGCGATCAAGCGTAATACGGCGGGATGCAACCCATCCTGCCGGGCAGAAAGCAGGGAATTTCCGCGATCCATGGCGAGTGTATATTGCGTAAGATCATTCGTGCCGATCGAGAAGAAATCCACTTCCTTTGCCAGCACATCTGCCATCAACGCCGCAGACGGAACCTCGATCATGATTCCGGCCACAATGCGCGGAACTTTCAATTCCAGTTCCAGTTCATCCAGCATCAAACGTGCCTGACGATACTCTTCAATATCACCGACCATTGGGAACATGATCTGCAAATTCCCATATTGACCCGCTCGCAAAATGGCGCGCAACTGCTCGCGGAACAACTCTGGTCGGCTCAAACACAAGCGGATGCCGCGTATTCCCAGAAACGGATTTTCTTCGTGTTGCATTTCGATGTACGGCAACGGTTTATCCCCGCCCACATCCAACGTGCGGACGATGACCGGCAGTTTTCCCATCGTCTCTGAAATGGGGCGATACACATCGTATTGCTCCGCCTCTGTGGGAGCGGTCGTCCGTTCAAGGAAGAGGAACTCGGTTCTTAATAACCCGATACCTGCCGCGCCCATCTTCAAGGCTTTTTCGGCATCTGCGAGTGAACCCGCATTACCGACCACTTCCACTTCATGACCATCCGCTGTAATGGCAGGCGCATTCGCCTGCTCCAGCGCGAGACGGCGTTTTTCCAGCCAGGTGTTTCTTTCCTGCTCAGCCGCTTGCAATTCCTCTGGCGATGGATTGAACGTCACCATCCCATCGCTCCCATTGATGACGATATACGAATCGGTCGCCAACTTCAAAACGGACTCGTCCACACTGACGATGGCTGGTAATCCCAATGCCCGCGCTAGGATCGCGGTGTGTGAGGTCGGTCCGCCGTTGACGATACAAAAGCCCAGCACAAAATCCTTGTTGAATGAAACAGTGTCAGAGGGAGAAAGGTCACGAGCAACAACGACCACGGGTTTATCAGGCAATGCATCGGCTTTGTCCTCAGCACCCACCATGATCTTCAACACACGCCTGCCGACGTCACGCAGGTCATCTGCCCGTGCAGAGAGGATCGGGTCATTCAACGCTGCAACAACGACTGCGCTATCCTCGATGGTTTCCTTCCAGGCTTTTAACGCATCCTGTCCTTTTTGAATGCGTTCATGGACCGTCTCGGTCAATTCAGGGTCTTCCAGCAAGCCAAGGTGCGCATCAAAGATCGCGGCTTCGGCTTTCAGTCCCCTCTCGATCATTTGGTGATTCAATTTACTGAGTTGTTCACGTGCCCGCGCCAACGCATCTTGCAGACTCTCCCAGCCAAGGATCAATCCATCAGACATTTCATTGATGGGGATCTCCTGATGCTGGAATTGATACACAGGTCCAATCGCTATGCCTGGCGCAGCGCCAACACCCTTGAGCATGTTGGCTTTGACGGGTTTACTTTCTTCAAGGAGGATTTCTTTCGGCGCAGGACTCGCAGACGGTTTTGTCTGAGGTTCCCTGATGGGTTCCCCTTCGCCTAAACCGGAGAGGATCGCCGCTTCGATCTCAGCCGCAGCGGTTTCTTCATCCTCGCCTTTGATTTCGATCCTAAGCTGACTCCCCTTCGACGCTCCCAACGTCAGCACGGATATCAGACTCTTGGCATTCGCTTTTTTCTCTCCATGCCAAATGATAATGTCTGACTTGAATTGTTTTACAAGATTTACCAACGTCTTGGCAGGTCGCGCGTGTAACCCCGTTTCATTATGGATCGTGATGTCCAGTTGTTTCATGACGAAACTCCATTCCTACAGCAAGGAACTGATCAACCAATAATCTTTATGCTTCAGGCTCCTTACCCAAATGTTTAAGGATGACTTCCGGGTCTGCGGTGTGGATCAGTTCGTTCAGAACAGATTCATCTTCCACGGCTTCCGCCAGGCTTGCCAGCACCCCAACATGTTCATCACCCGATGCAGCAATACCGATCACCAGAAAAACGGGTTCACCGTCTTCGTCCCATGCCACGCCTTGGGGGATCTGCAGCACGGAGATGCCGGTCTTCAACACATGGTCTTTGTTCTCGTAAATGCCATGCGGAATGGCAACCCCGCTGCCCAAATACGTGGACATGCTCTCTTCGCGTTTCAACATACCACCCACATAGTCCGGCAACACACAGCCTGATTTAACCAATAAATCGCCCGCCTTGCGGATCGCATCCGTTCGGTCGGCAGCAACAGCATTAAGCTGGATTCGTTCTACGGAAAGAATGGACATGGCTACAGATCCGTACCCGTGATATCGGTCTTATCCACAAAGGCTTTGACGATGTTTTCAAAGATGGGATCGTTCAGAAAGTGATTGAACGCTACAACAACGGCATCCGGCGCCTTTGCGGCAGCGGATTTGGCAAGTCCCTTATGGACGATAACCAGCTGTGCCGTGGCGGGAATCTCACGCACAGGTTTATGAATGACGGTCACATCGGCCACCTGCGCGGCTTTCAGTTTTTTCTTGAGGGAATTTACGCTCATCAAACTGGAACCCATTCCAGCTTCGCAAGCAAAGATCACGGTCTTGACTTCGGCAGCAGAGATCGACTTGGACATGGCATATTCTCCTTATTCGAAATGACAGATGCGGCAGGTATGATGTCATTATAGCGCGAGCCGCATCTGTCAATCCGTATCAAGTCAGCCGACCTGCAAGGGTCGACGGGATAAAACTACTCTTATTCTTCGGTCTTCTCTTCCGGCACCGGGTTGACGCGCAGAAGAAGCACACCCACAACTGCGGAGACGACTGCACCGATCAACACACCGCCCAAGACGGCGAAGTGCTGTCCGGGAGGGGTCACAGCGAGGTAGGCAAAGATCGAGCCGGGAGCAGGAGTGGCAACCAGACCCGCATTGGTAAGCGTGAACCACAGGTCGGCAGAGATGCCGCCAGCGATAACAGCCAGAACCATAATGGGGTGGGCAAGAACGTAGGGGAAGTAGATTTCGTGGATACCACCGAAGAAATGCACGACCATGGAGCCGGTGGATGAATCTTTGAGCATGCCTTTACCAGCGATATAGAAGGCAATCAGCAAGCCCAAACCAGGACCGGGGTTGGTTTCGAGCAGGAAGTGAATAGCTCGTCCGCTCTCTGCCGCAGCCGTCACGCCTAGCGGACCCAACACGCCGTGGTTGATGGCATTATTCAAGAACAGGATCTTGGCAGGTTCGATGATGATCGCAGCGAGGGGCAGAAGACGGGCATTGACCATCCAATCCACCGCGGCGCCGGCAGCATTGCTGAAAGCTACGACAACCGGTCCGATCGCTACATTTGCGATCAAAGCGATGATCATGCCAAGGATACCGATCGAGAATGTATTGTAGAGCATCTCGAAGCCAACCGGGATCTTCTCTTCAACGGCATCATCCAGTTTCTTGATCGCCCAGCCGCCAAGCGGACCGACGATCATGGCGCCCAACATCATGGGGATTTCAGCGCCAACAATGACACCCATGGTAGCGACCGCACCCATGACGCCGCCGCGCACATCACCTTGCACGAGCTTACCGCCCGTGTACCCGATCAACAGAGGGATCAAGTACGTGATCATCGGACCGACCAGCGCGGAGAACTTTTCGTTCGGGAGCCAGCCGACAGGGATGAAGAAGGCAGTGATCAAACCCCAGGCGAGCAATGCGCCGATGTTGGGGATGACCATTCCCGCCAAAAACCCGCCAAATTGCTGCAATCTTTCTTTCATTTCACATCTCCTTATAGGACTTATGATTTCGCCTGAAAATATCAGGCTCGAAACTGGTGGAAGGGATCTGCTCCACCTCCACATTACAAAGACAGCAAGGGGGACTCGCCGCCGGGTAACCTATTTGAAAGAACTGAATTGCCAGTAAGAGCTTCATCAATTTTGATAAGGCTTGTCTTGCCTACTGATAAGTTCAAACAGAGCATTTCAAGCGAAGGCAGTAGTGATTTTGGCTGGAAAGTGGCGATAGTGTAAACGATTACATAATTATTGTCAAGGTCTTTGCAAGTTCAGAGCCCTGTTTTGCAAGAATAGTTGCAAAAATATGGTGTTTTTTGTGCTTTTCGGCAAGTAAATGTATAATTATGATAGTTACAACCCTAAAAATTAGTAATCGTTTTCATTTCCGTTTCATCAAAATGGTATAATCGTCCCATGACCAGCATTAAAGACGTCGCAAAAGCCGCGGGGGTATCCACCGCCACTGTTTCAAGAGTATTAGCCAACAATGCCCCCATCAAACCTGAAACCAGAGAGCGTGTGCTCAAAGCCGTGGCGGATTTGAACTACCGCCCGAATTTAATTGCGCGAAGTTTGCGCGTGCAAAAAAGCGCCAAGATCGGCTTGGTCGTTTCCGATATTCGCAACCCGTTCTTCACTGCCATCGGTCGCGCCGTGGAAGATGCCGCCTACGAGCAGGGCTATTCGGTATTGATGTGCAACACTGACGAGGACCCCGATAAAGAAGAACTGTATCTGAATCTTTTGTACGATGAGAACGTGGCGGGCGTCATATTTTCCCCCACTCATCAATTCGATATCCACTCGCAGACGTATAACAAGAAGATGCCCTTCGTTATCATTGACCGCGCGATTGAGTCAAATGACGTGGATATGGTCTTGTTGGATAATGTGGCAGCGGCGTATGAACTGACCGAACACCTTATCCGCAATGGTTATAAAAAACTGGCGGGTTTATTCGGCGATGCCAGTACCACGGGGCAGGAACGCAGCCGTGGTTTTCACAAGGCGCTCAAAGACCATCACCTGAATCCTGTGGCGGCTCATTTTATTTCCCCGCGCATTCAGCAGGGTTATGAAACAGCGATGAATTTACTCAACCAGCCCAATCGCCCCGATGCCATCTTCACCAGCAACAGTATGCTTACGGCGGGCGCGTACAAAGCCGCACGTGACAGCAAGTTGAAAGTCCCTGCAGATGTGGCAGTCGTCGGTTTTGATGACACAACCTGGGGTGCACTGGTAGACCCGCCCATTACGGTCATTGAGCAGCCCACCGAAGAGATCGGTCGCACCGCCACAGAATTATTGTTTCAGCGCATTCAAGAGCCAAGCCGCTCGCCAAAGACGGTGATCCTGAAAGGGCTGCTGATCGCGAGAGGGTCGAGCAAGGGGAAGTAGGCGCAGTGTAGATAATATATGGGGGTCAGCAGACAGTTTGAGGGTCGACAGGAAGCGCTCGAGAACGAAACCGGCGGGACTCTGAAATTTCAGTCCATCATCAAAAGAAGATAAAAGCGGGCTTATTTGGCATCATCCATGATTGATGCCATTTTTTTGATTTGCCCGACAAATTCATATATACAAGGAAGTTTGTCAGGATGCCCGCATTATTTTTATTACTATGAATACCAGTTGAATAGTCAAATAATGAAGTTATTGGGGGGTTATTTTGTTATTCCTGCAAGCGCGGGTTCAGGCGGAGTGTTCGGTTGGCTGTCAGTCGATGACAGGATTAGTGCAGAGCACGGAGGTGTGTATGCCCCAAATGACCGAAGAACGTGTTCGAGCTGGTTTGACCCAGGAAGAAGATCTTTCTCTATTGAATGAAGTCAGTATGAAGACCGCGGGCGTCTCGCACCTGGAGATGTGTATTCAGTGCGGTTCGTGCGGCGGGTCGTGCCCTTCGGCGGCGGATATGGACCACACGCCTCGCATGTTGTTCGCGATGCTGCGGGCGGGGATGCGCGAGTTGGTGCTGCAGAGCAATACACCGTGGATCTGCGTCTCGTGCTACCACTGCGTGGTGCGCTGTCCGCAAGAGGTGCATATCACCGATGTGATGTATACGCTCAAGGGCATGGCGATCCGCGAAAAGAAATTCCGCGATGCGGTTGCGCCGGAATTTTCGGAAACCTTTGTGGATATGGTCGAGAAGTATGGGCGCAGTTTCGAGTTCGGGCTGGCGACGCGGCATTATCTGAAACACGCCCCCCTGCGGCTGGTGGGAATGAGCACCATGGGCTTGGGGATGCTGGCTAAGGGAAGGATGAGCATGACGCCACGCAAGATCAAGGGCATGACCCAACTCAAGTCCATTTTGAAGAAAGCCAAGGAAATGGAGCTGACCTCATGAGCGAATATATCTTTTACCCCGGCTGCTCCATGGAAAGCAGCGCCAAGGCGTATTACGACTCGTTGATGGTGATCGCCAAGCCGCTTGGCATCACCTTGAAGGAGATCGATGATTGGAATTGCTGCGGCGCGACCGAATACGTGGGAATGAATCTCATCCCTGCCTATTCGTTGATCGCCCGCAATCTGGCGTTGGCTGCAAAAATGAAGAACGGAACCGACACAGTAGTGGCGCCCTGCTCGGCGTGTTATCTCAACCTGGCAAAAGCCGACTATTACATGTCGGAGCGCCCTTCGCTGGGCGAGAAGGTCAACCAGGCGCTGGAGGCGGGCGGTCTGCACTATGAGGCGGGATCGTTGGATATCCGTCACCTGCTGGATGTCATCATCAATGACATCGGGCTGGATGTACTTAAGGAAAAGGTGGTCAAGCCATTGAAAGGGTTGCGCGTCGCGCCGTACCTCGGTTGCATGGTTCCGCGCCCCGATTATTATCACCGCTGGTCGGATGCAGAACACCCGATCGAACTGGTGGAGGTGCTGAAAGCCATCGGCGCAGAGGTGATCGATTATCCGCTGGCAACGTCTTGCTGCGGTGGGCATATGACCCAGATCGGTCCAGAAACCGCTTACGAATTGATCCGCCGCCTGATCTCTTCCGCTGACCGCTATCAGGCAGACATTATGGTGACCGTTTGCCCAATGTGCCAGATGAACCTGGATGCTTATCAGGGCGAGACCAACCGTTACTTTGGCACCAATTATCAGATGCCGATCGTGTTCTTCACGCAACTCATCGGTTTGGCGCTTGGCTTTTCCCCCAAAGAATTGGGGTTTGGCACCGAGATCACCAGCACAAAAAGGGCGTTGGCGCGCATCGGTGTGGAGATTCCCGAGCCGGTTGAAGAAGGCGGTCCACGCCGCAAGAAGGACGAAGGCTTGCCCATGCCGCCGCGCTTGATCAAGAATGCCAAGGGGAAATCCCTGCATCATCATGTAGAGGAGGCGGAATCATGAGCGCTGAAACCAAAAAACCAAAAGTCGGTGTGTACGTTTGTCATTGCGGTACGAACATTTCCCACACCGTTGATGTGGAGCAGGTGCGCGACTGGGCGGAAAAGACCCTCGGCGCCGAGGGGGTGGTCATCTCGCGTGATTACAAGTTCATGTGCTCCAGCCTCGGACAGGAATTGATCGAGAAGGATATTAAAGAAATGGGTCTCGACCGTGTGGTGGTGGCAGCCTGTTCGCCCCACCTGCATGAAATGACCTTCCGCGGCGCAAGCAAACGCGCGGGGTTGAACCCCTACCTGACCGAACTGGCATCCATCCGCGAACAGGTTTCGTGGGTGCATACAGATAAGGAGGTCGCCACTGAGAAGGCAAAAGCCGTGGTTGCCGGAGCTGTGGAACGGGTGGTGCAGAACGAGCCGCTAGAGGATATTCGCGTGCCGATCCACCCCGATACGCTGGTAGTGGGCGGTGGCATTGCCGGTATTCAAGCGGCACTGGAGATCGCCAATGCGGGGTTCAAGGTCTATCTGGTCGAACGCGAACCGTCCATTGGCGGGCACATGGCGCAGTTCGACAAGACCTTCCCAACCCTCGACTGTGCGGCGTGCATCCTGACTCCGCGCATGTTCGAGGCGGGGATGCATCCCAACATTGAATTGCTGACCTGGAGCGAAGTCACGAACGTGGCGGGCTATGTTGGCAATTTCACAGTGACCATCAAAAAGAAACCGCGTTATGTCATCGAAGAGTTATGCACCGGCTGCGGCATCTGCGTGGAAAAATGCCCGAAGAAAGTTGTGGATGATGTCTATGAAGCCGGTCTGGGCTATCGCAAGGTGGTGTACACACCCTTCGCACAAGCCGTGCCAAAGTACCCGGTCATCGACGCGCCGAACTGCACCTACTTCCAAAAGGGCACATGCAAAGCCTGCGAGAAATTCTGCCCGACCAACGCCATCGACTTCAACCAAAAGGAAGAGTTCATCAACGTAGAGGTGGGCAACATCATCCTTGCCACCGGCTACGATCTGTTCGATGCGCGGCGCGTCAGCAACTATGGGTATGGACGCCTTGCCAACGTGTTCACCAGCATAGAGTTTGAACGCATGTGTAATGCAGCAGGTCCAACCTCCGGCAATATTGTGCTGCGTGATGGGAAGACCCAACCAAAATCGGTGGGCATCATCCACTGCGTCGGCTCACGCGACAAGAACTACAACAACTACTGCTCCAGCATCTGCTGTATGCAAAGCCTCAAATTTGCCCATCTCGTCAAAGAGCGGACGGGCGCAACCGTGTACGATTTTTACATCGACATGCGCACTCCCATGAAAGCCTACGACGAGTTCTATCAGCGGGTGATGGATGAGGGCACGCTCTTTGTGCGCGGCAAGGTGGCACAAGTTACCAATGCCGCCCGCAATGAACACGAAGAAGGCAAACTCATCATTCAAGTGGAGGATACGCTGGCAGGCAAACAGCGCCGCATCCCCGTGGATATGGTTGTGCTGTCCACCGGGATGGAGCCGCGTCACGACGCCAAGGAAACGAGTCATCTCTTCGGAATTGGGTGCTCGTCTGACGGCTGGTTCACCGAAAAACACCCCAAACTCGACCCGATCTCAACCATGACGGAAGGCATCATGATTGCCGGAACCGCCACCGGACCGAAGGACATCCCCGCTTCAGTGGCGCAAGGTGCGGCGGCAGCCGCCCGTGTGCTCGATAAGATCCTGCAAAAGGAAGTGGTGCTCGAACCCATCAAAGCCAGCGTCAACCAGGAACAATGCTCAGGCTGCCGCATTTGCAACGGGTTGTGTCCGTACAACGCCATCCTCTTCCACGAAGACCGCATGGTCAGCGAGATCAACCCTGCCTTGTGTCAGGGATGCGGAACCTGCGTGGCGGCATGTCCGGCAGGAGCCATCAACGGAACCGGCTTTAGCAACGCTCAGATCCTCGCGCAGATTGACGGACTTCTGATGGATGTCAATCTGGCAGGCGCATAAGGAGGCAGATATGAGTGAACAATTCGAACCCGTCATCATCGGCTTCACCTGCAACTGGTGCTCCTACCGCGCCGCCGATCTGGCAGGCACCGCACGCATGAAGTACGCACCGAACGTGCGCCTTATCCGCCTGATGTGTTCCGGTCGTCTCGACCCGACCTTCGTCATGAAGGCGCTGGCAACCGGCGCGGATGGCGTGCTCATCACCGGTTGTCACCCCGGCGAATGCCATTACGTCGAACAGAATTACAAAGCCCTGCGGCGTTACTTGTTATTGCGGCGCGTATTGAAAGGTATGGGCATCGCCCCGGAGCGTGTCAAACTGGTTTGGGCAAGCGCCGCCGAAGGCACGAAACTGACGAACGAGATCAATACTTTCGTCGAAGAGATTCGCGCGCTCGGTCCGCTGGGCTGGAATAAGAAACTGGCAGGCAATGGTCACGCGGTGGAAGAACTGGCAGTGGAGGAGGTGGCAGCATGAGCAAGCCGAAATTTGCAATGTACTGGTCCGGCTCGTGCGGCGGATGCGAGATCGCAGTCATCAACATCCACGAAAAGATCCTGGATGTTGATGCAAACTTCGACATCGCATTCTGGCCCGTGGCAATGGATGCCAAGGTCAAGGATGTTGAAGCATTGGAAGATGGCGCAATCCTGCTCACGCTTTGGAACGGCTCCATCCGCAATGAAGAGAATGAGCACATGGCGCACCTGTTGCGTAAGAAATCCAAGATCCTGGTCGCGTTCGGTTCATGTGCCACCGAAGGCTGCATCCCCGGACTCGCCAACCTTGCACCCCTGCATGAGATCTTCGATGTAGCGTTCCACACCATCTCAACCGACAACCCGCAGGGCATCCACCCTCAGCCGGTGACAAAAGTTCCCGAAGGCGAGATCAGCATCCCGCTCATGAAAGACCGCGTGTATACGCTGGCGCAGGTTGTAGACGTGGATTACTACATGCCGGGCTGTCCACCGGAAAGTCATCAAATCGCAGCCGTGATCGACCTGGTGATTCAAGTCTTGCAAGGCAAGGCAGAACTGCCGCCCAAGGGATCGGTCATTGGGGCGGGCGGCTCGACGGTCTGTGAAGAATGCCCGCGCAAACGCGGCGTAAAGACCATCAAAGCCTTCCACCGCATTCAAGAAGTTGCGCCGGTAGACCCGGATATCTGCCTGCTCGAACAGGGCGTGCCTTGCAACGGACCCGCCACCCGTAGCGGCTGCGATGCGCGCTGTCCGAACGTGGGAGCGCAGTGCATCGGTTGTTATGGTCCTGCCGAGGGCGTCATTGATTATGGCGCAAGGCTGGTGACGGCTTTCGCATCGGTGATCGATGCCACCGAGCCGGAGGAGATCGAACGCATCCTGGATGGCATCCCCGACCCAACCGGTCAGTTCTATCGCTTCAACCTGGCAGATTCGCTTTTCAGGGCGAGTGCGTCATCATTCAAGAAGAACGGTCAATCCCCGGCAAAAGCATCCGGGGCATAGGAGGCAGGCATGGAACGAATCACAATTGATCCCATCACCCGCCTGGAAGGTCACGGAAAGATCGACATCTTTCTCGATGGCAACGGCGATGTTGCCAATTCCTACTTCCAGATTCCCGAATTGCGCGGCTTTGAACGCTTTTGCGTGGGTCGCCCGGTGGAAGAAATGCCCCTGCTGACCAACCGCATCTGCGGCGTATGCCCTGAAGCGCACCACATGGCAGGAGTCAAAGCGGCAGACGCCGTCTATAACGTAGACCCGCCGCGCACCGCCAAAATGCTGCGTGAACTGCTCTACATGGCGTTCTACGCCACCGACCACACCACCCACTTCTATGCGCTTGCCGGACCCGACTTCATCGTCGGACCTGATGCGCCCGTGGCAGAACGCAATATTCTGGGCGTCATCCACAAGGTCGGGTTGGAAATCGGCGGCAAGGTCATTCAGATGCGTAAGTTCGGACATCGCACCGTGGAGATGATCGGCGGGCGCAAAGTACATCCTGCCTCTGCCATCCCCGGCGGCGTGACCAAGATTCTGAGCGAAGAGGAACGCAAAGAGATCGAAGAGATGGGACGCTGGGCAATTGACTTTGCCCTGTTCAGCCTGCAAGCCTTCAACGACATTGTGCTCTCGAACAAAACCTATCTCGACCTGATCGTCGGCGACGTGTACACCCACAAGACCTACTACATGGGGCTGGTGGACGAGAACAACAAAGTCAACTTCTACGATGGCAAGGTGCGCGTGGTAGACCCGGACGGCAAAGAGTTCTGCAAGTACGCGCCGAACGAGTACATGAACCACATCGCCGAGCATGTTGAACCGTGGACCTATCTCAAATTCCCATATCTCAAGAACGTGGGCTGGAAAGGCTTCGTGGATGGCAAAGACAGCGGCGTATACATGGCGACCCCGCTCTCGCGCCTCAACGCCGCCGACGGCATGGCAACCCCGCTCGCGCAGGAACAATACGAAAAGATGTACGCCACGCTGGGCGGCAAACCTGTGCATCAGCGGCTTGCCATCCATTGGGCGCGCCTGATCGAACTGCTCTATGCGGCAGAACATTGGGTTGAACTGGCAACCGACCCTGAGATCACTTCGCCCAACGTCCACAAAAAGCCGACCGGGATTCCCACCGAAGGCGTTGGCATCGTCGAAGCGCCGCGCGGCACGCTCACGCATCACTACTGGACGGATGAAAAGGGTCTGCTCACCAAGGTCAATCTGATCGTGGGCACCACCAACAACTACGCGCCGATCCAAATGTCCACCAAAAAAGCCGCGCAGAGTCTCATCAAAGGCGGCAAGGTCAGCGAAGGTCTGCTCAACATGGTCGAGATGGCGTTCCGCGCCTACGACCCGTGCTTTGGCTGTGCCACCCATGCCCTGCCCGGTCAGATGCCGCTCGAAATCACCATCCACAATTCCGATGGCGAGGTGAAGGAAGTGTTGAAAAGATAACCATCAAGTCAAACAGGTCGAAGGTCAAAAGTCAACCGACTTGCGATCTTTGACGACCTTGAAGACCAAAACATGCAGACAATCATCGTTGGACTCGGCAACCCCATTTTAGGAGACGACGGAGTCGGCTGGCGCGTGGCGGAGGAAGTCAGCGCCCAAAGCGGAATTATGCTTGGCGACGCGCCGCTCCCGCATCCTTCTGCGCCCAAGCCTGACCCTGTCACGATAGAACGTTTCTCGCTGGCAGGACTCAGCCTGATGGAGCGCCTGATCGGATTCGACCGCGTCATCATCATCGACTCGCTCAACACCGGGCAGCGCAAGCAGGGCGAAGTGATCGCCTTCACCCTCGCCGACATGGATGATCTGACACACGGTCACAGCGCGTCGGCGCACGATGTCTCGCTTAAGAACGCGCTCAAAATGGGGCGCAGCATGGGCGAAGCCCTGCCCGACGACTTGCACGTTCATATCATCGCCATTGAGGCGCAGCACATCTACGATTTCAAAGAAGATCTTACGCCGCAGATCGCGGCAGCCGTCCCTGTGGCAACCCAAAAAGTGCTTGACCTGATCCACGAATTCACACAAACGGAGGCAGCATGATCTCTCCTGAACTTTTGAAGAAATTCGCCTTTTTCGGCTTACTCAACGAAGCACACCTGCGTGAAATCGCCATGATCTCAGAGGAAGTGTCCTTTGGATCCGGCGTGAATATTCTCGAAGCCGATTCGCCTGTAGACGCCCTCTACCTGTTGACGAGCGGTCATCTTGATCTGTATTCCGTTTCACAAGATAAACACGACGCCAAACTGCGCAAGGAATTTTTGGTGGGTGAGGTCAGCCCGGGCGAACCGTTTGGCATCTCTGCCCTGACCGACCCCTATATCTCGATTGCCCTTGTGCGCGCCGATACCGCCTGCACAGCCATCAAAGTTGAAGCGGTGAGTCTGCGCGATCTTTGCGAAAAGGATCATGACATGGGACACGCGCTTACACGTCAGATCGCACGGTTTGCGCTTGAGCGGTTGGCATATACCCAGGCGCAGCTTGCAGCGGCAAGGGCGTAGAAAAAGGCTCAGGTCTCCCGCTCAGGCTTGGGCGGGGAAAGAAGCGCGGTATGTCCAACATCCCCTACTCCACTGGCTGTTTTCCCCTGCATCTTGCACTGCTTTCATGCGGGGAGAATTTCCATCCGCTGGGGTATTGGACGGTGATCGGCAAGGAACCGTTTCGTTTTTTGGTTTCGGTTGGCTTGGGCAATTACACCCTCAAGTTGCTGAGGCAACACAACGAAGCCGCGCTGCACTTCTTCCCGTGGAATGCGCGGGAATGGGTGGTGCGGTCTGGGTACATCAGCGGACGGGATGTGAGCAAAGCCAGCCGTTTCAACTTGAACCTTGTGGCTGCGGAGAAACTCCAAGCCACCAAACTGGTCGATGGATTTGAGAACGCCTATGAATGTGTCGTGCTGAGTGAAGTGAAAAGTATCTCTGTAGACCATGCCCAGTTCGCATTGGAAGTGGTCGCCGCGCACGAGAACGTCCCCGCTGAAAAATGCGACCCGATCCTGTTCTTTACGCAAAAGAACTTTATAAACCTGCGCGGCGAACAATGGACGTTCAAACGATGACGGCTTTAGACTTAAGCAAGGGACGGTTGAACGATTTTGGTGAAAAAGATACCTGCAGGTCTGTCTATCACATGAAAGGAGAATGACATGACTACGCAACCGATCCAGGATACCGAACCCGTTGAAGACCCCAACGCCATGTTGGAAAAAGCCCTGATCGAGGAATACCTCAGAGAGAAGGGCTATTCTCACGAAGACTTGAAGAAACTGCCGCCGGAAGTCGTGGAAAAACTGATGAAGGAAGCCTCGCAATATGCCTCCCTCAAATTGGAGGAGGTGGAAGCGCGCGCGCACTTCGTCAAGGAATTGCACGACGACGCCTCTTCTCTGGAAAAATAATAGTCGCCGAGTCAGCCATGATCTACGCTGAAACGTTGCTGTCAACAACACTGAGTGGCAAGGAAGCCCTTATGAAAACGATAATCGTAGGGATCGGGAATCCCATCCTTGGAGACGATGGAGTCGGGTGGAAGATTGCGGAAGAAGTCAAAAAACAACTGCCGCCCGAAGCCAACATAGACGTGGTATGCCTGTCGCTGGGCGGGTTGGGGCTGATGGAGCGTTTGATCGGCTATCAGCGCGCGATCTTGATCGATGCGTTTGCAATGAAAGAGAATGACGAGATCGGCTCGATCTTGATCATGAAGTTAAGCGACCTGCCAAGTTATTCGGCATATCACACCAACAGCATGAAGAACATTCCGCTGCAAACCGCCATCGAATTGGGTAGAAGTATGGGGGCGCAACTCCCCGAAGAGGTGGATGTGGTGGGAATCGCCACAGAACAGATCCATGAGTTCAGCGAGACCCTTTCGCCCCGCGTCGAAGACGCCGTCCCGTTTGCGGCGCGGATCGTGATGGATTTGCTCGGTCAGCGAACGACAGCCTAAGAATCTGTTTCTTAAAGAAATTTTAACCACAGATGAACGCAGATAAACGCGGATTCTTGATGAAGGCAGTCTCAAAATTGCTCTTAAATCCTTTTCATCTGTGTTTATCTGTGGTGAATTGAACTTAATAAAACACTCTCTAAGCCCAAAAATCACCCCGACCAAATATCGGGGTGATTTTTCATCAGGCAAGCAAATCCTTATACTCGGGGTGACGATCGAAATACCCGCTCACAAACCAACAGAGCGATCGGACTTTCAACTTGTTTTCACGCGCATATTGCAGCCCAGCGCGCACCAAGCGGCTGCCGATCCCCCGTCCTTCCAGTTCTGAGGGCACCCCGGTATGAGTAAAGATAATCACATCTGTGTGCGTCATGTAGGTCAATTCGGCGACATGCGAATCGATCCTGACTTCAAATCGTCTTTTATCGGTATTGTGAACAACAGTGAGATCAGAAGCCTGCACGAGATTATCCTTTTTGTTTCTTTCTTGCAAGAACGGCAATGTATTCCATGATGATCTTCAAGCCCGCAAAAACCGTGGATTCAGATGGATCGAGCGGCGGGGCGATCTCGACCACATCCAATCCGACCAGCGGCAGGTCTTGCGTCCCTTTAAGGAGCGTCAGCACTTCGCGCGAAGTGAGCCCGCCAAATTCTGGGATGCCTGTACCCGGTGCTACAGAGGGATCGAGACAATCGATATCAAGAGAGATGTAAACCGCGTCGCAGTCGTTGAGGATGTTGTAGACGCTGTCTGCCACGTTGCGGATGCCGCGCTCGGCAACGTCTGCCGCCGTATAGACATGGATGCCGCCATTTTCGATCAGGTCTATTTCCTGATCTTCCCACGAGCGCAAACCGACCATGCACACGTCATGCGTCTCGATGCCGAAATCCAAGGCGCGGCGCATGGTATTGGCATGGGAGATGCGCGAACCATCGAAGAAATCGCATAGGTCGGGGTGCGCATCGATCCACAACACGCCAAGTCGTTGATCCTTGTAGCGTTCAAACTGTCCCTGCAACACGGGGATGGTCACTGAATGGTCACCGCCCAAAATGATCGGCATATTCGGTAGAGTCGCTATCCTTTGGCGCACCAACTCAAAGTCTGATTCTGGATGCGTTATTTTTATATCGCCCAGATCGCAGATGGTCATATCCTTGAGTCGGGTACGATCCTCGCTGAAGGGCGTCAGGTGCCGCGACCAGTAGCGTAAGCGTTCGGGGGCAAGCGCCGCGCCTTTCCTCGCGCTGGCAAGCCCGTCGAAGGGAATGCCGATGACGCTGAAATCGGTTTGTTCGGGGGTAAGGTCCGGGCGATGCAGGTCGCCCCAAAGTCCGTGGGTGCCTTCTTCTGTCATATCGATACTCCTTGCGGTGATTGTACCGTTAAAGAAAAAAGCGGACAGCGAGTGGCTGTCCGCCTGCCTACATGAAAAACTATTTCGAGTTGATGAATGCGATCAACGCTTCGATCTCGACCTCAGACAAACCCAGATTCGGCATTTGCGTATCTGACTTGACCGAAGCCGGGTCTTTCAACCGCAGAAACAAGGCTTCTTGGCTGGCAGAGAAATTGGTGAGGTTTGGCGCACCCATATTAATCGTCACATATTGTGATGAAACTACTTTGTTATTCATATGGCAGGTGATACATCCTTTGGCAATGAACAACCGCCGCCCCAATTCCACCTGGGTGATGGACGACTCAACCGCGGGCTGTGCCGTCGGGACATCTTGCGCCTCCACCTTCGGGACGATGGATCCCGGTATGAAGGAAGCGAGTGCCACCGTCAGGCAAAGGGCGGTGAGTCCCATTGTCAGCCGGCTTTTGGTGCGGAAGGCAAAGAACGCGCCGACGAGCGCAAGCCCGAATGCCAACACGCGGACGATCAAAGCATAGGGGACGGCTTCTGTCTGCGTAGTGGGTTGACTCGGCGCAGCCACAACAGGAGCCGCCGCCACGCTGATGGCTGGCATGGGCTGTTCCATGAACGCATTAATCGTCCATTCCCATTCGCCTTCCATCGGGAAGGTGACCGAAGCAGTGTAATGCCCGGTGTCATCTTCCTCGGCGATGACCGAGAACTGTTTCTCTTTCGGCAGGGTAAATACGATGGTGGGAGAAAGTCCACTTGTTGGAGTCTTGCCATGCTGCAAGACGGTGAAGCCGATGGTCAGTGGTTCACCTGCGGTTGCAGTGACGGGCAGATCATCCACGGTGATAACCGCCCATCCACCCGCAAAGACGGGGACAGCGATTGCAAGAGATAGCAGCAGTGCCATCCCAACCAAAATGAGAAATCGGGAAATCATGTCAGCCTCCGGTAAAGTTGGTTTAGAGAAGTACACCGGTCGGAGGGAGATGGTTCCGGGAGGGGAGAGAGAAAAGTGAATGGTGAATGGGGAATAGGAAAAACCCCGAAGGGATGACATGACAGGTTATGGGCTCGTAAGCGACTCGGCGATTCGGGTAGTTTCTTCTAGAGACAGGTCCGTTTCAAGGCGGTATGTGATGGTGTCATCAGCCCAGATGAGGACGTTGCCATCCACGATGCGGGTGAAATCCAAGTCGCCGTCGGTGAAGCGGAGGGGGTAAGGTCCCACCGCCCAAATGGCGCGGACTCCGTTTACGGTGGTCTCTTCGAGAATCGTCGGCGAGACTTTGGTGATCGCCCAACTTCCATCTGGGATGAAATGCAGGCTCATCAATACAGTTTCGGGACTCTGCGGGTCGAGCCAGACGAGGATGGCCATGTTCCCGTCGGCGTTTTGGATGTAGACGTAATCTGGCTCGCCGATGTCTGCGGGATAGGCTGGAAGCAGGATTGGATACGTCACCTGTTTCTGCGCGTCTGCGAGCGTGGTCTTGCCGGCAATGGTCTCGAGGAATTGGAGAGTCGCATTCGGTGTGGCGGTTTGTAACATTTGCGTTTGAGGCGTGGCAGTTGTGATCGGTTCAACCGTCGGTTCGATGGGTTGAGGGAAGATGCGGACGATTCCAATTTGGATGAATTCGAGGATGGCAGCGCGGGCGGGCGGGATGAGCATCAGGCTGAGGAGGAGAATCAGCACAATGGTCAGTGACCAAGCCCAAGTCTTGGAAAGGAGGCGGGGTGACCTGGCAGGGCGCAGACGTGCGGACACGAATCCGGCAATGTCGGGCGTGGGCGGATAATCCATCCCTTTTGAAATGTCGGTGAGTTGCTTTTCGAATTCGTTCATGCCTCGCGTCCTTCGGAGAGGAGGGGAAAATCCTGTTTGATGATCTGGCGTAATTTTTCGAGCGCGCGGTTCAGGCGTGATTTGACCGTGCCCTCGGCGATGTTGAGTGCCTGTGCGGTTTCGCTGACGGGGAGTTCGAGGAAGTAGCGCAGATAGATGATCTGCTGGTCGGTGAAGTCAAGCGTTCGAACGGCTTGCCAGAGCGTATTGGCTTCGATGTGCTGCGTACTTTTTTCTTCGATGGTAGTGGACGGCAGCTCGCTGCGGAAGGCGCGAGTGAGCGCGGCAAGATAGCGGCTGGCAGAACGTCGCTTGTTGCTGGCAAGATTGGACGCAATGCTCAACAGCCACGGGCGCAGCGGACGCGACGTGTCGAAACGCCTGAGATGATTCCAGGCGCGCAAAAAGGTTTCCTGGGCAATGTCTTCGGCTTCGTCGGGGTCGCCAAGGAGCAGGTGGGCAAACCGGAAGACCGCCTGCTGATGTGCCAGCATGAGCGGCTCCCAGGCTGCCGTGTCGCCGTCCGCGGCATGGCGGACTAAGGTGGATTCATCCAAATGCGCCTCTCGAGAGGTGTTTCTATCTTTTATACACCGGTTGATGCCGAACGGTTCCAAGCAATCACCGCGAAGAACACGGAAGGCACAGAGATATTGGGTTATTTTCTCCGTGAACTCTGTGCCCTCCGTAGTATATGGACTTTTCTGGTTTGCTGTCATTGACCCCCCCTCCGTTTGCCCGTAAAATGCGTCCATGCCGAAGAAAGTGCCCATTCTGGGTAAGGTACCCTTTATGGGTATCGCAGGTTTTTACCTTCCTGACCACGACCCTCCAGCGTGAGCGGCTGTCTTTTATTGTCGATTTACGATTTGTTGACTGGTTTGAAAATTCCTAACCACAGATGAAAACTGATAAATCTGATTCGTGATAAGTCGACTAAGAAATCCTTTTATCTGCGGTAAATCTTTAAACCTTCCCTTATAAGATAAATGGAGGAACCATGAAAACCGAGTTTGTTTCCAAACGCGCAAAGATCTACGCCGATGTTCCCGACGAAAAGTGGAACGATTGGCGCTGGCAGTTGTCCAACCGCCTCAATACGGCGGAAGATATTGAAAAAGTTTTGCCGCTTTCTGATAGTGAACGCAAAGCGCTTCAGACACAGGGCATCTTCCGTGTGGATGTGACGCCCTACTTTATTTCCCTGATCGACCCCGAAGACCCCAACGACCCGACCCGTTTGCAGATCATCCCGCGCGCCGAGGAGATGCAAGCCTTCACCGCCATGATGGAGGATTCCCTCGCGGAAGACCGCCACTCTCCCGTGCCGGGGCTTGTTCACCGGTATCCTGACAGAGTGCTGATGCTGGTCACGACTCAATGCGCCTCGTACTGCCGTTACTGCACCCGCTCGCGCATCGTCGGCGACCCAGGGCAGACCTTCAAGCGCGAAGAGTTCGAGATGCAGATCGAGTACCTCAAGCGCACACCGCAAGTCCGCGATGTGCTGCTCTCCGGCGGCGATCCGCTCGTGCTGGCGCCGAAGATCCTTGAAGAATTGCTCTCCCGCCTGCGTGAGATTCCGCACATTGAGATCATCCGCATTGGTTCGCGTGTGCCGGTCTTCATGCCGATGCGCGTCACCCAGGAATTGGTGGACATGCTCGCCAAGTACCACCCGTTGTGGATGAACATCCACGTCAACCACTCGAACGAGATCAGCAAGGAACTCGCCGAAGCCTGTGACCGCCTCACCCGTGCCGGCATTCCGCTCGGCAATCAGTCGGTGCTGCTGGCGGGCGTGAACGACAACGTCCACATTCAGCGGCAGTTGGTGCAAGACCTCGTCCGCATCCGCGTGCGCCCGTACTATCTCTATCAATGTGACCTCGTCGAAGGCGCAGGGCACTTCCGCACACCGGTTGCCAAGGGCATTGAGATCATGGAAGGTCTGCGCGGACATACGTCCGGTTATGCTGTGCCGCAGTTCATCGTGGATGCGCCCGGCGGCGGCGGCAAGATTCCGCTCATGCCAAACTATCTCTTGAGCATGTCTGACCATAAGGTATTGCTCCGCAACTACGAAGGTTACATCACCACCTACGAGGAACCGACCGATTACATCCCGTCAGATGCGGCGAAGTTCAAGGGATTGAAACGCCCCGAACCGGGTCAAACCGGACTCACCGGTCTGCTCGACGGCGACGAGATGTTCATCAAACCCGAAGGCTTCGACGACCTTCACAACCGCGGCGGCATCCAACACCGTCTCAAAGACGAGAATAAGTGGAAACCGCTGGGCATCGGCTCGGGTGATTCGACAGAGAACACCGATTAACCCACCATTTGGCTCGCCCCTGTGAAAAGGGGACTGAGATATACTTAGACCTGACGGGAGCATGTCCCCGTCAGGTCTATTCAATATAAGGAGATGATCCATGCCCAAGAAACTACTATTACTACTGACACTCGCCCTTCTGCTAGCAGCCTGTCTGCCATCCCAGCAACCGGCAGTGGATGTTAAGGAACAGGTCAATACGGCTGTCGCCGGGACGATGGAAGTCAACGAGCAGATTGCCCAATCCGTGGAAGAGACAGTCTCCGCCCAGCAGCAGCCTGAAGCCACTCTGGAAAGTGAGCAGGCAGGCTCTGAGGCAAATAATGTCATCCTGCAGACGACGGAAACCCTCACTCCCACGGCGACGCCGTTCGGCATTGTAACCAACACCCCCACCAATACCCCTATTCCGCTCAAGTATACGTGTTCTGTGTACAAGAAAAAGCCGAAGGACAACGAAACCTTCAACACAAACCAGAAATTCGATGTCAAGTTTACGGTCACGAACACCGGCACACGCCCCTGGCCCAAAGGCATTGACTTCAAATATGTAAGCGGCACAAAGCTCGCCACGGCACGATTTGAGATCCCTGTTGAACTTCAACCGGGGCAGTCCTATGAAATCTCGCTGGACGGGCAAGCCCCCGACAAAAAAGGGTTCTATGTCATGACCTATTTCGTCGACGGACCCATGTGCTACGGTTACATTGCCATTAATGTGAAATAGGGGTTGGAGCGATGATACGGCGTAGGAATAGAATTTCTCTTCTGGTTATAGCCACCCTGTTGATGCTGGCGTGTGTTCCCACGCTTCCCGCATTACCCGGTTCTACGCCCATCCCAACCTTTGACCCCAACCAACCCCTGACTGCCATTGCCGGAACCGCCGGCGCTGCAGCCACGCAAACAGCGCTCTTCGCGCCTCCCTCCAACACACCGACGCCACAGCCCTCCTCGACACCAACGGACACCCCCACATCCACGCCGACATTTGTCTTCATCCTCCCAACCATCGTGATCCCGCCCACACAAATACCGGTGGGTGTCTCCAATCTGGCGTACGAATGCCAGGTTCTTGTGCAGGAACCGTTGAACGAAAGCACGATCCCAAAGTCAACCCGGTTTGATGCACGTTGGACACTTGCAAATATTGGCAAGGAAATCTGGGATTCAGACAATGCCGATTATCGCTACACCAAGGGAGCGAAGCTGCACACCCAACCGATCTATGATTTTCCAGCGACGATCTCGCCCGGTGTGACGGTGGAATTGGTCGTCAATATGGTGGCGCCGCCCGACCCGGGAACATACACGACCACATGGCAAATCACCATCGGCAAGAGTCAATTCTGCCCCATGAATCTAACCATCAACGTACCATAGAAAAAACTCCTCCGGTAAAACCGGAGGAGTTTTCGAATTCGGGCGTATCACGTCTATGATGTTGGCGGCAGCGGCTCATCACTGGCAATCACATCAGGTTTTTTGCGCAGGGTAAAAAAGCCAACCGCAAAGGGGATTGCGATAAAAATAAACGACATGCAAAGCATTACAAATCCCATGGTTGCTGCGGATGCGGGATCGTTACTGCCCATTACATCAATATCCGCGCCTGGTGCCATGCTCGCCATCAGGGAGGTCGAACCAAAAAAACACATAAAAAGCCCGGGACACGCACACAATACAACGGCGGCAATTGTGGCAATAATGCCTGTGGTTTTGTTGTTCATTTTTTCTCCTCGATACGTAAATTTGTTTCAGTATACAAAAAATAAAAATGGGATGCAAGCAAATGCCCGCATCCCATTGGTACTGCAACGAAACGTTAACTTCTCAACTTCGCGCCGACCTCTTTTTCCAGCCGTTTGACGATCTTGTTGCGGATGGCGGCGGCATCGGCGTCGGTCATGGTCTTGTCTTCGGCTTGATAGGTCAACGCGTATGCCAGAGACTTTTTGCCTTCACCGATCTTTTCATCGCGGTAGAGATCGAACAAGCGGACGTTGGTCACGCTTCTTCCGCCTGTTTGCCTGATCAGCGCTTCGACGGTTTCAGCCTTCACTGATTCATCCACGATGACGGCAATGTCTTCGTAAATGGGCGGAGTCTCAGGGATGGTCTTGATGCCGTAGGTCGGGGCGATGGCGCGCATGATGTCAAGGTCGAACTCGGCGACTAACACAGGTGAATCGCCCAACTCGTATTGTTCCTTCACCAGCGGATGCATTTCACCAAACGCACCAATGACCTTGTCACCGGCTTTGACTTCGGCGGCTTTGCCTGGGTGCAGGTGAGAGTAGGAAGAAGTTGCAGTGTAGGAAATGTTTGTGAGGCGCAAACCGCTCAACATGAGTTCGATGCGTCCCTTCAAGTCGAAGAAGTCCAGTTTGGGAGAATCCTTCACATCCCATGCCATCGCTTCACGCAGACCGGTCATCGCAATGGCGAGTTTGCGCGGCTCGTCGGGGAGTTCGTTCTTGTGCGGCTCGAAGACCGAGCCAATCTCGAAGAACGAGAAGGCTTCGCTGTAACGGATGTTTTTCTCGAGCGAGTCGATCACGGACGCGACGAGGCTGCGGCGCAGGACACTCTTTTCGGGCGCGATGGGATTCGCAAGGCGGACGTATTCATCGTGCTTGGCGATGCGACCTTCTTTTTCGGGCGAGGTCATGCGATAGGACACGACTTCTTGCAAGCCGAGCGCGACGAGCAGGTCACGGAGATGTTCTTCCCACTCGTGGACGGGGTTGCCCACCTGCGGCGGGAGCGCGTCTGCCATGGTGGTGGTCGGGATGTTATCGTAGCCGTAACTGCGGGCAACTTCCTCGAGCACATCGGCAACACCGACGATGCCTTCGCCAATGTCCATGCGATGATTGGGAGAAGTAACTTGTAATTGGTTATTAGTAATTGTGCATTTGAATTCGAGGCGCTTGAGAAGTTCGGCGGTCTTTTCGAGAGTCAGGTCAATGCCAAGCCAGCGCTTCACATCAATGACGGTGATCTCCACCACCGCATCTTTCGGCGGCAGCGGATATGCATCAACGAGATCGGGGGCAACGGCACCGCTAGCCCATTCCGCCATGTATTTCAAACCGAGGTTCACGCCGCCTTCTGCCATGGCAGGATGCACGCCGCGCGAGAAGCGGAAGGATGCCTCGGAAGGAAGGTTATGCTGCTTTGCCGTGCGGCGGATGTTGATGAAGTTCCACGCCGCGCCTTCGAGCAGGATGTTCTTGGTCGTATCGCTCACTTCAGACTCAGCGCCACCCATCACGCCCGCGAGAGAAAGCGAACCCTTCTCATCGCAGACAAGGACATTCATGGCAGTGAGAGTGCGCTCGTTGCCGTCTAGAGTCTTGAGTTTCTCACCATCTTGTGCGGCGCGAGTGATGATCTTAATTTTCTTGTCCCCAGCGCGTTGCTTGAGCACATCGTAATCGAAGGCGTGCAGCGGTTCGCCATATTCGAGCATGGCGTAGTTGGTCGCATCCACCACGTTATTGATGGGACGTACACCCGCCAGTTTGAGTCGGCGTTGAATCTGGTATGGGCTGGGTTTGAGTTCCACATTGCGGATCAAACCGATGACAAAGCGCGGATTGAGTTCAGGGTCAGTGATTTCGATCTCGACGAGTTCTTTGACAGATTGACCGCTGACCGCAGATGGCTGAGCACTGTTCTTCTTCAACTCTCGACCCAGCATCGCCGCCAATTCACGCGCCACGCCGATGACATTCGCATTCCTCGCCATGTTCGGCAGGATGGAAATATCCAGCACAGCGTCGCCAATATAATCCGCAAGCGGCATGCCCACAGGCGCATCATCGTCGAGGATAATGATGCCGTCACTTTCTTCGGTGATGCCCAATTCTTTTTCGGAGCAGACCATCGAGTACGAGTCCACGCCGCGGATCTTGGCGCGCTTGAGCGTCATCAACACCTGCCCCTCGGCGTGACCGTCATAGAGCGTGGTGCCTTCCTTCGCGTACGCCACCTTGATGGGCTTATCCAGTTTGCCCGTGCCCTTGAGGTGGAAGATGTTCGGCGCGCCAGTAAGCACGACCTGATCTTGCTGACCATCGTACAGATCGAGCAAGGTCAACTTGTCCGCATTCGGATGCGCTTTCACCTCACGGATCTCCGCCACGACAAGTTTCTCCTTGTCCCAGCCGATGCCGTTGGTCTTGAACTCGTGCTTCTCACCTTCTTTGTACACAGGCATGGGCAAGCCGACATAAAGAATCTCGTCCACTTCCATACCAGCGAGGGTGAGTTTGCGTGCAATGTCTTCGACGGAAAGTCCATCGAGATCAATGAAATCTTTTAGCCATGAGAGAGGTATTTTCATAAGTCACCTTTTTCACCACAAAGTGTCACGAAGGGTCACAAAGGTTTTAAATCTTTCCTTCGTATACTTTTGTGATCCTTCGTGGTGATTGTTTTTAGAACTGCTCCAGGAACCTCACATCGTTACCCCAGAAGTAACGGATGTCGCCGACTTTGTTGCGTAGCATGAGCTGGCGTTCCGGTCCCATGCCCCAGGCGTAGCCAGAGTAGACCTTTGGGTCGTAGCCGCCTGCGATCAACACGTTGGGATGCACCATGCCGCAGCCGAGAATTTCGAGCCAGCCTGAGTTCTTGCAGACCTGGCAGCCCTTTCCGCCACACACGAAACATTCCACGTCCACTTCGGCAGAGGGTTCTGTGAACGGGAAGTACGAAGCGCGGAAGCGCAGACGCGCACCTTCACCGAACATTCTCCGCACAAAGTCCGCGATCGTGCCTTTCAAGTCCGCGAAGGTGATGTTCTTGCCAACCGCGAGTCCTTCCACCTGATTGAACTGCACTTCCGAACGCGCCGTGATCTGCTCATAGCGGAAACACATACCCGGCAGTGCAATACGAATAGGAGGCGGGTTGCTTGGGTCGGTTGCCGCGAAATAACGCATCGCATGAATTTGTCCAGGCGAAGTGTGTGTGCGCATCAAGATCGGATTGTCGCCGCGTCCTTCGGCTTCGATGAAGAATGTATCCTGCATATCACGCGCGGGGTGATGCGGCGGGAAGTTCAAATGCTGGAAGTTATATTCGTCCGTTTCCACTTCGCGCGAGGTGAAGACCTGAAAACCCATTTCCGCAAGAATCGCCAGCACACGCCTCAACTGCTGCGTGGACGGGTGCAAGCGCCCAACGTGTTTGTTACGCCCAGGCAGGGTAACATCCAATTTTTCTTCGGCGAGGGATTTCGCCAACGCGGCTTGTTTCACCGCTGCGGCTTTTTCTTCCAACGCAGCCTCAAGCGCCACTTTCACACGGTTCGCAGCCTGACCGACAGCGGGTCGCTCCTCTTTTGAGAGTTTGCCCAAGCCGGAAAAGACTCCCATCAATTCCGAGCTGCGCCCGAGGTGGGTCACACGCCACGCTTCCACTGCTGCGGGGTCATTGACCTCTGCCAGCGCAGCGAGTGCGGCTTTTTCGATCTCGTTTAATTTGTCCTGCATACATGCCTCCGTTTTGGTAGGGGCGACTCGCGAGTCGCCCCTACTTATATACAAACAAAAACTCCCGTCCACTATGGGACGGGAGGAAGTTCACCCGTGGTACCACCCAAATTCATCTCAATTGAGATGCACTTTGTGCCGACCAACATCGGCTTCCCTGATAACGCTGGGAGTGCGTCTCACACTACTGACTTTCGACATGTTCACATGAGAGGCTCGAGAGGGAACTTCAACTGGGTTCGGTCGAGTGCAATTTCACCAACTGCCTTGCACATCTCTGGCGGCTTCTGTCAGCCTACTTTCCTCTGTCACAGCCTTGATAAGGCTATTATCCGCAGAATCGGGCTCCTGTCAAGTGTGATGCGCAACAACCTGCATCCCGCCCCGGCGTTTCGCCGAATACAGGGCAAAATCCGCCTCGCGCAGGATTTCGTCAAGATCGCTCATCGATTCGTGGAAAGACGCCTCACCCACGCTCACGCGGATGGCGATGGGTTTGCCTCCAAATTGAAATTCGATCTGTGAGATCGAATGTAGGATGCGTTCGAGGCATTCACCCGCCTGAATGGTATTGGTCTCGGGGAAAAGGAAGATGAACTCATCCCCGCCGTATCGTGCAAACACATCCATCTGACGCAGGTTTTCAAGGCAGATCCGCGCCACTTGTTTAAGCGCGGCATCTCCGGCTAAATGGCTGTGACCGTCGTTGATGTCTTTGAAATTGTCAAAATCCATGATGGCGATCGAAAAGGTGTGACCATACCGCTTTGCCCTCCCGAATTCCTGCGCCGCCCGTTCCATAAAAAAACGGCGATTGTAAGTTTTGGTCAAATCATCGGTATGGGAGATCCACCGCAGCTGTTCCTCCGCCAGATCGAGCCGATGAACAAGTTTGAAGTTATTATAGGATGAGATCGGCGCGAGCAGGGCGGGGATCAATGCGGAGATCAGGATTCCCGTCAGCGAAACAGACCCATCGACAAAATAAAGGATGATGGACGTCACCCCCACTGAAATGACAACCACGAACAGGGTTACGGCAATCGTAACACGCAAAACGCCATACCGCCTAAGCAGTGCAGGCAGTATGGATGCACCCCTCAAATGGTCTTCCTTGTCGGGCGTCATAGTCAATCAGTCGGCGTAGCTCAAAAGAACGGGTCTTCATGATACCGTAAACTGGGTAGAATCAAACCACCCAAACATCCCATACACAACGAACCCAGCATTCCAATTCTCATCTGTAAACAAACGCCCAAAAAATGGATCACACAATGAATCGCAAACCCGACCTCCCCAGCCTGCTGCTCTTTACCGCCCTGCTTTTCGGCATCATCGTCCGTTTCTATCCCGCTGCTGCCAACGGCTTCCCGCTCAACGATGGCGGGATGTTCTTCAGCATGGTGCAGGACCTGAAAGCGAATGGGTTCCGACTCCCGCACTTCACAACCTACAACCAGGCTGGGATTTCCTTCGCCTACCCGCCGTTTGGATTTTATGCCGCAGCGCTTCTTTCCGCGCTCGTGCCGGATTCTGATCTATCGATCTTTCTCTACCTCCCGGCTTTTATCAACTCTCTCTCCATCCTGGCGTTTTATCTCTTCGCCAAAGAGATGCTCAAATCACGCCTGAACGCGTCCCTGGCGACGGTCATCTACGCCTTGTCCGCCCGCGCCTTCGTCTGGCAGGTGATGGGCGGAGGTATCACCCGTGCCTTCGGCATGCTATTTCTTTTGATGATGCTCTGGCAGGCGGTTCAACTCTTCAAAAATTACCATCATAAACATCTCCTGCTGACCATCCTCTTCGGTGCCGGGACGGTCATCAGTCACCCGCAGACGGCGCTGCATGCGGCAGTCGGCGGACTGCTGCTCTTCGTCTTTTTCGGGCGCTCCCAACGCGGATCGATCTCCGCGCTTCTCGTCGGCGCGGGCGTGGCGCTGCTTAGCGCACCATGGTGGGCAACAGCGTTCTCGCGGCATGGCATTACACCGTTCTTATCAGCAGGGCAAAGCAGCCAGCGAACGGTTGAAGCGTACCTTGCCGTGATTCGCTTTGACGGGCTGGGTGATTTTATTTTTCTACCCACTTTTCTACTGGCGTCAATCGGAATCTATCTTTCAATCAGGCAAAAGGATTTCTTTCTACTCGCCTGGGCGGCGCTGGCATTGGGAATCGATCCGCGTGGCGGCGAAGGAATTGCCCTGTTGTCGTTTGCCTTGCTGGGAGGAATGGGTTTGGTTGCATTCATAGGGTGGTTCAGCAGAATGGGCAGCACCCAGGTCGAGGGCGCGTTTTCGAAGCGTGAGGTTCAGGTGGTGCTGACCGTTCTTATTGGCTACTTCATTTTTAGCGCAAGCATCTTCGATTTTCAACTGATCAACACGAGTTTGAAATCAGATGATTTGAATATGATTGAATGGGTCAAAGAAAATGTGGACGAGGGAAAAACGTTCGCGCTTGCCACCGGGCGCGAGTTTTCGATGACCGATCCGCTGCAGGAATGGTTTCCCGCGCTGACGGGACGAAAAAGCCTGACCACCATGCAGGGATTGGAGTGGACTCTTGCGGGGGATTTTTTCCCCTGGTACGAGCAGCTAATCGAGTTTCAGAAATGCGCCGATATGACCTGTGTGGAAAGCTGGTCGGCACGCAACAATGTGAACTATGAGTATTTGATCGTGTTGATTCCCGCTGAGACCGAGAACGGCGGCTTGTTCGATTCGTTAAGAAGTTTGGGAGTTTCCGCGCGTGAGTCTGAGTCGCATATGCTGGTCTTTGAGTCGGAACATGCGCTGGTGTTTGAACATAAAAAGTGACAGCCACATTGTGACTGTCACTTGGGGTTAAGGCTTGGACGGCAAAGTTTCGTCGTAAAGCCAGCCGTCGAAGAAAGCAGACAGGTCTTCTCCGCTGACCTCTTCTGCCACACCAATAAAATCCCCGGTGTAGGCGTTGCCGCCTTTGTAGCGGTCATAATATGTGCGGAGGATCTCGAAGAAAACCTCGTCGCCGACTTCGAGCCGCAGGGCATGCAGGGTGAGTCCGCCGCGCACATACACCCCTGCGTTGAAGAGGTCGTTGGCAGCGGGGTCGCCGGGCGGAGGGAAGAAATCGGGGAAGCGCTCGACCTCGGCGTATAGATAATCGAACCAATCCTCCAACGCTTCGCGCCCTTCGAGATGTTCGATCCACAATCCCTCGCCGTAGGTGGCGAATCCCTCGTTGAGCCAGATGTCGCCCCAATCTGCCACGCTGACGCTGTTTCCAAACCACTGATGCACCAGTTCATGCGCAACGACCGATTCGGTGCCTTCGATGTCGGTCGGGTCGACCATATCCACGCCGTAAATGGACATGGTCTGGTTTTCGAGCGCCGCACCGAACGAAACATCCATGACCAGCGAGCCATACACTTCAAAGGGATACGGTCCGAACAGTTTACTGAAATATTCGAGCATCTCGCCCTGACGCGCAAAAGGCTTGCGATATTCGTCGCCGAGGCTGGCGGCATAATAATTGCGGATCGGGATTCCGCTCGGGGATTGCATCGTTTCTGTGTTGAAGTCGTTGATGTTGATGGTGGCAAGGTAACTCGCCATCGGATCTCGCAGTTCAAAGCGATAGGTGGTCGAATTTCCGTTTTGGATGGTATCGGTAAGCACCCCATTGGCGGCAACCTCGAATGGTTTCGGCACTGTAACGATAAAAGTATAGGTTGCTTTATCCAGCGGGTGGTCGTTGACGGGGTAGAACGTGGCAGAGCCATCCGGTTCGCTCAGCACAAAAATACCCCTGCCGTAGGCAATCCAACCCGTTGGGAATGGCAGCGCCTGTGACGTCAATTCATCAGGAATGCCTGAATATTCCACGACAATGGTGAACGCCGCCCCGTTCGGGATGGGTTGCGCAGGTGTGACAGTCAGTTCCTGACCTGCACGGGTAAACTCCGCCGCTTCTTCATTGACCGTGAGGCTGGTGATCTCGAACCCGAGAAAATCCAGGTTGAAAGCGCTTAAGTCATGGGTGGCTATCGCTTCGATGGTGGTGACCGCATCGAGGTCGCTCGAAGCGACATCGTTGACAGTGATATCCAGTGTGTAATGTTGCGCGTCGTATCCACCGTTTCCAAAATCCGGGTAAAGCGAATCTCCCAAGCCCGACGAGCCGGGAATGGGATTCAAAATCACCGGCGTGGGGGTGGGCGGCTCGGCAGCTCCGCCACACGCTGCAAGCATCAGAAACATCAAGGTGAGGCTGAGCCATCGCATGAGATTTGTTTTCTTCATCTTTCCTCTGTTTCGCCAGAAATATCGCTGCCTTCCCATTCGAGCATGAATTGGTCGAGAAATTTCAGCATGACATTGTGGCGTTCTTCTGCAATGCGTTTTGCGGTTTGGGTATTCATGCGGTCTTTGAGCAGGAGTAGTTTTTCGTAAAAGTGATTGATGGTGGCACTTTTGCTGTTCTTGTATTCTTCAAAGCTGGCATGCATATGCGGCGGCGAATCAGGGTCATACATCATGCGGTTTTTGTAGCCGCCATACGCAAAGGCACGCCCAATTCCAATGGCGCCGATGGCGTCCAGCCGGTCGGCATCCTGCACGATGAAGCCTTCCAGCGAGTCCATTTTATTTTTCACACCTGCGCCTTTGTAGGAGATGTGTTCGATGATCTCGCACACGCTGTCGGCGACAGCGGGACTCACATGGTGCGAATCCAGCCAGGCACGGGCGCGAAGCGGGGTTTCGTCACCAGTCTCGTTGAATTTCCAATCGTCAAGGTCGTGCAGCAACGCTGCAAGTTGCACGATGATTGGATCCGCTTTTTCAATCTTGCAGATGGCAATGGCATTCTTCCAAACGCGATAAATGTGCCACCAATCATGTCCTGAGGAATCGTCGGAAAATTCAGCGCGGATATAGTCGGCTGTCTTTTGAATGATGTCGGTTTGATCCATGCCTGTATTTTCCCACAAAAAAAGTCGGGCTATTAGCCCGACCTGCTTTCTTATTATTTTTTCAACGTACACAACGCCTGGCGCATCTCGCCGAGATGATACGCGGAGTGAACGACGATGGACAACGCGCCGCCGATATTATCTTCGTTCCACATGGGGTTTTCGGTGAACAGTTTGATCATGCGGTCGTAGGCTGCGCGCAGTTTGGATTTATACGCATCCCATTCCTGCGGTGTGACCTTTTCCACCGTGCGCCAAATTTCACCCCAATCACGCGGGCTGTTATCGCCTTGTAGCGCAAAACGTTCGAACGACTCGATGAAGAAGGTCACATGCGCGACTTGTGCCGCGAGTGAGGCGCATTGATTCCCAACCGGGATGGACGCCTCTTTTGCTGAAATTGTATCAAGCGTCTGAAAAAGAGATGTGTTCGGGTCGAGATAGATCCCGATGGGTTTCTCGAATGTCTCACCCATCAACTGCAAGAGGTTTTTTCGAAAATCTTCAGACATTTATTCTGCTCCTTCGTAAGCGGACCTGATCCATGCGATGAGCTCGGCATCCACTTCATTCGCATCGGTCAATGCGACGATATAGTTGCACATGCTGCCTTTGGGTTGTTCCACCAGCCGCGGGCCTTTTTTCAAATCTTTGGCGTTGATGCCCACTTCAAAGCGCGTGTTGGTCTTGGGGCCGATCATCGCAAATTGCTTTTTGCGCCGCAAGCTGACATAACCCTTCTTCGGTGCGATCTCGAATTCGCCAAACGTATCGATATGCTTCATCAATGCTTCGTGGATCGGACGCTGGGCGGCTTTTGCGCCGGTATAGATCTCGTCCAGCACGGAACCCACCGATTTCCCCTCGGCGGCGCTGGCACCGTCTGATTTCAAGATGACATGTACCAGCGTATTGGCGTCTCCGTGCCCAAGCCCAAGTTTCTGCTTGAGCATGTCGCGGATCTCGCCATGTTTGGAAAGTCCACTTTTCTTTATGAAAGCGGAAAGTTCCGCAAGCGACATCCCCGTCTTCTTTTGGATGTTATCGATCTGGGTCTGGACGGCTTTATCAAGGCTGCTCATTTTCTCATCTCCTAAATTAAATGGGGGATGGCTGCACATCCCATAAAGCATGCAAACCATCGTCTTTTTATTATAGAACATTTTTTCTGTTTTTCAACCCCTGTTTTTTTCATCTACCCAAAGATGTCGAGAAACTGAAAGAGCAGCATCAGAAACCCGATGCCGCAGAAAATGAGTCCCATGCCGCCAAAGAGCAACGGGACAAGATACAAATTCATCCAACGATTGATGCGCGCCTGCCTGGGATCTTCCGGATTGTACAGCACATCCACCAATTCGCCCACCTGGAATTGAGGCGGGTTGGTGCGCAGGTTCTCCTCCACCTCCACGCTGCGACCATCGAAGGTCTTGAAGCGGAAAACAGCTGCATATCCGCCGCTTTTATAACCGGCACGATAAGAAAGTCGGATGACCGTTGCCGTGGTCACCTGTGCGGTCTGCATGAAGGTGTACGTGTGCAGCCAGACAAAAATAGAAAGCGCCACGAACATCAGCCCGACAAAAGCGAATATGCTGCCGATCATGAACTCAGTGGACATGACACCCTCCAACCACCTATCCGTTTCGTTCCTTTTCCAACGCCTCACGCGCGCGAATGGCAATGGGCGCGTTGAGATGCTTCCGGAGGGTCTCTTCGCTTTTGTTTTTATCGTAAAAATCACGATACATTTGGATGAGCGAAAGCGTTTCGCCTTCGTACGCTTTCACCGTAACGTCATTCCCGGCTTGAAGCATCCCTTCGTGCAGCACGCGGCAGTAAAACCCGGGGCGTTCGGCGGCGCGGAACTTCTTCACCCATTGTGGATCACCCATCCGCCGTGCAAACGTCCCACATGGGATGCGCGGCGCGGTCACCTGCAAAACCACATCACCGATGTGAAGGGTATCTCCGATGTTGAACCTGCCGCTTTCGAGGTCGCTGATGGTGAGGTTCTCGCCGAACGTGCCCGCTTCGAGACTCATGCCGAGTTCTTTCTCCCACCATCGATAGTCTGTTTCGCCATACACATAGACGGCTTGATCGGGTCCGCCGTGATGCTTGGGACTGCCGATGAAATCATCTGAAAAACCGTAATGCAAAACAGGCATCGGAACCTGAACCGGACGTTTATAAATGCCCGTGATTTCATCCTTGCCTGCATTTTGCTGAATCTGTCGATCACCGATATTAATGCTGAGTAGTTTCATGCTCTTTGCCATCCAATGTCACTTTTTGTAACGCATACTGCTTGAAAAAACGTGTTCGAATTGCATTTTGGGCAGGTCCAGTTTTCATCTACAACCTCCCACTTGTTTTGGTTTATTTCCTCGTTTTCGGAATTTAAGTGATACATGTTCCTTGCATCAGTTCTTTTCGAGCCGATAGATCAATACCTGATTACGCCCATTCCCCTTTGCCTGATACAGCGCCTTGTCTGCCCGGGTTAGCATGGCGTCCAGTGTATCATCCTTCTGGACACCACATTGTGTCACCCCCATGCTGACCGTCACCTTGAATTTATGAACACCGGATTTGATGACCGTGTTCTCGAGCGCCGCCCTGAGCCGGTTCGCGATGATGGCAGCAGACTCCTGATCGGTTTCCGGCAGTAACAGAGCAAACTCCTCGCCGCCCAATCGCGCAAAAACATCCACCGCCCGCGTCCCTTTGACGCAAACCCTTTTCAGCGCCAGCAGCGCCTGATCCCCGGCTTGATGTCCAAAGGTATCGTTGACCTTTTTGAAGCTATCCAAATCCATCAGCACCAATGACAGGCTGCGCCGGTACCGCTTGGCGCGGTTCAAATCGCGCTTCGCCAATTCCATGAAATGCCGCCGGTTGATGGCACCTGTGAGCGAATCCCGGCTGGCAAGTTTGTGAAGTTCCGTTTGGATGCTTTTCAAACGGGTGATGTCGTGCAGAATCACCAGCCGTCCAAGTGGTTTTTCCCTGCGGTCGAGGATCGGTGTGACCTTTGCCTGCAAGTAGGTCTTTGATTCGTCCTCCAGCTCAATGTCGAAACTCGTCTTGGATGAGTTGATCGCATCCCGCTCACTGGATCCCAGGTGGGAAAATCCCTGTTCAACGGTCTTCCCAAAGACATCGTCCGAAATATTCAGCAGGTTCTTCGCCGCCAGGTTGATATCCACGATGCGGTTCTGGTCGTCGATGACCAGCACACCGTCCTCCATCTTTTCGATCAACACATCCCTTGCGACCGGAACCACATCCAATAAATGGTGTCGCAGCAGACTGTAGGCAAATGCAATCGCTGCGACCGTGAACGAAAAGGGGGTATTGTCGGCGCCGGGCAGCGGATGGATGCCGAGAATGAAAACAATGCTGTTCAACCATGTCACCCCCATTCCGACCAGCACCAGTCCGATCTGTTTTCGGTATAACCCGGAAGAGCGTAGAAACGTGCCTACGAGAAGGAGGGTGGCGAACAAAACCAGGGTGTAGGAAAAAATGACGTTGAACCAGAACACAGGTCCGGCGTCGAGGATGAAGGCGCTGTTCTCCGTCCGCTTGCCTGCAAAGAAAAGCCCGTGGTGAGAATCCGTGAACATGAGCACCAGGATGACAAGCGGCACGATGTAAAGCAAAACCGCCAGCGGACGTTTCAGCCAATCGCTCAGACGCGCAATCTGCACCGAAAAAACAAACAAAGCGGGCGGCACGATGACAACGCCAAGGTAGGTGACATCCAGCCAAAAATACGGGGTGGGGGCGGGGGTATCCGCCCAGAAAATCGCGTATGTAATATCCCACCATGCCAGCGCGGACAAAAGGAGAATCAGCGCCGGAGCACCTCTCACCGTTCGTCGCGTTTGAAAAACGATCGCAGCCACAAACAAACAGACTCCCCCGGCGATCATTAACAAAGCACTGTAAAAAATATTAGGAGGCGACACAGCGTTGACTGTTCCTGCCTACATCTTACTGTTTATCTCGTCTCTTGCCGATGACATTATCATATTGAATCCTGAACTGAAAAAAACTCCTCGCAGCCCAATTCACTATAACATAAAAATCAATTCCAAAGCATCTCCGCCACAAGGACGCCGAGAAAAAAGGCCGCGGAGGATATGACCCCGCCCATCAATACACTCGCAGGGATGGACACGACCACCGCCAGGACACTGTTCCAATCGAACTTTTCGATGAACAGCCGCGGCAGCCGCCACGCCAGCACTGCAGACAGGATGATGCCCACCCCCTGGCAGGCAAGGGATGCGATCAACGCCGGACCGGCTTCCCGTTCGGAAAACCCGTTCAGCGCCACCAGCAAAAAGAACATTGCGGCAGATCCGAACATCAATAACAGGAGGGTGGTGATCATGGTCGAAACAACGGAGGGAATTTTGGTTGACATAAGGTTTTCTCCAGCGGCGGATTGTACACGTTCCATACCGGCCTGTAAAAAGAATCTCACCCTACATTACTACCACCCGACCCAAACCCGTCCCATATGACCACCCGATTCCGACCCGAAGCCTTGGCGCGATACATGGCTTCATCGGCCAGGGCGATCAGATCGTTGCCAATACCCCCATGCAGGGGATATACAGATATGCCGCATGAAATGGTGGCACGCGTATTCCCGTATTTCAACGGCAGGGTCGAACCCATAAAAGATAATCGCCACCGCTCGGTGATCTGATAGGCGATCTCGTGTGAGACGTTCGGCAGGACCACCAGGATCTCCTCGCCGCCATAGCGGCAGACGATATCACCGATACGCGTCTGACTCAGGAGAAGCGTTGCCAGTTTCTGGAGCACGGAATCCCCGGCGCGATGACCAAAGGTATCATTGATGCGCTTGAAAAGGTCAATATCGATCATCACAAAGCTGACCGGGTATTCATCCCGTGCTGCGCGTGCGAGCTCCCGTTCGAGCGTTTCCGCCAGGTAACGGCGGTTGTACAATCCTGTTAACGGGTCGCGGATGGCTTGCTCGCGCAATTCCGCCTGCAGCTGTTCGATGGCTTCCAATTGAAATTGCAGCCGCTGGTTCGCATTGCGCAATTCACCTTCCGCGCGGACTTTTTCAGCCAGTTCCTTTTGGGCGGTATCGAACAGCTGGGCATTGTCAATGGCGAGAGCCGCCAGCTGCGCAAAAGATTTCATGACTTCGATCTCTTCATCGGTGTAGGGTTTGTCGGGCAGGGTGCGCCCAAGCGCCACCACACCCACCACGTTCCTGCCAATCATGATCGGGATGTTAAGCACCGCTTTCAATCGAAAAGCGTCGTGGCGCTGCAACCGGTCTGCCCAGCTTGAATAATCCTGCACCACCTGCGGTTGGCGGGTTTCGACCGCCATCGCGGAAAGACGCGCCTCTGCCAATGAGAGACGCACATCCTTCAAGGAAGAAGTCATCTCGGTGGTGGCTTTTACGACCAGCATGTCGTCTTCAATGGCATCCAACAAGCCAAAGGGAGATTCGAGCAGGTCGGCGGCCCGCAGCAGAATGACGTCCAGCACATCCTCGACCCTGTAACGCTTCATCAAATCGAGCGTGATGTTGTGCAAGGCGTTCAGGCGTTCGTTCTGAAAGCGAAGGATCTGCTGGGCGCGCTTTTGTTCGGTAACATCCTCCTTGACCGCCAGATAGTGAGTGACATTGCCTTCCGGATCGATGATGGGAGAGACCGTGGCTGATTCATAATACACCTCGCCATTCTTTCTGCGGTTGATGAATTCGCCGCGCCATTCGCCGCCAGAGAGGATCACCTCCCATAGCTGGGTGTAGGTCTCCGGGCGTGTCAGCCCGGATTGAAGGATGCGTGGATTCTGCCCGATGATCTCATCCGATCCGAAACCGGTCACCTCGGTGAAACGCGGGTTGACATATTCGATCTTGCCTGCCATATCTGTAATGACAATGGAGGCGGGGCTTTGTTCCACGGCGCGCAATAGCTGACGCAGACGTTCCTCGACCTGTTTACGTTCGGTCACTTCAGTTTGCAGGGCGGCAAAGAGGCGCGCATTTTCCACGGCAATCGCCGCCTGACCAGCAAAGGCGCGCAGGTTCTCCAGGTGCTCGGCGGTGTACATCCCTTGGATGGCGCTGTCCAGGTTCAAAAAACCAAGCACTTTTTCCTTGATCCGGATGGGCATAACGGCATAAGACCGAATCCATGCGCCGCTTTTTGTGACGATCCAATCGGGGTGGGTATTCGTATCGGGAATGATGAGGGGGTCTCCGGTTTCATACACCTGTTTGAAGATCGGTGAGGAGGAGAGGCTGAATTTCACCTCGGAAAGTTCTTCTACGGAGATCTTGTAATTTTCGTAACCATAAAAATGGTCGTAATGCAGCATGCCCGTGTTATCCAACAGGGCAATGTTTGCCGAGTCGGTTGGGACGACACGACCCACATTGCGCAGGATCGCCACCAGCACTTCGTTATAGTCCAATGTGCTGCTTAATGCCTGCGAAGTTTCGCGCAATGCTTCTGCCAGGGCACGCTGGTTGGTTTCGTTAATCTCCACCTTCTTACGCTGGGAGACATCACGGAATAGAAAGATCCTGCCGCGCAGGCGAGATGTCTCATCCTGCAAGGGGGTGATGCTCAATTCATAGGTCCGCCCGGAGGCGATCACCTCTGACCAGCCAATGATGGTTTCGGAATGCCCCCGGAAGACGCTGCTCCAGGGTTCGGTCAGGTTCAGGGGCGATCTGCCAATCGTCGCCGGGGAAAGAGCGAGGGCATCCCGCGCAGCGCGGTTGAAGTCGCAGATCAAACCCTCGCGGTTCAGGACGATCATCAAATCTTCGATCTGTTCGATGAGGATGTTGCGAGCCAACGGGGTGACATCGAACAACCTTCCATGACGGACCGCCCAAACGAACAGCAGACCGGTCCAGATGAAGGAGGTGGAAGTCCAATCAAATCCGCGGATGGGAGTAACATCGAAGATGTAGGATGTCCCCGCAACGATTGGAGTGAGAATACCAACCGCAAGCAGGACTGTGCTGCGAAAATATAAATTACGATCGCCCAATGATGCGACCAGGATCATGATGGCGGCAAGCGAAACTCCCATCATATAGGCAATGTAAAGCCAGTATCCTGCTCCGCGCGCGGCAAGAATAACCGGCATAGAACCCGACCAGGTAAATTGATAATCGTATCGCCAAAGCGTGTGCAGGTGGCTTGTGAACGCCAGCCCCATGAAAATGACCGGCAGAATCAGAAGCACGGCAAGCCGCCGCCGCGACAGCCGCCCACCATACCCGGTGTATTCGAGAGCCAGCACAAGGGCGGCAATGGTGGTTAAAAGCGCTGGTACATAAACAAGATTGATGACGAACAGTTTGAGGGAAAAATGTGTGATAACGGTGCTCAACCCATACAAGGATGCCCAAGCGGCGGCGCTCCACATCATAAAACGGAAGGGCTTGACCGAAGGGACATCCTCATAATGGCGCATGTAGTATGCCAGCCCCCCATTTATTAACGCCGAGATCAATAATAACCAAATAAAAGGCGTATAGGTCATATCATCCAATCCACGGGGCGTGGAAGTGAACGCCGTATTGGGCGCGATTATAGCATTTACATGAGACGAAGACCTATAAAAACTGACCTTCTTCTCATCCGCATCAGACTTTCATTAACCTCCCTCTTCGTCCAGTTGTCGAATTAGTTGGGTGGTTTTATAGTTGGGTGGTTTCATAGTTTTATAGTACCCAACCCGGAGACTACTCATGCACGGATACGGCTGGTTCATGGCAATGCGTCAGGGCGACGAAAAGCCCAAAGTAACACGCGAACTTCTACTGCGCGTCCTCGATCACGCAAGACCTTATTGGTGGCACATCACAGGCATGTTGGTGACCATTCTGCTTAGCACGGGAATCTCCCTGTTAACCCCGCTTATCTTCCGCAATATGATCGATGTAGTGCTGCCCGCCAAAGATACGCAGAGACTCATCTGGCTGGGACTGGCTCTGCTTTTCATCCCTGCGCTCAATGGTGGGATCAACGTCATCCAACGCCGACTTAATTCCACGGTCGGTGAAGGCGTGATCTTCGACCTGCGCTCCGCGCTCTTCTCGCGGCTTCAGCGCATGTCGCTGCGATTCTTCACGAATACAAAAACGGGCGAACTCATGTCGCGCCTCAACGGTGACGTGGTCGGGGCGCAGAACGCCATCAGCAACACCATCGTCAACATCGTCACAAATCTTGTCGAAGCGGTTGCATTGCTAGCCGTCATGCTCACGCTCGAATGGCGCCTCACCCTCGTCAGCATTTTGATTCTGCCTTTGTTCATCATCACTGCCCAACGGCTTGGAACCGTCTTGCGTGACATTGCCCGCGAAGCAATGGACACGAACGCAAAGATGAACGCCCACATGAACGAAACGCTCAACATCGGCGGCGCATTGTTGGTCAAACTCTTCGGGCGCACGCGCGAAGAAGAAAAACGCTTCCGTGAACGTGCGGCAAATGTGCGCGACATCGGCATTCGGCGCGCGGTCATCGGCTCGTCGTTCTTCGTCATCTTCGGTCTGGTCACAGCCGTGGGTACGGCACTCGTCTACGGCTTGGGCGGCTACTTCGTCATCACCGATGTCTTCACCATCGGCACCATTGTTGCGTTCGGTTCGTACCTCGGTCAACTCTACGGCACGCTGCAAGGGTTGGCGGGTGCGCCGGTGGAATTTTCCACCAGCATGGTTTCCTTCGAACGCGTTTTTGAAGTCATCGACCTGCCGCAAGACATCGCCGAAAAAGAGAACGCCGTTGTATTGCACGATGTAAAAGGCAAACTCGAATTCAACAACGTCACCTTCAATTACAAAGTGGACGAATCGATTTTGTTGAAAGATGTCAAACGCTACGGAAAGATGGAGGATGTGAAAGCCGTCTTCTCTGGCGGGAATGGGAATGACCGTGGACAGAAGACCGCAGACGGTCACTCACGGTCTGACTCCGCCGAAAGCGACACCACCTCTCAAGCCCGAGCCATCGCCCTGGAGGGAATCTCCTTTACCGCCCGCCCCGGAGGGTTGGTTGCGCTCGTCGGTCCTTCCGGCGCTGGCAAGACCACCATCACCTATCTCATCCCCCGCCTCTACGACCCCACCGACGGCGTGATCCGCATCGATGGTCACGACCTGAAAGATGTCACACTCGAGTCGCTTTCGCAATCCATCGGCATGGTCACGCAGGAAACGTATCTCTTCCACGATACCATCCGCACGAATTTGACTTACGCCAAACCCGATGCGACCCAAGAAGAGATCGAAACCGCCGCCAAGGCTGCCAACATCCACAACTTCATCATGGACCTGGCAGACGGCTACGACACCATCGTCGGCGAGCGTGGATATAGATTGAGCGGCGGCGAAAAACAGCGTATTGCCCTCGCACGCGTCATCCTCAAAAATCCGCGCATCCTCGTCCTGGACGAAGCCACCAGTTCCCTCGACAGTGAATCCGAAGCGTTGATTCAAGACGCGTTGAAGCGTGTCATGGCAGGACGCACGAGCATCGTCATCGCCCATCGCCTGTCCACGATTTTGGCGGCAGATCTAATCCTCGTCATGGATCGCGGCAGGATCGTCGAACGCGGCACGCACGAAGAACTCCTCGCGCTCGGCGGGTTATACAGTCAGTTGTACGAGACGCAGTTTAATAAGGAAAGAGTGTAACCCCAATCTATCTTTCATCGTACACAAAGAAATCATCCACGATTAAGCGTATACCAGCCTCGCCAATAAAGGCGCCGATGTTCTTGGATCGAAAGAGGTTTTCATCTTTATAGGTCGCCGCCAGAACTCCATTTGTGTAAAGTTCGATATTCCCCTCATCGAAATATACGCTCAGCGTATTGAATTCAGGATACGGTCTTAATTCAACCTCTGTAAACGCTACAAGTTCCTCCCAACCTCCCGAACTGTATTTAAGAAGTCTACTCAACCCGTTATCTCGCCAGATTTCGAACAAATAGAAACTACCAAAAGAATCGCTTAGTCCGAAAACCAGACCATACGACAAAGATGTTTCAACATCGGTTGTGAAATCTGCTTGAACATAATATCTTTCAATATCATCGGAGGGGGCAAAAAACACCTGGCTTGAGGCAATGACACTTCTATCTGGTGAATACGTCTCAAGAACCAATTGTCCGTTCACGATCTGCAGTTTTCCCGGCGGAAAATACAAGGTCCACCCAAGATCGTCTGAGGAGAAATCTTCATGCCGGATCATCCATTCATCCCCTGGTTTTTGGATAAGAACCTGGGGAGTAACCGCTACTGTCGCGGTCAGAGTGGGCGTTGAGGGAGATTCAGCCAAAATCCGGTTACCGACAAAGACAGCTGAAAAAATCAGCAAGGCAAGGAACAGAACAGCCAGACACCCTCCGGCAAAAAGGATTTCCGGCCGTTTTTTTTGCTTTTCAGGGATCAAACGATCTTCCATCAGATTACTCCCCAATTTTGCGGATGATCAAATTATCCGCAACCATTATAAAACCCGCGTCATTGGTGTAAAGCCCAATGTAACCATTGTGAAGGGATACATCATCTTCCGAATACGAATAGGTGTCCACCATTTCGCCATTTATGTAAAGCTCGACAAGCGATCCATTGGCATAGATTCCGAGCGTGTTCACACGCGGAAACGGTTTAATGACGGCGCTGTTACCAGATACCCGCCTCGACCAGCCAGAAATATTATGATGAAATATATGATATTCTTTTGCTTCGGGGTTGACTAAAAATAAGTAGAAAACATTTCGTATCCTTCCCATATTGAAGACAATCCCAAATCCGGCGTTGGTCGCCTGAGTAGTCTCGATATCCACTTCAAGAAAATAGGGTTCGGTAATATACGGGCAAGCCCGGCATTCGGCAATTGAATATGCACCCGCATAATTGGATTGAATATACAGTCCTCCATCTCTAACCTCCAAAACCGCCTCATCGGGATTCTGCACCCGCCATTCATTGCCATCGTCATGAAAACGTTCCTCAAAAATGATATCGGCATCGGATATGTCAGCCTGATTAATATGAGGGACTGGGGATTGTGGAGGAAGATCCGTTGCTATAAAATTAACCGGTTCATTTTTTGACGGGAAGGTACTGAAAGTGTAAAAGGTAACACCGGCAGTACAAGCCATGCAAAAAAACAGGAAATAACCTCCCGCAAGCAGGATCTCCCACACATAACTTCGTTTTTTCTCTAAAGGTGCGTCCATATCAGATTAACAACCCTCCTGAAGATAAAGTATGGATTAGCTGAATTATAGCATACTAAAAATACACGCCTGTAATTACATGATTATTTCCTTCCCATCGCCACTAACGTAGTAGCGCTGTGGAATCCGATCTCTTTCACGCGGGTTTTCAATTCCTCACCACGCGCCTGCAACTCGGGGTGACCTTCGGCACGTTGGATGTAACTTTCGAAAACGGAATCAAGTTGTTCAAGAAAATCAGGACTCTTCGGGTCGTCGCTCAGGTCGAAGAGATCAACGGATGTGACATCGCTCAATTCGAGTTTGGCGATCATCTGCATCAACTCTTCGCGGGTGTAGGTTTCGCGGTGGACGATGTCGTTGACCGTATCCACGGCTGCCCACCAGTGATGCAGCAGCACATGCGTCATCTGCGTATCGGTCTGGTTGTCGCGGTACATCTCGGAGACGACCAGGAGTCCGCCCGGGCGTAGGACGCGCTTCATTTCACGCAGGACAGGTTCCGGGTCCAGATGGTGAAGCGAGTTCGAGATACAGACCGTGTCGAAGGTTTCATCACCAAAATCCAGATGGTGCGCATCCATCAATTGAAAATGAATGTTCTTCTGTTTACGGAAGGTTTCAGAGAAAGCCGCCGCGGCATTCTTGCTGTTATCCACGCCGATGATCTCGGTGTAATCTTTCAGTTCGTCCATCAATGTGTGAATGAAATTACCGCCGCCGGTTGCCACATCTAACACGCGTCCGCCGGAGATGCTGCTGAGGATGTCGTCTGATTCCATTTGAGTTCCTTATCTGCCGGCTTGCTGAACAAGCCAGCTTTGCAATTCAGTGATGTTTTCGCGCAGACGCGCGCCCGCCATGATGGGCAGCCAGCGAAGATACTCGTCGAAGCCGCCGGGGCGCAGGCGGAAGTATTCACGCACATACGCGGCATGGAATGTGCGTACAAAAATTTTCAGCAGCGGATTGGGGACTTGTGAACTCGCCGCCGCGCCAAGCAGGATGATGCTCGTCCGCGCCACATCGGCAAGCGGGTTGCCACTCGACGCATCGATCCAGTCGATGACAGTGGAGTCAGTTTCTGTGAGCAGGACATTCGCCGGGTGAAAATCTCCGTGACAGACTTTATCATCCTCAGGCAACGCATCGAGTGACCGCAGCAAGGATGTCTTTAGCGTGACAGGGAGCGCCTCAGCATCGCGGATGCTGTGTTGAAGTCGTCTGCGCTGTTTGGGGACGTCTGCTTCGAAAGCGCACGCGTGCATCTGCGTGTGAAGATGTGCCAGCGTGCGCGCATACGAGATGACCTTCCACGGGCTGCGCTGGAACATGCTCAACATCGATTCGCCGCGGACACGCTCATAGACCAGCCCGTTGCGTCCCTGCACGTTGACCAGTTCCTTCACCGCAGGAGATTTGACCCCGCTCGCATGCACAGCGCGGGCGATCTTCATCTCATATTCGATGTCTTCAAGCGAAAACCAGTTGTGAAACAACTTGAGAACATGCCCGTCGTCCCAGGCGAACACATCGGCTGTTCGTCCGCGCGCGAGGGGCTGGTCGGGGAGAGCGGTATTCTGGGTCATAATCTACTCGCTAAAAATCGAAACCGTTCATCAAGCAACAATCTTACTACATTACCCGTCCGGGGTATTTGTAAATGGAAACCCGTTTGTTATACTCTTTTCAAATGGAAATCTCACAAAATATACACCTTTTGGGAAACCTGCTTGGCAAGGTCATCTCGGAACTCGAGTCGCCGGAGTTGTTCGACATCGAGGAACGCATCCGCGCGCTGGCAAAGGCTCGCCGCAACGGGGACAAGGCTGCCGCCGAGGAATTGCAACAGTATGTCTCCTCACTCAGGAATGAGGATGCACGTGTGGTCGCTGCCGCCTTTGCTGCGTATTTCGACCTCGTGAATCTGGTGGAAGAGGAGCATCGCGTACAGATCCTCCGTCAGCGTGAGAACGATACCTTCCCGGCACCCGTCGAAGAGTCGATTGGCGATGCGATTGCGATCCTCAAACGGCGTGGGGTCTCGTCGGATGAAGTTCGGGCGCTGATGGAAAAATTATCCATCGAACTGGTGTTGACCGCACACCCCACCGAAGCCCGCCGGCGTACCATCCTCTCGAAGACGGAACGCATCGCCTCGCTCCTCAGCCTGCTCGGACAAAACGGGCTGTATCAATACGAGAAGCAGGATGCGGTCAGCGCGCTGCATGCGGTGATCTCGGCGCTCTGGCTCACCGACCGCACCCGCGCCGAAAAATTGACCGTGACCGACGAAGTGCGCACCGGCATGTATTTTGTGGACGCGTTCTTTTGGAACACCCTGCCTGTGATCTACCGCGACCTCGAGCGCGCGCTCGCGATCCATTACCCCGATGTGAAACCACAGACCAGCTGGCTCAAACTCGCCTCGTGGATCGGCGGCGACCGCGACGGGAATCCTTTCGTCAAATCGGATATCACCGCTGAAACCCTGCGCCTGCATCGCGGGCTCGCTGTGGAAAACCTGCGCCGCGAGTTCCACGAATTGGGACGACACCTGAGCGTAAGTTCCAGCCGCATCCCGCCGCCGCCTTCGCTGCTGGCGTGGATCGAGAAGCGGCGTCCGTTCCCCAAGCACGTCGATTACATCGAAAAACGCTATACCAACGAACCGTATCGTCTGGTGTTATCACTGCTTGCCAACGACCTTGCCGAAGCCTCGCGGGACGATATGACGGGACATCTGTTGGGGACGCATCCACACCGTGCCCATTTGTTCGCGAACGATCTGCTCGAACCCTTGCATCTGATCGCTTCGGCATTGCCGGATAACCTTGTGCGCGATGAACTGCAAACCGTCATTCACAAAGTGGAGATCTTCGGGTTGCATGCCGCGCGGTTGGACATCCGCGAAGACTCGAGCCGATTCAACGCCGCCTTGAGTGAGATCCTGCGGGCGTTGCACATCGAGTCTAATTTTGAATCGATGCCCGATCAGGAACGCACCGGGCTGCTGATCCGCCTGCTGCGCGAGCCGCCTCCCAGCCTTTCCAAACACCCCGGCGTGACCGCCGATTCAGCGGAGACGTGGGCGCTGTTCCAACTCATTGGACGCACCAAGGAAATCTACGGCAGCGAGATGCTCGGTCCCATCGTCATTTCGATGACCCATGCCGCCGCCGATGTGCTGACCGTGTTGCTGCTTGCCAAGTGGGCGGGCTGTGTCAACCTGCCGCCCATCACACCGCTGTTCGAATCGATCCAGGACCTGAAAGATGCGCCTGCCATTCTCGAACAACTCTTCACCTCAGATTACTACCGCGAACATTTGCAGTCGCATCACAACGAACAGATGGTGATGATCGGCTACTCCGACAGCAACAAAGACGGCGGCTATGTGATGGCGAATTGGTCGTTGTATCGCGCACAAGCGGAGATCACGCGCATGGCGGCGAAACACAACGTCCGGTTGACCATCTTCCACGGGCGCGGCGGGACCATCGCGCGCGGCGGCGGACCTGCCAACAATGCCATTCGCGCCCAGCCTGCGGGCAGCATCAACGGACGCTTCCGCGTGACCGAACAGGGTGAGATCATCGCCTCTCGCTACGCCAACCCGTGGCTGGCGCATCGCCACCTGGAGCAGATCGCCAGTGCGGTCATCCTTGCTTCTGCGCCGCAAGAGGAGGAACCCATTCCCGATGCATGGCGGGAAGCGATGGAGACCATCGCCCAGGCGGGTTTTCGCGCTTATCGTTCGCTCGTGTATGAGACACCCGGCTTCATCGAGTTTTGGGAATCTGCCACGCCGCTGGATGAGATCAAACGGTTGCAGATCGGCTCGCGCCCCGCTTCACGCGCCAAAGCAGGAGCAGTGAATCAGATCCGCGCGATCCCGTGGGTCTTCTCATGGATGCAGAGTAGATTCAACCTGCCAAGCTGGTACAGTCTCGGGTCGGGGTTGGAAGCGGTGGATAATCTTCATCTGCTTCAGGAAATGTACGACGGCTGGCTCTTCTTCCGCACGCTGTTGAACAATTCTGAAATTTCCCTCCTCAAAGCGGATATGGATATTTCTGCCCTGTATGTTGGGCTGGTGCCAGATCAAACACTGGCAGATGGGATTTTTGGCACGATCTGCGCGGAATATGAACGCACGCGCGGCGCGGTGTTGAAGATCAGCCGTCACGCTTCGCTGCTGGAACTGGAGCCGATCACCCAACAGGCGGTGCAACTCCGCAACCCGTATGTAGACCCGTTAAACTACATTCAGGTGGAAACGTTGCGGCGACTGCGTCAACTGCCGGATATTGAAAGCGAAGAATCGAAATCGCTGCGCGAAGTGATGGCGCTCACCATCAACGGCATTGCAGCCGGATTGAGGAATACGGGTTGAGGCTACAGGGTTCGGCGCAGTTTTCTCATCACCAGCATCGCGGAAATGACAAATGCGGCGAAGATGACCGCGCACAGCCGCAGCACGTTCCATTCCAGTGACAGATCGCCTTCGGCGTGATAAATATCGGTGAGGGCGAGGTGGGCAAAGATTCCTGCCAGCAGTGCAAGTGCGCCGAAAAACATGGTGATGTTGATCTGCATTTTCAGGTTGAACATGGCATCTCCTTTGTTCTTTGATTATACAAATCCGTCGTTTAAAAGACAACAGACCGCGCGATAAGCGCGGTCTGTAAAGTTACGCCTCCATTTCTGCGAAATGCTCCATCAACAACCGATGGACGAAGATATAACTGCCGCCCACACGTCGCAGAAAAATCAGGTCAACCGCATAGTCAAGGAAGGGTATTAACTGCCGAGGTAGAAAATTATTTTTTATAAGCATATACCTCAAGACAAAATGCCGAATCAAAGAATCAAACCCAGAATATATTCCCGCTACAAACCCTAACATCAATCCCAATACCAGTCTATGAGTTGCGCTTAAACCGGAGATTAATCCACCAAGCCATCCACCAGTCAATCTGAAAACCGTAATGGAAAACAGCCCAGTAAACAACCCAAAAAGTATTGAAAGTAAAAAACCATAAAAGATTGATTGTTTTAGACGTTTACCAGGTTCAGTTGATTCTTCAAGTTGTTCCCCCATCGACCCATCAATCAGCCCGCCCATCAACCCGCTAATCAGCCCAACAATCAGCCCGACAATCAGCCCGCCATTCAGCCTGCCAATCAGCCCGCCATTCAGCCCGGCAATCAGCCCACCAAGCAGCCCACCAAGCAGCCCGCTAATCAGCCCGAAGATCAGCCCGCCGATCAGATTTTCGCGAATACTACTCCAAGACCATTTCAGTTTATCTAGTATTTGAATATGATTGTTAGACTCGGCAATCCACCAGAAAGACAGCCCGCCACTCAGCCCGAAAATCAGCCCACCACTCAGCCCGAAAATCAGCCCACTAATCAGCCCGAAAGACAGCCCGCCACTCAGCCCGAAAATCAGACTGACAATCCATTTATATACGTGTTTTTGTTTTTCATCCCCCAGCCAGGAGGGTTGCATGGCTTCGATCTGATAGGTAATGAGATTATGTTGAATCAATTTATGCGCCAGCCAACCCAAGTAACGCAAGGTTTGTGTTTTTGCAAACGTTTCATTCTTAATACGCGTCGGTCGTTCGAACATGCGGTCGATATACGTGTCGAAAAGATGTTTGCGCTGGTCAGCAATATTTTTTAAGGGGGGCAATTCTTCAGGCTTTTTATCCTTGTACGCCAATGCCATGATGCTGAGCATCAGCGGGGTTTCCGCCAATTCCCTCAGAGCTTCATCCTTTTTCAACAGTCCCTTTGCCGCAGCAAGACTCTTCCCAAACCTATCAAAAAATGTATTGACCTGTGCCAACGTAAGCGGTTGCAGGGCGATCGCGCCTTCAAAGGATAATTTTGTTTGAATCGCTGAATATTCCCCGATGCGACTACAAACCACAAGGGACGTCAGCCCATGTTCGTTTCTGAAATGGTTGACGGCTTCCACGCACCTTGCGCGATTTTCTTGTTTTACTTCGTCCAGCCCATCCAGCAATAAAAGCATTTTGTTTTCACTCACCCACTTCACCCCAGTTTTCTTGTTGACGTAATACACGGTATTCAATTGTTCCGCCAGCCAGTCAGCCAGCGTTGTTTTTTCCGTCCAAGAGGCAAGGTTGAACACAACCGGTATGGGTTCAGTTTCATCGTTGCGAGCACGTTCGATCAATTGGCGGGTCAACTCAAGCAGCATGGTCGTCTTACCAGAGCCTGGTGCGCCCAAAATTAGCAAAGAACGACCCAAACCAATTTCTTTGAAAATTTCCAGCATGGATTTCCCTGTTGTCAGGGTTTCGTTCGTTGATTCTTTTTTGATCGTCCAGGGATACTTAACTGCGCTTGGGTCTTCTTTAATCCCCAATTCAAGCAATGCTACACCATGCAAAGATTTTTCAAGAACACTTTTGACCCAAAAATTTTCCACATGGTTGAGCATCACGCGGCGACTGCGCGGGTCGAAAGTTTCACCAGCCCCTTCTTGTGGTGATTGAGTCCATATCGCGAACAAAATAGCGATAAATAAAGGAATAATGTAGTAATAAACCCACCAAGTGGAACCGAGGAATTGCTTTAACGCATCGCTCTCAAAATAAGTGTACGCTTCCACAGCCCCCATATTGTTGCAACAGAAGCCAAATAGGTAGTGAAAAATGTTTTCCAAAATGACCACGTTTTCAACATAAGCAAGCCTGCCCTTTCGGAGAATCTCCATATTATAGTTTAAAACCACAGACCGCGCTTATCACGCGGTCTGTCTATTCTCTGTAAACTACTCTTTACACTAATCTAACTTACCCGTCATCATCGCCATCTTCACTTCGCCGATGGCTTTGGTCACTTTGATCTCGCGCGGACAAGCCACGGTGCAGTTGTATGCGGTGTGACAGCGGGCAATGCCATCCGTTTCAGCAAGGACATGCAAACGCTGCTCGGCGGCTTCGTCGCGGCTGTCAAAGATGAAGCGGTGCGCGCTGACGATGGCAGCCGGACCGTAATACTCGCCATTCGCCCAATACGACGGGCAGGACGTGGTGCAGCACGCGCACAGAATGCACTTGGTCGTTTCGTCGAAGCGGGCGCGTTCTTCCGGCGATTGCAGGCGTTCGCGTCCATTCTCCGGCAGAGGACTGTCGTTGATGAAATACGGCAGCACCTTCTTGTAGTTATCGAAGAACGGCTCCATATCCACGATCAGGTCCTTTTGGATCGGCAGACCGAGGATCGGCTCGACCGTGATGTTCGAGCCAGTATCGCGGACAAGCGTTTTGCACGCCAGCATGTTGCGCCCGTTGATACGCATCGCATCCGAGCCGCACACGCCATGCGCACACGAACGGCGGAACGATAACGCGCCATCGACCTTGCCCTTGATGTATTCGAGCACATCCAGCACGCGGTCGTTCTCATCGGCTTCCACTTTATAGGTCACATAGTTGCCGCGCTTGTCCTTCTCGGGGTTGTAACGGAAAATTTTGACTGTGATTTCCATGTTTACCTCTAATAGACTCTCGCCTTGGGCTGGTGTTTGGTAATGACGACCGGCTTGTAACTGATCTCAAGTTTTCCGTTCTTCTTCGCGATCAACGTGTGCTTCAACCAGTTTTTGTCATCGCGTTCGGGGTAATCCTCGCGCGAATGTCCGCCGCGTGATTCCTTGCGGTTCAAGGCGCTCATCGCCACCACTTCCGCAATATCGAGCAGGTTGCCAAGTTCCCAGGCGTTCAACAATTCGGTATTGAAGATCTTGCCTGTATCGTTCACACCCACATCCTTGAAGCGCTTCTGCAACTCGCGCACCTTTTCGAGCGCGGCAGCCATGTCCTTTTCGTTGCGATAAATGCCGACATCCTCGAACATGACCTTCTTCAACTCGTTGGATAGGTCGAACGCGTTTTCCTTGCCGGAGCCGTTTCGCAGCGCATCAAACGCGGACCTCGCGCCTGATTCCGCTTCTTCGGGCAGTTTCTCAAAGTCGGCTTGTTTTGCGTATTCCGCTGCGCGCAGACCGGCATATTTACCAAATACCACCAGATCGAGCAGCGAATTCGTCCCAAGGCGGTTCGCCCCATGAACAGACACGCAGGCGCATTCACCCGCCGCATACAAACCGGGAAAGATCGTGCCATTATCGTCCACAACCACTTCGCCGTATTTGTTGGTGGGGATACCGCCCATGGTGTAATGTGCCGTCGGCTGGATGGGCATCATCTGCGTGATGGGGTCCACGCCGAGATACACACGGCAGAAGTCAATGATATCGGGCAGTTTCGCCAGCACTTGTTCACCAGTGATTTTGTACGGTGAGCCGTCGGGGTTTGTGCGCCCGTCCATCGCTGCGAACTTGTTCACACTCTCAGGGCGGACATCGAGGTAGACATAATTCTTGCCGTTCACCCCGCGTCCTTCCTTGATCTCGGTGTAGATGGCGCGTGAAACCACATCGCGGGACGCGAGATCTTTCACGGTCGGCGCGTACTTCGGCATGAAGCGCTCACCATTGCCATTAATAAGGATACCGCCTTCGCCGCGCACGCCTTCGGTGATGAGGATGCCGAGTTTGTAAATACCGGTCGGGTGGAATTGGAAGAATTCCATATCTTCCAGCGGAATGCCATGACGCAACAAGATCGCCGCGCCATCACCGGTGTAGGCGTATGCATTGGATGTCACTTCGAAGATACGACCATGTCCGCCTGTGGCGAAGATGACCGCCTTGGCATGAATGGTGTGCAGTTCGCCCGTGGCGAGTTCCACTGCCACCACGCCCGCGGCTTTGCCGTTGACCATAATGAAGTCTAGCACCTGGTATTCATCGAAGAAGTTGACCTTGTTCTTCAAGCACTGCTGGTACAAGGTTTGAAGGATCATGTGACCGGTGCGGTCGGCAGCGTGCGCCGCTCGTCTCACGGGTTTGCCCGTTTCATTATTGGTGTGCCCGCCAAACGGTCGCTGTGAGATGCGTCCTTCTGGTGTGCGGTCGAAAGGCAGACCCATGTGCTCCAATTCCAACACGGCGTTGATCGCTTCGTTGGTCATGAACTCGATGGCATCCTGATCGCCAAGATAATCGGACCCTTTGACGGTGTCGTACATGTGCCACTCGGGCTTGTCTTCTTCGTAGTTACCCAGCGCCGCCGAGATGCCGCCCTGTGCCGCGCCCGTGTGGGAGCGTGTGGGGTATAACTTGCTGATGACAGCGGTCTTTGCCGTGCGCGAGGCATACAAGCCAGCCATGAGTCCTGCGCCACCTGCTCCCACCACCACCACATCAAATTGATGAACGTTCGCCATGAATTACTCCTGAATGTTTCCTGCTTTGACGTGTATCGACGATCTACTTACGAAGTCCAGATGATCCACAACCCCATGAAGCTCATCGAAGCCATCATGATGATGCTCAACAGACGCACGAACTTGCGCCCGCCTTCGCCTGCAATGTAATCATCCGCAATGACGACCAGCCCATGCACGCCGTGTGCGGTGGCGACCAACAAAAGTGCGCTGGCGGTCAACTTCCAGAAAGGTGTGACCCAGGCGTCGGTACTTTCGAGGTCGGTGCTTTGCACATGGGTCACGTTCGGCATGAACGCCCAGCGCATCACATCGGCAAAGTTCATATTGTTGCGCGCGCCCATCACCAGGGCACCGATCAGCCCAAAGAGGATCAAGGCATACATTGCCAGCGCAGAAAGACGCGTGAACAGCCACATAATGGACTCAAAACTTGTCAGCCCGCGTCCTTTGATGGAAAGTGTTCTCGATTTCTTCGTCATCCTACCCTCCCAATGCCGTTTGCATGATCACGAAGACCGAAATCCCAAAGAGCGGAATGAACACCGCCCACTCGATCCAGATGGCTTCCGTTTGGTAGTCGAGCAATTTGGGGAACAGGTCCAGAATGGTGATGCGCAACCCGTTGATGGCGTGGAACATCACACAGAAAAAAATGAAGATCTGGAAAGCCCAGTTCTCATAAATGCCGTTGATCGCCCCTCCGAACCTGCCACCGACGAACGAAGCCAGGATGTGCAGGGTGATGAAGATACCCATGCCCAACCCGCCAATACGGTGCAGGATAAAGGTCAGATAACCAGCCGGTCCCCGATAGCGCAAACCAGTGGAAAGGCTGACATCCCGTTTCAAGCCCATGATTGCCTCCGTGGTGAAATTTGTTACAAGCGCCAATTTTACTCTTGAATGTCAAAAAACCAAAGTGAGAATAAATAGGAATGGGAAAGTGACAAAAATCCTGTCAATTTCATTCCTGCCGTCCTACAATAAGCGTACAAAGACCCTTATAATCCAATTCCATACCGCTTTAAGCCGGAGCATCTTCCCTTTATTCATAGTCGATTGGCAAGCGCAATACTACCCTCAGGAGGCGCATATGTCTGATTCGCACGAATTATCCCGCCGAGATTTCATCAAAGTGACGACGGGAATCGTTGGAGGTTTGATCGGCGCAGTGGTCGGTCTTCCTTCCGTTTTTTATTTGATCGATCCTGCTCTACGCGAGGGCGGCAAGGACGCGTGGATCCCCATCGGAAAATTCGAAGATATGCAGGTTGGCACACCTTACCCGTTCTCGTTCACGCGGGTACAGGTCAACGGCTGGGAACGCACCGCCAGCAGCTTTGGTGGATATGCCGTCCGCAGATCGGATTCACCGGATGACCTGCTCGTCCTCAACAGCCGCTGCACGCATCTCGCCTGCACCGTCAACTGGTCGGAGGAAGGTCGGGTCTTCCTCTGCCCCTGTCACGACGCCGCCTTCAGCATGGAAGGCGAAGTGCTCAACGGTCCTCCTCCGCGCGCGCTCGACATCTACGAAGAACATCGCGTCAACGAAGAAGGCATTGTCGAGATCTTCTTCAAGGAAGGCTAACCCATGTGGAACAACATCTACGCCTGGCTCGATGAACGCCTCGGCTTCAACGACCTGTACACGAACCTGCTCGACCGCCCCGAACCCAAAACCTCCTGGTGGAATACACTCGGCTCCGCGAGTTTGTTCCTGTTCATTTTGCAGGGACTCACGGGAATCTTCCTCACCGTCTACTACACCCCCTCGCCCGACCACGCCTACGACTCCATTACCTACATCATGGAAGGTGTGGCATTTGGCTGGCTGATTCGCGGCATTCACCATTGGGGTGCCACACTGATGGTGCTGGTGGTCTTCATCCATATGCTGCGCGTGTTCTTCACCGCTTCGTTCAAATACCCGCGCGAGTTGACCTGGCTGATCGGCATCGGTCTGTTCCTCACCACCCTTGGCATGGGCTTCACCGGCTACCTGCTCCCGTGGAATCAAAAAGCCTACTGGGCGACCACCGTCGGCACACAGATCGCCGGGACCGTGCCCTTCATCGGCGAATTCATCCTCAAAGTCCTGCGCGGTGGACCGGAACTCAGCGCCCTCACCCTCCAGCGTTTCTTCGCCGCCCATATCTGGATCATCCCCGCCATCCTCGCCGCACTGATCGGCATCCACCTCTACCTCATCATCAAACATGGCGAATCGCATTTCCCTGAGAAGGAAGACTAGCGATGAACGACGAAACCAAAAAACAGATCAACGAACGGTACGAACGAAAACTCGAAAAGGGCGAACGCTTCTGGCCCGACACCATCTTCAAAGACGTGGTCATGTCGCTCGGCATTTTCGTCCTGCTGCTTCTGCTTGCCACATTCGTCGGCATTCCCGCCGAAGCCAAAGCCGATCCAAGCGATACATCCTACATCCCGCGCCCGGAATGGTACTTCCTCTTCCTCTTTAAATTCCTCGCGCTCTACGGGCAACTGCCGCTCATCGGCAAGATCGAATGGCTCGCCACCGTCCTTGTCCCGACCATTGCCCTTGGCGTGCTGACCTTGATCCCATTCATCGAAAAATCCCCGCACCGTCATTACGGCAAACGTATCCTCCCCATTTCCATAATGATCGTCATGGTCGTGGGGATCGTCCTGCTCACCCTCACCTCCGAAGTCCCCACCGTCGCTGAAGACGGTTCCACCCTGCTCGGGACTCTCCAAACCATTTCAGGGATTGTGATCCCGACCATTGCCTACCTCCTGCTCTTTGCCTTCAAGAACAACACCCGCTTCATGCTCTGGACGACGGGATTGGCAGCTGTTTCCATGATCTTTCTCTCAGGGACGGTTCTCGCTCTTACCCCCGAAAAAGAAGCGGAAGAAGTCGAAGTCGCAACCACATTAACCGAACAGATCACCGCCGGTCAGGATTTGTACTCCATCCACTGCACCGAATGTCACGGCGATGACGGCTCGGTGGCGATCATTGAAGGCGTGGAGGGACTCGAAGGCGAAAAGATCACGCCTATCAACAGCCGCGACGTGCTCTACACCATCACCGACGCCTCGATGGTCGAACTCATCTCCTACGGACGCCCCAACGCAGGCATGCCACCCTATGGCAAAACCTACGGAGGCGAACTCTCCAAAAGCGAGATCGACTACATCACCATCTTCATGCGCTATTCATGGGATGACCGCTTTGAAGCGCCCGTACTCCCCGAACTCTTCCCACCTCTCGCAGATGGTGAAGTCCCCTCCTACGACGTTCACATCCAACCGATCGTGAAGCGTTATTGCATCTCCTGCCACCGCCCCGGCAAGGATAACAACAACTACCTGATGACCACCTACGAAGAGATCCTCACCACTGGCGACCACGCAGAATTCAACGTCATCGCCGGGAACGAAACCAGCTACCTTCTGCAAACCATTCAGGGGCAGCCCATCCTTGACGAGAACGGAGAGGAGATCATTAGCATCATGCCGCCCAGCCGCCTGCTGAATGAAAATGTAGTGGATGTCTTCATGCGCTGGATCATGAACGGAATGCCGCAAACCGCCGCAGATGCAGCCGCACTATCCACACCATAATATGTAAAACGCAATTCGTAAGAAGCCGGGACATTTCGTCTCGGCTTCTTTATTGAATAAACGGAAATCCAGAAGTTCTACTTCAGGAAACAGGTACAATATCAAAAATTCAAAAAATGGAGAGCCCATGAAAACAGCAAGCGGACTTGAATACATCGAAGTGGAAGCGGGAACCGGTACACAAGCCGAAGCCGGCAAAACCGTCAGCGTGCATTACACCGGCAAGTTTACCAATGGCAAGGTCTTCGACAGTTCCATCCCGCGCGGCGAACCGATCACCTTCAAACTCGGCGTTGGGCAGGTCATCAAAGGCTGGGATGAAGGCATTGCGCTGATGAAGGTCGGCGGCAAGGCACAGCTCGTCATCCCCGCAAACCTCGCCTACGGTGAACGCGGCGCAGGCGGCGTCATCCCGCCGAATGCAACCCTGATGTTCGATGTTGAATTGGTGGATGTGAAATAATAAGACCAGACTCACCCCGAAATTTAGGTTTCGTGGGTGAGTCTTTTTTAACGCGCATGGGACATTGAGGGTATTCTGCCGTCAAAGTTTCGGATTACTGCTCAATCCCTGATTTTTTACGGCGCTTCTTCTTGTGGGGAATGTGTAAACGTGATCGTCCGACCGATCCACCAGACCATGCCAGCCCCAATCGCAAACAAGACCATGTTCAACGCAAAAGGGTACGCCCGGTCAATGGCAGAGAGTTGACCGGCGATCCAGCCAAAAGGTGAGATGACCAGAATCAATGCCACATACACCATCGCCGTGACCCGTGCACGCTCATGGGAGTCCATCGAAACCGCCAGCAGAGATTCTGCCATTGGGTTGACGAATGCCGCGGCGACACCCTCCAAGATCACACTGAACGACAACCACAAAACGGATTGAGGCGGCATAAAGACCAGTAATGCCTGGCTGGCAAAGAACGCGCCAAACCCCGCCCAAAGCGGCATGCGATAGTGACGGATATTCGTAAGACTCGGACCCAGCAGGAAAAAACAAGCGGTCATCACAATGGAACGCAAGGCGACATAGATCGAAATATCTGACTCAGAAAACCCCAACTTGGTAGTGAACAACACCCCCCAAAAACTACCGCTGACCGTGGTGTAGATGTTCGTGATGATCATCAACGACAAGGCGGCGAGAATGGGCTTGGAACGCAAAATCTCAAAGAAGACGGTACGATATTCGCCCAATAGTTCCGGTACCGAACGATGCTTCGTCTCATCCATGCGTTGCACACCACGCGCCGTTTCATGCGAAAAGAGATACAGGATGATTGCTTTGAGGGTCAATACCACAAAGCCAAAAATGAACAATCCGCGCACGGCAGGGATCAACCCATAACGGTTCACGAACCAGCCGCCGATGGGTGCAAAAAAAGCGGAGCTGACCGCAAAGATCATGATCCACGTCCAAATATGAACAAGATGGCGTTCTTCCGCGTCCTCCACCATCAGGCAGGTCCATGCGGTATGAGAAATGCGCCATAAACCGTTCATTACAGCCGCTGCCGCAAAATAACGGATATCCTGCGCGATTGCCCAGATCAGGCAGGGAATGCTCCAGCACAGCAAATCGCCGATGAAGAGCGAAAGCCGCCGCCCAAATTTATCCACAATCACTCCGCTCAACAGAGCCGAAAAGACCTGCAAGACCAGCCCCAGGCTGGCGATGCTCCCTATCTGCTGGTCGTTCATACCGAGGGCGATCATGTAGACAGAGAAGAACGGCGCGAACAAGTTATACGGAATCCCGAACATCACTTCGGTTAGCACCGTGACGCGCGGATTGCCTTTCAATTCGAGCAGGGATCGAACAAGCGGGTGCGTTGCAAGCAATGACATGAAAGTTATCTCCCAAACCTGCCGACTATATCTCACATTTCATTTCCCCGCCAACCGATTACCGGTAATTATAAAGAAGGTCGAGTCTTTTGTTCTCGACCTTCTTTATCTTATTTCAGAGTCTCAACCTTCTCCACAAACGATTTCTCACCCCATGTGCTTGATAATGGCATCGCCGAATTCGGAGCATTTGACCTCAGTCGGTTTGTCCATCAGGCGGGCAAAATCGTAGGTGACGGTCTTGGCGGCGATCGCGCCTTCCATGCCTTTCACGATCAGGTCTGCGGCTTCGGTCCAGCCCATGTAACGCAGCATCATCTCACCCGAGAGAATGACCGAGCCAGGGTTGACCTTATCCAGGTCGGCGTACTTGGGCGCGGTGCCGTGAGTCGCCTCGAAGATGGCATGACCGGTCTCGTAGTTGATGTTCGCACCCGGAGCGATGCCGATACCGCCCACTTGTGCCGCCAGCGCGTCGGAGAGGTAATCGCCGTTCAAGTTCATCGTGGCGATCACATCATAGTCGCGGGCACGGATAAGGGTGAACTGAAGCGAAACATCAGCGATGGAATCCTTGATGAGCAGCATCTTCTTCCATTTGCCGTCGCCGTGCGTATCCCACAACTTGAGCGCTTCCTCCACTTCCTGCTTGATGTCGTTCTGCTGGGCAGGAGACATCATATCAAAGCCGGGGTCGATCATCTTGGCATTGTCTTCCACTGAAAGATTCGGGTTGGATTCCTTGTTGCCGAGGATCCAGGTCTCGCGTTCGGTCACGATGCGATCACGGAATTCGCGCTTGGCGAGGGCATAGCCCCAGTCTTTGAACGCGCCTTCGGTGAACTTCATGATATTGCCTTTGTGGACGAAATTCACGCTGCGGCGTTTGTTCTCCAACGCCCATTGGATCGTGGCGCGCACCAGGCGTTCGGTGCCTTCCACCGATACAGGTTTGAGACCGATCCCGGCAGTCTCCGGGAAGCGCATCTTGGCGTATTCCTTCGGGAAGGCTTCCTTGAAGATCTGCATGAATTTCTTGTTCTCTTCGGTACCGTGCGCAAACTCGATACCGGTATAAATATCTTCGGTGTTCTCGCGGAAGATGACCATGTCCACATATTCGGGATGAAGCACAGGCGAAGGCACACCCTTGTACCAGCGCACCGGACGCTGACAGACATACAGATCCAGAATCTTGCGCAGCGCCACATTCAACGAACGAATGCCCCCGCCGATGGGCGTGGTCAGCGGACCTTTGATGCCGACCAAAAATTCCTTGAACGCCTCGGTGGTTTCATCGGGCAGCCAGTTTTGGAAAAGTTTGAAAGACTTCTCACCCGCATACACTTCCATCCAATGGATCTTGCGTTTGCCGCCGTATGCCTTCTCCACCGCCGCATCGAACACACGCACCGAAGCCCGCCAGATGTCGCGCCCGGTTCCATCGCCCTCCACGAACGGGATGACCGGATTGTCGGGGACAGTCAACTTTCCATTCTGAATGGAAATCTTTGCCCCGCCTGCGGGGACTTTAACATTGATATATGCCATCTCTACCTCTTTTGACTTTTTTGAAAATACCGCTGGATTATACACCCGCAAAATGGGTGCAAAAAGTGACGATGATCTTAAAACCCGCTTCGCTCCCCGCCGATACCCAATCCTGTTGCCAGAGAGTTCCCTTCCCCGAAAAAAATCCGCCCCGGGAATCCCCAGGGCGGACGAATAGACTACATCTTCTGCGACTGCACCTTGTACTTCTTCAGCGCATTCCAACCGACGAGCATCTTCTCCTTCTCATCCCACAGCCGGAAGTACAGCGACTTCAAACTGTCCCGCAGAGTAAGCGGCTCGATCTGGAACATGGGATTTTCCTTGTGGCATTGCTCCAGCTTGTAGTTGGGAATCTTCGGACTGAGGTGGTGAATGTGATGGAAGCCGATATTGCCCGTGAACCATTGCAGCACCTTCGGCAGTTTATAGAAAGAACTGCCGTCCATACCCGCCTTGAAGAACTCCCAGTTCTGATGACGCTCCCAATAGGTCGGCTCGAAGTTATGTTGGACGTAGAACAGCCACACGCCCGCGCCGCACGCCATCAACAGGATGGGAAGTTCCACCAGCAGGTACGCCTGCCAGCCGATATGATAGATCGTCCAGCCGATGAACCCGAATAGCGCGATGTTCGTCCAGATCACGCTGTTCTTTTCGCGGACACCCGCACCACGATCCCAGAAGCGATGAGCAACCGTAAAGACGAGCGTCGCCCCAATGGTGAAGAGAATGAACGGGTTGCGCATGATGCGATACCCGATCTTTTTGTACCACGGCGCGGCGAGATACTCCTCCACGGTCATGGTGTACACATCGCCAACCCCACGCCGGTCCAAATCACCTGCCGTGGCGTGATGGATGGCATGCGAATGTTTCCAGTTGTAATAAGGCGTAAAGACCGCCGCACCCAACAGCAAACCGAGACGGTCATTGGCGAGTTTGGTCTTGAAGAACGACCCGTGACAGCAATCATGGAAGATGATGAACATGCGCACCATGAATCCCGCCGCAGGGACGGTGAGCAGCAGCGTCAGCCAGTAGCCGACCTCCAAACTGCGATATGCCAGATACCACAACACAAAGAACGGGATGACCGAATTCGCCACCTGCCACAAACTGCGCCAGGTTTCAGGATATGCATATTTGGCAACGATGGCTTGCCATTTGATTTGTCCACTGTTCATAGCGCTTCCTCCGGGAATGATTATGGTGTTAAACAATCGGACCGGCATGCAGTTACGATATCATCTGAACCGGTTTCACAGACATCTTACTTCACTCCACTATTCGAAACCCTCCTTCTTATATTTCACTTATTATACTCATGCGGGTATACTCGCACCATGCTCAAACTCCCCGGCTTGATCGACCCCCATGTCCATGTGCGCGAACCCGGCGCCACCCACAAAGAGGATTGGGACACCGTAACCCAAGCCGCCCTCGCCGGCGGCGTGACCACCCTCCTTGCCATGCCCAACACAAAACCGCCGATATTCGACGAAGCAACGCTTGAGCTGGCATTGACCGCCGCCAAAGCGAAAGCCCGCTGCGACTACGGGCAATACGTCGGCGCGGGACCCGATAACGCAGACATCGCCGCTTCGCTCGCGCCGAAAGCCGCCGGGTTAAAGATGTACCTCGACTCCACTTTTGGCGAATTGCGCCTCGACGATATGACCCTGTGGTTGCCGCATTTTCAAAAATTCCCCAAATCCGCGCCAATGGTCATGCATTCCGAAAGCCGCACGATGGCAGCGGCAATTTTGTTCTCTGCCATTTACGACCATCCCATTCATATTGCGCATGTTTCTCTAAAAGAGGAAATCCTGCTCATTAAAGCCGCAAAAGAGAAGGGTCTCAAAGTTACATGCGAGGTTTGTCCACATCACCTCTTCTTAACGAAGGACCTGACAGGTTTTCAAAACCTGTCAGGTCTACCCGGCAGAGGTGAAGTGAGACCGAGGCTTGCCACGCAGGAGGATGTGGATAGCCTGTGGACAAACTTGGATGTGGTAGATTGCTTCGCCACCGATCACGCCCCGCACACGGCAGCCGAAAAAGACGGTGAAAATCCACCTCCCGGCTTCCCCGGTTTGGAGACGATGCTTCCTTTACTGCTTACTGCCGTAACCAATGGACGATTAACCATTAACCAGCTGCTCGAAAAACTTCACACCAACCCCAAACGCATTTTCAACTTGCCCGAACAACCAGAGACGTGGGTGGAAGTGGACGAATCCGCGACATATGAGATCAAAGCCAGTGATCAATTTACACGCTGCGGCTGGACTCCCTTTGAAGGTTGGAAAGTGAAAGGAAAAGTGCGCAAGGTGGTCTTGCGCGGTAAAGTTGTATTTGAAGATGGCAAAATCCTTGCAGAAGCTGGATACGGCAGGGATGTGCGCGGGTAATACCCTTATTGCTATCCGAAATCTCATATCCACAGCCCATATTTTGGGGTATTTGTTTAGACAAAAACCCTATCCACAAGCCACCAAACTGTGGATAAGTGCCTATAAACTGTGGAAAACTCCCCTCCTCTGTGGACAACGGTCACATTTCTGAGAAAAGACGTCAGACAATTTAAGAAAGCCTGCCCCCCAGATATGGGGGGCGGTTTTTTGAAAAACCGAGATATGGAAGAATCTTGAAAAGTACTTTGGAGTCCTGCTTTGCTGTGTGGATAAGTTATCCAAGATCAATCCACAGCGAAGAGAATATTTGGAATCAGCTGCCAACCTAAGGTCTGGGATGAAGCGGGGTATCGTCCCCCACATATGGGCATTGAGTCGGGTTATCCACATTATCCACAGCCCCTACTATTATTACGAATCCATAATCATACTAATATACTGCTTGAATCTATTCTTTAATTCCTGTACAATCCACAAGAAAGAGAGTTTGTCCCCACTTTGCCAACCTTGGGAGGTTGCCATGGATATGATCAAAGTTTCAGCCAACTCCCGTACCTCTGCCGTCGCCGGGGCGATCGCGGGGGTCATTCGTGAACACAAACGGGCAGAAGTGCAAGCCATTGGAGCCGGTGCGGTCAACCAAGCCGTGAAGGCGCTGGTGCTTGCCTCCAGTTATCTTAAAAATGATGGGATCGATGTGGTCTGCGTCCCCGAGTTTGTGGATGTGGAGATCGAAGACAAGGTTCGGACTGCTATCAAACTGGTGATCGAGCCGCGCACTCCGCCTGCCACATAAATTTAATCGTTTTTACTCAAATCGATAAATCGAAGACAGGGTGGTAAACGTATGCCTGCCAAGGGTATAATCTTCGTAATCGGATGTTCCGCTTCGCACCGCGCCGGGTGTTGACTCTGCGCCTGTCAGCGGATTCTTCCCCTGGCTTTTTCCATGCGAACCTGGAATGCTTTTCCGCGCGTTGCTGTTGTAACATCCCTGCTCGTTGTCCTGTGTGCAGGGATGTTCGCGCCGCGTGTGGGTGATGTGGAGACCGCGTCCGCGAAGCCGGTGATGGTTTATCCTGCTACCTCTGTAGTGATTAGTGAGTTTAGATTTAGAGGAGACGGGGGAGGGAATGATGAATTCATCGAATTGTACAACCCGACTGGGGTATCCATTGATATCAGCGGATGGTTGATTCGAGGTTCCAATAACATTGGTACGAATAGTACACGAGCAACCATACCAATGTCAACAATTCTGCAGCCAGGTCAATACTATTTGGTTGCTCACTCTGGATACACAGGTAGCGGAACTGTTGATTTGTCATACGGGACGGGAATTACAGATGATGGTGGGGTTGCATTAACCTTGGCGGATACTACTACAGTTATTGACCAGGTTGGATTAAGTGGCGGCTCATTTTATCTGGAAGGCTCACCATTGACTCCTTTGACTACGAATGTAGATCGCGGGTACGAAAGGCGAATTGGTGGAGCAAACGGCAATTGTCAAGATAATGACAATAATCAAACAGATTTTTTTCTTGTAAGTTCCAATAATCCCCAAGGTTTGGGCAGTCCATTTTTATCTTGCGGCGCGCCAACAGCTACTCCATCATCTACAAATACACCTACTAACACATCTACTCCTACTAACACAAACACTCCGACAAATACTTCAATTTTTTCCTTAACCCCATCCCTGACCCCAGCCCCGGGTGAAATTATCATCAGTGAAGTGGCATGGTCCGGGACAAATGCATCTCCAGACGATGAATGGATCGAACTCTACAACACGCGTCCCTGGGATGTAAACCTTACGGGTTGGCGGCTGACAAATAGTACCGGCAGTGTGGATATCTTGTTGAATGATACGATCTCTGCCAATGGGTTTCTTCTCCTCGAACGAGGTTCCGACCAGACCGTTAGCGACATCCCGGCAGATGCGACCTACTTTGGCGCGCTTGCCGATGTCAACGATTTTCTGCGCCTGAGAAAACCGGATGGTACCATCGTCGATACCGCCAATGCCAACGGTGGGGCATGGTCCGCTGGCGGCGGCGCGAACAATGCCTCGATGGAACGCTATCTTAACGGTTCTGTCGCCGCGCCGGATAATGACTTTGGCTGGTTGACCAATTCCGGCATCCTCAGAAATGGGTTGGATGCCGCAGGGAATCCGATCTACGGAACGCCCGGCAGCGGCAATTATTCGTTCATCGTTACAGTCACGCCGACCTTCACCTCAACCCTGTCTCCAACCCCCACCATCACGGCTACCCCATCGGGAGTGCGCTCCGTCATCATCAACGAGATCGCCTGGGCTGGGACGGCTTCCGGGCTGGCGGATGATGAGTGGATCGAACTCTACAATCCCGGCAGTATTGCCATTGACATTACAGACTGGGTCTTGAAAGCCACTGACGGATCCCCCGCCATCACTCTTGATGGAATAATTCCAGCCGGAGGATACTTCCTGCTCGAACGCGGCGCAACAACAACAGATGACAGTACTGTCTCAGATATTGCTGCAGACCAGATCTATACCGGAAGCGCGCTCTCCAATAACGGGGAAGCACTGCAATTGGTCGATACCTCCAACAAGGTCATCGATACCGCCAATGGGAACGGCGGCGCGTGGCCCCGTGGAAGTTCCTCCACGTTTGGCACGATGGAACGCATCGCCAACACCGCCGATAGCGATACCGCCTGGGTTACCAATACCGGCTCACCCAGAAATGGAAAGAACGCCAACGGCGGCGATATTTTGGGGACACCCAAGAGGGCGAATACCATTGGTCCGACCCCGACTCCGGGCCGCACCCCCACCCCCACACGTACCCTGCCGCCGCCCACCGCCGTCATCGACCCGCGCCCGATCATCAACGAGATCCTTCCGCGCCCCGGCTATGACTGGAATCAGGATGGCAAAGTGGATGTCTTCGACGAATTCGTCGAGATCAAGAATCTCACCGCCATAGAGATCTCCCTCAACGGTTGGAAACTCAGCACAGTGGATGGAGACTCCTTCACCCTGCCCAACGTCAACCTTGCCCCCAGCGAGCGTATCGTATTTTACGGCAGCGCGACCAACATCCTGCTCAGCGATGGCGGCGAAACCGTGCGTCTCTCCAACCCGAACGGCAAGATCTACGACGCCTACACCTACGCCATTGCCCGTGAAGAAGATCGCTCCATTTGCCGACTGCCCGATGGCAACCCCGGCAGCAATTCCTGGTTTGAGGATTGCATCCCCACACCGAACCTGACCAACTCACGGGAAGGGAACGTACCATCCGTGCCGGGTGGAAATGCCGAATCCCCGGTCTGCGACCTGCCCGATACGATTCCCGCCGATTTCTTCTTCGCCGAATGTCGCGGCTATGGCGCAGGCATTTGGAACCCGATCTTCTGGGATGCCACCGGTTGGATGGACAAACAATTCCTCCCCTCCGCCAATAGCAAATGGAGATCATTCATTGAGTAAAATAGACCCTAAAGGAAAACCTTTAGGGTCTTTATTTTCGACAAGGAACATCATGGAAACCTTCTTCTCTTTTTTGGAAAAACGGGTGGATGACTCGTCCTCCCTCCTGTGCGTGGGACTCGACCCGCACGTCTCCGACCTCCCAAGCCCCACCGCCGCCGCCGCCCTGACCTTCAGCCTTAACCTCGTCAAACAGACCGCTCGCTACGCTGCAGCCTTCAAACCCAATGCGGCATTCTTCGAAGTCTTCGGCGCCGAAGGCTGGACGGCATTGAAACGGGTCATCGAAGCCATCCGCGAAGAATCAGACCGAATGGGGTCACGCATCCCCATCATCCTGGATGCGAAGCGCGGAGATATTTCATCCACCGCCGAGGCGTACGCCAAATCCGCATTTGAATCGCTCGACGTGGATTGCATCACATTGAATCCATACCTTGGCAAAGACTCCATCGAACCGTTTTTGGGGTACAAGGAACGCGGCGTATTTCTGCTGTGCAAAACATCCAATGCCGGGTCTATGGATTTGCAGAACCTGCTGGTCATGCCGATGGGGTCAGATATGCCCATGCCGTTGTATGTGTACGTGGCAAAACTGGCGCAGCAATGGAATGAGAAGAACAATGTCGGAGTGGTGGTCGGTGCAACGCATCCGCAGATCATGGAAATGATCCGTGCCGCCGCGCCGGAGTTGTGGTTCCTCGCGCCGGGCGTTGGCGCACAGGGCGGCGAGTTGGAAATTACCCTCAAGGCTGGGTTGCGTGCCGATGGCAAAGGTCTGCTGCTGCCCATCTCGCGCGCCATCTCACGCGCTGAGAATCCCGGCAAAGCCGCGGCGGAGATCCGCGATGATATTTTGCGCATCAAGCGTGAGTTGAAAAGTATCTGACATTCACAAAAAGGAATCTTTCATGACAAAACTAGACGCACACCTTGCCCCCCTTGCCGATGGTCTGCTCGATGCGGGTTGTATCAAATTTGGCGAGTTCACGCTCAAGTCTGGTCTTAAATCACCCATTTATATTGACTTGCGCTATATCATTTCATTTCCAAAACTGTTGGAGCAGATCGGTGCGGCGTATTTGCCCTTACTTTCCACGTTCCAGTTTTCCCGGATTGCCGGCTTGCCCTATGCCGCGATTCCCATTGCGACTGCCATTTCGCTGGCTGGTAATTACCCCATGATCTACCCACGCAAGGAAGTGAAGACCTACGGCACGAAAGCCGAGATCGAAGGGGAATATCATGCCGGGGAGACGGTGGTGGTCATCGACGATCTCGCCACTACGGGCGGGAGTAAATTTGAAGCCATCGAAAAACTGACCGGCGTCGGGTTGGTTGTGAAGGATATCGTCGTGTTGGTGGACCGTCAATCTGGTGCGAAGGAGTCGTTGGAGCAGGCAGGGTACAACCTCCATGCTGTGTTGACCATTACGCAATTGCTCGATCATTGGGAGTCCACAGGCAAGGTGGAAAAATCCAGGATCGAAGCGACGCGCGAGTTTTTGAAGCAGAGCAGCTAGAGGTTTTATGGCAGGATTGGCTGTAAATGTAGCAGTAATTCATGAAGGTAAAATTCTATTAACCCAACGCGAAGATTTTGAAACATGGATTTTACCAAGCGGAGGAGTGGAAGACGGTGAAAGCATTGCACAGGCGGCAATCCGCGAGACGAAAGAAGAAACAGGGTTGGATGTGGAGCTAACCCGGTTGGTAGGAATCTATTCACGGTTGAGCAATATGGCTCAATTCCATGCTGTTTTGTTTTCTGCAAAACTTATTGGAGGAGAAATCAAATGTCAGCCAGGAGAAACCATTTCGGTTGGATGGTTTGAATTTGATGAACTTCCCGCCCCACTCTCCGCAGGACATAAAAGACGTATTGATGATGCGATTTCAGGTGTGAGCGGTGTGACTATCATGCAAGAATTCAAGATTCCATCAATGCCTGAGAATTTGACAAGGCAAGATTTGTATGAATATCGTGACAGTTCTGGTTTATCTCGTCAGGCCTTTTATCTGAAAATGATGGAAGATGCTGAGATAAAAGAGACGATTGAAGTTTCTGGTGTATAAAAATTTCTTATTGATTTGAGGTTCAATGACTTGGAAAACTTTCGCTTCCCAATCTCCTGAACTGGCTGACTTTGCAAAAGTACGTTTGCACGGCAAGGTTGCCTATCTTGCCACTATTCGCAAGGGCGGCTCACCGCGCGTGCATCCGTTCACGCCGATCATTGGTGAGGGACATCTTTTCGTCTTCATGGAACCCACCTCACCCAAGGGACATGACCTGCGACGCGATCCGCGTTTCGCGCTGCATTGTTCTGTCAGCGATACGAGCGGCGAAAGCGGAGAAGTATTTATCAGCGGGAAAGCAAGGTTCATCGAAGATGCGGATTTGCGTGCAATCGCTGTGAAGGTCTCGCCCTATCAACCTGCCGAGCGATACATTCTCTTTGAGTTGGAGATCGAAAGCGCCACTGTGACAGAATATCCCGAAAGCGGAGCCGTCCGCAGGCACTGGAAGGCAGATAAATGACGATGAGCAAAAAACAAACATTCAAAGCCGTAATCCAAGACGCAGGCGGTGGCGGGGCGTTCGTGGAAGTCCCCTTCGACGTGGAAAAATCCTTTGGTGCGAAGAAGCCGAAGGTCAAAACGATGATCGAAGATGTTCCCTATCGCGGAATTTTGACCCGCATGGGCACGGATTTCCACATGCTCATCATCCTGAAAAGTATCCGGGAACAGATCGGCAAAACATTCGGCGATGAGGTCAAGGTCACGGTGGAACTCGATACCGAGCCGCGTGTGCTTGAGGTGCCGAAAGACCTGTTGAAAGAATTGAAAAAGGATAAAGACGTAAAAGCCTTTTTCGATAAACTCTCCTACACTCATCGGCGGGAATATGTGATGTGGATCGAAGAAGCCAAAAAGGAAGAGACCCGCGCACGGCGCATCCTCAAAGCCATCGAGATGTTGAAACAAGGCAAACGCGGTGTATGAAGATCATCCCTTGCGGAGACGAGCATATCGAAGAACTCGTTGCATTCATTGTGCGGCTGAACGACGAGCCTTCCAACCATATCGCGTTTTTTGGTGTGGGCGAAGCGGATGTTCGTTCTGCACTCGATGAATGTGTCATTCCAATATCCGAGGGATTTCGACTTGCGAACGAGAATGAAAAACTAATCGGCATCTTTGGTGTGGATGCCGACCCGGAGATCAGCCGTGCCTGGCTGCTTGGTCCGATCATCGAACATGCGCAATGGCAAAAGATCGCTGATGAATTATTCAGCACCATCCTGCCAATGATTCCCGAAGGAATTCGCGAGCAGGAAATTTTCTGCGATGTGAACAATACCCACGTGCGTTCGTTTGCTGAGAAGCATCACTTTCCGCCGCGTGCAGAAACGGCAATCTTCTCACTTGATCGAAAAACTTATATCAAGCAATCCGCTTCCAGCAATATTATTGATTTTCAAGAATCATACTTCGCTCCATTTGAAACTCTGCATAACGAACTCTTTCCAAACACCTATTACACAGCAAGGCAGATCGTTGAAAAAATAGACGATCAACACCGTCTGTTGCTTGCCGTGGAAGGGGAACGCCTGCTCGGGTATCACTTTTGCAAGATAGAATCTGAATCTGGTTATGTAGATTTCATCGGCATGGATTCATCTGCCCGCGGGCGTGGCATTGGCGCCAGCTTGCTCGCCTCAGGTCTGGACTGGATGTTTGCTTCACCCACGACTGCGCGGGTCAACCTGACGGTTAATGCCGACAACGACTCCGCGCAGAATCTCTACAAAAAGTTTGGGTTTGTTTGCGAACGTATCACCATTGGTTTCCGAAAGACTGTGAATGTATAAACTTCTCCGCCCTCTTCTCTTCCGCCTCGAACCTGAACAAGCGCACGCGCTCACATTGAACGCTTTACGCATTGCGGGGTACGTTCCGCCTGCGCGCTGGCTGTTGTCGCTGATGTTTTATGCAAAGCCCAAGCCGGTGGAAGCCTTCGGGCTGACGTTCAGGAATCCGGTGGGGCTTGCGGCGGGATACGACAAGGACGGTGTCGCGGTGCGCGGACTCTCTGCACTTGGCTTTGGTCACGTGGAAGTGGGCACGGTCACGCCGCTGGCGCAGGCAGGCAACCCCAAACCACGCATCTTCCGACTGGTGGAGGATGAAGCCGTCATCAACCGCATGGGGTTTCCCGGCGAAGGCGCGGCGTATGTCGAAAAACAACTGCGTTCGTATCGGTTGTGGGAGACGGGCGCATCCATGGTGGAAAGATGGTTTCAGCGGGCTGTCAAGCCGAAACGAAAGAACATGATCGTCGGGGTCAATCTTGGCAAGAACAAGTCTACGCCCAATGAAGAAGCCGTGCTGGATTATCTCGCGTTGGTGCAAAACTTTTCGCCCTATGCCGATTACCTGACCATCAATATCAGTTCGCCCAACACAGTGGGATTGCGTCAATTGCAGGGCAAACAGGCGTTGGAGGGCTTGCTGGTTCAGATCCATGAGCAGCGCAAACTGGAAGAAGTGGATTTGCAAAAGCGGCTGCCGGTACTTGTAAAACTCGCGCCGGATCTTTCGGATGCAGAGTTGGGCGACGCCATCGAGGTGATCGTCAACTCGAAGATGGATGGCGTTATTGTCACCAACACGACCCTTGAGCGCGAGGGATTACGATCAGACTCAAGGGGAGAATCAGGCGGATTAAGCGGTACCCCGTTGCGGGTGCGCAGTGAGGCGGTTCTTCGTCAAACAGTTAGACTTGTGAATGGGCAAATCCCTGTGGTGAGTGCGGGCGGGGTGATGAATCCCGATGATGCAAAACGCCGCCTCGATGACGGGGCGGCGCTGGTGCAGGTGTATACCGGGTTGATCTATCGCGGACCTGCGTTGGTGAAGCAGATCATGAAGTCGTTGTAGATTATTTTGCGGGACGCAAGACCGGCATGGGGGCATCGTTGCGTCTGGTGAAGAAGCCTTCGGGCAGCGGCAGGGGTTCGAGGATGCGTTTGGTCGTGATCGAATCGGTGGGAATGTAGTACAGGTTGATGGGGCTTTCCGTGCCGAGCCGAATATCCTGAAAGGCAAAGATCACATGGGTGCCGTCCGGGCTGAAGGCGGCGTCGCGGTAACAACAATTGCCTTCGTATGGGGCGGCTTTCTCGAATTTGTGCGTGAAGGCGTTGTAGAAGACCAGGTCGCCAAAACCGGCATTGCGTACGCCGCTGTTGATGAAGAAGACTGCGTCGCCATCGTAATCGAAGTTGATGATCTCATTGCTGAATTTGAACCACGGGTCGGGGAAGTTATCGAGGCGTACAGGTTCGGCATCCCCACACTTGGAAATATCGATCAGGCGGATGGTATCGGCGAATGTCCCATTGGCGTTCGCAAGATGTTTGATGGCAAGCCGTTGGTTGTCATCTGCCCAGAGTACATCCTTGACGGCAAGTTCATCAAAGAAAAGACAGCCTTTCATTTCGAGCAGTGCGCTCTTTTTATTGACCGTTTTCAGTGTTTCTATATCGAACGGCACAACATACAGTTCACGGTTCAAGGCGATGGCTGCCTGTTTTCCATCGGGTGAAACGCTGAACGCTTCAAAATATTCGGCGGAGATGAAGTTGATGATGATATCTTCGCGCAGGGTTTCAATATCCACAACCTTGGCGGTCTTGCCGGTCAGGAACAAAATCGTATTGCCGTCTGGCAGCCATTGCAGGTTGAACTTCGCCACGCCATCGGTGGTCACTTGTTGCAGGTCGGAGCCATCCACGTTCACGATGTAGATGTCGTTGTTGCGCAGAAAGGCGATCTTGTCTGCGCCGCCGATGACGGGCAGTGCCGGAACCGCTGCGGCGGTTTCAGTCGGCGCGGGCGCTTCGGTTGGGGATTCGGTCGCGGCTTCTTCGGTGGCAGGGTTGACAGGCTCCGCCGTTGCAGGTTCGCTGGTGAAGGTGGGAATCGCTTCATTCGTGGGCGTGGGTTGATTCTGCTGCAGGTAGAAGAATGCGCCACCGCCGCCCACGACGAGTACGAGCAGGAAAAGCCCTGCCAGAATGGCGGGCAGAGGATTGCGTTTCTTTGACGTTGTTCGTCTCGCGATGGTCGTGCGGTTGAACGGCGAGGCTTTGAGCGTGGCGCCGGATTTGTGGATGGTGGGATTCTCTCCGCGCAGGAAAGCCTTGATGGTTTCGACCATTTCCATTGCGGTCGAGAAGCGGTCATCGGGGTCCTTTGCCATGGCGGTGGAGATGACCTTTTCCATCCAGCTCGGCAGGTTGGGGTTGGCTTCCAAGATCCGTGGAACCGGCTCGGTGATATGTTTCAGCGCCAGCCCAAGCGGGGTATCCGCTTTGTAGGGCTGCTTGCCGATCAGCATTTCGTACAGGATGACGCCCAGCGCGTAAATGTCGGTGCGCCCGTCGATGACTTCGCCGGACGCCTGTTCGGGTGCCATATAGGCAGGCGTGCCGATGATGGCACTGCCGGTTACATTCCCGGCTTCGCCCTGGCTGAATTTTGCGATTCCAAAATCGGAGATGAGCGGCGTGTTCTTGTTGGTGAAAAGGATGTTTGCCGGTTTCAAGTCGCGGTGGACGATGCCTTTGGAGTGCGCTTCATCCATGCCCGGCGCGATGTGTTCAAGTACTTTGACGGCTTCTTCGATGGAAAAGATTTTGTCTTTGATGCGTTCTGAGAGCGAGCCGCCGCTCATGTAGCGCATGACGAAATAGGGCTGGTTGTTCTCCTCGCCCACATCATAGACAGGCACAATGGAGGGGTGTTCCAGCTGCGCGATGATCTTTGCCTCGCGCTCGAAGCGCAGGCGGAACTGCGGGTCGGCGTGGATGAGTTCCGGCGGCAAAAACTTAATGGCGACCTCGCGCTCGAAGCGCGGGTCGTAGGCACGATAGACGGTGGCAAAGCCGCCGCGCCCCAATTCGGATTTGATTTCGTAGCGCCCGATCTTTTCAGGAATCGTCATAGGGGCAAGTATACCGATTTCAAACAGGGCGCGCAAGAAAATAGCGTTGCAATATTGTTTGGGGTTCGCACCTAGGATTCCATCGACAACCCGCCTGTGGACTCCATCCAATCTGCGATGCGCTCCACCGCGCCGTTGATGTCGTTATCCGAAATGTCGATCTCGATCTTCGGCAGCATCGATTCGTCGAACAGTCGTCGGATCAATTTTTGCTCCTCGACGAACAGACCCAGGTCATCGTATTGGGCTGGGTTGCCGGAAACCTTGAGCCGCTCCGCGCGCGCCGCCGCAAATGACTCGGCTGAACGGGTCATCAGCACAAGGCGGAAATTCAACGGCAGCAGCCGCTCCTCCAACCAGCGGAAGTCGTAATCCTTCTTGTGGGTCATCAGCTGGTACATTCGCGTGGAAAGATGAAAACGATCCACGATCCATGAGTAGTAACGCTGCAACTCAAAAAGACGCACCCAGGTTTGGTAGGTCTCCATCGCCAGCGCCTCCTCCTGCGGCTCAAAGTTGATCAGTCCGCGTCCCCAGGGAAAATTGGTGAATGCACACCACTCCCCGGAAACCAGCGGCGAATGGTAGCGATACTTGCGCGGACCCACAATACGAGCATGTTCATTGAGCGCAAAAGCGATGTCGGTTTTGAACGTTAGGCGGGTGCCTTCGAGGATGATTTTAGGGGTAAGTTTGGGCATAGGCTGATTATATTCGTATGGACAACACAAAAACCTTGCAAACGCCTGAAAAATCTAACAATATTCTGAAATGTTCCAGCAACCTACTTGTGGTATATTCCCACCGTAAAGGTAAACTTATGGACGATAAAATTACGATCATTGAAGGACCGCCCCCCATCTTCGAGCAGGTCAACGATGGCTGGGCAATGGGCTTGAACGAGAGCCCCTCGCTCTCTGTGCCAGCCCTCACTCGCCTGCGCACTTTCAACGGACCAGCCCTCGTGCAGCGCTGTTACGCTGCCTGGCATAACAAGAGCTCCATCCACCTCCATTATCGCAACGAGATGGGTCTTGAGCAGACCGCCCCCATCCTCGCCGCCCGCAATATCGACACCCAGGAAGGACAAGTCCTGCTCCTGTGGGTGTATCTTGATGGAGAAGCCGTCGAATACGAAGCCGACTCCGGCGACGACGACCAGATCGACGACGAAAACGACAGCCACCTGTAGGTGGCTGTTTTTTTATTTCGGATTGAGTACAATAGCGGGGAAATCATTCCACCAGAAAGAGACCCGCCAAACATGTCCACGCTTCTTTCTTCGACTGAAAATGGTTCTGTTATTCTGACGCTGAATCGTCCCGAGCGCGCCAACGCCTTCAACTTCGAGATGACCCAGGCATTGCAGCAAGCCCTCGCCGATGCGGAAAACGACCCGCAGGTGGGGTGTGTGGTCATCACCGGCGCAGGGAAGACCTTCAGCGCCGGGCAGGATCTGACCGAAATGAAACAGGGCGAGGAAATCTCCTACAACGAGCATTTGAACAAGACCTACAACCCGCTGATCCTGCAAATTCGGAATATGGGCAAACCTGTCATCGCTGCCGTCAACGGGGCATGTGCGGGAGCGGCGTTTGGCATCGCGCTCGCCTGTGATCTGCGCATCGCCAGATCGACCGCGTATTTTGTAGTGGGCTTCAGCGGCATTGCCCTCGCGCCGGATTCGGGCGTTTCGTTGTTCCTGTCCAAAGCCATTGGCTTGGCGCGCGCGCAGGAATATTTCTACACCAACAAGCCGATACCCGCACAGCTGGCAGTTGACTGGGGTATCGTCAACCGCGTGGGCGGATTCAACTATCAGCGTTTGGTGAATCAAATGGCGGGCGAGCTGGCTCAAGGTCCGCGTGAAGCATTTGCATTGGGCAAAAAGGCGTTCAACAAGGCGTACTACCCCAATCTGGAAGAAGTCCTAACCTACGAAGGCATCCTTCAAGAAGAGGCAAGCAAAGCCGGTGAACACCGCCGCCGCGTGAACCAGTTTTTCGAGCGCCGTAAAAGATCCTAGCCACCATGCAAAACAAGGTTTGGGATGTGTTGCGCAGTCCGCGTGTCCGGTTCATCATTGGGGGGATGCTGTTATTCTCGTTGTTTGCCTTCCACCTTTTTTTTGTCCATCAAAACCTGACGACCACATTCGACGATGCCTACATGTTCCTGCGCTATGCCGAGAATGCGCTGGCTGGGCATGGTATTGCCTGGAACCCGGACGGCGTTCAGACCTATGGGGCGACGAGTCTGTTGTATTTGGGTTTGGTTATCGTCGGGCGCGGATTCTTTCCCTTTGCAGATGCGAGTGCGATATTGGTGGTCACTTCGTGTGTGCTGGGACTGGCGGCATTGACGTTGATGGTCTTGGTCTTGGGCAGGGTGGCGGTTTCCGACTTTTTCAGGAGGAATTTTTTCATCCTTCCGGTTTTTATGGCGGTCATCTTTTTCCTTTCGCCTGATTATCTGTTCCATGCCACCAGCGGCATGGATACGACGCTGGCGATGTTTTGCAATACGCTGGTGATCTTTGCGGCGTTGAACTGGGTGGGAAGAGAAAATACCGCGTCTCTGTTGATGTTGATCGCGGCTGCGTACGCTTCCTTCCTTGCCCGACCAGATGATCTCATTTATGCGGCTGTGTTTCCGGCGCTTTATGGTCTGTTCTTCCTGCGTGCAAATCGCGTCAAAAAGGTATTTCAGTTTGTGATGGGGTTGGCTGCTGTGCTGGCAATTGATACGGCGGTCAAATATGTTGTCTTTGGCGACCCTCTGCCGCTACCTTTCTACGCCAAGACGGCGGGGTATGATGACGGCTACGCGGGGGCGGGGCGCTGGAATCCGGTTGCATATCTTTTCGACTTTCTCGGCTTGATGTTTCCTTTTATCTTCATTGCCATGATCTCGGTTTCGAGACATACCCGCCGGTTGGCTGCGGCTTTTTTTATCCCGGTGCTGGTCACGTTCACTTACTTTTTCTCCGTGACGCAGATCATGGGGTTTGGTGCGCGGTATTATTTTCCGTCCATTCCATTTTTTGTGATCGGTGCGTGGATGCTGTTTGACCGGCGGTTGGAGCAGGTGCGGCTTGCTGTTGTATTTCGCAATCCGCTGCGGATTGCGGCGACGGTGGTTGCCGCTTCGATTTTATTTCTGCCGCCAGTGGGCGCGTTGTTGGAGGCGGCTTATGAGCGGACTTTCATCGCAACTCCGCGAGTATACGAAAGTGGATTTGCACAAGATTTCGAGACGGAACTCCCAGAATTGGGCTGGTGGCAGAGCATCGATGCCGTGTCGGCGATCTGCGAAAAGCTCCCAGCAGGGACAAAGGTCGGGTTGTCGGAATATGGTCTGGTCGGGGCGAGATGCGTTCACATACACATCATTGACCCGCTCGGGTTGCATGATCCTTTCTTTGCACACAATGGATTCTCATCCACCGAGTTTTTCAACCGCGAACCGGACCTGATCTGGTTTCCTCACCCCGATTACGCTGACATCGTCTCGTCTATACAGGATGATCTTCGTTTCCAGACGAACTATGAGTATTACCCCGGCGCGTTCGATTATGGTATTGCCATCCGCAAAGATGCTGCGGCGTATGATGACATTCTTATGTCGGTCCAACGTGTTTGGGAGGAAACCTATCCGGGTTTGGGCTTGGGTGATTTCCGGTTCCACCCACCTTAGTGCTTTATATCTTCAAACTCATCATTTTTTACTACCAATAATCGGATTTTTGTCATATTGACTCCAATTTGATTCTCGTGTAAAGTTTCAGGGCAATTGTTATTACTGGATAAACTTATGACCCAGCAATTGTACATACACCGAGTATAGAAGCGGGACCCCGTCCGGGGTGCCCGCTTATTTTTTTCTAAACTCTTACCAAGGAGAGTAAAAAAACATGTCAGGACAAATCAATGCTTTTGAAATGGCACAGAAACAGTTCGATGGTGTAGCCAAACAACTCAAACTCGACTCCGGCGTTTCGGAAGTGCTGCGCTGGCCCATGCGCGAGTATTCCTTCCGCATTCCTGTGCGGATGGACGACGGCTCGTTGAAGGTCTTCCAGGGCTTCCGCGTTCAGCATAACGATGCGCGTGGTCCCAACAAGGGCGGCATTCGCTTCCACCCGGCTGAGACCGTGGACACCGTCCGCGCGCTGGCTACATGGATGACCTGGAAATGCGCCGTGGCAGATATTCCGCTGGGAGGCGGCAAGGGCGGCATCGTGGTCGATCCATCCACGCTGTCTGTTCGTGAAAAGGAAGAACTGTGCCGTGGTTGGGTGCGCGCCATGTGGAAGAACATCGGTCCGCGCAATGACGTGCCCGCTCCCGATGTCGGCACCACCCCGCAGATGATGGGCTGGATGATGGATGAATATTCCCGCCTCGTCGGTCAGTACACGCCGGGTGTGTTCACCGGTAAACCCCTCGGCGGTGGCGGCTCTCTCGGTCGCACCGAAGCCACTGGCTACGGCGTCATCTACACTGTGCGCGAAGCGATGAAACACCTCGGCATGGATTCGAAGAAATCCGTTGCGGCGCTTCAGGGCTTTGGCAATGTCTCGCAGTACGCTGCGGTCGGTTTTGTCGAAATGCTCGGCGGCACTGTGGCGTGCGTGTCCTGCTATGACCGTCACGACAAGAAAGCCTACACCTACAGCAAGAAGGGTGGTATCGACCCGCGCTTCCTGCTCTCCATCGTGGACGAATACGGAACCATCGACAAGAAAAAGGCAATGGACTCCGGCTACGAAGTCAGCGATGGCGACAAGTGGATCGAATTCGAAGCCGACGTGTTGATCCCCTCCGCGCTCGAAGGTCAGGTCAATGCCGAAACAGTGCAGAAGGTCTCCAAGGGCGTCCGCATCGTTGCCGAAGGCGCGAACGGTCCCACCACCCCCGAAGCCGACGAAGTCTTCAAGAAGAACAAGGTCTTCAACATCCCCGACTTCCTGTGCAATGCCGGCGGCGTCACCACCTCCTACTTCGAACAGGTTCAGAACGACATGAACTTCTATTGGAGCAAGGAAGAAGTGCTCGAACGCCTCGACCAGAAAATGACCTCCGCCTTCCATGGCGTGCTCGAACGCAGCGAAAAGGAAAAGGTCTACATGCGCGATGCCGCCTACATGGTCGCCATCGACCGCGTGGTCAAAGCGATGGAACTCCGCGGCTGGTTGACAGGCGCAGCGTAAGATCATGAGTGGAAAGTAGAAAGTGGAAGAGGATACGCTGCGAGGCGTGTCCTCTTTTTCTTTTTCTTTTTCGCTTCTTTCTCCGCCGAATCTTGATTCTGTTTTCTGAATCGATTCTGCGCCTCGGCATTTGATACAATCACCACTATACTATTCCCCATTCACTATTCCCTGAGGTACTCATGGCAAAACAAACTTTCAAATGGGATGATCCCCTGCTTTTCAACGATCAACTGACCGACGAAGAACGCATGATCCGCGATACAGCCCGGCGTTACTGCCAGGACAAACTCATGCCGCGCATTCTCGAAGCGAACCGCGAGGAGGTTTTCCACCGCGAGATCATGACCGAAATGGGCGCGATGGGCTTGCTCGGTTCCACCGTTCCCGAAGAATACGGCGGCGCCGGCTTGAACCATGTTGCTTATGGCTTGATCGCCCGCGAAGTCGAGCGCGTGGACAGCGGCTATCGTTCCGCGATGAGCGTGCAAAGTTCACTGGTCATGTATCCCATCCTCACCTATGGCACCGAGGAACAAAGGCAGAAATACCTGCCCAGACTTGCCAGCGGAGAACTCATCGGCTGCTTTGGTCTGACCGAGCCGAATCATGGCAGTGATCCCGCCAGCATGGAGACCAAGGCAAAGAAGGTGGACGGCGGCTACATTGTCCACGGCAATAAGATGTGGATCACCAACTCGCCCATCGCAGACGTGTTCGTGGTGTGGGCAAAACTCGAGGGCGAGATCCGCGGATTCATTTTGGATAAAGGCATGAAGGGCTTATCCGCGCCGAAGATCGAAGGCAAGTTCAGCTTGCGCGCCAGCTCCACCGGCGAGATCGTCATGGACGAAGTCTTCGTGCCGGACGAGAACATCTTCCCCGAGATCAAAGGCTTGAAAGGTCCGTTCGGCTGTTTGAACAAGGCGCGCTATGGCATTGCCTGGGGCGCATTGGGCGCGGCAGAATTTTGCTGGCACGCGGCGCGACAATACACCCTCGACCGTCCGCAGTTCGGACGTCCGCTGGCGGCGAATCAACTGATTCAATTGAAGCTGGCGAACATGATGACGGAGATCACGCTTGGCTTGCAGTCTGTTTTGCGCGTGGGACGCTTGATCGACGAAGACAAAGGCACTCCCGAAATGATCTCACTGGTCAAGCGGAACTCCTGCGGGAAAGCGCTGGAGATCGCCCGTCATGCCCGCGATATGCACGGTGGCAACGGCGTCTCAGACGAGTACCATGTCATCCGCCATGTGATGAACCTGGAATCGGTCAACACCTACGAAGGTACGCATGACATCCATGCGCTGATCCTTGGGCGGGCGCAAACGGGAATTCAAGCGTTTGGACCGTAGACCGTGAAAAATGCATGATAAAAAAAGCGACCTGCT
>DDSH01000001.1:463288-511001 GCA_002343775.1 Anaerolineales bacterium UBA2395
AGCAGGTCGCTTTTTTTATCATGCTTTACTTATGCCCTTCCAAACAGACCACGCCCTCACCGCCAACGTGCGCATCGTGGACGGTTCCGGCAGGCAGGTCCAATCGATCGCCCGCCTTCAATAGCAACGACTTTCCCAACTCCGGCAAACCGAACGTGATGCTTCCCTGCACCACGAAAATGACTTTGTCATAGCTGTGCGAATGCGCAGAGTAGATATCGAAGGGTCCATTCGACCATGAATATGGATCGAGTCCCTCGTCGATCATCAACTGCCAGAGGGTAGTGCGGGTCGGGGGAGCAGAATCCGCCCACGGGGTGATGAGAGGCGGGTTCTTCATCCTAAGGCTGTGTTGGGTATCCCGCAACGAGCCATGCAGAGAGTCCGCCACTCAATGCTTCCGCTTTTTCAAAACCGTTCTGTAACAGGAGGAACGCCGCACGGGCGCTCGTATGTTCGTCCGGTCAGGTGCAATAGGTGATGATCCACTGACTCTTTTCGAGCGAAAGGCTGCCGATGTTGTTCTCGAAATTTTCCAGCGGAATGGAAACAGCGCCAGCCGCGTGACCGCTGGCATACGCATCCGCGCTTCTCACGTCGACGAGAATGGCTTGACCTGAATCCAGCGCGGCTTTTGCGTCGCTGACGGAGATGCGCGGCACTTGGTCTTCAGTCTGTGGGATGCCGCCACCGCTGGATTGATTGGGGATCGTCGTCGGCTCGGCTTGAGGCGCGAGCGTCGAGCATGCGAGCGCGGCGAATAATAGAACTGCAATTGCAAATGGGAATAGTCTGCGGTTCATCTCTCTCCTTATGAAAAGACATCGGAAGTCTTAAGACTTCCGATGTCTTTTTGAATGGTTATCTTACAGTTGGCAGTAGCGGTCCACGCGCCTGCCGATGATGGCGAGGCTGTCTGCCCAGAACTTTTTGCTGCGGATGTTGATGCCAAAGCGTTCAGCAAGTTCCGCTGCGGGCGCTTCGCCGGTGGAGGCGAGCAGGTTCTTGTAATCGGGCACGAAGTCTGCGCCGCGCTTCTGGTAGATGGCGTACAAGCCGGTGGCGAAGAGCAGACCAAAGGCATACGGGTAGTTGTAGAACGAAAAACCGCTGGTGTAGTAATGTGGTTTCCACGTCCACATGAATTTTTGCAGATACTTCTCATCCAGTCCTGCGCCGTAGGTGGCTTTCTGCGCGCGTTCCATGATGTCGTTGATCTCGTCAGAGGAGAGTTCGGCTTTGGCGCGGCGTTCGAATACTTCCTTCTCGAACAGGTAGCGCGAGTAGATATCCACCACCACCTGCGAGGCGTTGTTCAACTGCGCTTCGAGGATGGCGAGCACTTCCTGCGGGTCGGTGGTCTGTTCGAGCGCGGCTTCGGTGGCGATGGTCTCGCACATGATGGAAGCGGTCTCCGCGAGGGTCATCGGCGTGTTTTGCTGGAGCTGGGTCTTGTCTGCTTCGTAGGCACATTCGTTGTGAAAAGCGTGACCGATCTCATGCGCCAGCGTGCTGACCTGGTCGAATGAGCCGTCGAAGTTGGCAAGGATGCGGCTCTCCTTTACTGCGGCAACTCCCATGCAGAACGCGCCGCCGCGCTTGCCTTCACGCTGTTCGCCGTCGATCCAGTTTTTATCAAAGGTGCGTCTTGCGAACGCGCCCAGATCGGGTGAGAACTTGTTGAAATTTTCCACGATGAAGTCGCGGGCTTCATCCCATGAATAGACTTTGTCGGTCTTGCCCATCGGGGCGAAGAGGTCCCACCAGGCGAGTTTTTCCTTGCCGAGCAGTTTGGCTTTGTGCAGGAAGTATCGCTCGAACATCGGGAAGGAATCCTTCATTGCGCCGAGCATGGCGTTCAGCGTTTCACGGTCCATGCGTGCGGCATCGATGGAGGCGTGGACGGCATCTTCGCGTCCGCGTTTTTTGTCGAGGGTGAGCGTCTCGCCTTTGACGCCGTTGAGACAGGCGGCGAGCGTTTCCTTCACGCCTTCCCAAGCCTGGTTCTCGGCTTCGTAGCCGCGGCGTCGCACAGATTCGTCGGGGTGCGAGCGCAGGTTGATGAGCGCCGGCATTGGAAGTTTCTGGACTTTGCCATCGAGTTCGAAGTCCACGGTCATTTGTGAGGTTAGTGTCCCTTGCAGTTTGCCGAAGGCGTTGCCACCGCTCAGAGTCAGCTCTGCCGCGAGTATTTCTTCAGTCTCGCTCATCAGATATTTGGATTGCTCCGCCGCTTCAAGCAGGGTGAATTCATGCGCTTTTACAGCAGCGTTGGTTTTGGCGGCTTTTTTGATGGCGGGTTTGCCGAGTTTGCCTGCCCAAGCGACGAATTTGGTTTGCAGCACGTTCGCCTGCACGTTCATCTGTTCGAATTCCGAAAGCACGCGCATGGCGTTCTTGTCGCGCGAGTCGGTGGAAATGAAGGCGTAGATGTACGGTCCGATGGTGCCGCCCAACTCGAAGATCGTGTTGAGGCGGTCCACCGCTTCGCCCAGGATCTTGCCAAGTTTCTTCGGGTCGGTTTTGCCATCCGCTTTGGCAGATTTCTTAAAGAAGGCTTCCAGTTCGTCCAACAGGGTTTTGTATTTTTTGACGGCGTTCTTGAATTGTTTCGAATCAAGAGCAGGATAGACATTGGTCATATCCCAGCGAGGTGCAGAAACGGTCATTTGGTTATCTCCTTGTGAAAAGATAGGTTAAGTATACCGTGATTGTCTGGCGGGAAAACCCTGCCAAAGCATGGCTTCAATCTTGAAAATGGAACTTTTTGGTGCGTTTTTCGTTCAGTTTTGGAGTAAAGTTAAACTGGAAACCGGAGGTTTGTTCATGAAACAGGATCGTTTTCTCACAGGTATTTTAATCGGCATCGGCGCGCTCATCTTACTGGCGCTGGGATTGTTCTTCGTCCGCCAGGATCAACGCGGCTACGTGGCAGAAGACACCCCCGAAGGGGTGGTCAACAATTATGTGTTGGCGGTTTTGAACAAGGATTATGAAAAGGCGTACGGCTATCTTGCGGATATGAAATACAAACCCGAGTATGAGGATTTCCGCCAATCCTTCCTCAGCGGCATGGTCAGCCCGGATAACGTCGGCATGGATATTGGAGATTCCCAGATCGCCGGCGATGAAGCATCTGTGGATCTGACGTTGTATTATTCGTACAATGATCCATTCACCACCCGTTATGGAAACCCTGACCGCGCCTTGTTGGTGGAGCAAAATGGTGAATGGAAGTTGAGTTTCATGCCATACAACTTTTGGGACTTCAACTGGTATCAGGAGCCATACAAGCCGTAACTTTTGCGTCATTACGAAGGCGTGATTTGTCCGCCTCATGCAATGACGAAGGGAAACCCATGAAAACAATACGTCGTCTCTACTTTTATGTCGTTGCCTTCATCAGCGTTGAAGTGGTGCTGTGGGGCATGATCGGTCTGCTGCGTTCCATCTTAAGTGCCGAGGAGATCATTAGCAGCGCATCGGCACTGGCGCAGGCGTTGGCGCTCATCCTGGTAGGTGTGCCGATCTTTCTCATTCACTGGGGTTGGGCGCAGAAAGCCTCTGCCAGCGATGCGGAGGAGCATTCTGCCAGTGTGCGTGCCGTGTTCCTGTATGGCATTTTGCTTGGCACGCTGATCCCCGTTGTGCAAAATTTGCTGGCGCTCATCAACCGCATATTCCTTTCGACGGCAAACCTGTATGCCTATCGCGCCGTCGTCGGCGGGGCGCAGTCCTGGCTGGATAATCTCATCGCCATTGTCATCAACCTGCTCATCGCCGCGTACTTCTGGAATGTGCTCAAGGCGAACTGGGTGTCGCAGACCGAAGCCGAAAACTTTGCCGAAATCCGCCGCCTGTATCGCTTTGTCTGGGTGATGTATGGTCTGTTCATGACCATCTATGGCGTGCAGCAGGCATTGACCTACGCCTTCACATTGCCTTCGGATGTCCTTGGGCAGATCGGGAGGGAGGTTGCCGTCAATGCGATTGCCTTGCTGGTGGTCGGTGCTCCCATTTGGTTCTTCTCGTGGCGCATCCTTCAGGATGCTTTGGCTGATTCTGCCGAACGTGAGTCGTATCTACGCCTCGGCATTCTCTACCTGCTTGCACTGGGCGGCGTCATCGTCTCGCTGGTGGCGGGCGGAAATTTGATCTACATGTTCCTGATGCAATTGCTTGGTGAGGGTACCCCTTGGGCTGATTTCATTCAGGAGATCGGCGGACCAATCTCCGTCGGCGTGCCGTTTGGGGTGGTCTGGGCGTATTATGGCAAGTGGCTTGGGCAGCAATTCACATTCGATGAAAACCTTCCGCGCCGCGCGGGTAAACAGAGATTATTCGCATACATTCTGTCCATGCTGGGGCTTGGCGCGACGGTCTCCGGTTTGCTTTCCCTGTTTTCGGTGGTGATCGACCTGATTCTGGGAGAGCTTTATCTCAGCGAAAGCGGATTCCGCGAGCCGCTTTCAGGCGCGCTGGCTACGCTGGCGGTGGGTCTGCCGCTCTGGCTGATGACATGGCGCCCGGCTCAAGCACAGGCGTTGGAAACCAGCGACATTGGCGACCATGTCCGTCGCTCGGTGATTCGTAAAACCTATTTGTACCTTGTGTTGTTCGTTTCGGTCATCGGCGGGATGATCTCGGCGGGAACGCTGGTCTTTGATTTGATCAACGCTGCTTTGGGCGGGGATTCATCCGGCTTGTTGAAGGATCTGCTGAATGAGTTATTGGTGCTGGTGGTATTTGTCGTTCTGATGCTGTATCACCTTTCGGCATTGCGGAAGGATGGCTCTGCCCGCGCTGATGTGCTGGCGGAGAAACAGGCGCAATTCCATGTATTGGTACTGGACCGGGATGGAAAGTTTGGCGCGGCGGTCAAGTCTATGTTTGCAAGACGCGCTTCGAACGTCCCGGTGACAGTGGTCAACGTCGGCGAGGGGATCCCCGGCGACGTCAAAGCGGATGCAGTGGTGTTGCCCGCTTCACTGGCGGTGAATACGCCGGAAACGGTCGAGGCGTGGATCCGCTCTTTTGGCGGCAACAAACTCATCATCAGTGATGAAGCGGCGGGCGTGTTCTGGATGAGCGACCTCGGGCAGGCGGCGGATTCGGCGAAGGCAATGGCAGAGGGGCAGGAGATCCGCCCGCAATCTGCCAAACGTAACACGCCGGTTTGGATGTATGTGGCATATGTATTCGCTGCGCTGTTTGCGCTGCAACTGCTGTTGATGCTGTTGTTGTTTGGCGTTTCAATGGTAGCCGGTTTCTAACTTGGGTTCTGTGCGTGACCTGCGTTCGTCTTAATGATATACTTTTGAAAAATTTTGATCCGAGGCGATGAACCATGAAAGTAACAGTCCTTCAAGAGAACCTTGCCCGCGGTTTGAGTATTGTTTCGCGTGCCGTGTCGCCGCGCAGTACTTTGCCTGTTTTATCGAACATCCTGGTCGCAACCGATGAAGGGCGTTTGCGCCTTTCCGCCACGAATCTTGAATTGGGGATCACCTGCTGGATTCCGGCGCGCATCGACGAGAACGGCTCGACCACGGTTCCTTCGCGGACGTTGTCGGACCTGGTGAATACATTGCCCGGTGATCAGGTGCAGTTGAGTCTGGATGTGAAGACGCAAAACCTGCATGTGAAAAGCGGTTCATCGAACAACGATATCAAGTGCATCGACGCGCAGGAATTCCCGCCGCTGCCCACGCCGGAGATGCAAGGTGCGGTGCAGTTGAATGTGGCGGACTTTAAGGAAATGATCCAGCAAGTGGCTTTTGCCGCCTCGACCGATGAAGCCCGCCCGGTGTTGATGGGTGTGTTGATGAACGTGGAGAAGGACAAGGTCACGATGGCGGCGGCAGACGGCTTTCGGCTTTCGGTACGCAAGGCACAGTTGTCGCAGGCAATTCCCCAGCCGCTCAATGTGATCATTCCGGCGCGGGCACTGAACGAATTGGCGCGTGTGGCGCATGATCCCGAAGAACCCATTTACATGGTTGTGCCCAAGAATCGCGGACAGGTTTTGTTCCGCGTGAAGGATGTGGAAGTCGTCTCGCAGTTGATCGAGGGAACCTTCCCGGATTATCACCAGATCATCCCGCGAAATTACAAGTCGCGTACGCTGGTCTCCACGGCAGCGCTGCTCAAAGCCTGCAAACAGGCGGAGATCTTTGCGCGCGAGGGCTCGAATGTGGCGCGATTGGATATCAAACAGTCCAACGGCGAGATGCAGCCCAGCGAAGTGGAAATTTCGGCGACTTCCGAGGAGACTGGCAAGAACGAGACCATCGTCGAAGCGACGGTGGATGGCAGTGGCGTGTTGATCGCGTTCAACGTCAAGTTCCTGCGTGAAGCGCTGGAAGTCATCAAAACCCCGAATGTGGCGCTCGAAACGACCGCTCCCAACGCGCCGGGCGTGGTCAAACCGGTGGGCGATGATAACTTCCTGCATGTCATCATGCCGATGCATTTGGGATAAACTCCGATGAAATGAATCCGCCAGAGATTGCCTCTGGCGGATTTTTGTTATCATATGCCCAGGATTCATTATTATAAAGAAGCGAGCAGACCATGACCTTTCCCAGCATTTCCGCCGACAACGTCATCAAGATTTTGCTTTCCCTGAGTCAATATCCAATTTTGAGCCGGCGTATTCGGCACTATATGCGCAAATCCCTGTTCGCGCGCGGCATCATCACAAGGTCTGCGTTCGATGCGGAAGCGCGGCAGAAAGCCATCGAGTCGCAGGCGCGCGAAGGATTGCATAATCCTTTTGAAGAGGAGCGGGCAGATGTGTGGGAGGAGCGCCTGCTGCGTGTCCGCGATTCGCTGACAGATTTTTATTTTGCCTACAACCTGCCGTATGAGGAATTCGAAGATATCGTCCGCCGGATGCTGGCGGAGCGCGGCAATACCAATGTGGAGTTCATCTGGTTCAACCCTGAGCTTGCCCCGCAGGATATGCTCTTTGAACAGGCGGAAATGATCGAAACCATGCCGCAGGAGGAACGCCGAAGATATGAAGCGCGGCTTCAGGAACTGAAAGCCGTCCTGATCCGCACTATGATCAGCGACCAGTTGAAATACATCCGGATCGCACGTCAATGGTTCAAGGTGGAAGATCTGCGCGATATTCGCATGCGTAAGATCGGCGGCGGGAAGATCGGCGGAAAGGCGGCGGGGATGCTGCTCGCCATGCGTGTGCTCAAAGAGACGGCGCCGCCTGAGATCCGTAACCGCTTCAGACTCCCCGAATCCTATTACCTTGGTTCCGATGTCTTTTACAACTTCCTGACCTTCAACAACCTCATCCATTGGAACGACCAAAAGTACAAGACCGAAGACCAAATGCATGCGGACTACCCAACCTTGTGCGACGATTTCGCCAACGGTCAATTCCCCGCTGAGATCATCGAAAGCCTCGACCAGGTCCTCTTCGGAGCGGGCGACCGCCCCTTGATCGTCCGCTCATCGAGTTTGCTGGAAGATAACTTCGGCACCTCGTTTGCCGGGAAGTATGAAAGCATCTTCCTGCCCAATCAGGGCGGGCACGACCAGAAACTATCCGCGTTGACCAAGGCCATTTCGAAGATCTACGCCAGCGTCCTGAATCCCGATGCGTTGATGTATCGTCATCACAAGGAACTGGCAGATTATGACGAACGCATTGGCATCCTCATCCAGATCGTGGAAGGGGAAAAAACAGGACGTTATTACTTCCCGCACGCGGCGGGCGTGGCGTTCAGCCGCAACCTGTATCGCTGGTCGCCTCAGATCAAACAGAATGAAGGCTTCCTGCGACTCGTCTGGGGACTTGGCACCCGCGCAGTGGACATGCTTGCGGATGATTATCCGCGCCTCGTGGCGCTCAGTCATCCGCGTTTGCATTCGTCGTCGGATGTCCGCAACATCAAGCGCTACTCCCAGCAGAACGTGGATGTGATCGACCTTGAGGGCAACACCTTTGCAACCATTTCTGCGCGGCAGATTTTAAATCCGGATTACGAACCGCTGCGTTATATCGCTCAGGTAGAGGAGGAAGGCAGCCTGATCCCGATCCGCTCCCGCCTCGCTCCTCCCGAAAAGATGCTGATCACCTTCGACGGTTTGCTCGCCCGTACGCCGTTCGCGGCTTCGATGCGCGCCGCGTTGACACTGCTCGAAGCAAACTACGGTTCCCCTGTCGATACCGAATTCACGGTGAAGATCATCAACCCCGACGACCAGCCGGAGGTTCAGATCACGCTTTTGCAGTGTCGTCCCCAAAGTCATATTCAGGGTGTGGCAGATGTCCAGATCCCATCGGACTTGCAGGATGAAAATATCATCTTTTCGTCGCAGACGATGGTGCCACATGGCGCAGTGGAATCTATTCGCTATGTTCTCTATGTTCCATCCGAAGGATATTTCAAACTTGAATCGCAGGAGGAACGCACGCAATTGGAACGTGCCATCGGTCAACTTAACTCTGCGCTAAAGGATGAAGTCTTTATTGCGGTCGGTCCCGGGCGCTGGGGCACATCCACACCGGACCTGGGCGTGCATGTTGCATACAGCGACATCTACAATTCGCGTGCGCTGGTCGAACTTGCCGGTGAAAAGGTCGGCGCTTCGCCCGAGCCTTCGTTCGGCACACACTTTTTTCAGGATCTGATGGAAGCCAACATTTATCCGCTGGCAGTTTTTCTTGACGATGCGAATACCATCTTCAAGCGCGAGTTCTTTTACGAAACCCCGAATCATCTGATGGATTACATCTCTATCGAAAACCCGCGTGTGATCGCCGCGCTGAGGCTGATCGCTGTAAGCGATTATCGTCCCGGCGCTCATATGGATTTGTTCATGGATGCAAACAAGGGGCGCGCGGTCGCTTTTCTGGTTGGGCAGGTGACACCCATCGAAGAGAAAGATGAACCGCTGGGCACAGCGCCATCCGGTTTGGAATAAAAAAATTGGGCGATGACGAGTCGCCCAATTTTTATCTTTTTATACAGAACATTTGTTCTATATAGTTTTCGCTTCTGGCTCCCCTGTGCCTTTCCCTGTTTCCTCGATCTGATCGTTCACTGGGAAGCGCCTGGTCCAAACAAGCCATGCAATGAACAGTATCATGGCGATCCATGCCGTCGGCGCTGCAAGAGTTCCGCCCATTGCCATATCGAATCCCGGCGCAAGGAACAGCACCGGCAGTCCCGCCACCGCGTTGACCGATCCATGTGCTAATGCCGCCACCCACGGACTCCTCGTGTTGAGATACATCCACGAAATGATCGCGCCAAGCAACATGCAGAAAACGATCATCATGAACACACCAAGGATCGGATAGCCCGGATAGTTGTGTCCCTGCACGATGACGGGTGCATGCCACACGCCCCAAATCAATCCGCTGAGCAACACCGCCTTCCATTGACCCATCGGCAGCAACTGCGGGAGCAAATATCCGCGCCAGCCCAATTCCTCGCCCAGTGCAAAAATGACGTTGATCAACGGCGCCAGCGTAAAGGCGGAAACGATCTGAATGAGCACGATCAATCTGACTGGAATTTCGCCGCCGCCCGCGGCAGACTCCATGGCAGTGTTGAGCATCGTAAAGTTCAAGTCCAATTTTGCAACCCCAAATGCCAGCGTGAATAAACCGCCGATCACCGTCAATACGATGGGCAATAACCATGCCCAAAGATAATAACGTTTGTTTCCCAGCGTGTTCAAGCGCAGGCTGCTGAATGGTTTTTTCGCCACGAACAAGGTGACGATAATGGCGGCAATGCCTGGTCCCCACATGGCGATTGCCCAAAACCCCTGATACACCAATTGTTTGGTGATGGGCTCCATGTCACCGAATGCCAGCGGCACCAGGAACAGGATCCACGAGAAGAGAAAAGCGATAATCAAAAACCAGGTGGTGTTTTTTCTTTCGATCATTTTATCCTCATGAGTATTTATATTGCGGCATTGAGCGCTGACGGATCGTCTCGCGGGTCAGCGGACGTTTGGCAATGACATTGATCTTATTCTGGTTCTCGAGGATATGCGTGGATACGATCTCCCAGCCTTCCTCGCCCCATTCATTGAGCAGCTGCTCCAGTTCCTCCGCCTTTACACCAGACCAAAAAGCGCCCACGGTCTGAACGCGGTATTCCCATTTCGGTAGTTCGTTGTTGTTCATATCAAGTTCCTTTGTTTCACGTGAAACGAACATGCGTAACCCGTTCGTCGGGTCACGCATGTGATGTTACGCCTTGGTCTCGTTACGATACAACACGTACGAATAGATTACCAGCGCCAGCGTGGACCCTATCAGTGGGACGAATAATAGCCAGAAGGCAAACTCTCCGCCGAGAAAACTTCCAACGATGGCTAAGGCTCCTGAAAGCATGAACAGGACCGAGCCGAGTTGATGCGTTTTGTCCCAGACCGTGTCACTGGAGAGTGTCCAGGGAGTCCGAATGCCGATAAAGAAATTGCGCTTTGCCTGCTTCAGCATATAGCCGATGAAGAAGAACAACACGCCCATGAACGGCAGCATTGCGGCACTCATTTTGAAGTTCTGGTAGCCCAGGCTCCAGGCGATGGTCAGCCCATGCATGTACAGCATGAAAGCCGAGATGAGCACGATGAACAGGTTGAACGCGCCGCGGAATTGGGCAATGTTCGCCTTGAGCGGGTCGATGTTTGGGATGACGTGGAACAGCCCGAGCATCCCCAGAATCACGAGCGGCATCAGGAAAACACCCCAAAATTTGGGCATGTAGCCATCCACCTGGTCGTTCATATTCCAGTGCGAAGCCATTTGCGCAGGGAGTTGATCCCATAAAAGCAGCCCCGCGATTATAGCGATGGCGATCATCGCCAGAACAAACATGGAGGTAAGTTTGGTTGTCATGTTAATAGCCTTTCGTTATGTTTCACGTGAAACGGTTAACTTTTATTTTCCTTCGGCAGGTTATTTTGCGCCATGGAGACCATGCCGCTGATGCCGCCAAGGTTCATTGTATCCACCGCCGAGGACGGAACAATGACCAGCGCGCCCTTTTCCTTCAAGCCTTCGAAGAGCATATTCATCGCGCGCAGGTGCAGGGCGGTCGGGTTGTTTTGGTACGCCTTTGAAGCCTCTGCAAATGAGTCTGCGATCTGCTTTTCCGATTCGCCGAGGATCACACGCGCCTGGCGTTCGCGTTCCGCCTGTGCCTGGCGCGACATGGCATCTTCCAGATCCTGCGGGATGACGATGTCGCGGATCTCCACCGACTGCACCGTCACGCCCCAGGGTGTGGTGCGTTCGTCGATGACCGCCTGTAGTTCCTTGTCGATGGCGCTGCGCCCGACCAGAATATCCGCCAGCATCTTCTTGCCGATAATGTCGCGCAGTGCGGTTTGGGCAGCCCAGTCCACAGCGGCGCGATAATCTTCCACTTCCAGCGCGGCTTTCTCGGCGTCCCACACCACCCAGAACAGCACGGCATCCACATCCACGGGCACGGTGTCCTTGGTCAATGTCTTTTGCGCGGCGAACGGAGAGACCATCACACGGTGGTCGATCCATGTTGGCGCAGTCTCGATGATCGGAACGATCCAGAACAGACCGGGTCCCTTCAGACCAAGGAATTTACCAAGGCGCAGCACTACCACTTTTTCCCATTGTGACGCAACTTTGATGGCAAATAGAAAGTAGGAACCGATGGACAGCCAAGCGATGACCCATATGCCGAGCACGGCGTCGCGAAATCTGCCATCGCCGAGGATCGCGCCTGTAATGGCGATAACAAGGAACACGCCAAACAGTGTGCCTGCAATTGCCGGGATATGCTGGTCTTCCTTTTTATTTTGAACGAACGATTTGAATAGTCTTGTATTCATGGTTGCATCTCCTAAATGTGTCTAATCCTGCTCACTGACATTCGCTTCTTTCCACGACTTCAAACTGTCTCTCACCATCTGGCTGACTTCACGCTCCGAAAAGCCCAACCGGTATGCCTCGCCGATGAATCTCTGTGTCAGCGCCGACAGTGACTCCTGCCGCAATCTCTCACTGACTTCGGGCGGCGGAATTTCCGTGATGAATGTGCCGCGTCCTTGCTGTGTGGAAATGATGCGCGCTTCATCCAATATACGATAGGCACGCGCCACGGTGTTGAAGTTGACCCGTAATTCCAATGCCAGTGCGCGAACAGTTGGGAGTTGGTCTCCGGGTTTCAAAATCCCATTTGCCAGCTGGCTTTGTACCTGGTTGACGATCTGGGTGTAAATGGGCAAACCGGAGTGGAAATCGAGTTGAAGGGTGAGTTTCTTTTCAGACATGGAAATCCCTATAATGTACTAATTGTATCATTGTATATATTGTATAAAATTAAAGGGGTTTTGTCAAGCTGGGTGGCATCCCCTTTCGGCTTGGATTCGACCAGAAGCGCTGATGCATCTCCCCGTCTTGAAGGAAACGGATTTACAGTCCTCTTATGATTTGTAAATAGTCCACATGGTAGAATGTAAGCGCGATCAATTAAAGGAGTACATATAACAATGGAAGCAAAGACCGGTACCTGGACTGAGAAAAAAGGTTTAGCCCAAATGCTCAAAGGCGGCGTCATCATGGATGTGGTGAACGCCGAGCAAGCCAAGATTGCGGAAGATGCGGGCGCGTGTGCAGTGATGGCGCTCGAACGTGTGCCTGCTGATATCCGCGCGGATGGCGGCGTGGCGCGCATGTCGGACCCGGACATGATCTTGAAGATCATGGATGCGGTGTCGATCCCGGTGATGGCGAAGTGCCGCATCGGTCATTTTGTGGAGGCGCAGATTTTGGAAGCCATTGGCGTGGATTACATCGATGAGTCCGAAGTGCTGACCCCTGCAGATGAAGAACATCATATCTTGAAGCACAACTTCAAAGTGCCATTCGTTTGCGGATGCCGCAATATCGGTGAGGCATTGCGCCGCATTGGTGAGGGTGCGGCGATGATCCGCACGAAGGGTGAGGCTGGCACGGGCGATGTGGTGGAAGCCGTGCGCCATGCCCGCACTGTGATGGGTGCGATCCGTCAATTGCAAACGATGGGCGATGAGGAATTGATGACGTTTGCCAAGAACAACGGCGCGCCGTATGAACTGGTGAAGGAAACGAAGGAACTCGGACGCATGCCGGTGGTCAATTTTGCGGCAGGCGGTGTGGCGACTCCTGCGGATGCGGCATTGATGATGCAGCTCGGTGTGGATGGTGTGTTCGTCGGCTCGGGTATCTTCAAATCCGGCGACCCTGCCCGGCGCGCGCAAGCCATCGTCAAGGCGGTGACTCACTATCAAGATGCATCCATCCTTGCGGAAGTGAGCAAGAACCTTGGTGAAGCGATGGTGGGACGCAACGTGTCGCAGATGCCTGATGGCGAGAAGATCGCCGGACGTGGTTGGTAGTTTCTATATTGGATCATTGGATATTCGAGAGCGGTTAATGGACTTCTCTCGAATATCTACTCTCTGCTCTTATGAAAATTGGTGTGCTCGCCCTGCAGGGCGATTTTTCTGAACATATTTCCATGCTGAAGCGCATCGGCGTTGAAACGGCCGAGGTGCGTTTGCCTGAACAGTTGAACGGTTTGGACGGTCTCATCATCCCTGGCGGTGAGTCTACGACCATTGGCAAACTGGCGACGGCGTATGGTTTGATGGAACCGCTGCGTGAGTTTGGCAGGAATCACGCCATTTGGGGGACGTGTGCAGGCGCGATCTTTCTTTCGAACGATGTCGGACGTGACCAGCCTTTGTTGGGTTTGATGGATATTAGAGTCCAGCGTAATGCGTTTGGTCGGCAGGTCGATTCGTTCGAGACCGATCTTGAGATCGATGAGTTGTTCAAAGCCACGGGTTCGGAACATCCGTATCATGCTGTTTTTATCCGTGCGCCGATCATTGAATCGGTGGGCGGAACGGTAAAGGTGTTGAGCGCGTTGGAAGATGGGCGCATCGTTGCGGCGCAGGAAGGTCATCTGCTTGCGACCTCGTTCCATCCTGAATTGACGAGCGATACGCGCTTTCACGAATACTTTATTTCGCTGGCATCGTAAAGTGGGGCGCGGATATCGCGCCCTTATGATTTGATATGTCCATTCGACCGCTTGACCTGCTCGACCTCCCCACGATTGCCCGCTATCGAAACGACGTGTTGACCCTCGATAGTGCGCGTGCGTTGACGCGCGGGCATCCGCTGGGGGCGATGGGATTGCTGGCATACATCAACCCGGCACGGCATTTGTATGCTGCGATCCGCAATACCGATGGGACGCCCATCCTTGGCGGGGTGATTCATTCACGCGGCGATACATATGCCAAACTGTTGTATCTTGCGCCGTCGACCAATATGGGCAACCCGCATCTGCCTGCGTTGATCGAGCATCTTTCCGCGCAGGCGGGGGAATGGCAGGCGGTGCATGTCATTGCGGAAGTGGACGAGAGCAGCGATGTCTTCCCAGCTTTGCGCACGGCGGGGTTTTCCGTCTATGCGTGGCAAAGGGTTTGGGATGTGAGTCTGCTTGAGAAAACAGAATCAGGCTCCGGGTCCGATTGGAAGCGCATGAGGTCGGTGGACCTGCCTGCGGCGCAGAATCTACATTATCAGATCGTGCCGCAGTTGCTGCATCCCATTGAACCTGCTCCCAAACGACCGGATGGATTCATCCATGCTGAGGTGCGTTGTTTTGCAAGCGTTTCTTATGGCGTGTACGGCATTGTACTGACGCCGTTGATCCTGCCGGATGAAGGTGATGTGAGCGGGAAGATCGTTTCACTGGTTTCGAGTTTGTCCGACCGAAACGGGCGCCCTGTTTATTTGAATGTCCGTTCGTATCAAGCCTGGCTGGAGCCGGTGCTGGAAGATCTGGGTGCAAAGGCTTCGCAACGCCAGGCGGTGATGGTGAAACATCTGGCGCGGCTGGTGAAGGACGGTCAACCTGCGCGCGTGGTGCCTGCCAATGCGGGCGTTCAGCCGACCCAAATGAGTAGAATCGATGTGGATGAGTAGCTGGTCTGCCTTCAATCAGGGACGAAGCATCGGCACGGTGAGCCCGGAGGGCGGCAGGATCTTGTTCGATGAGGAGCACAAAGATGGCGCGCGCCTCACGCTCAAACGTGGCAATGGGTATATTTCGATCTCCCTGAATGTGTATGGCTGGTTCGATCACACCCGCTTCTTTAGTTTAGACTCAGAGTCGCAGCGCGAATATAGAACGATGCGTGCTGCTGTCAACGACATGATGGCGATCATCAGCCGCGAAGACATTAGTGACCTGAAAATATGGGAAGCAATTTCAGAATTCGTAAGGCGGTTTCCTTAAAATGCTTAAAGCATTGATCTTCGATTTTGACGGGCTGATCCTCGATACCGAGACGCCCGAGGTTTTGGTTTGGCAATCCATCTATCGCGAGCATGGGGTTGAACTGCCTGTGCATGAATGGGAGAAGACCATTGGCGGATATGGCATTTCGACGTTCGATGCCGCTGATTATCTCGCGCGTCTGACTCAGGGGCGGCTGGATGCTGTTTCCTCGAGGCTTCGTTATCGGAAGGAGGCGGATGCGGTCATCCATGCCAGCCCGGTGCTGCCCGGTGTGAAGGAAATGATCCACGCGGCGAAGGCACAGGGGATGAAGGTTGTCATCGGTTCCAGCTCACCGCATTCCTGGGTGGATGCACATACGCAGCGGCTTGGCATCTATAATTTGTTCGACCATATCATCTGTCAGGATGATGTAGCACCCGGCAGGACCAAACCTCACCCGGACATCTTCCTCAAAGCGTTGGAGAAACTTCAGATCCGAAATACCGAGGCGGCGGTCTTCGAGGATTCTCCCAACGGGGTGCTGGCGGCGAAACGCGCGGGCATCTTTGTCGTCTGGGTTCCCAATCCGCTGACGGCGAAGATGAGCGCATCGGGCGATATGAAAGTTTCTTCGCTGGCAGAGCTGACCCTGCGGGATCTGATGGAACGCATGAACCTGAAGATTGGATAACAAAATTATGCGGAAACGGGTCGTACTTGTCATTGTGAGCGTGCTTGCCCTGGCAGGGACGACCTATTTTTTTTCGAGCGGAGATTCGCCTGCCGAGCCGGTGGAAATCGAATCCACGCCTACTGTGGCGCCGACTCTCGTTTCGGCGCGTGCGCCGGAATGGATTCCCATTCATAACGACAAATCCATAAAACAGGCAATTCTTGCGGCGGGGGATTATTTGGTGCGCCAGCAATTGGCAAATGGGGAGCTGCCGTATCAGGTCCATGTTTTGAACGATGACCGTTCGTCCACGCCTTCGCACATCCGACTCATGGGGGGGACGGGTGCGCTGTACACGGTCTGCCGTGTCTCTGGCAGTATGTCTTATTGTGATGCGGGCGATATGGCGTTGGCGTATTACCTTCAATCCGCGTTGAATGACCCGCAGCGTTTCAAAGGGACTTGCCTGTACACGAACGGGTCTTGTCCGTTGGGCGGGGCATCTGCAACCATCGATGCCGTCTACAAGCGCTGGCAGGCGACGGGGGATGTGATGCTCGAAGATCGCAATCTGCTCACCACCGCCGTGGACATGGGCTATTTCATCGTTTCGATGCGGCGGGCAAACGGCGGTTTTTATCATTCCTTCGACCCGCACTTTGCCGGAGCCGTTGACCCGAATTACGTCTCGCCCACGTTCAATGGGGAGAGTTTGTATGCGTTGCTGCAACTGTATGAAATGACCGATAATCAATTCTGGTTGGAGCAGGCGCGCGAAGTCAATGCGGAAATGTTGAAGCAGCCAGTGACGGAGGATTACGGTCACAGTTATGCGTTTGCGATGTTCACTCGCCTCGATGATTGGACCCTGGCAGACCAGGCATACGCCAGACAGATCGCAGACCTCATCATTGTGGGGCAAGTCCGCTCGCTGAACCCGATCAACTCCAGCATTTCCACGGCAACCAAGATGGAGGCATTGTCCGCGCTGGCGCAGGCTTTTGTTCTAGCCGATGCCGACCATGCATGGTTGGAGCGGGAGATCCGCACGTTCATCACGTTCGTGCAGGCTCGTCAACTGCCGGATAGCGACTGCAATTTCGATGTTACGAAAGATGTGAAACAACGCTATGAAGGCGGCATCTTCAGCAGTTGCGACGATCCATCCATCCGTGTCGATGGGGTGCAGCATTGGGTCAATGGGTTGACGGTGTTTTTGGAGTATCAGGGCTTGGCTGGGGAAAAATAGATCTAGGTGTCGAGCTTGTTCAAGCGGAACGCCGCAATTGCATTCCAAAGCAGGATCGCAAATAAAAAGACGTAAAACGCCGCGCCTTTGATGAAGAAGGCAGGACCTGCCAGCGCGAGAGTCGCCCACGTGTAGACGGCAAGGTTCTTCCAACGTTCATCGGCGCGAAAGGCAAAACCGAGCACGATCATTGCGGGGAAAAGAGTCAGCCCGAGAAATACGAAAGAAAGATCATGCAACCGCCCATGCCAGGTGGATGGGTAGTCACGGATGGTTGGGTCGGTGGTGAAGGCTAAGGCAGCCAGGAATAGACCGGCAAATGCCATCAGCGTGGAACCAACCTGCGAGGCGCGACTCCGCTTCAGGTCCAGAAAGAGGCGGACGGCAAACAGGGTCATGATCGACCCGCTGATGATGAAGGTCGCGGTCATGATCCATCCATATCTGCCAAGCGCGAGTCCGCTGGGCCAGTCGAAGGTTGGGTCGTTGATCGGATGCCAGCCGAGGCTTAATAAAAAGTCGTATTCGACGAAGGTCAATGTGGCGAGGACGACCGCGAACAAAATGGGACCGAGTAAGATGATTCGTTTCATGGGATTAAGAACAGCCTCGCACATGCGAGGCTGTTGCGCTTCAGCGGGACCTGTTAGCGACTCCACCCGCCGGGCAGGCGCATTACGCCGACATAAACCAGCAGCAAAGCGCCGAGGATGCAGAAGAGCGTATTGCGGAAGCGGATGCCATCGGCAGCCTTCTTCCAGCGCGCGGGCAGGTGACCGACAACGGCGGCGACGATCATGGTGGTGGCATGTTCGATGCGCACCATCGGGTAGCCTTCGTTGGCGCCCAGCCCAATGAGGAGGATCAGCCCGAGCAATACTTGCAGGTCCATCAATCCGGCAAAGCCGGAGGCGAGACCGCGGTCCATGCCTTTGAATGCGCCGCCGCGCAGCCAGCCGATGGTGAATTTGATGATGGCGATCACGGCGACAAGCACGATCAACCAGCGCAGGTAGGAATGAAGGGGAAGCAAAGCGTACATGTTAAGTCTCCAATCTGTGGTTTATAAAATGAACGGAAGGATCGCTTTCCGGTCTTTGGGAAGGGTTGGAAATTCCCGGCGATACCATTCGAGCGTGCGAAGGGCACGCGCCGTCAGGTAGCCGATGACAAAGAGCAGGATCAGCCACACAGCAAGGTGACGCGAGAGCATGGCGAAGCCCAGCCAGGTGATGATCTCGAACAGGTAATGCGGACAGACGATATACCCGAACCATCCGCCTTTTGGGATGAAGTAATCGAGCGAGTTCTTACGCAGGTCTGCCAGCAGTTTGTGATGATAAAAATTTCCGGCGATGCCGACCAAAAAGGACACGATGCCGAACGCGAACCCAATATCCATGCCGGGAATGGGATCGCGATTCATCCAGCCGATGACGTAAGCCGCCGTGGAATAGAGCGAAGCAACAAGCAGCGTGGGCAGCAAGCCAGACGGTTTGGAATAGCGATGCACGAAAAGCGATTCAGAGACCCGTTTGACGAAGTGCAGTGCAACAACCGCAAGCACCGTCCACTGAATGGGATTGGCGTTGGGTACATAATCTCGTGCAGAAAGATACAAGGCGAGAATGGGTACCGAATATAGAAAAGCCATGCCTGCCCGGGCGGGGATCTGCCCGCGCGAACGCAGCTTGTTTTCTCCCAGCGCCTGACCGAAATAGATCACAGGTCCTGCGCTCAGTGCGGCGATGAGCAGGATGGCATAAAGAACAATGGAGTTGGTCGTCCAGTTGGGGAAGATCATCGGGTCCTTGTCCGCGATTATACAGCAGTGAGTTTATAATCACCCTGTTCGACATTAATTTTGGAGGAACTCATGACCTACACCAGCATTCTGACCGAAACCCGCGGGCGCGTGGGCATTGTGCAATTGAACCGTCCGCAGGCGATGAACGCCTTCAACCTGACCCTGCTCGGCGAAGTCTTCGATGCGATGGAAGCCTTTGACAAGGACGAAGCCATCGGCGCGATCGTCGTCACGGGCAACGAGAAAGCCTTCGCCGCCGGCGCCGATATTAAAGAAATGGCGGATGCGTCGTATGTGCAGATGGTGGTCGAGGAACGCGTGAAAGTTTGGGATCGTATTCGCGGCATCCGCAAGCCGGTCATCGCTGCGGTTTCGGGCTGGGCGTTGGGCGGAGGCTGCGAGTTCGTGCTCTCGTGTGACATGATCGTGGCGAGCGAGTCTGCCAGGTTCGGTCAACCGGAGATCACCATTGGCATCATCCCTGGCGCGGGCGGCACACAGCGGCTGACGCGCCTGGTGGGGAAACACCTTGCGATGGAAATGGTGCTCAACAACCGCACACTCACCGCACAGGAAGCACAGCATTTTGGTTTAGTCAATCGCATCGTACCCGTCGATGGTTATCTCGATGCCGCTGTTGCCTTCGCGGAAGAGGTCGCCTCGCGCGCACCCATCGCCGTCCGCATGGCGAAAGATGCCATTAACGCCGCGTTCGAAACCACGCTCACCGAAGGGCTCGCGGTCGAGAAGCGGAATTTCTATCCGCTGTTCGCGACCGAAGACCAAAAAGAAGGCATGCAAGCCTTCATCGAGAAACGGAAACCGAATTGGAAAGGAAAGTAAGCCGACGAAATGCCCGCTTCATTCTCTGACGCCAAATCTGCGTTGACCGATCTGGGCTTGAGGAAACGCCTGGTGTTGGTCCACGCTTCCGACGCGCTGGATGCACAGACGCTGCTCGCTGCCCTGCTCGAAACCACGCGTGGAATTATCACACCGACGTTCACGTATAGATCCGCTTTGGAGACGAACTCACCGAAAGATATTGCCCAGGCTGAAGCCTTTCACCCCGACCTGCCCGCAGATGGGTCTTTGGGGAAATTCTCCGAATTGCTGCGCAGGCATCCCAAGGCAAAGCGTTCGGCACACCCGCTCCTTTCGTTTGCAGGCATCAACGCGGATGCGGTTCTGCACACCCAGACCACCCATGACCCATTTGCCCCCATCAGCCTGCTGGCGGAACAGGACGGAGTCGTTTTACTGGCTGGCAGCGACCAGCGCGTGAATTTCAGCATTCACTACGGCGAGAAACTTGCCGGACGGATGCAGTTCATCCGTTGGGCAAAAATGCAGAGTGGAATCGTCGAATGCCCGCATTGCCCCGGCGATGCCGAGGGTTTCAACATCCTTGCGCCGTTCCTGGAAAAATTCGTCCACCGTGTGGATGTGATGGGTGTCTATCTTCAGGCGATCCCGTTGAACGACCTGCTGCAAGTGGTGGTGAAGATAATTCACGAAGACCCGTATGCACTTTTGTGCGGACGTGCCGACTGCGAACGCTGCGAAGCAGTCCGCTGGGGCTGATAAGAAAACGAGGTTCGGAATGTTCCGAACCTCGTTTTCTTTATTCGCTCAGGTCAACGGTCTCGCCGCCGTATTCGCCGGTGACGCGGACTGCGTAATCGATGTCGCGGGTGTAGGTGAGAGAGCCATCCTTTATCCCGGTGACATCCACTTCGATGGTCAGCAACCCGCTGTCGTAGTCGTAGGAGCCGCTGCCTGTCATCACGAAGCCCCCCGAGAAGGCACACTCGTTGAAGGTGTAGGACTCGCCCGTGTCTACGAAATCAAATGCAAAAGAGCCGCCGTATGGACAGGCAATCGCGCGGGCGGTTGTGGAACCTGCATAATAGTATTCGGGCAGAAAATAGATCTCGGTATCCACTGCAAACAGGGTATCGAGCAGGGTTTCGTACTCTGCGGCATTTGCCAGAGCAACGGGATAGTAATCTTCCACTACATAGCCCTGACAGACGATGTGATTCTGTTTAGGCAGCGTATCGTTGACGAGGAACTCCGTCACGAGACCATCCACACATTCGTTGCCCCAGCCGAAGATGACGTGCGGTCCGCCATCCTGCGTGACAAGGTAGCCATTGTTCAGGTTCTTGAACACAGATTGCGCGCCGGAATACGGCGTGGCTGGGTCGGTGGTGGCGCTGAGCACGAGTGTGGGGTACTCGCCGCCGGTGAACGGTTCGGCAAAGGGAGCAGGCTGGGAATCATCTTTTTGGGGCGACCAGAACACGCAGGGCAGGTCGCCATAGAAGACCGAAGAGAGACGCGGCAGGCTGGCATCGACCTCATCGCCCTCGCGCAGGAAGTATTCGGCTTGTTCTTCGAAGGTCGTGCCGGGTTGGGCGTAATCGCGGCAGGTGACGCCGTAATAGATCGCATCCGACCACGAGGGGTCGAGGATCACGTCCAATGTATCGGGGTGCAAATACAGCGAATTGTAGACGACCCGCGCCATCGGCACGAGCGTGTTATCGCGCGAGTACGCCGCGAGTGCGCGCAGGAAAATCATGCGTGCGGTTTCGGAGTAGAGAAAACCGGATGTGGCTTCGAGGTCGGCGAAGGTGAATTCACGCCGCTCGACGCCGCCCGTGGAAAGCGGAAAATCGAAGGCGATGGGAGCCTGCTTTAATTGCGCAGCGAGTTCGTCGTAGACTTCGACTGCGTCCCTGCCCATGTCTGCGGCACAGTCATCATCCCCGTTGCAGGCTTCGAGTGTGGCTACCAGCACATCATTGAAGGCGGCAGCCTGCCCTTTGAGGTATTCGGTATCCGTCAACGTCAGGTCTACCACGCCGTCGAGGATGAGCCCCGCCAAACGGTCTGGGTGTGAGGCGGCATAGAACTGTGCGAACTGTGTGCCATAGCTTTCGCCGTACAGCCAGAGCTTGTCATCGCCCATCAAGGCGCGAAAGACCTCCAGGTCCTCAACTGCCTGAGCGGTGTCGAGATATGGAAGAAGATCCGTGTCACCCATTTCTGCAACGCACTCGTTCACAAATGTTTGGGCGGCATCAAGCAGCGCATCCTCGCCCTCTGGCGTGGTCGCATCTGTATCGGTGCGATAGTAGTCCGTCACCGCCTCGACGCAATACAAACCGCCAGACAGATTGATTCCGCGCTGGTCGAAGAAGACAATATCGAAATTTTCTGGAATGGACTGGTCGAAATAGGAGGTGTAGGAATCCGCGCTCAGCAAGCCCGAGCCGCCCGGTCCGCCGATGGATGTGACGAACATGCCTTTACGTTCGCCGGTGGCGGGCAGCACTGCAAAAACCACGTCGATGGTGCGGGTATCGCTGGAATCAAAATGATTCAGTGGCACGCTGACATCGACACAGGTGAAATCGCTATCCGGGCAGGGATACCCGCCGAGTCGTTCCAGACGCGAAGCCAGGTCCTCGTCCATTGGGGCTTCAGTTTCGCTGACAACGGTCGATTCCACGCTGGGCGGGACTTCGGTGGGGGTGACATCTGCCAGCCCGCATGCCTGTATGGCGAGCAACAGTACAGCAATAGCAATAAGGGATCTTTTCATCATGGTACACCTCTCTCTCCTAACCACTTCAGAATACGTTCTGCAACAGATCTCCAACCCTTCTCCAGCATCATATCATGCGCCATGTGCGGGAAGAACTGTGCTTTGGTACTATGGGCGCGGGCGGTCTTTTCCACATCACCCATTGAGATGACAGTATCATTTTCCGCGCCGAGGACAAGCAGGGGTGTTTTGACCTTTTTGGGATGCGCAAGGTTCAGACCGAGAAGATCAAGATACATGCGGAACGACTCGTCGTTCATGTTGGCGTGATACTTAAGCAGTTGCTCGCGGGGCATATCCTCTGAGAAGAATGCCCAGCGTGTGCTTTCAGGCGTTTCGACCACGGGCGCAAGACGGAAACGGGTAAGCACTTTTAGCAAGGTGAGCGGACTATGCTTGAAGACCAGCCATGTGCCGTGCCAGACGCCGGAGGGAGGTACCGATGCAAGCAAAACCGCCGCCGGGGCGGCGTTGCGTTCGAGATACTTCTGGGTGGTGAATCCGCCCATGGAGTGACCGATCAGCACCGGCGGAGTCGGAAGCGTCTTCGCCACCTGTTCCACATCGCGGACATAGTCCATGATGCTGCTGCCCTGGATCTTCCCTTCGCTGCCGGCATGTCCGCGCAGGCTGAGGGCAGTGACGTGCCAGCCCGCTTCGGCGAAGAAAGGCAGGAAGAACTCGTCCCAACACCAGGCTCCATGCCACATGCCGTGGACGAAAAGTAAAGGCGTTTTGTGTCTTTGCTCTTTTGGAACGCGGGTGATGATTTCGAGTTTCATGGGAGCTCCTATTTGCCGAACATCGTGATCAATGCGTTTGGAAGTTCATCGCGCCAGAAGGTGTAGTTGTGACCGGCGGGCGCCTCATGATATGTGACGTTGTAGCCGTTGTTTTGCAGCAGCGGTTGGATGCGGCGGTTGTCCTCCAGCAGCCAGTCGAAGTGACCGATGTCCATCCAGATCTTGATCTCACGCGACATCTTCGCGCGGATCAGGTCCACGGTGACGAAATCTCGCCCTTCCGCTTCGAACACCGACGATTGAGCGATGACCGTGCCGAAGATCTCGGGCATCCGCAAGCCGGTGTAAATGGACATCAACCCGCCAAAGGATGCGCCGAGCACGCCATAGGCGCCGCGCTTCTTTTTGACGTCGATGAGGTTCAGCCTCTTCGCCGCGAACGGCAGGACGGAATGCTCAAGGGTCATCAATGTAGCATCGGAGCAGGCGTATTCCACGCCGCGGCGGTCGTCGCCGTTCTGCAAGAACGCCATCGCGAGCGGCTGGATGCGCTTCTCGTGGATGAGGTTATCCACGATGATGTTGAGGCTGGCGCGCTTGAGATAGTCGGTGCCATCGTAGACTAGTAACAGCGGCACAGGTCTCTTGACCGGCGGCTGGTAGAGATGCAGTTCGCGCTTTCCATCCTGCTGGATCATCCACGTATCCACGAGGTGACGGGTGACCTTTCCGCTTGGCACGCCTTTGCGTTTGATTGCATAAGGCGTAGGCGCGGATTGGGGCATGTAGAAGTAATGGTTGTAATGTTCGATGCCGTTGAAGACGGTCTGTTTGTTGAGCGGGTCTTTGACGCGTTTCTTCGTGCGCGGGTCGTAGAAACCATATTCAACGTAGGCGGAAGGATCGAGTTCGAGCGAAAATGCCCACAGGTCGGGGCTGAGGCGCTTCATCCGCTGCGGATTCTCCTCCCATTGGTGGATGTCGCTGATAAAGCGCGGCGCGGACTTCCCCTTCCATACGAAGGTGACACGATTCCCTTCGATGACGGGATTTCCAAATTGGCGGGCAAGTTGTAGCAGGTTGGTGTTCATGCCCCGATTGTAATGGAGGTGGAGGGGGGACAGGTCAAAACCGCAGGTGTTTGACCGTCTCGCCTTTGTTGATCAACTCCTTTAGCGCGTCGATCCCGATCTTGAGATGCGTATCGAGATATTTCTGGGTGACCTTTTTATCGCTTTGGGCGGTTTTGACTCCGCTGGAGATCATGGGCTGATCTGAGACCAGCAGCAATGCTCCTGTGGGGACCTCGTTATAAAAACCGGTCGTGAAGAGTGTGGCGGTTTCCATGTCGATCGCCATGGCGCGGACGCGGCGGAGATAGGCTTTGAAAGTGCTGTCGTGTTCCCAGACGCGGCGGTTGGTGGTGTAGACGGTGCCGGTCCAATAGTCGCGGTGGTGGTTGCGGATGGTGGTGGAGATGGCTTTTTGCAGGCTGAATGCCGGCAGGGCAGGGACTTCGGGAGGGTAATAATCGTTCGATGTCCCTTCGCCGCGGATGGCGGCGATCGGCAGGATCAGGTCGCCGAGGTTGTTCTTTCGCTTGAGTCCGCCGCATTTTCCGAGGAACAGGCATGCCCGTGGTCTCACCGCCCCTAACAGGTCCATGACCGTGGCGGCGTTGGGGCTTCCCATCCCGAAGTTGATCAATGTGATCCCTCCGGCAGTAACGGTCTGCATGGGTTTGTCTTCTCCGCGGACGGGCACGTTGTACCAGTCGGAAAACATGTGCAGGTAGTCTTCGAAGTTGACCAGCAGGATGTATTTGCCGAAGTCTTTGAGCGGGGTGTCGGTGTAGCGCGGCAGCCAGTTTTTGATGATCTCTTCTTTTGTTTTCATGGCATGTCTCCTGCGCTTATCTTACTTCAAAAGATGTGGGGTGACCTGGTATTGGATTCTTCCTTTGCGGACAAGACAAGCACCCCCATATCTGGGGGGTGGGTTTGAAAATGGGAGATGGGAGAATGTCGAAGGATAGTAAGAGGATGGTAAGACCCCGGTAAGACGGTGACCTTGAGGGGCTCTATGCCATATCTGGGGGTGGAGACCGTAAGGCGGGGCAAAGTGGACTAGATCAGTTTTCTGATCTTCCCCACCACCGCGGACAAGTTCCTCACGACCTCATCATTCCGCCCCCACCCAGCCTCCCCCTGTGACAGTAGAAATCGACAATGAAGCCTGAACACTTGCATGATTTGCCAAGCAAATCACACGCAAGTGCAGGTGTGACCTGCTGTCGTTGAAACCGAACCCCATCTTATTCGCGCGCAAGATTTTCCCGTATCCATGCAAGGACATCGCCTGGCGTTCCAATTTTCAAACCCGCTTTTTCAGCGACCTTCGGATCGTCCAGAAAATGTTTACGATTATGTGTTGCGAGATAATCCACTTTTGCTTTCATGGCGGCAAGCAGGATCGGCACATCATTTGGGTCTTCTATCAGATATAAATTGGCTTCTACTTCCTTTTTGGAAGGATCATTGACTATCCTCAGTTTAGCAGTTTTGATCAATTTTCGTAAATCATTTAGGTTGCGAGGCGATTTTTTAGCGATTGACCGTTCCGATTCAACAAGAACCATTTCACTGATGGTTAACAGGATATCTTCACTCTCCCCAAGTTGAAGAAGCACGTGCGCCGCGCCAGTCTCTGAAATGGCGCCTGCGATCAAAGCACTGCTATCGAGAAAAATATTGAATTTTGACATGACGAAGTCCCCGTAAATTATTTCTTGACATAGTTTTCTTGATAATATATTTTACGTTCTTCATCCAACGCCTGCAACAGATCGTCGAGAGAAACATTCTCTTCTTTCAGACGTTTTGCAATTTGGCTGGAAAGTTTATTCACCTGGGAAACCATGGGCTTAAGTAAAAAAGTCCCTTCACCTAGGTCGATAATCGTAAATACCTCCCCATCTTGCAATTTATATTTCGAGCGTAATTTAGCTGGAAAGGTGATTGTGCCTTTGCCGCGCATTTGAACTGTTGCCATGTTTTCTCCAGAAAATCAGAAATTCCGATTTTCTGGAATTATAACACAGGTATCAGCTCTTTGATCTTCCCCACCACCGCGGACACGTCGCTCACAACCTCATCATTGCCGAAGAGCAAGGATGAATTATGAATGATGAAGGATGAATAAAGCCCCGTTGCAGGGAAATGCCTATCACTGAGTCTCCCCTAAATTCCTCACTTTGGAATTTTGAGGAGGTGCCGAAGGCGGAGGGGGTGAAAATGGACTCCCAGTTTATTTGCCCGCCGAAGGTCCCCGTAGGGGGCAATTCTTCCCACACGCTTCGCAGTTTTCTCGGCGGGAGTCATCTTGCGGCGGAGTTCTTTAGTACAATCGGCAGGTGCTATAATTGACCTCATGGACGCAAATTTCGATATCAAGTTTTATCGCGAGCGTTGGAAAGCCGTCGAAGAGATCGAACGGCAGGAATTGCGCGCCTCCACAGTCCAGACAAACTGGCGGCAATTGAATTCTATCTTGCGTCGTTCTATTCGTCTTGAATTACGCCGCGGGCACGATGATGGGGAAAGCGAAATCTTTAAGCGCTGGACAATACTACGAAGCCACTATGAATCAGCCTGACGGAATTGAGCCTTTTCTTGAGCCTTTAGAGTCGTTGCAGAGACTCCTTTCGCGCTTTAATGAGCGCGGAGTCATTATTGGCGGAGCGGCTGTCAGTATTCTGGGAAAAGCGCGGTATACCGAAGACATTGATGCGATGTTCTTGCTGTCGATCAAAGATATTCCACAGTTACTGAAAGCGGCAAGTGAAGAGGGAATTGAGCCTCGAATTGACAATGCTGCCGAGTTCGCCAGGAAAAGTCGAGTGGTTCTCCTAAAGCATGTGATTTCAAATACCAATATTGACCTGTCGCTCGGCGTCCTGCCGTTTGAGCAAGAGATGATTGAGCGCAGTGTCGTTCATCAAGTTGATGCGGCATTACAACTCCGCCTTCCCACACCCGAAGACTTGATTATTCTCAAAGCAATTGCACATCGTCCAAAAGACATGGAAGATATTCGTATTCTTGCGGACAAGTATCAAAATCTGGATGTTGCCCGTATTGAAAAGTGGGTCAAACAATTTGCGGACGTTCTGGAAATGCCGTCACTGTGGGATGATATTGCGGGCATTCTCAAGTAGTTCTCTGATCTTCCCCACCACCGCGGACAGATTCTTCACGACCTCATCATTGCCGAAGAGCAAGGATGAATTATGAATGATGAATAAAGCCCAGTTGCAGGGAAATGCCTATCGCTGAGTCTCCCCTAAATTCCTCACTTTGGAATTTGGGGGAGATGTCCGAAGGACAGAGGGGTCCCAATCACCGACAACTCCCTCCCCCGTTTGGATTGACGATTTCAAAACGATTACAGGTATAATCGTGAAAAAGGCAGGGCAACATGAGTATTGAATTTTTTTCTTCCGTACCTGAAACAGACCCTGGTAGTGAGGGTGGAATTGGATTTGATTATCAATGGCAAATAACATCTCGGCTTTGTATTGAGATGTTATTGAATGTCGAATCAATAAGAGTAGTATGTGAATATGGTGAAGACATTACACTTCACAAAAAAAATTCTGTTATAGAAAAAATTCAAGTCAAAAAAAGAGAAACTGGAAGTTGGACATTTCCAGAATTAATTAAACCTGCCAAAAAACAAAAAATGGGAATTCTTGCGAAGCTCTTTGAGCCATTGCAAGACGGGAAAAATGTAGGCAGCATCAAAATTCTTGGTTGCGGTAAAGTAGGAACGAGCAAAAACTCGGGTTGCTCATTAGCAGAGTTTGTGGCGCTATTAAATGTTCCAAAAGAAGAAAGGAATGATGATTGGAACAAAGCGTTGTTACCATTCATAAGTTATCTTTCTGAAAACCTGATTTCTCAAAGCGTTACAAAAGAAACTGTTGAGCAAGCGATTAAATTTTTATCAATCAATTTTTCTTTACCAAATCCAGAAAGCATAGAGACAAAAAATAAAGAGCTTTTGGCGAAAGTCATCAAGAAGGTCTGGCAAGTTGACGCTTCGCACGACCAAGTCGATAAAATTTACTCTGCCATTTTCTCTGTTTCTAAAAAAGCAAATACATCTGCAAGAAAATCTTGGCTGGAAAAATCCATTTCTCGCCAAGACATTATTCAATTGGTTTTACAAAACCTAGAATATCCTTATCCCACTGCAAATCAGCATCATTCTTTGACTTTACAAGACAAATTATCAGGAGCAGATATTGGCGACAAACATCAGTATGCCCTAAGTGCAAGAACAGAAGCTATTGGCTTGAAATACGAGAAAGGGTTTGATTCTAATACTTGGGAAAAGTTTGGTGTTGATATTCATTTAAGATGGCAGGGTTACCAAAAAGAAAATTCTAGTAAGTCAGGCGTAATACTGTGGAACGATTTACTGAAAATATTAGAAGTAACAGGACTTGATTGGAGCAAAGAACATGGCGATCCTCGTTTAGGGGTACGATTTGCTGAAGGTGTTTTTTTTGACATGGCAGGTATTTGCACGGTTGATTTTAGAAGAGGCTCAAATGAGTAATTCTTCGTCATCCAGATCAAGTAGTGTACCTAACGATCTGAAAATAAATATCCGTCGCCCTGCTAAATCGCCAATTGCGGAAGAAAGCATGGAGTTACATGCAGCGAGATTGTTGCTGTTATTAAATTACGCTGGCGTAAAAGGAAAAATCATCAGTCGCACAAAAATTGCGAAGATGGATTTCTTTGTAAGATATCCTGTGTACCTCCAAAAAGCCGCAGCCATTCACAACATCAAGATAGAAGATGAAATTGATATTAAGCCAGAATCGCCGATGATTCGCTACAAATACGGACCTTGGGATTCAAAGTACTACAATATATTTGCTCTTTTGATTGCAAAAGGGCTTATTACCGTATTGCCCAGTAAAAACGGGGATGTTTTCGAGCTAACAGATAGAGGTAGATACGCAGTAAACGAGCTGGACACTGTTGAATTTGAAAACATAATAGAACGTTGTAAAGTCGTAAGTGGTCTCTTTCGAAACAAAACTGGCTCCGCAATTAAAGATTTCATATATGAGCATTTCCCTGAGGTTACTTCTCGAAGTTTAGGTGAGGAGATAAGTGTATGAATGCAACTCTTAATTATCCAAGATTAGTTATTAAAAGATTTGTTTGGGAAAAACTTGATTCCGAAGTTAGTATAGAATTTAATTCAGGATTAAATATCCTACACGGAAAAACTCAAGCTGATCGAACAATATTTTTGCGGCTAGTAAAATATGCTTTAGGCGGTAATCACGAAAGGATTGACACAAAAATATTGGAAGCTTCTGTAAAAGTTGTTTTGGAAATTGAAGCTAATGGAGAAAATATTACCTTAACCAGAAGCTGTCAACACACATCAGGAAAAATGGAAGTTGAAGACAAGGATGGCAAAAACTCTCTATCCTTGAAAGAAATGTCACCTTATTTGTTAGAAAAATTGGGACTACCTCAGGTATTCACCAAGACAGCTACACAAGAAGGTGGAAAAAGAGATAATCCATTAAGTTTTAACGATTTAGCACGGGCATTTGTAGTTGACCGAGACATAAGCTATTCTGGAATTTTGCCTGGAGTTTTTGAACGGACACTAATTGAAACCATAAAGGTGATGTTTGGATTAACAACCCAAGAAATTGCAGATACCGAAAACGCAATTCGGGGAAAAGAGGGCGAGCTTCTTGAGTTAAGACAGACTATAGTATCGATTCAAAATTTTCTAAAGAAGTTAGATGTCCCTACACTTGTTGAAATCGAAGGCAAACGAAATGCAATTTTAGAAGGTCTTTCTCGCTTAGCCCGCGAAGAACAGGAACTACGGCAAAATGTTCGCTCAAAAATTGAAGGGGAAGTTACGACATATGAACCTACTAAAAATGAATTACTTGAAAAGCGCAAAGAGTTAGATGACAAACAAAGAGAGCTTCTAAATCTTCGAGATCAAAGAAGAGAAAAGCAAGATATCAAAAACATTCTTTCAGAAGAAGTAAAAAGATTGGAGCGCCATGCTTCATCGCACTATGTAATATCGACTTTCTCTTTTACGATTTGTCCTAGGTGCTCTCAAGATGTAACACCCGAAATGCGCCAGAGAGAAGCAGACGGTTTATGTACTCTTTGCGGCAGAAGTTTAATTGAACATGATGATGGCGAAGCATGGGAGAAATCACTGCGAGATGTAAAACAATCTATTAAAGAGACAGATATTTTGATAATAGATCATGAAAAGCGCATAGGAGTTCTTGAGAAGGAAATTAAACCCCTCGCATCACAAATAGAGGAGTTGGAGAAAAAATTACAAAGCGAAACAAAAGAATATGTTTCGCCAATCGTTGAACATTTAGGACTAATCATTTCAGCAAGGGTATCTGCCGAGCGAGAATTAAGTAGATTAGATTACGAAAAACAGCAGCGGGAATTAGCTTTTCACTATCAAGAATACGATTTGCCTAAAGTTCAAAGAGAACTGGAAGAAGTTAAGCGTGAGTTGGATGAATTGAGTAAAAAATTAGGAAAAACTACTGACTACTACAGTTCTTTCTTGGCACATTTTAGAAGATTCCTTAACCAGGTCAGCTTAGATCAACCCGTCGAAATTGTAGATTGGGATGAAAAATCATTTTTGCCACTAATAAATCGACAGCCATACAAAATAATGATTGGATACGATTTGGTTATCACAGTTATTGCATTCCATTACGCTCTCTTGGCGATGGGAATAAGAGAACCGAAGGTGAAGTCTGGGCATCCAAAGCTGCTTATCGTTGATGAGCCCCAACAACAGAAAATGGGCAGAGAAAGATATTTGCAAGTATTGAACCTATTTGGACAATTAGCCAATGAAAACAACGAACCTCCACAGATAATTATCGCAACTGACACACAAGATATACCCTCGAATCTAAAAGGATTTGGCAAAAAGCTTATATAGGAAGAAAATCCAACTGCCCAAATTGGATCAACTCCTTTTGCTATAAATTGGAGAAAAATATGTCTACACTTAAAAAGCTAAGTTTTGGTCAAGATAGCGCTGAAAGCGAAAAAGAAACTTTGCGTTATCTCTATCTACCCACTCCATTTTATGAACGGTTAAAAGACACTAAAAAATGGCTCGTTCTTGGGCGAAAAGGGGCAGGAAAAACAGCCACATGTTTAATGTTTTTTGACCAAATAAAAAATCAATATGATGTGTCTCTCATAACCCCAGGCAGTATGTCTATTGCTAAATCGATATTAATTGAAAAAGCAAGTCTTAATATTGAAGAAGCAGCAACTCAGAAGTGGAAATTTGTTTTCTTAATAGAAGCAGCAAGATATTTAGTTCATATTGCAACTAAAAAATATGGTGATAATTACACGCAGTGGGATATGGCTTTACGGAAAGTTCGAGCTTTTTTAGTAAAACATGATGACAATTCAGCTAATCAATTAGATAAAGCGCTTAAGTTTGTTCGTAGTATCAATAAAGTAGCAGTTAGTGTACTTAAAGTAGAAGGGGCGCTAGAAGTAGGAAAAGAAGCATCAGATGGGAGTGCATTAAGTGATGACATCGACACGTTTATGTCAGATTTTCAACAGGCATCAAACTTACTTAAGCAAGCCCCTATCTATTTTTTAGTAGATCAAGTTGATGATCTATGGGATTCAAGTAAAGAAGGGCAAGATCTTATTGTCGGATTGCTAAGAGCTGCAAAAGGAATAAACGACACATTGCAACAAATAAAGATTATTGTCTTTTTACGCTCCGATATTTTTAGTTATCTTAGATTTCATAATTCTGATCATTATCGTTCTCATACTGAAATGATTGTTTGGAGCACTGAAAATCTAAAAAAGCTAATTTCTCTGCGAATTCATAAATCTACTGGAAAAAGAGGCGACGTTGAAACACTTTGGTCATCTGTCTTTCCTGATCTTATTGATGATGGAGACTCTTTTGATTTTCTAATTCAATATACTTTAATGCGACCTCGAGACTTAATTCAACTATGTAACATGTGCCGTGATAATGCACTTGACAGAGGCAAATCCGATAAAATTGATGAAGCTGATATAGTGGGTGCAATAAAAAAATATTCAAATTGGAAATCTGAAGATTTGATTTCTGAATATTCAGTTCAGTATCCATTTCTTGAGAATATTTTAAGAGGTATGTTCTATGCCAACACTAGCCATGAAATAAGTAGAGAACGCATTGTCGAATTGTTTACTCCAATAAAGGAAGATATTATTAAGCAATATGGTTCCGCCTTCTTTGAGCCTCTGGATGTTTTGTTTCAAACCCTCTATTCAATTAGTTTTCTGGGTGTAGTTAATAAAGATGAAGTTCTTTACGAGTTTTTGGGAAATAAAGTGGTTTTACCTTATGCAAACTTATTCCATGTTCACAGAGTATTTAGAGAGGTCTTGCGAATCCCAGACGCTGACATTATGTTTCTTGAAAGAAAACTGGAATTAGAAAAAAAAGATGGCATTAAGCCTCTGAGACCTAAGAAAAAAAGCCCCACACAAGACTCTATATACGGAAGCGGACAAATTGCACAAGGCGATGGAAATGTAGTTGCTGGTAACGTGTCAATTAATATAGGCGGTAATGTTTCTTCAAATATAGTGATTGGGAGTGACAAATCTACAGAACACCTACTAAATCTTAGCCCTCTTTTTGAGCCAATATATACTCTTGTCAATGAGCAAAAAGTGCTCGATAATAACGAAAAGGCTGATATCATAGAGGAATTAAAAGAAATAAAAACAGCCTTAGAACAGTCATCTCCCGATGAGAGTTTTCTGTTTAGAAGATTTCGTAATCTCATGCGTATAAATCCAGATATTGTTGAAGTGACCATCGAAACACTGAAAAATCCTATTAGTGGCGTTGCCGAAATTATTAAGCGTATTTCGAAGCGGCTGGCAGGATAGTTAAATTCTCTCAAACTTTAGTTAAGCATTGCATTCAGTAATTGAAACCGAACCAACCTCCCCCGCTTCGGACATGCGGGGGATTTTTTCATCCCCAAGCCAGCCAAACCAATCCATTTCCGAGCCGCCAAACCGCCTTTTTTCGCCCCAAAACCACCCAACGTAGCTCCACAGTATCTCCACAGTAGCTCCAATCAGGCTCCAACAAGCCCCCATTCTCCATTAACCATCCACCCATCCCTTCATCTGATACAATACGCCCGATTTCGACCCTCGAATATCGAATTATCCAATCTCTATTTATCTACTATCGGAACCCCAATGGCAAACGAAACCACACAAGTCATCTACTCCATGAACAAAGTGGGACGCATCGTCCCGCCCAATAAGCAAATTCTGCGCGACATCTCGCTCGGCTTCTACCTCGGCGCAAAGATCGGCGTGCTCGGTCTCAACGGCGCGGGCAAATCCACCCTGCTGCGCATCATGGCAGGCGTTGATAAAGACTACATCGGCGAGATCTCCCAATCCAAAGGCTACACCGTCGGCTTGCTCGAGCAGGAACCCAAACTCGACGAAAGCAAGACCGTGATGGAAGTCGTCAAAGAAGCGGTGCAGCCCATCGTCGAAATGCTGGCGCGCTTCGATGAGGTCAACGCCAAGTTCGCCGAACCCGACGCCGACTTCGACGCCCTCGTCGCCGAGCAAGCCAAACTGCAGGAACAGCTCGACAAGCACGACGCCTGGAACCTCGAAAGCCGCCTTGAACTCGCCATGGACGCCCTGCGCTGCCCGCCGTCGGATACGCCCATCAACGTCTGCTCTGGTGGAGAAAAGCGCCGCGTCGCCCTTACCCGACTCCTGCTCACCGAACCCGACATTCTCCTGCTCGACGAACCCACCAACCACCTCGACGCCGAGTCCGTGGCGTGGCTCGAACATCACCTGCGCGACTACAAAGGCACCGTCATCGCCGTCACCCACGACCGCTACTTCCTCGACAACGTGGCAGGCTGGATCCTCGAACTCGACCGCGGCTACGGCATCCCCTACAAAGGCAACTACTCCTCCTGGCTCGAACAAAAGCAGGAGCGCATCCGCCTCGAAGAGAAAGCCGAATCGAAACGTCAGCAGACCCTCCAGCGCGAACTCGAATGGATTCGCATGTCGCCCAAGGCGCGTCAATCCAAAGGACAAGCCCGCGTCAGCGCCTACGAAAAATTGCTCAATCAAGAAGCCGAAGCGCGCCGCGCAGAACTGGAAATTTACATCCCGCCTGGTCCTCGCCTCGGTGACGTTGTTTTTGAATTTGACAAGGTGACCAAATCCTACGGCGACCGCCTCATTCTTGACGAGTTTTCTGCTTCTGTTCCCCCAGGCTCTATCATCGGGATAGTGGGTCCCAACGGCGCAGGCAAGACCACCCTGCTCAAGATGATCACAGGACAGGAAAAACCCGACAGCGGCACAGTCAAGATCGGCGAGACCGTCAAACTCTCGTACGTGGACCAGAACCGCACCCTCGACCCCGAGAAGACCGTCTACGAAGAAATTTCGCAAGGCGCCGACTTCCTCGAACTGGGCAAGAGAAAAGTCAACTCACGCGCCTACTGCGCCTCGTTCAACTTCCAAGGCTCCGACCAGCAAAAGAAGGTCGGCATCCTCTCAGGCGGTGAACGCAACCGCGTGCATCTCGCCAAGACCCTGACCGAAGGCGCCAACGTCATCCTGCTCGACGAACCCACCAACGACCTCGACGTCAACACCCTGCGCGCCCTCGAAGAAGCCATCGAAGAATTTGCAGGCGTCGCCCTCGTCGTCAGCCACGACCGCTGGTTCCTCGACCGCATCTGCACCCACATCGTTGTGTATGAAGGCGATTCGGTTGCCAAGATGTACATCGGCAACTGGTCCGATTACGAAACCATGATGCAGGAGAAGTTCGGCAAAGACCTCACCCCGCATCGGGTCAAATACAGAACGTTGAAACGATAATCTTTCGCAGGGCGACGCACGCGTCGCCCCTGCAATAATTAACCATGACCAACCTATTCTCTCTTACCTGTCCCACCTGCGGCGCAAGCCTGCAATCTTCGGGCGAAAGCAAGAAGGTTGCTTGTGTTCATTGCGGCAATCAATACTTGCTTGATAAACCCATCGCCGAATTGGATGATTCGCAACGTCAGAAGATTTCCCCTTCTGTAACCTATTCCAATCGATCAGGTCAATGGCTCAAGGTAGCCGATGTAGATGTCTATCTTCACAGTTTCTCCGACGAGGTCATTGAAAAAGAGCATGTTCTATGCGCCGAAGTGGAATACGTGAATCGGACCGAATCCGCCATGAAGATCCGTCACGATCAATGGATCGTTTTCGACAAGGCGGGCTACACATTCGAAGCCACCATGGATTATCTGCACCCAAAGCTATACACTGGGAAGATATACATTGGTAGAACGCGCATGCTTAACCCCGGAATGCGCCTGCGAGGCTGGCTGGTGTTTATTTTGCCCAAAGATAGTGAGGTCGAATGCCTGCAATTTTCTGCAGGGGGGGTGCCGATCAAAACAGCAGAGTTTCGCTTCGCATCGAATGCGGCATAAACAGGGTTTTCTTTCAGGTAAGCACGTCCGCAGAAGCGCAGCCTAAAACAAACGACGGCAAGGTACCTAAGGCGTACAGCATTTTTGGGGCGGATCTCACATCCGCCCTTTTTTGTTTATATCGGAGTTATGTAGGGGAAATTTCGTTTTTGAAAATATCCGTCCTGAAAAATACTGGTATCATAAAACACTACACTATCCTTCCGGGACATGAATGAGCACACCCCAGAACAGATCACGAACAGAGAACATCCTTTCAGAGGAATTTTTCCAGACCATTTTTATGCAGGCAGGCGATGGGATTTTCCTCATCGATGAGCAGGGATGCATACTCGAAACCAACCCGCGCGGCTGCGAGATCCTGGGCTACACACATGATGAACTGTGCGGATTGCCTGTGATGAATCTCCATCCTGCCGATGAGATTGACAACATCCAAAAGGAACTTGCGCGCCTCCCGCAGGAGAAAATCGTTACCGTCGAAAGCGTATTCCTTCGCAAAGACGGCTCGCGGATACCCGTTGAGATCACGGGAAGACTTCTCTCCAATAACCAGATCATCGGTCTGCTGCGCGATATTTCCGAACGCAAAATCGCGGAACAGGTCACACAAAGGTTGATCTCCACCGATCCGCTCACCGGTCTTTACAATCGGCGTCATTTCTTTGCCATTGTGAACGCGATTCTGGCGGAGGCTGTGCGTTACGGGCATCCCGCCTCATTGATGCTTCTGGATCTCGATCACTTCAAAACGACCAACGATACCTACGGTCACATGAAAGGCGACCTGGCGCTGCAGCACCTCGCGAACAGCATTCGCACCATCACACGCGCTTCGGATGTTGCTGCGCGGTTCGGCGGTGACGAATTCGTGATCTTCCTGCCTCAAACGGATGTGGAGCAGGCGCTTCAGACGGCGGAACGTCTGCGGACCCATTTGGCTGAAAACCCCGTCCCAAACATCGGCGTGGACTTGTTCCTTAAGCTTAGCATTGGGATAGCCGGAATTCCCGCGTCTCATGAGGTCGGCTCGGTGGATATGCTGCTGGAACGGGCGGACCATGCACTCTACCAAGCCAAACAGCAGGGGCGTAATCGAACCTGCGTGGCATTGACTGGGCAAACACCGGCAAAGACCTCCATCAGCATCGGATAAAAAACGAACAGATAATTTCAGATGGCGGACAGCAGTCCGCCATTCTTGATTCCCCTTGACAAACCTAGAAAAACTAATATAATTAGTTAAAACTAACAATATTAGTATTATGAAGAAAATCAAACCCACTTCCCCCCGCGTACAACGCAACCGCGAAGCCGCCAAGCAAGCCATTCTCGAAGCCGCCCGCGCCATCATGCGCGAAGAAGGCGTGGCAGCCCTCTCGATGCAGGAACTTGCCCGCCGCATGGACATGCGCGCCCCGTCGCTCTACAACTACTTTTCCGGCAAGATGGAAATTTACGACACCCTCTTCCGCCTCGGGTTCAATCTGTGGGGGCAAATCGTCGAAAAAGCGGCGCGGGAATCAACGGGTTTTCGAGATGAAATGAACCGCATCATCGAAGGCTATATGACCTTCGCGCTCGACAACCCCGAACTCTACCAACTCTGCTTTGAGCGTCCCGTCCCGGGCTTTGTCCCTTCGCCGGAAAGCCTTGCGGTCAGCTTTGGCATCCTCAGCTACTCACGCGGACGCGTGGAGCAATTCATGCACGAGCTCAATACCAGCCTGACGAGTGAGCAGGTCATCAACCTCGTCATCGCCGTCTCACATGGGCTGACCGCCATGCACCTCGCAAACGAGCCGCATCTCCCTGTCGGGCAGGGAAGGTTCGGGTCGTTGATCCCAGCCGCGAGGTCCATGCTTGAAGCGAGCCTGTTTGGAAAAGGAGAAGACAAATGAACGCTGCCATTTCCCCTTCAACGATCGCCATCGCGGAGCGCATCCCCTACACAAATGCGGATGAAGCCCATGCGCTGATGCAAACCTCGTTCGACCGCCTCATCCGCGTGCTCGAGCGACTCGCCCCAGACGACTGGTCCAAGCCGACGGCTTGTACGGAATGGGACGTGCATGATGTGGTGGCGCATCAGGCAGGCGGCTACCTTAGCGGAGTTGGTTACACGGAAATGATGCGGCAATATGCAAAACTTCCCAAACGAGGTCAACTGCCCGAAGACGCGATCAACGCGTTGCAGGTCGGCGAACGGAAAAAGATGACGCCTGCCGAGCTCATCGATGAATTGAAGCGGACGGGTCCTCAAGCCATCCATAACTGGGCATATCGCTTTCATGCTGTCAAATGGATCCATGCTCCGCATCCCATCGGCGGTTTCATGTCGCTGCGATATTTGATGTGGGTCACGCACAGCCGCGATACGTGGATGCACCGTCTCGACATCTGCCGCGCCGCGAACCTGCCCTTCGAGCAAACGCGCGAACACGACGGGCGCATTGTCGAATTGGTGGTGCGGGATCTGGCGAAGAAATTGAACAAACGACTCGATGGTCGCGGGATCATCCTTTTGCTCACCGGCATTTCGGGCGGCACATGGAAGATCGGCAAGGGCGAACCTGCCGCCGAAATGGAAATGGATGCGCTTGACTTCAATATTTTCGTCTCGGGGCGCTTCTCATACGAAGAAGGCATGAAACGTGCGCGAATCGCTGGAGATAAGGCGTTGGTGGAAAACGCCTTCAAAGATTTACTGATACTGTATTAAGGAGATGATGAAATGGATGCTTTATTGCTTCAACTTGGAATTGGTCTCTTCCTGCTCGGTTTGATGACGGGATTCGTCATCCCCAAATTGAAGAGTCCGCGCATGGGTCTCTCCGGGCACCTGGAGGGAGTCATGAACGGTATTTTCCTTGTGGCGCTCGGGCTCTTGTGGCAAAGACTGAATTTATCCGACACCTTGCTGACGATCACGTTCTGGCTCGCCATTTTCGGAACATTTGCAAACTGGCTTGCAGTGCTGCTCGCTGCGATCTGGGGCGCGGGTTCGATGATGGTCATTGCCGGACAGGGACACCAAGCCTCGGCAGGTCGCGAAGGGTTTGTCCGATTCCTTTTGATTACTCTGAGTCTGGCGATGGTTGCGGTGTGTGTGCTCGTTCTTGCAGGGTTGATCGCTGCCTGATCGGTGGAACATGCAGGACTACAAAAAGTGACAGCCGCCGGCGGCTGTCACTTTTTGTTTTTCAATCTCTGGCGGTACAATTTTCATGCCGGGTACGTCCGACCAACAAATGGAGAATGCCATGAAAAAGCTGTTTGTCATGCTGTCGATTCTGTTGTTAGCGTCTGCCTGCTCTTCATTGAAACCAGAAGTGGAGCCCGCATCTGAAGTGGCGGTTACTGACCCTGCCAACCCCATTGAGGTTAAGCGAGGTGAAGTCTTCGAGATCGTCATCCCATCCAACCCCAGCACCGGCTATCACTGGGAGATCGTCGGTATGTTGAACGAGAACGTTGTCCTATTTAACTCACGTGATTACACCGCCGACCAGCCCGTCATGCCCGGCTCCGGCGGCGTGGAGGTGTGGACGTTCAGCGCTGTTTCTGCCGGGGAGACTCAAATCACATTGGGAAGTTATCCCCCCGGGGTGGGCGGCGAGCCGGATCAGACCGTTGTCTTCGAGATTGTTGTCAGGTAATCTGTGCGGAATTGCGGCGACGAAATTCATGACTTTTTGATACACTTGATTCAACAGCAAAGGATTCGTGTTGACCTTGCCGTCGTGAAGGACAGCCCCGAGGAGACGGCGGTGGGTTTCGGGTCCGGAGCGAAGCGGACGATACTTCCGTATGCTTGTTGAAGACCAATTTCCAAATTCAAGGAGGACTCCCATGAAAAAACTTCTGCCAGTGCTTCTACTTCTCGCCCTGTTCCTTGCAGCGTGCGGCGAGCCTCAACCGCCCCAGCCGCAGAACGAAAGTCTCCCTGTGCCTCCGGCTTCGAACACCACCCAGCCCATCGACGCAAGGGTGGGAAGCGAGTTCTTCATCATCCTGGATGCGAATCCCTCCACAGGCTATGAATGGGATCTGGTCGAGGATCTCGACACAAACCTCGTGCAATTCGTTTCAAAAGAGTACGATGCGGGCGAACCGGTTGCGCCCGGCTCCGGCGGGGTGGATGTTTGGACGTTTCGTGCTGTTGCTCCGGGGGAGACGCGCATCACTCTTGGGTACTATTCCCCCTCCAGCAGCCGGGAAGAACCGGAACAAACAGCCACTTTTATTGTTACAGTAAAGTAGAAGGTCAGGGCGACCCGACAGGGTCGCCTTTTATCTCCAACGCCGATGGAGAGTTGAAGCGTTTTTTTATTGATAGTCGAAAAGGAGGAATTATGATACGCCATGTCCTGCTTGCAGGACTTGTCCTGTTTGGTTTGCTGGCATGCGGGGGAACTCCGCCTGAGCCCACCCCATTCCCCACCCTGCCACCCACCAACCTGCCCGTGCCCAGTGTTGCACCTGCTGCCAGCCCCACCCCCCGCCCCGTGGAAGTGTCGATGCGGGTGACTGCGGAATTGGTCAATTGCCGTTTTGGTCCGGGCACGGTCTATCAGCTGGTCAGCGAGATTCCGCAGGGAAAGTCTCTGCGGGCGGTGGGTCGCAACGAAACGGATTCGTGGTGGTATGTGAAAGACCCCGGCAACCCGAACGGTCTTTGCTGGGTTTCCGCCGAGGTGGTGGATGAAGATGACGGCGTGGAAGACCTGCCCGTTCTCCCGCCTCCGTTCGTGACCGTCACCAATGTGGATTTGCGCGTGGAGCCCAACCGCATTGTGGTCAATTGCAGCCAGTTCCCGCAGACGGTCTTCTTCGAAGCGTTGGTCACCACCAATGGACCCACCCTGCTCACCTGGAAATGGGAAGCCAGCACGGGGGCTGTGTCGGACGTTGGCACGTTGATCTATGAACAGGCGGGTACGCAAGCCATCAACGAGTTCTATCAGGTCAACGCGCCGAATGAATACTGGGTGAAACTCCATGTGCTGACCCCGAACGAACTCACGCAGCAGATCTCATTCCCGGTCAGCTGCACGCCTTAAACGAAAGCGTCCCGCAGGTCGGGGAGATCTGCGGGACGCGGGGAATTTTACTCTTGTGGGAAGATGACCGACCTGTACCCCAGCGCGTTAAAGAATTTCAACAGGTATGCCTCGGCATTCCTCTCCGCTTGCAGCAGAATGCCATCCTCGATCGCCACGCTGACGATCTTATCCTTGCCCACGCTGAGCACATCCAGCACCAGGTTGGGGTCCACATCCACGAAAATACCTTCCTGAATGGTGTAGACTTCCGTCTGGTCTTCGTCCAGCGTAACCGCCAGGATCTCGGCAGGCGGCAGGTTCACATACAAGACCCCGTCTTGAAAGCGCATGTCGCCCGGTTGGAGTTTCTCCATGTCGATGCCTGCGATCACCGAACCGTGGATCTGCACGAGGATCTTGGTGCCGAATGCAAAGGCAAAGATGGCGCTGTCCTGATTGATCTCCGAGGTAACCACCTGAGAGATGCTATACTGAATGGTTTCCAGCCGCGCCAGCGCCCGGATCTCGTTGATGTAGGTGACCGGGTCGGGGATGATGGTCGGCGTGGGGTTCATCAGTTGCGCCACCTGCGTTTGCAGGGAGTAATTCGCCTCATTGACCTGGTCGAACGGCTCCGAAGCCGCCGCCGCCGTTTCGCGCACGGTTTCAACGATAAAGTACACACCGGCTGCCAGAACCACCAGGATCAGAACAGACATGACTGTGCTAAAGGTATTCTTCATTTTTATCCTTTCCAAAAACTTGTCTTATTATAGCAAGGTCATTATGATTGCGAACAAACAATCCTGAAAGATGAAAAAAGTCCTGCTGCCCGCCCTTCTTGTCTTTTTGTTAAGTTGCTCCTTCCCTGTCAGTTTGACGGTGGGGACTCCCACAGCGACCCCAACACTGGAGCCTACCTCGACTCCCACGCAACCGCCTCTTGCCACGCCGCAGCCGGGAACCGACCAGAATCCTTTGATCCTCGCCCTGAATCCCTCCCCGCGACCCAGCGAGGAAGTCATTGCGGCGGGAGAGGTCATTGCCGCCTTTCTCGAATCGCGGACGGGGTATCGCGTAGTGACGGTGATTCCCGGCTCTGAGGCGCTGCTGGTCGAAGCGTTTGCGAACGGCAATGCCCACATTGCCTCGCTCTCACCGTATGGTTTTGTGCTCGCGCGGGGAGATAACTCTGTCACTGCTTTGCTGGCTCGTGTGCGTGAAGGACAGACCTTTTACGGTGCGCAGATCATCATCAACCGCAACAACGATTTCACCGCATACTACGACCCCGCCCGGGGTGAAAACACGGTAGATGCCGCCACTGCCTTGAAGCAATTCCAGGAAAAGAAAGCCTGCTGGAGCGACGAAGTCTCGCCGTCGGGGTATGTGGTGCCCCTGGGGTTGCTGAGACAATCTCAGGTCCAGCCGAGAAGCGGCGCGTTTTTGGATGGACAGCCCAACGTGGTGCGCGCCGTCTATGCCGATGACATCTGCGATTTCGGTGCGACCTTCATCGACGCGCGTACCTCCCCCATCCTCGAAGCGGATTATCCCGATGTGATGGATCGCGTGGTGGTGGTCTGGCGCATCCCGGCGATCATCCCATATGAGACCATCGCGATGGCGTCTTCGTTGCCGTTTGAAATGCGGCGCGTCCTCCAGCGTGCGTTCATCGACCTGATGCTGACGCCCGAGGGAAAATCTGCGATGCAGACGGTGTACGGTTTTGATGAGTTCCAACCGGTGGAAGATTCGGCGTACGATGCGTTCATTGCCCATGTTAATGCTTCGGGGTTGGATGTGCTGAGTTTGATAGAATAGACGGGATGTTAAAAAAAGTACTTCGTTTTTTGTGGCGCATTGCGCTTGTTTTGGGTTCATTGGTCGCTGCCGGGTTGATCCTTCCAAGGTTTGTCATGGGACTGTATGCCGCTCCACGCACGTTCACCGTGCAGGATGTGCGATCTGAACGGGTTGTGATCGTCTTTGGCGCAGGGTTGCTGCGCGACGGCTCGGCGGGACCGGTCTTGAGCGACCGCGTGCAAACGGCGGTGAATTTGTACCTGGGCGGGAAGGCGCAGAAGATTCTGATCAGCGGCGATAACCGCGAGATCAGCTACAACGAACCCGAAGCCGGCAGGCAGTATGCGCTCGACCGCGGCGTGCCGGATGAAGATATTGTGCTCGATTACGCGGGCAGGCGCACGTACGATACCTGCTACCGCGCCAAACACATCTTCGGCGTGGACTCTGCCATTTTGGTCACGCAGGATTTTCACATGGAGCGGTCGTTGTTCCTGTGCAATTGGTTCGGTGTCGACTCGGTTGGCGTGGAAGCGAACAACCGTTATTTTTTGAAGCGTTCACGCGCGTGGTGGAATTTCCGCGAGACGTTTGCCATCTTCCAAGCCGCGTGGGATGTGCTGTACGCCAAGCCGCTGCCCGTGCTGGGCGAACCGGAGCCGATAGAATGATCCCATCACGGAGAGCACAGGGAAGTCAACGGTTTTCTCCGTGACCTCTGTGCTCTCTGTGGTAAAAAACAATAGGAAAACAAAATGAACCGTGAAGAAGCCCTGTCCCTTGTGCGTGAATTTGTGAAAAGCGAAAGCCTTGTGCGCCACATGCTTTCCGTCGAAGCTGCGATGCGTTTCTACGCCGAAAAATTTGGCGAGGACGTGGAAGCCTGGGGCTTGATCGGTCTGCTGCACGATTTCGATTGGGAGATTCATCCCACGCTCGACCAACATCCACAGGCTGGCGCGCCGATTCTGCGTGAGCGCGGCGTGCCCGAGGACATCGTGCAGGATATTTTGAGTCACGCCGACCATTTGGGTCTGCCGCGCGATACCTTGCGCCGGAAAGCCATCTGCGCCTGCGACGAAGTGACCGGACTCATCACCGCCGTGGCATTGGTTCGTCCCTCACACTCGCTGTACGACCTCGAAGCCAAATCCGTCAAGAAAAAGTGGAAGGACAAGGCGTTTGCCGCCGGAACGAACCGCGAGGAAATGGAACATGCCGCCAAGGAATTCGGCATCGATGTTTGGGAGCATGTTGACAATGTGATCCTGGCGATGAGAAAGATCGCGCCGGAATTGGATCTGGTTGGGAATATTCAGAAACAGGATGAAACATGAAGAAGTTTATTTGCATTGTTCTAAACCTTTTCATTATTACTTCTTGTAATCTGCCTTCCAATTCACCGGCTTTTACAGCGCCAACCCAATTCGTGAGTATTGTTTCGCCTCAAGACAGCGCCATTTTGCCATTTGCTCCTATCAATTTCAATGTCCGCATCTTTTCCCTCAGAGGCAGGGTTGTTTCATTGGAGATCAAGCAGACCTACGCCGATGGAGTAGAAGGTGGTGATGCAACCTATGGTCCTTTTCCGGTTAGTCCTGCTACCGATCAAATCGTAACGGCGCCAAACATCACCTTGGAGCCGGATGGTGATCAATGGGCAGGACTTTTAACCTTTGTCGCGGTCGCCAATTTTCAAGATGGGTCCCAGATCGAATCGCCGCCAGTGACGGTTTGCATAACAAATCTAAATCGCGAGAATGCTTCACAATTCTATAACTATGAAGGGTATTCCGGATCTGGCGCGCTATGCATTCCCACCATTCTGCCTGATTCGGGTGATGACAATACCCGCATTGCAGTTCAAGGTGTGATTACCCTAAACGGCGATCGTTGCTTCCCGTTTGAGTCTGATCGAATCGGTAGTGGGTTTGGGGGTGGTTTATTGCTTGGGCTTTACGCACAAACCTACCGGACCGACTTGATTAGACCGGTTGAGGGCGTTACAGCGGAGATCAGTTACACTGGCGATTTTTCAAGCGACTATTACAGTGATGGTGAAATTCCATTGGATTTGCAATATCCAACAAATATTTGGACAGCGTTTAAAGGGATTTCGATTCCTGGCTCAGACCCGGCAGATGTAATGTACTATCCATTAGGGGATAATTTCAAGGAAGTGCAAGTGCTCTTTCGCGCCTATGACCGTTCAAATGTTGTGCAAGCCACATATATAGCGACTTTAAGCCTGCCACGCTGTGTTTCTGGCGCTGGTCAGAAGCCGGAAGAAACCTTCACCCCAACTTTAACGCCAACTGAAACGCCGACCAAAAAGCCTTTTATCCCAACCAAGACTCTCAAACCTAAGAATGGGGAAGAACAAGAACAACCTGTGCCGGAGAAAACAGAATGTCCGCCAACCATTTATTGCGGACCATGAAAATTTTTTGATAACTTCCACTACGCACTTTAACAAAAGACCTCTAAGTTTTGAATATTAGAGGTCTTTTGTTTTATTTCTTTTTCTTCTTCGCAGGTGACTTCTTCACTGGCTTCGAAGCCTTCTTCTTTGGCGCAGGCTTTGCCTTTGCGGCAGGTTTGGCAGCCTTCTTTCCACTATCCACTTTCTTCTTCACCGGCTTCTCTTCCGCCACCTTGACGAACCGCTCCACCGTCCAGCCTACGTTGATGGAGGTGATCATCTCACCGGGTTTCACTTCTGCGATGAGATCGCCTTTTGCCGACGCGCGTTTGCGGACGGCTGCCGCATCCAGCCGTGTGGATTTGGGCGCGCCCTTGCTCATATGGATGGTTGCCATGTAGTTCGGTTTTCCGCTGGCGACGGCGGCGAGAGTCGTCTTGCCGGGCAGGTCCCACGCCACCACACCCTTGCCATAGCGACCTTGAACCGGGAAGTCTTTCTGGTCTACGCGTTTGGCTTTGCCGTCATTGGTCAACAGGAAGATCTCGCCTTCGGCAGGCAAAATTTCCGCGCCGACGACTTCGTCCTTGTCATCGAGTTTCATGCCATTCACCCCCGCCGCAACGAGACCCATCGGGCGCACATCGTCTTCCTTGAAGCGTATCGCCATTCCGCCCGCTGTGACGAGCAAAACTTCCTTCTTGCCATCGGTCAAACCGACCCAGCCGAGGCGGTCGCCCTCGTTGACGCGTGCAAGTACAAAGGTCTGCGACGAAGGACCGGGCAGTTCGGTCACGAGACTTTTCTTGAGCATGCCGAAGCGTGTGACAGTGATGACACAGGTCTCTTCGCCCAATGACGATTTGTTGGCAGGTAATGCGAAAACAGCGGCGAGTGCGTCTGTATCGCTCAACGGCGAGACGCGATGCCATGGCACGCCCTGACTCAACTTGTTCGCTTCGGGGATCAAATGCGCTGCCACGGCGGCAGCCTTGCCGAGTTTGCTCACAAAATAGACCGTGTCGGTGGTGGATGCCTTGACCAAAAATCGCGGCGCATCGTTCCCGGAGTGACGCGGCTGCTTGTCATCATGTGTGCGCGAGACCAATCCGTCATCGGTCACGCCGATCCACACGGTTTGTTGCGGCAGCAGGTCGTTGGTGGTGAGCGCCTTCACGCCCTTCGCGCCTTCCTTCACGCTCACGATCTGCGTGCGGCGCCGATCACCATAGGCGGCTTTCACCTTCTGCAATTCCTCCGAGACCACGCCGCGCATCAGCTTGGGTGACTTCAACAGTGTGGTCAATTCCTTGATAAGCGCAGTCACTTCCTTATATTCGGTTTCGATCTTCTTGCGTTCGAGAGCAGCCAGGCGGCGCAGCTGCATGTCCAAAATGGCGTTGGCTTGAATCTCCGTCAGCTTGTAGCGCTTCATCAGTTTGGCACGAGCCGCATCCACGTCTGAAGCGGAGCGGATCAGTTCGATGATCTCATCCAGGTTCTTCAACGCGGTCAGATAACCTTCGAGGATGTGCGCGCGCGCTCTGGCTTTTTCCAGATCGAATTCCGCGCGTCTTTTTATGACTGTGAGTCGGTGCTCCAAATAGACGCGGAGTGCCTGTTTGAGAGTTAAAGTGCGCGGTTCGCCGTCCACCAATGCCAGCAGGTTGATGCTGAAAGTGGTCTGCATTGGCGTGCGCTTGTATAGATCGCGCAGCACGAAATTCGGGTCGGCGTTCTTCGTCAGTTCAAGCACGATGCGCATTCCCTGCCGGTCTGATTCGTCGCGCAGGTCGGAGAGACCTTCCAGATGACCGTCGCGCGCCAGTTCGGCGATGCGCTCGATCAAACTGGATTTGTTGACCATGTAGGGCAGTTCGGAAATGATGATGCGATTCTTGCCGCGTTCCATCTCTTCGACGTGAGCCTTTGCCTGCACTGTGACCTTTCCACGCCCCGAGCCATATGCCGACTCAATGCCTTCATCGCCCTTTTCTTCAATGATGAGACCCCCGGTCGGGAAGTCCGGTCCTTGCACGAACTTCATCAACTGCTCGACGTCGATGTCGTCGAGTTTTTCCCATTTATCCAGCATGAAGACCAGTGCATCCACCACTTCGCTGAGATTGTGCGGTGGAATGGAAGTCGCCATACCGACGGCGATACCGGTCGCACCATTGACCAGCAGGTTGGGGATCGCAGCAGGCAGTACGCCGGGTTCTTCAAGCGTATCGTCGAAGTTGGGCGTGAAGTCAACCGTGTTTTTATTAAGATCGAAAAGAATGTCGAGCGCGGCATTGGTAAGACGTGCCTCGGTATAACGCATGGCGGCAGGCGGGTCGCCGTCCACCGAGCCGAAGTTCCCCTGACCATCCACCAGCAGCGTGCGCAGCGAGAAATCCTGCGCCATGCG
>DDSH01000004.1:0-140325 GCA_002343775.1 Anaerolineales bacterium UBA2395
CAAGGACATCGGGGATCGTTTGGGCGAAGCCAACGTGCGAAAAGCCATCGGCGACGTGCAGCAGTTCCGTGACGAACTAGACGCCGCGCTCGAAAGTTACAACGAAGCCCTGAAACTCTTCAAGGACATCGGGGATCGTTTGGGCGAAGCCAACGTATTGCAATCTCACGGCAAATTGCTGATATTTTCACAAAAGCCCGAGGAAGGCTTGAAAATGTTGCAGGATGCTTTAAATATATATGAAGAGATCGATTCAATTCCAAGCCAGGCAAATATTTACTTCTTTCTTGGGCAAATTCTTGCTTCAAATGGGCAGAAAGATAAATCCATTGAATTATTGCAACAGGCGGTAGAACTTGGCAACAAAATTGATCCGAACCACCCTGTCTCCATATATATGAAGGCATTTCTTGATAAAGTAAAAAAATAGCTAGACACAAAAGCCCTCCGAGAACTCCTCCCGGAGGGCGTATTCATTCTTCATCCTTCCTAATTCATCCTTGCCCTTCTAATCCGCCGCCACTGCCTCCCGTATTTCCTCACGCTCCTCGCTCGGCACATCCACGCCATACTGCACTTCCAACTCATGCCGGAACTGCTGCGTGTACAGGCTGTAGTAATGTCCGCGTTTACGCAGGAGTTCGGCGTGTGTGCCATGCTCCGCGATGCGCCCGTTTTCGATGACGAGAATCCGGTTCGCGCGGCGAATGGTCGAGAGGCGATGCGCGATCACAAAGGACGTGCGTCCCTTCATCAACGCTTCCATGCCTTTTTGGATCAGCGCCTCGGTCAGCGTGTCTACGCTGGAGGTCGCCTCGTCCATGATGAACAACTCCGGTTTGGCGAGCACCGCGCGCGCCAGCGAGATCAACTGCTTTTGCCCCACCGAGAGCAGGTTCCCGCCTTCGCCCACGTTCTGGTCGTAGCCTTTTTCGAGGGTACAAATGAAATCATGCGCACCCGCGATCTTCGCGGCTTCTTCCACGTCGGCGTCCGACGCGTCCAATTTGCCATAGCGGATGTTCTCGCGCACTGTCCCGGAAAACAGGTGCGGCGTTTGCAGAACAATGCCGATCTTGTTGTGGATCGACTCGAGCGTGTACCCGGTGTAGTCCCTGCCGTTGATGCGGATCACGCCCTTCTGCGGTTCGTAGAAGCGGCACAGCAGGTTGACGATGGTGCTCTTCCCGCCACCGGTCGGACCGACCAGCGCGATCATCTCCCCGGGCTGGACTCTCAGCGTGAAGTCGGTCAGCACCGGCTTGCGGTCTTCATAGTAGAAGTCCACGTGCTCGAATTCGATCTCGCCCAACAGAGTTCGCGCCTCGACAGCGTCGGGTCGGTTATGGACCTCGGGCGGGGTATCCACCAGTTTGAAGATTCGTTCAGCCGACGCAATGGAATGCTGCATCTCGGCATAGACGCGCGCCAGGTCTTGCACGGGCCACATCATGAAGGTCAGGTACGAGACGAAGGCTTGGATCCCGCCGATGGTGATCAGACCGAACTCGATCTGCACACCGCCATACCAGACGATGGCTCCCAGCGCGAAGGCGGCAATGATCTGCACCGTAGGCAGAAAGAGCGCCGAAAGCCACGCCGCACGGTACGACGAGCGATACATGGTCGAAGTCAGGTTCTGGAATTCGCGCAGGTTGGCATCCTCCCGTCCCAGCGCCTTGACCACACGCACGCCCTGAATGTTCTCGTTGTACGCGCCGGTGATCTTCGAATTCGTGCGGCGGGTGACGCGGAATTCCAGCAGGATATACGACTGGAACTTGTTCGCCACCCAGATCATGATCGGGATGATGACCGACACGATCAATGCCAGCCGCCAGTTGATGATCGCCATAAAGGTCAGCGACGTGATGATGTTCATTACCGCCCAGACGCTGTCCACGATGCCCCAGGTCACCAGTTCCGAGACGCGCCCCGTGTCCGATGTGACGCGCGCGATCAGCCGTCCCACTGCATTTTGGGCATAGTACGAAAGCGACAGGTTCTGCAGGTGGTTGAAGAGCAGTTTGCGCAGGTCGTATTGCACGCGTTCGCCCAGCACACCGGCAAGGTAAATGAACGTGAACACGAACACAGACTGCAACAGCAGGAACGAACCATAGATCCACGCGATGCGTGTCAGCACCGCCGTGTCACTGAGGTTGATCCCCTCGTCCACGATCTGCTTGTTCAGGTAGGTGAAATACGCATCCAAGCCGGATACCAAACCGATGGTGATCAGGAATCCCAGCACCCACTTCCAATGTGGTTTTATGATCCCCAAAATGCGCCAGAACACCGGCGCGGTAATTTGTGATGTGTGTTCTTCTTCTTCGAGTTCCAATAATTCGTCACTCATGATGTTTCTCCGTTGTAAACTGCCGGGTCGTCCTTACCTGCGTTTCCGGCAGATATAAATGATCTGTTTGCTGTTGTTGCTGACCGGGCTCTTGTCAAAGTCACCGTATTGCTCCACGATCTCGAAATCGTTATAGTGCAGCAAGGCTTCCATCTCCTGCGGAAAGACATATCGCAGCGATAACGGCGCCACACGCGTGACCTGCTTTCCATCCGCATCCGTCCAACGGCGGTACGCGGTTTCGGTCTTCACCTGTCGCAGCGCATCGTATGAGTCCGTGCCAGAGACCTTGATCTCGTAGCCCTCAGGATGGGAGGTCGTGAACCATTCCGTTTCTTCCTCGCTGCCGGCAAAGTGAACCGGCTTGGGGAAGAACATACTGACCACAAAAAGCCCATCGGCTTCAAGGTGTTCCTGCACGCGCTTTAGATACGCCTCCTGATCGGCGCGCGTCAACATGTGATGAAAAACGCTGCCGGTCTCGAAGATCAGGCGGAACGTCCGCTTCAAGTGATACGAACGTACATCGTCCACGATCCATTCTGCCGAAAGTCCTTCGGCTTTGTCGCGTGCCAGAGCGACCATGTCCGGTACAACGTCCAGCCCGGTGATCGATACGCCTTCCTTTGCCAGCGGAATCGTCACACGCCCGGTGCCACAGCCAAGTTCCAGCACAGCACCGCCCGCCTGCTTTGCCAGCGAAAGAAAGAACGGACCATCCGGTTCAAACTCACTGTTTTCTGCATCGTACAGACGAGGGTCGGAATATTCGCTAAGATTGTCGAGTAGATTCATGTGGAATTCTCCTAACTCGCCTTGGCAATTTCAATTTCCAATTCTTCATCGATCCTCGTTTGAATATCGTAGATCCTGCGGTACATACCGCCGGTCTGACCCAGCAATTCCTCGTGGCTGCCTTTCTGGATCACGCGACCCTTGTCCAACACCAGGATCAGGTCGGCGCGCATCACCGACTGAATGCGGTGAGCAATGATGAAGGTCGTGCGGTGCTCCATCAGGTCATTCAACGCCTTGCGGATCGAGGCTTCGGTTTCGGTATCCACAGCAGAGGTGGAGTCGTCGAGGATCAGGATCTTCGGGTTCTTCAGAATGGTGCGCGCGATCGTCACACGCTGCTTCTGTCCGCCGGAGAGGGTCACGCCTTTTTCACCAACGATGGTGTTGTAACCATCCGGGAAGGCGGCGATCACATCATGCACGGCAGCGGCTTTTGCCGCGGCTTCGATCTCTTCCTGCGTCACACGGCGACCCACACCATACAAAATATTCTCGCGGATCGAGCGGCTGAACAGGAACGGCTCCTGCTGCACAATGCCGATCTGTTCACGCAGGTATTTGCGCGGATATTCGCGCAGTTCCACGCCGTCGAGCAGGATCTGCCCGCTGGTGTAATCATGGAAACGCGGCAGCAGGTTCACCATCGAGGTCTTGCCGGAGCCGGTCGAACCGAGCAGGGCAATGGATTGTCCCGGCTGGATGCGGAATGAAATATCCTGGATGACGTCATGCGTCCCGTCAGAGTACATGAACGAGACATTTCGGAATTCGATCTCGCCTCGCACCGGACCCGTGGGCTGGATCGTGCCGCCATCGAGATCTTCCCGCGCCTGTTTGACGATATCCATCAGGCGCTGGTACGAGACCATGCCCGTCGATGCCTGCACGATCACACGTCCCAAATTGCGGATGGGGAAGATCAGCCAGACCAGCAAGCCGACATATGCCACATAATCACCAACGGTGATCTCGCCATTGATTGCCATGAAAGCAGCGTAGACGAACCCAAAGAGCATCTGACCGCCAAGGACAATATCCGAAAGGGGCCAGAAGAGGGAGTGCATCAGCAGCAGGAACTTGCCCTTGATGTACTTGAGCCAGTTATCCTTCTCGAACTTCTGCATCTCATAGTCTTGCCGCGCAAAGGCTTTCACCACGCGGACGCCGGTCAGGTTTTCTTGCAGCGTCGTGGAAAGAACCGCCTCCTGCGCCTGGTAATCTTCGTAGGCTTTAGTGACCCGTTTGAAGAACCACAGCGAGACCCACAGGATCAGCGGGATGGTGACCACGGAGATCCAGCCGAGTTTGGTGTTGATGTACAGGATCGCGATCCAGTTGATCAGAAAGATCAGAATGATCCTGCCCACACCGATGGCTTGTTCTGAAAAGAAGCGTCGCAACGCATCCACATCGGATGTGACGCGCTCGATCAGGTCACCGGTCGGCGTCTGACTGTGATATGAAAAACTCAATCGCTGAATATGGTCGAACAGAAAATCGCGCAGCCGGCGGGTGATGCCTTCCGCGGTGTAGGCAGCCAGCCGACCCGAAAGGAACGCGCCGCCGCCTTCGATGAACGCCAGCCCGATGAAGCCCAAGCCGATGAAAAGAAAGGTCTGGGTCATGGTTGCGCCGATCATTTTTCCCTGCGTCAGCACATCGTCGGCGAAGAATCGCAAAAGGAGGTAAACAGAGGTCTTCGCCAGCGCGGAAATGGCAAGCGAGAGGGTTGCCGCAATATACGAAACGCGGAAATCCGACATCATGCGCCAAAGACCGGCAAGGCGGTTCGTGTGCAACGCATCACGGAAGTCAAACGTGGGGGCAGTGGATGAAGTTGACATGGGTGATTTCTCCGAACAGGACATTAAAACAAAAGGGCTGCGGCGCGTGCGCCACAGCCCAAAATCAACAAGGGACAGGGAAAGACCTAGGGACGGTCAATAGGCGCACTTCGAGAAGGCATTTTGCCGATGGTATCGTTGAGGAAGTTATAGATTGTGATGCTCATCAAGAGTGCGCTCCTTTCTTTGGATTTTTTTCAGCCTTCAGAGTTTACACCCGTAAATGCGTCCGTGTCAAGGATGAGTTTAAGATTAATGCCTATGGAATGAAAATGTCGCAGGCATTGCTGGAAATGTCGCAACGGGCGATCTCCTCGTCCAGCCACAGCACACGGAATTGGCTCGACCCTTCCTTGGGAGTCCAGAACAGGATCTCGCCCGGGCGGTCAAAACGCGGTTGGATGGTGCTCATGATTCCCGGTCCACATTCCGCGGGGGAAAGGTAGGGCGGGTCCTGATCGCCATAGATGGTGATGTTCACGCAGAAATTGCGCGGCAGGTAGTCAAAGTCCCGGGTCTCCCACTGGTAGCCTTGAAAAATATCCTTCATGGGCAAGCCTTCATCGTCCAGGCGTTGGAAGACAAAGCCGGAGATGCTGCGCCATCCATAGGAGCGGTTGAGCATGAAGAAACTGGTCTCGTTGTAATACAGGGTATAGCGGTTGCCCTCCGGGTATTTCACCGTCGGTTCAGCCGCAACAGTAACGAATGGCGTCGGTATTGCTGTGGGTGTTTCGCTGGGGAGAATCAACGCGGTGGGGGAGGGTAAGGGAGACTCTAAAGGCAGCGGGGCTGATTCCGTTTGGGTGGGCAGAACCGGTTCCGTCGTCGTAGGAAGCGGCGCACTCGTCGCAGACTCGGAAGCGATAACGGTAGGGAAGAGGTTCGGGATGTTCAGCATTCCCTGGTTCATCAGATATACGCCACCGACACCCAACGCGAGGAGTAAAAGGATACCGATCAGCCAGAAGTTGCGCCGCTTGGGAGCCCCGGCGCGGATGGTAGCCGGCATTTTGACTTGTTGTTTTTGCGGCGCTTCGATCACCGCTTTGGGTGCGGGGCGCTTCGATATTTGTTCGATGGATTGATCGCTGCGCCGGATGGTGGGCACGCCGACAGGCAAAGGCGGCAATGTCCCTTTCTTGTTGACATTGGACGCCTTGAAGGCATCTTCAAGCGCTGCCATTAGTTTTGCGCCGGTCTGATATCGTTCGCGGCTGTCTTTGTGGAGGGCTTTGAGGATGACCGCTTCCACCGCGGGGCTGAGGTCGGGGTTGATACTGCGGGGCGGTGGCGGCGGCTGGGAGATATGCTGGAGGGCGATGTCGGTCGGTGAACCGGCATCGAAGGGGACTGCGCCAGCGAGCACTTCGTACAAGATGACCCCAAGCGAGTACACATCGGATTGCGGGACTGCGTCGGCAGAACGACGTGCCTGCTCCGGTGAGATATAGTGGGGTGAGCCAAAGATGGTGCCTTGCGAACCGTCCCGGACTTCGAGCGCCATGCCAAAATCCCCCAATAACACGCGTCCGTCGTTGGAAAGCAGGATGTTCGATGGCTTCACGTCGCGGTGAACGACCCCGTGTCGGTGGGCATAGTCGACCGCGCTGGCAATGGCGTTACCGATGCGCAGCACGTCGGCAATGGGCATCAGTTTGCCTTCCTCCTGATACAACGCCATGATCTCGCCCAGGTCCTGCCCGTCCACGTACTCCATAACATAGTAGGGAAAGCCCTGCTCGTCGTCTGAATAATAAATTTGGATGATGTTCTCGTGATGCCACTTTGCCATCATCCGCGCTTCGTTGACGAAGCGGGCGGCATAGGCGGGATGGTTCTTGTAGCGTTTGTCCAGCACCTTGATCGCCACCGGGCGGTGCAGTTTGACATCCTGACCGAAGTAAACGGAAGCCATGCCGCCCTGCCCAAGCAGGCGTTCAACACGAAAATTGGCGAGCTGCATTCCGATGATGGGGTCTTTCATTGTTTCACAGGTTTTTTGGTCTTGGATTTCGACATGGTCTCACGACTGGCAATTGTAATACGGGAAAGGTCGCGGGTGTAGCGGTTGAGTCCGGACACATAGGAATCGAGATAATCCTGCGCGATCAACCCGGCAAGGTCTTTGCGCCCTGCGGCATGTAGTTTTACCACATGCGGGCGGAAATCGCGCAGGTGGATACGCATGACGGATTTTGCGTCCGTGAGGATGCCCCAGGCAAGTTGCTTCTGGTTGTTATCATCCTTGGCGGTCATGAAGCGCGTCAGGCTGCTGGAGGGGACAACCACTCCCACATTAGAGAATACCTCCCGCCCTTTGATGATGTTATTCAACACCTCAAAGCGATTGGGAATGTTATCCAACAAACGCTGGACGGGAGCGGGCAGGTGTGCCAGTAGTTTGATGGCGCCGGCGGCGGGAGTCTGCCCCTCGGCTGCCATCTGTTTTGCGCGGGACAGGAATGTTCCAAACCCCGCAAGCGTGGCAAGGTAGACTTTCTGCATCTGGTTGAAACTGGTGAACAGGTCACTGCGGTTCGCACCGGAGGCGGCTTCGTAGGCATCGAGGAGTTTCAAGGTGCGGGCATGTAAAGTGAGCAGGTCCAGATCTTTGAGCGGGACCTCCACATTGAGCGGATAGATTCGGTCACGCGGCGATTTCAGACTGGCATCCATGGGGATGAGAATGGACGGATTGGTGCGGCTGCCTTCCTCCACCAATTGACGGATGGCGGCGGCAAGATCCGGTTTGGTGGCGCTCAATGCCTGGATCTCATCCGATAAACGCGCAGAGGGGATGTACGTGGCGGCGTGGATGGCGCGGTACAGCACCAGCAGGTCATTGATGGTTACGTCGATCAGGTCGTTGCGCTGTTTGAAGTTCTTGCGCACGGCAAGGCAGGCTTTCAAATCCACGCTCGAGGATTCAGCCCCCGCTTCCGGCGTGACCTGAGGCGCCCGTTGGACGAGGTCCAGGTCTTCGGGTCCGAGTTGAAGCGTGAGGGATGTATAGATCCGATTCTCGGTGGGGGCGGGGGCTGGCAGCAGACTCAAATAGTGCGCCCACGAAAGCGCTTCATTGGTCATGATCTCGGAAAGCGCCGTGCCCCAGGCACCATCGAAGAAAATGTGCGATTGATCAAAGACAATGGTTTCGCCGGTGTCGAAGAGCGTCAACGCATGTGAGCCGATACCGCGCTCGGTTTGGCGCAGTTCGGAAAGCGGCAGGGCGCGCGAGCGTTCATCGGTCGAGATCAGAATGGGAGCGAACTTCAGGATCTCAAGATCGTTGACCAGCATCGGGTTGAGTTTCGATTTTAGTCCCGCCAGTGTGGAACGTTTGATGCGTGCCAGAGCGGAGATCTGTGATGGGGCTGCCGCAGGCGAAGCCAACAGCGCTGCGATTTGCTCGCGCGCCGACATCACATCCAGCGGCTGGGAGGAACCTTCTTCACAAACGGGTAACAGGTAGTAACCACCTTGATGGATGATGCCGATCTTGGCGTCGGCTATGTTGATGGGAACGCGGGTTTCGCCATAGGATCCCGGCTCGAGATAGGCAAGGATGGACATCTGCCGTTGGTATGCTGCCAGATCCTGAGTAAATGCGCCTTGCAGATTGACCTCCCAGGCATGGCGCACCGCTTCGGGCAAGGTCTCCAACCGGCTTTGCAGGAACAGGTTGAATTTTCTGCGGCGGTAGGTTGGGTAATCGTATTGCGCGCCGTCTTCATCGCGTTTGTACGGGCGGATCAGTTCCCATTCGCGGTGGATGCGTTTTGCGCGTTCGGTGGCTTTGGTTCCATCTGCTGCAAGGCGAAGCGCATCTTCCAGCAGCGTAACCGAAACACGTTCGTACCATTCGTTTTCCAACAAAGCATGGTACTGCTGCAGGCAGGTTACCGACGCCATGAACCACGCCGTCAGGCGGTCTACTTTGCTCAGTTGAATATCGTGCTGCTTGAGGATGGTATCGAACCCGTGCGTCTCGTTGGTGTGACGCGCCGTATCTTCGCGCAAGGCGTAATCCACATAGAATTGCCATGCGCCTTCCGGGAACGCGGACTCAGGGTCTTTGCCTGCCAGCTTGAGCAGGTTTTGATATCCCCACAAGATCGCGGCAGGTCCGGCGAAAAACGCACCATAGACCGCCTGGTCGAGGATCTGCTCCACGCCGCTGAACAATGCATTCACATCCTGCTTGGATTTCTGTGATGGAATGCGCCGACCGGGCAGGCGCGCCAAGCCGCTCAGGATCATACCTGGCACGTTACCCGCCGGCATCATTTTGGAAACCAACTGCACCACGGCTTCCACTTCCGGCAGCGAAAGGCGCGAAAGTTGATGAGCCGAGAGGGTTTTGACGACGGTTCTCAGGTCGTTGGCGGTGAGTTGCGATGCTTTCTGAAAACTGGAGTTTGACTGGCTCATTGCTTGAATTATATGTTACGTTCCTGTAACCGCTGCGGGGAAGGAACTTGCATATTTGTTAGGTGGCGGATTTATAATAACCGCATGACCGTACAAGGATTTCACCTCACGTCTCGTGGAGCGATTCCACTTGACCTCAACGCTTCCACCCTCGACGAATGGACCGGGCAGCTCTCCCAGGGTTTTTACACCACCTTTAGCACGCTCTCCAGCGGGACGCGTGTTCTCGGTTTGCGCGCACACTTGCAGCGACTGTACGCCCCCGCAGCGGAGGCGGGTCTGCGCCCCTCGGTGGATGCGCCAACCCTTCGCAAGCAGTTGGCGGAATTTGCAAAGGGAGTTCTCCCCAAAGAGACGCGCTTTCGCTTGATCCTTGCGAAAGATAGCGGGTATGTATATGTCGGCTTTCAGCCGTTGATCCCCCCGCCTGAATCCGTTTTCACCGACGGCGTGCATGTCGTCACAGCGGATATGGCTCGTCATGATCCGCGCATCAAAGGGACTGACTTTATCGTCCAAAGCGCCGCACAAAGGAAGTTGGTGCAAGGCGACATCTATGAGGTGTTGCTGGTACACAATGGCGGGATTCTGGAGGGCATGACCTCGAATTTTTATGGGGTTAAGAATGTCATTGCAAGCGGAGCGAAGCAATCTCACAATGGCATTCTCATCACAGCCCAAAAAGGCATTCTGTTGGGAGTCACGCGGCGGGTTGTGCTGCAGCTTGCAAGAGGGCAGGGGATGTCCATTGAGTATCGCTCTCCGCGCTTGAGCGAAAATTTCGATGAAGCCATTCTCACATCCAGTTCGCGTGGCGTGGTACCGATCGTTTCAATTGATGGTCGGGCAGTGGGGCAGGGGAGGGTGGGGGAGCGGGCAAAAACTCTCAGAAAAGCGTACCAGGCATACGTCGAAGAAAGAAGCGAAACGATCGCTTAAGATCAATCCTTCTCAAACACATCGTAATAGGCTTTATCCAACTCATCGTCAGAGAGGTGTGCATACCGCTGGGTGACCTGAATGTTGGCATGACGCGCAAGTTCCTGGGCGATCTTCAAGTTTCCTGTGCCGCGCAAAACGGTGGTGACAAAATAGTGGCGGAAGGAATGCGGTGTGATCCTGCCGACCATGTCCTTGCCGAGAAAGTGTTCCACACGCTCTTTGACGATGTTGCGCCCGGTGGTGGGCGTCATCGGTTTGACCTTTTTGCCCGCGCCTTTGTCGTGCCGCGCAAAGAGGGGCAGGGAACTCAATTGCCGACCAGAGTTGCCGTCCAGTGTGGCGCGCTGCGCAAGATAGTCCTTGATGGCTTGCAGGGAGCGGGAGGTGAAGCGCACCACGGCTTGTTTATCACCTTTGCCAATGATGATTGCGCGCCCTTCGTTCCAGTCTATGTCGCCGCGCCGCAAGTTACATGCTTCGTGGACGCGAAATCCGGTGTCGGCGAGGGTCAGCAAAAAGGCTCGGTCACGGTATGCGCGTAGTTTAACATTGGCGGCATCCTCGTCTTCACCGGCGGAAACAAGCAGGTTTTCTACGGTTTGCACCTTGACCAAAAGCGCTTCAATATCGTCTGCTGGGAACTGCGGAAAGCGGATGCCGGGACGGCGTGAGCGTTGTCGTATTAACACGCGCACGCGCGACTGGTTGATCTCGGTCAGGCGCTCGGCATCGACATATTCATAGAAGCCTTTCACAGCCTGCAAATACAACTGCTCGGTGGCGGACGCGAAGACCTTCAGATGGTCTGCCAGCGGGGAGATCAGATCTTCGGTGAGGTTCTCGATCGGGGTGGAGGCAGGCTCGAGTGCGTTGTTCCGAAGCGTTTCACGGAAAATGTTGAGCGCATTCTTATACGCAAGCATGGTGTGCCGGCTGCGGGAGAGTTTCACCATATCCAAATACTTGCTGATCGCCTTGGAAATGGTCAGGGAATTTTTCTCTGTGGCTGCTGTGGGCTCGTCCATGTGCTTCATTATATGGATTTTGCCGGGTTTGTCAATGTTTTTGATAATAATACTTATCGAAAACAAAAGGATAAAATGTTATTGCGAGGGCAAAAGCCTGAAGCAATATCTCCCCCACACGATCACTCGATTAAGGCAGCGGATAATCCACAGATGACACAAGCAGAGCGCTTCACCCTACGAGATGGTTGTTTCCCATCTCGCTGCTTTTATCTTCACCTGTGCCTGTCCCCTCCCCTATCAAGGAGATATCATCAAATCAGAAGGCGGCGAACATATTCCCTCAAACAAACGGAGTTTTATTTCCGCAGCGCCCAGATGACAAAACCAAAGCTGATGGCGAGCAGCGCCAGCCAGACCACGCAGCGCACGGGTTCGGGCAAGTAGGATGCCGCCAGTGCCGCCAGGGGGATGCCGAGCGTCAGCACCGCCAGCACAACAACCACCTGACGTGCGCGTTTGTGTTGGCGGATGACCTCATCTTCTGCGATGCTGTCGGCGGGCTCGATGTACTGGTCCGCTTCGGCTTCAGTGCCGATCACTTCGGCGGAGAGGATGGTCGGCATGGGACCAGGCAGAAAAAACACACGATAGGATTCACCCACCTGAAAGGCTTCCAACTGCCCCAGTGCAATGAGGCGGATCTTTTGCCTGCCAATTTTGATCTCGAAGTTGGCAGCGTCCGCGCGGATCTTGCCGAGGCTCATCTCCCCTTCTGCTTTTTGAATTTGTTTCTCTTTGGTGGCGGCAAGATGTTTCTGGCTGGCAAACAGCGAAATGACAAGGATCAACGCCGTAACCCCGATCACTGCGCCTGCGCCGACCATTGTGTCAAAGTCTGATGCGCCTTCGTTTGCGCCTGTGGCAGACGAGAAGAAAAAGAAGATGCCCAGCGAGCCGAGCATGACCAAGGCAAAGAAAGCAATGCCCACTTTGAGGCTGGTCCCCGCCGCAGACTGACGCGCCTTCTGCCGTTCGGAGAGTTTCCCCGCACGGTTGGCGAGCAGGTCGCGCGAGGAAAAATGAAAGGTTTCGCGGAGGATTTGGTTGAGTGGGTTCATGGAGAAATTATATCGGAAACTGAAAAACGCCAGTATACCGTCCAAAACACAGACCAACCAATCGACTCCCCTGCCCTGCTGAATGTTTATCTGTTTACTGCATTACGATGGCGCTCAGCGTAGTCCATTAGCCCCCCAATTTCCACTTCCACTTTTGTCCCATCGCCACCTTGTAAAAACAGAACAAATATTCTATAATAAAATCATGGACTCCCTCCAGACCCTCAAAGAACTGTCCTCCCAAATGCAGTTCGAAGCGGATGGTGAGCCAGGCGCTTCTTCCCACGCTCCAGCCTGTTACTCGCCAAAGGAAGATTCAAACGCCATAACCCACGCCGCCCAACTGCCGAACGGGCAAAAGATCGTTCTGTTGAAGACCCTGCTCTCCTCTGCTTGCGAGCGGGATTGTTTTTATTGTCCCTTCCGTGCTAGGCGCGATTTCCGCCGCGCCACCTTCAAACCCGATGAGTTCGCAGGTCTGTTCAGCAAGATGAATCAAAGCGGCATGGCAGAGGGTGTTTTCCTTAGTTCGGGCATCGCGGCGGGCGGCGTCCGCACCATGGACAAACTGCTCGACACCGCCGACATCCTGCGCAAAAAATATCACTTCAAAGGCTACCTGCATCTCAAGATCATGCCCGGCTCCGAGAAAGACCAGGTCTTCCGCGCCATGCAGCTGGCAGACCGCGTCTCGGTCAACCTCGAGGCGCCCAGCACCGAACGTCTCGCACGCCTTGCGCCGCACAAGATCTTCATCGAAGAACTGATGCGTCCGCTGCGCTGGGTCGAGGAGATCCGCCGCACGGTCCCTGCCTACAAATTTTGGAACGGCAGGCATCCATCCACGGTCACGCAATTCGTTGCCGGCGGCGCCGATGAAAGCGACCTCGAACTGCTCAACACCACCCAATGGCTGATGAAGAACGTCCGCCTCAAACGCGCCTATTTCTCCGCCTTCCATCCCATTTTGGATACGCCCCTCGAGAACAAACCCGCCGTGAATCCAATGCGCGAACATCGCTTGTATCAAGCCTCGTTCCTCTTGCGTGATTACGGATTCGACCTCGAAGACCTGCCCTTCACATCGGATGAAAACCTCCCGCTTCACACCGACCCGAAACTTGCGTGGGCGCAGATAAACCTGATCCACACCCCCATCGAAGTCAACCGCGCCGAGAAACGCGACCTGATAAAGATTCCCGGCATCGGGCTCAAAGGCGCAGAAGCGATCCTCTCCGCACGGCGGCTCAATCGGCTGCACGACCTTTCCGCGTTGAAGAAGTTGGGTGTCATTGCCGAACGCGCCGCGCCATACATTTTGTTGAACGGCAGGCGTCCCGCCAGTCAATTGACGCTGTTCTAAATTTTATGTCAGCGTGAAAGCGCTTCATTGGATATCGCAAAAAATTTATGATCATCGCTGAATTGAAGGCGATGATCTTTTTTGATTCTTCAATCTTAAAATTTTCAAACACATCTTGTTTATCCCTTGTATTTAAATTCATCCTTGCTATACTGAATGAACGATTATCAATAATAAAGGAGAGATGATAATGACTGCAACAACAATGATGGAAACGTTATCCATCAAGACCGAAAATAAATTCAGGACGCTGGTCACCAAGCGCGCATACGCAAAAGGCGAAGTGATCTGCCCCATCCCAAGCGAGAACATCATGGACAAGCCCAATCGCTTCACCGTGCAGATCGCGCGCGACAGGCACACGCACGTCGGCAAACTTGCCGCGCTCAATCATTCCTGTGACCCGAATGTGATCCTCGATACCGAGACCATGCAGATGATCGCCTGCAAGGATATTCAAAAGGGCGAGGAACTCTACTTCTTCTACCCATCCACCGAATGGCAAATGGACGCCCCCTTCATTTGCCTGTGCGGTGCGTCGAACTGCATCCACGTGGTGGCGGGCGCGCGCTTCCTGCCGTTATCCACGCTCGAGCATCACTACCTGAATCCGCACATCCGCGAAGAGATGATCGACCTGCTCAACGCCACGAAACAAAACCTCACAAAACTAACCACGTAAGAAATATAAAGAAACTCCCGAACATACTTCGGGAGTTTCTTTATAACTACAACTTCTGGTGTAGAGCCAAAAGTTTATATGCCCCCGTCCACGGCTTGCCCAGGCGGTGATTATCCGAGACAAGCACCTTGCCAAACTTCTGCGCGATCTGCGGCAGCAACATCGCGATCGACGCCCAATCATCCGTCAAAACCGCATCTTTCAGCTTGGCAGCGGTTTGCCCAGCCCACATCCACTCCATGCGGAACTTGTCCGCCTTTACCCAGTAATCGCGTTTTTCCCATGCCGCCACCGAAGCATCGATCCCTTCGGCAATGGCTTGCAGCGCCAGCGCAATGAAGGCTGCCTGGTCCTTGGTTTCGGGGGTCACATTTGCCTGCTTCGCCAGTTCGCGGATGCATAGCACGATGGATTTCGACAAACGGGTTCGTTCCTTGCCAACAGAATCGGGATTGATCAAACGGCTCACACTGAATCTCCAATGAGGGTGTAACGTACAGACGCGCGATTATACCTCCACTTCGTATCCCGTCGATATTGAGATAAAATATTCCCCAGTCATGAGCAGCCCCATCACCGCCATCATCTTTGACCTTGGAAATGTCTTCATCAACTGGGATCCTCGCAACCTGTACAAACGCTTCTTCCCAGACCCGGAAGCCGTGGACCGTTTTCTGGAAGAGATTCACTTCGCCGAATGGAACGCCCGCCAGGATGCAGGACGTCCCTTTCACGAAGGTGTGCGAGAACTCTCCAGCCGTTTTCCACAATACGCTTCTCTTATTCAGGCATACGATACCTGTTGGGAAGAAAGCCTGACCGGTACAAACGACGAGACCATCCGCATTGCCCGGCAACTTAAAGATTCCGGCTGGTCGCTCTACCTGTTGAGCAATTTTTCGATGGAGAAGTTCAACCTCATCCGCCACCGTTATTCGTTCTTTCGCATCTTCGATGACCTGATCATTTCCGGTGAACATCATCTCGTAAAACCCAACCCTGCCATTTTTCATCTCACCCTGCGGCGCATCCGCCGCACTGCTGGTGAATGTCTGTTCATCGATGATTCACAAGCCAATATCGAAACTGCCCGACAGATCGGTTTACAAACCATCCACTACCAGTCCCCCACCCAGCTGAAAGGGGAATTGGTTAATCTGCACATAAAGGGATTTACCACATGAGCAAAACCATCCAACAAACCATGTTCGAAGCCGTAGAAGAAGAATTGAAGCGGCAGGTTGCCAGGTTAGACCAACCGCGCACCAAGCCATTTCACGAAATGCTCACCTATCATATGGGGTGGACGGGAGAGGGCGCGGGTCCTAATGCAACGGGGAAGCGTATTCGCCCTCTGATGGTTTTGCTAACCGTTGCTACTTCTTTAATTGATGATGAGGTAAGTAAAAGCAATAGCATAAATTGGCTACACGCAGTTTCGGCAGCTGCCTCAATTGAACTGATCCATAACTTTTCGCTCGCGCATGATGACATTCAGGACAATTCGGAACTGCGGCGTGGACGAAAAACGTTGTGGGTCAAGTGGGGTTCGCCGATGGCGATCAATGTCGGCGATGCGTTGTTCGTGATTGCCAATCAATCCATTCTTGACCTGGCGAAACATTATCCTGCAGAAATTGTGGTTCGAGCGGCAGGCATTTTGAACAACAGCTGTCTCGAACTAACACAGGGTCAGTATCTGGATATGTCTTATGAGGAACGGACCGACTTGGCAATTGACGACTACTGGCCCATGATCGGCGGGAAAACCTCTTCCCTACTCTCCGCATGTACACATATCGGCGCGGTTCTTGGCTACGCGAAAGAAGAGAGAGCTGAGGCGTTCCGCCAGTTTGGGTATCACCTTGGGCTGGCGTTCCAGGTTCAGGATGACATCCTTGGTATTTGGGGCGACGAAAGCGTGACGGGCAAATCAGCGGCAAGCGACCTCGTGGAAGGAAAAAATTCCCTGCCGGTTTTGTATGCGTTGGAAAAGAACGGTCGTTTCGCGGAGCGCTGGCGGCGGGGTCCCATTTCTCAAGAGGAGGTCGGCGCGGTAGCCGCTTTGCTCGAAGAGGAAGGCGGAAGGGCGTACGCGGAAAAAATGTCGGAAGCGGAAACGCAAAAGGCGCTGGAGTTTCTGGATCGGGCACAGCCGCAGGGAGAAGCGGGGCGAACCATGCTCGAGATGGCAAACAAACTCCTGAAGCGCAACCAGTAACCGGTTCCGAAAAGAAGTGCAGTTTTCATCTAAATGACGGCTTGACATGCGTTTTCCGCGTGCCTTATAATTCAATCTACAAATTCATGCGGGTGTAGTTCAGTGGTAGAACGCTTGCTTCCCAAGCAAGATATCGTGGGTTCGAGTCCCATCACCCGCTCAAAAGCCGAGGAGACGCCCGCCTCGGCTTTTTCTTAAACCATACTAGTTTGTAAGGTAGCTGTTATGTACTTCGGGACGGCATACAGTAAAATTCACCCTGGAGTTGAATGAAGTAGTATGTCTGAATTTGAAAAAGGAAATATTCTTTACGTCGAGGACAACCCCGACAACAGAAACCTGATTCGCAGAGTGTTGAATGCGGAGGGATATTTTTTCGTTGAAGCGGCAAACGCAAAACAAGCGATCGAGAAGCTTGCCAGCGAGAAGATCGATCTCATCTTGATGGATATCAATATGCCGGACATGGATGGGTACACCCTGACAGCCGAGATCAAAAAGATGAGCCGGTTCGCTGCGATCCCGATCGTTGCCGTGACGGCAAATGTAATGCGCGGCGACCGTGAAAAATCCCTCGAAGCGGGGTGCGATGGCTATATTCAAAAGCCGATCGACATTGACACGCTGGCGCAGCAAATCGAACGCTTCATGCGAAGGAGCACAAATGTCTGACCATAATCAAACACCCGCTGTTTCTGACACACAGCCAATCCGCAAGCCTACCATTCCCAAGGACGCGGCGGTCTTGGTGGTGGAAGACAATGTGTCCAACTTCGTTTTGATCGCGCGCATGCTTGGGTATCTTGGGATTCATTGCGAGTGGAAAACTTCGGGTTATGAAGTTGTCGAGTATGCGGATACCCTCCCCCGCCTCGACCTGATCCTGATGGATATTCGTTTACCCTACGAAGACGGGTACGGCGCTTTGAAAAAGATCCGCGCTTCTGAGCGCTTCAAGGCTGTGCCGATCGTGGCTGTAACTGCGGAAGCCAGCCTTGAGCAAATGAAGAAAGCCCAAGATTCCGGCTTTGACGGCTTTTTAGGCAAACCCCTCGACCCTGACCGTTTCCCGGACCAAATCCGCCGGATTCTAAATGGAGAGCCGGTTTGGGAGTTCAGTTAGTCAAATCCAGCCCCTTCACCCTCTAATGACAAAAAAAACGGCGCATCCCGCACTTGAGAACAATCAATCAAGGTTTAGAGGTAGTTTAACGGGGACGCTCGTACGAACGCTCCTGGTCTTTACCTTTATCCCTCTACTCTTGATGGCTGGTTCCGCATACCTATACGCGCGGAACCTTCTTCGAGAGCAGGCAGTTACCCAGCTTGAAAATCTGCTTTCCAACCAGCTGCAAGTGATCGACCGTGAGATAAAAATCCGTGAGGGCAGCCTGGAAGAACGTGTCGCAGCCGGCGATATGTGGGAGGTCATCGAAACCACGCTGCAAACCTCCCCAGACAGCGCTGCATTTCAGGAAAGCCGCAGTCAGTTCATTGCCCAGTTACAAGGCAATGAACCTGTTTTCGACCATGTCCTGCTTGTGGACAATGAGGGGAGTATCAAGGTCGCCAGCAACCCTGAATGGGAAAATCAAACCATCGCTTCGGGTGAATTCGATATTCGGGGAACTCAATCGCTGGCATTGTATGGATTTTCCCCGCTCTATGATGACGAGTTCATCCTCGTCACAGCAGTTGAATATATTTCTTCCAATGGTTCAAAATCTGGAACTGTTCTGGGAATCACAGAGCAGGAGGGTCTTCGTCAGCTGGTTCAGCCGCTAAATGCGCTGGCTCCCTATGCCAATACAGTATTCATCCTTTCGGATAAAAAACTGATCGCCAGCAACCCGGATACGGGCGAGTTCAACCTTGTTAACTCAGCCTCTGCCAGTCAGGCGGATATGATCGCAAGCCTGGAAGCCATGATGGCATCCGAGCAGCCGGCGTCCATTGCATTAGATGTAACCACTCCCAGCGGCGAATCCGCTCTGGCGCAGCTGCAATATTTCCCCGGGATGCGAAGCGGGGTTGCGCTGGAGATCCGCGCCCAAGATGTCTATAATCAAATCAACAGCCTTGCACCGTTCACGATCATCCTTGTATTGGGAGCCCTGATCGCAACCGGTGCGGCTTTGGCGCTTGGGTCGCGGCGGGTGATCAAACCCATTCAAACTCTCGCAGACATCACACGTAAATTTGCAGATGGTGATTGGCGACAACGCGCTTCAGTGAAAAGCGACGATGAAGTCGGTCAGCTGGCAAGTTCTTTCAACCACCTGGCAGACCAGATCAGTGAAATCCAACAGTCTCTCGAGAAAAAGGTGGATGAACGCGCGCGTCAACTGCGGACGGCGGCGGAAGTCGCTCAAAGCATTACAACCATACCGAACCTCGACGAAATGCTCAATAAGACCGCCGAATTGCTTGTGCAGCAGTTTGGGTATTATCAAGCCAGCATCTTCATGGTGGACCGGGGCGGAAAATACGCCGAGTTCAAAGCCGGTTATGGTCCCGCCACGAAGGGTCTAAGTGACAAAAAATACCGGCTGGAAGTTGGCTCGGCATCGATCATCGGTTGGGTGGCGGCAAAGAATCAACCTCGCATTACCACCGATGTATCAGAAGACCCGATCCACCTCAAGAACGAATTTTTGCCCGAGACGCGCTCTGAAGCCAGTTTGCCCATTTCGCTCGGAAATCTGGTGCTGGGGGTTTTGGATGTGCAAAGCACATCGCCGGGTGAGTTCAGCGCGGATGCGATCGTAATGCTGCAAACCCTTGCGAGCCAGATCGCCGCCGCCATTCAGACCGGTATGCTGATCGAGTCCAGTCAGGTTGACTTCCACGAGTTGGAACGGCTCTATCGCTCGAGCCATCTGATCGCAGAGGCGAAGAATGAAGCGGAAATCCTGCGGGTGAGCGGGCAAATCCTCCGCAACGCGCCGTATCCGATCATCATGTTCCAGGCGAAGAACGATATGCTTGAAGTGTACACATCCGCCGATCTGACGCGAGACGGCGAAGCGCTTTATGGGTTTCCCAGTCAGATTCAAATCAGCGCGGACGCGATCAACGATTTCCTGCCGCGTGAAGTTAGCACCGTCCTTTTGAGCGACACAGGCATTCCCAAGCCGTTCCGGGACATTATGAACAACCTGGATTTGGTCGGAGCGGTCTTCCTCCCGATCAGAAAGCGCGAAGTGCTCACTGCGCTCATTATGCTGGGAACACGGCAGCGAATTTTCACCAACGCTTCGATCCAGCCCTATGCCAGCCTCGCTGATCTGATCTCGATTTCACTGGAACGCGCCGACGCCGTCGAGCAGACTGAAAAACACCTGCTCGAAGTGGAGGCGCTTGCTTCGATCAACGAGTTGACCTCCTCTGCGCCCGATATTCAAAGTTTCTTCCATGCCTTGCTGGCAAAGATCCGGCAGATCATTGGCGACTACAACCTCACCGTTGCTCTGTATGACCAAACCAGCAACTCGATCAGCATCCCATTCAACTACGAGAATGGGCGTGTCGGTACCATCACGTCATTCCCATTGGGAGAAGGTCTCACCTCCATTTTAATTCGCACGCGCCAGCCGTTGATGCTGGTGGAAAACACCGAAAAGAGAGCAGAGGAATTGGGCGCAAAGATCGCAGGAAAGCCTGCCCGGTCCTGGATGGGCGTGCCTATGCTGGTGCAAAACCAGCCAATTGGTGCGTTGATCATCCAAGACTTAAACAATGAAGGCGCATTCGATGAAGATGATCTAAAATTCTTCACCACCATCACGGGTCAGGTTGCCGGTGTGATCAACAACATCCGCCTGCTGGATGAAAGTCAGCGCAAGGCGATTCAGTTGGAAACTGCAGCAGAGATCGCCAGGGATATCAGCGGCTCCCTCAATCTTGATGAGTTGCTGAGCAAAGCGGTCAACCTAATTCGCGAACGGTTCGACTTCTACCATGCATCCATCTTCCTGCTCGATCTGCCTGGTGAATTTGCGGTCATCCGTGAAGCGACCGGAGAAGCCGGGGCGCAAATGAAGCGAGCCGGATACAAGATGGGCGTCGGTTCGAAATCCATTGTCGGCTTTGTAAGCGGACGCGGAGAGCAATTAACCGTCAACGACACCAGCAAGGACGCCACCTACTACGCGAATCCCCTTCTGCCGGATACACGCTCGGAAGCGGCAATTCCCTTGCGAGTCGGTGATCGCATTCTGGGCGTGTTGGATGTGCAAAGCACCAAGCCGTTCGCATTTTCAGAGGATAACCTGCGCAGTCTGCAAATCCTTGCAGATCAACTGGCAGTGGCAGTCGCAAACACCGAACTATTCGCTGAGACGCAGGAACATCTATCCCAGCATCGCTTGTTGCACCACATTACATCCACGGCTGCTTCCGGCAGCACATTGGAAGAAGCGCTCGAAAGCGCCGTAAACGGCTTACAGGTCACACTTGGCGGCGACCGTGTAACAGTCCTGCTTGTTGACCGCGACAAAAAAGCGCTTCAAGTGAAGGCGTCCATTGGTTATGCGGAAGATACCACTTCATTCGAAGTCGAGATCGGCAAGGGTATCACTGGTTGGGTTGCCGCCCACAGACGTCCGTTGCGCGTTCGGGATGTTAATGACGATCCACGCTATATCCCGTTGAGCACCAACACCCGTTCGGAGCTGGCGATTCCGCTGGTATACCGAAATGAACTGCTTGGTGTGTTGAATGTTGAAAGCGAGCAAGCCGACGCATATTCGGATAACGACGAAGAAATGCTTGGCACCCTGGGAGGGAGCCTTGCTGCGATCATCGCCAACGCCCGCCTGCTGGAACAGATCCGCACGCAATCGGAACGCGAGCGCGTGATCTATGATGCAACCAGCAAGATCCGCCGCTCAACGGATATTCAATCCATTTTGATGACTACGGCAAGTGAAATCACGAGAATTACTGGCGCACGGTACACGAAGATCGGATTAAGAACCGATGACGACCAGGAGAAGAAAGATCTATCATGATGGAACGCAACTCCTCCAACGTTCGGGCTGCAACTCCCCAGGAAACGACCCGTCAGTTCTACACCAGCTGGCGGGAGGGGTTTGTGTTGCCGATGTTGATCGGTATGCTGGTATTTGGCGCATTGGCGTTAATCCCAGCCATATTGGCATCTGAAAACCTCATTGTCGACGGAGTCTTTATCGCGACCTACCTGATCCTGGGGCTTGTCACAATCGTACGATTCTCCTACCAAATCCGCATGTCGGCGGTTCTGCTTGGCATTTTCATCATCGGCATAATCGAACTGATAACACACAGCATCCTTGGGGATGGTCTTTTCTTTTTTCTGGCATTGATCGCCTTTGCAACAATGATGCTCTCCCCCAGGGCTGGCGTGGTGGCGATCATCCTCAACCTCGTGACATTTGCTGTCTCCGGCTGGTTGATCCAGAATGGCACGATCACCCCACTCAACCCTTTCGCCTCGCCCGCAAAAGTTGCAGACTGGTTTAGCGCAGGGGCGGCAACCACCATGTTTGGTGCGGCATTTATCTATGGGTTTTATCGGTTGGAAGAGGAATTTACCAAAGCACAAAAACAGGTCGATGCCACCCTCAATACATTAAAGGAGGAGCGCTTCACCCTCGAGCAAAAAGTTCAGGAGCGCACATCCCAGCTGAGAAAGATCAATGAAATCGAGCAGGCTGTCTCCTCGATCTTAACTCTTGAGGATTTATTCCCCCGGGCGGCACGCCTGGTGGAAAGCAACTTCCAATGTTATTACACAGCCTTCTATCTGCTGGACAGCAGCGGAACATGGGCGGAGTTAAAGTACGCCAGCGGAGAAGCGGGAAAAGTCCTTATGGACAACAAGCACCGTGTAGACATGGAAGGAAAAAGCACCATCGCGAATTCGGTCCGCATCAAGGCAGGTCAAATCGTTATTGATACGAGCCAGATCCGCATCGATAATCCCCTATTGCCCTACACCCGCTCCCAACTGGTACTGCCGCTGTTCGTCGGCGATACGATACTTGGGGTGCTGGATATGCATTCCAGCAAGGAAAATACCTTCCTCCCACAGGATGTGGATGGATACCAAAACATGGCGAACGGCATCGCCATCGTTATCGAGAACGCCCGCCTCTTCCAGGAAGCCCAACAGAGTCTTGCTGAGATGCGTTCCGCCCAACGACAATACTTAAAAGATGCGTGGCAGTCGCTGACGGAAGAGAAGAGTTTGAGTTACGAGACGGGTGATAGCGATACCACCTACAAGAACAAACTCGAAATCCCACTTGCCTTGAGAGATCAGGTCATCGGTCAGATTCATTTAGCGAGCTCCTCAGACTGGACGAACGAACAGAGAAATCTGGTTGAAGCGATTGCCGCCCAAGCCACATTGGCGCTTGAAAACGCACGTCTCGTCGAAGAAAGCCAATCCTCCGCGGCGCAGGAAAGATTGACGAACGAAATCATTGCCAAAATCTGGGCATCTGGAAACATGGATGCGGTCCTGCAAACGACCGTGCGTGAATTGGGGCGCTCCCTCGAAGCCACAGAAGTCGAAATCGAAGTTTCCATGGAGGGTGTAGATGACAATCAATAACCCTTCGCCGCTCCCTTCGGGAAAAAGAAGAATCCCCATCGAAAATTTCGATCTTCAGGAATGGCGCAAAAGGTTTACTCTCGTCATGCTGCGGGTTGCGTCTCTGCTTGGCATCGCACTTATCCTCATATCCTTCCCCACCACAAAAACCCTCGACCGTTTTCTGTTCATCAGCCTCTACGTTTTGCTGTTGGCGATCACTGTTTCGCGACCACCCTATCTTTTGCGGGCGTTTACGCTTCTCGCGCTCCTCTATATCGTCGGTATGAACGCCATCATTAGTTGGGGTCCCTGGGCGGATGGGAATGTCTTCCTGTTGGCAGGGATAGCCCTTTCTTCCATCATGTTGGACCGTCGTATGGATGTGGGCGTATTGGCAACGTCCATCGTTTCAGTCATAGCTGCGGCAATCCTTCAACAAACGGGTGTTTTGCAAATGGACGCACGAGTCCCCATCATAACACCTGCAGAGTGGCTGATTTACATCGCCGACTTCTCTGTAATTGGCGTGCTTCTGGTTGTCGCGATCGGTCAGTTCAGGGATATTCTCCAGAAAGCGGGGGAAAAAATGCAAACAGCCTATCGGTCAGTGGAAGTTGAACGGGCACAGATCGAGGAGCAAATGCGCGAACAAACGGAGGAATTGGTCGCGCGCATCACGCAAATACGCACAGCGTCTGATACCGCCCGAGCCATCACCGGGCTTCAGAACATAACCGAACTTTTGGATACCACCACACGGCTGATCGCTGAAAAATTCAGATACTATCATGTAAGTTTATTTATCCTCGACGAGGAAAAGAAATTCGCCTACCTGCAAGCATCCTCTTCTACCGCTGGAGCACAAAAGATAGGGCAAGCGTTTAAATTGATGTTCGACAAGCGGGACCTGTTCGGGCTGGTGGTGGAACAAAAGCGCTTCATGGTCATCACCGACCTCGACCAAAAGACCTTTGTGAAAGACCCCAATTTCCCCCTCACTCGCTCGCGGATGATCCTCCCGCTATCCATCCGCAATGAGATTATTGGCATGCTAGATATTCATTCCGAACAGCCACAAGCGTTCAACATACAGGATGCAGAGGTGATGCAAACGCTTGCCGACCTCGCCGCCGTCTCCTTTGATAACGTCCGCCTCATTGGCGAAACGCAGAGCCTCATCAACCAACTGGAGATCAGTACTGCCATCCAGACGAAACGCACATGGAGCAAATTGACCAGCCGGCAAAAACCGGCATATCAATACACTCCTGCGGGCGTTCGCCCGGTCTTCTCCCCCGATAAGCGCGTGGGACCAAATGATCTCTTCGTGCCGCTCGTTCTCAACGGTCAAAAAATCGGCGCGATCAAACTTAAGCGCAGGGGCATTTCCACCAGCTGGTCTGAACGCGAACAACAACTTGTGGAAAAGATCGCCGACCAAGTGGCGCTGGCGCTCGAAAACAGCCGACTGGTGGACGAAGCGCAAAAGAGCGCAATGCGCGATCAAATGATCGCCAATGTATCCACACAAATCCGCGAGACACTGGACATCGAAGCAGTCGCCCGAACCGCCGCAACAGAACTGCGCCGGGTGTTCGATTTAAAGGAGGCGGAGATCGTGGTCGGCTCGGCGCAGGTCGAAACACCTTTTCCAAAGAGAAATACTGCCTCCTTGAAAAAAGAATAGCAAGCCAGGTATAAATCGATGAGCCAACAACAGGAATTATCCAAGGAAACCAACCACCAGTCGTGGCGCGAAGGCTTTCTGCGCAACACGCTGATACTCGCCAGTGTCTTTGGCATTGTGGCGTTGATTCCTGCCATTTTATCCAGCACCCTATTCTACTCAGGGATATATATCTCAATTTACCTGTTGCTATTGCTTGCCACCCTGCTTCCGGTCAATTATCAGGTACGAACCGTTCTGTTGATCGTCCTGTTGTATGGTTTGGCGGTTTCAGGGATGACAGAAGTTGGCATTCTTGGCGATGCACGCCTCTTCATGCTGGGAGCGATCACCATGTCTGCCCTGCTCTTTTCATGGCGCGCAGGGCTCGTCATGACCATCATCGCACTGCTGACGTACATTGTTTTCGGCTGGCTTATCTTGAATGGCGAGATGTCGCTTACAAACCCAACTGCCCCCGCGCCAAACTTGAATGGATGGATTACTGCGAGCACTTCGTTGCTCTTACTTTCAGTGCTGGTCGTAAACGGCATTCGCCTGACACAGACGGAATTCAGAAAAGCCGAAGACAATACCCGCTCCTTACTGAGCGAACTGCGGAAAGAACAAACCTACCTCGAAGAACGCGTTGAGGAACGCACCCAAACACTCGACAAACGCACTGCTCAATTGCGAGCCGTGGCAGAAGTTGGCAAATCCATCACGTCATATCGAAACCTGTCGGACTTGTTACAACAAACCACCTACCTCATCCATGAAAACTTTGGATATTATCATGTCGGCATCTTTTTGCTGGACAACCACAAAGAATATGCAGTCTTGACCGCCACCAACAGCGAAGGCGGCAGGCGGATGTTGGAAAAGGGACACCAGCTCAAGGTCGGCGAGACGGGCATTGTGGGATTTGTTGCTGAAAATCTGCAAGCCCGCATCGCTCTCGACGTTGGAGCGGATGCCGTTTTCTTCAACAATCCCGACCTCCCGAACACCCGCTCCGAAATGGCGCTTCCTCTTGTAGCCACAGGTCAAATTCTGGGCGTACTGGATGTGCAAAGCACCGAACCACAGGCATTCACCGAAGACGATGTCGCAACCGTACAAATCCTCGCAGAGCAGATTGCCGTGGCAATTCAAAATACAAACCTGTTCAGCGAAACTGAAAAAGCACTGGAATCTGCCCGGGTTGCCTACGGCGAATTCAGCCGCGAAGCGTGGAGCAAGATTCTGCGCAACCAGCCGAAGATCGGCTTCATCGCCACCCCCCCAACCACCCTTCAGACGGGAGGCGATGCCATCGAACCAAGTCTTGCCAAAGCGATCGACTCTGGAGATCTGATTCTCAGCACCGACGGGTTGTCCATCAGCGTCCCTATCAAAATTCGCGGACAGGTGATCGGAGCCATCCGCTTGAAAAAACCGGAAATCGCTGAGGCGTGGAGCCAGGATGAGACCAACCTTGCGATTACCCTCTCTGATCAGTTAAGCAGCGCCCTCGAAAGCGCGCGCCTCTATCGCGAGTCGCAGCAGCGCGCTGTGCGCGAATCGTTGGTTTCCGACATTTCGACGCGGTTAAGCACAACGACAACGATCGATTCGATCCTCCGCGAAACGGTTCAGGAACTCGGCGAAGCGCTCGGAAATGCGTCGGTCACATTCCAATTGATCGATTCCTCCAATGGACGGAGACAGTTTGAAGATCCCGAAGGAGGCGCATAAGCCTTTCAGACGGGCAAGCGAAAAGCCATCATGAACAATAGCAACCAATCCTTTCGCGAATATTTATTGAAAGACCGCCCGGGTGAGGAGAGTGGTCAGCGTGCCGAGGCAATCATCACTCTCGCCCTGGGATTTTTCTCGACGGCATTTTCCATTTTGGCGTATCGGAATCCGATTGTCATCATCACTTCGATCATTACAAACCTTGTGGCAATTTTTACGCTTGTACAAGCAGTGCGTGGGCGATTCAATTATTTGATCCTTTTCCCAACCGTGACAGCGGTCGCCATTCTGGTCGTCACAACCGTGGAAGGTGACGGCGTACATGACCTGCTATGGATGGGCGTTCTGGGATTGTTCCTGCTGGCAAATGTTTACAGCCGAAAGAATAGTGGTCCTGCAATCCTGCTTGGAATCTTTATGATCGTCCTGTTCGTCGCGGCAGGGGTGGCGGAAGTAAACAATATTCTGCCAAATCCATTCGGCACGACCGCCGAATATATTGTGCTAAATTCGTTCTTCTTTGTAACCATCATGGGGGCGATCCTGGTGGTTTTCCAAAGGCAGCGAGCCCTGTTGAATGACGCCATTAAGAATAGGAACGAACAGATCATCACCAACCAGCGACTTGAGGAGATCAATCAGACACTTGAAAATCAGGTTGATACGCGCACGAAAGAACTGAACAGACTAAACGAACATCTGCAAATAAGAGCCGCCCGTTTGCAAGCAGTTGCGGAAATATCACAGGAATTGCTCGCGAACATCGAAGAAAAACCCAACGAATTGCTCAATCGCGCAGCCAGGTTGATCGCAAAGAAACTCGGCTTTTACCATGTTGGTATCTTTCTGATCGATGAGAGTCGGGAATTTGCGGTGCTTCGCGCTTCGAACAGCAAAGGCGGTCAGCAAATGCTTGCCCGTCGTCATCAGCTCAAGGTTGGCGGGACGGGGATCGTAGGCTATGTTGCCATCACAGGTCGCCCTCGCATCGCGCTGGACACCAGTTCGGATGTCGTCTTTTTCAATAATCCTGACCTGCCGGAGACACGTTCTGAAATTTCGCTGCCTTTAAAGTATGGCAGTCAAATCATTGGCGTGCTGGATGTCCAAAGTATGCAGCCATCAGCGTTCAATGAAGATGATATCGGATCATTGAGCGCCCTCGCCAGTGAAGTTGCGATTGTGATCTGGAATATGCAAACTGCAGAGGATTTTAAAATGGCCTCGTCGAAGGAAATCCGCCTCGAACGAAAAGACAGCCAAAGCGGTTATGCGTTCAGCCCGGATGGGAGCATCACGGGGGTGGCAGCGGTTCCAAAAGACAAGCCCGCCCTCAAGCAGGCATTCACAGCCGGTGAAACGGTGGTCATAAATCCGACCTCTCGAATTTCATCCTCTGTGATTGCGGTTCCGGTAAAACTTCGCGACCATGTGGTCGGCGTGATTCACATCGAATCGACACAGGGGAGTCGGAGGTGGACGGAGGACGAAGTGGCGTTGGTTCAAGCGGTTTCAGACCGGGCTGCCCTAGCACTGGACAATGCGCGCCTGTTGGAAGAGAGCCAGAGACGGGCAGCAAAAGAGCATCTGATCAGTGATATCTCAACCAAGATCGGTGCGGGAACGGATGTCGAAGCAATTCTCAGAACCGCTGTCCGCGAGCTGGGTGCTCAAATCAGCGGCACCCAGGTGACGGTCGAAATTGGAGGCGGCGAAAAGTAGTAGCCGTTCGGAATGACAATGCAAATTTTCTCATCCTCCATCCGTAACCCTCTCGAAACCACAGAGCGTTACCGCCGCAATAGCAGGTTCATCACCATCGCTTTGATGTTGGCTGCGTTCGTCGCAACGGCGGTTTTCGCATACAGCGGGTATACAAGCGGGCAGCCGCTTCTTTACATCCCATCGGGGCTGTGGTTTACAACCATGATCGTTTATACCCTGCCGCTTTCGATGATCAGCAAGGGGCGCGTCAACCTTGCCATGATGATCGCCATTACGATGTTCGTTGTTAACGCACTCGTTATTTTGTTCCTAGTGCAAGGTTTGGGTCCGATCATCGCTGCTGCTGCCGTCCTGATCATTTTATCCATTACCGGGCTGGCAATGACATCGAATTATTCCCTTGCGGGGGTTCTGACAGCCCTGTTTTTCGGAACTGCAGTCGTCGTCCTGGATTTTTATCTTGGCATAAACCGTATCCAGGTCCCACAATTGACTGTAATCACGCCGATCATCTTGACAGGAATCACGATTGCTCTCCTTTTGATCCTTTTCCGTGAGTTCAGGAACTTCAGTTTTCAAGTCAAGATCACATTCGGTATTCTATTATCAGGCGGCGTGATCGTGGCAACCCTGATCGTATTCGGTTTCAACTATGCCACAGCCATTCTTGATTCATTGACTGAACGCTTCGAGGGCAGTGTTACCGACCAGATCGAAGCGCAAATTTTCGACACCATTCAAGCAGAAGCAGACCGTGCTAACGCTGTATTTGCAGAAGCCGTCAGTGACTTGAGCGTCATCGCATCCTATCGGGGGGAACTTGAAACCCAGCAAGATAATCTCATCGGCAGCAGTTATTGGAACGCCACGGAAAAAGTCTTTCAATTGCCGGGCGGTCAATATGGGAACTCGAGCACTGATCTCGCCTCTGTCTTCATTCCAAGGGTATATTCCCTGACCGAAGAAATGGTGGAAGATATCAACACCAGCATCTATCTTGATTTCCTTGCGGTCAGTTACCTCGAGTCTCATCCTGAAGTTACTTCCGTGTATTACATCAGTTCATTGGGATATACGGTTTTTTATCCGAATATCAACCTCGCCCAGAATGTTCCACCAGATTTCAACCCAACCACCCAGCCCTTTTACAGCATCGCCGCACCCGACCAAAATCCGGAACGCCTGCCACGCTGGACGAAACCCTATCAAGACCCAGCCGGGGCGGGCATGATCGTGACACTTTCCGTGCCGGTATATTCAAGAACGGGAACATTCAAGGGTGTCATCGGCGCAGACATCAAATTGTCGACGGTTGCGGACGGGATTGCCAGCGTGGACATCAGTCCGTCGAGCCTCGCATTCCTTGTGGATAAAAACGGGTTTATTCTGGCGATGCCCGAGGAAGGCTACCAACTTTTTGGTCTCGAGCCGGAGGTACTGGCAGTTAACGAGAGTCCGCGGCAGTCCATTCTTTCTACAGATTCAGAGATCATGCTGTTCGCAGCCCAGCGGATTGTGATCAGCCAGACCAACCTGCTGACATTGCCTATCAACGGCGTTGAAACTTACCTCGCAATCGCAAGCCTAGATACGACTGAATATAAATTGGTCATCCTTGCGCCAACCAATGAGCTCAATCAGGAGATCGTCGCATCACGCACCGAAGTGGAAGAGGAGGTCAACAACTTCTTCAGAAGTTCAAATGTGGTTCTCGCCGTCCTCTTCGTCGGGTCATTCATCATCAGTCTGCTTGTCGGGCAAATCATCACCCGCCCAGTGAAGCGGTTGACAAACACAGTGGAAGAGATCGCAAGCGGAAATCTCGCCGCCCGCGTCCAAATATCATCAGAAGATGAAACCGGCGTACTGGGTCGCGCCTTCAATACAATGGCAGACCAACTCAACGAAACCTTGCATGGACTCGAAGAAAAAATCGCAGAACGCACCGCCGAATTGGAAAAGATCAACGCCAGCAACGCCTATCGCGCTGCGCAGTTCGAATCGATTGCGCGTATCTCGAACATTATCAGCTCTACGCAAACGCTCGATAGACTCCTCCCGCAAATCTCGGAGACCATTTCAGAACAGTTGGGCTTTTATCACGTCGGTATCTTCCTTCTTGATATCCACAAAGATTATGCGGTACTGGCGGCAGCCAACAGTGAAGGCGGGCGCAGAATGTTGGAACGGAATCACCGACTGCGCGTGGGCGAGACCGGCATTGTTGGATATGTGACAAAAACCGGACAACCCCGCATCGCACTGGATGTTGGGCAGGATTCGACCTTCTTTAACAACCCCGACCTCCCGGAGACCCACTCCGAAATTTCCCTGCCGCTAAAAGTTGGTACTGAGATCATCGGCGCGCTGGATGTTCAAAGTACCGAGATAAATGCTTTCTCACAGGAGGATGTCAACATCCTTTCTGCGCTGGCAGACCAGGTGAGTATCGCCATCCAAAACGCAAGGTATCTGCAGCAAAGCCGCGAAGCGCTCGAACAGGCGGAAATGGCTGCCGCTCAGTTAAGCCAACAACAATGGAGCCAATTCCTTTCGCGACAAGGCATCCGCGGCTATCACTTCGACGGCATCAATGCCAGAAAAATGGACTCTACCGATCTCAAACATCCGCACAGCATCGCCATTCCACTTATTCTACGAGGCACCCAGATCGGGACCCTCAAGTTGAGCACATCCGACCCAAGCCGGAAATGGGACGAAGATGAGATCGCCCTCGCCCAGGCAACGGCGGAGCGCACCGCACTGGCGATCGAAAATGCCCGCCTGCTGCAGGAGGCGCAAAAACGCGCTTCCAAGGAGCAGACCATTGGTCAAATCTCCGCCAAAATCAGCACGCTTGTCAACCTCGATAACATCCTCCAGACCACGCTTCAGGAACTTGGAAGCACCCTTTCCGGCACAGATGTTGCCATTCAATTCCTTTCCGGTAAGTCCGAGCAATAACACGCCGCTCAGGAGACTTTTATGTTTTCGTTGATCGCCGCATACCTTAGAGACGAAGAAGACCAGGATCCGTCATTCATAAGATTGACGCGAAACATCCTTCTGTTCGTGATTTTCACCAATATCGCTTTAATGCCGCTCGTTACCGGCTACATCGGTGAAAACTCACGAAACCCGACCGCCTTTTTCGCACTCCTCCTGACTTTGATCCTCGAAGTCATTGCTCTCATCTACGTCCTCCGCGCCAGGGTCTCTCCTGCAAAAATTCTCGTCCCGCTTTCACTAACCATCGCAGTTGCAGCGGTTTCGCTTAACAGCAACGGGTTAAAGAACTCCTCTGTGGTTGCCCTGCCCGTCATCTTATTGATCGCCGCAGTTCTTCTTGGCAAACGGGCATTCTTCCTGATCACCCCGCTTACCGTCGCAGCGTTGATTGTTATTTCCATCGTAGACCTAAGCGGAGGAATCCCATACGTCCGAGCCGGGTTGGACGATGCGTTCATCATCCCAATCCTGATCATCACCGGCGCTGGGATCTCCCATCTGCTCATCCTGCGCCTTAACGAAAACATCGACAAAGCGCGCGAAAACGAAAGAAAATACCGCGAGGAAAATATTGAGTTGGTGCAACTACGCGCGTCGCTCGAAGAGCGCGTCCAGCAGCGAACCGAAGAACTTGAAACCGCCAACCTCGCAAACGAACGGCGCGCTCGCCAGTTCCAAGCAGTTGCCCAGGTGATGAAGGTCATTTCAAACATTCAAGACCTTGAGAGCCTCATGCCGGGCATCACGAACGTGATCAGCGATCAATTCAACATCTATCACACAGGTATCTTTTTGCTTGACGCTAAAAAGGAATACGCGCTCCTGCGAGCGGCAAACAGCATAGGCGGGCAGAAAATGCTGGAAAGAGGACACAAACTCCAGGTCGGGCAGACCGGCATCGTCGGCTTTGTAGCCGCCACCGGGCAGCCGCGCATCGCCCTCGACGTTGGAACGGATGCGGTTTTCTTCGACAATCCCGACCTCCCGAACACTCGCTCCGAAGCCGCCCTCCCCCTCCGATATGCCGGACAGATCATTGGCGTGCTGGATGTGCAAAGCGTTGAAGCGAACGCTTTCAACGAAGATGATATCGAAGTATTGATCACCCTCGCAGACCAGGTGGCGATAGCCATCAACAATGCCTTCACGATCCAAAAAGCACGTCAATCGCTCGCAGAAGCTCAAAGCGCGTTGGGCAGGTCTGCAAGTGAAGCCTGGCAGGTAATGCGCCCGAAGTCCATTGGTCTCGGTCTGGAATTGAGAGAATCACTGGTTAGGCCACTGGAAGAACCGCTGACAGGCAATCACATTCAGGAGGCGATCAGAAAAGGCAAGACCGTGCTGACCGAAACCACGGATCAGGGCACAAAGATAGCCATCCCCATCCGCCTGCGCGGACAGATCATTGGCGTCATGCAGATCAATTCTCGCAAGGGCGCAACGCTGACAGAAGACGAAACCGACATTGCGGAAGCTGTGGCAGACCGTCTTTCGCTTGCGATTGAATCGGCAACCTTGCTCGAAGCCACCCAGCAACGCGCCAACATCGAACGCGTAACCACCGATATCACCGGGCGCATCAGCGCCTCGACACGGTTTGAAACCATCCTGCAAACCGCCGCGCAGGAATTAAGCCGCGCCCTTGGCGGCTCGGATGTGCTGGTGCAGATCGAGCCGGTCGCCCTGGAACTAAGCGCGGAAAATCTGTAAAGGTAGTGTGAATTTAGATATGAAGTTGGAGTCTTTATGATGGACGACAGACAGCAACAATTGACAGCCTCCTCCCAGCAGCGGTTGGCGATAAACATCACCTTGATCACGTTTCTCCTCATGGTCGTGGTCGCTGTCGTCACGCTGTTCATGATCGGCAGGGAAGACAAAACACCCATCGACAATTTCATGATGCCGCTCCTTGCCCTGAGCGCAGGATACAGTTACTACCTGACCCGCAAAGGTTCTTACATACGCGGCATTATGATCCTGTTGGGGAGCATCGTTTTGGCTGCAGCAATTTACGCTGTTGTCATAAACAATGTGGGCTGGCAAACGGCAATCGGAATGCTGGTGATCGTAACCAGCATTTCAAACGGCACAATGTCAGACCTTTTTTCAAGGCGCATTACAACTGGAGCATTCATCTTTGCGATCGGAATCGTATTTGCCGACCTGTTCCTCCCCGGTTTGACCGAATTTCCCGTAACAACCAGTTCTGTGATCGTGACAACCATTCTCGGGTTTGTCTATGTGGGGCTGATCCTCTACCGATTCAATCAATACACCCTGCGGACAAAATTCACCATCGCCTTCATTTTCCTAAGTATCGTTTCTGTCGGTGCGGCAACGATCACCATCAGCGCCTCAACCCTGGTCCAGTTGAATGAAAGAGTCCGTCAACAGTTGACAAGCGTGTCCAGCCTCACCGCTGCTTCCATCAGCGCAGAGATGGATAAACAGGCGGATCTGTTAAAAACGCTCGCCAGCAACCGAACTCTGGTGGCTGAGCTTGTAAGAAGCAATTTGAACTCTGAAAGCGATCTGGAAGTATTAAAGCAACTTGACGAGGAGTGGAAAGCGGTCCCTGCCGATAACAACTTCGACGCCAACATCCGCGCAGTGCTCGAAACACAATCCTCATCAGAATTAAGGGAATTTCAGTCCTCTTTTCCCGAACATTTGGAAGTCTTTATCACCAACCGCGCTGGCGCGATCGTAGCTGCCACCAATCGAACGAGCGACTATTACCAAGCGGATGAAGAGTGGTGGCAAGCCGCTTACGACAATGGACGGGGCAAGACATACATCGGTCAGCCGATTTACGATGAAAGCACAAACTCTCTTTCCTTCCAGATCGCAGTACCCGTCCTTCGCGTCGGAAGCAATGAGATCGTCGGCATTCTCCGCACGACAATTGCTCTCGAAGTTTTTACCGATGCGCTTAAGACGGGACGATTCGGGGAGACAGGCCGCACGGAAATCTATCTGCCAGACGGCACTGAACTGGAACTTCACCAGGAAGCCGACGATGAATTTAAAATTGAAATCGAAGAAGCCCCACAGGATTTCATCGCCGCGCTACAGACCATCCAGCCGTTCTATGACACGACACACTCTGGCGCACCCATCCTCGCTGTATCGACATTGCTCACAAGGGAAATCGAGGACGAGCAAGAGGATATTGACGCTATTCAGAAATTGAACTGGAAAATAATCACCATGCAAGACCGTGTGGAGGCGCTTCAGATCGTAACTGACGCACTCCGTAACGCGCAAGTCGTTGGGTTGGGAGTGGTTCTGGTGGCTACACTTCTGGCAGTGGGTATGACACAGTTGCTCACAATTCCAATATCCCGCCTGACGAAGACCGCCGAAGAAGTATCCTCCGGCAACCTCACTGTGGTTGCCCCTGTAGAAACCGCAGACGAAATCGGCACGCTCGCCGCTTCGTTCAACCGAATGACCAGTCAGCTATACGAGAGTTTAACAAACCTCGAAAAGCGCGTAGCAGAACGCACAACAGATCTCGAGATCGCAAGGCAGCAAAGCGAAAAACGCGCCAGCCAGTTACTGGCAACCGGCGAGATATCAAAGGTCATCAATAACGAGCAAAAACTTGAAGCCCTCCTACCGCTGGTGACCCGGCTCGTTAGTGAGCGCTTCGGGCATTATCATACAGGAATCTTTCTAATAGACGAAACTCGTCAATATGCCGTATTGCAGTCTGCAAACAGCCCGGGCGGGTTGAACATGCTCAAACGAGGTCACCGCCTGCGAATCGGCGAAAGCGGAATTGTCGGCTATGTGGCAAAATTCGGGATTCCACGCATCGCTCTAGACGTCGGGCAGGATGCGGTTTTCTTCAACAATCCCGACCTCCCGAACACCCGCTCCGAAATGGCGCTGCCCCTCATCTTCCGTGATGAGACCATTGGCGTGCTGGATGTGCAGAGTGAAAAACCGGGCGCATTCACTGATGGCGACACAAATACATTACGGATCCTTGCAGACCAGATTGCAATTGCCATTGAAAATACCAGGCTGTTCGAGCAAACTCAACGGGCTTTGGGAGAAATTCAGACGCTCTACCGGCGTAACCTTCAGGAAGGTTGGAAGTCCTTCAGCCGTGAAGAGGGGCTGGTTGGCTATCGTCAGGGACTCGGAGGAGGCAGAAAGGTCGTCGAAACCGTCAATTCGATGGAAATCCAGCAAGCGGTTAATCGCGGCGAGACCTTGATCTTCCACGCCGACGGCAAGACGAACGAGCCCATGCTGGTGGTCCCCATCAAACTACGCGGACAAGCCATCGGCGTCATCAATGTCACAGCGCCATCCAGGGACCGTCTCTGGACAACGAACGAGATCAATCTTTCCGAAGCGGTTTCGGAACGTCTCTCGCTCGCGCTCGAAAACGCGCGCCTGATCCAGGAATCGCAGCGACAGGCGATCATTGAGCAGACCATCGGCGAAATTACCGGAAAGATCGGGGCTTCCATCAATCTTGAGAATGTATTGCAGACCGCCGTTGAAGAACTGGGTCGCACCATCCCGGGTTCGGAAGTGGTCATCAAGATCAAGGAAGATAATGTAACCCAGGGCAACGAATAAGGATCTGATCATGATGAAAAACCGTTTCTCCCTATTCGACGCCATTGAAAAAACCGCTTTTGGGCGTCTTAACCTGCGGCAAAAACTGACCGTCGGAAACATGGTGATCACGTTCCTGGTCGTCTTTGGAATGGGTCTATTCGTGTACCTGCGGTCTCAGGCAAGCAGCGAACAATTGAATACCCAATTAGAAAGCAATATCCGCAACAGGACGGAGCGGTCTTTGCTTATCACAGCCAGTGAACAAGCCGCCTTTTTGGACCTGTTCTTTACATCCATGAGCAGGAGTACATCCACAATCGGATCCATTGTCAGAGATACGCTTGCCCAGCGAAGAACTCTGGCAGATGGCACTTATTGGCGCGCCGAGGATTCGCTGTTCCGCCTCTCTTCCGGCAGCTGGGATAACTCCAATAATGAAGTGGCATCCATATTCATTCCAGCTGAGGTCAACCTCTCAAATCCGCTCGCGGAAAAACTGAACGCGCTCAAACACACGGAATTGGTCGTTCCGTCGATGCTTGCAGACAACCCTGATATTATCGCCATTTATTTTGGCGGACCCACAAAGGAAACCATCTACTATCCAAACATCGATCTTGCGGCGATCGTTCCCTCCGATTTCGATGTCACAAGCCGCCTTTGGTATGTAAACGCATCTCCCGTGAACAATCCGGAAGGTGGCGTGGTTTGGGCAGAACCGTACCAGGATGCGGCGCTCAACGGCTTGGTCATTACAGCCAGTGTCCCGGTATTTGATGCGCAAGACCAATTCCAGGGTGTCGCCGCCATGGATATCCAGCTCACTCAGATCACCGATGTGGTTGCCGGCGTTCAGGTCGGCGACACGGGCTATGCATTCCTGGTGGATTCGGCCAATCGCTTAATCGCATTCCCCGAGGCGGGTTACGGCGATTTCAACATCACAGACGAAACTGCCAGACTTGGTGAAATCCTTGACTCTTCCGTGCTGCCAGATGCAGCGCCGCAATTCTTCGAAATTCTGGAGACAGTTTCCGCAAGCAGCGAAGGTGTCTTTGGTATTACAGTCGGAGGAAACGAACGCTTCGTTGCCTTCCAACAGATTCCTGAAGTCGATTACAAGCTGGTTATCATTGTCCCAACCGCAGAGTTGCTGACGGAAGCAGAATTGGTACGCAGCCAGATCTTGAGGGAGACACGAACAACGATCAACATCGGTTTGTTATTAGTGGCTGTGATCTTCGCCGCCGCTGCATATGTATCGCTCCTCATCGGCAACAGGCTTACACAACCATTGGAGAGCTTGACCCGTATTGCAAATGAAATCATTACGGGTAATTTCAATGCAACTGCCGACATCCAAGCAAAGGATGAAATCGGCATATTGGCAAGAACCTTGAATTCCATGTCTGCCGCCATCAAAGAATCAATCCAATCTCTGGAACAGCGCGTGGCGGAAAGGACTGCGGAATTGCAAGCCGAATTACGCCGCGGCGAACGGCGCGGAAAGCAGTATGAAGCCATTGCCCGGGTTGCACAAGCGATAACGACCACCCAAAACTTGCAGTTGCTTCTGCCACAGGTTTCGGAAGTGATCAGCCAGCAATTCGGCTTTTACCACGTCGGCATCTTCCTCAACGACCCAAGCAATCAATATGCCATCCTTGGGGCTGCCAACAGCGAAGGCGGCAAAAGGATGTTGAACCGCGGTCATCAGCTCAAAATTGGACAGCAGGGTATCGTGGGATATGTGACCGGATCTGGAAAACCCCGCATCGCTCTCGACGTCGGCGGGGATGCAGTCTTCTTCAACAACCCCGACCTGCCGACAACCCGCTCCGAAATGGCACTGCCGCTGATCATTTCCGGCGAGGTGATCGGCGCGCTTGACGTTCAAAGCACGGAACCCAACGCATTTTCCAACGAAGACGTGGAGATTCTGACCACTCTCTCCGAACAGGTCAGCATTGCCATTCAAAATGCACGTCTGTACGAACAGATCCAAAAATCACTGGCAGAAGCTGAAGCCGTTTCAAGCCGGTATTTCAGTGAAACATGGAGACAGATCGCGCAGGAACAAAAAGTGACTGGCTTCCGTTACACCACCGCCGGGACGATTCCGCTTGACGATGACCCGTTGACGGAAAAAAGCGGAATGGAGCGCAAGCAAGTTACCGTCCCCATCGTCATTCGCGGGATGACAGTCGGCGAACTCTCTGTTTTGGTTCCCAAACAGGAACAGATACGCAACGAGCAAATGGCGCTGATCCAGGCTGTGGCAGACCGCGTGGGCATCTTCGCAGAAAATGCCAGATTATTCGACCAGACCTCCAGGCGCGCAGCACGTGAACGCCTTGTCTCAGACATTACCACAAAGATCCGCAGCACGAACGATCCGCAGGAAATGGTCAACACCGCCATCAAGGAATTACGGCAGGCGCTGAATGTGTCCCGCATCGAGATCGTCCCACAAAAAATATCAACCATGGATAAATAACAGAGCGAGGCAGCCATGACAAAAACAATCGCAGTTTCAAATGAAAAAGGCGGGGTCGCCAAAACAACAACAGCGCTTTCCCTCGGCGCGGCACTCGCAGAATTGGGCAACCGCGTCCTGATGGTGGACCTGGATGCACAAGCCAATCTGACGCTTGCGCTCGGCCTCGAACCCGGCGAAGCGGAGAAAACCTCAAGCGATGTCATCCTCGACAGCCTGCCCCTGATCTCAGCACGCCACAAGACCGAAGTCGAAAACCTCGACCTGATTCCCTCCAGTTCCCGCATCGAAACGTCGGAGCAATTTCTACCGGTACGCACCAATTACACCACCATCTTGCAGCGGGCGATCCGCAGCACGCCGAACATGCCGTATGAATATGTCATCCTCGACTGCCCGCCCGCGCTCGGCGCAATCACCCGCAATGCGCTTTCCGCAGCCGACCTGCTCATCATCCCTACCCAGGCTGAATATTTTTCGGCATACGCCCTGCGGAACATGATGAACATGATCCGCCGCACACGCGAAACAGACAACGCCAACCTCGCCTACCGCATTCTTGTCACCATGCTGGACAGAAGAAACCGCACACATCGCAACATTCACGACCAGTTGCGCAGCACGTTCGGCGCAGGCGTGTTCAGCACCGTGATCGAACTTGACACGAAATTACGCGAAAGTCCCATCGCCGGGCTGCCCATCACCCATTACAAATCCGGTGCGCGCGGCTCCACCCAGTATCGTGTCCTTGCCCAGGAGTTAAAGGAATATGCCCAGGAAACCGAAAACAAACAAGCGGCTTGACCAGCTCTTCAAGGACATTCAACCGGAGGAAAATGCCCGGGGTACGAAGGGCAAGCCCAAAGTCCAGAAAGAAGCGCCTCTTTCTTCGGACCCGAAGCCAGCCAAGCCACCCAAGGCAGAATCCACGCCGATAAGTCCGACAGTCAAGCGTCAAACAACCTCAAGGCTTGTCATGCCTGAATTCGTCACACCTGCGCCAAGCGGAGGCTCAGGCTCGGCTTTCACCACAAGCCTGCAAGTGGGCGAAAGCGACTGGGCTGTTATGCGGTTAATGGACGAGAAGCAGGGGCGCGTTTTTACAACCGACGAACAACTTCTTATTCAGCAAGTGACCGACCAGTTGTCGCTGGCGCTCGAGAACGCGCGCCTGTTCCAAGAAACGCAGAAACGCGCACAGGAACTTGCGGTTGTAAATCAGGTGGTTACATCCATTTCCGCAACGGTGGACCTGAACGACACCCTGCAAATCGTGGCGGATAGTCTCGTCCGTTTGTTTTCTGCAAGCCATGTTGGTATCGCCCTGATCAACGAGGATAAAGCCAGCCTGACTCTGGCTGCCGACTCGTCGGAAACGTTTGAAAAATCATCGTTTATTGGAACGCCGATCCGGATCTCGGAGAGTCCCGCCACGCTCGAAGTACTCAAGACGCGCAAACCGCTTTTCATCCGCGATGCGCCAAACAACCCACTGACCGCTTCGCTCCGTGATGTGCTTCAACAGCGCGGAACGGCAAATCTGTTGATCTCTCCGTTGTTCGCAGAAGACGAGATCATCGGCACGATCGGCATCGATTTTAAGGAATTGAACCGGGTCGTCACGCAGGACGACCTGCGGCTATTGGAAACAATCGTATTCCAAGCAGCAACCGCCATCCAGAAAAACCGCCTTTTCGAAAGGATCGGGCAATCGGAAAGCAACCTGCGCGCTTTGTTCAACGCAATGGAAGACGTGGTGTTAGTCATCACGAGGGAAGGGCGGTACGACCAAATTGCGCCAACCAACCCATCTCTTTTGGTACGCACACCGGAGGAATTGGTTGGGAAAACCTTCCACGAAGTATTGCCGCAGGCGGTTGCTGATAGTTTCCTAGACCGAATCCACCAGGCCTTGAGCGGTTCGGAAAAGGTGCAGTTCGAGTACGAGCTGGCGATCCAGGGACATGTCTTTTGGTTCCTCGCCAGCCTGACAAAACTGGATCAGAACCGTGTCTTTTGGGTGGCGCGCGATATTACCGAACGAAAGAAGGACGAGGAGCTCCTCCGTCGTCGTAACGAATATCTGGCAGTTTCGGCTGAGATCGGCAAACTGGTCACATCCACGCTCGATCTCAATACCATCTTTGCCCGTACAGTGAACCTTATCAATGAAAGGTTCGGTTTCTATCATGCGGCGATCTTCGTGGTAGAGGAGACGGGCTTCAATGCCGTGCTCAAGGAAGCCACCGGCGATGCCGGCAAGGAGATGAAGAAACGACAGCATTTCCTGCCGCTTGACAACAAATCCATCGTGGGCAAGGTGACCTCCGAGGGCGTGGCGGTAATCGCAAACGATGTAGCGGAAGATGCGCTGCACAAGGTCAACCCGCTCCTGCCGGAAACACGCGCGGAAGCTGCCATTCCACTGCGGATCGGTTCGCGCATCATTGGCGCCATCGACATCCAGTCGAAGACCGAAGATGCGTTCACAGAAGATGAGATTTCGGTTCTACAAACCCTGGCAGATCAGATCGCCGTGGCAATCGATAATGCCCGCTCCTTCGAACTCTCGCAACAAGCCGTGCTGGAAATGCGAGAGGTTGACCGTCTGAAAAGTCAGTTCCTCGCCAACATGAGCCATGAACTGCGCACGCCGCTGAATTCGATCATTGGGTTTTCACGCGTGATCTTGAAAGGAATCGACGGTCCCGTAACCGAACTGATGCAGCAGGACCTTACCGCGATCTACAATTCCGGTCAGCACTTGTTGGGATTGATCAACGACATCCTCGACCTCGCCAAGATCGAAGCCGGAAAAATGGAACTGGCGTTCGACGAGGTCAATATTACCGATCTGGTCAACAGCGTGCTTTCAACCATGACGGGTCTTATCAAGGACAAGCCCATCCAGATGCGGAAAGTCATCGAGCCGAATCTCCCCACCGTACGTGCAGATGCGATCCGTGTCCGACAGGTGATGATCAACTTGCTTTCGAACGCGGCAAAGTTCACCGAGGAGGGGGACATTACTGTAGGAGTGGGGCTTCGTCCCGGTGCAGGCGGACGAATGGAAGCCGTGATCAGCGTCACAGATACAGGTCCGGGTATTTCGAATACAGATCAGGAAAAACTCTTCCTGCCATTCTCTCAGGTGGACGCCTCGCCCACCCGCAAGACCGGCGGTACAGGTTTGGGTCTGTCCATCTGTCAACAATTGATTCAAATGCATGGCGGAAGCATCTGGGTCGAGTCTGAAATCGGCAAGGGAAGTACTTTCTCCTTCACGCTGCCGCTATTTCGTAAGGAAAGTGAACTACTTTTGGATGGGAATAAAGTCATCCTCGCCATTGACGATGATTCACAGGTGATCAGCCTGTATGAAAGATATTTACAGCCACAGGGATACCACGTCATCCCGGTGACCGATCCCGGTCAGGCGGTGGAGCGAGTCAAGCAATTAAAACCGTTTGCCGTCACCCTGGATATTATGATGCCAGGGATTGATGGTTGGTCTGTATTGGAAAGACTTAAGAGCGATGTTGAAACTCGAAACATCCCGGTCATTGTTTGCAGCATCATCGAGGATCTTGAAAAAGGCTTCAACCTCGGCGCATCAGATTATCTGGTTAAGCCCATCCTCGAGGAAGATCTTGTCAACTCGCTGGACCGTCTGAATTCCGATGGTTCCATACGAGAAGTGCTCGTCATCGATGACAGCCGCGACGACTTGCGTCTGCTGGGTAAAATGCTGAACGACGATGGCAGGTACAAACCCGTACTTGCTGAGGGCGGGCGCAACGGGTGGAACCTGATCTCATCCGGGAATCCGCCGCATGCCATCATCCTGGACCTGTTCATGCCCGACATGGATGGCTTCCAAATCCTCGAGAAACTTCAGGCAGATAAGCGACTGCGCGATATTCCCGTCATCGTAATCAGCGGTATGGATGTATCATCGGAGCAAAAGAAACAATTGGAGGAATTTGGTCAGCGTCTGTTGACCAAGGGCTCCTTCAACGAGAAGGAACTTCTCACATCGATCCAACGCGCCCTGGAGCGCATTAAAAACACCGGCAAGAATACAGGAGATTAAGTGTCATTCATCATCAAGTGCCTGGATTGCGGGCACAACGCGCCGTACTACCCAACTTCCACCACCTGCCCAAAGTGCGGCAGTCAATGGCGTGAAGCAGAATATGACTACGAACTGATCGGAAAAAGCCTGCCTGCAAAACTTGCTGGGCGGGGTCCCGACTTGTGGCGTTACAAGGAATTGCTGCCCGTCCGAAACCCCAACGTTTCCCTATCACTGGGAGAAGGCTATACCCCGCTCGTCCGAGCCATCAACCTGGGGATGATGCTGGGTTGCCCAAACATCTACATCAAAGATGAACGACAGGGTCCGACCTCTTCCTTCAAAGATCGGCAGGCGGCAGTCACCATTGCGGCATTGAAGGAAGCCGGGATCACTGAAATGGTCGCAGCTTCGACCGGCAACGTCGCCATCTCCTATTCCGCATACGCTTCACGCGCCGGGATGAAGCTTTGGGCATTTGTCACAAGCCTTGTCCCATCTGTGAAGATGCGTGAGATTGCCTTGTACGGCAGCCAGGTCATCAAGATCACAGGGTCCTACGATCAATGCAAACAAGTTGCGGCGGAATTCGCCCGTCAGCGTCATTTGTATCTGGATATGGGCGCGCGGACGATCACGTCCATCGAAGCGATGAAAACCATCGCATTTGAGATCGCGGAACAACTGACCTCCATTCAAGGACCCGGAGAAAACAGTCTGTGGCGTACGCCAGATTGGTATATTCAGGCGATCAGCGGCGGGATGGGACCGCTTGGCGTTTACAAAGGTTTCCGCGAAATGCAGCAAATGGGATGGGTGAACCGCATTCCAGCGTTTGCTCCCATCCAGGCGGATGGCTGCGCCCCAATGGTAACCAGTTGGAAAAAAGGGCTCGAAAAAGCGGAGGTGGTTCACTCCCCCAAAACACACATCGAAACTCTTGCCACCGGCGACCCCGGGCGTACATACGAGTTTTTGCGCAACCATGTCAACAACACGAACGGCGTATTCGAAAGTGTGAGCGATGAAGAAGCGTTCCGCGCCATGCACGTGCTGGCAAAAATGGAGGGGATCTCCGCCGAACCCGCTGCGGCGGTCGCCTTCGCCGGGTTGTTCAAATTGATCCGCGCCGGGGTGATCAAACCAAGCGATACGATCGTCGTCAACTGCACCGGACATACCATGCCCGCCGAAGCGGGTATATTGGGAGACAACTGGTCTCGCGACATCAAATTCCCGTCCACAGAAACCCCACAGGAAGGTCTGCTCTCTGCACTCACGCAGGTTGCCCCAGAGCGCTTCCCGAAGATCGTGATTGTGGAAGATACGGGCGAAGCCCGCCGCCTGATCCGACGCATTCTGCAATCGCAGGGCAACTTCACAATTCTGGAGGCGGAAAACGGACGAGCAGGTCTGGAACTAATCCAGAAAGAACAGCCTGACTTGATCGTACTGGACTTGATGATGCCGGAAATGGATGGCTTTACTGTCATTGAAGCCCTGCGCTCAAAACAGGAAACCGCCACCATCCCGGTCATTGTTGCAACTGCAAAGGAATTGACGCCGGATGAAAAGAACCGATTGGGCGGTCAAATTCAGGCGCTTCTGCAAAAAGGCGATTTCTTGAACGATGAATTCCTAGAGGAAGTCAAATCGCTTATCAAGTAAAAACAAAAACCACGGAAAGCCCGCAGTTATTTTTTCAAATCGGTGAACCATCGATAACGAAATCCTGCGAGATGTTGAGTGTCCACGAGAGGAAAAAGGCAGGCGATCTTGTCGAAGAATAGTACTGCCGGGATATTTGCCGCTGTCAGTTCGGCGATCTTCTTGGGAATGGCTCCTGTTTTTGGAAAATTAGCCATCACCCAGGGTTTCACCCCTTTTACTGTTGTTGCCCTTCGCACCGGTCTCGCAGCGGGCATCATGCTGATGGGTATCCTACTCTTTTATCGCCAATACCTGTATATTTTCCCCATTGGTTTGATTGGCTGCCTTTTTGCGGGAATCATTAATGGTCTTGGTTCACTGCTTTACTACCTTGCTCTGGAGCGGCTGGACGCCAGCCTTGGGCAGCTGCTCTACTCCCTCTATCCGTTCTTCGTTGCGCTTTGGCTCATCCTTGACCATCAATCCCCAAGCAAACTCACCCTTTTCCGCATCACACTTGCCACAATTGCGGTCCTTCTCCTGACCAGCGTTCCCGGACGCCCGGTAGACCTGATCGGCGTGGGGATGATGATTGGCGCAGCCGTGCTATACGCCATGCACCTGCCGATCAATCAACGCGTATTGTACGAAGTGCCCGCACCAACCGTGACGCTTTACACTTTACTCGCCATGAGCTTTGTCGTCGTCCCGGCATATCTACTGTTTGACCGCAGCTGGCCCGCCTCAGATGTTCCCTGGCTGCCGGTTGCCGGGCTAACCTTTGTAACCCTTTTTTCAAGAATTGCCTTGTTCCTTGGCGTAAAAAAGATCGGCGGAATGCAAACGGCATTACTTGGGCTTGCAGAACTTTTGATCGCAATCTTCCTCAGCAGCCTGCTGCTCGGAGAATCCTTATCAATGACTCAGTGGCTTGGCGCAGTAGGGCTTGGCATTAGTTTGATCCTCGTTATGTACGAAAAACCAACGCCGCCGACCCACAGTGGAAAAACAGGCTGGCTTTCATGGATCCGCCCACCCACCCTGCCCAAGGATGTTTTTGGTCCCTATGAATGAAATGAGTCACAAATAACCCAAAATTGAATCTGAGACAGGGTGTGTCTTGTTTGGCTTTATTTATTTCCTTCGTACAAGTATCCAGTACCTCTAACGCTCACCACCCGTTCGGAAAGGGATGGAAAATTCTCCAGCTTGTGCCGCAATCGACTGACAAGGGGACGCAAAATCTCCGGCGCTTCACGCTGAGTGGTATCGTACCCCTGCACCAAAAGAACCAATTCGCGGTGTGAAAACACCTTACCCTCGTTCTCCATGAGGATCCGCAGCAACCTCCCTTCCGCAGGAGTAAGGTGTTCCACCTTGGCTTTGTGTTTGATCTGCCGGCGGGAGAGGTCCACGGTGGTGCCATCTTTGAGGACATAAACTTCCTGTGTATTTTCAGAATTGGAAGCGGTAAACGTATTTCGGGACTTACCCGAACGACGTGATAATCCCTTCTTGACGCTGGCGATGATCTGAACCGGTGACGCGGGTTTGAGCAGGTAATCGTGAATACGCAAACGCAATGCCTGCATGGCAGACTCGATGGAACCGTGGGCGGTCAACAAGATCACTTCTGTATCAGGGGAGACCTGATTCACCACCTGAATGACCTCCAACCCATCCATGCCGGGCATTTTAAGATCCACGATCATCAAATCAACGGCGTGAGTTCGGACATGCTCGACAGCAGCCTGTCCATTCGGTACGGAGGTTACGACATGCCCTTCCAGTTTGAGAATATCGGTGAGGGATTGCCGGGCAACAGGTTCATCATCCACGACGAGAATATTCGACTTCATTGTGTTCCTCCTGCGGGCAGAAAAATACGGAAGCAGGCGCCGGGACCAATCTCAGGCAATAACTCCAGCACGCCTCCATGAGCAGTAATTATATTGTAACTTACCGTCAATCCCAACCCTGTTCCCCCATCTTTTGTACTATAAAACGGTTCGAAGATGTTTACCTGTTTGTCTTTTGGCACACCTTTGCCGCGGTCCTGAACAAGGAGTTCCACCCCATCCCGTACCCCCCGGACTGTAATTTTCAGTTCACCACCATCCGGCATTGCATCAACTGCATTCAGGATCAAGTTTATCAAAACCTGTTGTATCTGACTTCCAACCGCCATGATCGGAATGATCGTCCCGCTAAAATCTACGATCGGAGTAACCTGTGCTTCGGTCAATTGCTTCGACATTAGGGTCAGGACGTATTGCAATATTTCAGCCAGATTGACTTTTTCGTGTTTTGAGGCTCCGGGGCGATAAAAATCCAGCATGCGACGAACGGTGAGCCTTAATCGTTCCAACTCGCTGCATGCCAGGTTAAAGTATTCCTTGCGTTTGTCATCAGGCAGGTCTTCACGCGCGGTAAGATGCAAACAATTTTGAACCGCCTGCAATGGGTTGTTGATCTCATGTGCGATGGATGCGCTCAGGCGACCAGCTGCCGCCATTTTCTCCGCCTGAAGGAGCGCCTTTTGCGATTCTTCGATACGGCGGACGTAATCCAATTGCTCGGCATACAAGCGGGCATTTTCCAGTGCGGTGACAGCTTGACGGGAAAGGATCTGGAGCATTTCCAGGTCGGAGGCATGGAAGGGCGCTTCTTCTTCACCTCGTCCGGCAAAAAACACCATATGTAAGTTGGGGCGAAGAATCGACACCAGAATAACCGAACCAAGCGCAAGCGCAGAAAGATGCGCTCTCCATCGTGCATCTCCGGGTCCGTGTGCATTGATGTTTAAAGGCATGGAAGACATATCCACACGGGAGATAAAGTCCAGCAACTCCTGTGTGGGGTTCATTCCCTTTGATGCCAGTGTGAAATGCTCGCCAGAGTCGGTATTAATCTGAAAACATGCGGACTGCGAGGAGTTAAGGTGTCCGCCAATTGCGTTGACAATCAGGTCGAGCAGGCGCTCACGACGAGTTTCGGAGAACAGGGATTCAGTAACAGAAAACAACGGACGCAACGCTTGTGTACGGGCGGCATCTCGCTTCTTTTGGTTGTCAGCAAGGGCAAGTTTTACGGCTTCCACCAACTCGGCGCTTTGGCTGAACGGCTTGAGCAGCAAGCCGTCAACCCCCTGCCGCAGCGCGCGGATGGCTGTCTCGACCGTGCCATGTCCGGTCATGATCAGAACCGCCACGTCCGGCTGCAAGCGTTGAGCGTGTTGGATCACCTCAAAACCATCCACCTCGGGCATGCGGATGTCAACCAGCAGAAGGTCGATTTTGTTCTCACCCAAATATTCAATCGCCTTGCGCGGATCGGTTTGCGTCGAGGTGCGATATCCGGCGCGTGCCAAAATCCGTTCGCAGAGCATGGCAATGCCAGGTTCATCATCCACAATAAAAACAGATTGAGTTTCCATAGTTCCTTATACCGGCAGCCAGACTTCGAATGTGGCTCCGCTCCCCAGCTGACTGGATACTTCAATGGTGCCGCCGTGGTCGGCGACGATCCCATAGGTGACGGAGAGACCAAGCCCGGTGCCGCCGCTGTCTCCTTTTGTGGTGAAAAAAGGCTCAAAAATACGAGATTGGTCGGCGGGCGGGATTCCTGCGCCCGAATCCTGGATGGACATAATGAGCCAGCTGCGGTTTTCCCTGTCGCCTTTGCGGGTGCTGACATGCAAATCACCGCCGCCCGGCATGGCTTGCAGGGCATTGTGAATCAAATTCAACAAGACCTGTTTCATTTGATTGGTATCAATGGAGACCCAGGGCATGGTTTCATCCAAGGAAAGGTGCAGGTTAACCTGATTGGTCTGAATTAGATGCTGCGTCAGGGCGATGACATCGTTGACGACTTCATTCAAGTTTGCACTGGTGCGCAAGCGCTCCCCCTGACGGGAAAAGTTCAGCAACCTTCGGACCACCGAACTGGCACGCCGAGCCTCATGCAGTACCATCTCCAATTCCCTGCGATGCGAGGATTCTTCCGGCATGTCTTCCAATACCAATTCTGAAAAACCCGTCACTGTTGTGAGCGGATTATTCAGTTCGTGTGCGATGCCCGCCGCCATTTCGCCCACCGCTGCAAGTTTGGCGGCTTGCAACAACCTGTTTTCAGCGGATCGCTGCGCCTCCATGCGGGCATTCAATTCGATCTCTGTGGCGCGCAGTTGACGTACGGTTTGCTGCAACTTCTGATAGCGGTTGGCGCTGGAAACGACCGAAGCAAGAATTCCAGCAAGGGACTCCATCGCGATCAAGTCGTTGTGTGAGAAGGCGTTCGATTCACGGCTTTCCACATCGATCAATCCCAAGATCTGCTCACCATCCTTGATGGCAACGCATAGTTCCGAATTCGCCTCCCAACCTGTGATCGGTCTGTACAGCACGCTTTGAGTGGTGTCATTTAACAACACGCTTTCTCCCGTCAGCGATACAGAGCCGGTCACACCGTCTGGCTTGATGAATTCTTCGTGCTCCAGGGCTTCCTTCACAACCCCGGCATGAGTCCCGCCGATGCCTTGAATCGATAACCCCTCTTCGGTGTCCTTCAACAGGACAACGGCAAGTTCATATTTGAAGTATTGCGCCACCAGCTCAGCGGAAATGGAAGCAACCTCCCTTTTGTTGTTCAAGCCAATCACCTGCTGAACAACCTCATGAATCAAACCAAGGCTTCGCGCACGACCTTCCGCCTCCTCACGCAAACGGGTGTATTCAATCAACCCAGCCAGATGGCTGGTGATCACCACCATCAAGTGTTCGTCGTATTGACTGAACGCCTCCCCCTTCAGACTCTCAATGATCAAAACGCCGGTCACCTGCCCACGATACTTGAGCGGGACAATAAGTTCCGAACGCGTATTCGGATGGATGCCGAAGTATCCATCCTTGCCTGCGTCTGCAAATCGGCGGACGCGTCCTTCCTTGATAACAGATTGAATAGGATGCCCCGGCAGAGTCAGGCTGATGACATTTAACTTCCCTTCCAACATACGGTAGTCTCTCAGCACCCGTCCATCGCTGGAACGCAGGAAAAGCGCAATCAGTTCGGTGTTAAAGGCGCGTGACAACAAACCGAACATGCGCCGCGCGATCTGGTCCAGGTTTTGTGCCGAGGAAACGGTCAGCACGAAATCGTTCAACAAACCCAGTCGCCGCAGGTGGGCGGTCATTTCGGAAAAGGTGACCACCATCTCTACATATGGGGCGACACGTGCCGCGAGTTCACGCAGCTGACCGCGTTCTGCCACCGAGAAATCCTTTTGTCGCCAGAACGAAACCACACCGATCAAACGCTGACCGATGACCAACGGCAGGCACAGCCACATGGTCGTCGCGGATTTGAGGGTCCCGAACGGCAGATGATCCCAATTAGGCTGTCCACGAGTGATGACAACTTCGGACAAAGACCGGTTCACGCGCCGGAGGATTGGATTCTCATCTATCAGCAGCGACACCCCCTTGGCTTTGGGCGCATTCCATTCAGCTTGAATATCCAGCGATTCGCCCCGGCGGATCGCCAGCCACGCCCCTTGAATGGTCACCGCCTGAACGAAGGAAGCCAGCACCCTCTCCAACGCCAGCGGAAGGTCGAACGGCAAACCCGATTGCAGGTCAGGAATCAGCGTCTGGTTGGTAGAGGCTGATCGTCCCGCCAGAAGCGAAGCGGTCAATTTCCAGATCCGCTGTGCAGTTGCGGATTGTTCCTCCGCGCCGACCAAAATGACTTGAGATGTCCCCGAGATCGGAAAGGCATAAAAACGCGTCGCTATCAGACTCTTATTTAACGGAATGGAAGAGGAACGAGTGTACCCGCCGCTCAGCGCACCGCACAACCAGGCATCGATCGCCACCATGCTCATGATCCCCATAAGCTCGTTATGCGCAGTTTTATTCAGGCGATAAGACGAGTGAATGATCCAGATGCCGCCCACCCGCTCCGCCAGAACAGCCCAGGCGGCTTCAGTGAGTTGCGCAGCGTCTTTTAGTTGAGAGTCGATGCTAGTCTCGTTTTGCATGGCCGGTATGACAAATTATACAATAGCCTGAATGGTAAAATAAACATCCATGACTGACATAATTGTAATTGGTGGAGGTCTGGCGGGCAGCGAAGCTGCCTGGCAGATCGCCCAAACTGGCTTAAAGGTAAAACTGTATGAAATGCGTCCATCCACCCCCACCGGCGCGCATGTTTCCAGCGACCTTGGGGAACTGGTCTGTTCCAACTCGCTCGGGTCCAACCAGCCGGACCGCGCTTCGGGTGTCTTGAAAAACGAATTGCGACAGTTGAATTCCATGCTGTTGGAATGCGCCGAAGAGACTGCCATTCCCGCCGGAGCCGCCCTTGCAGTCGACCGCGAAGCGTTCGCCCGGGCGATCACCAAACGCATCGAGGCGCATCCCAACATCAAGGTCATCCGTGAAGAGATGAGCGAGATTCCTACATCGCCCGTAGTCGTTGCCAGCGGACCACTAACCTCAAACAACCTTTCAAAATCCATCTCAACGCTCAGCGGCGATGAACATCTCTTCTTTTTCGATGCCATCTCGCCCATTGTCCGTTCCGACACCATCAACATGGAGATCGCCTTTCGCGCCTCCCGCTACAACAAAGGCGAACAGGATGAAGGCGACTACATCAACTGTCCATTTACCAAAGAACAATATTACGACTTCATCCACGCGCTTCGAACCGCCGAACGGATCGAACTGCGATCATTCGAAGAAGCCATTCAAACCGGCGTGAAAGCGGGTCACTTCTTCGAAGGCTGCCTTCCAGTTGAGATCATTGCCGGGCGCGGAGACGAATCTCTCGCCTACGGTCCGATGCGCCCCGTCGGCTTACGCGACCCACACACCGGCAAGCGCCCCTATGCTGTCGTCCAACTCCGGCAGGACAATCTTGCAGGAAGTTTGTACAACATCGTCGGCTTTCAAACCAACCTGAAATTTCCTGAACAACGGCGTGTGCTGCGTATGATCCCCGGGCTCGAACACGCTGAGTTCGAACGCTATGGACAAATGCATCGCAATACCTTCATTGCATCACCGAAATTACTGCGACCCACTCTGCAGCACATCACCCGCGACGACCTTTTCTTCGCCGGTCAGATCACTGGGGTGGAAGGCTACATGGGCAACATCGCCACGGGGCTGCTTGCAGGAATCAACAGTGCGCGCCTGCTCACTGGCAAGAGCCTGCTAACGCTGCCACAAGAAACCATGCTCGGCGCGCTGTGCTATTACGTTACCCATGCAAGCTTGAAAGACTTTCAACCCATGAAAGCCAACTTTGGCATCCTGCCCGAATTGAACCTTGAGAAAAAGATCGGCAAACGCGAAAAGGGTCAGGCGTATGCCGAACGAGCCGCAAAAGCACTCGATGATTATCTCGAAGAAACCAGATGACAAAACGCGCCGCCTTCCTCTACCTAACCATGATCTTCATCCTTCTGGCAATCGTCGCCGGCTGGTATATCGCTTCATTCCTGACCCGTGAGTCTGACCCTGTTTCCTTCGACGGATCCCGCGCCTTTGCCGATGTAGAGGCACAAGTTGCCATGGGACCACGAACGCCCGGGTCGGCGGGTCACGTCCAAATCCGCGAGTGGATGCGCACAGAGTTGGAATCCGCCGGCTGGATGGTGGAAGTCCACGAAACCGAGCGGCTTGGACACCCCATTTACAACCTCATCGCAAAACGCGGTACGGAACCGGCAGAGATCATCCTTGGAGCGCATTATGATACGCGCTTCTTTTCAGACAACGACCCCGACCCTTCGAAGCAGACTCAACCCGTACCCGGCGCCAACGACGGCGCTTCGGGAGTGGCTGTGTTACTGGAACTGGCGCGAACCCTGCCGAAGGATACTGTGCCGGTTTGGCTGGTGTTCTTCGATGCGGAGGACAACGGACGAATTCCCGGTTGGGATTGGATCCTCGGTTCACGCGCCTTTGTGGAGGAAATCCCCGTGCAGCCTCGCGCAGTTGTGATCGCGGATATGATCGGCGATGCCGACCTGAACATCCATCTGGAAAGGAATTCAGATCCGATCATCCGTGCTGAGATCTGGTCCACCGCCGAACGGCTTGGTCATGGCGACGTGTTCATCAAAAGCGAAAAATACAGCATCCTCGACGACCACACCTCCTTCCTCGAGGCAGGTATCCCCGCCGTGGACATCATCGACTTCGACTATCCGTACTGGCATACCACGCACGACACGCTGGATAAAGTCTCGCCGGAAAGCCTGCATGCTGTGGGAGAAACCATCTGGCATTGGGTTGTAGAACAGAAATTGGACCAGTAACACCAACGAATCCACCTATGGTCAAAAGACTGAACTCGGCGTAAACTTAACCTGATGGGATTACAGGCTTCACTGCAAAAAATCCGCAAACCCTGGATGGAACGCATCTCGCGCGAACTCGCCAGCGGTGAACATGTGCGCGCCGGCTTTACAGAGCAGCTCGAGCGTTTTTTTGAACTGCTCGAACAAACGCTCGTAACAGGCGACACTGCCTGGCTCGACCCCATCCTATACGACTGGGGGCGTTCTCCCACCGAAACCAACCTTGAGCAGGGAGATTATTACGTTTCTTTTGTCATCAACCGCATGATCGCCCTGACCTTGGAAACTGCCCGTGACACCCTGAACAAAAAGGACGCGCTGGAACTACTTGCGGCAGTGATTCCCATCCTGGCGCACAGCCTGAGCGTGGTCGTCCGCTATGAGATGGAAACGCGTGTGGCTCATATTTCCAACGAGTTGGGCAAAGTGCAGGATAAATTAAAATTCCTTGACCGAAACAAATCGAACTTCATCTCAGTTGCCGCCCATGAATTGAAGACACCACTCACTCTGATCGAGGGATATACCTCAATGATGACGGATGTGGTACAGGGCTCGGAACATGCGCAGATGAAGAACTATCTCGACGGTGTCAGTACCGGTATTCAACGCCTGCGGGACATCATCGACGATATGATCGATGTCTCGTTGATCGACAACGACCTGCTCACACTCAACATCCAGCCGCTATGGATCAGTCATTTGCTGACGCTGCTGCAAAATGAGTTCAAAAAGACTCTCGCCGACAGGCAGCAGACCTTGACCGTCCACCCATTTCAGGGCAGCGACATGATGATCTATGGCGACGTGGAAAGATTGTATCAGGCATTCAACAATGTGGTCGCCAACGCGGTCAAATACACCCCGGACAAAGGCGCCATCACCATCAATGGACGCCTGCTCCCCGGCTTTATAGAGGTAACAGTCTCCGACACAGGCATCGGCATTTCACCGGAAAACCAAAGCCACATTTTCGACAAGTTCGGCCAGCTTGGCAGGACAGACCTGCACTCCAGCAGCAAGACCAAATTCAAAGGCGGCGGTCCCGGTCTGGGGCTATCGATCACCCGCGGCATCCTCGAAGCGCACGGCGGCACAATCTGGGTAGAATCCGATGGGTACGACGAAGTAAAATTACCGGGTTCGACCTTTCACATCTTGTTGCCTACACGCACAGAGCCGAACGACCCGATCATGACCAAGTTCTTCGGTCAATTCGAACAATCAAAAGAAACGGAACCCAGTGGCAAAGAAAATCCCCCAACCAACAACCCCGCCGCGTGAACGCGCTTTTCTTGTCGGCGTTGAAATTTTCGGTAAAAAACAGATCCTCTCCCTTCAAGATTCATTGACGGAACTGGCGCTTCTGGCAGATACCGCCGGTGCAGAAGTTGTCGGCGAGCTCACCCAGAAACTATCCCACCCGCATGTGGAAACCTATATCGGTCCCGGAAAAGTGGAGGAACTCAAAGCGCTTGCCGAGGAGACTCTCGCCGAACTCGTCATCTTCGATGATGAACTTTCCCCGCGCCACCAGCGTGAATTGGAAAAAACGCTCGGAAAGAACATTCGCGTCATCGACCGCACCGCGCTGATCCTGGATATCTTCGCTCAGCATGCGCACACGAGAGAAGGCATGCTGCAGGTGGAACTCGCCCAATACGAATACAACCTGCCACGCCTCACCCGTGCCTGGACGCATCTCGAACGTCAAGCGGGCGGGGGCGGTGGACGAGCCGGCTCGACTGGCGGCGTGGGTTTGCGTGGTCCTGGTGAAACCCAGTTAGAAGTAGACCGTCGTACCATTCGCAAGCGGATCGCACATCTAAAAGCGGAATTGGAAAAGGTGGAAGCCTATCGCACAAGAAACCGTTCCCAGCGGCGGCGTTCGCGCATCCCTACCGTTGCATTGGTAGGCTACACCAACGCGGGCAAATCCACCCTGCTAAATCGCCTTGCCAAAGCAGATGTGTACGTGGCAGATCAGTTGTTTGCAACGCTCGACCCAACCACCCGCCGGGTACAACTCCCGGGCGACAATCTCGGCCTCTTCACCGATACAGTAGGGTTTATCCAAAAACTTCCCACCTCCCTCGTGGTTGCGTTCCACGCCACATTGGAAGAGATCACCGAAGCCGACCTGCTCCTGCATGTTGTGGATATTTCCCACCCCAATGCGCTTGGACAATTCCAGTCGGTGCAGGAAACGCTTGAAGAGATCGGCGCAAGCCACATCCCCATGATCACCGCCTTGAACAAGGCAGACCAATTGAAAAACCCGGAAAACGCCCGTAAAACCCTCGAGAACTTCCCCAAGTCCGTTGCCATTTCCGCGTTGAAAAACACTGGCATCTCCGACTTATTGCAGCTGGTGCAGGAAGAATTATTCGAAGCCTTCGTACCGGTGCATGTGCGTCTGCCGTACAAAGAAGGCGCGCTCATTTCTCTTTTTCATGAACTTGGGCAGGTGGAACGCGTGGAGCATGAGCGTGGCGGCGTCCAAATGCAGGGACGCATCCCCGGCAGACTGCTGGCGCAGTTCTCATCCTGGGTTGCAAAAAACAATGTTCAAGCCGAAGAAGCCGACCTGGAGGAAGCATGATCTCAAAATTTCTGGATTCGCTCTCGGAATATCTCGCGCACCGCAAGGGATTGCTGCCCATCATAGGCTTGGTATTGATCGTCGTCAACCTTGTGCTTCAATTCATCTTCCCGGGCAGTTTCATCGCTGTGAGCAACCTGTTCCTGCACATCGGTCTGATCGTTGCCATCTTCGGGCTGATGCTGGCATGGGCGTTATAAATCGTGAAAATCCAACATGCCCCCTGCGATCATCGGGAAAACCCTGCTCAACCAGTATCGTGTCGAGGAATTGATCGGGAACACCCCGCACGGTGATCTTTATCGTGTCACTGACGAACGCAGCGGAAAACTGCTTGCCTTAACACTGCTCTCCAAAGGCGTGACCGAAAACGGGGAAACCATCAAGGAACTGGAAGCAAAGTCTGGCAGGCTGCAATCCATCTCCCACCAAAACATCAACCGGTATTTGGGACTGTTCCAAACCCCAACACTCGCCTTTTTGCTTGAAGAATGGGTCGATGGACCCTCCCTAAAAGACGTGCTGGCAAAATCTCCGCTATCAGCAGAAGAAGCGCTCGTGGTTGCCCGATCCGTTTGCGGTGCGTTGGAAGCGCTTCATCGGCAAGGGTTTCTACATCTCAACCTTGCCCCAGAATTCATACGCACCAACCAACAAGGTGAGATTTTCCTTGGCGGCATTGCCAACGCACACCCGCAGGATCGACACACCATCCTGCATCTTGGAAAATATCCACCGACATATTCCGCGCCTGAAATGCTGCGCGGAGAGGCGCTGACCGCCGCCGCCGATATCTATTCACTGGCAGTTCTCCTGTACCAACTCGTTACCGCGCAATGGATCAACGGCAAAGCCGCGCCCAAAGCCTACGATGCCGTCCGCAAACACCATCTGGAAACCACCCCGCTTGCGCCCATCTTGCTAAACAAAAACATACCAGATCATTTTTCGCGTATGATCCTCTGGGCGCTGCGAAAAAAAACTGAGGACAGACTCAAGACCACGACGGAATTGCTCTCTTCGCTTGCGCTTGCAGTTCAAACCTCGGTGGACAAAATTCCGCTTCGGACCGACCCGGCAGCGACTCCTGTGACCTCAGCCTTGCTTGCCTCCTGGGGTTTTCTTCCGCCGCCCCAGCCGCGCATTCTCCGCGATGATGCAATTCCGCTGGAAGAACGGTTGGCAAATCTCACTCCTGCAAAAAAACAAAAAACGGGGTCGCGTTTTATTCCATTCTTCTTCCTGATCCTGCTTGGCGGATTTATTTCGCTGTTTTGGGTGGTTCGTCCAGCAGAAACCGAGATTCCCATACCAACTCCGGTTCGGGTAACGCCAGTTGTGGCGAGGTTCACTCCCCGCCCCTCTGTCACGCCATCTCCCAGACCCACGCTTCCCTTCGGCGGCAGAATCATTTTCACATGCACACGCGGAGACTACAACCAACTCTGTCTCGTCAACCGCGATGGTTCCGGGTACACCCAGGTGACGGATATGATCGCAAGCAATTACTACCCCGTCTTCACGCCGGATGGCAGTTCGATCCTATTCGCTTCCAACCGAAGTGGGAGCACCTTTGACCTGTTCCTGCTCAACTTCGGCGACAAGTTGGTCTATCAACTGACAGATGGCATAGGGAACGTCATCTCACCAGATTATTCGCCCGATGGTCGCATCGTTGCTTTTGCCAATCGCGTGGGAAACGGTCCCACCGCGATTTGGATGGTCAATGCGGATGGGTTGAATCCAAGGCTTGTGTACACAGGCGCAAAAGACATTGTCGCCGTGGCATGGTCACCGGATGGCAGGAAGATCGCCTATGCCATGGCAATGGAGACGCCGCAGGAATATCAGATCTATACGATGGATGTGAACGGTAGAAATCACTTGAAGATCTCGCAGGACCTGCAGGGCATCGGCGGCAGCGTGGATTGGTCACCAGATGGCGGTTCACTATTGATCCACGCCGGTCCATTTGGAGACAAGGACATTTTCAGGGTGGATGTTGCCACAGGCGCATTCGTCCAATTGACCGACGGCGGGAACAATGCAGGCGCATCCTATTCGCCGGATGGACAGTACATTGTCTTCAATTCGCTGCGAAACGACGAACAAGCTGACCTGTATATCATGCGCGCAGATGGGACCAATCCGGTGCAGTTGACCAACCATCCTGAACCGGATTGGGGGGCGAAGTGGATCGAGTGAACACACAAGGTATGGATAACTGAATGGTCAGTGCCATGCTCGGGCAGAGAATGAAGCGCGAGTCGGGTCGGAAGCGGCGATGATATTTTTGCATCAAATAAGTTCCCGAAGTAAAGAATCTGTATCGCAGGGAGTATTGCAATAACGAATCATTAACAAAATCACCATAATCTGAATGACTTAAACCCTTTACATGCGGGCTATTTGATGTATGATTGACCGTATCAATGGCGTTTTTCGCGGCTCGTCCACCGCGGGAGGCGCTGTTAATCTTTAATCCACAAAACGAAAGGTAATTATATGAATGTCCAAGCAACCGAGTTCCTATCTGTCTTCTAAGTTGGAAGGTCGCCTGAAAGCCGATAAAAGCGGGAACAGCATATTCGCCCTCGAACCCATTAAGAAGGGCGAGTTGATCGCTGTTTTCGGCGGCGTTGTATATGAATGGGAGACCTTTATCCACCTACCCGAACGTGAGCGCATGTTGTGCATCCAGGTCGAAGACCGGCATTTCCTGGTGCCGCGCCCCATTGGTGAGGGAGATTATGTCAATCACTCGTGCAACCCGAACGCAGGTCTTTCGGGCCAGATTGGACTCGTTGCCATGCGAGACATCCAAATCGGCGAGGAAGTTTGTTTTGATTACGCCATGAGCGATACGATGGCGTACGATGAGTTCGAATGTTTGTGCGGTGCGCCCACCTGTCGTCATAAAGTCAGCGGCAATGATTGGCAGCGCCCCGAACTGCAAAAACGCTATGCGGGTTTTTTTGCGCCGCACGTCCAGCGCAAGATCGACGCGCAAAAAGCGGAGCGCCGCGCTTTCGAGCGGGCGATGCGCAATACCAAGAGCGGCGCGATTGCCAAGCCCGTTACGGCAACGATGTATAAGTAAGGCTTTAAATAAAGCAAAGACCCGACAGGTTGTACAACCTGTCGGGTCTTTTTTGTTTAATCCCAGGTTTCACCAAACAAACGGGATCAACCGATACTTCACCCTTCCTTTGTATTCTACATATCCGGGCAAATCCTGTTCGAGCGCCTTCTCTTCATCCAAAATGCGAAACACAATGACCGGAATAATCACCAGAGCAGGGATGACCGCCCACCATGAGCCAAGCACCAGCGGCGAAACGACGTAGAGGATGACCATCCCCACATACATGGGATGACGGACAATACCGTAAACATCGGTATCGACCACTTTTTGATTTTCCGCCACTTCGATGACACGGGAGAGAAAACTGTTAACCTGCATCGTACGAAAGACAAGCAGGTAACATAGGAACATCACAACCGCGGCGGCAATGGACACCCCGGCGGGCATATTCGACCAGCCATAGCGAATATCAAACCCCGGCAGGAGATACGCAAGCAAGAAGATGATATACGACGATCGGATAATCTTCCGTTGTTCGCTCCGTTCTTCGCGCATATGCATCCGCCTTTTGAGCAGGTCGGGGTCATTCCGCATGAAGTACGCGATCACAAAGAACATGGGAATGGTGAGCACTGCAATGTACATCCATCCCTGCCAGTACCCCCATGTGCCCGCAGGCAGGAAGAAGATCAACATAAAAAAGAGGATGCCGCCCAGAAGACGACCCAACACCGTGAAAAAAAGTTTTGAGCGCGACACGAGATATTTCCTTTCAGACCACCGAACCTACCCAACAAGAGCGAAGTTCAAAGTAATGGGTCACTTGAAATCTGACTTTATCTTACACCTTTGGTCCCGCCGCCACAACCTCCCGTGGAGTGCCATCGGTAAACTTTCCGAAATTCTGCTTGAAGCGCATCGCAAGGTCTTTGTAACGACGGTCATACTCTTTTTTGTCATGCCAGGAAGAAGACGGGTCGAGCACTTCATCCGGAACGTTCGGGCAAGAAGCGGGCACTTCAAACCCAAAGATGGGATCTTTCTTGTATTTCACATCCGCAAGTTTTCCACTGAGCGCGGCATTGAGAAGTGCGCGCGTATACCTGATGGAAATCCGCTTGCCAATTCCGTACGGTCCGCCCACCCAGCCGGTATTGACCAGCCAGCAGGTCGCGCCGTATCGCTCGATCTTGCGTTTGAGCAGCTCGGCGTATTTATAAGGATGATGCACCATGAACGGTCCACCGAAGCAGGCGCTGAATGTGATCTCCGGTTCCTTGCCCAAGCCGACCTCTGTCCCTGCTATTTTGGAGGTATAGCCGCTGATGAATTGATACAAGGCTTGATCCGGGGTCAGCCGCGCGATGGGCGGCATTACTCCGCTCGCATCACATGTCAGGAGGATGATATTTTTCGGGTGCCCAGCCTTTTTCTCAGGGACAGCATTGGCGATGAATTCCAACGGATAGGATGCGCGCGTGTTCTCTGTGACAGAGTCATCGTCAAGGTCGATCAAACGTGTGACGGGGTCATAAGTCACATTTTCGAGGACCGTTCCGAAGCGTTTGGTCGTAGCGTAAATTTCCGGCTCGGCAGATTCAGACAAGCCGATGACTTTGGCATAGCATCCACCCTCGAAGTTGAAGACGCCGTCATCGCTCCAGCCGTGCTCATCGTCCCCGATGAGGCGGCGGGTTGGGTCTGCCGAAAGCGTGGTCTTGCCCGTTCCGCTCAAGCCGAAGAACAAGGCTACATCGTCCGAATCCTGCGGGTTGACGTTCGCCGAGCAGTGCATCGGCAGGACACCTTCAAGCGGCAGGAGATAATTCAAAATCGTGAAGACCGATTTCTTAATCTCACCCGCATAAGCAGTATTCCCCACAATCGCAAGTCTTTTCTCAAAGGAGAGACAAATGAAGGTTTCACTGTTGGTGCCGTCCACTGCGGGAGCGCCTTTGAATGACGGCATGGCGATCAGCGTAAAGTCCGGTACGAAGCGTTTGTATTCCTCCAGCGACTGCGGCAGGATGAACATGTTACGCACAAAATGACTGTGCCACGCCAGTTCGGTCACAATGCGGACAGGCAGGCGATAGTTCTCATCCGCACCCGCATAGACATCCTGCACGAAAACATCGCGTCCCTGCAAAAAGCCGAGCATACGGTCGTACAAGATTTCAAACTTGTCCGCTGTGAAGGGACGGTTATACACGCCCCACCAGATGTTGTTCTCCGAATCAACGTGACGCACGACGAACTTATCATTGGCGCTGCGAGCCGTGTGCTTGCCGGTAAACGCGACGTATGCGCCACCAGCCACGACTGCACCTTCATTACGAAAAACGGCTTCCTCGACCAATGCTTCGGTGGGAAGATTCCAATATGCAAGGCGTAAATTTCCGATGCCGTTATTCGAGAGGTTGTAATCTGCCTTGCGGGTCTGTGCGATGGAGTCGGCGGGAGTTTTGATGTTCAATAAATTATTCATGATTCGATTCCTACATCCAATCACGGATCAATTTCTTGTCGCCGATGTAAATCTCATTCGGCGAGGTGGCATCGAGCGCCCACTTGATGCGGGCAATGCCCTCAGTCACGTCCTTGACGCTGCCCGCAAACGAAATGCGGATATGCCCTTCCATGCCGAATTCCCTGCCCGGCACAGTGACTACCATCGCCTTCTTCAACAGGAACTTGGACAATTCGACCGAGTTACTGCCAAAGGCGCGCAGGTCCGGCAGGGCATAAAACGTCCCTTGCGGCTCGATCAGACGCGCACCGTTGAATGTCTTCATCTCTTGAAGGAGGACATCCCGGTTGTTTTGGATCTGTAAACGCAGCGCCTCCACCACAGACTGCAAGCCGTTCAACGCCCCCTCAGCCGCTGCCTGCGCGATGGGCGAGACACAGGATGTGGTCTGCGCGAGGACATTGGTCATGACCGTCACCAGCTTACGCGGAGCGACTACCCAGCCAATGCGGAAACCGGTCATGCCGTATAGCTTCGCTACACCATTGACGACGATGATGTTGGAATTTTCAATATCCTTTTTCGTAAAAGACCACGCAGGCGGCGCGACATTGCCATTGAAAGTTAACTTGTGGTAAATATCATCACAGATGAGGAAGATGCCTTTCTTCTCGCACAGGTCAACGATCTTTTCGATCAATTCGGCTGGATACACCGCACCGGAAGGATTGTTCGGGCTGTTGACGATGATCGCCCGCGTGGCGGAGGTCACTGCACGTTCGATGTCTTCGAAGCGCGGAGTGAATGTCCCATCCTCCGGCGTGACGACCACCGGGATGCCCATGCACATCTTGATCATCTCAGGGTACGAGACCCAGTACGGCGCGACAATGACAACTTCATCCTGTGGGTTGAGGATCGAGTAGAAAATATTGAAAAGGGATTGCTTCGCCCCATTGGTGATGATCACATTTTCGGGTGCGACGAGGCGGTTGTAATTTTCCTCCGTATAACGGATGACCGCCTTCTTCATTGAAGGCAGCCCATCCGGCGGGGTGTATTTCACTTCCCCACTGGAGAGTTTCGCGCCGGACGAAAGCATGGCAGCAATGGGGGTTTTGTTCTTCGGCTCGCCGATCCCCAAATTGATGACCGCTTCGCCGCGTTCACGCAATAGACGCGCTTCTTCATTGAGAGCGAGGGTTGGAGATTCAGCAATTTCACTTGCCAGTTTACTAAGTTTCATGATGCTCCTTGAAGGATAAAACAAAAATCTGGTCAGGGCTGACCCATGACCAGATACACTTACATATCCGCACAAGAACAAATAGCGGCGCTGACAATCAAATTGTCAGACAAAGCATTCATGACGTCATTATACTATCAGGCTATATTTAACCATGCCGACAAAGATAACACTTTCATTGTAATAAATGTAACCTGAGCTATTCACAAACAAAAGCGCCCACAGCCACACTGTTCGCCTCATCCCAGACTTTCTGGTATTCCTGCAAATACAACGCGGCGATCTCGGCGTTATCCAAAATGACCACGTTCTCCTCGTTGTCCTCATCCGCGCTGGACGAGAAATTCAGCGAACCGGTGACCACAATGCTATCGTCGATAATGATGACCTTGTGATGCAGAAAGCTGGAGTTGCCGTCCTGCCGCACGGGCAAACCAGCGCACCACAACGTCCGCAACTCGGAGCGGGTGCTGTTGCTGCCGAACGTCTCGAACACGCCTTGCACATCCACACCGGCTTGCGCGCGCGCGATCATCGCCTGCGCCAATGGATAATCTGTGAAACTGAACGCCAGAAAACGGATGCTTGTCTGCGCATCGTTCACCAGCGCGATGAGATTATCCACCACATCATCCTCCGCCGAAAATAACACCTGGATCGGAGTACCATCCAGGATCGCCCATTGCGTGCTGCGGTTGGACGGCGCACGCGGACCGAGTTGTGCGTTCCACAATTCCTCCCACTCGCGCTCGAAGATCGCAGCCACCTCGGGCGAATGAATCACAATGACATTATTGTTTTGCTTGTAAATCCCGTTGACAGTGATATTGGTCGAACCTGTCCATGTGATCTGACGGTCGAAGACCCAGAACTTGTTGTGCATCAGGGCGGAACGACCCGCATCGTCCTTGACCTCGACTCCGGCAGCCATCAAGCGGGTGAACTGCCCCCGATTCGGTTTCGCATCTATTTCCAACCCGTTTTCGTCATCGGTTACCCAGCGTACATCCACACCGCGGGCTTTGGCGGCGATCAATGCATCTGTCACACGGGGTAAATTGAATTCGAATGATGCAATATGAATACTCACCTGCGCAGCATCAATCAACTGCAAAAGTCTTTCTTCAATGGAACCTGTTGGGTCGTTCTCATTGTTGAGGGTAAGCGGGTCGGTGAAATGGACTTCCCACCACTGCGCCACAGGAAGCGGCACTGGCGTCTCTGTCACCGGGACAATGATCTCAGGCGTCACATCTTCAGGGATAATGATGATCGGCGTTTCCGTCACCGGGACGATGATCTGCGGAGTCTCCGATGCATAAAAAGGAATTTGCGTCGGCGGAAGGTAAGGGGTTTCAAAGTCGCTTGGGGCGCAGGCAACAACGAGGACAAAGAAAAGCAACAACGGAGAAAGAAGTTTTTTCATCCCCGTTATTTTATTCCAAAGCAGCAAAATCCTGTGGACTTCCCAGCGGATAATTGGCGGCATCCTTCGCAATGCGCTTGACCAAGCCTCCCAGCACCGTCCCGCTTCCCGCTTCGACGAACGTGTTGATCCCCATCTCAGACATCAAACTCACCGAATCCGTCCAGCGCACATGTGATTGCATTTGCGCTTTCAGGTCGGCGCGGGCTTCGGCGGCAGTCTTCATCCCTAGTGCGTGAACGTTCCCAATGACGGGGACTTTCAAATCATTCATCTTAACAGCATCCACCGCCGAGTTCCACTCCTCTTGAATGGAAGCCATCAACGGCGAATGTGCCGCAATCGAAACCGCCAATAGCATGGCGCGTTTTGCGCCAGCAGCTTTTGCAGCTGCCATCGCACGTTCCACGGCAGGTTTTGCTCCGGAGATGACCACCTGCCCCGGACAGTTATCGTTGGCAACTTGAACGATCTCATTTTCTGCACTTGCTTCGGCGCAGACCTTGTCCAAGGTGGGTATGTCCAAGCCGAGGATGGCAGCCATGCCGCCGGGATTGAGTTCCCCGGCGCGCTTCATTAGTTCGCCGCGCATGCGGACGAGACGTAATCCGTCGGTGTAGGAGAAGGCTCCAGCGGCGCACAGAGCCGATAACTCGCCAAGCGAATGTCCCGCCAGCGCAGCAGGCTCAAAGTCTGGGAAGAGGCGGTCGAACGTCTCATACGCCGCCATCGAATGGACAAAAAGCGCGGGCTGCGTGTTGACCGTGTCATTCAAATCGGCTTCCGGTCCGTTCCACATCAGATTGGAAAGCGAGAAGCCGAAAAGGGCATCTGCCTCGTCGAAAAATTGTTTCGCCTGTGGGAAATGCCCCGCAAGGTCTTTCCCCATTCCAACGGTTTGCGAGCCCTGACCGGGGAATAGAAAGGCGGTTGTGGTTGGGTTTAATTTCATGCTGCCTCCGTGTAATACCCTTTAAAACACAAACGGGTCGTGAATGTCACGACCCGTTGAGCATTTGCTTTTACTCGGCGGTCTTCTTTTCTTTCTTGACCTGGACGATCTCGCGTCCCTTGAAGTAGCCGCAGCTGGGGCAGACGGTATGCGGCATGCGTTTGCTTCCGCAATTGGAGCAAACGACAAGATTGGAAGCCGCAAGGGCGTCCTGCGAACGACGGCGATCGCGGCGTCCCTTGGAATGTTTGCGCTTTGGATGTGGGGTCATGAAACGTTCTCCTTTTATACATACATCAGACGGGCATTCAGCCCGTCTGGATTGGTTTTCAACGAAGCGGGCTGATTATATATGCGAGTAGCGGTGTCGTCAAGGCGGTTTGGGTGTAAAATTTCCATATGGATAATCAGACATTTTCTGTCCGAAATTCGCTCAAAGCAAGGCTTATCACCGCCTTTTTCATCATTCTGTCTCTGAACGCGTGCGCCCCTGCAACTACAACCCGCCCAACAGAACGTCCGCCAACAGTTGCCCTAAAAATTGACGAAATCACGATCAATCATTTTCCTTCTATGATGTCGTTTTCTCTAACCACCACTCCCGGCGGGAAGGTGTACGCAGCGCTGGGTGGGCATGCAGGCATTCTAGTTGTTTCATCCACAGATGGTGGAAAGAGGTTCGGCGAGCCGGTCAGCGCCAGTGGAGACGCGCCGGTCCACGTCCTGCCAGTGGAGCGGCCTGCGTTGGCGTCATTTGGCGAAGAAACAGTCGCAGTTGCATGGCTGGAACAGGCAAAGGATTTCAGCGGCGCGAGCGTTTGGCTTGCGATATCCACAAACGGAGGCAAAACCTTTGGCTCTGCGATGGAAGTCACAGCAGAGCAAGGCAGGGAAGTCGTCATGATACAGATCTTGCTGGACGAAAGCGGCAACCCGATGCTCGCATGGCTGAACGACGGAACCTTGCGTTTTACCCGCTCAAACGATTCAGGGAAGACCTTCAATGAGGTACAAGTCATCGGTCCTGGAGCGTGTGAATGCTGCCAACCTGGTTTGGCGATGAAGGACGGGAAGGTGCATATTGCCTACCGTGGACTTGAAAAACAAATTGACGGGAATGATATTCGGGACATTCTGCTATCCACTTCAAGCGATGGCGGGCAAACCTTCAATCCATTTACGCGCGTCAATGACGAACATTGGATCCTGAACGCCTGTCCCATTGCCGGTCCATCAATGGCAATGTTCGAAGATGATATGTATGTTGCATGGATGGACGGTCGCCATGCGGAACCAAATCAACCGTACAATGGCAGCGTCTGGTTTTCCATCTCACAAGACGGGGGGAAGACCTTCAGCTCGAATATGCAGATCAACCCAAACCCGGGTGTGCATCAGACCGTACCGTCGCTGGCAGTGGACGCCAATGGACATATTCACCTTGCCTGGGAAAATCACAGCGCGGATGGACAAACGATCCAATATTCCATTTCAGAGGATGGAGGCGCAACCTTTTCTGAACCGCGTGAATTGACAAGCGGCTTTCCACGCATGCCACTCTTGCTCACGCTACCCTCTGGTGAGATTCTCCTCGGCTGGCAGGATCATACAGGAATTCATGTCCAAACATGGATGGAGTAGCAAACAGCCGCTTAATCCCATAGTAAAATGGGGGCATGGAACTTCAGATCGCAGTCGCAAAGGTCAATAAGTATGCGGTCTCCGAAAGCGGGGACACGCTGGAAGTGGTGGAACGTCCCACGGGCGGTCTCTCTGTCGTGCTGGCGGACGGTCAGACGAGCGGGCGAGGCGCAAAAGCTGTCTCGATGATGGTTGTCCGCAAGGTGATCGGGCTGATTGCCGAAGGCGTGCGCGATGGCGCGGCTGCGCGCGCCGCTTCTGACGCGCTGTTTGCGGACCGCGCCGGAAAAGTGACCTGTACCCTCAACATTGCTTCGGTCGACCTGCACAGCAAGACCATCGTCCTCACCCGCAATAACCCCGCCCCCATGTACATCTGCCGCGGCGAAGAGATCGATGCGCACAACGAGGAGAGCATTTCACTGGGCACATCGCGCAATGTGCGCCCGATCATTACGGAACTGGGGATCGAACCCGGCTTGACAGTTATCATCTTCAGCGACGGCATCTCCCACGCCGGCGAACGCCGCGGGCAGCCATTCGATGTCCGGCAGGCGTTGCGTTCTCTGATGGACGATCAGGATCCCAGCCCGCAGCAGATCGCGGATACGCTTCTCGCTCAGGCAGTGCAACTCGACGATAACCGCCCCGCCGATGACGTCAGCGTGGTGGTACTAAAAGTGACTACGCGCAACGGCGACGATGTGCGCAGGATGAACGTCAGACTCCCGATCAATGCGTAGTAGAACCCTTACAAAACGAACCCGCTGGCGGCACGCCCAGGCATCCATTCGGGATACCGTCATTCTACTGCGCGAGTTCCGGTCGCCGCTTTTTTGGTTTTCCTTTGCCGTCATCGGCGGCGGTTTCTTGTACGACTTCATCGCCAGGTTAGTTGATGAACCGGTTTACAGCCTGACAGAGTCGATCTACATTGTGTTGATCGCCACCTTTCTCCAGCCTGCCAACCGCGATTTTCCACACCACCTCGCCTTGCAAGCCTTCCATTTTTTGATGCCCATCGTCGGGCTGGTTGTGCTCGCGCAAGGGCTGGCAGACTTTGGAAGCCTGCTCTTCAATCGAAAATCCCGCAACAAGGAGTGGGAAATGGCTGTCGCATCCACACTGAACAAACACATCATCTTGGTCGGTCTGGGACATCTTGGCTACCGGGTCGCAGCAAAACTGCACGAAATGGGTGAAAACCTGGTGGCCATTGAATTGAACGCCAAAGCCGATACCGCCAACTCCGTACGCGCCTGGGGCGTGCCGATCATCAACGACGATGCCACCCGTCCTGCTGCGCTGGAAGCTGCAAACATCCACAAGGCACGCGCCATCATCATGGCAAGCCAGAACGACGCCATGAATTTGCAGATCGCTCTCAAAGCACGCAGCCTTAACCCCGAAATTCAGGTCGTCATCCGCATCTTCGACGACGACTTTGCCCATGCCCTGCAAGACCAATTCGGCTTTGTCGCTTTGAGCGCCACCGAAATGGCAGCACCCGTCTTCGCCGCCGCCGCGTCCGGCGTGGATGTCACCAACCCGATCTCGGTGGAAGGGCAGCTGCTCAGCCTTGCGCGTATGACCGTCTCGAAGAATGCGCCGTTCGCTGTGAAAACCGTCGGCTTTGTGGAGGACAATTACCGCCTCAATATCGTGCTCCACCGCCACAACGGACAGTCCGAGATCCACCCGTCAGACAAGACCCCGCTTCACCCCGGTGACGTGATCGCAGTCCTGGGGGGACCCGAGCAATTGAATCAGATATTGCACGATAATGGACAATGATCAATCCACTCTCTTGATCGGTGTAGTTGGTCCTTGCGGATCAGGAAAATCCACGCTGATCGACGGGCTGGAGAAACACGGCTATCGCTGCCGGCACATCGCACAGGAACACTCCTACGTCAAAACCATGTGGCGGGTTATCACCCAGCCGGATATCCTCATTTTCCTGCAATCCTCTTTTGAAAATTCCACCGACCGCCGAAAACTCAGATGGAGCATTGGCGACTACGAAGAGCAACAAAATAGACTGTCGCATGCGCGCGAACACGCCAACCTGATCATTGACACAGATCATCTTGACCCACAGGGCGTCCTCGCGCAGGCACTGGATTTCCTTACCCAAAATACCTGACTCAAATCATCGCTTCCAATCTGACCGTGTTACAGGCGCACCCCATCAAGTTAGGACTGCACCGAATCTTCGTGCAAATCCCCACAAAATTATCAATGGGAGTATAATGGCGTCCGCGCCAGCCACAGGCTGGCATTTTCGTGGATGGAGTTACGTATCGCATGATTCGCAATTTGACCAATCGCATCATCCTCATCGTGGTAGTTCTCGCACTCGCTCTCTGGGTCGACTTCAGCAGCGAGATCGAGATCCTCAACCCCGTGACCGATGAACCCCTTTTATCCCGCAACCTTGAGCCTCGCCTCGGTCTTGACCTGCAGGGCGGCTTGCAAGTCCTGCTCGAAGCGGATATCCCCGCCGACCAGCAAATCGACTCGGAATCAATGGAAATCGCCCGTGATATCGTCCAGCAGCGTACTGACGCGCTCGGCGTGAACGAAAATATCATTCAGATTGCTGGTGACCGCCGCATCGTGGGTGAATTCCCCGGACTGGCAGACACCGAATCCGTTTTGGCGACCATTCAACAAACCGGCTTGCTTGAATTCGTGGACACCGGTGACTTCAGCCCCGAACCGGGCACCATTCTCGTCACTGATTACAGCCCGACTGGTGAAACCATCACCCCCAGCGACCCCGAGACGGTCGTTTATCGCACCATCATGACTGGCGCAGACCTCGAATCGGTGGTTGTCTCGCAGGATACACTGGCAACCAGTTACATGATCAACTTCACGCTCAAATCCGATGGCGCACAAATTTTCGCCGACCATACTTCGGCAAACATCGGCAAATCCCTGACCATCCTGTTGGATAAACAAGTGATCTCCTCGCCGATCATCAACGATGCCATCATCGGCGGACAAGGTACCATCAGCGGCAGCTTCACCCTGGACGAAGCCAATGCCTTTGCCATTCAACTCCGCTATGGCTCGCTGCCCATTCCACTCAAGATCGTGGAAACCCGCATCATTGGTCCCACGCTCGGCGCGGACTCGCTCAGCAAGAGTCTGGTTGCCGGTTTGATCGGTATGACCATCGTAGCGCTTTTCATGATCATCTATTACCGTATGCCTGGCATTGTGGCAGTCATTTCCATTTTGATCTATGCGGCGGTCGCCTTTGCCATCTTCAAGTGGTTCCATTTCACACTGACCCTGGCAGGCATTGCAGGTTTCATGCTCAGCACGGGTGCGGCTCTGGATGCGAACATTCTGATCTTCGAACGCTTGAAGGAGGAACTCCGCAACGGGAAAAACCTCGCCCAAGCCGTCGATCAGGGCTGGACACGCGCCTGGTCTTCCATACGCGACTCCAACCTTGCGGCGATCATTACCTCGCTGATCCTATTCTGGTTCGGTTCAACGTTCGGCGCGACCATCGTCAAGGGATTTTCCCTGACACTTGCCCTCGGTGTGGTGATCTCGCTTTTCACCGCCATTTACGTCACGCGAACCCTGCTGGTCGTCTTTATCCGCGCCTTCAAGCCGCAGGACTACGACCGCTGGTTTGGCATTTAGCCTGGCGCGACAAGGAAATCCGACATGATCGATATTCTCAGCAAACGATACTATTACTTTCTGTTTTCACTCCTTGTGATCATTCCCGGGCTGGCTTTCCTAGCCATCGATGGGCTGCCGCTCTCCATTGACTTTACAGGCGGAAGCCTGCTCGAGGTTCAGTTCGAGGCTGGAAAAAGCCCCGCCACTGAGGAGATCATCGCAGTCTACGAAGATGCGGGGATTGACGATGCCCAAGTCACCACCACGGAGACCGGCGCGCTTATCATCCGTTCCTCCTTCCTCACCAATGAAATCCGCGACCAGATCCTGACTGCAATGAATGAAACGGCTGGTTCAGAAGCGAACGTCATCCAGTTCGACAGCGTAGGACCCAGCATCGGCGCACAAGTGGCTTCACGCGCGGCTTTGGCGGTTGGCGTGGCGGCTCTCGGCGTGATCATTTACATTACGCTTGCCTTCCGAAAGGTCCAAAACGCATTCCGCTACGGGATCTGCGCCATCATCGCGATGGTGCATGATGTGGCGGTCGTCTTCAGCATTGCGGGGATCGGTGCCCGCTATTTCGACTGGCAAATGGACGCCCTCTTCCTTACCGCCCTGCTAACCGTGATCGGTTTCTCGGTTCAGGACAAAGTGGTGGTATTCGACCGCATCCGCGAGAACACCAACCTGCTGCGCAAACTGGAATACGAAAAACTCGTCAACCACTCCATCGTGCAGACGCTGCAACGCTCCATCAATACCCAGTTGATGACCGTGGAATTTCTGCTGCTGGCGCTGGCGTTGTTCGGCGGAATCACGCTTCAGGAATTTGCCGTCATCCTGCTCGTCGGTCTGCTAAGCGGAACCTACTCCTCGATCTTCGTTGCGGCTCCCATACTCGTCCTGTGGGAGAATCAGGAATGGCAGACCTGGTTCGGACGCGGCGCAAACGCCTAAATCAAAAGGACGCTGAGTTTCAGCGTCCTTTTTCGTTACAACCATGACAGAGACTTTTTCCCTTTTTCTCCGCGCATTCGTCATCGGCATTTCCATCGCCGCGCCGGTTGGACCGATCGGTGTGCTTTGTATCCGCCGCACGCTTGCAAACGGAAAACTGGCTGGCTTTCTCTCAGGCATGGGCGCCGCCACCGCCGACATGGTCTACGGGGCCATCGCCGCCTTCGGCGTCAGTGTCATCACGAACGCCCTCATCGATAACGCTTTTTGGCTGCGACTCTTTGGCGGCAGCTTCCTGCTTTATCTTGGTTTCAAAACCTATCTCGAAAAACCCGCTGCGCAAGCTGCACAAGCCAAACAAGGCGGGCTTTTCAGCATGTATTTCTCTACTTTCCTCCTGACCATCACCAACCCAATGACCATCCTTTCCTTTGCCGCCATCTTTGCAGGCACGATGATCGGGCGGGAGGTCGGCTCGCCGCTCGTGATGGTGACGGGAGTCTTTGCCGGCTCCGCCGCGTGGTGGATGACCCTCAGCCTCGGCGTGGGCATGCTCCGTGAACGGCTGACCCCCGCCCACATGGTGTGGATCAATCGCATATCTGGAGTCATAATCGTTGCTTTTGGTGTTTTTGCACTGGTCAGTGGAGGTTAAAAGTCCAAAGTGCGCAAGCAGGGTGTCATTGGCAGCATCATGCCAGGGAAATAGAATCAGCAAGCGACGTTATCATCCTTGCGGCGTCTATGCTGCTCCCCCTTGCTGCGATACATGGCATCATCCGCAAGACTGATGATTTTCGCAAGGCTAAGATCCGCCTTGCTGGTACAGGCACCCAGGGAAAGACTCAACTCAGGATCGCGGTAATATTTGTTGTTGAGATACACCAATGCCTGAATTTGTTTCATCAACTCAGCAGCCGCCTCCTCATCTTCACCCGGCATGATAATAGCAAATTCGTCCCCTCCAATACGAGAAGCGATCTGCCCCGGTTTCACGGCTGTATTCAAAACCTCCGCGGCGCGCCGAATCAGATTATCACCCGCCGCGTGACCGAACATATCATTAACCCGCTTGAGATAATTCAGGTCGAGAATGATAATGCTGATCGGGTCTTTGCGGCGCGCTTCCATCTTCAAGATCGTCTCTTCAAAATAAGCGCGGTTGTACAAACCTGTCATCACATCATGCGTACCGAGATAAAGAAGGTATTCCTCTGCCTTCTTTCGCGCTGTGATATCCTGAATGGAAACAAGCGCCCATCCAAAGGTTTGCTCATAGCCGGGCATGATGCGAAAATTCAATTGGATGTTGATCGGTTCGCCATCGAGCGAGTAATTGATCCCTTCCCGTTCATATTCCAAATTGCCGTTCCATAAATCCAGCAATTCCCCGGCAAAATGGCGTTCCATCTCATCCCGAAAGACGCGATCCAGATTCGTGACCAGCTGCTCCTTGGACGACGCCCGGAACAGTTCCAGTGTCTTTTGGTTGACATCCAATACCCGAATCATACTGGCGCATTGGAGCGCAGTCTCCGGGTGGGAAGCAAGATAAGCCTCAAAATCTGTCACGCCCTGTGAGCGAAGGTCATCGAAAAATACCTTGATGGCAGTGTAATCCTCCTCCCACAACGAAATCGGGGACGATTCGAACAAATCGCGCAGGCGGCGCTCGGCCGTCCGACGGGCAGTGATATCCTCGATGGTGACCAGCACACGCTCCCAATTCTCTTCATAACCGGGCAGGATGCGCCAGTTCAGGATGATGTCAAGCACTTCTCCCTTCAATGTGTAATTGACTCCCTCGCCTGCCCAACTGACTTCCCCATCCCAAAGCGCCAGCAATTCCTCGCGGAAATGATGCCGCATCCCATCGCGGAAGACCTGATCAAGTTTGGAGAGCAATTCCTCTTTCGATCCTGCTTTGTGCATGGTTACGGTTTTCAAATTGACATTCAATACCTTGATCTGCTGCATACATTCATCGATAAATCCCGGATTATCATCAAGGTAGGTTGAGAGCGACTTGATCCCCCGTTTTCGTAATCCATCGAACAGGGTTTTAATACGGCTGAAATCCTGTTCCCAAAGTGAGATCGGGGCGTATTCAAACAATTTTTTCAAGTGCTCCTTACCGGGGTTATAAACCATAATAATTACTCACCAAAAATTCGATATCTCATTATACCTGTCAGGTGTTTTTCATATCAATGCATTAACCGTCGAGCGGTACGCAGAAGCAGGAAATACAAAACGGAGAAAAAAGCAGCAAAGACCATCACATGCCAGCCGCTTGTGTATGCGTCCCCCACTGCCAGACGGGATATGGTGGTGATGGGCGAGAGATTCAACATGGTGCCAATACTCACACCGGCAAGCAAAAGCAGGGAGAAGATGAATTGCGAACGTTCGCGGTCTTGCAGGAACGCCGCTGTGATGGAAGCAGATGTGGAGGTGATCCCAGCCACCACCAGCGCCAGCAGGAGAATCCAAGCCTTGTTTTGGATGTCGATCCCGTTCATTTGAAGCAGGGTCAGCCAGACGGCGCATTGGACGATGGCAAGGGTTACTGCGGAAGTGATCTTCGCGCCTATCATCCCGCTGACGGTCAGCGGTGCAGAAAGCAGGGTTTGCAGGGTTTTATTCTCCACCTCTTCGGTGATCATATCAATGGACATGCTCCCGGCGACGAAGGCAGGAAAGAACATCAACATCGGAATGAGCACCGAATAGACAAACTCAAAGGATGTGGCAGGCTTGCCGTTCAAATCGGTGTAGCGGACCTCGATCCCGCGTTCGGCGCGCAGATAATTTTCGTACTGTTTGAGCGGTTCCTGGATCACCATGCGGATGAGAGAACTGATGGTGTCGGAATCGGGCAAATATAGTTTGACCTCGATCAAGCCGTCTGCATTCTGCGGCGCGTCCACCAAGGCGAGGACTTCTCCACTGTAAAAAGCGGACTGCGCCTCTATCAGTGTGGGAAAGGTTTGGATGTTGAGTCCGCGTTCGGTCAGGAGTGAGGCGAGCGGGTCATCCGCTTTGCCGACGACGCCAACTCGGATCCCTTCGCCGCTGAAACGCATAATGGTATCCGCATCGTAAAGCGAGAGCATCCCCAGCAACAAGCCGGAAGAAAATGAAGCGATGAAGAGTTGGATCAGGATCGAGATGACGATGGTGCGGTCCCGCAGGACCGAGCCTATCTCTTTTTTAACGACAGCAATGAATGGATAGATCACATCCCACCTCGCAGAACATACACATTATAGAAGAAATGAATGACGGTTCCAATGCCCAACGCCAGCCAATACGGGAACCTCAGTTTGACGCGCAGCAAGGTGACAAATGCCGTGAAGAAAAAATGCGCCGCGAGCGGAATTAGCAGGAACACACCCGCGCCGAACAACGCACCGGAGACATTCGCCTCAGAAACCACACTGACGGAAACCAACAGCAAAAGTTTTTCGCCGACCAAAAATCCAAGCGCGGAGAGGAACGACAACCACAGAATTTCTTTCACCGACTTCACCACGCCATGTTCCGCCAGCACCACAATGCCAACGGTCTTGACCACCTCTTCGATCAATGCCGAGGCGATCAACGTCGCGCCGAGGATCAATCCCACCGGCAGGTTCGTGGCGAACGCCAGCATCACCACCTGCGCCATGTACACAGCAGGGATGACCAACAGGCTCCACAACGTCACCGCAAACCACGGCTTGGAATGTGCCATCATCAGATAGATCGCATCTCCGATCTTGCGGGTGATCGGTTTGTAGCCCATTAAAAATTCTTCGTTCAGCAAACGCGTGCCCGCGAACATCGCAAAACCAAAGATGGCAGTCATCGGCAGGGAGGGCAGCAAATATTCACGCCAGCCAAACGGCTCGGCGCGGTACATCTTCACCGCCAAAGTCAACGGTGAGATGTATGCGAGGTCACTGCTGTTCGTGAACATCGCCGGAAAGACCAGATACGCCGTGGTCATCGTGGTCACCAGCATCGCAATAAAGGTCGTGTCTTTGAATGAGCGGTAAAACAGCGGCACCATTAAATAGATCGCAAAGATGAACATCGTCGTCGGCGCGAAGATCATTAGCGCCATCGGAATATTTCCGTTCGTCAAATATGCGATCAGTATTGTCGTCGAAAGCGCAAAGACCGCATACGGCAGCATCTTACCGAGAATGATCTGGAAAGGCGTCACCGGCGCAGAGAGCAAGATCGTCAGGCGGCGGTTCGCTTTTTCATCCATGAAACTGCTGGTGAAGAAAATGCTGATGAACGTGATCGGCATGATGTAGAGGAGTGCGACGAGCACTTGGGTAAAAGGGGCTGGCGGAGGAGTCAGCGATGGGATGATGACCTCCTCCGGCTTGACGGTCTGAGGAGCCAACTCACCCGCATCATCTGTGACTGGAGGCTGGGCGGCGTTGAGATAGTTGACCCCCACCCGCAGCGGGAATGCATCCCCTTCTGCGAAAGAATTCCCAACTCGGACGAGTTCTTCCTTCTCCATGTATTGTTTGAGCGCACGTTCCGCAAATTGCGATTTATCGTCTTCCCGCGAAAAAACATCCACCCCGACAATGAGCAAATCAATCGAACCATCTGCGAGAAGGCTTTGTCCCTCTTGCGGGTCGACCTCAAGAACGGCAAACCGGCTGTCGCTTATCTCAGGCACCTCGCCCGAAATTCCCACACGGTACAAGCCGCTCCCCAGCGAGACCGTATCCCGCAAAAAATAAGCGGACACGCCCAACACACCCAAAAGTAAAATGACCGCCACCGGGCTGGCACCGCCACCAAATCGTTTTCGTAAACGGGTAATTTCACGCCATGCAATGACAAAGATTTGATTCATGGTTATTTTCTTCTCGGATTTGTAAGTTTCGCTTGCGAAAATCCAGAAGTAGAACTTCTGGATTGCATTCTTTTGTGAGATAAAATTGTGACATGATTTCACTTACAGACGTCACCAAACGTTACGATAATACTACAGTCGTTGACAAGTTAAACTTACAAATCAATCAGGGCGAGATCGTCGGGATCATTGGTCATAACGGGGCTGGTAAAAGCACGACTATGAAGATGATCGCCGGATTGATCGAACCGACAGCAGGGGATGTGCGTGTCATGGGGCAGGATATGGTGAGGCACGGCATCAAGGTCAAACAGCGCATCGGTTACCTGCCGGAGGAAAGTCCGTTGTATGAGGCGATGACCGCCCAGCAGTATCTGCTATTCTTCTCCGAACTCTACCAAATGCCGCGCCAGAAGGCGATGGGGCGCATCGATGGCCTGTTGGAATCGCTTGGGTTGGAGCAAAGCAATAAGTTGACCGGCGAATTCTCCAAAGGGATGAAACGCAAAACCGCCATCGCCCGTACACTCCTGCATGATCCGGAACTGCTGATCCTTGATGAACCCAACTCCGGGCTTGACCCGCTGACCTCGTTCTTCATCATTAATTATCTTAAACAACTGAAGCGCGAAGGAAAAACCATTTTGCTCAGTGCTCACAATCTCTTCCATGTGGAAACCATCTGCGACCGAGTGGCGATCATCAAGAACGGCAAATTGCTGGTGTTCGACACGATGGACGCCATCCGCGGGAGATTGGGGAAGCGCGAGTATCAGGTTATCTTCCATTCTGATGACAAATTGGACTATGAAGCCATCGGCGGGAATTATGTCTTCCGTACAAACGATGTGGACAATATCGCCCACATGCTGGAAACCGTTTCTGCCAAAGGTTGGGCGCTGGTAGATCTGTCCATGCGCGAATCGGCGTTGGAGGAGATCTACGTGAAGTTGATGACGGGATAAGACCTTTTCCCTAACGTGCCCATCCACGACAGACTGGCTGGAAGGAGAAAATAAAAAAATGAGAAAAGTTGTCTTTGCGATCAATATCACCGTTGACGGCTGCTGCGGACACGAATCTGTAGTCGCCAACGACGAATTACACGAGTACTTTACCGAACTCCTGCAAGATTCAGACATTGAAATTTTCGGGCGCAACACGTATCATCTGATGTATCCGTACTGGCATGACGTCGCAATAAATCAATCGGAATCAAAAGCCACGAACGAATTTGCCCGCACGTTCGATTTGATACCGAAGATCGTCTTTTCGACAACATTGAAGAGCGTGGAGTGGAAAAACACAACGCTTTTGCGTTCAAATCTTCAAGAAGAGGTCTTAAGACTGAAACAACAGCCAGGAAAAAATATTTCCGTCGGCGGGTTAAACATTGCGTCACAACTCGCTCAGTCGGGTCTGATCGATGAGTATCATTTTCTTATTCAGCCGATCGTTGCAGGAAAAGGTCCCCGTTTGTTCGAATCGGGCAAGGATTTTACATTGGAACTCGTCGGATCAAAAACATTTCAATCTGGCGTTGTAGCGTTGCGCTACAAGACTATTTATAAGTAACAAAAAGATGGCAGGATGAAATTAAAAAAGGCGCACAGGAATGATCTGTGCGCCTTTGCAACTACCTTCTTGTGTTTATCCAAACATCTTTAGCAGACGCTCCCAACCCTGCTTGATCTGTAAGGACTTCAATCGCCACGTACCAACAATGCCGTACGGGATGAACAACACGAATAGCACGTAGATCGCGCCGTTGATGAAACTGGCGCTCTCGCCGATGTAGCGGCGCAGACCGTAATCCAGCAGGCGGAAGACGATGGCGCCGACAAATGCGCCGTTCAAGGTGCCGACACCGCCGATGAGCAGAATGAGCAAAGCGGTGACGGTGTACCCCAGCCCTGCTGTATTCGGGCTGACAATGGGTTGGTAGAGCGTGTGCAAAAATCCAGCCAGCGCCGCGGTGAGGGACGAAAGCAACAGCGCGGAAAGTTTGAAGTAGAAAGTGTTGTAACCTAGCATCTGGGCGCGCCCTTCGTTCTCACGGATGGCAACGCATACCCGTCCCGTTGGCGAGTTGACGAAACGCTGGTACAGCAAATAGATCAGCACCATCACGGTCAATGCGACGAAGTAGAAGCGCAGGCGTTCGGTGGCGGGACTGATAAAGGCAGGCACGATCACACCTTGCAGACCCACGTCCGCGCCTGTGTATTCGCCAAATTCACTGGACATGACCAAAATATGAAACACAGAGCCAAGCCCCAGAGTGACGAGCGCAAACGTAATCCCCTTCACACGCGGCAATACCAACCCAAAGAGCAGGGCTTGCACCACCGAAGCGACCACCAGCCATCCCAATGTGGCTGGTAGAGACAAGCCGAAACTCTTGATGGCAATGCCCGTCAGGTATGCGCCGACAGCGAAGAACATGGAATGTCCGAACGAGAGCAAGCCTGTAATCCCGAAGATGACGTCAAAACTCAGGGCGTAAATGGTGAGAATGAATATCTCGATGGCAAGACCCTGAATGAATTTGGATTGCCCGTTGCCGTTGACAAACACATCCGCAGGCGATGCGCCGTTGAGCAAGCCGACAAGGAATGGCAGAAGAATGAGACCCAACAAGGTGAGAAGTGAACCACGGTGTGAGATAAAAAAGTTTTTCATGTCGGTTCTATTCCTTCTTCCCAAGCAAGCCGTTCGGCAGGAGCAGCAAAATGATCACCATCAGCATCACCGTTGAGGCAGGGACAAGCGGCGGAGTAGGTTTGAAGATGATCTCTGTAAACGGAATGGCAATGCCGATCTGCCCGTATTTGATGATGAACTGCTGGATCATCCCCACGATCACCGAGCCGAGTGCCGCGCCAGGGTAACTGGTCAGACCGCCAATGGCGAGGGCGATGAGCGCATTGAGCAGCAGGCTCTCACCCATCAGGTTTGAAAGTCCCATCGAGGGAGCAGCGAGCACACCGCCTAATGAAGCCAGTCCCACGCCGAGCGCGAAGACCATGGTGAACACGCGGCGCACGTTGATGCCGAGCGCTTCCACCATCTGGCTATCCTGCACACCAGCGCGGATGATCATGCCGAGGCGGGTGCGTTGCAGCAAAATCCAGATCGAGATCAACACCACCAGACCCACAATTGGGATAAAGATTTCGTTGTACACACGCACACGTCCATCGAGGATCAAAATGGTCGAACAATTGTTTGCCCACCAATCGGCAAAGTTTGTAGCGGGGCAGGCTTCACCGCCGCCATTGAAAAAGGCAGGTTTGGGCATCACAAATTCGGGGCGACCCCAAATGGCGCGCACCATTTCAATGCCGATGGCGCTCATGCCAAGCGTGAGCATCAACTGATAGATCGGGCGACTATACAATGGGCGAATGAGCGTGGCTTCCATTACACCGCCGAGGGCAACGCCGCTCAGGGTGGCAACCAACACCGCCACAAAGAACAACCAGTTGGAACTCAAGCCGTACAGAAAAGCCGTCAGGTTGTCGTTGAATGCCACACCTGCAATCGCAACGATCAATGCAATCGCGATGCTGACAAAATTTTTCCACGATAGACGAACGGTGCGCGGTGAACTGTCGAACAACGAAATACCGAATGCACCGATAACACTGGCAAGCAGCAACCCAATGAACGCGCTGGGCATGGTCACCTCGGTGAACGCGGCAGGCATCACAGGCAGGCGCGCACCCGAATCAGCCATAAAAGAAAACGTGACGGGGCTTTGGGCGTAGTTCTCCACATCCCAAATGGCGATGGGGTAACGGGGCAGGATAAAGCCGAAGAGGAGAATCGAGACGAGGATCAAAGCCCAGGGGAGTAAACGCCTCAGACTTAAGCCGAGCCTGATTCGGCTTGCGAGAAGCGGGTACACATCCCCAAGCGCAAACCCCGAAACGATCAACGCCAGCGGAGTCAACAAATCCACAAAGGTATCGGGGCGGACGACGACCGTCCAACCCATGTAGGCGCCGATCATGAAGAGCGTGCCGTGCGCGAGGTTGAGCACGTCGAGCAGACCGAAGATGAGCGAGAAACCCGATGCGACGAGGAAGGTGATGGAGCCGACCGCGAGACCGCGCAGAAGCGTGATGACGAAATCTTTTTTCTCCATGCCTTGTGCGGCGGCGGTGAGAAAGACTGCCATCACCAGCACAGTTACAAGCATGACGATATTTTTACGAAGGAAGGAGTTCATGTTATGCGGCTCCCAGGAAACGATGAATGGCGGCTTTGTCGGCGGCGAGGTCTTTCATTTTGCCGTCTTGCACCGAGCGCCCTTCTTCGATGATGACGTAATATTCCGCCAGTTGACTGGCGACCAGGAAATTTTGCTCGACGAGAATAATGGTTGATTCTTTGGAAAGTTCATGAATGGCAGCCATCATGGATTCGATGAGGACAGGCGCGAGACCTTCGCTGGGTTCGTCGATGAGCAGAAGTTGATTGTCAGGGACGAGTGCGCGGGCAATGGCGAGCATTTGCTGCTGCCCACCTGAAAGACTCGTGCCAGGCAGCGCGATCAAGCGCTTGAGGTCGGGAAAGAGATCGAAGATAAAATCTTTCTTGCGGAGATAATCGCCTTTTTTGCGTTCGGCAATTTTGAGATTTTCTTCCACGCTCAGATCACGGAAGATGGCGCGGTGTTCGGGGACGAAGCCAATACCCATGCTGGCGATATCGAAGGAACGCATACCGTTCACTTCCTGTCCATTGAAGACAACCCTGCCTTCACGCGGCGGGGTTAGCCCAAGAATGGATTTGAGTGTGGTGGTCTTGCCCGCGCCGTTGCGCCCCAGCAATGCAACGATGGAGCCTTTCGGCACGCGGACATTCACTCCCTGCAGGATGTGATACTGACCAATGAAGGTGTGGATGTTCTGTACGTCGAGGATATTTTCCATGTGACCTCAAATAGTGGGAAGTGAGCAGTGGACAGTGGGTAGTTCTCTACACACTATCCACCTTCCACTATCCACTGATTTACACATTCAATTCGTACAGCCCGCCAAGATAGGCTGTTTGTACTTCTTTATTTGCGGCGATCTCGGAGGGAGTGCCTTCGGCAAGGACTTTACCCTGGTGCATGACCGTGATCTGGTCGGAGACGCTCATGACCACGTTCATGTTGTGTTCCACGAGCATGACGGTTTTGTTGCCTGCTTTTTGAATGCCTTGAATCAATTCGATCAATTCAGGCACTTGTTCCGATGCCATGCCCGCTGTCGGTTCATCGAGCAGCAGCACTTCGGGATCAGGCGCGAGGATCATGCCGAGTTCCAGTTTACGCTGGTCACCATGTGGGAGAGTCCGAGCGAGAGTGTGGACTCGGTCTTTCAAGCCGACTTTTTCGATGACGTCCAACGTCCGCTCGGCGTAGTTTTTGAATTGTGAAGCAGCCTGCCAGAATTTGAAGTTGTCGCGTCCCAACGCCTGTGCGGCGAGACGAATGTTTTCAAAGACAGTCAGGTTGGGGAAGATATTGGTGATCTGGAAGGAGCGTCCAATTCCGTAATGAATGGTGCGATGCACGGGTTGATGCGTGATGTCGCGTCCTTTGAAAATGACCTTGCCGCTGGTCGGTTCGATGTTTCCGCTGAGCAGGTTGAAAAATGTGGTCTTGCCAGCCCCGTTGGGACCAATAATGGCATGCAATGAATTCTTGCGGACTTTGATGCTCACACTATCCACCGCGACGAGCGCGCCAAATTGCTTGGTCAGGTTTTGGGTTTCGAAGATGATCTCGTTATCCATAATGCCTTCCAGATTAGACGATTGACGATTGACCATGGACGATAGAGAAGTGCAATACTATCGTCCATGGTCTGTGGTCCATGGTCAAACAAGTGACTGAAACTCTCGCGAATTCCAGTCACTCATTGTAGTACGGAATTACTGTCCGCTCAGGGTGCCGTAGGGCAGGTCACCGCAGCGATCTTTCAACGCTTCGGGGAGCAAGCAGGGTGGTTCGGGGCGGGAGGTGTCTACGTATTCGTAGAACGCGGCTTCGGGGTCGGTCACGTTGACCAGTTTGAGGATGTACATATCCTGAATGGCTACATGATCTTCGGGGCGGATGTAGACGGTGCCCTTCGGACCTTCGAATTCAATGCCTTCCATGGCGGTCTTGAGCGCTTCACCGCTGGCGTCGCCGTTGGTCGCCTTGATGGCTTCCACAACGAGGATGGCGGCGTTCATGCCATCAGCATCGAAGAGGTCGGGGTTCACGCCATAGCGCGGCTTGGTGTTGGCAACGAGCCAGTCATTGATCTCGTTGGAGGGGGCGCTGTAGTGATACAGGATGCCCGCAGTAGTGCCAACGGCATTCGCGAAGAAGGTCGGCATGAGGACGTTGTCAATGAAGGTTGCGCCGAGCGCCATCGATTCGGTAACGCCCTGATCTTTGGCAGCCTGCACCAAAGAGACGAAGCCCGAGCCAGCCCAGGTCACGATGTAGGCTTCTGCGCCAGAGTTCGCGATCTGTTCCATGTACGGGGTGAAGTCGGTGGTATCCAACGGGGCGAAGATATCGTCAGCGACGAATTCAGCGCCTTCGAGGGAGCAGGCATCGCGGAAGGCAGCGGCGGAACCCTGTCCGAACGCATAGTCAGGCGCGATCTGGACGAAGGTCGAATACTGCTGGGTCAGGGCGATACATTCGTTCATTGCATCCTGATAGTTGTTGCGGCTGGTGCGGAAGGTGAATTCGTTGAAGTTGACACCAGTAATGTCATTTGCTGCAGCAGGAGCCACGATGAGCGGAATTCCGTTTTCGAGTGCAATGCCCTGAAGGGTGGCGGTGGCGCCAGAAGACACGGTGCCGACGAGGATGTTCACGCCGTTGACGTCGATCAATTCACGGGCGACGGTGGCGGTGTTCTCGGGGTTGCTGGCATCATCGCGGACGTACACAACGATCTCGCATTCGTCGAGCATGAAGGTGTTTTCCTGGGTCTGGGTGAAGTCAAACTTTTCACCCGCGGAACCAGCAGCGCCTGTGGCGTATTCCATGCCAAGCATGAAGGAGCGCAGGATGTGAGCGCCATAAATGGCGAGCGCGCCAGAGGCATCGGTGATGAGACCGACCTTGATCGGTTCGGCGCAGGTCAAGCCAGCGGCGGGTTCTTCCGTGGCGGGAGCCTCGGTTGCGGCTTCTTCAGTCGCGGGGGCTTCGGTGGCTTCAACGGGGGCTTCCGTCGCAGCGGGGGCGCAGGCAGCCAAGACGAGAGACAAGGCTACGAGCAAGAAAGCGAACGTACGAAATACTTTCATTTTTATTCTTCTCCTTTGTTATATGGTTCGATTTATCAGCACAAGAGAACGCCTCTTAGGCTGCAAAATCCAAAATTGTGCGCGAGGCGGCTTCCGCAATTTCAATCGGGAAGAAATGCCCCGCATCGGGGAAAATGACCACGGTGCTGCCCGCGATCTTCTGCGCGAGCAAGTCTGCGTTGGCGGGTGGCACCACTTTGTCGTGCGCGCCGAACAGGATGAGGGTCGGGACGTTGAGGCGCGGAAGTTTGTTTTCAAATGCTGCCGCTTCAGGCATCAGACCAAGTCCGATTGCCATCTGCGCTTGATAGTGAACAGGCTCGATCGGATTCGCCACGCGCCACTGAATCCACTCTTCGATCATCGCTGGATTTTTCTCAGACCAGCCTGGAGCGGTGCTAACCGCCAAGCCGTTCTTGAAACGAGTGAGTGCATCGCTGGTCACATCGGTGAGGACTTTCATCGCCTCTGGCGTGATGGGAGCATGGTTCGGTCCCCCAAAGTTGGTCGAACACAGGATGAGTTTTTCTACTCTCTGCGGAAAATCCAACGCGATGGCTTGAGCAATGAACCCGCCCATCGAATGCCCGACGATAACGGCTTTTTCGATCTTCAACGCATCCAGCAGTCCAACCGTATCTTGCGCCAGCATCCCAGCCGTGTACGGACCCGCAGGCTTGTCACTCTGCCCCACGCCGCGATTATCAAATGTAATGACTTGAAATTTTTCCGCCAACAGCGGAACCATCTTGTGCCACTGCCAACTGGAATACCCAAGACCCGAAATCAAAACGAGCGGCTTGCCTTCGCCGTGAATTTCGTAGTAGAGTTCGATTCCGTTTGTTTGTATCTTTGGCATGGTCACTCCATTTCAAGAAAGAGGAAAGATGAAAGAAAATGATTCTTTCCTCTTTCTTCTTTCATTGATTATCCAGCAAACTTCGCCTTCAGTTCTGCTTTGATCACCTTTCCATACGGTGAATACGGCAGCGACTCAACAAACTCGACCCGTTTGGGAATTTTGTACTTCGCCAAACGTCCAGCGCAAAATTGAATTAATTCGTCTGCAGTAGCGGTCTGACCTGGCTTGCACGCCACGATCATCAAACCAACTTCGCCCCATTTATCATCGGGCTGACCAATGAGCGCGGCATCGGCAACAGCAGCATGTTCGCGGAAAATGGCTTCCACCTCGGCGGCGTAGACGTTCTCACCGCCGCTGATGATCATGTCTTTGAAACGACCAGCAATATAGAAGTAGCCTTCTTCATCCATACGCGCCATGTCGCCCGTGTGGAACCAGCCATCTTTGAGCGATTGCTTTGTGGCTTCCTCGTTGTTCCAATACCCGACACAAACATGGTCGCCTTTGATGATGAGTTCACCCGTCGAACCGACAGGAACGTCTTTGCAGTCTTCATCTACCAAGCGCATCTCACTATGAAAAATGGGCTTCCCCACCGAGCCGACTTTGCGCAGTGCGTCTTCATCGGTCATCGAGAAGCAGTTCACGCCCACCTCGGTCAAACCGTAGCCCTGACGCATGACCACGCCCTTCTTCTCGCTCCACGATTGAATCAACGAAGGCGGGCACGGCGCGCCGCCGCTGATAAAGAAGCGAACATGGCTGAAATCAGCGTTCTCAAACTGCGGCGAATTCATCCACACCTGGTATAAAGTTGGCACACCAAGAATGACCGTGCATTTTTCGTCCACGATCAATTTCAGCGAAGTATCGGGGTCGAAGGTGCGTCCGAGCAAAAGTTTGCCGCCGACGTGAAAGAGCGGCACAAGAAAAACGAACAATCCGCCCGAATGAAACATCGGGGTCAGGATCGGAGAAATATCTTTTTCGTTCAAGCCCCACGACACGACCGTATTGATGGAATTCCAAATCAATTGTCGGTGTGGGAGGACTGCGCCCTTGGGACGTCCCGTTGTGCCTGAGGTGTAGAGGATGCACACAGCGTCATCGCCCAAAATTTCAACGCGCTTCGGTTCTTCCGCCGAGGCTTGGTTCACCAATGTTTCATACGCTTCGCCTGAAACTTCTGCGCCTTCAATCGAAATGAGATGCTCCACTTTAATGGAGTCTTTCATCTCGTTGTAAACCGAAATGAATTCAGGACCAACGATCAACACTTTGGGCTGACAGTCATTGACGATGTACGTCAACTCACGCGAGGTCAGCCGCCAATTGAGCGGAGCAAGAATCGCACCAATCTTCGCCACACCGAACAACAAGTCCACATACGCCACACTGTTATGCGCCAGAATGGACACACGATCACCCTTCTCCACGCCACATGTCTCGCGCAGAAAATTCGCAGCACGATTGGCACGTTGATTCAATTCCGCATAGGTGTAGTGGACTCCGCTCGCAAGTTCGATCAACGCCTCGCGGTTTGGGGTTAGGAGTGCTCGTTTGGTGAGGATGTCGGCAGAATTCATGATGAAGGTGTCAGGTTCCAAGTGTCAAGTTTCAGGTTAAGTGCTGAGGCAAAAAATCACGTGTCGAGTGCCGATAACTTGGCACCTGACACGTGACACATGACACGTTATTTACGTCCCGACGACAATACCGCCATCCACGCGCAGGACTTCGCCTGTAATGAACGAGGCGTCATCCGAAGCGAGGAAGAGATAGGCATTGGCAATGTCACGTGGTTCGCCCAAACGTCCGAGCGGAGTGTGAGCCTTCATACCGTCCAAAACCTTTTCGGGCATGGCAGTGATCATCTCAGTGGCGGTGAAGCCAGGCGCCACAGCGTTGACACGGATGTTGAACTTGCCGAGTTCACGTGCCCAAACCTTGGTCATGCCGATCACACCAAACTTGGTCGCCACGTAGTTGGTCTGACCAAAGTTTGCGTCCAAGCCAACAACAGAGGAGGCATTGAGAATTACGCCGCTTTTTTGCTTTGCCATCACTGGCGCAACGGCTTGAGTGCAGTTGAATACGCCTTTGAGATTAACTGAAATGACCAGGTCAAAGTCCGCTTCAGACATTTGCCCGACGAGTTGACCTTCCTTGAACTTGATCAACTGCCCATCACGCAGTACGCCCGCGTTGTTGACGATGACATCGATGCGTCCATACTTTGCAACAACATCATCGATCCACTTCTGAACGTCTTCACGGCTGGTCACATTGACCTTGTAGAACGCCGCGCCTTCGCCAAGCAGTTTCAAGGTTTCCTGACCCGCAGTTTCGTTCAGGTCACAAATCACAACCTTCGCACCTTCTTCAGCGAAACGCAGGGCGGTGGCTTTACCAATTCCCGCCGCGCCGCCTGTAACGAGCACTACTTTATCTTTCATGCGCATGGTGAGTTCCTCTTGATGTATGTATTTTTTATGACACTTGCTTTGCCAAAAATCCCAAAATGGCGGAGTTGAATTCTTGCGGTCGTTCCCAGCAGGAGGCGTGACCCGCTCCCTGCAAAATGTGCATCTCTGCATGTGGAATGCCCGCTCTCAAAATTGCAGCGTAGGCTGGACCTTTCAGCAAATCCAGCGAACCGACGATGATGCAGGTAGGGCATTTGAGTTCACCCAAACGAGCGGTGAAGTTAACATCCAGAAAACATTCGCACAAGCGGACGACGGCTGGATAATCCAGCAGTTTGTAACGTCCCTTTGCGTCAGCCAGCAGAGACGGGTTGGCAGCGATGAAGGCGGGCGAGAAATTCCACGGGACGGTGGCATTGAAAAAGGCGTTGGCATCTGCCGCTCGAGCAGAGTCAAGCCACCCGTCGACAATGATGCGTAATTCGGCGTTGACCTGACTCACGGTGTCGGCAAGGATCAGGCTGAGAGTCCGCTGTGGATATTTCAATCCAAACGCCTGTGCCACTTCACCCCCGTAGGAAATGCCTGAAATATGGGCTTTGTCCACGTTCAGAGCGGTAAGCAATGCCGCAAGATCATCGGCATGCAATTCCATCGAATATGGACTTTCAGGATGTTCTGACTGTCCTTGTCCACGACAGTCGTACTGAAGGATGCGGTAATGTTGCGCTAACGTCTTGGTCTGAAACACCCAGCTGCCAGCCGCGTTCATGATGATGCCGTTGTTGAGGACCAACAAAGGGGCAGTTTCAGAACCATGAAGTTCGTAGTAGAGTTCGACGCCGTTAGCATGGATTTTAGGCATAGTCAGAACATCCCGTATGTGCTAGGTTAACGCACGGCTGTTACAAGCCGGTTACAAAGACGTGAATGCCAAATAGGTCTTTTTGGCTTCGCCTTCACCGAATTCGACAAAATCTACTTTCAGCGGTGTGCCCACTTTGATCTCGGCAGGTTTCGACACGTCCAGACCTGTAATGCGGGCGCTGATGAACGTGCCTTCCTCCAGTTCGACAATGCCCGAAACGTAGGGATTCTTCTTATCGAAGCCCTGCTCCACCATGAAGGTCGGTCCGCTGTAGATGATGGTAAAGCCTGCCAGTTTTCCCTTTCCGCTGGCTTCCACCCATTCCATTTCTTCGCCGTGACATATCGGACAGATCGCGCGTGGAGGGGCATACACGCCGCCACACTTTACGCATTTCACAGTCATCAATTTGCGCTCGGCAAGATATTGATTGAACGCCGCCGCAGTGAACGGGCGGATTGTGGTTGTCTCTGCCATAATTCTTCTCCCACCACAAAGGGTCACGAAGGTACACAAAGGTTTTTGGTTTTCCTTTGTGACCCTTCGTTCCTTCGTGGTAAAAAACTAATTTCTTCTCTCAAACACATGGACGGCGCAAGTGGAACCGGTCGCGCCGACGTTGTGCGTCAGCGCCAGGTTGACATCGCCATCCACCTGCCGCGCATCAGCCTGACCTCGCATCTGCTTGAACACTTCGACGGCTTGTGCCACGCCGGAAGCGCCGACGGGATGTCCCTTTGCCTTCAAGCCACCCGAGGTATTGATTGGTTTCGCACCGTTACGTGCCGTCATGCCATCTTCAGCGGCTTTGAAACCCTCACCCGGAGCAAAGAACCCGAGGTCTTCGCTGGCGATCACTTCTGCGATGGTGAAGCAGTCATGCACTTCCGCTATACGGATGTCTTTCGCGGTCACGCCTGCCATTTCGTAGGCAGTCGCCGCTGCAACTTTTGCCGCAGGGATGCTGGTCAGCGACGGGCGATCGTGCAAGGCTGACCCTGATGCCTGAGCCGAACCGACGATATGGATCGGATGATCCGTAAATTGATGCGCGATCTCTTCTGCTACAAGTAAAACTGCCGCCGCACCGTCGGATACGGGAGAGCAATCGAACAGGCGAAGCGGATATGCAATCGTCGGGTTGCCTGATTCGTCGTGGAGAAAATCCCAAATGTTCGCCCAGGTCGGGGCGGGCTTCCCTTTTTTGATCGCAGCCGCGACGCGCCCTTCCATCCACGTTTGGATGGTGACGCCGAACTGCGCATTCGGGTTGAGCGCGGCATTGTCATGGTTCTTGATCGCCACGTTCATGAGATGCTCGGACTTCATGCCATACTGAGCCATATACGCGGATGCCATCGCAGCATAAAAGCCGGGGAAGGTGAAGCCCGCGGGAATTTCAAAAGCCACGTCAGCCGCTGTTGCAAGTGCTTCGGTGACTTCGGCGGTTTTGAGCGCAGTCATCTTCTCCGCACCGCCGACAAGGACAACATCCGCCATGCCAGAGGCGATTGCCATCACGCCCTGACGCAGGGCAACACCGCCCGAGGCACAGGCACCTTCGACGCGAGTAGCGGAAATCGGCAGCAACCCAACCGCATCTGCGAGAATGGGCGCGAGATGTGCCTGATGTTCAAACTGGTCACTGGAAAAATTGCCAACATACATGGCTTCAATTCTGGATGGATCAAACCCCTTATCCACCGACTTGGTCATTGCCTTATAAGATTCAACGAAAAGATCGCGCGAGTTCTTCTCGGCAAACGCACCAAACTTCGACATACCCGCGCCAACCATGGCTACCCCGCGCGGGAGGGGTCTTGTTTTAGGCATTACGCCTCCTTATTACGGTACGGGCACAGCGAGCTGAAGTACAAGAAAATCCTCAAGTGTCTCGCCGTGCCCGCACACAATTTATTTCAACGCTTTCCCAAACGCCTTCATAAACTCTTCCGGCTTCTCCACGTAGGGGGTGTGACCTGTATCAGCAATGACGACTTCTTCAAACGAGCCGCCCTGAGCCGCGTATTTTTCGAGCAGGCTGCGGGTTTGTCCAATCATCGGCTGGGGCGGGTAAACTTCTTCACCGGGCCAGCCGGGAACGTAGCCCAACTTGCCGAGAGTGCCAAAGTCAAAGAACGAATTGTCCGAAACGATCATGTCCGAGTCGCCGCGCACCCAGAGGATAAAAGGCTTGTTCGCCGCACCGACAAAATTCTTCACGCTGTCCCCCACATACTTGGGAGAAAGCGCGTTGATCGGACCAAACTTGCCAGGCGCCACATTGGGCCAATTACCAGAAGGAACAAAATCGCCAGGGTATTTCTGTTCGCCGATCTTCTCGGTCATGAGCGAGGAAAGCAGATCTTCTTCACGGGCAGGTTTGAAAGGCGGCTTCCAGTAGAAGCTGTTCATCACCACACGCGGAGAGGCTTGCGGGTTATCGGAAGATCGGTCACCTGCGGCGATCAACTTGGGGAACTCAGGGTTGACCACGCCGCCGCCCGAACCGGCAAAATCGTCATAACAAGGCGTGCCTTCCAAATCTTTCGAGCCGCCGAAGCCGTAGATCGAGCCAGGGTTGACAACGGTTCCGCTCAAGACACGTCCGCTCAACGAGCCGACCAAGCCGAACACAATCGTCCCGCCCATCGAGTGTCCGACAACGTGAGTCTTTTCGATCTTCAAAGCATCGAGCAAGGCGGCAATGTCATCGATCCAATCCCCCATGCCGCGAGTGGCATCGATCAACTTGTCTTCGGTATCGCCATAGCCGCGCAAGTCGGGCGCAATACCGCGGAAACCCGCGGGCAACTTAAGCATGATCTCTTCCCAATACGAAGCGGAAGAAGCATTGCCATGCACAAACAAAACCGGCGTGCCGTTCTCAGGTCCGCTGAAGAGGACGTGCTGTTTCAAACGGGAGGTATCCACCATTTTTGAAGTGATACCGGGTAAAGTTGGAACTGTGGGCATATTAATCTCCTTTGGTAAATTGGTCGCGCAGTTCGCGCTTGAGTATTTTCCCCGCAGCAGAAATGGGCAGGGCATCCATGAAACTTACAGACTTGGGAACTTTATATTTTGCCAATCGCTCTGTCATAAATTTCAATAATTCATCCTCCGTCACGCTTTGATTGGGTTTCAACACAACACAAGCCTTGCCCACCTCACCCCACTTTTGGTCGGGCAAACCGATGACAGCACACATGTGTACAGACGGGTGCTGATACAACGTCTTTTCAATTTCAGCGGGATACACATTTTCACCGCCGCTAATGAACATATCTTTTTTGCGGTCAACAATGTAGAAATAACCTTCTTCATCAAATCGGGCAACATCGCCCGTGTGAAAATATCCACGTTCATCGACAGCGGATTGGGTCGCTTCGGGATTATTGAAATAGCCGGAACTATACGATGGACCTTTGAGGATTAATTCCCCCGCCTCATTCGGACCGAGGAACTGATTCTGCTCATCGACGATTTTTGCGTCAACGAAGAAGTTCGGGCGTCCAATCGAGCCTGCCTTACGGATTGCATCTTCTGGAGCAAGCGCAAAAATGCCGGGACCGAACTCGGTCATGCCGAATCCTTGCTTGAAGCGGATGCCCTTCTCTTGGGTGTACTTTTCCACCAGCGGCACAGGCAGCGGCGCGCCACCTGAGGTGCAAAACCGCAGCGCAGATAAATCAGCCGATTCCCAATTCGGTGCTGTAGTCAGCATCTGATACATGGTCGGCACAGCCGCAAAGATGGTGACCTTCTCCCTCTCCAGCAGAGTCAAAACCTGAGCCGGGTCAAAGGCGCGGATAAGGATCGTAGTCCCGCCGAAAATGACCTGTGGCAGGGTGTAGACGAAGAGTCCGCCCGTGTGGAACATCGGGAAGACGTTGAGATAAACATCGTTATGCGTCACATCGTGGATAACGGTGTTGAGCGTGTTCCACGCGATCATGCGGTGTGAGACCTGCGCAGCTTTAGGCAGCCCCGTCGTGCCGCCGGTAAAGATCAAGGCGGCGGTATCCTCTGCTTCGAGGTCCTCGCAGGTCACGGCGGAGTCGGAGGCGGATTGAAGAGTAGATTCAAAGTAAAGAGATGAGGGAAGTCCGTCACCATCTAAGTGGAGGATTGGTAATTGGTAATTGGTAATTAGGTTGCTCACACCTTCTTTGAAGTCATCGGAGAAGATGAGGATTTTTGGGTTGGTGTAGTGGAAGACTTCAAGCAGTTCGCGCCAATGGGAACGCCAGTTAAGCGCTGTGTGGACGGCACCGATCTTGGAACAGGCAAAGAAAAGGTCAAGGTGTTCATAGCCGTCTTTCGCGAGAATCGCAACCCGGTCACCTTTGCCAATGCCCTTGGATTTCAGCCAGTTGGCAAGTTTGTTGGCGCGGCGATTTGCCTCACGAAAAGTCAACCGCCATTCAGGAGATTTGCCTGCGTCGATGAATGCGAGTCTGTCAGGGGAATAAAGTTCTCTTCGAGCAAGATAGTCACCGATGTACATTGAACCTCACTGTTGAAAAGTTGAAGGTTACAGGTTGAAAGTTCTAAAACCTTCAACTTGTAACCTTTAACCTGAAACTTTACTTTGCCGTCCACTTCCACACCGACGATGCCATCGTAATCCCGCCGCCGCTGGCACAGAAGAGGATCACATCGCCAGGTTTGGGACCTCTGCCCTGGGCAATCGAGTCGTCGAGCGCCATCACCACGCAAGGAGAGCCGGTGTAACCCCACTTATCCATGACCCAGTGCGCTTTTTCAAGTGGTTGTTTGAGTAAATCCATCATAAATTCGATAGTGCGGAGATTGAGTTGGGTGAAGTAGTAATGATTCACATCGTCGAATTTTAGCCCGGCTTTGTCGAGCGCGCCTTGCATCAGTTTGGGCCAGTATTCGGTGTTAAAGGTCTTAGGGAATTTCTTGACGAACTCCACTTTGGGTCCACCAAATTGCGCCATATTTTCGGGCGTGCAGGGGCGGAACGTCCCGCCCGTGTAAATTCCCAGCGCGTCGTGGAAGGAACCAACTGCCAGCAGGTTCGAGCCGAGGAAACCTTGTTCCTCGCCCACACCCAAGATCACCGCGCCTGCGCCATCGGCAAATAGATTGGCGGTCTTCTTATCAGTGATGTCAATAAAGCGGCTCATGCCATATCCGCCTGCCACGAGGACATATTTCATCTGCGGTTCGGTCATCAGGTATTTCGCACCCTGGTCGAGCGCGGTGACCCAGCCCGCACATGCGGAGTTGATGTCGTAGCAACCCGCCTTGTCCGCACCGAGTTTGTTCTGCACCACAATGGACGTGCTGGGAGAAAGATAATCGGGCGTGTCGGTGGAGACAATGATGAGGTCGAGGTCTGCGGCGGCGATTCCGGCGCGTTCGAGCGCTTTCCTCGAGGCTTCCACGATCAGATCCGAGGTCACCTGGTCGGGAGCCATCCAACGGCGTTGTTTGATACCCACATTGGTTTCCAGCCATTCGCTGGTGGATTCCCCCATGAGGGCGTCCACTTCGGCGTTGGTGACGACTCGTTCAGGAACATAACTGCCCGTGCTGAGAATGTTTACGTTGCGCATGATACCTTCCGATATATGAGAATGGTTTTTAGAGTTTGGTTATTGGGGTTTCAGGAAAAGATGGAGGCAGCATCTCTGCAATTTGAACAAATCGGTTCATGAACTCCGCGGCTTCGCGCCATTCGTGGAAGGAGACCTCTTCCGCAGTTTGGATATGACGGATGGTGCCATGATAGGATGCTGGATTGGCAGGGGTTTCATCCCGTACAAAACGTATGATGAAAGAGGAGATTTGCGGCAGGGTGTCGGCGCTCATCGCCCCCAACGATAGCAGAATTGGGTAACAGACGGGTTACAAAGGATGGAACAAAAAGCCGCGAAGTTTTCTCGCGGCACACAGGTTATGAATGAATTAATTTTCTATACAAATCCTGCGTTTCTTGCGAAGGCAGGACATCAAGTTCCTCCTTCAAGGTCTGCTGGCAACGCTGGTATGTGCGGGCAAGTTGACCCCGATCTCCGAGGGCGTTAAAGGCTTGCATTAAGTGGCGATAGGCGCGTTCCCAGCAATTATCCTTCGCGAGGATGCGCTGACCAAGGTCTATGGCTTCTGTAAATCGGGCAGTTTGCACGTACAACTCGCAGAGTTTATCTGCCGCTTCAAGGAAGAGCGTTGCCAAACGTTCGCGTTCTTCCGCCGCCCAGGATTCATATAACGCATCTGGCAAATACTCACCGCGATACAAGGCTACGGCTTCTTCAAGCATCTGCATTGAATGCGAAACGGGTTTGAGTCCCTCTCGGGTAAGACGAGCGAAATGGTCAGAGTCCAGCCAGAGGTCTGCGTTGAGGCGAAGGGTGTAGGTCGTGCCGTCGCGCACAATGAACGCCGAGTCGCTGCCCGCATCCCGCTCCGGCTCCAGTACCTGATAGAGCGTGTTCAATGTGATCTTGAAATTCCGCTGCGCGGTTGCAAGGTCGGCTTCTGGCCAGAGGTGTTCGCAGATCTGGTCACGGTCGAGCGGAGATTGGCGGTATGTGATGAGCAGTTGAAACAGCTGACGGGACTTTTCGCGCCGCCAGCCGTTCGAGGGAATCAGCTCGCTTCCTCTCTTGACCTGAAAGTTACCCAGCGTTTCGACAGCGAGTCGAAAGCCGGGGTGACTTTGCACACGGTCCAATCTCAGCGCCTCCAGCAAACGCAATGCATATGCGCCCTCCATATTGCGGTCGCGCGCGAGCACAAGCAGCGGCGTAAAGATGCGTTCATCTGGCGCACCGAGATGCGAAACACTGGTGAAGAGAAATCCGTAATCATTTTCACGGCAGGTTGCGAGGGCTTCCGTTAATGTCCGCCCGAGACGATCCATCTGTCTTTGCTTATACCAGCCATAACACAACCATAACCGCGCAGCGGTCTTCCCGAACGGGTCACTACACTCTTGAAAACCCAATACAGCACGGTTGAGCCATTCCTCGGCGGCTTCATAACGAGATGCCAGCATCAGGCTTGCGCCCATCGTCAGGCGTGTGAGCGAAGCGATCCATTCATCTCCCGCCTGGCTCGCAATTTCGATGGCTTGTTGCGCATGTGTCTGCGCAAGCGTCAGGTCGCCCTGATACCCGCTGACCCGGCACAACCCCCAATTGGCTTCAACAAGCAAACGCGGGACGTTGACAGCGCGGCTGATCTCAATTGCCTTCTCAAATTGTTTGCGAGCCAGCGCATAGTTGGGTTGCGCCAAAAGCATGAGCGCATGTCCCTGCCGCATATGACCAACAGCGGTGACGAACGGCGATTTCAACTCATCGCCACGCCGCGTGCCCTCTAATGCAGATTGATTCGCCAGTTCGCCAAGTCCTTGATAGGAGTAGATCAACGAAAGCAGGAGGTAGGTTTCGCGATGCGCGCGCGGCATTTGAACCGGATTCTGTTTTTCGGCTTCGGCTTGCTCTTCGAGCCCGCGACGGGCTTCGTTGAGCCTGCCGGTGCGAAGCCAAACGCGGAACTGAAGTTGACCATCGGATGGACCTTCAAGACGTAATTCCTCGGCGCGTTGACGAAGCCGCTCCGCTTCTTCCACATGCCCGGAGTTAAGTTTGTTTTCTGCGAGCAACTCGAACAACCGAACCTGAGCCTCGCGGTCTTCGAAACCGTCGGTGAGGCGGATGGCTTCTTCGAGCAGTTTTTCGGCTTGCGACGGATTAACCGTATCGAGGTACACGCGCGACTGCCCGCGCAGGGAGCGGGCAATACCGTCGAGTTGCCCACGCTGACGCCAGACCGTTTCGGCTTGGCGATACCAGCCCAATGACTCATCGAAGCGCGAGTGCAGGCGCGCCAACTCTCCCAGCGTGAACAAAAGCATGGGGTGTTGATTCAGGCTGAGGGGCGGCAGCGAAGCGATGTAACTTGCAAGCGTATCGAAGCGTCCGCCGGAGAGCAAGGTTTGGGAATAGGTGTCGAGCAGATACGCCATATCATCCCAAGCTTTGGCTTCGAGCAGATGATAAACTGCAGATTCGGGATTCTTGTGCGAAAGGTAATAATCGGCGGCGGCACGATTCCATTGCACGCGCTGTTCGGCTGCGCATTGCTGACGCAGGAAATTATGGAAAATGTGATGATAGCGCAGTGTGCCTTCGGCAGTTTCTACAACAAAAAGGTCCTGTCGGCGGAGGTATGCCAGCATCGAAGCGGAGTCACTGGCGGGGCTGCCCATTGCCCGGCGGAGCGCATCGCAGGCTTCGGGGTTGAGATCGCGCAGTGTGGAGGTGACCAGCAAAAATTCGCGGATGTCGGCGGGATGACGCGAGAAAACTTCCTGCGCCAAAACATCGAACAGCGATTCAAGCGAATCCGCCTGCCAATGCAATGGGAATTCAAGGGAAGAGGATGTTTGGCTGCGGATGCTTTGCCAGATGAGTTGCAGCGCGATCGCCCAACCTTCGGTATACGTTAGCAGCGAAGCGACTTCTTCGTTGGTAAGGTCGAGGCGATATTGATTCGAGAAAAGTGAGGAGATTTCCTGCGCGGTAAATGTGAGGGTTTGCTGGTCGAGCGTCAGCACTTCGCCCTTGGAACGCCAGCGTGAAAGGTGTGGAAGTGTCAGGTCGGGGCGCCCCGCCAACAATGTGTGGATGTTGGCAGGCGCGCGCCCAATGAAACGGTCCAGAATATGCGGGACTTCGCCGCCTTCAAGGACAATGTGAACATCATCGAAAACGAAAAGGATCTGTTCTTCGGAATGCCGACTTAAAACGTTGATGAATTGGTCGAGAATCCCCTGCCACGGCAGGATGCCCTGCGCTCCATCCCACGCTTCGAGATAGGAGATCGGCAGGTCGGTAATCGCAGGCAAAGCCTCCCTTGTCGCATGAAAAAGATGGAGGAGGAAAACCAGCGGATCGCCATCTTCCTCACTAACCTGATACCAGATAAGAGGCTGGGTTTCGGCGGCAAATTCAGCCAGCGCGGTGCTTTTGCCATACCCTGCCCCCGCCAAAAGGATGGTCAGGCGGTAGTCGAATGCGCCGCGCAGTTGTTCGCTGACGCGCGGACGGGACATGGTTCGCGCGTTACGGGGCGGCGGGATGATCTTGGTGCGTAAAATCGAAGAGAATTGATTCATGAGACGGGTGGATTCTACCGCAATCCATGAAACCAAAACGCCCTGAGAGAACTCAAGGCGTTTTTCAGCTGGGGATCAAGGATTTGAACCTCAAATTTCGCGTCCAGAGCGCGACGTGATGCCATTTCACCAATCCCCAATTTTTCAGGCTCTTGAGAGCCTTATCCAGCGGGCGGTATTTTATCACGCTCACCCGCCTAACGCAAGTGAGATTTTATACGGGCGGGTTACTTTCCGTTTCGGGCAGAGCGGCGGGTGCTTTCTTCCATGTCCAGCAGAATGAGAAGGGCATGTTCCACGAACTTCAAGCCGAAGAAGTAGATCACGCCCGGTATGGGCTGGGTCAGATAGGGATTAAAAAAGCTAAGCAGGTCGAAAATGGACATGCCCTTTTGGTAGTAGATTCCCGAGGCAAATTGCTGAATGAAGATAATGAACATGACCGAACTGGTGAAGAGGTGAATTCCCAGCACCACCCAAGAGAGAATCCCCGACCAGCGGGCGATCTTCAACACCGAGTCTTTGCTGAAAAAAGTGCCGTAGAAGCGTTCGCGTTTTTCTTCCATAAGTACTCTCCAGATTGACAGAATTTCGCGGAAACGAGCTTGATTATTATACTTTGTTATAATGGACACAAATACGACGCTCCCAGTGTGGATTAAGTTCCTGAAACGCTGGCAGGCATCAGTCAAAAAAGAGGCGGATCTTGATCCGCAGAAATCCACGTTGAAGGTTAAGTCAAACCATGAGTCTCGAAGAGAATAAACCATCCGATTTTATCCGCGAAGCCGTGGCAGAAGATTTGCGCACGGGTCGTTTTAATTATGTCCGTACCCGCCTGCCCCCTGAACCGAATGGCTACCTGCACATTGGGCATGTCAAGGCGTTCATGATCGATTATCTGATCGCGAAAGAAAACAACGGCGAGCTGATCCTGCGCTTCGACGATACGAACCCCACCAAGGAAGAAACCGAATTCGTGGATGCCATCATGGATGATGCGCGCTGGCTGGGTATCGAGTGGGCGAAGGTGACGTATGCCTCGGATTATTTTGACCTGCTTTACGATTGGGCCGTTCAACTGGTGAAGAAGGGCTTGGCATATGTTGACGATCAGACTCCGGAGGAAGTGAGCGCCAATCGCGGAACTTTGACCCAAGCCGGAAAGAATTCCCCGTTCCGCGACCGTTCTGTGGAAGAGAATCTCGATCTGCTCGAGCGCATGAAGAACGGCGAATTCCCCGATGGGTCACGCATCCTGCGCGCCAAGATCGACATGGCACATCCGAATTTCAACATGCGCGACCCGGCGATGTATCGCATCATCCATAACCCGCCGCATCACCGTACCGGTGACAAGTGGAAGATCTACCCAATGTACGATTGGGCGCATGGGCAAAACGACTCGATGGAGGGCATCACGCACTCCCTGTGTTCGCTTGAATACCGTGACCATCGTCCGTTGTATGAGTGGTTCCCGGAGCAACTCGGGGTATGGAAGCCGCGTCAGATCGAGTTTGCGCGCTTGAACCTGAACTACACCGTGATGAGCAAGCGCAAACTGCGCCGGCTTGTTGAAGAAGGTCTTGTCAGCGGTTGGGATGATCCGCGTATGCCAACCCTGCGCGCAATGCGCCGGCGCGGGTACACTGCCAAAGCCATTCGGGATTTCGTTGCCGAAATGGGTTACTCGACGGTAGCAACCTCCAATTCAGGCGTTACCGGTGATATTGCCAAGTTGGAAGAATTCCTGCGTGACGACCTGAACAAAACCTCCCCGCGCCGCATGGCGGTCATCCGCCCGCTGAAGGTGGTCATCGATAATTATCCCGATGACCTTGTGGAAGAGATGGATGCGGTCAACAACCCCGAAGACCCAGATGCCGGGACGCGCAATGTTCCGTTCTCGAAAGTCATTTATATCGAACAGGACGATTTCCGCGAGACGCCGCCGCCGAAATATTACCGCCTCTTCCCCGGCAATGAAGTCCGTTTGCGGTATGCCTATTTCATCAAATGTACGCACGTCGTCAGGAACGAGGCGGGTGAAGTGGTGGAAGTTCACGCCACGTATGATCCATCCACCAAAGGCGGCGACGCGCCGGACGGGCGGAAGGTCAAATCCACGATCCATTGGGTTTCTGCAAACCACGCAACCGAAGCGGAAGTCCGCATGTATGACAGGCTGTTCAACAAGGAAAACCCGGAAGAAGGCGATGAGGGATTCCTCAACTGCTTGAATCCCAATTCACTGGAAGTTCTCACCGGATATGTGGAACCGCATCTTTCCACGCCGGAAATTGGTTCACGCTTCCAGTTTGAACGCCTCGGGTATTTCTGCGTGGACCAGGAATCCACACCCGAGAAACCGGTATTCAATCTGACGGTTAACCTCAAAGATACGTGGGCAAAAGTAGCCAAGAAGAATTAACGAAGAACTCCCCTTTTGCAAGGGGAGTTCTTTTTGAACCTACTTCCACATTGACAGTTCGCATTCACGGTATTGCTTTTGCAATTGGCGGCATTGTATTGCGGTGTCTACTTCGCCTCAATTATCGTCCCAGCCGCGTACGTTGCAATAGTGCTATAATCCTAATCAGGACAAGGAGTTACCCATGAGCGAAGAAAAACGAAAAACATTGCGAGACAAACTTCCGCCTGAGGCGTTGGAACACATGAAGGCTGCCCGTGCTGAGATACGCAAGAGCATGGAGACCATCCTTCCGCCCGGTTTTTTGGAGCACCGCCGCGCCGCGCGTAAGGAAATGCTTCTTGCTTTTCGCAGCCTGATCGATGCCGCAATCAAAAAGACCGAAGAAAAATCTTCATAAAAACAGAACTCCCAGTCAACCGGCTGGGAGTTTTTGATTCTACCGAAATGGACGTTTTCCGCGCACGAGGAAAAGCGTGTAAAACAAGGCAACTCCCGCCCCGCCGAATAAGCCTTGCCCAAGCATCGTATGAGCATCGTACAAGATCGCCCCTGCGACCAATAGACCTAAAAACACAATCCCACCCGTCAGCCGGTTGACAGACCTTTCCAAATAACTGATCTGCAAATTAACCAGCGGCGCTTCCACGTTCAACTGCCCGCGCTCGATGCGACCGAGCACACGCTCCGTCCTGCCGGGGATGGCGATGAGTGTCTTGAGCAATTCACCCGCTTCATTCAAAAACGTATCAAATGTCGAGCCGCCTTCGCCTTCAGTTAGTTTTTTGGCGTAGGGTGCAAGTTGCAACCAAAGATTGAAATTGGCATTCAAGCCAGTACACATACCGGATAGAATCCCGATGGTGCGCCCCAGGAGCAAAAGATTTTCAGGGACTTGAAACGGCATGGAGATCATCAATTCGCGGAATTGCAAGCCGAATTTCATCATGTCACTATGTTGGATGCTGCGTAGTTCGTTCATGCTCTTCCCCCAAAACCGGTCAAAGACTTGCGCGCTGGCTTCTTCCAACAATTTGATGTTGGCACTTGGCAATAGAACGCCCAAGGTCTGATACGCCTTGATCAGCCTTGGTGCATCTTGCAAACCCACGGCAATGACCACCTCGCGCAAACCTTCCACTAATTTATCGGGCATGCGTCCAACCATGCCAAAGTCAATAAACGTCAGGCGGAATTTGGTGAATCCATCTGCATCTTTTTCACCCAACGGCAAGACGAACAGATTGCCAGGATGTGGGTCAGCATGAAAAAAGCCATCTTCAAAGATCTGCTTCAGGTAGGTTGCCAATAATCTCTCTGCGACTGCCGCACGGCTAATACCCGCCTCCGTGATCGCCTCGTAATCGGTGATCTTGATGGAGGTGACATCCTCCAGCGTCAACACGCGACGGGTGGTGCGATTCCAGATCACACGCGGGACATGAACGCCTCCATCGTCTTTGAAGTTGGTTGCAAACGTCTCAGCATTTTTCCCCTCTGATAAATAATCCAATTCCGCGTTCAGGACGGCGGCAAATTCCTCCACAATGGCAGGGACATCTGCCCGGTCACTGACAGGTTTATAGCGCTTGAGCCAGCCGCCTACCACCCGTATCGCGGACATGTCCACTTCCACGATCTGCTCGATGTTCGGGCGCAGAATTTTTACGACGACGTTTTCAAATCCCATCGCTTCAGCTTCGCTTGGAAGCAACGTTGCGCGGTGGACTTGTCCCAATGAGGCGGCGGCGACGGGGTCTTTCTCAAAGGTAAGAAAAACTTTTTCGATGGCAGAACCAAGTTCGAGTTCGGTCTGGAGGCGGATGGGCTCAAAATCTACAGGCGGAACTTCATCCTGCAATCCGGAAAGTTCATCCGTAATCTCGGGCGGTAAAACATCCAAACGGGCAGACAAAAATTGCCCCACTTTGATCATCACACCGCCAAGACGAATTGCCAGCGCTCGAAACCGAATGGCAATATTTTGCAGCCGGCGCGGACGGGTATTTTTTGCCCAAGCGCCAAGCCCAATACGCCGCAGAAAAATATCCCAAAAAATAATGCTCGCCGTAACACGGGCAAAGAACAGAACGATGCGCCAATAACGCACCCGTAAGATCGTTTTCATGAAGCCTCCATGCGAGGTAATTGTAAAACAAGTCTATAAACTTGTTTTACTCATTTCCCACTTGACAACTCATCGTACTCTCATGTAAACTGACAACGTAATTAAATCTAAAAGAAAGGAGCGCACTTCAAATGCTGTTGTCTCGTACTCACAAAACCAACCGAATATTGTACCCACTCGAAGTGCGCCTATTGACCGTTTAGTTACGGCTTCAATCCCTGTGTCTTTCCAAACACGGCGCACCCGCGCCGTGTTTTTTCTTTAATCCTTAGTGTATCTTTGTGACCCTTTGTGGTGAAAAAATGAACCTCTCATTCAAATCTTACTGGAACCTGCTCTCTGACCACATCCGCCCCCAACGCGGACGGTTCATCCTGCTTGCTGTTCTGCTGTTCGGCAGTATCGGCTTGCGCATCCTTGCCCCGCAGATCATGCGCCTCTTTATCGACGACGCGCTGGCAGGCAAAGCCCTCTCAACGCTGATGTGGACAGCCGCTGCATTTATCGGTATCGCGCTGGTACAGCAAGGCGTTCACATCGGTGTGACCTACCTCGGCGAAAACGTGGCCTGGACAGCCACCAACGCCCTGCGCGCTGAACTCGCCGAACATGCCCTCAAACTTGGCATGAAGTTCCACAACGACCACACGCCCGGCGAATTGATCGAACGCATCGACGGTGACGTGACCGAGTTGGCGACCTTCTTCTCGCAGTTCGCGCTCAACCTCGTCGCGAACGGACTTTTACTCGTCGGCATTCTCATCACGCTTGCCATCGAAGATTGGCGCGTGGGTTTGGCATTTGCCGTCTACTCCGCGCTGACCATCGGCATCCTCGGCAGGCTCAAAGACATTGCCGTGCCGCACCAGAAAGCAAGGCGCGAAGCCGAAGGTCAGATGTACGGCTTTATCGAAGAACAACTGGCAGGCACCGAAGATATCCGCTCGAGCGGCGCGGTCGGCTTTTCCATCCGCGAACTCTTCCGCCACCAAGCAGAGATCCTCAAGCATAATCGCCGCGCACACTTCAAACGCTGGATCATCGAAAATGCGATGGGCTTGGCGCTCACCATGGGTACCCTGCTTGCCGTCACCAGCGGATATTGGCTCTTCACCTTGGGCATCGTCACCACCGGCACGGTTTATCTCTTCGTTCATTATCTCAACCTGCTCGAAGAACCATTCTGGGCGATGACGCATGAGATCGAAAGTTTTCAAACCATCGGCGCATGTGTTGAGCGATTAACGGAGTTCAAGCAATTCCAACCAGAAATGAAAAACGAGGCAGGCAAAGTCATCGACTCGCATCCGCTTGCATTGGAATTCAAGGATGTGACCTTCTCGTACAACGGCGATGACTCGGTCATCAAACGCCTCTCACTCGACCTCAAGCCTGCTTCTGTTCTCGGGTTGCTCGGTCGCACCGGAAGCGGAAAGACCACCCTCGGACGGTTGATCTTCAACCTGTACTCCGTCAACGAAGGCAGTATCAAGGTCAACGGTGAAGACTTGCATAACATCCAACTCGACTCGCTGCGGCAGAACATCGCCATTGTGACGCAAGATGTGCAACTCTTCCGCGCATCCATCCGCGAGAACCTGACCTTCTTCGACCGTTCAATACCGGACGAAAAGATAATCGCCACCCTCGAAGACCTCGAACTCGGCGACTGGTTCCGAACCCTGCCAAACGGTCTGGACACTGAACTGGAAACAGGATCAAGATCACTGTCCGCGGGTGAGGCGCAATTGCTGGCGTTCACGCGAGTCTTCTTGCGAAATCCCGGTCTGGTCATCCTCGACGAAGCCTCTTCCCGCCTCGACCCTGCCACCGAGCAGAAACTCGAACACGCGATAGACAAACTGCTGAAAGGACGTACCGCCATCATCATCGCCCACCGACTCGATACCCTACACCGCGCCGACGATGTACTCATCCTAGATAACGGTTCCGTGCTCGAATACGGCAACCGCAAAGAACTGGCATCCAACCCGAACGCAAGGTTTTATCAATTGCTGCAAACGGGTTTGGAAGAAGTATTGGCGTAAATGCATAAACCACTAAGGAGACAAAGGGTCACGAAGGAATCCCAAAAACCTTTGTGCTCCTTCGTGACCCTTTGTGGTAAAGAAAGACATTAACTATGACCGAAACCACCCTCAACTCAAACGACCTCAACATCCCCGCCTTGCCCGCGTGGAAAGTTGTGCTTGAACTCATCCGCTTTCGCCCCTGGCTCTGGTTCGTTGACCTCGCCGCTGTGGCGCTGATCCGCTTCTGCTGGCAGGTTGCCCCTGCGCTTATCATCAAAGCCTTCTTCGATTATCTGACAGGTGCAGCACAATTGACCTTCGGCATCTGGGCAGTCGTTGCATTCCTCGTAGCCACCTGGCTCGGACGTGTCCTCGCCAGTTACGGCTTTTACTATGCTGACGTACCCATCTTTGCAGACATGGGCACACTCCTGCGCAAGAATTTGATCAGCCACATTCTCAAACGCCCCGGCGCGTCACAACTCCCCGACTCAGCCGGCGAAGCCGTTAGCCGTTTCAAAACTGACGTGCAAGAGTTGCCGCTCTTCGTGATTCTTATCAATGACGTCATGGTGGGTTTGGCGATCATCGCCGTCTCCATCGTCTTGATGACCCAGATCAGCCCATCAGTCACCATCATGGCGCTCATTCCGCTGGTCATTGTAGGCATCGTCGCCAACATCGCCACCAGCCGCATCGAACATTATCGCCGCGCCTCACGTCAAGCCGCTGGCAAAGTGACGGGTTTCATCGGTGAATTCTTCGGCGCAGTGCAAGCCGTAAAAATCGCCACCGCCGAAAAGAACATCATCGGTCACTTTCATAAGATCAACGACGAACGCCGCAAGTTAACCGTCCGTGAAAAGTTATTCGACGAAGTGCTCGGCTCGCTATACCGCAACACCTCCACGTTGGGCACGGGTGTCATTCTCGTGCTCGTTGGTCAATCCATGCGCACAGGCAACTTCACCCTCGGCGACTTCTCGCTCTTCGTCTACCTCCTGCAAAGCATGGGCGACCTCACCACCTTCGGCGGCATGCTCTGGGCGCGTTACAAACAAATGGATGTCTCCGTCAAACGCATGTACCGCCTGATGGAAAATGCCCCATTGAACGCACTCGTCGAACATGCAAAAATAGATTTGGATCACGAACTACCTGAAGTGACCTACGCGACGAAAACCGCCTCAGACCAACTGAACGAACTGGTCGCTGACCATCTGACCTTTCACTACCCGAATTCGGTCAACGGCATCGAAGATATTTCTCTCAAAGTCAAACGCGGTTCGTTGACGGTCATCACCGGTCGCATCGGCTCAGGAAAAACAACTTTATTACGAGTATTACTCGGTCTGCTCCCCGCCGACTCTGGCGAAATCCGCTGGAACGGGCAAGTCGTCACAGACGCTGGTAACTTCTTCATCCCACCGCGTGTCGCGTATACTGCGCAAGTCCCGCGTTTGTTCAGCAACACCTTGCGAAATAATATTTTGCTCGGCATGAACAAAACGGATGACGACATCTACAAAGCGACCAAACTCGCCGTCATGGACAGAGACTTGGAAATTCTCGACGACGACCTCGAAACGATGGTCGGCTCCCGCGGTGTCAAACTCTCCGGCGGACAAGCCCAACGCACCGCCGCTGCCCGCATGTTCATCCGCGAACCAGAACTGGTCGTCTTCGATGATCTCTCCAGCGCGCTGGACGTGGAAACCGAAAAGCAACTTTGGGAGCGCATCTTTGCCTCAGGCAACGAACTCACCTGCCTCGTCGTCTCCCATCGCCGTCCGCTATTGAGGCGCGCCGACCACATCATCGTCCTCAAAGACGGCAAAGTCGAATCCGAAGGTACGCTCGATGAACTCCTCGAAAAGAGTCAGGAAATGCGTGAACTTTGGAAACTGGAAGAACAGTAAACAACCGCAAAGGGACTTAGGGTCACAAAGGAAAACCTTTGTGTACCTTCGTGGTTGAGAAAGAGAATCTCATGACCCAACCCACCTCCACCGACCTCATCCGCTCCGCACGCGAAGCCTTCAACCTAGCCATCGCCGAAAAGGACGCCAAGCGCATCCGCCCGTTGCTGGCTGCGAGTTATCATCTGGTTACCGGTCGCAGCGACCAGTTCCACGGAGCTGACGAGGAAGAAATACGTTGGGCACAGTTATTCCAACAAGACCCAACTGCCGTTTATCGTCGAACCCCGCGGGAGATCACCACCAACGACTCTTGGGGCATCGCCGAAGAACTCGGCAACTGGCAGGGCGAGTATTCTATCAACGGAAATCTCGTCCACGCCTCGGGTGTCTACGCCGCCAAATGGCAGCGCACCACCCAAAACAACTGGGTTTTGCAGGTAGAAATTTTCACTACAATTAAGTATGATGAAAGTTGTATTCCGCCTGACCCTTTATGATATGTCATTGCGAGCCGCGCTCTTCCCTGCACCGAACGCAGGACAGTGTGCGGCGAAGCAATCTCCCAATCAGGGGGGTTGCTTCGGGCTTCGCCGTTTGAGGCTCGCCCTCGCAACGACATGGAGAACTATCATGGACATCATCACAGGAAAAATCCTAAAACTCAATAACTGGGAAGATGGGAAATCCATCGGACTTGCCAAAGAAGCCGGAAACAAAATGATCGCTTCCGGCATGGAACGTGATACGGTTCTTGCTCAACTCGAAGCGGTTCGCAACAACCCCGGCAATTACCTCGCCGACACCTTGCTCGCCGACCTCGCCCGCGAGATTCTGCGCAAGAATAAAAACAACGAACCGAGTGAAGATACACTCCGCGAGTCGCCGCTTCCCTTCCCCATCTGGGGCACGAACAATATCGATACCGAAGCCATCAAGCAGATGGAAAACGCCATGCGCCTGCCGGTGACCGTCACCGGCGCGCTCATGCCAGACGCACATGTCGGCTACGGTCTGCCCATCGGTGGTGTGCTGGCGACTGAGAACGTCGTCATCCCTTACGCCGTCGGCGTGGACATTGCCTGCCGTATGCGCCTCTCGCTATACGAAGTCTCGCCGATCCTCGTCGGACAAAAGAAAGGCATGTTCGAAAATGCCCTCTGGGACGAAACCGCCTTCGGCATGGGTGCCGCTTGGAAAGGAAACAAACGCGCCCTGCATGAAGTTCTGGATGACGACGCATGGCTCGCCACCAAGCAATTACGGACTCTGAAAGACACCGCCATGAATCAACTCGGTACTAGCGGCACGGGCAATCACTTCGTCGAATGGGGTTCGTTCCGCTTGCACGAGCCGATGTTCGGACTTCAACCCGGCGAATATCTTGCCCTGCTCTCGCACAGCGGCTCTCGCGGAGTCGGCGCGAAGATCGCAGACCGCTTTAGCAAACTCGCGATGGAGAAACACCCCGACCTCGACAAGAGCGTCCGCCATTTGGCTTGGCTCACGCTGGATTCAGAAGATGGTCAGGAATACTGGCTTTCAATGGAACTGGCAGGGCGGTTTGCTTCGGCGAATCATTACATCATCCACAAACGTGTGGCGGCAGCCGTTGGTCTGAAAGAAGTAGCGGTGGTTGAAAATCACCACAACTTTGCCTGGCGCGAGAAACTGCCAGATGGGCGTGAAGTCATCGTCCACCGCAAGGGAGCCACGCCCGCGGGTGCTGGCGTTCTCGGCGTAATCCCCGGCTCGATGGGAGACGCAGGCTACGTCGTCCGCGGAAGAGGCGTGAGCGAGTCGCTTGAGTCCGCTTCACATGGAGCCGGTCGCAAGATGAGCCGCAAGGCTGCCATCAACTCCATCAGCAAGCGTGAACGGGACGACTATCTCAAAGAGCGTGGTGTCACTCTGCTCGGCGGCGGCATCGACGAGTCGCCGCAGGCATACAAACAGATCGAAGATGTCATCACCGCACAGCACGACCTGGTGGAAGTGATCGGCAAGTTCACTCCGCGCATCGTCCGCATGGCAGATGAGCCGGGCGATATTTAGGTAAAAAGGTCACGGAAAAGCAAGAATTTTTCGTGACCTTTTCGTTATAATGAACACATCTTTTTCGCGAGGCTTGCATGCTACCCAATGACCAGCAATTCAAAGACCTGTTATTGACATATTCACAGGAAACGAACCCGATCATCCGAAAGCAATTGGAGGATGAGATCTGGCGCGCATATGGCACGGAGAATACCGTGTTCGTGCTGGATATGTTCGGCTTCTCACTGTTGACCAGAAAATACGGGATCGTTCACTATCTTTCGATGATCCGCCGAATGCAATTAACCGTAGAACCGATCATCGCCGGTTATGGCGGCACCATCATTAAATTCGAAGCGGACAATTGTTTTGCCGTCCTGCCCGATCCGCTGTCTGCCGTCCGTGCCGCAACCACCATTCAACATGCGCTGGCAGCATCGAACCTTTTGACATCCGATGAACTCGACGTCCACGTTTCAATCGGCATCGATTACGGGAGGATTTTGGTCGTTAACAAAGAGGATATGTTCGGCGACGCCGTCAATCGCGCCTGCAAAATGGGCGAAGATGTTGGGCTGGCAGGCGAGGTGCTCATCACAAAAGAAGCAATGGAGATGATCCCCAAAGAGGCGGACATCGAAGGAAAGCCGGTGGAGATCAATATCGGCGGGCTGAGCATTCCGGCATTTACCATACTGTACAAACCCAAAACAACAGAGGAGACAGAATAAAAAGGATGGACGGTTTCTCGCCGTCCATCCTTTTTTTAGTCAATTCAATTTACGCCTTCTCAAGTATTTCAATGGCGTTTTGAATCCGTTTCAAGCACACATCGCGCCCGATGATCTCCATACTCTCGAACAATGGCGGGCTGACCTTTTGTCCGGTGACTGCGACACGCAGGATGCCAAAAACCTGACCAGCATTGAAGCCACTCGATTCGACATATGCCCGCATGGGCGGTTCGCATCGTTCGTGACTGATATCTGGTTGCGCCGCCAGAATTTCATACGCCCTTCGAGCAATCTCCGCGGACTGCTTCGCATCCAGTCCTTTTGCGATGAGGTCTTCAGGGGTTGGAGTGACTTCATCTTTGAAGAAGAATGCACCAAAGGAAATGCAATCATCCAGAGTCGTAAGGCGTTCGCGGATGAGTGGAATGATCTTCAGCAAGACATCGTCTTTGACATTGAGCCTCTCCCGGCTGAAATAAGGTTTGAGGCGGGTCGCCAGGTCTTCGGTCGAAAAGAGGCGGATATGCGTCGCGTTGAAGTGATCCAATTTTTGGAAGTTGATCGCGGCAGGTGATGGGGTCAATGAGTCGATGGTAAAACGTTCGATCATTTGCTCCACGGTCATCACGTCACCCTCAGGGACGCCCCACCCCATCAATGCAGACCAATTCAAAACGCCTTCTGGCGTAAAACCAAGGTCCTGCATATCTTTGATGAAGATGGAGTAGCCATCGTTCATGGCTTGTGCCGCCTCACGCTTGGACATTTTCCCTTTACCGCTTGGTTTAAGAAAAACGGAGAGGTGAATCCATGTCGGTTCCTCCCAGCCAAATGCGCGGACGATATTGACATGCAGCGGGAAAGTGCCCAACCACTCGGAGCCACGCATGACATGTGTGATCTGCATTTCGTGGTCATCCACGATGGCAGCAAGGTGATAGGTTGGCAAGCCGTCGGTTTTGAGGATGACGTAGTCGTTGAGTTGTTTATTCTCTGTGGTGATATCGCCGCGCAGATGGTCGTGCGCCACAGTGACGCCTTCTTTGGGCATCTTGAAGCGGATGGTGTAGGCCTCGCCACTGGCAATGCGCTTGGCGGCATCATCGGGGTCAAGATTGCGGCAGGTGCCGTCGTAACGCGGATTTTCCTTGTTCTTCATTTGCTCCTGGCGCACTTTTTCGAGACGGTCAGGAGTGCAGAAACAAGGATAGGCGTTGCCCTTATCTACAAGAACTTTGGCATGTGATTGATAGATATCGCGGCGTTCGGTTTGGCGGTAGGGACCGTAAGGTCCGCCAATATCGGGACCCTCATCGTATTGAAGCCCCAACCAGCGTAAGCCATCCATGATCTCCTGCTCTGCACCGGGGACAGTGCGCTTTAGGTCGGTATCTTCGATGCGCAGGATGAATTGCCCGCCCGTCTTCCTGGCGAGCAGATAGTCGTACAAGGCGACACGCGCCGTACCGAGGTGCATATGTCCGGTCGGTGAGGGGGCGATGCGGGTACGAGCAGGTTTTATGGACAAGAGAAAACACTCCTAATTGATTTTTAAAATTCCAGGTCTTTGCGGCGCATAACAACGGATTCGACCAAGCCGATGCCGATCATCAAAGCTGTCAGACCGCTTCCACCGTAACTGATGAATGGTAACGGCAACCCGGAAACGGGCAACAAGTTGAGATTCATCCCAATGTTGACCGCGCCTTGAAAAAAGATCAACGTCGCAATCCCCAATGCCAGCATCGAGCCGGACACATCACGCGCCTTTTGCGCCGCACGGATGCAGCGCCAGATGATGATGGAAAGGGTCAGAATGATAAGGACACCGCCCACCATTCCGAATTCCTCTGAACTCGCCGCAAAAATAAAATCGGTATGGCGCACTTTCAGAAAGCGCAATTGGGTTTGGGAGCCATGCCCGTAGCCCTGACCGATCACGCCGCCCGAGCCGACGGCGATGAGCGCCTGCTGGACATTATAGCGGTTACCGTAGGTATCGTCCGGGTCTGGGACGACGAAGTTGACGATGCGTTCCTGCTGGTATGCCTGCAACCCGGGAATCCGAACACCCAACACCGAAAGCGCAATGACACTGACAAGCGCGAGCGCCCCAATGACAGCCGCTATGATCACATGCTTGATCTGAATGCCGTTCACCCACAACATGACAGCCAGAATGACGGACAATACCATGACATTACTAAGGTTGGGCTGCAACAGAATCAGCAATATAATGCCTGACGCCCAGAGAACCGCGCCTAGAACCCAGCGCAGATCGCGCGGTTTATCCTGCACGGATTCAAAATATCGCGCCAGAGCAATGATCGCAGCAATCTTGGCGAATTCGGTCGGCTGAAGGAAGAGCACGCCCACAGTAAACCACCGTTGTGCACCAAATGCAGATTGTCCAAACCCCGTCAATGTAACCAAAAAAATGATGATGACCAGGTAAATGGGGCGGTACAACGCCAGCCAGTAACGATAGTCGATGGAAGCAAGCAGGAAAATCAGCGCCACCCCCAGAATGGCAAAATACACCTGACGGGCGATCAGGGGCTGAAGCACTTCGTTTCCTGCCACGGCGGAACGGATCATCGCCGTGCCAAACGCCGATGCCAGCACAATCGCGCCTAAAAGCAGGAAATCAAAATTTCGCCAGGAAAGACCACGTGTCATCATAAACAAAAAAACACGGATGCAACCCACAACACCATCAGGTTGATCCGTGTCTCCACAATATCAAAAAAATCAACCTGCACGGTGGTGCGATGGGCTCCGCAGGGGGATATCCGCCACCAACCGTTGCGAACGACCATCCCGTTCCAATCCAATTTGAACGGCATCCGGGTCGATGTCTATGTATTGAGAGATAGCCTTGAGGAGGTCATCTTTAAGGGACTCAAGTTGAGCGGGTGTCAGGTCGGTGCGATCATGCACCAGAACGAGTTGCAGACGTTCCTTGGCGCTTGTGGCACTGCTCTTCCGTTTGAAGAAATTCATCATTTCATTTCCTCCCCGCCAGCCGCTGAATGGCGCTCCACAAACCGCCCTGCTGGTTCAGATCCATAAAGGGAATGTCCTGCCCTTGCAGGCGTTTGGCGATATTGCGGAACGCCTGTCCTGCGCGGCTTTTCGGGTCATTGACCACGGGCGCGCCGCGATTGGATCCGATGATGACCGTTTCGTCCTCGGGAACAATCCCGACCAATTGGATACCCAACAGGTCGAGAACATCCTCGGGGGAAAGCATGTCGTTATTTTTGACCATGGTGGGATTCAGTCGATTGAGGATCAACAAGGGATTGCCTTTCTCCTCCGCCTCCAGAATGCCGACCACGCGATCCGCATCGCGCACCGCGCTGACCTCGGGGTTGGTCACCACCAGAACGCGATCTGCCGCTGCGATGGCATTGCGGAAGCCGCGCTCGATGCCCGCGGGTGAGTCGATGATCACGAAGTCAGAATCAGCCCGAAGGTCATTGCAGATGCGAACCATATCCGACGGGGAGACGGCGTTCTTATCGCGCGTTTGGGCGGCAGGGATCAGGTACATTTCGGGAAAATGTTTGTCGCGGATCATGGCTTGCTTCAATTTGCAGCGTCCCTCGATGACATCCACAATGTCGTACACGATCCGGTTCTCAAGCCCCATGACCACATCAAGATTCCGCAAGCCGATGTCGCCGTCGATACAGACGACCCGTTTGCCGTCAATTGCCAGGGCGGTGGCAAGGTTTGCGACGGCTGTGGTTTTTCCCACGCCGCCTTTCCCGGAGGTAACAGTAATCACTTGAGCGGTCATATATGTTCCTAAAAATATGGATTAGCCTGCATGCCAGGGCTCTGCCTGCAAACGACCGTGGCTGTTGATGCTGGCGATCTCAGGTTTTGGGTCTTTGTGTGGTTTCAACATCGCGGAAACTTCATCTGCGATGCGCAACTGATTGGCGGAAAGGTCGAGAGCGCAGATAAATGCGGAACGATCACCTTTTGAACCGGCATGGATCATGCCGCGCACCTTGCCCCAGACGATGACATTTCCCTCCGCCACCACCTCTGCGCCAGGGTTCACATCGCCAAAGACCACGATATGACCAGGATATTCGATGCGCGTACCGGAACGGATGGTCTTGGCAACAAACAAAGCGGTATCGTCGCGGATGGTGTCGGCAACATGCCGATGCTCTTCGGGTCTGGGTTTGGAAATGCGGGTGGCAAGCCCCAGTAATTGCGCGGTTTGTTCGGTAGTGGGAGATTCACTGACAACCGCCCACAGGGAAACGTTTCGGGCGGAGAGTTCATCACGCAAGTCGACGAGATCGTTCACCTTAAGGACTTGTGAACCGACATCCATCGCAAGACGCGCGCCTTGAAAAAAGGATGGTTTCTCATCGATCTGAGCAAGCAGCGCAAGCCGCTGGTCTTCCCACGGCGCATCTGCGAACGTCGCGAGCAGTCCATCACGTATACCTTTGATCTGAAGGTTGGATGTAATCGGCTCCATAACCATGTGCAAAATATCGCCTCGAATTATACCTGATGAAGTCGGGCTACTGTCCGCCCGCGCCCTGGGCAATATCAACCGCTTTGATCTCAAAATAGGCGCGGATGACACGATCGACCATCGGTCCTGCCACACTGGCGCCTTCGCCGCCATTATAGGCAAACGCGACTACGATGATCTCGGGATCATCATAGGGAGCATAAGCCAGCGTCCAGGAATGCGTGGGCCATGCGCCGAACTGACAGCGGTCATTGGCGCGAGCGACATCGTCGCAGTACTCTGCTGTTCCGGTCTTTCCTGCCACGGCAATGGGATAGTCGGAGAACAGGTCGGTCAATGTTCCAAAATTGGTGTCGGTCACTGTCAGCCGCGTGCCGGCACGGACTGCCTGTATCGCCTCGGGCTGGATGATCTTCAGATCATCCGTCAGCGTGCAGAAGGGACCCTCGCAGGAATATTCCCGGATCAAAGGTGTGACCGACACATCCCATTTCAAATTGGGGGTGAACGGTGAAATCTGATAACTGCCGGGGGTTTCGAATTCGGTCACAGTAAAGTCTTCAGGGTTAAACCAGAAAGGCACCACGTTCCCATCCCCGTCCGTCACCTGATTGACAATAGTCGGTTGCATGAGCTTTCCGTTGTTGGCGATCACCGAACCAGACATCAACACCTGAAGCGGCGTTGCAAGGACATATCCCTGCCCCACGCTGGCAATGTATGTATCACCGGTGGACCAGTTCTCGCCCGTATTAATACGTTTCCATTGCGGGTCGGGCATCAATCCGTTTTGTTCGCCCAATAGCTGAATCCCGGACGGCTCGCCATATCCAAGCGCACGGGCATATTGACCAAGGCGTTCGATACCCAACCCCTGTGGAATTTCATCTTCGAAGCCGCCGCCCAATTTGTAAAAACACACATTGCTCGAATAGGCGATGCACTGCAAAAAGCGCAGGCTGCCGAAACCTTCCGGATTTTGGTCGAAAATGTAGTCCACGAAGGGACGTGTGTTTCGATCTGTACACACATCGTTCGGGTTGAAGCGTTCACACAAGAGCAGCTGCCCCGGTGTCAAAATGACATCATCCAAATCCACAACACCCTCGTTAAAAGCACCCACCGCAGTGGACAATTTAAATGTCGATCCGGGAGGGTATTCGGCTGAAATGGCATTGTTCAACAAAGGCTTGCGAGGGTCCTCGCTGAGCTGTTCGTAGTAATAGGCGGGAATCAGTCGGGCGAGGCGGTTATTCTCATAGCTTGGGTAGGAAACCATGGCAAGGATTTCACCAGTCTTCGGGTTCATCGCGATGATAACACCGCTCGAAATACGAACGGTCCCAAAGTAAGTGTTCCAAAACCGGACTTCCTCCAGCAAGGTCGCTTCGGCAGCGGCTTGCAAACGCGTGTCGATGGTCAGGTAGACATTGTTTCCCGGCACTGGAGCGAGCGGTGGCTCAAGGTTGCGGATCTCCTGTCCAGCCACATCTCTCTGTACAACACGCAGCCCATTCCGTCCCGCCAGAACATCCTGCAATGAAGCTTCCACGCCGGAATATCCGATCTTGTCGCGATTGGGTTCGAACCCCTGATCGCGAAGTTCCTCTTCTTGCGAAGCCGGGATGGGACCCAAAAATCCCACAATGTGGGCAGTCAATGAACCAGTGGGATAATCGCGGATCGGTTCAACCTCGACCGCGACACCGGGCCAGTCCACCGCTTTTTCTTCCACAATTCGAGCGATCTCCTCCGAAATATTGCATTTGACCTTCACGGAGCTGAATGGCGCAAGCGTATCCTGCAATGCCACCAGCTGACCGATGCTCGGTCCTTCCACGCAGGCGGCGAAAAGTTTAGATTCCTCCAAATATTCTTCCGTCATCAACCCGCCGGGCACTGCCAGGATCAACCCATCTGTTGGGGTATCCTCGTTGACAAAATTACCAACAGGCACATCGATCAGATCTGAAAGTTCCCGGTAGATGCGTTGAATGTCGGCATCATCTGCGGGAAGACCGGCGGGGGTGATGGCAACACTATACGAAGCGACATTCCTCGCAAGGATGTTCCCGTAACGGTCATAGATGATGCCACGTGGCGCAGCAACACTGACATCTTTTGTGTAATTCTCAACCGCCAATGCGCGAAAACCATCGCCCTGGAGTACTTGAAGATTGACCAGACGCATGACGAAAGCGGTCATTGCCAGCACGACAACGATATACAAAACATTAAGCCGCCAAGATTCAAAGCGAACCGGGCGTGATTCAGATCCGGTACTCATGCAAACTCCTCAAGCGGGTACACCCAGTAGGAAAGGTCACGCATAAACGTAAAGATGGGAATGGCAAAGAACATGTTCAGCAGCAAGCTTGGAAGGGTGATCAACCCAAGCACATCCCTAAAACCCAGGCTTGTTCCCAACAGGCTTAAGACAATAAAGGAAAGAAGATGGATGAACAGCGTCCCCAGAAATACCACACTGAACATCGCCAGCAAGGGCGCCTGCCAGACGCGCTTTTGCAGTATCCGCGCCAGAAAAATCACTCCAAAATAACCAACGACAACCACCAACCAGGGCATACTCGATACAAAAGCCACCAACAGACAGGCAAAGGCACCCCAATGCCAGGCAGAATTGACGCGCTCCTGCAATGCCCAGGCAGCGATCAAAAGCAGTGGCAGGTCAGCATACCCGGAAAGCAGCCTGACTTCGCTGATCACCGAAGATTGCAGAATCACTGCCAGGAGAAGCAATGGAAAAGCGACAATATTCCGCATGAAGGTTAGGGTGAAGGTGTGGAAACCGGTTCCAACGGGGATATATCGACCGGTCTGAAGTTCGTGATGACGAGGACAATCTCGAGGCGGGAAAAATCCACAGCAGGTTGAACGGTTGCCTGCTGGAATAACTCAAATTCCAACGTACGAATCGTAATGACCTGCCCGATAATCAGGTCCGCCGGGAAGCCGCCGCCCAGCCCCGAGGTCAGAATAAGATCGCCGGGCTCCACCACAACGTCTTGAGAAATCATATCGAGTGAAAGGTCACCCGTTACCGAGCCGAACAGGACAGCGCTTGTATCTGCATTTTGCAGGTACACATTGATGGAAGATGCCGGGTCTGTGATCAGTTGCACGCGGGCGGCATCTGCGATCACCGCATCGATGCGTCCGACCAGACCTTGATTTGTGACCACAGGCATACCGCGCCGGATGCCTTCATTAGAGCCTCGGTTGATAATGATGTAATGCAGAAATGGGCTCGGATCGCGTCCGATGACCGAGGCGGCTTTATAGGTGCTCTCAGGGTTTGAACGGGAAAAATCCACCAGGGCGGCGAGAATATCCGTCTCGTTGACACGCTGCTGCAGCTCGATGACCTGAGTCTGCAACTGCGAAACCTGCGCCTCCAATTCCGCATTGCGCTGACGAAGTGAAACGATATCGCGTGGTGCGGTGACAAAATCCTGAAAGCCGACAAAACGGGTCGAAATCCAGGTTTGCAATTCGATCAACACGGAACCAAGCTGCCGAGACGCAGAGCCAAGGTAACCTCCAAGCGCCAGAGCCAAAATCCCCCCCACGACAAGAAAAATGATCGTTGTTTGTAAAGAACGAGAGTTCATTCGATTTTAGTCCCTTGGGCAGAGACCTTTATTTTCATCCTTTATGCAACGTGCCTGGTACTGCCGCGTTCCAAACCAACCAGATAACGAGACAGGCTTTCAAGGTCTTCAAAGACCATCGCCGCGCCACGCGCAACACAGGTCAGTGGATCCTCCGCCACCCAGACACGCAGCTTCAGTTCATCGGTCAGGCGCTCTGCCAACCCTTGCAGCAATGCGCCGCCGCCGGCAAGACAAATACCAATATCCATCAAATCGGAAACGATCTCCGGCGGGATCTCATCCAGCGCATCGCGGACTGTATCCACGATTACCTGAACCGATGCCGATAACGCTTCACGGATCTCGACCGAGGAAACTTCTATGGTTTCAGGCAGCCCGGTCACAAGATTACGTCCGCGCACTTCCATGGTCTTCTCAGGATGCAGCGGATACGCCGACCCGATCTGCCATTTGATCTGCTCCGCAATTCCCGCACCGATCAACAGGTTGTACTTGTTGCGAAGATACTGCACAACATCCTGATCCATTTCATCGCCCGCCACGCGCAGGGACCGTGAAGCGACGACACCGCTCATCGACATCACCGCCACTTCGGTCGTACCGCCGCCAATATCCACCACCATCGAGCCACGGATCTCCCCAACGGGCAGACCCGCTCCAAGCGCAGCCGCGATCGGCTCTTCGATCAACATGGCTTGACGCGCCCCAGATGCCATCACAGCATCATACACGGCGCGCTTTTCCACTTCGGTAACACCGGTGGGCAAGCCCACGATCACACGCGGACGCGGAAGCGGCACAACGCTTTGTTCGTGAACCTTGCCAATAAAATATTCCAGCATGACGCGGGTCACATCGAACTCTGCGATAACACCATCACGGATCGGACGCACCACCACCACGTTCGCGGGGGTACGCCCCACCATTTCCTTGGCTTCCAAACCGATTGCCAACGGTTGACGCTGCTTTTTATCCACCGTCACCCAGGAAGGTTCGTTAATAACGATACCTTTTCCACGGACATGAACAAGCGTGTTCGCGGTCCCAAGGTCTATGGCAATATCAAGAGAAAACAGGCCTAACAGCCAGTTGATTGGATTGAAAGCCAAAACAGGCTCCTAAAAAGAGGATTCGATGCTGTGCAAAATTGCGGTGAGATTATACCATGAGGCAAAACCGAAGATTTGTCTCTTCAACCCGCATGCGGGTGTAAAATAGGGGGAAATTTTTCAACCCTCGGAGGAATAAGATGACCAAAGTTGCCATCGTAACAGACAGTACCGCCTATATTCCCACAGAATATGTGAAGCAATACAATCTTTCCATTACCCCTCAGGTTCTGATCTGGGGCGAAGAGATGTTTCGTGACGGGGTGGATATGCAGCCAGAGGAATTCTATACCCGTCTGAAGTCCGCCAAGACCATGCCCACCACCTCCCAAGTTCCGATCGTGGATATGCAAGCCACATTCCAGGGTTTGGTCGATCAGGGTTTCTCAGTGATGGGAATTTTCATTTCTTCCAAACTTTCAGGCACACAACAATCCGCCATTCAGGCAAAGCAAATGATGGGGAGCGCTGGAGAAAAGGTCGTCATTGTGGATAGCAAATCGACTGCCATGGCACTCGGGTTCCAGGTCCTCAGCACTGCGCGGATGCTGGAAGCAGGAGCCAGTTTGCAGGAAGGCATCGCATATGCTGAAAAAGCCCACGAGAAGACAGGCGTGTTCTTCGCCGTGGACACTCTCGAATTTCTGCATCGCGGCGGGCGTATCGGCGGGGCGCAGCGTTTCATCGGTTCAGCCCTGAACCTAAAACCGATCCTTGCGGTAAAGGATGGCAAAGTGGAAGGTGTAGACCGCATCCGCACCAAAACCAAGGCGCATGATCGCATCCTTGAATTAATTTCAGAACAGGTCAAGGGAAAATCGAACATCCGGATCGCCTGTCTGCACGCGAACGCTCACGAAGATGGAAAAAAACTCCTTGAGCGCGCCGCGTCAGAATTCTCGCCCGTTGAAACGATCTACACCGAATTAAGTCCCGTCGTTGGTACGCACGCGGGACCCGGAACCGTAGGGTTGGCGTACATCCACGATTAGATCGATACTCCATGCTCGAAGAAACGCAATTCCTACGGATCGCACAGTCGCTTCCGCTACTTCAACTCGCAAACCAAGCGTTGTTAGAGGAATTCAAGCAGGCGACCTTTTTTGCGCGCATCCCTGCCGGAAGAGATGTATTCCTCGAAGGCGACAGGGTCGAGGCGATTGCCTTGCTCATCTCCGGCGTGGTGCGGGTGTATAAAGTTGGCGAAACCGGGCGCGAGATCACCTTGTACCGGTTTGGCAACGGCTCATCCTGCATTCTGACTGCCAATGCCATTCTCAGCCAGAACACATTCCCAGCCATTGCTACTGTCGAGCAGGACGCAGAAGCGATAATGGTGCCCGCCGACAAATTCCGCAAATGGATACAACGGTATGACCTGTGGCGCGAATTCGTGTTCGAGTTGCTATCTCAAAGGCTCTCCAAGGTGATGGAGGTCATCGAAGAAGTGGCATTTCACCGCATGGACAGGCGTGTTGCAGCGCTGCTGTTCAGACAGGCAAAGATGAAGAACCCGCTTCGCATCACCCATCAGGAGATCGCTTCTGAACTGGGAAGTTCGCGCGAAGTCATCAGTCGCCTGCTGGAAGATTTCGTGAGCGAAGGCAGCATCCGTGCAGGGCGCGGCATGGTGGAAGTACTGGATTTTGAGCAATTGGAAGCGCGTTCGCTTATGTGACATTGTCACTGACAGGGAAAAGGATTGTTTGTATACTCTGGGCATATAAACAATCAAAGGAGAAATAAATCATGAAACGCAATATGTCCGATATTGACCGCATTGTCCGTGTAGTTTTGGCAGCCGTCTTCGCCTATTTGTACTTTGGCGGCATCGTCACCGGAACGCTGGGAATCGTCCTCGTGGTGTTGGGAGCGGTGTTCCTTCTCACCGCCGTGGTGGCGTTCTGCCCGCTCTACATGCCCTTCAAACTCAGCACATACAAAAAGTAAGGGAGCTATAGAGCGGACGAGTGATCGTCCACTCTATACTATTAATCATGAACTTAAAGGAATTTCAAGAAAAGATATCGTCAACTGACAAACCCATAGTGGTCGACTTCTGGGCAACCTGGTGCGGTCCCTGCATGATGACCAAGCCAATTCTGGAAAAACTCGCCGAAGAATATGCCGACAAGGTCGAGTTCATGCCGATCAACGCAGACGATTCACGCGAAGTCCTGGAACAGTTCCGCATCTTTGGGATTCCAACCGTCATCAGTATTCGAAACGGCAAGGAAGCAGGACGCATCGCCGGTGCGCAACGGGAAGATGGGTATCGCATCATGTTCCAATCCCTGGCAGATGGCGGTGAAGTGAAGATTCCCCTTACCCCGGTTGACCGCATCTTGCGGCTTGGTGGAGGCGGATTGTTCGTTGCGATCGGCCTTGCCACCAGCAACTGGGTTGTCGTGGGGGTCGGCGCCATCCTCGCGTTTTTGGGAGTGTATGACCGCTGCCCGATCTGGAATGCAATCACAGGAATGCTCAAACGTAGATAAATGCCGATTTCCGGCAAACAGGCTCCGGGTCCGCTCGGAGCCGTTTTCTTTGTCAGGGAATGCGCACGGCGGGTATAATCCGCGTTATATGATGCAGAAAATTCCATTGGTGATCGGGATCGCGGGCGGGTCGGGGTCGGGGAAAACCACCGTTGCAAAGAAAATTTTGGATCGGGTCGGGGCAGATCGTATTGCTTATCTTCAGCATGATTCGTATTACAAAGATTTACGAGTCCTGTCTGCGACGCAGCATTCGGATGTAAACTTTGATCACCCAAATGCGCTCGAGACGGATCTGTTGATCGAACATGTCATTACCCTGCGGAATTTCAAGCCTGTCCAGGTTCCCATTTATGATTTCGCTAACGATGCCCGCAAAACAGAAACGGTTACGGTCGAACCCAGGAATGTGATTCTGGTCGAGGGGATTCTCCTGTATGTGGAACCCGAACTGCGAAAGTTGTTCGATGTAAAAATTTTTGTGGATACGGACGCGGATATTCGCTTCATCCGCCGCCTGCACCGCGACATCACCGAACGCGGGCGCAGCACCGAATCGGTGATCGAGCAGTATTATGAAACGGTGCGTCCAATGCACCTGGAATTCGTGGAACCCTCCAAGCGCTACGCGGATGTTATCATCCCGGAAGGCGGTCACAATGCCGCCGCGCTGGATATGGTCGTTGCAAGAATAGAAACTTTATTAAAGTAAAGGAGTAAGAAATGGCAAAACAATGGAACAAGCCCCCCGAGATGCAGATCGACCCCAAAAAACAGTACAAGGCACACATGGAGACAGACAAAGGCACGATGGTCATCGAACTGTTTGCTGATAAAACCCCGGTCACGGTGAATAATTTTGTTTTTCTCTCACGCGAAGGTTATTACGACGGCGTGATCTTCCACCGCGTAATCGCCAACTTCATGGCGCAGGGCGGCGACCCGACCGGAACCGGCCGCGGTGGACCGGGCTATAAATTTCAGGATGAGTTCCACCCCAGCCTGAAGCACAACAAGCAGGGCATCCTTTCGATGGCAAATGCAGGACCCGGCACGAACGGCTCGCAGTTTTTCATCACACACCTGCCCACGCCACACTTGGATAACCGCCACAGCGTCTTCGGTCAGGTTGTGGAAGGTCTGGATGTGTTGATGTCCATTCCGCCGCGTGACCCGAACAATGTCAATGCGCCGGCAGTGAAGATCATCCGTGTCACCATCGAAGAAATCTAGTTCGAAACCGGCTGTCAAGGCAACAGTCAAAAAGACAACAAGCGCGAAAAGCAAAAAGGCTGGCGGCAAGCGCACCCCCGCAAAGAAGCAGAACGCGCAAAAGACCGAGACTGTTGCTTTTGAACCCGTTTCTGTGCATCCGGAGATAAAAAAGCCCGCATCCAGTATAAGCACGAACCTGTTACGCGTCGTCGCAGTCATTGTTGTCATCGGTATTACGGTCTACATCTACAACATCCGCGACCGTGTGGAAGAGTTTGCTGCGTTCGGTTATCCGGGCATCTTTTTGATCGCTCTGCTGGCAAATGCAACGGTGATTTTGCCAGCCCCCGGCGTTGCTGTTGTCTTTGCGATGGGAAGCGTGTTCAATCCGTTCGGGGTGGCATTCGCGGCAGGGGCAGGCGGTGCCATTGGCGAATTGACCGGCTATCTTGCCGGGTTCAGCGGACAAGCCGTGGTGGAGAATACCGCCGCGTACAACCGTGTGCTACCGTGGGTGCAGAAATACGGCGCGTGGGTCATCCTCGTACTTGCGGCATTCCCAAACCCATTCTTCGACATGGCAGGCATTGCAGCGGGGATCGCCAAAATCCCACTCTGGCAGTTTTTGCTAGCATGCTGGGTGGGGCAGACCATTAAAATGGGCATGTTCGCCTTTGCAGGTGCGTATTCCATCGACTGGATCGCCAGTTTTTACGAATGAAATATCGGAAGTCTTTGAGCGTCAGTTCGACGGGAGCCCAAAGACTTCCGAATTTTTTACAAAGGAGACTCGTATGAAAGGCTATGAAAATCTGGATCAATTCATCGAAAAGCATCTAAATCAAAGCCTGGAGGAACTCAAAACGTACGTCGCGCAGCCAAGCATCAGCGCCCAGAATCTTGGATTAAGGGAATGTGCAAAACTGGTCAAAGGCATGCTGGAAAAACGCGGTTTCAAGGCAGAAATCAACGCCACAGACGGTGCGCCGGTTGTGTTTGGCGAGATCAAAGGCAAGAGCGACAAAACCCTGCTCATCTACAACCACTACGACGTCCAGCCGCCCGAACCGCTGGAATTATGGGAAAGTCCGCCGTTTGAACCGCAGATCCGTGATGGCAAAATGTATGGTCGCGGCGTGAGCGACGACAAGGGACATCTCACCTCGCGCCTGCATGCCATTGATGCCATCCTCGCCGAGGAAGGCGAATTGCCATGCAATATCAAGTTCATCATCGAAGGCGAAGAGGAAACCGCCAGTGTCCACCTGCATGATTACATCACCCAAAATGTCAAAAAATTAAAAGCCGATGCATGCGTATGGGAATTTGGCGGCGTAGACCATCGCGAACGTCCGCAGCAGTATCTCGGGCTGCGAGGCATCTGTTATGTAGAGCTATCCGTTACCGCACTCGGTACGGACGTCCATTCGGGGATCGGCGGCAGCATTTTCCCGAATGCGGCGTGGCGATTGGTCTGGGCGTTGAACACGCTCAAGGGTCGGGATGAGCGGATTCGCATCCCCGGCTTTTACGATGACGTCATTCCACCCACTGCGCGTGACCGTGAGTTCATGGAGAAACTTCCCCCAATACATGAAGAATACAAAAAGCGTTACGGGGTTAAGGAATTCATCAAGGGATTAACGGATGATACCGAGATAAAAATGGAAGAGGTTTTTACGCCAACCTGCACCATCTGCGGTCTGACGAGTGGATATCAGGGACCCGGTTCAAAGACCGTTCAGCCGGCGTTCGCCTCTGCCAAAGTGGATTTTCGCCTCGTGCCAGATCAAAAGCCTGAAGACATTCTGAAGAAACTTCGGGCACACCTTGACGCGGAGGGGTTCAGCGATGTAGAGATCAAATTCCTCGGAGGCGAACCCGCGGCTCGCACCGACCCGGATCATCCTTTTGTCAAGATGGTTGTAAATAGCGCCGAAGATGTGTACGATGTCCCCATGGATATCGTCCCCATGGTGGGCGGCTCGGGACCCAGTTACCCGTTCGTGCATGACCTGGGGCTTCCCGTTGTAACCATGGGCTTGGGCTACCCTGAGACTCGCGCCCACGCCCCCAACGAGAACATCCGCATCGACCTGTATGTGCAGCACGCCAAGCACATGGCACGAGTGATCGAGGAATTTGCAAAGTGACCTTTTTCACTCCGATTTCGTGACTTTCTTTTTTGAGTTTCTGACTATAATAAGTTTGTAATAATTTTCACAAATCAACCTTTCATGCACTCCTGGAGGCAACCATGTTCGTAGGCGAAAGAATGTCGCAACCTGTAATTACCGTCACTCCTGATACCGCCGTTCACGACGCGCTGGCAATGTTCCGCAAAGAGCACATCCGCCGCGCCCCTGTCGTCAAGGACGGTAAACTGCTGGGCATCGTTTCAGAGAGCGACCTCTTGAACGCATCCCCTTCCCCGGTGACCAGTCTCAGCGTCTGGGAAATGAACTACCTGATGAGCAAAGTCACGGTCAAGAATGTGATGAGCAAAAAGGTCAAGACCATCGACGTCAACACCCCCATCGAAGAAGCCGCGCGCATCATGGCGGATTCCAAGATCGGCGGTATGCCCGTCACACGCGCGGGAAAACTTGTTGGCATCATCACCGAAACCGACCTGTTCAAGATCTTCCTTGAGCTGATGGGCGCGCGCACCAAGGCGCTGCGCGTGACTGCGTTGATCGAAGAAAAGCCCGGTCAGTTGGCAAAAGTCACCAAAGCCATCGCGGATGCGGGCGGCAACTTCCTTGCCTTTGGCATGTTCGCCGGTCCAGACACGAGCAGCCGCATCATCACATTCAAAGTGGCGGGGCTCAAGAAGGAAGATCTCACCAAAGTGTTGACGAAGGTCGTCAAAAAGTTTTGGGACGTTCGCCTGAGTTAATCAGTTTTATCAATTGAACAAGAAAGCGCACAGAGTGGTCTGTGCGCTTTTGATTTGCAATGGCAGTTGTTATCGGATCTTCTTCCCGCGAGGAATCCGACGGCGCGTCATCGTTGGGACGTTCTTTCCCTTCAATCCAAGGACTTCCTCCTCGGTCAGGAAGCGCCACTGACGCGGTTTTAGGTCACCAAGCCGCAGTGTTCCAATTCGAACGCGGACAATGCGCACAACCGGCAACCCGAGCAGTTTGCCAACCTCGCGGATCTGACGCTTCTTGCCTTCGCCCATAATGACTCGAATCCATGCGCCTTTTCCAGAGGTGGAAAGAAACTGAACATCGGCAGGCTGGGTTTTATCTCCATCGAGAAGCACCACACCGCGCCGCCACGCATCCAACTGTTCTGTGTCGGGGCGACGGGCAACGAGAACACGATACTCTTTTTCATGCCCATAGCGTGGGTGTGTTAACTTATTGGTCAGGTCACCGTCATTCGTCATCAGAATCAAACCCTCCGAATCGAAATCGAGGCGCCCCACCGGGTACAGATGCCCGGACAGAGGGATCAAATCACGGACTGTGCGGCGATCATCCTGTCCCTCCGCCGCAGAAAGAACATTGCGCGGCTTGTACAAGGCGATGTACGTCAAAGACTCTTTTTGCGCCAGCAGTTTTCCATCCACAACGACCTTGTCCACAGCCAGGTCTGCCTTTTGACCCAACACAGCCACTTTGCCGTTTACAGACACACGCCCCTCGGTAATATACACTTCGCAAGCGCGGCGGGAGCCATACCCCGCCTGCGCAAGTAATTTCTGAATTCTCTCTTGCATTACAAACGCTACCCTTTCAATAATTCGGTCGGCTCGGATTCCACTTCCACCGGAGCCGCCAACGGAGGCAATTCCATGATCGAATTCAAGCCAAAATGCTGCAAGAACTCGGGCGTGGTGGAGTACAAGATCGGACGCCCGGGTCCATCGGTGCGCCCCGACTCCTGGACCAAGCCCTTGCTCAGCAGACTCTTCATCATGCCGTCGCTGTTGACTCCACGGATCGAATCCACCTGCGGACGCGTAACAGGTTGCTGGTAAGCGATGATCGCCAGCGTCTCCAATGCAGCGCGGCTGAGGTGCGTAACTGCCTCCAGACCGAGAAACTTCTCAACCAACGAAGCCAGCTCGGCAGCTGTGGTCAATTGCACACGCCCCGCATTGCGCTGCAAGCGCAATCCACGCTCGCGAAGCGAATCCTCCAATTCTTTAAGCCCGCGTTCCACGACCGAAGCCGTCACATCCAACGCTGCAGCCAGCTGACCCATCGGAACAGGTTCGGCGGAAACAAACAGCATCGCCTCGATCTTCGCCGCCAAACTCAGATCGGTATTTGAAAGGGATTGAGAGTCGCTCATGCTATAATTACTCCACTTAATTTCGTCAAAAAAAACCTCTTGCAAAATGATTGCGATACTGCCGATGGACAAAGATTCCACTTATAAGTAGAACACGCCATCCACGCAAGAGTTCCAACATTCATAAACAGACCATGAAAAAGAATCTATTAAAACTCCATCTTTTCATCACAATGCTCCTGCTTTCATCCATGGCATGTTCGATCTTCGTCGGAGGACCGGACTACCCAACGCAGACCATCCCGGCATCGCCGAATGAAGCGCAAACTTTGCAGGAACAGATCGAACGGGCATTCCTCGCCGGCGCAGAAACCGGGCTGATCACCCTTCAAATCACAGAAAACCAACTGACATCCTTCATGGCAGACAGGCTTGCCCAACAGGCGAACCCGCCATTCACCGACCCACAGATCATGCTCCGCAATGGGCAAATGCAAATGTACGGCAAGATCACGCGCGGTTGGTTCACAGCAAACATGCTCATCACCATGAACGTCACCGTGGATGAAGTGACCGGACAACCCCGCATCCAAATCGCATCTGCCGACTTCGGTCCGATCCCTGCACCGGAAGGTATCACATCCGCCATAAGCGCCATCATCGACGAAGCGTTCACCGGCTCATTCGGTCCTGTGGCAGTTGGTTTTCGCCTGGAAACAATCACCATCGCCGACGGGATCATGACATTGACAGGTCGGGTCAAATAGCTGCTGGATTATACCCGACATGAACCGCCTCGGACTCCGCCTGGGCTTGATCGCCGCCATTTTGCTTGCATCTTCACTGATGGCATCCTGCCGTTCCCCGCAGATCGGCGAAGAGATCAACATCACCATTACAGCAGACGGAGTCACACGCGAGTTTAACGTCCCGACGGGGAGCACAGTCTCGCAAGCACTTCAGACCGCAGGCATCCTCCCGGGAAGCCTTGATAAAACCGAACCGCCATTCTACACCCTGCTCAGTGATGGTGATACGATCATCCTCACACGCGTGGCAGAAGAGTTCAGCACAGAAGAAGTCGTCATCTCGTTCGAGCGGCAGATCGTTCGCAATGAAACCCTGCCAGAGGGTGAAACCCGACTGGTGCAAGCGGGCATCAACGGTCTTGAATCGATCACCTATCGCAGCACCATCGAAGACGGCGTGGAAGTTAGTCGGGTCACGGTGAAAACTGTCGTCTTGAAGGAAGCGTTGCCTGAGATCGTCATGGTCGGTGCGCAGTCCTCGTTCGTACCGCTAAACATTCCCGGCACGCTGGCATATCTTGCGGGTGGTAATGCCTGGATCATGGAAGGTTCCACTGCCAATCGTCGGGTCATTGTCAGCACGGGCGACTTGGACGGGCGAATCTTCACACTTTCACCGAACGGTGAATATCTCGTTTTCACCCGAAAATCGAACAAGCCCGCAGATGAAGAGATCAACACGCTCTGGGCAGTCCGGACGCTCAATCTCGAGCCACGGTTAATTTCCTTACAGGCAAAGAATGTCGTCCACTTTGCGGCGTGGATACCGGGTACGAATTCTGTCGCATATTCCACCGTCGAGCCGCGCAGCGCAGTTCCCGGCTGGCAGGCGAACAATGACCTGTACCGCGTCAGCATTACAGGCGGCACTCCGCGCAGACTGTTGAGCGCAAACAGCGGCGGCGTATATGGTTGGTGGGGCATGTCGTTTGCCTATGCGCCAGATGGACAACTCGCCTACGCCCGACCGGATGGAATTGGTCTCGTGGATCAGGATGGCGGCTATTTGAAGCCGCTATTGGAGATCACGCCGCTCAATACTCACAGTGATTGGGCGTGGATTCCGCCTTTGGTATGGGGCGCAGACGGAGACAGCTTATACTTTGTCAGCCATGCACCGGCTCCGGCACCTATTTCCAGCGAGGAGTCGCCCTATTTTGACCTTTCCGCTGTTTCGTTCGAGAGTGAAGCGGCGGTTTCCCTTGTCAATTCGTCGGGCATGTTCGCTTATCCAGCCGCATCGCCACTTCGACAAATTGGCAGGGAGAAATCCTTTAAAGTGGCATACTTGCAATCCATTTTCACGGAGCAGAGCGATTCGAGCCGCTACCGTTTGATGGTCATGGATCGCGACGGTTCAAACAGCAATCTGCTGTTCCCACCGGTTGATGCGAACGGACTCGAGCCGCAGGTTCCGGTTTGGGCGCCTTCTGCGCTTGAGGGGCAAAGCGGTGATTTTATTGCGGTTGTTTATCAAGGAAATTTGTGGCTGATCGATAGTGGCAGCGGCATAGCGTATCAAGTGACCGGGGATGGGCTTATCAGTAAGATCGACTGGAAGTAATATTCGACAAAAACGCGCAGATCCGGAATAAACGGATGTATGACGCGGTAATCATATTAAGAATAAAGAGGAATGGAAGAATGCGAATCTTAATCACTGGAGCAGCCGGTTTTCTTGGCTCCCATCTTTGTGACCGCCTGCTTGCGGAGGGACACGAAGTCATCGGCATGGATAATTTCATCACGGGCAGCCCGGAAAATATTGCCCACCTGGCAGGCAATACAAATTTCACTTTCTTCAATCGCGATGTGTCGAACTATATTTTCGTCCCCGGCAAGGTGGATGCCATTCTGCATTTTGCCTCCCCTGCCAGCCCGAACCCGCAATCAAAATCCGGATATTTCAACCTGCCCATTCAGACCATGAAGGCAGGCGCGCTCGGTACGCATAACTGCCTCGGCATTGCCAGACGGGAAAATTCTCGCTTTTTGCTTGCTTCCACCAGCGAAATCTACGGTGACCCTGAAGTTCATCCACAAAAAGAGACCTACCCGGGAAATGTGGACCCTGTCGGTGAGCGCGCCGTCTACGATGAAGCCAAACGCTTCGCTGAGTCGCTGGCGATGGCGTATCACCGCTTTCACGGCGTGAATACCAGCATTGTGCGCATCTTCAATACCTACGGTCCACGCATGGACCTTGAGGATGGGCGAGCGCTCCCCAACCTGCTCAAACAGGCTCTGCTCGGCAAGCCGCTGACGGTATACGGAAACGGCGATCAGACTCGTTCTTTCTGTTACGTGGAGGACCTCATCGATGGCATCGTGCGCCTGCTTTACTCGGATGAACACATGCCGGTCAATATCGGCAATCAAACCGAGATGACCATCCTGCAATTTGCTGAAGCGATCAATCGAATCACCGGCAACAAGGCTGGGATCGTTTTTATGGAAGGCGCACGCAGCGCCCGCGATCCGCAACGCCGTCAGCCAGACATCACCCGCGCCCAGACCATCCTGGGCTGGGAGCCAAAAACCGACCTTGAGGAGGGCATCCGACGCACCATACCATTTTTCAGACAGCGGTTGGGGCTTGCATGATCCTGAAAGACAACAAAGAGCGGAGCCGTTTTTTTAAGTTTGCTCTGGTGGGTGCAGGCGGCGCATTAATCGATTTCGGTGTGATGAACATCCTCTCCCATTGGGTTTTGCATCTTCCGCTCGTTCTGGCGGGGACGATCTCGTTCTTGTGCGCTGTGATCAGCAATTTCACCTGGAACCGCTACTGGACATACCCTGAATCGCGCTCGCGCCCGCTGCTTAATCAATTGGGCATGTTCTTCCTTGTCAACACGGCTGGGGTCCTGATCCGTATCCCGATCCTGCACTATGTGGAGCCGCCCCTGCTGCGCGCCGTCGAAAGCACGCTTCATACCACGTACCTGACAGCGGAGTTTTATGCCAAGAACTTTACCCTCGCCGCGGCAGTGGGAATCGTGATGATGTGGAACTACTTCGTCAACCGCTATTGGACGTATAATGACATTGACGAAACAACCTGAGGAAGTCCAATGTCAAACAACCCCATTATTCCAATTTACACCACGAACGGCGATACGGGCGCGTTCCTACAATATCCCTATCTGTACAACTGCAGCGGCGAATGGATCGGGTTCGTCACCTCAAAACGCGATATCTACTCCGTGTTGGGCGAATACGTGGGCAGGCTGACGGATGACCCGCGCATTGTCCGAAAACGGGCAACTTCCACGCTCAGACCCCACCTTACACCGCCACCCGCACCAAAAAGGATTGCCCCGCCCGTGAACGTTCCGCTGCCGCGCATGATGCCCGAACTAATTCACTCGCTTTTCGACGTATTAATGGATGCCCCCGAACTTCTGCACACCGTCGACGCAGGTGATATGAGAGAAGACATGGATTAGAAGTACATGACACAATCGCCAAAAATCAAAAACTCCAGCGCCTCGCGCGTTTACCTATCTCAATTGATGCAGCCCGAACACGCCAATAACCACGGCAACGTCCACGGCGGATGGATCATGAAACTGGTGGACGAAGCCGGCGCACTCGCTTGTATGCGCCACGCCCAAACCCGGGTCGTCACCGTTGCCGTGGATTCGCTCGTCTTCCGCGAGCCGATCAAGATCGGCGACCTTGTCACCTTCACCGCCGAAGTGACCTATACCGGGCGCACTTCGATGGAAGCCGAAGTGCAGGTCGTCGCTGAAAACCCCATAACAGGCGAACGCACCCACACCAATACCGCTTATCTCGTCTATGTCGGCTTGGATGAAAATAACCATCCCACCGCCATTCCACAATTGATGGCTGATACCGAGGAAGAGAAAGCGCGCCTCGAAAAAGCCAAACTCCGCCAACAACGCCGTATTGCTCAAAAATAAACGCATTGGAAAAACTACGTCGACACCCAATTTTGATCCTGCTCGTCATCAACCTCTTCATCGGGTTGGTGACGTTTCGCTCTTATGGCTTGTCGTGGGATGAGCCGCTTTTTTATGATTACGCAGAGGCACTGAAATACGCCTATACCCCAGCCAATTGGTTCAGTGGCAACTTCGAAGTCGAACGATCCTTTGGCTCCAGCGGCAGCGACCACGCCAATCGTGGTCCCGCCTATCTTTTGATCGCAACCCCTTTTGTCTCATTAGTGGAACGGCTTGGACTTGACAGTGCGTCAGCCTGGCACCTCGTTAATTTTCTGACCTTTCAACTGGGGGTGTATCTCCTCTACCGCCTCGCTTCAAAATGGATGGGCAAAGAGTCTGCGCTTGCAGCAGCCGCCCTCTTCGCGTTTCAACCCCTGCTATGGGGACATGCCTTCATCAACCCCAAAGATATCCCCTTCCTCGCTTTCTTTCTGGGAGCAGTTCTCTTCGGCTTTGAACTCGTTGATAAATACAAAAACAATCCCCAATTACCAATTTTCCACCTTCTCTCTGCCTCATTCTTTCTAGGGATCGCCACCTCCATTCGCATCCTCGGACCATTGGCAGCGATCCTTGTTATCTTTTATGCATTTGTTCAAAAAATAAAAATTACTGACCTGCTCAAAGTTATTTGGCTATACGCATCAATTTCGCTTTTAATCGCTTTCGTCTCCTGGCCCTATCTATGGCTGAACCCGCTCCAGAAGTTTTTCGAGGTCTTTATCTTCATGTCGGACAACCCGACTCAACTCAATGTGTTGTTTGCTGGAGAAAATTATCAGGCCGGAGACATGCCGCAGCGGTATTTCCCCATGTTGCTCGCCTACACGCTTTCAGAACCGGCGTATGTACTGATTGCATCAGGCATTTTCTTCGGCTTCTGGAAATCGGACGGCAGACAACGTCTGACGCTCGGCATTCTGCTTCTTTGGTTTGGAATCGTCGTTGGCTATATTTATTTGAAGCGCCCAGCCATGTACGATGGGTATCGTCACTTCCTCTTCATCCTGCCGCCCATTTTTATCTTCGCCGGGTTTGCTTTCGAAAAAATCTTTGCGCGGGTAAGGTCTTCCTGGCAGAAGATTGCCATTGTACTTGCAACATTAATGTTCGGTATTTTGCCGATCGTTCAACTTCACCCCTACCAGTATGCATACTACAATCAGTTCACAGGCGGAGTTGGCGGAGCGTTCCGAAATTACGAAACAGAATATTGGCTGACCTGCTACCGCGAAGCCGTTCTCGGCTTGAATCCGCTCGCAGAACCAGGCACCCAGCTCTTCGTCCGGCGTGAAGCGTACATCGCCGCTTACTATGCGGAGACAGGTATCACCATCCGCGATTTCCGCACCGAGCAAAATGAGATGCGTTCCGGCGATTATTATCTCGTCAACACGCGCTCGAACGAAGACCTGCGATTCCTTGATGACCAACCCGCAGTCATCGAAGTCGCACGCAACGGCGCGATTTTCTGCCTGATCAAACAGGTGCCATAATGCAGCAAATGGCTTTAGAATTATCAAAATTTTTGCGAAGAATTATTTACAGGCATTTTCTGGAAAGCGAGTTGATATGACCTCACACCGTGAACGAATTCAAGCCTGCCTGAACGGCGAGCAAACCGACCGCACGCCGATCGCGCTTTGGCGTCACTTCCCCGAGGAAGACCAAAACCCTGAAAGCCTCGCCGCAGCCACGATCAAGTTTCAGCAGACTTACGACCTTGATATTGTCAAAGTCACACCGGCGTCTTCGTTTGCCGTCAAGGATTGGGGCGTGGAAGACAAATGGACCGGCAACCCCGAAGGTTCACGCGAATATACCAAGCGCATCATTCATGACCCAAAGGATTGGGAAACCCTTGAGCCTCTCGACCCGACAGCGCCACACCTCGCAGATCAACTGCACTGTTTGCGGCTCATCCGCGAAGGCGTCGGTGCGGATACACCCGTCATTCAAACAATTTTTAATCCGCTGTCACAGGCAAAGAATTTAGCAGGCAACGACCTGCTGATGGAGCATATTCGAAAATATCCAGAAGCTGTAATGGAAGGATTGAAGACCATTACCAAGACCACGGTCAAATTCATCGAAGCCGCGCGCGAGACCGGCATCGACGGAATCTTCTACGCCATTCAGCACGCGCAGGGCAGCTTGCTCGAATTGGACGAATACAAGTCCATCAACCTGATGTTCGACCAAAGGGTGCTGGCTGCCACAGGCGGGATGTGGTGCAACATGCTTCATTTGCACGGCAGGGACGTTTATTTTTCGCTGCTACGCTTGTTCGATTTTCAGATCGTCAACTGGCATGACCGCGAGACCTACCCGTCGTTGATGGAAGCGCAGAGTCTCTTCCGCGGCGCGGTCTGCGGAGGCTTAAGGCAGGAAACTCTCGTTTCGGGCAAAAGAACTCAAGTCAAAAAAGAAGCGAAGGACGCCATCGAGCAAACAAAGAACCGCCGGTTCATCCTCGGCACGGGATGCGTGGTTCCATATGTCGCATCGCATGAAAACATTCTCATTGCAAGGCGGAGTGTGGAATGAGTCTGCGAGTGATTTCTGGAACGGCAAAAGGCAGGAAGTTGAGATCGGTGCCCGGGGATACAACACGCCCGGTGATGGATCGAGTCAAGGAAGCGCTGTTCAACATCCTTGCGGGTGACGTGGTCACCTCCAATTGGTGGGACCTTTTCGCCGGAACAGGCGCCATTGGCATCGAAGCACTCAGCCGCGGGGCGGCGTTCGTCAAGTTTACAGATCTGAATCGCGCGCCGATCGAAACCATCAAGGATAATGTAGATCATTGCCGCTTTACAGAGCTGGCGGAGATCAAGCGCGGTGATGCGTTCACCATGCTGGCAGGCAAAGCCGACAGGCAATTTGAATATATTTACATCGCGCCGCCGCAATACAAGCAGATGTGGCTGGAGGCGTTGAAATTGATCGATGACCATATGGACTGGCTGACGGAAGACGGGACGGTGATCGTGCAGATCGACCCAAGGGAATTCGAAGATGTGCCATTGAACAATCTGGTCTTGGGCGAACAGAGGAAATACGGAAGCACGCTTCTGGCTTTCTATGACCCCAAGGAAAAGAGGCAACCATGATATTGACCGTTTTACAGTATGTTGGTGCGATCCTGACCGCGCTGGTCGGGCTGTATGCGTTGTTCGCCCCGAAGAATACCGTCGGGTTTACGGGTCTGATGCCAGAAGGCGGGCGCGGTGTGACAGAGATCCGCGTGGTGTTCGGGATGTTCTTTATCGTGCTGGGAGTTTTCCCTATCCTGACAGGGAGCGTGGTCGCATTCCAGATGCTCGGCTACGCCTATCTCTTCGTCGGAATTGCACGGGTTATTTCGATCTTTGTGGATAAATCAGGCTCCCCCTCGAATTGGTACAGCGTTGTTTTCGAATTGGTCTTTGGCGTTATCCTGATTCTGTAGTGCAAGATCAATCGTCCACATCCTCATCAGCACGGGGACCATATACCCGTTCGACCGCCGCCTCGACATCTTCGTCGGAATGTCGCTCACATGCCACCAAGGGATGCAGCGGGCGAAGCGGATGCGTCACGCGCCTGCCACCTGGGCTCATCACCTTGAAATCCACAAATCTCCCCTGTTCATCGAGGACGACGTACAGCTGATATAAAGCCCCGCAGACGATACAACCGTGCATCTCGCTTTTGGTATGCCGCTCATCCATAAAGACCTCCGGATCACAGATTACAGTAAAGTTAATCCCATTTTACACGCCATTCGGGACAATCCACCGGAAGAAAAACGAACCAAACTTACAAAAACGAGAGCGAAGCATCCGGCTCCACTCTCGCTCAGGTTTATTCCTCGCTGATGACGATGGTCTTGATCGCGTCACCCAAAAAGTTCGGATTCTGTTCAGGGTCGCGGCGGGTAATAGCATTGACCACGTCCATGCCTTCGATCACCTGACCGAAGATGGTGTAGCCACCGTTCAAGAATTCCGCAGCATCGAACGTAATAAAGAACTGGCTGCCGTTCGTATCGCGCCCAGCGTTTGCCATTGCCACCACACCCGCCTTGTCAAAGGTCAGGTCGCTGTCTTCGTTCTCGAACTGATAACCAGGTCCCCCCATACCGGTTCCGGTCGGGTCGCCGCCTTGCGCCATGAATCCTTCGAGCACACGGTGAAAGGTTACACCGTCGAAGTAACCCTCACGCGCCAAAAAGACAAAGCTATTGACTGTGATCGGCGCCTTATCAGGATACAGTTCAATCACGAATGAACCACCTTTTTCCATTTCCACGGTCGCAAAATATTTTTTACTGGTATCGATCGTCATCGGCGGCGCAGAGTCATACTGCTTGGCTTCACCTCCCGCCGCTTCTGCCGGAGCCTCGGGCGCAGCTGCGAATGATCCCCAGGGAATGAAGCGCCAGAGGAAAAACGCCACGACAAGCACGATCACTCCCAGGGCGGCATACTTCACCATCTTCTCAGATTGATCCACCTGCGCCTTCTTCGATGTTTGTTGCTTCTTTTTTGCCATACAAAATTCTCTCCTTCATGGATTATGCGCTAATTATACCCATACCAGCCTTGCGCCTGTATCCTTTTTCCTGTATCCTTACCAACGATGAAAGACTACTTCAAAAAACAGATCGCCCTCCCACAGGATCACGGCTCGTGGGTGTTCATCCTCAGCCCGCTGTTGGTTGGCATCTTTGCGGGAAAAACTTTATCGGTCGCCACACTGTATCTGATCATTGCGACAATGTCGGCATTCATGCTGCGTCAGCCCGTGACCGTGACCGTTAAAGCTTTATCTGGCAGGAGACCAAAGACGGATCTTCCCGCCGCCTGGTTTTGGGTACTGGTCTATGGAGCGATCGCCACCGCAGCCTTGATCGGACTTATCCTTTCCGGTTTCGGGTATCTGATCTACCTCGCCATCCCCGGTGCGCCCGTCTTTGCCTGGCATTTGTGGCTGGTCAGCCAACGTGCCGAACGTCGTCAGGCAGGCATTGAAGTGATCGCCACAGGCGTGCTCTCGCTCAGTGCGCCTGCCGCCTACTGGGTTGGGATCGGAGAATACGATCCGTATGGTTGGTGGCTGATGGTGTTCACCTGGCTGCAATCGGCTGCCAGCATTGTGTACGCCTATCTCAGGCTGGAACAAAGGGAGATCGGACAGAATCAGGCTGCGGCGAAGAGTCGAAGCGATTGGCTCCGGCTGGGGCGTCGTGCCTTTTTCTATACATTCTTCAACGTGCTTTTCTCATCCCTCATGGGAATCCTGAATTTCGTCCCGAGTTTGATTTTCATCCCATTTTTGGCGCAATGGCTCGAAGCGGTATGGGGCATTTATCATCCCGCCGTCGGGTGGAAGCCGACGAAGATCGGCATTCGCCAACTCATGGTCAGCATTATTTGGACGGTCTTGTTCATTTTGCTCTGGAGGTAAATATGGACGAACTGAAGTATGAACTGCTCACTGAAATAAGCAACCGGCTCGAAGCCGACCTGCTCGAAAGCTATCTTGAAGCGAATGGCATCGATGTAGAGTTGTTCCAGGAATCGGTCGGGCACAGCGCCTTTCCTGTTACAATCGATATGTTGGGGCACGTGCAGGTCTTTGTGCCGAAGAAAAAATTGAAGCAAGCCCAAAAACTGCTGGAAAAATTTACATCACAGGAATAATCATGCAAAATACCACCATCCTCTGCACGAAGCTTGGCATGGGTCAAACTGACCACCCCGAACTGGGAACCAAACTTATTCAAAAATATTTCTCTCTTTTGCTGGAGAGCAACCAGATTCCGCCCGTGGTGTGTTTTTACACAGATGGGGTCAAACTTGTAACCACCGGGTCGCCGGTTTTGGATCTGCTCAAGCAATTGGAGGCGAAAGGCTCACGCCTCATCGTCTGCTCGACCTGTCTTGAGATGATGGGACTCGCAGACCAGGTGCAAGTTGGCATCGTTGGCGGGATGACTGACATCATCGAAGCCCAACTGCGTGCAGAAAAAGTCATTACCCTGTAAGCGGAGGTTCCATGGATTTTGACCTAAACGAAGAACAAAGAGTTTGGAAGAAAATCGTCCACGAATTCGCAGAGGATGTACTGCGCCCCAAAGCACGCGAAGTGGATGAGAAAGAGGAATTCAATTGGGATGCCGTCCGCAAGGGCGGACCTGTCGGCTTGACGGGCATGAGCATCCCCGAAGAATATGGCGGCTCGAACGTGGATGCCATCTCCAATGCCATTGCCATGGAGGAACTGGGTTGGGGTTGCGGGTCTACCGCACTTGCACTGACCGCACACAACGGACTGGGCACATCTCCCATCGCCCTTTATGGAAGCGAAGAACTGAAACAGAAATGGCTGCCGCTGGTGGCAAGCGGAAAGAACAAACTCGCTGCGCTCGCGCTGACCGAACCCGGTGCGGGTTCTGATATTCAAGGCGGCGTGCTCACCCGCGCCGAAATAGATGGCGATGAGTGGGTCATTAACGGCTCGAAGATGTGGAACACGAACGCAAGCATCGCAGAGTACATCATCACCCTTGTCCGCACCGACCCAAAAGGCGGTTCCAAGTCGTTGAGTATGATCCTTGTTCCAACGGATTCCAAAGGTTTGACCATTGGTCCAGCGGAAAAAAAGATGGGCTTACGCGGCTCCCCCACTCACGGCGTAACATACGAAAATGTCCGTGTGCCGCTGGGAAATTTGATCGGTCCCGAAGGGAGGGGATTGCAGCAAACCTTATCCACGCTGGATGCAGGACGCATCAGCATCGGTGCAATTGCAATCGGCTTGGCTCGCGGAGCGATGGAGGCAGCGGTTTCCTACGCGAAAGAACGAAAAGCTTTTGGTCAATCACTTTCGGAGTTTCAGGCAACCCAGTTCAAGATCGCCAACATGGAAATGGAGATCGAGTTGGCACGCACGTACATCTACAAGACGGCATGGCTCAAAGATCAGGGACGCCCCTACAACAAGGAAGCTGCCATTGCCAAATTGTTCGCCACCGAAATGGCAGAACGCGTCATCTATGATGCCATCCAGATCCACGGCGGATATGGCTACAGCCGCGAGTACCCCGTCGAGAGGATGTATCGCGATGCGCGCTTGATGACCATCGGCGAGGGGACAAGTGAAATTCAGCGCCTGGTGATTGCAAGGCACGTTCTTTCCAATTAATTAATGGCGCACATAAAAAAACAGGTTGTGCTTTTCTGCGCGACCTGTTTTTTTTATTTCTTGACGATCACCCACGCTGTCCCACCTTCAGATCTGACTTGTTTCTCTCCGGATTTAAAGAGTTCCAAGATTGCATCTGGCGCAAGGAAATGACTTCGCATCAGCAGAAGTTTTTCAGCAATGGCGATCAACTTTACACCAAACGTACGGATATCCGGTTCTTCGATCACCAACACGCCGCCGGGTTTAAGCACGCGGAACATTTCATTCGCCGAGTCGGCATGGTTGATAACGTGGTGCAATGCATCCACCATGATGACCCGTTCGAAGGAGTTATCGGCGAAGGGTAAGGTCTCCGAAGCGCCGCACAAAGGCACAAAGTCTGCACGAGGCGAGTGCGCTAACATCCCGAACGAAACATCGGCAATGACAATTTCATCCACCAGGTCGCGGATCGCGGAAGCCACACGCCCCGTACCACCACCGATATCGAGCAGCCGCCCACTTGACGGCAGCGAAGCGACTTCCTTCATCGTTTCAGTCTTTGAATACGTAACGCGTGCATAGATCGGTGCAATAAAAGAAAAGTGATCGAATCCCATCAGGTTGTTATCAAATCCTTTATTTGTTCGAATGTGGAAGGACCAATACCGGAGACATTCATGATGTCTTCAATCACCCCAAATGCCCCATTCTCTTCCCGGTAATCAATGATCCGCTGTGCAATGGTGGGACCGATCCCCGGCAGGCTGTCCAATTCTTCGAGCGATGCAGTGTTGATATTGATCAAATCTGCGTCGGAGGTGGGAGATTCCTCCGTCTGGGATGAACCGGGAAGTTCCAGCGCCTCTGGCGCTTCACCAGTCTCGGGGACTTCCCCGTCTTTATACGGGATAGTCAATTGCTGACCATCTTCGAGTAACGCAGCAAGGTTGATCGAATCAATATTTGCACTGGCGAGCAAACCACCCGCCGCATTGATGGCGTCCTGTACGCGCGCGCCTTCCCCAAATTCATACAGCCCGGGGCGTGGAACAGCCCCAATGATATGCACAGCGATCGGCGCGGGAGTGGGGGCAGGTTGCAGCACAATGGGGTTACCGGCTGGCGCTCGCGAAACGAAGAGCAAAAAACCGGCAAGCGCAAAACCAGCCATTACACCGATCAAGACATACAGGACATTCTTCATACCGGTCGATTCTACCCCAACTTCATTACAAGCAACTCATCGTCGGTGCGTCGTACTGCCTTTGCAACTACAAAAAGTTTTTTGATCCGGTAAAAATATTTTGGCATCTGCTCATCGCCCAAAGATTTGAAACCAAATCGTTCATACATCGGTCCATTGTGCGAAACGCACATTAAGTACAATGGTCTTGGCGTTTCTTTCAAAATACGCTCAATGATCCCACGCGCCAATCCTTTTCCACGATGGTCGGGGTGAACGGCGATCGAAGCCATTTCAAGGATGTCTGCCCCGTGAGGTTTGACCTGCCCGCAAGCCACCACCTGCCCCAAAGTATTTACCGCGACGAGAAAACGCTTCCAATCCAGACCCGTGGGGTTGATCCCCACCAGATGAATAAGCGCTTTGATTTGAGTGGACTCCGACTCCTGCGCCGGACGGATTTCGAATTCCACCATGCTAGACTACGCCCGCCGCAACGATGATGATCAACGTCCCAATGAACCAATGGATTAAAAACGGGTACACGAACGACTTCGTCCGCCACGCTACCCAACCAAAGGCGAATCCGCCAAAAATGGTGGAGAGAGTCTCGATTTCCGGTTTGCCCATATGAGCAATGGCAAACGGAACCGCCTGCAACCATAACGCATTATGTCCGAACTTGCGGGCATATGCGAACAGAATCCAGCCGCGAAAGAAAAACTCCCAACCGATCAGATCGAGGAACGTTGTCCACGGCAAACCAGGCAGGAACCTTTCATAATACTCCTGCATGGATGCGTCTCCACTGCCAAGCAGGTAGATGACCGGGGTCATGAACAGTGCGCCAAGCAATGTGTAAACAAGACCCAATTTCCAGTCGCCGAACGAAAACCCATATTCGCGCGGATTCTCACGGAAAAATATCAAGATGATCAATAGAGGAATGATCAGATAAAGGATGACGCGATCCCAGTATTTGTGCGCCATAAACTTGTGGTAGTGATCCACCATCAGCAAAAGGGTGCTGACAATCGTAACAGCAACTACTTTCCAGTCAAATTCCAGTTTTTCACCAAGTAGATATTTCATAAATTCTCTCAATAAGGGAAATGGGTTGTGTTGCCTTCTGGTCCCAGCAATGCCGCAATTTTATCCACATCGCGCGAAATTTCCAGCCCCCAGTTCAAGAACAGAAGGAAGACCAATATCGCAGCAAGTCCTTTTATTCCAACCAATTTGCGCCTACCGACCATTTCCAAGGCATAAGCGGCTAAAATGGCAAAAAATGGGATCAATGCCAAATGAAAACGATCTTCCGAAAGGATCAAGGCATGCGGCAAGATGTATGAAAACAGCAAAAGGAGCAGTAGGGTCGTTTGAGGCGTTTTTTCAAGTGCAGACAATCCGATCGCGCCAAAGGTTCCCAGGAAGACGAACGGTAGAAGCAGCAACGAAGCGGCTGCGATCAAAAACGGCGTCGGAATGTAGCCCAAAAGATTGTTGGAATAGAAATACATCAACACGCGCTTTTCCAAACCGAAGAAAAACCCAAGCCGATTCAATGCCAAGGGAATAAAACGCTGCGGGGATTCGTGGATAAATTCCAGGGCCTTTTGGGTGCCGATCTCATCCCGTTCAGCGTCATCCATGATCGCGAGCAAATCAAGGGAGGGACCAAATACGAACGAGCCGTTCCCTGCAGGGTGATAGCCAAGGTACAGGTTGTATCCCATCGAAGTTTCGATCCCCGTTGGCTTGCCATGTAAAAGTGAGTTGCGAAGGACCCAAGGCGAGACCACAAATACAAAAGCAACCCCCACCCACAATGCTTTCCTGCCATGCAGGTACAACAGATACAGCAGCGCCAGCCCGATGAATGGAAGGATAACGGAACGCGTCAGGGCGGTCAACGCAAAGAAAAATCCAGCCAGCAGGTAAACACCCAAACCGGGCTCTTGAACAGACTTCAGCAGCAGCAGCAGGAAAGCAAGCAAAAGGACAAAAAACAGGTTTTCCGTTCCCAACCCCAGTGGATAGACCAAAAGCATGGGGTAGCAGGCAATCATCCAGGCGGAGGAACGGGCAATACGCTCCAATGAAACGTCGTCAATTTGGGAAAAAGATGAGAAAAAACGCCTGGCAATAAAATAAGTCAATGGCGCCAGCGGCGCACCAAGGATTATGACTTGCGCCAGCCTCGCTGCAAAGAAGCGGGAGAACTCCAATCCACTAACAGAGTAAACCAAAGCAAGAAATGCCGGATACAGGGGGGCGCGGAAGGAGGTATATATGCCATATTCAGGGTCATACCCGGTTGCTGTTGAAAGATCGAAATCTACATAAGGCTCGAGAAGATTCAAATCCTCCTGCGCGTACCAACGATAGCCATTTCCCAAAGCAAGGCTGCGCGCCAACATGTCATATTGGAACATGTCGTCGAGCCCAATGCCCAGCCCACGGGCAGCAAAAACAGGAAGCAGGCGCAGCAGGAGGGCTATGAAATAGATTCGGACTGGAAAGGAAATTCTCA
>DDSH01000004.1:140550-170395 GCA_002343775.1 Anaerolineales bacterium UBA2395
CTGGAAAGGAAATTCTCATTTCCTCAGTTTTTCGATCCGTTTTGCAAGGTAGGGAGAAAAGTAGCCCGGGTATCTCATCCACAGTTCGGGCAATTTCCAGTCATTCCCGGTAATTTTGTGGCGGCAGCTGACCGTTCCGCAGTAGCAGTCAAATTCATCGTACGGCTCGCCGTCAGACATGGCGTAATCAAAGGTCAGTTCCTCACCTGCTTCAATGTCGCGCATGGCAACCAGCCCGATCTGACCGGAAAAACCAAGGTTCGGTTCGCAGGAATGGTTAAAGCAATCATTGGGCTCTTTTTCTTCGGCGGTGAGGATGTAGAGATCTTCGTCGATCTGCAGGACACGTTGGGTGAAGCGCGGCATGCTGGGGTCAAGTTGTTTTTTGTGAACGATTTTCCCGCCCCAAAGGGAGACGAGTTCCCCTTTATTAACCCGCTCAAGAGCATAAACTCCGCATCCACCAAAGGGGTGTTCGCGGGCTTCACATTTAGGGTTGAGATACGATGATGCCATGATGCCTCAAACTTTAGGGGAGATTAATCTTGGTCGGTCTGAACCGCCTTCGGGTCCGCTGGAAGCGAAACTTGCGGCGGTTACTTTATTTATTTTACTTCGTTTTTGTTGCGGATTTACAATCATCATCCAAGGGAGCGAACCGACTCAAAGGGTATAATTCAGAAAACAATCGCCTGGAGAGATTTCAATGACCGACCTTCCAATTTACCCCCTGACCAACGAACACAAAATGCTGCGGGACGCCGCAAGGGATTTTGCCCAAAAGGAGATCGCGCCCATCGCAGCGGATTTCGATGAAAGTGGCGAGTTTCCACACCAGACCATCAAGAAAATGGGTGAATTGGGGTTTATGGGCATCGAAGTCCCGGAACAATATGGCGGAGCAGGCATGGATGCGCTGGCGTATGTGCTCGCGCTGGAGGAGATCTGCAAGGTGGATGCTTCGCACGGCGTGATCATGTCGGTCAATAATTCGTTGTATTGTCACGGAATCTTGAAATTTGGTACGGAAGAACAAAAGCAAAAGTTCGTATTACCTATCGCTTCGGGCAAAGCCATTGGCGCATATTCGTTGACCGAACCTCAAAGCGGCTCCGATGCCGGCACGATGAAAAGCCGAGCCATCCGCGACGGGGACTTTTACGTTTTGAACGGGCGCAAATCGTGGGTCACTAGTGGACCTGTTGCTGATTACTTCGTCGTTTTTATGATGACTGACCCCGAGAAAAAGCAAAAGGGCGTTTCGGCGTTCCTTGTGGATGGCAAAACGCCGGGTCTGGTGCGCGGAAAGAAAGAGCCCAAACTCGGAATTCGCGCTTCAGCAACCAGCGAATTGATCTTTGAAAATTGCCGAATTCCTGCCGAAAACCGTCTTGGCGAGGAAGGCGAAGGCTTCAAGATCGCCATGACCGTTCTGGATGCGGGACGCATCGGAATCGCCACGCAGGCGCTCGGCATCGCTGAAGCCGCCTATGAAGCGGCGAGACAGTATGCGGGTCAGCGCGAAGCGTTCGGTCAGCCAATTGGAGCGTTTCAGGGAACCGGTTTCAAACTCGCGGATATGAAAACCCGCATCGAAGCCTCACGATTGTTGATCTACAACGCGGCGCTCGCCAAAGATAAATCCAAGGCTGGCAGCGGACGATATTCGATGGAGGCGTCGATGGCGAAATTGTTCGCATCAGAAACCGCCATGTTCGTTACACATCAGTCGGTGCAGATTCATGGAGGCATGGGGTACAGCAAGGAATTGCCCGTGGAGCGCTATTTCCGTGACGCCAAGATCACGGAAATCTACGAAGGCACCAGCGAAATTCAACGGTTGGTCATTTCAAGGTCTGAATTGGGCATTAAATAACCATCAACGCCCGGCAATCAAAACCCATATGTCATCCTCTCAACGCAATCTGGCGACAAGTTTCCTGGCAGGCGGGGGCACGTTAGCGATACTGGGACAAATTACACAGGTGGCGCTTCCGCTTGGCGAACGAACGGTGGCGATCATTCTGATGTTCTTTGGCTTGTTCCTGTATCTTTTGGGGATCCTGACAGCCAGAACGGATCGGATCAGCGTTGGTTTCGAGAAAATTTTCAGCAAACCAGCAAATTGGTTAAATCTTGAAGTATGGCAGATCCCTGCACTCATCCTGCCGATTCTATTTTCAGTCCTCGCCCATTACGCCGCCGGGTTCGACGATAAAATGTTCAGCCCTGTCGGCACATGGGGCGCCTGGCTTGCGGGAATCGTTTTTTTTCTGGTCGCGCTATGGCAACCAAACGGGATCAATTTCCGCGCGCATTGGAAGGTGTTTGCCCTGGCACTTGGGTTTGCAGCCCTCGCGCTTCCGCTTCGCGCATATGCGACCGGAGAGATTCCCATCATCTTGAACGGTGATGAAGCCTCTGCCGGGATCTATGGCATGGAGATCCTCGCAGGGAATGTGAATAATCCATTCTCGGTGGGATGGTATGCCTTTCCGGGCATGTATTTTCTGATTCCCGCCACCTCCATTTCGATTTTTGGAAACACAACCGCCGCGCTTCGCATCCCATCTGCAATTGCCGGCGCACTGACGGTGGGAGCCGTCTACCTTGCAGGGCACACCCTGTTCGATAAACGTACGGGTATCCTTGCCGCAATCGTCATGGCTGGGTTTCATTTCCACATCCATTTCAGCCGCATTGGTTTGAACAATGTTTGGGATGGATTGTTCTTCGCCCTGACGGTCGGCGCAGCCTGGTATGCCTGGGAAAGGGAGAATCGCAATGCATTTCTCCTCGCTGGCGTGGGGCTTGGGCTTTCACAATATTTCTATCCCAGCAGCCGGGTATTGATGGCGGTGGTTTACGGCGGGATCATTCTGACCGGATTATTCAACTTTCCGCGGTTAAAACGATCCATCCCCAATTTGATCCTGATGACGCTGGCAGCATTCATCATCCTTCTGCCGCTTGGCTGGTATTACTTCAAGTACCCAGAGCAGTTCTTCGCGCCGCTGCAACGCGTCAGCGTCCTTGGTACCTGGCTCGAGAATGAGATCAAACTTACCGGGCTGCCTGCATGGCAGATTCTGTTGAAGCAGATCAAACTGGGAACTCAAGCATTCACCTACCTGCCGTTGCAGCATTGGTACCGCCCTGAGGTGGCTTTGCTGCGCCCCTTCTTTGCGGGCGTCTTCCTGATCGGGCTGATCCACCTGTTGGCGCGCCCCAAAGACGGCAGGAGCATCACGTTGATGATTTGGCTGGTCATGTATGTACTGCTGGGCGGATTAAGCGAATCCACGCCGGCTGCCCAACGTTATGTCGCTGCCGCGCCGGTGTGTATTTTGGTCATCGCTCACGGCTTGAACGAAGCCGCCAGTCATGTGGAGAGGCTCTGGCAGAGGTCGAGGCGGGCGCTTACCATCACAGTCACTGGAATCGCGATACTCATGGCAGCCAGTGACATCTACTTCTATTTCTTCCAATACACCCCAAAGACTGTGGAGGATTTTGGACGTAATAACGGCATTATTGCTCAAGCCATCGCAGACGAGATCATAAACGAGCCCGAGGGAACGCAGGCATTTTTCTTCGTCCGTGGAGACATGGGGTACTATTCCATCCCTAGCATCCCGTATCTCGCGCCGCAAGTGGAGGGATATGATGTTTTCCAACCCTGGGGCTCACCGGAAAATCCCATCCCAACCGCAAACAACCTGTTATTCATTTTCCTTCCCGATGGAGCGGATGACCTGCCCGCCGTACAGGAAACCCATCCCGGCGGAACTCTCCATGAAGAGAAAAATTCAAACGGCGAGACGTTGTACCTGCTTTACAGATACAATGCTTTTCAATAAGTAAAATTTCATGAAAGCCATCCTCTTTCACTCTCATGGCGGACCAGAAGTCCTGAAATTTGCGGACCTCCCAGAGCCGTCTCCGCAACCCGGTGAAGTCCTTATCCGCCTTCGTGCAGCTGCCCTCAACCGCGTGGACCTCTTCGTCCGCACTGGCTGGAAGGGTTTGAAGCTGGAATACCCGCACATTCCCGGCGCAGATGGAGCCGGGGAAATCGTGGCGCTCGGCGAAGGTGTTTCCGGTTTTGAGGTCGGCGAGCAGGTCGTCATCAATGCCAATCTTGGCTGCGATGAATGTGAGGAATGCCGGGATGGTCGCGACAATCTCTGCCGCAATTGGCATTTGCTCGGCGAGACCACACGCGGCACGTATTGCGAATCCATTTCTTTGCCGGTACGGCAATTGCATAAAATCCCAAACGGATTTGACTATCACAAAGCGGCTGCGGCGGCGTTGGTGTACCAGACCGCATGGCACTCGCTGACCAGGCGCGGGGAAGTAAAAGCCGGGGAAACAGTGGCAATCGTCGGCGCAGGAGGAGGCGTTAATTCCGCTTCGATCCAGGTCGCAAAATATCTCGGCGCACGAGTCGTTGTCATTGGGTCGAGTTCTCAAAAACTCGCTCAAGCCGAAGCCCTCGGTGCGGATATTCTGATCGACCGTTCGAAAGAAGAGGATTGGTCGAAGGCTGTTTTTCTCGCCACCGAAAAGCGCGGCGTGGATGTGGTCGTGGATAATGTCGGCACGACCTTTCCATTGAGCATGAGAACGTTAAGAAAGGGCGGACGCCTCCTTACAGTTGGTAACAGCGGCGCGCCGCGCTTCGAAATCGACAATCGCTTTATCTTTGGGAAACATCTTTCCATTCTCGGCTCCACCATGAGTACGATCGCGGAATTCCACGAGGTGATGGATTTGGTGTTCTCGGGTAAACTCAAGCCCATCCTTGATAAAACCTTCCCGCTGCCAGAAGCCGCCCTTGCACATGAGCGACTGGAACGCGGCGAAAATTTCGGAAAGATCACACTTGATATTCAATAAATGATGAACTTTATAAAAAAAATTGCTCCATTCGAGGCAACGCTCATTCTTGTCGTCCTCGGCTTTCATCTCTACGCAGCGCTCGCAGACCCATATGCATTTCCCAACAACTGGTTCAAACGTGACGATGCCTATTATTACTTCAAGGTAGCCCAGAACATCTCAGAGGGCTATGGCAGCACATTCGATGGTATCAACCCCACCAATGGGTATCACCCGTTATGGATGCTGATCTGCATCCCCATTTTTGCGCTCGCCCGCTTCGACCTGATCCTGCCGCTGCGCGTTCTGCTGGTTGTCATTGCCGGAATTCAGGCAGTGACGGCAGTGATGATCTACAGGTTGGTGAAAAAGTATCTTTCGCATGCCGTGGCGATTCTGGCAGCCTCCTTCTGGTCCTTCAACCTTTACATCCATTCCACGGTCTATGAGATGGGTCTCGAAACCCCTATTGCCGCATTTTCGGTAGTGTATTTGATCTACGCACTCGCCCAGTTTGAAAGCAAGTGGCGCACGGGGGAAACCTCCACAAAACAGATCATGGGGCTGGCTCTTGCAGCATCGCTTGCCATGTTCAGCCGTCTCGATCTTGTCTTTCTTGCAGTCATTGTGGGAATTTGGATCGTATTTCGCGGAACGGCGATCCGCTACCTGTTGCCACTCGACATTCTCATCATCTTCGTTTCCATGACCAGTTCGGTTCTGTTGCGCACAGATTTCGACGCCTACAACATCGACTATGCATCATCCGCAATCGAAGCCACCCTCATCGCATTGATCGCCAAAATCATTTTGCTGTATTTGTTTGGTTTGTACCAACACCCGCGCACCCGTTCCATTTGGAATACCCTGCTGAGGCTGATTCCCGCTTTGGGTGTGAGCGCTGTGGTCGTAGCCGGCGTTTATCTCTTAAGCGTACAACTGGGACTGGGCAGGAACTTTCCGCGCTCAGCCTTTATCCTCGATTTTGGCATCAGCCTGGCATTGATCTTCGCATCACGCCTCGCCGCAGCCTGGTTCGCAGACCCAAACCGGGCTGCCCCCGAATCCCCGCTCGCCCAGTTCAAATCGAATTGGAAAAAATGGTTCTTGGAAGGCGTATATTTTTACGGAATCCTCGGCGGGCTTCTGGTCGCCTACATGGTTTTCAACCATGTTACATTCGGCACCTCCAGCCCGGTCAGCGGACAGATCAAACGTTGGTGGGGCAGCATGGCGAACACCGCATATGAACGTCCCGCCTCAGATTGGTTCTCCTATTTTGGCATTGGGATAGACGTGTTCGAAACATGGCAGCCATTCTCGGAACCCTTCTGGGTGGCTTCAAACTATCTCCGTCCCATTATCCCCGGCGCAGATATGATCGATGAACGGTATTATGCTGTAACGTTGACCGTATCGCTAGCCGCGCTGATATTGTTTTTTTTCAATAAGCGCCGTTCTCTGCGAGTGATCACTCTGCTCGGCGGGATCCCATTACTGGCGGCAAGCGGCATTCACATCCTCTCCTATACTGCCACATCTTACGGCGGCGCAAAGGAGTGGTATTGGGTCAGCGAAATGATCCTGCTTACACTGGCAACCAGTTACCTATTCGACCTGCTCCTTAGACCCCTGCAAAGGATGAAAGTTGCCCAAGTGGTATTGATCGTATTGGCACTATGGTATAGCGGCTACTCGGCAAACCGTCTCTGGAAGTTTATCGACTATGCCATGCCACACGGTTATTTCCCGCCAGATCGTGCGTACATGGATGTCATCGACTATCTCGAAGAAAATACAACACCGGGAGATGTCATCGGCATGACGGGCGGCGGGAACGTCGGCTACTTCATCAAAGATCGCACCATTGTCAATATGGATGGGTTGATCAACAGTTATGAATATTTCCAGGATTTGAAGGAAGGCAATGCGCCCACCTATTTGCGCGAACACGGCATGAACATTGTCTTTGCCAGCCAGTACCTGCTCAGTATTCCGCCCTATTTCGGTCAATTTGCCCCCTACTTGGAGCCGTACAGCAGCTATGGCGGAAAAGACCTGCTGTATCTGCTGGAAGAACCTAAATATTAGATCAATGAGACGCCATTTTTCAGTAACCCTCACAGGTTGGACGGTGTTAATTTTAGCTGCCTGGAATGCCCTCCGATTATGGACTTCCCTTACATGGAGCGGCGTTTTGGCGGAATACCCTGCACAGTTGCCGATGACCGTCAGCAAGGTAATGACGGCGTTCTGGCTGGTTGGCGGACTCGTGCTTTTCTGGAGCATCTGGCAGAAAAAGCCCTGGAGTGTAAAACTCCTGATCGGGATGGCGGCAGGCTACACCGTCTGGTATTGGAGCGAGTATTTCCTCTTCCAATCGCCGAAGCCAAATGCGCTTTTTACTGTTATAGTAAATCTGGTTCTATTAGTCATCATCTTCTTTGCAACGAGATCACTTTCGAGAGAGGCATATGAGCGAAACATCGAACATCCAAAAACTGAATGATTTCAAGGCGCAATCACGCCTTGGCGGCGGGCAAGCCCGCATCGACGCCCAGCACAAAAAAGGGCGGATGACCGCCCGCGAGCGACTTGACCTTTTATTGGATCGCGGGTCGTTTCGGGAAGTGGATCCTTTCGTCGTCCACCGCACCCATGATTTTGGGCTGGACGAACAGAAGATCATGAGCGATTCGGTGGTGACCGGCTGGGGAACCATCGAAGGGCGTCTCGTCTACGTCTTTTCGCAGGATTTCACTGTGTTCGGCGGCAGCTTGGGTGAAGTCCATGCCGAGAAAATTTGCAAAATCCTGGATATGGCGATGAAGAATGGCGCGCCGGTCATTGGGCTGAACGATTCCGGCGGCGCGCGCATTCAGGAAGGGGTGGTGTCACTGGCGGGCTACGCCGACATTTTCCTGCGCAACACGATGGCATCCGGTGTGATTCCGCAGATTTCCGCCATCATGGGACCTTGTGCTGGCGGCGCTGTGTACTCTCCCGCCCTGACCGATTTCATTTTCATGACCCGCAATACCTCTTATATGTTCGTCACCGGACCGGATGTGGTCAAAACCGTCACACATGAAGAGGTGACACAGGAGGAACTGGGCGGCGCTAGTGTGCATTCGGAAAAATCCGGGGTTTGTCACATCGCTGCGGACAGCGAAGCGGATACACTTTATCTCATCCGCAAGTTGCTTGGTTATCTTCCGCAAAACAACATGGAAGATACCCCCTTCCTCGCCACCGCCGATGATCCACTGCGCATGGAAGAGGCGCTTAACACCATCGTCCCGGATGATGCGAACAAACCGTACGACATTAAGGAAGTGATTCGCCTCATCATCGACGATGGAGTCTTCTTCGAAATCCACGAAAATTACGCCCAGAATGTCGTGGTCGGATTTGCCCGCCTGGGTGGGCATTCCGTGGGTATCGTGGCAAATCAGCCTGCCGTGCTCGCCGGCGTGCTGGATATTGACGCCAGTGAAAAGGCAGCGCGATTTGTCCGTTTCTGCGACTCGTTCAACATCCCCATCATCACCTTTGAAGATGTCCCGGGCTTCCTTCCCGGAACGCATCAAGAGCATCACGGCATCATCCGCTCGGGCGCGAAATTGTTGTACGCGTATTGCGAAGCGACCGTCCCCAAGCTGACCGTCATCACCCGCAAAGCGTATGGCGGCGCATACTGCGTGATGTCGTCCAAACACATCCGCGGCGACTTGAATCTTGCCTGGCCCACCGCCGAGATCGCCGTCATGGGACCCGACGGCGCGGTCAATATCATCTTCCGCAAAGAGTTGGAAAAAGCCGCAGACCCGGTCAAGCGCAAGGCGGAACTTGTGGCAGATTACAAGGAGAAGTTTGCCAACCCGTATGTGGCGGCATCTCGCGGCTACATTGACGATGTGATCGAACCAAAGGAAACCCGTCCGCGTTTGATCAATGCACTGGAAATGCTCACCAATAAACGCGACGGCAATCCCGCAAAAAAACATGGGAATATTCCGCTGTAAAGGCGAGGTGATGTCATGTTCAAAAAAGTATTGATCGCAAACCGTGGCGAGATCGCTGTCCGCATCATCCGCGCCTGCCGCGAATTGGGGCTTGAAACCGTCGCCGTGTTCTCAGAAGCGGACCGCAATGCGCTGCATGTCCGCTATGCTGACGAAGCACACTTGCTTGGTCCCGCCCCTTCGCGTGAATCCTACCTCCGAGCCGATAAAATCCTGGACATTGCTAAACGAACCGGCGCGGACGCCATTCACCCCGGTTACGGCTTTTTGGCGGAACGCGAAGATTTCGCAGCAAGCTGCCACGATCTGGGAATCACCTTTATCGGTCCCAAACCTTCCTCCATTGCAGCGATGGGCGACAAAGCCGAAGCGCGCGCCACTGTCATCAAGGCGGGTGTACCCGTCGTTCCCGGCACCGAAGATGTGGGCAACATGACCAACGATGATCTTTTGCGCATCGCGCCGCAGATCGGCTTTCCGCTTCTGATCAAGGCGACAGCGGGTGGCGGTGGAAAAGGCATGAGAGAAGTCCGAAGCCTCGAAGAAATGCCGACCCTCCTCCAGTCAGCGAGGCGCGAAGCGGAAGCGGCGTTCGGCGATGGCAACGTCTATCTCGAAAAACTGGTCGAAGGGGCGCGCCATATCGAATTCCAGATTATCGCAGACTCGCACGGCAATGTCATCCATTTAGGCGAGCGTGAATGTTCCATCCAACGCCGCCATCAAAAACTTGTGGAAGAGTCGCCTTCGCCGTTTCTCGACGATGAACTGCGCAAACAGATGGGCGATGTCGCGGTCAAAGCCGCGCAGGCAGTGGATTACATCAACGCAGGCACCATCGAATTCCTGGTGGACAAAGACCGCAATTTCTATTTTCTCGAAATGAACACACGTTTGCAAGTGGAGCACCCCGTCACAGAAATGGTGACCGGCATCGACATCGTTGCCGAACAGATCCGCATCGCCCGCGGACGCCAGCTGAGCTACACGCAGGAGCAGATCAAGTTCAACGGGCATGCCATGGAGTGCCGCGTGAATGCTGAAGATCCGTTCAATAATTTCATCCCATCCACCGGGCAGATCACCCACAGCATCCTTCCCACCGGTCCCGGCGTCCGCGTGGACACAGGTGTGTACCCCGGTTTTCAGATCACACCCTATTACGACCCGATGATCGCCAAGCTGATCGTCTGGGGGGAGACGCGTGCGCAAGCGATTCTGCGCATGAGGCGCGCATTGGAAGAATATCGCATTGTCGGCGTACGGACGAACATCCCCTTCCACCAGACCCTGATGGATTCGCATCGCTTCATGGGCGGGCAGTTCGACACCCGCTTCGTGGAGGAGCGCTTCTCGATGGAGGCAGCGTCCAGTTTGGATGAGTCGCAGGCGGAAATTGCCGCCATCCTTGCCACCCTGGTCGCGCACAAGGAGACCGAACGTTCGGCACAGATCGTGCGTCGTAACGAACGTGACGCCAGCAACTGGAAGTGGGTCGGGCGCTGGGAACGGATGCATCGCTAGCATGTTCGCATTAAACGTTGAGGTATTGGCATGAAATATGTAACCACAGTGGACGGCAAAGAATTCGAGATCGAAGTATTGGGTGATCGCCACATCCGCATCGGCGGACGCACCATTGAAGTGGATTTTGAGTCCGTCAGCGGGCAGCCCGTCTATTCGCTGATCCTGGATGGAAAATCCTATGAATCTTATGTGTACGAAGCGGACAATGACTGGCAGGTGCTGTTGCACGGGCGACAGTTCCAGGTGAAGGTCGAGGACGAGCGCGAAAAACGTCTGCGGGCTGCCGCTGGCGGCGGAGTCGCCGAAGGAGGCGAGTTCCACCTCAAAGCGCCCATGCCGGGGTTGGTTGTGGCAGTTCCTGTAACAGAAGGTCAGGAAGTCAAAAAGGGACAGGTGCTGGTCATCCTTGAATCCATGAAAATGCAAAATGAGCTGAAATCGCCGCGTGATGGAGTGATCGACCGCATCAAGGTCAAGGCAGGCGAAAGTGTGGAACAAAAGCAAACCCTGCTCAATATCCACCAGCCATGAACGGACACGAGACAGAAGTAAAATTCTTTGTCAGAGACCTGAAACGGGCTGAATTGCGCCTTCGTGAATTGAAGGCGCAATTGATTCAGCCGCGCGTCCATGAGGTTAACTTGCGCTTTGACAGTTTCAATGGAGACCTGCGCAGGGATCTAAAAGTGCTTCGGCTGCGGAAAGACACGGAGGCGAAGTTCACATTCAAAGGTCCGAGTGAAGCGCGGGAGGATGGGGTGCTGCGGCGGCGCGAGATCGAGTTCACCGTCAGTGATTTCGACGCGGCAAACCAATTCCTTGAAGCGCTTGGCTTCATTCCGGTCGTTTTCTACGAAAAATTCCGCACCACGTACGAAATAGACGGTGTTCACATCATGCTGGATGAATTGCCTTACGGAACTTTCGTGGAGATAGAAGGTGAAGATATCCGCATCTTGCGAAGGGTGGCAGACACGCTCGGCTTGCATTGGGGAACAATGGTCAAGGCAGGGTATCACGCCCTATTTGAGCGCGTGGCTGGAAAATTCGATCTGGATGTATCTCAGCTGAGTTTCAAAGCGCTTCAATCCACCCACATCACCGCAGAAGACCTGAGTATCATCCCCGCAGATTAAGATTTCCATCATCCTAAAATACGCGCTCCGGGGGCTATACTGAAAAGAAGGTGTTATGCAAGTTTTTCGGCGAGAAACGATCCATGACCACACTCAATAAACGTCCCAATGCCCTGCTCAAGTTTTTTTTCAAAATGCCCTTGTTCATGCACAAGATCGGGTTTGGCGGCTGGGAGAGGCTTATCGGCGCCCAGTGGATGCTGATTGCCACCACCGGCAGGAAGACCGGCAAACGCCGTGAAGCGATGGTCGATGTGATGGATTACGACAAGGTAATCGATACCTACTACATCGAAGCCGCCTACGGCTCCCGCGCCGACTGGTTCAAGAACATCAAAAGCAACCCGGTCTTCGAGGCGCAGGTGGGGCGTAGAAAATTCAAAGCCCGCGCAGAAGAATTGACAGAAAAGGACACCGGCGAAGTGCTCGTTCAATTCTTTCGCCGCAAACCCGCATACACCCGCTCGGTGATGGCAATGGTGGGCATGACATTCAAAGACGAAGAAGAATTGCGCGAGATCGGAAAAAAACTAACCCTTCTGGCGGTCAAGCCGGAAAAGGGATAACCATGACAACCATCTTCATTTTGGGCGGGTATGGATACACTGGAAAACCCCTCGCAAAACACCTTCTCGCCCAGACCAATGCGAACATCATCATCGCCGGGCGCAACCTTCAAAAAGCCCAAGCCTTTGTGGATGAATTGAAATCGCCGCGCGCCACAGCCAGACTCGCAGACGCCGCAAATCTCCCCTCGCTGACTCAAGCGCTTCAAGGCGTGACATTATGCCTTGTCGCCGCCCCAACCACGCATCAAGCCGAAACTGTCATCCGCGCCTGCATGGATGCGGGAGTGGATTATCTCGATGTGCAATTTGCAGCGAATAAACTCAAGGCATTGTACGCCGCTGAAGACGAAATCAAAAAAGCGGGCTTGTGCTTCATCACCGAAGCAGGCTATCACCCCGGCTTGCCCGCCGCTCTCATCCGCTACGCCGCGACCAAACTCGATACACTCGACTCCGCGAATACAGCCGGTTATCTCAACATGCGAGAACTTCCCTACACCGAAGCCGTGGATGAACTAATGGAAGGCTTCCTCGATTATCAGGCGCAAACCTTCAAGAACGGCGCATGGACAAAACCCACAGCATGGGAAATGCGAAAATTTAATTTTGGCGATGACATTGGGGAACGAACCTGCACATCCATGTATTTTGAAGAACTGCGCGACATCCCAAAACTATTCCCCATGCTGAAAGAGACCGGCTTTTACATTGCCGGCGTGAACTGGTTTTCAGATTACATCATAACCATGCTGGTCTTCATCGGTTTGAAACTCGCACCCAAACGCGGCATCCGTCCGCTTGGGAAGTTGATGTGGTGGGCAATGGGCAAGACCAAGCCACCTTATCTCGTCGCGCTCAAGGTGGAGGCAAAAGGCTTGAGAAACGGTAAACCGGCCCAAGTCGATGTACGGATCGCGCACCCCGACGGATACGAACTCACCGCAATCCCAGTCGCCGCGTACCTGTGTCAATATCTCGCAGGCACCGCACGCAAGTGCGGCGTCCACATGATGGGTCACATCGCCGAGCCGATTCAGTTATTCAAAGATATGCAGATGATGGGTGCGGAGGTTATAGAATTTCCTGGTCATTCTTCCACGTGACCGTTTCGACCTTAACATCGTTTTTCAACAACACTTTGATAATGGATCTGACCGAGTCCGCTTCGCCCGATGTGATGAAGTGGACGTTTCCATCCTGCCCGCTTTGGTTTGCCATCTCCCCCGCCTCAACCAGACGTTTGACCTGTTTTGCCACCGAGGGAGCGGGGTCGATCACCCGAACCTTTTCTCCCACGATCCGCTCGATGAGCGGAATCACAAACGGATAATGCGTACACCCTAATACAACTGTGTCGATATTTTTTTCGAGCATCGGATGAAGCGCATCTTCCAAGATCTTTTTGGTTTCGTCCCCGTTCAAATTTCCGCGTTCGATCTGTTGAACCAAGCCGTTGCAGGTATTTTGAAAGAGTTCAACACCATTCGCAAAACGTTCCACCACAGACGCATACAACGCGCCCTGAAACGTAGCGGGTGTTGCCAACACGCCCACCTTGCCGGTTTGGGTCTTCTCCGCTGCCGGTTTGACCGCCGGTTCCATGCCCACGAATTGCACATCAGGAAATGTCTCGCGTAAATATTTCAACGCTGCTGCCGAAGCCGTGTTACATGCCACAACGATGATCTTTGCATTTTGCGCCAATAAAAAGCGTGTAATGGCTTCCGAAAAGTCCTGTATCTGCCCCATTGGGCGGGGACCGTACGGCACGTGTCCCTGATCACCGAAATAGATAATGTTCTCTTGCGGCATCAACGCCCGCACCTCGCGCAGGACGGAAAGTCCGCCCACACCGGAATCAAAAATGCCGATAGGATTCTCTTGAAGGGACATTCCCAGCTATGCCTTTACGAATTCCAGCGCGCGTTGAAGAGGAGCATCATATGCAAAATTGTAATCATGTGTCTGACCGGGGACGGTTTCCAACTCGCACAGGATTCCCGCTGACTTTATCCTTTCAGCAAAAGCGCGGATCTCATCCTGCTCGATGTCGGTATCTTTTTCCCCAACAACGAAATAAATCCGCAAACCACGCTCCCGAGCGGATGGAAGCAATCTATCAAGTTCTTCCGGCTCGTCACCAAACGGCAAAGCGGGACCATTCACGACCAGCCCGTGAACGGGCATCTCGCCAGTCAACGCCATTTGAATTGCGATCAACCCACCCATCGAGTGACCCGCCAGCACAACGTTCTGCTCGTCGAAATCCACTTCGGACCTGAGGCTTTCATAACAAGCCTTCACATCACGGAATGAAACCTCAAGGTCGTCCCAGATAAATGCGCCCTTGAACATCGCCTGTGAAGATTGGGGAACTGCCAGTAGAAATCCACTATCCACGGAGGCGCGCCAGAAGGGTAAAGTCCCTTCGGCTGTATTCTGGTTCCCATGGAGAGCAATGAGTAAAGGAGATTTCTTCGAGTAGTCTGTGGGGAAATGTTTGATGCATACCGGCTCGGATGGAGGCGAATCCTTTTCCTGCAACGCGAGCGAAGAAGCGACAATGCGCTCAAAGTCAGCGTCACCCTGCAAAGAAGCGAACGACGGCGATCTGCGCCACATCATTTCACCGAACCACACACCGTCCTTGAGGCAGTTTTCAGCGATCTCGATCACCCGCTTTCGGTCGTCAAGCCGCGCACACGAAACCATCTTCCAATAATCCACCAGCGGACGATTGGCTGGAAAACTTGCACCTTCTTTTTCGATCAATTCCAACGCCTGCTGGAATTCTCCCTGCTGGAAGTGCCCGATCATTTTTTGATTCAATTCAGCGTAGGTTGAAAACGTCATCAGTGACCTTCCTTATCGAGGACATCCACTTTGAATACCGGCTCGACCTTGCCCAGTGATGTATGTTCACGCTGGGTTATTTGCCGTTCGAAGCATCTACGAATGACTTGAACAAGCGCTGCATGGCAGGCTGGTCAGTCAGCCATTCGGGGTGCCATTGCACGCCCAGCGCGTAGGGATGGTCCGGCAATTCCACGGCTTCGATCACACCGTCTGGAGCATGTCCAACCACACGCAAGCCTGAAGCGATGTCCTTCAATCCCTGATGATGCAAACTGTTGACATGCAGGAGTGTCTCTCCAAAGATCTCCGCCGCACGCGAGGTTTCATCCACGTTGACCGGGTGGATGATGGTCGCAAACTCGTCGTTATCATGCTGAAGGGAATTTGCCACCTGATCGGGGATGTGCGTGTACAATGTGCCGCCCAGCGCCACGTTCATCACCTGCACCCCGCGGCAGATCGCAAGAAACGGTTTGCCTTCGTCCACAGATCGCCGGAGCAGGGAAATCTCGGTCACATCCCGAAATTCATCGACACCGCTGATCTTCGGATGGTCCTCGCCATTGAAATATTTAAGAGAAATATCACCGCCGCCTGAAAACAAAACGCCCTGCACACGTGAATAGAGTTCGTTCAGATCCTCCTCCGGGAGGATGGCGGGAATTAGAACAGGGATACCCCCGCCCAGGGTGATTGCCCGGATGTATGTATGTTGAACGGCAGCGATCGGTCTGCCACTGGCATTTTTGTTATTGTACGTCGTAGTACCGATCAGGGGTTTGGTCACAAATGCCTCCAAAGCGTATTGGAATTTATTCCAACACTTAAGCATACCACAAGCCCCAAAAGGAGTTTTGTTCTTAAACAAAAAAAGACCCTGACATTTCTATCAGGGTCAAATGGGAAAATCCTAGGAGAACTTTTCCTTGATGCGTGCGCTTTTGCCGGTGCGTTCGCGCATGTAGTACAGTTGGGCGCGGCGGACCTTGCCGTGGCGTTCGACCACGATCTTGTCCACACGCGGCGAGCGGATGAGGAACGTGCGCTCCACGCCGATACCGTTCGAAGCCATGCGGCGGACGGTCACCGATGCGTTGTTGCCGCTGTTGCGAAGGCGAATTACCAAGCCTTTGAATTCCTGGATGCGCTCGCGGTCACCTTCCTTGATTTTCACGTGAACGCTCACGGTGTCGCCAGCAGCCAGCTGGGGGATCTTCTCGTTATTTTTTGCCTCGACGGCTTTGATCAAGTCTGCCATTTCCGTTCTTCCTTACTTTATGATTGGTTTCAATTATACGCGAGGGCGGATTATAGCACGGATATTCTCATTTCACAAGCCCGGTTTCAAGCGTATTTTCGAATCGCCAGCACCGCATTGTGACCGCCAAACCCAAAGGCATTGCTGAGCGCCAGTGATACTTTTGCTTCACGCGCTTTGTTCGGGATATAGTCCAGGTCACATTCGGGATCGGGAGTTTCATAATGGATCGTCGGCGGCAAAATCCCTTCACGGATCGCCCGTACGCAGAAAATGAGCTCCAGCGCTCCCGTAGCGCCCATCATGTGCCCGGTCATGGATTTGGTGGATGAAACCGGGATCTGATATGCGCGTTCGCCGAAAGCCGCCTTGATGGCACGCGTCTCCGCCTGATCGTTGAGCGGCGTCGCCGTCCCATGAGCGTTTATGTAGCCGACTTCCTCGTCGTTCGCCCCGGCAGATTTCAACGCCATACGGATCGCCGCCGCACCGCCTTCGCCTTTCTCGTGAGGCGCCGTAACGTGGAACGCATCCGCCGTCGCGCCATAACCCGCCAACTCAGCGAGGATATTCGCACCGCGCGCCTTCGCATCCGACTCGCGCTCCAAAACCAGAACCGCGCCCCCCTCGCCCATCACCAAGCCATCGCGGTTTTTATCGAATGGTTGCGGCGTCATGGAATAGTCGTCATTCCGGCGGGACATTGCCCCAACCCGGTCGAACGCCGCCACGCCAGTGGAGGTGATCGTCGTCTCTGCCGCGCCAGCCAGCGCCGCATCGATCATCCCGGTGCGAAGCATCATCAGCGCCGTGCCGATCCCATCCGCGCCTGAAGCGCATGCAGACGCCACCGAAAAACACGGACCCTTAATCCCAAATTCAATGGCGGTCATCCCCGCGCCGCCGTTCGCCATCAACATGGGAATCAGGAACGGGCTTACCTTGCGCGGACCTTCCTTGTAATTCGTCAACGTGGCTTCCTGCAACGAATGCAACCCGCCAATCGCAGAGGAAATAATGACACCGATGCGTCCCGCATTCGTCTCTGTGACCTCCAAGCCCGAATCTGCAAGCGCCTCTTTCGCAGATGCAATTGCAAATTGTTCAAAGCGGTCACGGCGACGAGCCTCCTTTGCGTCCATATACGTTTCGGGCTGAAAGCCTTTCACTTCGGCGGCAATGTGAACCTGCAACGGTGAAGTATCGAACAACGTGATCGGACCTACGCCCGACTTCCCCGCGAGGACGTTCTCCCAACTTTCCTGCACATTCAAACCCAGCGGGTTGACAGTCCCCATACCCGTTATCACAATTCGATCCTGCATGTTTCCTCCGGCAATGGAAATAAAAGATGACGGAATTAAAAACCCCAAACTTTATCCAACGTGACGCGCCGCTTCACCCCCCGCCGATACCTGCCTTGCCCCATCGAACTGAGCCGCCCCGAACGTAGGTCCAGTCAACAGTTCCGAAACGCCGCTTTTGCCCGCCATTCGCGCTGAAGCAAACCGTAATGGTATTCGCTCGTATATCCCTCCACGGTCAGAAGGCTTTCCACAAAATGCGCCTCACGGCGGAAACCAAGTTTCTCCAGCGTTTTCCACGAACCGATATTCTCCGTGTCGCAATCGGCGACGACACGGTGCAGGTCGATATCCTCGAAAAGATAATCCAGCAGCGCCGTCAAGGCTTCGGTGGCAAATCCTTTTTGCCAATATTCGTGCGCAATCGTAAAACCGATCACTGCCTGACGAACATCATCATCCTTGATGCAAAATGCGACATCACCAATCAGCGCGCCTGTCTCTTTCGATTCGAGGGCAAGTTGCAGCCATTTTCCCTGCTTTGGCGCATGCACATCTTCCATTTCCGCGATGAACGCCTCGCCCAGTTCGCGAGAATACGGCAGTGACCATCCCTGATACTTTGCCGCCGCGGGGTCGTTGCGATACGCCAAAAACGCCTCCAAATCGGAGGCGGTAAAGTTTCGGATGAGCAATCGCTGGGTATGGAAAAACAGGGTCATTCTCCCGGTTTAGGGATGTAATCGCCTTCAACCCACTCCTGTCCGTCAGGTCCGATCTCCTTCTTCCAAACAGGGACGATTTCCTTAAGGCGGTCGATGCCGTAACGGGCGGCTTCAAAGACACCCGTATCACGATGGGCGGCGGTACAGGCGATCAGAACCGTTGGCGTTTTGGGGTACAGTTTGCCGATTCGCTGAACGATGGCGATGCCTTCCACGACCGACCACCTCTCGCGGATCTCGTCTGCCACTTGTTTCATTTTTTCTTCCGCCATTGGGACGTATGACTCGTATTCGAGGTATTCGGTTTCGTGAGCATCACCACGTGAGGTGACCCCGCGCACCATACCGGTAAAGATCGCCGCAGCCCCCGTGGATGTGAGCGTGATCTTTGCCAGCAGATCGTTCAGGTCGATTTCAGATTCGGTGATGGAGTAGATGGTTGGGAATTGGGTCATGGGAGGTTGATAGATTAGCGATTAGAGATTATCCGCCGGAGACGGGCGGGAAGAGGGCAATTTCCGCATTGGGCGGGACAACCGCTTCATCAAATGCATACTCGCGGTTAATGGTGACAAGCACAGACTTCATCGATTCCTTCAAATTCGGGTAGTCTGTGCCAAGTTTCTCCTTCAATTGAAGGATGGTCATGTCGGCGGGAATTTCCATTTCGAGGGATTTGGTCCCGGCGCGATCACGGATGGTGGCAAAAAAGAGAAGGCGGATGCGATTCATGTTTCCTTTTGAGGTGCAGATTCGATTAGTTTTTATTCGTTCACGATATCGCCGCTCGTGCCACCATGTTTTTCAATGAGACGGATATTCTGGATGCGCATGGTTTTTTCGGCGGCTTTTGTCATGTCGTAGATGGTGAGCGCCGCAACAGAGACGGCGGTCAGCGCTTCCATTTCGACACCGGTCTTGCCGGTAACCTTGGCGATGGCAGTGATGACCACGCCGGGCAGGGAGTCGTCCAGCGCGAGATCAACATCCACCTTCGAGAGTGGCAGAGGATGACATAACGGAATCAGGTCCGAGGTCCGTTTTGAAGCGGCAATGCCCGCAATTTGCGCCACGGTGAGCACATCGCCTTTTTTGATCTGCCCGGCGCGGATCAGATCCAGTGTTTCCTTTTTCATGTGGATTTCGCCGCGCGCGATGGCGGTGCGGGTCGTGTCGGGCTTGTCGCTGACATCCACCATTTTGGCGCGACCATGCTCGTCGAGATGGGTTAGTTTGGACATGGCTCGGATTATACACTGGTATAATTCGCCCGCTATGGATGGCTTTCTTGGAAATCAACTCGGCGGATACAAGGTGTTTACCCCAGTATATGAGGGTCCGCTCGACCTGTTGTTGAGCCTGATCGAACGCGCCGAGCTGGATATCACGGCTGTGTCGCTGGCGTCTGTGACCGACCAGTATCTCGAACACTTGCGCAGTGTGGAGCAGCAAAAACCGGATGAGATTTCGTCGTTCCTGGTGATCGCGGCAAAATTGGTTCAGATCAAATCGGAGGCATTGCTGCCGCGCCCGCCCGAACGCGAACCCGGCGAGGAAGATCCCGGCATTTCGCTTGTGGAACAGTTAAAACTATACAAGCGTTATAAGGAAATCGCTGCCTGGCTGTTGGAACGTCAGGATGAAAACTTGCGGACTTTCCTGCGGGTTGCTCCGCCACCCAAAGTGGAACCCAAACTCGACCTCTCGAATCTGACGCTTGAAGGCTTGCTGAACGCAGCCGAATCGGCTTTTGCAAAAGGCAAGGACAAAAAACCGCTAACCACGATCATCAGTGCGCCCAGGGTGACCATCCGCGAGAAGATCGACCTGATCACCAAGACGTTGAAGAACATCCAACGTATGACCTTCAGCGGGCTGATCACTGATAAAGCCACCCGCGTGGAGATCGTCGTTACATTTTTGGCTTTGTTGGAATTGGTAAAGCGGTATCGTGTGACCGCCAAACAGGAGCAATTGTTTGGCGACATTGAATTCGAACGCAGTGAAGAGTGGAAAGACGACGAAGAAATCGAAATCGAGTTCGAGTAGAAGCAAGTTTTCAGCAGGTGGTTGACAATTGACGAACGGGCGAACCGGAAACGGCTCGTCCGTTTTTGATTTATTTCGTTACATCGCTTCCGCCGCCCGTACCCCCGAGAGATACGCTCCATGCACCGTGCTCGGATGACTGCGCGATGTTGCCTCGCCTGCAAAAAAGAGTACATCATCCACGGGCTCGGCAAGCGCATCATGATCATCCCCGCTTGCAAAAGGCGGGACGTGTGAATATGCGCCCAACGAGAACGGGTCCTGCCCCCATCGCGTAATCAAGGCTCCTTCGGGTTCGGGGATATCATCACCGAATATCACGCGCAACGTCTGCATCGCGCCAGCCACAATGTCATCGTCGCTCAATTTTTCGAGATCAAAGCCTTTTTCGCCGCCGTGGAATGCCATCAAGACCGGCGCGCCTATGAACGGCAGAAAGTTCAGCCAGTCACACCACTCGCCCAGTTCTTTGCCCATATAACTGATCGTCTCCACGTCTTCATCCCAAAACACTTCCGGGAATCTTAAGTAGACTTTATTGAGGACTCCCATGTCAAGCCGCTGGATCGCCGCTTGTTTTGACTCAGAAAGCGGCGGCTCGAACTTAACCGATGACTGTTTCAACACCCCAAGCGGAAACGTCACCACAGCCTGATCTGCTACATAACTCCCCTGTGAGGTTTCAACTTCGACCCCATCGCTCCCATATCGAATCCTTTTTACGATCTCCCCAAGCCGGATATCCAACCCATTTGCAAGCCCATCTGTGATCTGGTTATACCCGCCAGGGAAAATCACTTCTTCGCCACCGAACCCCTCACCCAAGTCCCACCACCACAGCGACAGGTCTTTTGCGTCCGCGCCGTACTCCAACGCCGTCACCAAATGAATGTAATAGTTCAAACGACGCAGATCTTCTTCAGAAATACCACGAATGGCGATGACCCGGTCAAACGCGGCTTGCAGGGACATATCTTCATCCGTGGCGTCCTGCATCTCCGCCACTTCTTCGTAAATCTCCTCGAACAAGTCTTCCATCTCTTCCCAATCCCCATCGGGCAACTCGCTCCCATCCGCCGCAAATTCAATGGCATTCTCGCCGTCCGTTGGCACTGTTTCTATACCGAATTCCTTCGCAAGTTTGGCAATGGGATTCCCATTCACGCCGTGGATCCAGGACGCCCCCAAATCGAGCGGCAGACCCAGCGACGAATCCGTCCACATGCGCCCGCCGATGCGATTGCGCGCCTCGAGGATGAGGACCCTGCGCCCCCGTTTTGTAAGGGCGCGTGCGGCAGCAAGCCCGGCAATGCCTGCACCCAGCACAAGTACGTCTGCATCCCTGGATGATAATTTCGTCATGTCTTCCTCCTCGGTTGAGGTAATCACCCCGCAAGACAGGGTGAGGGCTGAGGCTGCTCCAATGGATGCGGCTTTTAGAAAATCTCGCCTAGTGAATTTCTTTTTCATGCCTGCCTCTACCTAATATGAAATGAAGAAAAAGTGCAAGAATCGCCCCGATGTTATCAAACACGAACACATCAATCAACGATGCCCGACGCCCGGGCACGAAGGACTGGTGAAACTCGTCTGTCAGCGAGTATAAAACTGCCAGAAACCAAGCCAGTTTGTAATTGCGATTCGGAAGCGCGTGCAGATATGACAATGCCAGCAAGCCGTACCCAATTCCATGTGCGGATTTCTTGACAAAGTATTCCCAGCCGCCGAAGTTTGGAAGTTCATTACTGGTTCGTGACGAAAACGCAAAGATAGCAATCATCAACAAAAGTGCGGGCAGCCATCGGGGTACAATTGCGGACAGTTTCTTCATAAGAGGTTTACTTGATCGGTGACGTGATTCTCAAACAGGATGATCGGTGGTTGAAGTTTACCCATCCACATCGCATGATTTTAACCGAGAAACTGGACGAAGTCCGCGAGGGATTGGAGGAAGTGGAAAGGCTGGTGAACGAAAACGGCTGGACGGCAGCGGGTTTCGTCAGTTATGAAGCCGCGCCTGCCTTCGACCCATCGCTGCGGGTTCGATCCACTCACGGATTTCCACTGCTCTGGTTCGGGTTGTATGAAGCGCCGCAAATCATTAAGAGATCAGACGTCTTTCACGAATCCGAATCTCTACCTGCATTGAGTTGGCAGCCGGACATCGAAAAGGAAACATACAATGAAGCGATTCGGATCATTAAAGATCGGATCGCGCATGGCAAGACCTATCAGGTCAACTACACCATGCGCCTCAACGCGGACTTTGAGGCTGATGCGTGGACACTGTTCCTTCATCTCACCCGAAGCCAAAACAAATACGCCGCCTATTTGGACGTTGGCGATTGGGCGATCTGCTCGGCTTCGCATGAATTATTCTTCGACCTTGATGGAGAGGTCATCACAAGTCGCCCAATGAAGGGAACGGTCAAGCGTGGGCGAACATTACAAGAGGATGCACATACCTCAGCGTGGCTACGCGGAAGCGTAAAGAACCGCGCCGAAAACGTGATGATCGTGGATATGATCCGCAACGACCTCGGGCGCATCGCAAAGGTCGGCAGCGTCCACGTGCCGGAGTTGTTTACCATCGAAACATACCCCACCCTGTTTCAAATGACTTCCACGGTAAAGGCGCAGACCAAGGCAGCAGTAGCGGAAATTTTTTCGGCATTGTTCCCGTGCGCATCCATCACTGGCGCGCCAAAGGTCAGCACCATGAACATCATCGCGGAATTGGAAAGTAGTCCGCGTCGAATCTACACCGGAAGCATCGGGTACATTGCACCCAATCGCAAATCGCGATTCAATGTTGCCATCCGCACCGCGCTAGTGGATAAACAAAACAGCAAAGCAGAGTACGGGGTCGGCGGCGGTATTGTCTGGGATTCCACATCTGCTGATGAATACGGTGAAGCGTTGCTCAAAGCCCGTGTGCTGACGGAACCACCACAAAAAGAATTTTCACTTTTTGAAACCCTGCTGTGGACCCCGGAAGAAGGTTTTTTTCTGCTCGAACGTCACCTGGCAAGGATAATGAATTCTGCCAAGTATTTTGGATTCGTCCAAAAAGATGCAGAGAAAAAGATAAACGATTTCCTGGGGTCGCTTGTTGCAACCGCCAACGCACCCCAACGAGTGAAACTGTTGATGGATTCTTTTGGTGAATTATCTGGCGAGGTCAAAGACTTCCAGGCAAGTGAAAAGGTGTTCCAGGTGTATCTCGCCAAGGAAGCGGTCAACTCAGATGATCGATTTCTCTTCCACAAAACCACAAATCGAACGGCTTACGATCAAGCCGCCATGGAAGGCTGCGACGATGTCTTGCTCTGTAACGAAAACGGCGAATTGACCGAATTCACCATAGGCAATCTGGTTGTAAAAATGGACGATGGATTGTTCACCCCGCCTGTCGAATGTGGCTTGCTGGCTGGAAACTTCCGCGCTGAATTGCTCGCCAATGGCGAGATTAAAGAAAAAATCATCAGGGTGGAAGATCTCAAAAAATGCAGGGAAATATTTCTGGTCAACTCGCTGCGAAAATGGGTCAGGGCGGAACTAAAAATGCGGTCAATAGAATGATCCATTGACCGCATCGGGCTGCAAAGTCTGCAGATGAAGTTACACGTCTTCGAGGCGGATATTCACATTCGTTGAACCATTTCCAAGGTCCACGCCTTGCACGACGATGGCTTGTCCGCTCTCGTGCCCATCGAACACCATGCTGAACACGCCATCCGACACAGTGGTCAGCAAGTCCCGTTCGGTGTATCCCTGAGAGGCGAAGGCGTCGCGATAGAACTTCATCACATCCTCCACGCTCATTGCGGTCTGATAATTGACAGTACCCGCGACCTCAGTCACATTTTCCGCATCATCGGGCAGGGGAAATTCAGTATCCGACCCAAAGGAAAAATCGAAGCTTTCATCCGCCGGCTCTTCCTCGTCTGGTATTTCCTGAAAATCCTCCGGCTCATCCACGGGCGGCAAAGGTTGCACCTGAGGGTCAGATCCACCGCCCGCCAGGGTCTGGCAGGCAAGTGATGCAAGCACCAACACGGCAATTGCAAGAACAACATTGAACTTTTTCATGGCAACTCCTTTTACGATTAAGTAAATTTATTATATCTTCGTCTGCAAAAGCGAGAAATCCCCCATCGTGCCCATTCGTAAACTATGTGAAGGTAATCACGTCTTATCCACTATAATCGTCACAGAAAGACAAGGAACATGCCAAATCGTTTAACAAATTCCACCTCTCCCTACCTGCTGCAACACGCACACAATCCCGTGGACTGGTTTCCATGGGGCGAAGAAGCGTTAAATAAAGCCAAAGCCGAAGACAAACCGATCTTCCTCAGCATCGGCTATGCTGCCTGCCATTGGTGCCATGTGATGGAACGCGAATCATTTGAAGACGCCGAAACCGCGGCGCTGATGAACGAACACTTCATCAATATCAAAGTAGATCGAGAAGAACGCCCCGACATTGACAATATTTACATGCAAGCCGTTATTGCCATGACCGGCTCGGGCGGCTGGCCTATGTCCGTTTTTCTGATACCAGACCTGCAACCCTTTTATGCGGGCACTTACTTCCCACCTGTACGTCGCTACAACATGCCCGCATTCAAAGATGTGTTGAATGGGCTTGCCAACGCATGGCAACATGACCGCGCCGAAGTGGAAAAGACCAGCGGGCAAGTCAGCAGGCATTTACAGGCAAAGGTCAAGCCGCAAAGCGAGAATGCGCTCACGCCCGAACATCTCACCGCCATTGCCAACGCCATTCGAGAATCATACGATTGGGGATATGGCGGCTGGGGTGATGCACCCAAATTTCCACAAGCGATGGTGCTTGAATTCTTGCTGCACCATTCCGCTGTTCAAAAAACGGACGAGTATTCAAAACTCATCACACATTGTCTCAACGCAATGGCGCGCGGCGGCATGTACGATGTGGTTGGCGGCGGCTTCTCGCGCTACAGCACCGACAATCAATGGCGTGTGCCTCATTTTGAGAAGTAGGGTCCCCAATCGATAACTTTTTTCTACCCAGGAAACACCATACATCAACATACTTCTGATCGTCTTCCACTGTGAAAGAAGCCCTTACATCCAACAGTTCTATTATTCTCCTGCGATCTTCAAATGATTCGTTGCCCGGCTCCAAACCTTCAGCGATCTGAGCCGCGAACTCCACAATTTGACGAATCTCACTATCCGATAAAGATTCCGATTCCAGGTTCAAATTTAAATCATCACGTTCCTTTTCCAAGGCAGCGAGGGTTGATTCCAATTGTTGTTTCTTATCGATCAACAACTCTCTCTGAACCTGCCCGGAGATATATAGATCTAGAACGCGATCCAGTTGAGATTTTGAATCGAGCCATAAATCCTCCAACACTACCAAGCGATCACGAATCGGGGCACAGAACTGTTCTCTCCCGTCCTGATACTCGGCAAGTCCATGTTCCAAAACTCCGGGTTTCGTGAGGAGATCTTTTACCCAATTCCAAACCAAGTGGTCCACAATATCGACTCTAAAACTCGGAAGGTCACACTCAACATCTGCTATGTTCCCCATATAGCCATTACAGCGATAGTACAAATAATACCTAAGCTCTTTACTACTCGGACGGGTAGCAAAACAATTGATGCTACTTTTGCACAAACCACACTTGACCCGGCTCCTAAGTAAATATTCTCTTTTTATGTGCCGAAGCGATTCGCTGGTATTCAACTTTCGTTGAATTTGAGCACGTTTCCATATCTCTTCAGAAACAATAGCCGGCACGTCAAATGTCAACCACCACTCGCGTGCATTGTACTTACTTCCGCCGAACGTGTTGCGTTTCCCGTAATGCCAATGACCTGCGTAGGTTTCTGAATCAAGTATCCGCATCACCAACCTCCAGGACCACTCCCCTTTCCCGCGTTTCTTGAACATTCCGCGAATATCAGCCCAAGTGGGGACTCTCATTTCGGTTAATCGAGTGGCAATTGAACGCGCAGACAAACGCTTTCCACGTTCATCACCCTCAACATATAGTCGATAAACCAAGCGTACAACGGCCGCCTCCTCTTCGTGAATCACAAGATTCTTACCGTCTTCTGACAGGCGATAACCATACGGGGGTTTATTTCCATGAAGCATGATTTTTCCGTTTTTGACCACCTGTCGCCTGCCACGGACCATACGTTCAGCAATCTTTTCACGTTCGTACTCAGCTATAGTTGCACGAATATGCTTGTTCAGACGTCCTTCCGGCGAGTTCTCGTAGCTGGCTAGTACATAAACGACCTCAACGCCGGCTCGATTTAATTGTTCTTCAACAATAAGTTGTTTCGCAAGCTTGCGGCTAAGGCGGTCAATCTCACGAACCACCAACACATCAAACTCTCCCTTTTGTGCCATTTCGCGTGCGCGATTAAGTTCGGACAACTCAAATGAAGCACCTGATGCGCCACGGTCATCCTCGGACAATTCTGCAACGATTTGCCATCCATTATCGAGTGCAAAATCCCTGCACATTTCCAATTGCCCCGCCAGATTACGCCCTTCCTTGCCGCGATCATCACTGGAAACTCTTGCATATAACACAGCGCGTTTAATTGTTTTCATGATCTTCCTTCATGGTAGTTTTTGTTATTTGGGGAATGGTATAGGATAAGCAGTGCCAGACCGGGCTGGCTGTCGCTTAGTTGCGGGACGGCTGGTAGAGAATGTCCTGCATTTCCTCGAAAAGTTGCGGTCCCAATACAAGGGATTGTTCATGGGAGGCTAGTTCAAAGGAATTCACAAGGTCGGCCAACACCATGCCAATATTTCCTTCGACCTCCAACAGGCTTTTTCCACTCGCCGCCTCTTGCCACTCCTGGCGAAGCCTGGAAAGGATTGCAATTGCTTTCGTACGTGGGCTTGGATTCGTATTCAACATCAGAAGGCTCCTTTTGATTATGGGAGCGATCTCATTCCGCCCGGTCGGAAAAAAAATCGCCCCGGTGAGTCCCACCAGGGCGTGAAAACTGGGCTGATATAATGAAGTCAGCCCATCCCTCCGCTGCTATCGGTGGGTTGGGTCAGGGTCGTGCGTGTGTTCCACCACATTCACGGCCCGTTTCAACAAGTATAATTATCGTACTGATACGATAATTATACTACACAGAAAACAAAAGTCAATAATCCCCCACCCCATCAATTTATCTTCTTTTGGAACCTGGCTTTGGCTTTGCTCCGCGTCGTTCCCCCAGTTTCTCAGCAGTCTTAATATAGGTTTCCAGGGAATGCCGGTTGACCTGCCATGATGGACCCCATTTTCGCCCGACAACTTTTTTGGATCGAATTAATTGACGTATGTAATCCGGGTTGTAACCGCTCAGTCGAGCAGCATCATATGTAGTCAGCCAATCTTCCATGAACAAGTCTCCCAAATGGTGATTATAACTTGGATGGCAGTCGTTGCATCTCGTCATTCAATATGTATTGGTTTAGATACACGCAAGTCACATTGATATTCAAAGAAATGTGTGGTTAGGCGATTGTAAGTTTTTTCACATTCAAAATCACAGACGTTTCCAGTAGAATTAGACCCCTATGTCCAAAATCACCAAACGCAATCAGATTCATCCAAAATTGCGGGTCGGGTTGTATTCCATCCTGCTGATATGCGGGGGGTTGTTATTGGGTTCCATATTTTGGATCTTCCAACGAATTCATATCAGTTTAGGCGCTGCCCTGGCGGAAGTCGCCGTTTCAGTGATGTCGATCCTGATCCTGGCTTTAATCATGGTTGGAATGAGAGCCGGTTTGAGTTTGGATCGTTTCATCCGCCATCAGAAGATCGATATCGGAAAAATTCAACAGTCATTAAATCAGGAACGACAAGTTCTATCCTGGTTGGGGTACGAGGAGATCAATGCCAAAATTCCCGAACCCAACATCGAACAGACCCTGTTAATGATTGATAAACCCAAACGACGCGGCAGACCCCCCACCCACTCCCTTGACCGCTGGACCCAGGTGGTGTTGGCATGGGAAAATCGGGATCCTTTCCGAAATCCCATCACGTTAACCGAATTTCTTTCCCAGGAATTCGGCACATATGCCGATGGAACCCCCTGCATGTCCGAGAACAGCTTTTACGAAAACCGTAAAAAGGTCTTTGATGAACTCAAAAAAAAAATCCAACTGTGAATAAGGAAACCATCTCGTAATACAAAACAAGATCGGTTTCGATGAGAGCAAATAGCCGCAAAGGTGCGGCTATTTGCTTTTAAAGGGAGATCATGATTGCGACGTTCGAAAATCCCTGCATGATGCATGCCGACATGGTGTAATTTTCCCCCGCTGGCACAGGATTTTTTAAATTCAAATTAATCTTCATGTAATATAAATATTTTGTATAACCCAGGGCTTCATGGCACCGTTATATCGGTGTATAGAGCTTCATGTCCGGCAATTAAAAATTTCCCCGAGATTCACCTAATCGAAATATCAATGGCACTTGAGACTGTGTCTGTCATTTTTACAGGTAAACAGCCACAACTTTCAGTCCGAAATGTTACAGTCGTTGGTTATTGGTCTACTTATTGGTATTGTATTCTTCTTTTTTCCCATCGTAATTGGAATGGTTTTGTTCTTCATATTAATTCTTCAAGTCAGGGAAAAAAACAAAAGAAAAGATGAGGATGATTTCTGACATCCGGTCATAGAAAGCTGCCCCGTTTTTCGCCCAAAAGGAAAAAAAGACCCCAAAGCCAGTTCAGTTTTACGAAAAAATAAAAATGAAAACGTCGTTGGAATTTCCGTAGAATTCCTGTGACTCATAATGGGGAATTAATTGACTCCCGCCGTGTAAAAGAGCCGCTGTACGTGGCTCTTTTATCTTAACCCAAGTGAGGTTGAACATGGCAAGAGTTGTCATATACCTTCTCGAACCAGAATTGAACACATTAAATCAATTAGCCCGGCAGGAATATCGACCCGTGAAATCCCAGGCGGCATTGATCATCCGAAATGAACTCAAGCGTCTTGGATTGATTGAGGAACAACCGGCAGGCAGGGAGACACAACCCGCAGCCTCAGCTGAATCCGATGGCAGGGGGGCGGCATGTTAGAACAACCTACCAAGGAGATCGAACTGACGGTCGAACAACGCCGCAATCTGGGACATGTGTATCGCTTAATCCTTGGCTGGCGCAGGGAACGTAAAAATAAAGAAGCATCCCAGCCAGCATCCGAATCGTCGCCCGAAGAGCGCCAACCCCTACAGTCCACACCTGAATCCGCTGAACAGACAGAAAGTGAGTCGTGAGATGTTCACAGGAATTGTCATCGGACTCGCCATATTTGTCGGAAGCATTCTTATCGGGGTGATCATATTCTTTCTTTTGTTCTGATCCCCTTAACGCTGGAAGCATCTTCATCATTTCCAAAACAGGAATACCTCATGCCCACCAAAGTCATTTGCATTGCCAATCAAAAAGGCGGGGTCGGCAAAACCACCACC
>DDSH01000020.1:0-327 GCA_002343775.1 Anaerolineales bacterium UBA2395
GAAGGCGCTTAAGAAAATTGACCCGTTCAGGCGGCGCAGAAATTCATAATCGAGCGGGTTGTTTTCGGGTGCGGTGGGCAGAAGCAGCACGCCAACGGTTTGCTCATCCACCTGAATGGGAAAGCCGTTCTCAAATTCTTCCTGGGTGCATGGCTCGCCTTTTTGACGGTCGTTGCCTGCAACAACGATCTTGCCTTGTTCATCGGCAATGGAAAAATAAAGCGGGCGGGGTTCGTAGGATTTGCCCGGCTGGTGCCCATAGCGTTGAAATTCATTTTCCACCCCATCCCAGGTTTGGTTGCGGCTGTAGTAACGCGCAAGGTCTTC
>DDSH01000020.1:510-908 GCA_002343775.1 Anaerolineales bacterium UBA2395
GCTGTAGTAACGCGCAAGGTCTTCTGCAAGTTCGTATTCGTAGCGGTCATCTATAAAACGCTCGAACTCGCGGCTGGTGAGCACACGCGTAAAGACGACAATGATGCCTGTGCTAAAGACGCTAATTAATAAGAACGCGAGAATAAGTTTGGTGGAAAGTTTCATGGTCGGACCATTAACGATGGACGGCAGACGATGGGAGTTGGTTTGTAGATGGTCTATTGTCCATAGTCTGTTGTCGTTTTCAAACCCTTCTCAAACGATACCCCACACCATACACGGTTTCGATATATTTCGGCTTGCGCGGGTCGGGTTCGATTTTGGAGCGCAGGTTTTTAACATGCGTATCAATGGTGCGTTCGTACCCTTCGTAGCGAACCCCTTGAATGACATCCAGC
>DDSH01000020.1:1158-6897 GCA_002343775.1 Anaerolineales bacterium UBA2395
TCCAGCAGATCGAGGCGTGAAAAGACCTTGCCCGGTGCCGACATAAGCGCGGCGAGCAGGTCAAACTCCGAAGGGGTCAGGTCTGCGCTGCGCCCTGCCACCAGTACTTCGCGAGTCTCGCGGTCGAGCGAAAGGTCGAGCACTTTCAAACTTTCACCTGCGGGTTTGTTCTTTCCGGCGCGGCGCAATACATTTCGAACTCGCGCCATCAACTCGCGCGGCTTGAATGGCTTGGTCACATAATCATCGGCACCGAGTTCAAGCCCCACCACCTTGTCCTCATCCTCAACTTTTGCCGTCAGCATGATGATGGGTGTATCCTTCCCGGCACGGTGGGCATATAAAAAGTCGTATCCGTTCATTTCCGGCATCATGATATCGAGCACCACCAGATCGGGATTTTCCCTGTCTGCTACTTCCAGCGCCTCCCGCCCGTTATGCGCCGTAACGACACGAAATCCCTCCTGCATCAAATAACTTTGCAAAAGAGAGACCATGCGGCGTTCATCGTCCACGATCAGAATGGTTTGTGACATGAATTCATTATCCCATAAATGCTGTGAAGAAAATATGTGGATTAAAGTACCCGCCTCATGCAAGGCGGGTACTTGATACGGGTCTACAGTTTGCGGCTACGCCTCATCCTTTTTCTCATCTCCCTGCGCAGACGGAGTCTCCGCTGTTGGAGTAGTGGGTGTAATGGTTTGCGTTGCATGGACGTTCACCAGTCGCCAGCCGCTGCGCTTGAAGAGAGTGTACCCCAGCCAGACCAACCCACCGAGGATTGCCAGCCGGAACAACCCGAAGACGGGGCTGAGGAGCGAGAAGCCGCCCCGCTCGCCGGGGTGGAAACTGCCTTTATTCATGCGTCCGTCATACCCGCGTGCGCCATTTTCTCCTTGGGTCATGTCACCATCAAATCCGCGTTTGTGTGCGAACAGTGTGGAGAGTTCTTCGGCGGTTAAATCTGCGCCTTGCACAAGCCCCACGCGGTAGCCCGCAAAGCCAACGCCCGTCAACACAACCAGCCCGACTAAAACGGCGAGCACTCGCCAGATCCATTTTGTATTTTTCATGTTTACCTCCAGTTGTAAACTTTCTGAAATTATCCTATGCCCTTGTCATAAACTCATGGAGGAATGATGTGGAAGTTGTGTAGGTGGACGATAGTCCATGCCGATTATTCGTATGCCAGCGTATCTCTTACCGTTAAACTAGATGCCCGTCTTGCGGGGAGTGCGCTTGCTAGGGTACCGAGCACAATGGTGAAGATCAACCAGGCGATGATGCCTGATGCTCCGAAGACTGGCGGCATGGGGGCGGTCAGGATCGCCATTCCCACGCCGTAGCACAAAACATTGGTGATGGGGATGGAGAGGAAAATGCTGATCGCCCAGCTAAGGATGCCGATGACCATGCCTTCAGTGATGACAATGGCTTGAATATCGCCATTGCTGGCGCCAATGGCACGCATCACCCCGATCTCGCGGGTACGTTCCAGCACATTAATGCTCATCGTACCCATCAAGCCCAGTCCGCCGACGATGGCGATCAAGGTAGCCATGACTAGCATGAAATATACAAGGATGTCTGTCTGTGCCTTTTGGTCGCGGATGAAGTCTGCGCCCAACTGCGTGGATTGGATCTGGATGCCGCGCTCTTCGAACGCCGCCTGAATCTGGTCGTTGATGCGTCGTTGTGTCGCCGAGTCATGCTGGCTTGTGACGATTCGCAGGGAATATGCCATCTCCGGTTGACCCACAAGCATGCTCAGGTATTCATAATTGACATACAACAGCGGCGGGCTGACATTACCGGTGATGCTGTACGTGCCGACGATAAGCCAATCCGTTTTCTTGCCGTCGATGTCGATGGTTAGCCAGTCGCCAACCTTCAAATCGGGGAAGATGTTTAGCAGATGATTGCCGATGACAATGGCATTCTCATCGCCCGGCTCCAGCCAGCGACCGGATGTGATGATGGGGTCGATCAGGATCGAGGTCGAAGGAGGCGCTACGAATAGAATTTGAGTGCCCGCGTCCTCGCTATCCCTTTCGAGGGTGCCTGTCCATTCCAGCCAGCCTTCCGCGCTTTCCACGCCGGGGATGCTCATGGCGATGTTGGCGACTTTGTCGTAACGATAGCCTTTGTCGAACGCGATGTTGATATCCGCAAGGAAGTAGCCTTGAATATCCTCAATGGTCTTGTCGAAAGATGCCCACAGGTTGTACACGGCGATGAAGACCGCGCCTCCCAGCACAAGCGTGAATAGGGTCAGCCCCAGCCGGGTCTTGCGCCGGAACGTGTTCCGCAGCGAAATGCGGATGGGGCGGGGAATCAAGACTGAATTCTTGTTGACCGATTCATCCTTAATCTTTGCGTTGCCGCCCAGCCCATAATCGCTCAATGCTTCGCGGACGGTGACTCTTACGCTGTTGTAGATCGGCAGGATCGCCGCCAGAACCGGCACAACGATGGCGACAATCACCTGTTGAACCAGCGTCGATGTGTAACCCTCGTATGGTGCAGGGAAGAAGTTCAGCCATTGCGCCATGCCGCCGCCGATGGTTTGCGCCGCCATATTTGCCAACGGAACCGCAACCAACAGCGATCCCAAGCCGAAGCCGAAGATCAACACAATATACATTCCAAAAATTTGAAATGTGCTTCCGCCCGTCGCTTTCATAATGCCGATCTGACGTGTGTGTTGGGTCATCAGGGCAGTGATGGTGTTGACGATCAGGAAGCCGCTCAACAAAACGGTCAGATATCCAAGGATGGCCAGCACAAAGAACACACCTTGCGTAATGCTGTAGGCAAAGTGATGACCCGGTTCATACACGCTCACAAAGTACACCGTTGAGCCAGCGCGCTCAAGCATATCCGCCACCGCTTGTGCCACTTCGGTCACATGCTCGGCGTCGGTCTGTTTTTCCAGCACGCTGATCGAAAGTCTGCCGTAGTTCTCGGTGTTTCCGCCCAGCCATTCGAGTGTATCCGGTGTGACATACGCATTGACCTGTTGCGCAAGATTATAAGGAAAGCCAGTTACGGCATGCATGTACCCGGTAAATTTCAACTCACGCCGCTTGCCGTTATCCAGTTCGATCAAGATCGTATCGCCAGGTAGATAACCCAGCGACATCGCGCTGGCATCAAGTATGGTCTCCTTGTCGCCGTATTTGGGCACGCTGGTTTCACCGAGTGCAGGCTTGAGCAAATTCAGTGTGAGATCATTTGGGTCTTCGACAGCGGTGAAACTGATCTGCACATACGTCCCATCATTACGCACAATGCGCGCGCCGACCGACGAATATCCCTCCACTGTATCCACGCCGGGGATTTCCTTCGCTGCCTTCACCAGGTCATCGTTTAGCGGGTAGGCATACACCTCCGCTTCCGACGGATTCGCGGAAAGATAATCGCCGTCCATGCTTTCGTTCATGTACAAGCCCAGGTTGTTGTTGAAGCCGACCGCAAATGCCCCAACGGCAATGGTGATGATCGTCAGGAACGTGCGTCCGCGATTGCTCCAAAAATCAGCCCAGACCTTTTTCCAACGGCTGGAGATCATGATGAGACTCCCCTCCACGACAGATTTTCACCGTTGTGTTTGTTTGCCAAATGATGCAGCGCCTCACGCGTGACCTCAGACTGATTCAGCAATTCTGCGAGTTGGTCATACCCGATGGCGAGCACTTCCACAGGCGTCGATTCTGAAGCGCGGATGGAGGCACGATGCTTCGATTCGTGAAAAAACTCGATTTCGCCGAAGACTTTCCCGGGTCCGAGCTGAAGCGCGACTACATCCGATTGATTCGGGCGTGGCAGGATCACTTCCACAGTCCCTTCGGTGACGATGTAGAACGTATCCGCATTCGTGCCTTCCGAGAGGATCATCGCGCCTGCATTGAAGTTCATCTTCTGAGCAACCTTTGTTGCCTGCAAGAGTTGGTTGTGGGTGAGCGTAGGCATGGCTTTCGCTACGAATTCATTCACGATCTCGCCGTCTGCGATGAGGGCGGTGCGATGAGTGCGTTTTGCCAAGCCGCTGTCATGCGTGACGATAATGATGGTCTTACCCTTGGCAACGAGATCATTGAACAGCGCAAAGACTGATTCAGCAGTTTTCGAGTCAAGGTTACCCGTGGGCTCGTCTGCGATGACCACGGGCGGGTCGTTGGCGAGGGCGCGCGCAATGGCGACGCGCTGCTGCTGTCCGCCGGAGAGGGCGGTGGGAAGTTTGTGCGCATGTTCAGCCAGCTCAACCAGTTCGAGTAGATCCATAGCCCGTTTACGTCGCTCGTTGATTGGGTAGGTGCGGCAGAAGTCCATTGGCAGCATGATGTTCTCGATAACCGAGATCATCGGCAAAAGTTGAAAGAACTGGAAGACGATGCCGAGGTTCTTGCCGCGCCAGCGCGCCATGCGGTTCTCGTTCAACCCATGCACGCCGGTGCCATTGACCCATACTTCGCCGTTCGTGGGGCGGTCGATGCCGGTGATCATGTTGAGCAGGGTAGTCTTGCCGCTGCCCGATTTGCCGATGATGCTGACGAATTCGCCCGCTTCGATCTTTAAATCTACGTTTTTGAGCGCATGGTAATCGCCGACTGCCGTCTTGTAATTTTTGTTGACATCGCGCAGGTCGATAATGGCGCGGTCTTCAACATTTTCATCCGCTTTGGGTTTGAAGAAAGAGATAGCCATAAGAAAATTCCTGTAAGGCGGGGATAAACCCACCTTACTTGTTATTTGAATGAAACGACGGCTGTCATTCCCCAACGCATGCCGGGATCGATATCTGTGAGCAAGATGGTCACTTCATAGACCACATCGCCTTGATTCTCGCTAAATTCCTGGCTGATGCTGAGCACATTGCCATTGAATTCTATGCCGGGCAAAGCATCCAATTTGACGGAGACGAGTTGTCCTTCTTGAATATTGACCACATCGATCTCGGTCAGGTCTTTGGTCTTGACGACCCACTGGGAAGTATCTGCAATTGTTACAACAGGCTGGCTCACTTCAGCATATTCACCGACCTTGAGGTTGAGATTGGTGATCATTCCAGAGTAGGGGGCTCGCAGTTCCGCATTGGCAAGGATCGCGCGGGTTCCAGCGGTCTCCATGGAGAAGGCAGGGTCGAAGAGGGCATCGTAGTCCTGTTGGGCATTATTAAGCCGGGTTTTCGCGTTCAGGAAGGCGGTCTCACACTCGAGCCATTGGATGGCAACACGATAGAGTGCCCAAGCGTTATCCAGCGCTTTTTTGCGGACTTTGGCAATTCCCTGAATAGGTTGATTTCCTTTTTCTTCCGCATCCGTCAGCTTTAGTTTTTTCGCATCGAGGTGGCGGTAGGGTTCGAAGTTTGCACGTTCGACATTCAGGTTTTCCCACATGGCAGCAACTGCTTCGGGCGGGGTCATGCCATTGAACCTGCTGGGTACGTCGAAATCGTCCAACTTGCTTTGGGCATCGCGAAATTCCTGGTAGGCTTCAGTCAGCTCTTGCGAGGCGGCGGCTTGGGCTTGTTCGAGTGTTTGCGCCTGATCTGATTTGACAACGGCGATGATTTCTCCTGCGGTAACGCTGTCGCCTTCCTCGAAGAATATTTCAGTCACCAATCCGCCGCTGTTAAGGGATAACTCGGTGTAGCGTACAGGCTCGATCTTCCCTTCGGCGATGATTGTGTTGTCTGCAACAACCGTGGGTATTGGGGTTGCATCGGGTGTGGCG
>DDSH01000020.1:7157-34197 GCA_002343775.1 Anaerolineales bacterium UBA2395
GGCGAGAATGATAAGCGTGAAGAGCAGAATGTGTTTCATCTGAGCGGTTTCCTTGTTAATGACTTTTTTGGTAAGTACAGTTCATGTACGATATGCAATCGGGTTTGGTTGCTTAAATCAAGAACGCAGCCAAATCGACTGCGTTCTTTTATCTACACCCGGTATGTTCGTCCCCGTGGAAGATAGCCTACTTGTTCAACATCATGCTGGCTTCTTCATTGAGCCAGCGACGACCGTCACGGGCGAGCAGGTCGTAGCCTTCCGGAGGTCCCCAGCTCCCTGGTTTGTACACAGCCAAAGGCGGAGTCTGATGCGTTTCCCATGTCTGGAGGATGGGGTCGATCAATGACCAGGCGGTCTCCACTTCGTCGGCGCGGGTGAAGAGGGAGGCGTCGCCTTGGAGCGCATCAAGCAGCAGACGTTCATAGGATTCTGGAATGGCTGATTGACCAAATGCTGAAGCATAGTGGAATTCCATGTCGACTGAGCGCGTCTCGTTGACGGTGTCTGGAGCTTTGGCTTCGAAGCGTAGATGTACGCCTTCATCCGGCTGGAGGTAGAGTACCAGAATGTTCGGTTTCATGGTCTGCATGGGGAACATGGTGGTGGGCGGTTCTTTGAATTGGATGATGATCTGGGTTTGCTTCTCGGCGAGATTCTTACCGGAGCGGAGGTAGAACGGTACGCCCTTCCAGCGCCAGTTGTTGATGTAAAGGCGGAGTGCCGCATACGTCGGTGTGGTGGATTTTGGATCCACATTCTCTTCGCTGCGATAGCCTTTGTATTGAGCGCGCACCGTGTTCACCGAGACCTGTTCCGGCGTCATGGGTTGGATCGCGCTGAGAACTTTTACCTTTTCGTTGCGCAAATGACTTGCGCTAAATGAAGCGGGCGGTTCCATTGCGACGAGTGTCAGCAGTTGCAGCAGGTGGTTCTGGAACATGTCGCGCAACACGCCGACGTGGTCGTAGAATTTGGCGCGATGCTCCAGACCGACTTTTTCCGATACAGTGATCTGAATATGGTCGATGTAGTTGCGGTTCCAGATCGGTTCGAAGATGGTGTTGGCAAAGCGCGTGAAGAGAATGTTTTGAACTGTCTCTTTACCGAGATAATGGTCGATGCGGTAGATCTGGGTTTCGTGCAGCGCTTTGTGGACTTGTTTGTTGAGCGTAACCGCCGAGGCGTGGTCGGTTCCAAAGGGCTTTTCGAGTACCACGCGCCGCCAGCCGCCGTTCTCGTGCAGCTGGCCGGTGGCGTCCAGGTTTTCAATGATGGTGGGGAAGAGGGTTGGCGGCAATGCCATGTAAAAGAGTCTGTTGGCAGTTTCCTCTTCAGAGGCGGCAAGCGCATCAGCTAGGTGTTGGAAATCGGCGGGTTCGGTGTATTTGCCTGTCAGGTAATGCAGGTTTGGGGCAAAGACATTCCATTCTTCGTCGGTGAAGTCGTACCCGGCGAACTCTTTCATGCCTTTGAACAAGTGGTCTCGGAACTGGTCGTTGGTGAATTCGGTGCCGCCGAAACCAAAGATTTGAAATTTCTTCGGGGTGCGCCGCTTGCGGAAGAGGTTAAAAAGCGACGGAATAAGTTTGCGCTGGGTCAGGTCGCCAGATGCGCCAAAGATGATGATGGTGGTAAGCAGTCCGTTATAAAGTGGGGTGTTCATAGTGGTAAATGGTGATTGATAACTAGGGATTGAGGGTTAAATTACCAATTACTAATCTCCAATATTTATTGACTATGCTTTTTTGATCGCGTGCCCGCCGAATTGGTTGCGGAGCGCGGCTAACATGCGGGCGGGATAATTTTCTTCATCGCGGCTGGCGAAGCGCATTTGCAGCGCGAGGGTGATGACCGGGGCTGGGACATCGAGATCGATGGATTCGAAAACGGTCCAACGACCCTCACCCGAATCTGCCACCCAGGGTTTGATCTCTTTCAGATCGGTATCTTCGTCGAGTGCATTGGCGGCAAGGTCGAGCAGCCACGAGCGAACGACACTCCCGTGTTGCCAGATATGCGAGACTTGGGCGAGGTCGAGACCGAATTCCTTTTTGCCTTTCAAGATGCCAAAGCCCTCAGCAAAGGCTTGCATCATGCCGTATTCGATACCGTTGTGAACCATCTTTACATAGTGACCGGCTCCATGCGGACCGACACGTCCCCAGCCGAGTTCTTTTCCGGGGGCAAGAGTTTCGAAGATGGGGTTGAGCTTTGCTGTTACTTCTTCTTTTCCGCCGATCATCAGGCTATAGCCTTCAGTGAGTCCCCAAATGCCGCCACTGGTACCGCAATCGACAAAGTCGATGCCTTTGGCGGTGAGCGTTTCGGCGTGTTTGATGGTGTCTTTGTAGTTCGTGTTGCCGCCGTCAATGATGATGTCGCCGGGTTTCAATAAGGCGGCGACCTTTTCAATCGTTTCCGTTGTCGTTGTTCCAGCCGGGACCATGACCCAAACAACTTTCGGCGAGGAGGTCAATTTCCCGACGGCTTCTTCGAGCGAGTAGGCGCCATCTGCACCGTTTTGGATGGCGGCTTCCACCGACTCTTTCGAGCGGGCGTACCCCACCACACGATGACCGCCGCGCACGAGGCGGGTTGCCATGTTCAATCCCATTTTGCCTAAACCGATCAGTGCTAATTCCATGTTGTTACTCCTTTAATGTTTTGTCATTGCGAAGAGGGTGTTCTTCCCGACGAAGCAATGACGGAATAGTATTTTTATAAATACTTCCCAGCCGCCTCATCGATCATCCAAACCAGATTCCCATTCACGGGTTGAATGCGTTGCGCCGGGAGTTGTTCCAAATTCTTTTCGCCTTTTATGACGTTGCGTAACGTCTCTGCCTTGCCTGCGCCGGTGACAAGAAACCAAATCTCTCTGGCTTGATTGAACACCCTGGGTGTGAGAGAGACACGGTTGGCGGGGCGGTCTTGGTAATGGGCTGTAACTGCAATGGTGGGTGTGTAGATGTCAACTGGCGAGCCGGGGAACAAGGAAGCCGTGTGGCCATCGTCACCCATGCCGAGTAGAACCAGATCAAAGCGCGGAAAGCCGAACGGCGCGTCAGCGAATCTGCTGAGGGTGTGGGCATAGGCTTGGGCGGCTTGAGCAGGCTCAAGGTCCGATTCGATGCGGTGGATGTTCGTCGCTCCTATCTTGTCGAATAAGATTTCACGCATCAAGCCGTAGGTGTTACCGGGATCATCGACGGGCACGCAGCGTTCATCGCCCCAAAAGAAATGCGCGCGTGACCAATCCAGTGTTTCATTTGCAATCTGTTCATATAACTTCATTGGCGTGCTGCCGCCGGAAAGCGAGACGAGAAATCGTCCGCGTGCGGCAACGGCTTGGTTGGCAAGGTCGATGAAATTTTTTGTTGCGGCTCGACTTAATTCGTCGCTGTCTCTAAATTTTTGGATATTCATAATTTGCCGATTGTATCGCAGATGATAAAATCTGAGCGATGACTCAGATCAACCTCAAAAAACTTCAGGCGCTTCGCACCCGGACCTTCAACCTGCCTCCGCAAAAAAGGGTTTCATCTCCTGCTGCGGCCTTGACCTTCGTTAACAAACGTGGCTTTGTATACTTCTGGCCCATCAAAGGCATAGACCTGCCTTCGCTGTGGGTGTCGGTTGCCGGCGACAGACCTGTTGCCGATGCGCACGATGACCCGGGGCATATCACATGGGGTTGGAAGGATGGCGCGCTTGATAAAAAGACGTGGTACTACGCCAAGATCTTGCGCGGCAAAGCAACCATGATCTCGTTGGAGGTCGCGCCGTATTTTTACGCCCTCTCTGAGAATTATGGTTCACCCGAAGAAGATTATTTGATCGCCTACCAAGAGGGACGTTTGCCTCAGTCTGCAAAGCAGGTCTATGAAGCGCTGCTCGATAAGGGCGCAATGAATACGCTGGATTTGCGCAAAGAAGCCAAACTCTCCAACGCAAAAGATTCGGAGTTCAATAAAGCGTTGGAATACCTTCAGAAAGATTTCAAGATTTTACCCGTTGGTGTGGCGCAGGCTGGTGCGTGGAAGTATTCACACATTTATGACATTACCACCAGCCATTTTCCTGAGATTGCCGAACGAGCGCGAAAAATAACCGAGAGTCAGGCGCGCATGAAACTGCTGGAGTTGTACTTCGATATGGTCGGCGCGGCGCAAGTCCGTGATGTACAGAAGTTGTTCGGTTGGGGGAATGAGATTACGAAACGGGCAATTGGGAAATTGGTGGAAAGTGGAAAGTTGAGTTTGACAGAGCATCCAAAAATAAAAGGGGAATGGGTTGCGGTGAGCGAAATTCTGTAGATAGACCTCGGAGGTTTCCAAAATCTCCGAGGTCTTTTTTACCCCTTGACTTAATAAAATAAACACTGTATATTTACAGTGTAAATTATTTAGGAGCCGAAATGGTCAGACCCAGCAAAAAAACTCAGATCCAAAACCTTCAAGAAGCCATCAAAGACACCGCATGGAAACAGATCGCAGAAACCGGCGCAGCTGCGCTTTCTCTGCGGGCGATTGCGCGCGAACTCAAGATCACAGCGCCAGCCATCTACAACTACTTCCCAGATCGGGATGCGCTTGTGACCGCCCTCATCATTGATGCCTACACTTCGTTCGGCGACTACCAACTTATTGCACGCGACGCTCAAGCCGAGGATGACCTGGTGGGGCGGTTGAAAGCAATAGGCTTTTCCTACCGACAATGGGCGTTGGAGTATCCGCAACGCTACCAGTTGATCTTTGGCACGCCCATCCCCGGCTACCAAGCCCCGATGATGGAAGTCTTGCCATCTGCGGCGCGATCGTTGAGCGCGCTCGTCAGTGTCATTGACGAACTGCGGATAGCCAATAAGTTGCAGGCAGAAAATTTCCCCTCCGTCCAACCAGGTTATGAACCCATGTTTGATGTCTGGCGCGGCTTCGCTGGTGACTATGACATTTTCTCGTTATCTGTTGCCATGATCATCTGGAGCCGCGTGCATGGGCTTGTCTCCTTGGAAGTCTCCAACAACATGCCACCCTTCGGCGTGGATGGCTCTTCGCTCTATCGTTATGAGATGGAATCCATCATTAATCAATTTGTAAAAGGATCTTAGATAAAAATGTACACCGTATCCATTACCCGCTTGCGAGTTCGCTCCATTTTTTACATGCCGATGTTCCTGCTTCACGCCATGCGTACCATGACACAGGCACAGAAAGCCGATGGCGTGGCAGGCGTGGAAACCCGCTTCGAAAAGAATAACGTCGTTTGGACAAAGACCGTTTGGAACGAAGAATCGGCGATGAAAAAATATCGCGGTTCGGGCGCGCATCAGATCGCCATGCGGATGCTCTCAGAGATGTGCAACGAAGCCTCGGTGGCGCGCTGGCAGCAGGAAGACACGAACCTGCCCACTTGGGAGGAAGCGCATCGCCGCATGTTGATCGAAGGCAAGCTGTCGAAGGTCAAGCATCCTTCGCCGTTGCAGGTCTCCGGGTTGACTGCGCCTGATACGATGCAAGCCGGTTTCAAAATGCCTGCGCCTCCGATGTAGGCAAGAGGTTGTCATGAAAATCATAAAAATAAAACTATCCATATCCAATGCGTACCTTGTTAAGGATAAAAAATCCATTTTAGTGGATACAGGCGCGCCGAACGAAGCAGGCAAAATCCTGAAAGCCGTAAAACAAGCGGGTGTTGATGAAAATGATATTTCTTTGATCCTGCACACGCACGGACACATCGACCATGCAGGCTCCACTGCCGAATTGAAGCGCATCTTGAACGTGCCGACGGCTGTCCATGCCGCCGATGCCTTTATGCTGCGGACAGGAACGAATGGCGAGATCAAGCCGCGTAATGTGGAAGCAAAAATGGTTGCTGCAATGGTGGTGAAACCGTTCGAGGCAGTGGAGCCGGATATCATCCTTGAAAAGGAAATGTCCTTAAAAAACTTTGGAGTGGATGGTGAAATCGTCTTTACGCCGGGACATACGAAAGGTTCGCTTTCGGTGATGCTGCCAAATCAGGAAGCCATCATTGGTGATGTGATGATGGGCGGCTGGATGGGTGGAAATCTGTTCGGAACACGCCCGAATTATCACTACTTCATTGACGATCTGGCAGCGGTTCACGCCAGCATGAAAAAGATTGGGGATCGTAAACCTTCGACGGTCTATGTAGGCCATGGTGGACCGTTGAAATTTGAGGCGGTCGTTAAAAAATTTGCAGGGAAAATACAATAGGAGAGTATGAAATGTCAGTAAATCATGTTGTGTTGGGCACTGGCGCCATTGGTCGCGCTGTGATGGAAGAACTCGTCAAGCGCGGAGAATCCGTTCGCATGGTGAACCGCTCGGGCAAGATGGACGAAGTCCCTGCCGGGGTGGAGGTGGTGGCTGCGGATCTGTACGACCAAACCAAAGTCAAAGAAGTGACGCGCGGCGCGAAGGTGGTGTATCAAGCCTCGCAGCCGGAGTATAACGAATGGATGGAAAAATTCCCGCCATTGCAGAAATCCATTATTGACGGATTAACTGGCAGTAATGCCAAATTGGTAATCGTGGAAAATCTGTACATGTACGGGGATGTGAATGGCACTCCACTGACGGAGGATCTTCCACATAATGCACATACCCGTAAGGGAAAAGTGCGTGGTGAGATCAGCAATGCTGCCTTCGAAGCGCACCGCGCGGGAAAGGTTCGTGTGACCTCGGCGCGCGGCTCGGACTTTTTCGGTCCGTGGGGATTGCCAACCGCTGCGATGGGTGAGCGCACATTCTATCCGTTGCTGCACGGTAAACCCGCTAACCTGCTTGGCGATGTGGACGTTTCTCACACGCACACCTACATTCCCGATTTTGGAAAGGCGCTGGTTATTTTGGGGGAACGTGACGAAGCCGATGGCAGACCGTGGCATGTACCGAACGACAGTCCGCGAATCAGTCAGCGCGAGATGTTGACCATGATCGCACAGGAGATGGGCATTGAACCGAAGTTCAGCGCGATGGGACGCACCATGATGTGGATCGGCGGATTGTTCATCCCTGCTGCAAAGGAGACGTTCGAAATGATGTATGAGTTCGAGAAACCGTTCGTTGTAGATTCGAGCCGCTTTGAGACTACCTTTGGCGTGAAAGCCACACCAATGAAGGTGGCGATCCGAGAAACCGTTGACTGGTATAAGAGTCATCCGCAAAAGCATTAACCAAAACCTACCATGTGTTCGCGCAGGTAGAGATTATTTAAAAAGGAGAGAGAGATGGTTGTAGTTAATTCACTGATGGCAACCTTGCATCACATTGCCGCTTTTACGTTGACAGCGTGCCTGGTGTATGAGTTTATTGCATATCGCAGGGGCCTCACTGTGGCGGAAGCGCGCCGCATTCAACGCGTGGATCTGGTCTATGGTATTGCGGCAGGAGTGATGCTCCTCGCAGGTTTGCTGCGAGTGTATTTCTTCGAAAAGGGACCGAACTATTATTTTGGCAACCACGTTTTCTGGACGAAGATGGCTTTGTTCGTGATCGTCGGTTTGCTTTCTATTTATCCCACCATCCGTTATATCAAATGGAATCCGCTGCTTGCAGAAAACAAGGTGCCTGATATCCCGGACAAGGAATACAGGAATATCCGCCTGCTCCTATGGTTGGAAATGGTGGGGCTTGCGTTAATCCTCTTCGCAGCTCCGCTCATGGCGCGCGGAATTGGTTGACATTCAGACCTTCGGGATAACCAAGCCCCGGGGGTCTTTTTTTTGATGTACACTCGAAAAAAAGGAGTTGTGCATGCTAGAGATCGCCATCATGATCGAAGGACAAAATGGGTTGAATTGGCCGCGTTGGCAGAACATCGCCCGCCTTGTGGAGGAATTGGGATTTGTTGGGTTATATCGTTCCGACCATTTCACCAATATGAATCCACCCGACAAAGACTCGCTTGAGCTATGGGTTTCGCTAACGTGGCTGGCAAGTCATACGAAGCGCATCGAATTTGGTCCGCTGGTGTCGCCGGTTTCGTTTCGTCACCCCGCTCAAACCGCTCGCATGGCTGCCGCTGTGGATGATCTCTCGAACGGGCGGCTCACACTCGGTTTGGGTGCGGGCTGGCAGGAGCGCGAACATCAACTCTTCGGGTTCGATCTGCTGGATCCCAGATCTCGCTTCGACCGTTTTGAAGAAGGATTGCAAGTCGTCACGCAGTTATTGAAAAACGACTCGGCGACATCATTTGACGGAAAGTATTATCAACTCCGTGAAGCGACTCTTCTCCCGCGCCCGCTTCGCCCTGGCGGACCTCGAATTCTGGTCGGCGGGACCGGAAAGAATCGCACCCCGAATCTGGTCGCCCGCTACGCGGACGAATGGAATTCGATGTTCCAAACGCCGGAGCAGTTCAAGGAATCCAATGTGCGGCTGGATTCCGCCTTGAAAAAAGCGGGACGAGATGTCAAGTCTGTACGCCGTTCGATGATGACGGGCTGCGTCTTCGCTTCATCTGACAGCGAACTGAAACAAAAACTCGAGACGCGCGGACGAACGCTCGAAGATCTGCATCAACGCGGAATCATCGCAGGCACACCGGGCATGGTCACAAAGCAATTTCAAAAACTCGAATCCGCCGGTTTGGAATGCATCATGCTCCAATGGCTGGACTTGGATGATCTCGCCGGGTTGGAAGAATTGGCAAAAGCAGTACTTTAGCGTTTCGTCATTGCGAAGGCGTCAGCCTGAAGCAATCTTCTGAATGTGATATGAAAATTCCTGCCTAAACCGTTCGGAAGAAAAGCGAGCCGCATTCTCTACTGCGGCTTTGCTGTTTAATCTCATGGTTTCAAATTTTATGACCATCTCTGCCAATGATTCGGCTGTTTGTTCCTTGAACAAAATCCCAGTTTCGCCATCACGGATGATCTCCGCAGCGCCGCCTTTGAAATAGGCAATGACCGGGCATCCCGCCGCCTGCGCCTCGACCATGGCGATCCCAAAATCTTCGGTAGCCATGTAAACGAAGGCTTTGGCGCGGCTGAGCATATCCGCGACGATGGCATCGGGTTGAAAACCGAGCAGTTTGATGTTTTCTCCCGCCACTTTTTTTAGATGCGGCATTTCCGGTCCGTCGCCGATGATGATGAGCGGGAGATTCAGCTGATTGAAGGCTTTGATGATCTCTGCTGTCATTTTGTACGGAACCAGCCGTGAAACATGGATGTAAAAATTTTCCCGTTCATGAGCAGGGAAAAATCGTTCCACATTCACAGGCGGGTAAATGACCTGCGAGTCTCTGCCCCATGCCTGCTGAATTTTTTGCGCCGTCCAATGCGAAATGGCAAGCAGGTGATCCGCTCGCGGGGCGACCGCCCTGTCCCAGCGGCGGAGCAGGTTCAAGGTCAGACGGGCGGCGCTGCCAATGAGCGGTTTGTCCAAATGATGCAAATTCAAATAATCATCCTGCAAATGCCAGGCGTAGCGCATCGGCGTGCAGACGTATGAAATGTGAGTTTGATCCTTATGGGTTCTGATTCCGTGAGCCACGGCATGTGAAATGGATATCACGAGTTCAAAGTTGCGAACATTCATGCGTTCGATGGCAAGTGGCATGAGCGGCAGCAATCCGCGGTAGAGATGCTCCACACGTGGAATATGCTGCATGAATGAGGTCCTGACGCGTACTCCCTCCAATGGCGTGCCAAGCAGGTTTTGTTTGTTATGAATCAACGCATGGACGTGTGCCTGCGGATGGACTTTCAGCACTTCGGCTAAAAGCCGCTCTGACCCACCGTATACATTCAACCACTCGTGGACAATGGCTACTTTCATATCAGGCTCTCAAAGAGGGATTGTGTTCGCACGGCGGAAGTTTCCCAAGATAATCGATTTGCTTTCCTCAAGCCTTGTTCGCGCAAATTCCCGGCGAGTGATTTGTCCTCAAGAAGTGTTTGCATGGCACGTTTAATTTCCACTGGTTTCTCGGGTGCGACAAGCAGTGCTGCGTCGCTGAAGATCTCTGCCAACGCAGTAGTATTTGAAGTGATGACCGGTGTTCCGCATGCCATCGCTTCGAGGACAGGCAAGCCAAAGCCTTCATACAGCGATGGAAATACAAATGCTGTTGCGCCTGCATACAAGGACGGTAGATCTTCGTCGGGGATGTGTGATGAAAGGGCAAGTTGCTTTTCAGAGATTGGAAAGACATTTCCTTCGGTTCCGGCAAGAAAAAGATCATGTGACGAGATATTTGCCTGCTCCCACGCCTCCAATAGATGGTTAAGATTTTTCCTCGGCTCGATGGTTCCAACGAAGAGGAAGTAGGGCTTTCGAATACCCAGTTTTTCTTTCACATTCTTAATGCATTTTGTGGGCTGTGGCTCGAACGGGTCTCCGACTCCATTGTAGATTACGTGGATTTTTTCATCTGGTATACCTAGATGATGTTTCAAGCGTTGCTTTGAAAATTTTGAAACCGTGATGATCGCCTTGACGCGCCTTGCAAGGATTTTCCATGAGAGTCTGGTCCATGCTGCGAAAGCGGGGCGAAACCATGCCGGATGATCGAACACGCTTGCATCATGGATGGTGAGGACTTGGCGCGTCACACTCCACGGACCGGCGTTCGCTGGTGACCAGAGCAGTTCGTCACGTTGAATATGGCTGGGTAAAGAAAATTGCTCCCATACATGCCCACTGACTTGTCCTAATGGGTGGCTTGGATTGATGAAGCGTTTCGAGAGGGTCAGTCGCTTTGCAATTTCATGTGCGTATCTATCAACGCCGGTGATGCGCCGCACTTGATATCTGGCGTTTATGGCGAGCGATGGACTCATTCCGCGATTATAATAACAAAAAGGATAATAGTTATCTAATTAATGCATTCGTTCACAAATCGTTTCAATTCTACATTTGAGTTTTGCGCGCGTTTGTCCTTTGCGTTGACGATCATCCTCACTCCATTTCGTTGGCGGTTGGTCGTTTGGTCGCGTCCGCATGATCCCCTGTATTCCGATTACACCGACTTTCATCTGTTTGCGAGTGATATTGCATTGCTCATCATGCTTTTGTTTTGGTTGGGCTCATTGATCCTGCATCCTCGCAAGATTCTAGTTGGTCACTGGTTGATATGGGTGAGTTTGCTGGGTTTGACCGTTGCTGGTTGGGTTTCCATCCTTGGAAGTGCAGACCCGATCCTGTCCGTTTATCATGCGGTGCGATTTGTGTTCCTGTTGCTTTTTTATCTGTATACGGTCAACGAAATTCATACGACTAGGTGGGTGGTGATCCCTGTTGCGATTCAGGTTGTGATTCAGTCTGTCGTTGCCATTGGGCAATCTCTGGCTCAATCTTCTTTGGGATTGGGCTTCCTGGGGGAACACACGCTTGACCCAAACCAGTCCGGCATCAGCATTGTCTCTATGGCGGGGATGCGCTTCCTGCGTGCTTATGGCTTGAGCGACCACCCGAACATTCTCGGCGGCTGCCTGGTGTTTGGACTCATCCTCCTGTTGGTAGTTGTTCTATATGGGACGAAGCGTCAGAGCCTCTTTGCCTCGGCTGGATTTTTGATCGCAGTTGTCGCGTTGGTCGCCACGTTCTCACGGTCAGCGTGGCTGAGTTTGATGGTGGCTGCCAGTTTCCTCGTCGTAGGAGAAGCGCTTGCCCGTCGGTGGGATTCGGTCAACCGGGTGGTGTGGCTGGCAGCGGCGAGTCTGCTTGTGGTAAGCCCTTTCCTCCTCCAAAATTTGGGAGCCTTTGAAGCGCGCGCAAACGCTGGGAATGTGGCGCAGGACAATCAGATGCAGGAACGCGGCTATTTGCTCGATGCGGGAAACACCTTGTTTGTGGAGCACCCGATGTTTGGCGTGGGGTTGGGCGCTACGGCTCTGGCATTGAAGGATCGCTTTGAAACGTTTCGGCTCGATTATCAGCCGCCGCACTTTACGCTCCTAACCGTTGTGGTGGAGGTTGGTTTGACGGGCGGCGTATTTTATTTTCTGCTTTTGGCTGTGCCTGCCTTGGTGTTTTTATTCCGCTGGCAGGAAATCTTCAACCAACCGTATCTGATGGGGGCCATGGCGTTGTTGGTTGGATTGTTCGTGGTTGGATTGTTTGATTACTATCCCTGGTCGTATGCGCCGGGACGTTTGTGGCAATGGCTGGCATGGGGATTATTCTCTGTGGGAACGAGGAAGATGGCATGAATGTAGCCGCATATTTTCTTGCGCCTGTCTTGATCGTTTATACGCTGATCATGGCGGCGTTGGTCATGTACATTCTTAATATGACCTATCTGGCTGTGATGGGGTTGATACGCGGGCGGCGTCTGAAAGACTATCAACCCGCCGTGTTCGACGAACTGCCCTTTGTGACCGTTCAACTGCCGATCTACAACGAGCGCTACGTGGCGGAACGTTTGCTGCAAGCCTGTGCAGATCTGGATTATCCGCGCGAGTTATTGGAGATTCAAGCATTGGACGACTCGACCGATGACACGGTGGAGATCGTGTCAAATACGGTCAAACGTTTGCAAGCCGCGGGTGTCAATGTACTTCACATCCATCGTGAAGACCGTGCGGGATTTAAAGCCGGCGCACTCGCCAATGGATTTGCCTGTGCGCGCGGCGAGTTCCTCGCCATCTTCGACGCGGATTTCGTCCCGCCGCCCGATTTCTTGCGGCGAATCCTGCCGCACTTTGACCATGAGCGTGTGGCATTCGTGCAGGCACGATGGGAACATTTGAACCGCGATTATTCGCTGTTGACGTTGTTGCAATCGCTTTCCCTTGATGCGCATTTTGCCATCGACCAGCCCGTGCGCTCCAGTGAGAATTTTGCTTTCAACTTCAATGGCACAGCGGGGGTGTGGCGCAAATCGGCTATTCTCGATGCAGGCGGCTGGAAAGCCGACACCCTCACCGAAGATATGGACCTTTCCTACCGCGCTTTTTTGCGCGGCTGGTCTGCACGCTTCGCCGCCGATGTCTATGCTCCCGCCGAGTTGCCGGTCAGTATTACGGCATATCGTCGTCAGCAATATCGTTGGGCGCGTGGTATTCTGGAGTGTGCCATCAAATACATTCCAGTCATTTGGGCATCCGATTTTTCACTTGGGCGAAAAGTCCATGCCACGCTGCATCTCACCGGATATTTGCTGCATTTGTTTACCGTGGCTCTGATGTTGATCTATCCGCTTCTGCTGGTTTTTGCGCAGCAATTCCCAACCCTGCTGGCGCCGGTCGGGTTTGGTGTCATGCTCAATGTCCTTGCATTGATCCCCGCTTTCTATTTTTCCGTCGGTCAATTTTTGTTGCAAAGGCGCTGGCTGAAAACCCTTCCGCTGATTGCGTTGATGACCATGCTGGCTTCGGGTATGGCGCTGAACACCATCCGCGCTGTGGTGCATATTCTGCAAAAGCGTTTCATCCCATTTGAGCGCACGCCCAAGTTTGGCATCACCCATCGCGCACAAACATGGCGCGGCAATCGCTATCAATTGAAACTCGACAAATTGATCGTCTTCGAATTTCTTTTGGGAGGGTTCAATCTTCTCACCGCATGGCTTGCTTTCCAATATGGTTATCCTTTGATGATGATCTATGCCTTTTTCTTCGCTTTAGGCTTGTTCTACACCTCAGGCTTGACCCTCGCCCAATCCATCTCTGCGCGCTTCTTCCCCCGCCCGGAACCTGTCACTGATTAAGGAGGTTGCTCTTGTCCCTCACCTTTACCTCCCCTCCCTCCACGCTGACAGTTGACTCCGCGCTCGAGCGTGCTATTCTATCCACGCTTGCCTATTCCGATATCTTCGACCACCCGCTGACACTGGAAGAACTTCACAAATTTCTTCTCATTTCATCTACAAAAGAAGAGATCGCTATCTGTATTTCATCCATGCCCCATGTAAAATTCAAGGATGGTTTTTATTTCCTCGCTGACCGCCCTGAGATCGTAGACATCCGCCAGGCGCGTGAAGCCAATTCCCGTAAAGCCCTTCGCCGCGCCACGCGCTACGGACGAATCATCGGCAGCCTGCCTTTCATCCGCTTGGTGGCATTGACCGGTTCGCTTGCCATGCTCAACCTTTCCAAACACCGCGACATGGATTTTCTGCTGGTTGCCAAACCCGGTCACATATGGACGGCGCGCGCCTTTGTGCTTGTTTTTGGCAGGCTGGCGCGATTGTTCGGCGATGTCATTTGCCCGAATGTGATCATCTCGGAAAACGCGTTGACATGGCAGCAAAAGAATCTGTACTCTGCCCGCGAGTTTGCGCAGATGATTCCGATCAGCGGGTTGGATGTCTTTGCCCAACTCCAGAATGCCAACCCGTGGGTGAAAGAAATTTTGCCGAATCATTCTGCGTATGCCAATCTGAGTGAAGCAGAGGATCTCCACGCTGGGAATAAAGTTCAAACTTTTTTCGAGAGGTTGCTGACCAACAAATTTGCCGCTCGTTTCGAATCTTGGGAAATGACGCGCAAGATCGCACGCTTCAAAAACCAGAAGGGCTACGGCGTTGAGACCAATTTTTCGGCGGATGTGTGTCAGGGAAATTTTGATCACCATGGGACATGGACGATGAAAATGCATCAGGAACGATTAAGAACCATACAGGGTGTCTCATGACCCAAATCCTCTTCGGGCAATCCTACTATCTGCGTTTCGACCCCAAACTGTGGGACGCGATGATGCCTTATCCGCCGCTGGGGACATTGTACGCTGCCAGTTATATCCGCGAGAAAGGGTACGATGTGGCATTGTTCGATGCCATGCTCGCTGATTCGGAAGATGAATGGGCAAAGGCGCTGGACGAACACAAACCACAATACGCGATCATCTATGAAGATAACTTCAATTATCTTTCCAAGATGTGCCTGCTGCGGATGCGTGAAGCTGCTTTCACCATGATTCGCATGGCGAAAGAACGTGGATGCATCGTCATCATGTGCGGCGCGGATGTCACCGACCATTATGATCAGTACCTCACGCATGGCGCAGACTACTGCCTGCTCGGTGAAGGGGAGGAAACGCTTGGGGAACTTTTGGATCAACTTTCGGCTGGGCATGATGCGCGTGACGTCATGGGTCTCGCTTCCCGCTTCACGCTTCACCCCTCCCGCCGCCCCGACATCAAAGACCTTGATTCCCTGCCGTTTCCTGCCTGGGATCTTGTCGATATAAAAAAATATAAAACCATTTGGTATGAGCGGCACGGATATTTTTCGATGAACATGGTCACCACGCGCGGATGCCCGTATCACTGCAATTGGTGCGCCAAGCCGATCTGGGGGCAGCGCTACAACTCGCGTTCGCCGGAGAATGTGGCAGCAGAGATGAAATGGCTCAAGGAAAATTTTGCGCCCGACCACATTTGGTTTGCCGATGATATTTTTGGTTTGAGGCCGAATTGGGTGGAACGCTTTGCGGATCTGCTGACAGAGATGGATGCGATCATCCCGTTCAAGTGTTTGAAGCGCGCAGACTTGGTGACCGGGAAAACTGCATCGGCGTTGGCGAAGGCGGGCTGCAAGACCGTTTGGGTAGGTGCGGAGTCGGGTTCGCAAAAGATTCTGGATGCGATGGATAAAGGCGATAAGGTGGAAGATATTTATCGCGCTGCAGAGCGGCTCCACAAACAAGGCATTGAAATTGGGTTCTTTTTGCAGTTTGGTTATCCCGGCGAAACATGGGACGATGTGCAGAAAACGTTGAAGATGGTGCGCGAGTGCCAGCCGGATGATATCGGCATCTCGGTCTCATATCCGTTGCCGGGAACGAAATTCTTCGAACGGGTGAAAATGGAGTTGGGCGAGAAACAAAACTGGGTCGATTCCGATGATCTTGCCATGCTCTATCGCGGACCGTTCCCGCAGGAGTTCTATCGCATTTTGCATGGACGAGTTCATTATGAGTTTCGTGCGCGCCGCGCCTGGAAGAAAATCGACCTGCGCGGCATGGTGCTTTCTCCCTATTACTTGATGCAACTGGTACGTTCTGAATTGCGACTTCGGGAATTTGCTCGTGCTTCGGTAAAGCAGGCGGCGCATGATCGATCTTGACGCGGTCAACAAAGGCTTTTCTGGAAAAGCGGAAGTATATGATGCCTATTGCGCCAGTCATCCTGTCATTTCATGGGCGCGAGACCTGATCCGGCGTGAGGTTGCCAGCCGCATTGCAGCAGACGCTTCGATCCTGGAATTGAATGCGGGCACGGGTTCGGATGCGGAGTATTTTGTCTCTCAAGGGTTTCGGGTTCATGCCACCGATGTGGCGGATGGGATGCTGGCGGTCATCCGTCAGCGGATCGCATCATTGAATGACGATGGACGACTGACGGCTCAGCAACTTTCTTTCACCGAATTGGAGAGTGTGTCTGGCGCGCCATTTGATCTGATCTTTTCCAATTTTGGCGGGTTGAATTGCATCCCAGATCTTCAGGCGGTCACCCGCGCGCTGCCGTCTTTGCTCAAGCCGCATGGGATCGTAGTGTGGGTGGTCATGCCGAAGATTTGTCCCTGGGAGTTGGCGCAAGCCTTGCGGGGTCATGTTCGTGTGGCAGGCAGGCGGCTCTCTCCGCATGGGACGCTGGCAAACGTGGAAGGCGCGGGCGTGATGACGTGGTATCACAGTCCCGCTTCTGTCCGCAAGGCGTTTGGGGATTCGTTCCGCCTTCTGCGTCGTCAGTCCATTTCGCTGTTCAGTCCGCCGTCTTATATGGACGGTTTTCCAAAGCGATATCCGCAATTGACGAAATTCCTGCTTGGCTTGGACGAACGTTTTGGCGCGTGGTTTCCCTTCAACCGGTGGGGTGATTTTCTCATGTATACGTTTCGATATGAGCCTGTATAAGAACATGCTATGGACGGTGCTTGCTCGCTATGGCGCGCAGGGATTGATGGTGGCTGCCAACATCCTGTTGGCACGTCATTTTGGAAGCACGGGTTTTGGTGATTATGCGTTTGTCATGGCGGTGGTGATGGTTGGGAATGCGGTGTCAACCTTTGGAACCGATATGGTGTTGATTCGCGACATTTCTTCCTCGGGGAATTTCAGGGAAGTACCCGCTTCTCTTTTTCTTCAAATTTTTATTTCAACGATTTTGATTCTCGTTCTGTACTTTTTTGCACCATTCTTACCCGCCAGCCATGCCCTGCGCATGTATATCTTTGCACTCCTGCCTCTTTCCTTGTTTACGATTGCCACCAGCATCTTGCGCGGACTACAGCGAATGGCGGAGTTTTCGATCTTGCATTTCACAGTTGCGAGCCTGCAACTACTCGCCGTGATTCTACTTTTGTTTCAAGATGGAACATTGGAACGGTACGCCGCCTATCTGTTGATCGTTCAAATTATTGGAACAGGGTTTGGGACTCTGCTGTGCGCCCGCCTGTTGATGGATTCTCCCTGGAGGGTTGGCATTTCGATGAAGGCTGTGTTTCATTTGATCCAGTCCAGTGCGCGGCTGGCATGGATCGGCGGACTGCGACTCCTTTACGAAAGATGGATCGCCATGACCTTGCCATTTCTGGGGACCATCAGCATGGCTGGGCTCTTCGCTTCTTCCTCCCGAATAATGGATGCCGCCAAATTGGGGCATCTCGCCGCTCTGACCGCACTCTACCCGGAGATGGCGCGTTCCAAAGCGGATGGGCATCATTTGCGAACAGGGAATATTGTTTTGTTCGTGGCTTCTCTGGTGATTGCATTTGGTTTGTACATGCTAGCAGACCCGCTCGTGCATATTTTGTTTGGAGCAGAGTATTCAGAAGCGATTCCCGCCTTACGCCTGATGGCTTGGGGAATCATCCCTTATTATCTCGTGTCGTATTATTCTCTGGCATTTGTGGCATTGGAATTGGAGATGCCGGTATTGGGTTCTTTGATGCTTGCCTTTTTAATTCTGATTTTCCTGCTAACGTGGCTGGTTCCTCGCCATGGATTGACGGGTGCAGCATGGTCTACCCTGGCAGCCGAAAGCCTGCATGGTTTATCCCTTTGGTGGCAGTGGAGGCGCTATGCCCATTCCAAACGTCCCTGAAAAACATACCAGCGAACCTCTCATCCGTGCTGAAGACATGCTTGCTCTCAAAAAGCGGCAGGGAAAATTTCCGTCATGTGCTCCGCCGCAGGGTGTCATTTTTTGCATGCGCAGCGATATTCCCCGCCGAATGCGTTGGCAGATTCCGCTGAAAAAAGTTGGTCGAACGCTCGGAGATATTTCTCTCGTCCGTGCTACACAGGGACGAGTTGGTGTGCTGACCGACTTCGGCATTGGCGCACCGGCGTTGGTCGCTTTTGCAGAGGAGATGATCGCATGGGGTGTCCGTCGTTTTGTCCTGCTTTCGTGGGGCGGTTCGCTGCAGTCATCCTTGAAAGCCGGTGATGTTATCCTTGCGGAAAAAGCCATTCGCGACGAAGGTGTTTCCCATCATTACCTGCCTTCGGAGCGATACGCACATGCAGATGTGCCACTGTCGGCAATTGTGAAATCCTATCTCGCCGCGCAAAGGATCTCTTTCACTCTTGGCTCAACCTGGACCACGGACGCTCCCTATCAAGAGACAACAGCAGAGGTGGCTGCTTATCAAAATGAGGGCGTTCAGGTCGTGGAGATGGAAACCGCCGCCTTGTATGCACTTGCCCGATCAAAAAATGTGGCAGTTACATCCATCGTGATCGCAGCCGATGATCTGTCTGCGCAGAAGTGGCAGCCGCCGAAAGATTTCCATGCCATTGATCGTTCATTCGAGGTGTGTTATCGCGCCGCCATCCAAGCGTTGAACGGGGACTCATGCAATTAATTTGTCCACGCTGTCAGGGTGAATTAAAGACCGAAGCGCCGGATCAACTTCACTGCGAGCGAGATGCGCTTCTTTTCCGTCGCATAGATGGGATTTGGCGTTTCCTGCTGCCGGAACGCGAGTCACATTACGCGCGCTTCATCTCAGACTATGAAACGGTTCGTCGTTTAGAAGGCAGATTCTCCGCCGATGCTGCATACTATCGCGCCTTACCGTTCGCGGATCTGAGCGGACGTTTTTCCGCCGACTGGAAAATTCGCGCGACGAGTTTTCGGCTGCTTGAAAAAACCTTGCCAGAATCTTCATCGGTGTTGGATTTGGGTGCCGGCAATGGCTGGCTTTCAAATCGATTGTCGCGCGCCGGGCATGATGTTTGCGCCGTGGATTTGCTTGTCAATGTCGAAGACGGCTTGGGCGCTTATCGAAATTACCTGTCGAAGTTCACTGCGTTGCAAGCAGAGTTTTCAACCCTGCCTTTTCCCAACGCCTCTGCAGATGTGGTCGTATTCAATGCTTCGTTGCATTATGCAGAAGATATTGAGCAGGCACTGGAGGAATCGCTGCGAGTTTTGCGGGAAACCGGTATGCTCATCGTGATGGACTCGCCTGTTTATCACGATGCAGAGTCCGGCAGGCAGATGCTCGCCGAGCGCAAGGCGCAGTTTCTCGCTCGTTATGGGTTTCCTTCTGATTCGATTCCAAGCGAAGGCTTTTTGACTTATGACCGGATGCGCGAATTGGGTCGCCGTTTGGGCGTCGTTTGGCAGCATCGCGCCCCATTTTACGGCTGGAAGTGGGCGATTCGTCCCTTGTGGACGCGCCTGCGTGGTGGGCGCGAGCCGGCTCAATTTGGTCTATGGGCGGGCAGGCGTGTGAAACCAGACTGAACGATTTGCGTATATCTACCCGGACTTTCATTTTTCATAAAAACGGTATACACTAATTTTGATACTTTCAACACAGGAGAGTGAATTATGAACAAATCAGGTCGTTCCCAACTTGCGCTGGGTGTGATTCTCATTTTGATCGGCGCATGGTTCCTGCTTAATCAGACCATGCCTTCCTTCCGCGAGTTTTTTGAGCCGTACACCGAATGGCCCGCCAACATGCTGTTGATCGGCGCGGGCATTCTCATCATTGGTCTTGTGACCGGTTCGCCCGGCTTGGCGGTCCCTGCCGCAATCGTGGCGGGCATTGGCGGCATTTTCTACTACCAGGAAATGACCAACGATTACGGTTCCTGGTCGTACATGTGGACGCTCATCCCCGGCTTCATCGGCTTGGGAACGGTTATTGCGGGATTGTTGGGCGATAACACGGGCTACAACCTCAAACGCGGACTGAACATGATGGTCGTCAGTGCGGTGTTGTTCCTTGTCTTTGCGTCCTTCCTGGGCGGTTTGGATATTCTCGGTAGTTACGGTCCGGCTGTGCTGTTGATCCTGCTTGGTTTATGGGTCCTTGGCAGCGGACTTTATCGCTCGTATCGAAAAAGAGGAAAGGAGGAATAAATGCGACGCGGTCAACTGTTTTGGGGTGTTGCCCTGCTGCTGATCGGTGCTCTGATGTTCGCCAATACAGCGGGCATCCGTTTGCCCAACGGTAATTCGCTGATGAGCCTGTTCTGGCCCCTCGTGCTGCTCGGCTCTGGTGTGTATGTGTTGGCGGGTGTCTTTATTCGCAGGAATGTGGAGACGGAGTCAGCGAGGGTTTCGCTGGAAGGCGCGCGTGAAGCCAGCATCAACATCAGTCATGGCGCTGGCGAACTCAAGATTCACGGCGGCGCTTCCGGCAATGACCTCGCTACCGGTTCGTTCATGGGCGGGTTGGATCAAAAAGCCTCCCTCAATGGCGAAAGGCTTGAGGTCCGCATGAGACCCGCGAGTGAGTTTGTGGATTTCCCATTTTTTGGTATGCATGCGCAAATGGATTGGGATGTTGCACTTAATGCTTCCATCCCCACCGCGTTGGAAATGAATCTCGGCGCGAACAAATCGTCCATCAATTTGCTTGACATGAATGTAACGGATCTCCGATTGAAATCGGGAGCCAGTGATACCGATGTGACCTTTCCATCGCGTGGCCGCCTCAAAGCGGACTTTGAAATTGGTGCCGCTTCCTTGACCTTGGTCATCCCTGAGGGTGTATCTGCCCGCATCCGCTCCTCCATTGGCGCAGGTGATGTCCATGTAGATTCGTCCCGTTTCCCGCGTCAAAATGGTCTCCATCAATCGCCCGATTTTGAAACCGCTGCCAATGCGGTGGATATCAATGTCAAAGGCGGCGCCTGTTCTGTCAGAATCAAATAATCGGAGTGTGCATCATGAAACGTTTTGATCCAAGAATAGTATTGGGCTTGCTGCTCATCATGGGCGGCGGACTAGCCCTCGCACAGTCGCTGGGATATTTGGAAAATGCCACCAAACTCTTTTGGGGCGGCGCTTTTCTGGTTGCTGGTCTTGCCTTCCTCTCCTTGTTGTTTGGCGGACATTGGTGGAGCGCCTTCCCTGGCTTCATCCTTGTTGCACTGGGAGGCACCATTCTCCTGCCTGAAGCATTGGAAAATTTGGGCGGCGCCTTCTTTCTTGGTGGCGTTGCCCTGGCGTTTTGGTATGTCTATGCCTCCGACCGCAGTGAACGCTGGTGGGCGATCATTCCCGGCGGTGTGATGACGGCGCTTGCGCTGTTGGTGCTTGCTTCTTCATACTTTGATGAGTATTCCGGTGCAATTGTGCTCGGTGGCATTGGTCTAACCTTTTTCATCGTCTATGTGACCGACGCTGCCGAACGTTGGTGGGCGATCATCCCCGGTGGTGTACTGGTTACACTCGCAGGCATGACCATCGCCGCCGAACGGTTTGCCGCGTTCGAAACGGCCGGGTTCTTCTTCTTCGGGCTTGCCATCACCTTTTTATTGGTTGCCGTCCTCGCGCGCATGCAATGGGCATACTGGCCCGCTTTGGTGTTGGGAATCATGGGCTTTTTGGGAATTGCCTCCCTGTTGGAATTCGCCAACTATCTCTGGGCGGCGGCATTGATCTTTGGCGGGGTCATCCTGCTCTTCCGCTACTTCACCCGAAGAGCATGAACAACCTCCATGAATCGATCACCCCTGTTTTTACAGGGGTGATTTTTTTTTCAGTTATCGGCGACCACTTTCAGGTTTGGGAAGAATTGATGCACGGTCCCTTCCACCCAGCCGTGCAGCGTGGAGGGCAGCAGGGGGCAGTTGAGACACGCACCGCCAAGCCGCACCTTCAAAGTAGTGTCTTCGAGGGAAACGAACTCCACCGTTCCCCCATGAAATTGTTCGATGTAGGCGCTGATATTTTCGACGAGATGACGCACCTGCGTTTCCAGCGTATCCGAAGTGGTTGTGTTCATGCAGACCTTCCTGTCTGATTTTCTTGACCAGACTCCAACAAAAGCTTGATCTGTGTATGCGCGTTCTCCCAGCGCGGCGAGACCATGCGCGCCAGCCTGTCAATGGTCTTGATGCCCATCTCGGGTTCTTCATCAACCAGATCCCAAAGCTGATCTCCGTGAATGCGCAGCGACTCCAGGTTTGTTTCACTGATCACGCTGGAAGTATATTTTGCCCTGCGGATCACCGCCGACCAGCCAAATACATCCCCCGCGCGCAGGCGAGTCAAAACCATCGGGATGCCATCATAGGGTTTGTATTGAATTGCGACCTTACCGCTCGTGATCAAATAAAGATGCGTTGCGGGGTCGCCCTGCCCAAAGATAACAGTTCCCGCAGGACAGGAGTAAGGTTCGAAGTACGCTTTGAGCAGGTCTGTTTCCATGGGAGTAATATCCTGAAATAGGGAGGCATGGGGCAGAGAATCCAACATTTAGGGTCATGTTAATCAACGTCTGTATAAGTTTCCAGTATCATCTATCCTATAGTCGGTGACATTTATCCCCTTTTTCATTAGGGGATAAAACCTTGAGTTATACTTTGCAAAATGTAATGATTTTCAGCCCCACCTCTTCAGAATACTGATGAATGATTTAACCACCCTGTCCTCGCTTGAAAGACTCCTGTTGGGTATCGATACACCGCACCTTGAACAAAAGAGATACGCGCCGCTTCGAAAAGGCGAGATTTGTCCAATGTGTGGAGAAGGCAAATTGGACTACAACGGACTATTGCAATTGGAATGTCCATCTTGTGGGTACGTTAGTGCAGAAGGTGGCGGCTGCACCTGATAACCGATTCGCATCCCGTGTGGATGCCAGGAATTTATGTCAAACACTGCTCAACCCTCCCTTGGAAAATTTCTTGCCCTGTTGATGATCGGATGCGGATTCATTGCCATCGGAATTATGTTCCTGATGCTTTCCGATGAAACAGCGAACGCATCCGCTTCCACTGTGGACTTTTCAACGGTCCCGTCCGAAGTGAATTATCCTGCCCCGGACCTTTCCCTAACCGATCTGGATGGCAAGCCAGTTTCTCTTGTCGATTACCGCGGGCAGGTGGTCTTGGTCAACCTCTGGGCGACCTGGTGCCCTCCCTGCCGCGAAGAAATGCCCACTCTGGTCGAGTTCTATAAAAAATATAGGTCTCTCGGTTTTGTGCTGATCGCCATCGATCAAGGGGAGACTGCCGAACTGGTAAAACCATTTGTGACGGAGTTCGCTCTCCCGTTCCCAGTCTGGTTGGATATGGAAAGTTTGGCGGGCAGGGAATTTAACACGATGAACCTGCCCAGTTCTTATGTCATTGACCGGGATGGGCAAGTCAGGTTGATGTGGATCGGCGGCATCTCCCGGAAGAATCTTGAAGCGTACGTACCAAAAATCATCACGGAGTAAAAGGCACCTATGGATATAGCGATCAACTGGAAGGGACGGATGACATTTGAAGGGGCGGGCGATTCCGGTTTTGTGCAAAGACTGGATTCTGACGAGTCGGTGGGCGGGGATAACAGCGGGGCGCGCCCAATGGAATTCATCGGCATTGGGCTGGCAGGTTGCACCGCCATGGATGTGATCTCCATCCTATCCAAGAAGAAACAGGTGGTGACAGATTTTCAGGTGAATTTCCGCGGTGAACGCGCAGCAGAGCATCCGAAAGTTTTCACTCGTGGCGTTATCGAATATCTTTTCTACGGCTCGAACATAGATGAAGCAGCTGTTTTACGCGCCATCGGGCTTTCGGCAGAGAAGTATTGTCCTGCCCAGGCAATGCTCGGAAAGGTCTTCCCGATCCGTTTGGTATATAAAATATTCGATGGGGATACAAAAGCGCTTGTGAAGGAAGGCGAATACGAACAACCGGCAGCAGGTTCGTAAATACGAAAGTTATGGATAACTGCCGCTGATGGCGGCGAAGGCATCGCCGCATTCACACGCGATCACAACCGCGCTGCCTTTGGTCAGTGTTCCCTGGTATGCCTCGCTGCCATTGTGTGCGGTCCATCCGCTCAGTATGAATGGCAGGGCGCTGTCAGCGACGATCCATTCGCCGTTGTATTTTCGGGCAACATGCACATGTGTTCCAGTGGATCGTCCGCCTTCGCAGGAGGGATACCCGATCTTGTCACCCGCTTTCAGGTCCGCGCCCAGAGGCGCACGTTGGCTTGTGGCAAGGTGCAGGTAATACACGACCCAGCCGGTGCGTTCATTCCCATCTCGATCCAGGTCAAGGGCTACCCCCTCCACTGAGGAACGGACGACCAGCCCGTCGGCTACGGCAGTGGCGTAGTTCTCGGGCTTGGCTGGCACACAACCAGATTGTTCAGATGGGGGGGCAAAATCCACCGCAGAGAAAGGCTCGCCAGTCCCCCAGCCTGTGTGAGGTCCACCGGTGTAGCTCCACGTTTGATCGGCAGGGAAAGGCAGCAGCATTTCCGGTTGCTGCAAGCTGCCCGGAATCAGAACTAATTCTTCGTCCCACGGGTCACCGAACAGATTTTTGTAAGTTAGCGACAGTCCCTCCGAGCTGGTGGCGCGGGCGTATTCATCCCCGGCGAACATCCTTGAAAAGTAATATTGAAGCGCGACCGAACCGGCGTTTTGCCAGGGGTCGGGGCGGCGCAGGATGCCTTCGGCATCATCAAACTCAAGCAGGGAGCCGATCCTCCAACCGTAGTAGCCATTGTTGAGAAGGTTTGCGGCGAGGACGAGTTGTAAATAAGGAGTTTCCCAATAGATGCGCTGCAACCCAAGCAGGTTCTTTTTCACTGGCGGCTCCGATAAAGAGAGTGCTCCGCCTTGATACTCCAATATCGCCAGCAGCAACCGCGGACTGATGCTGTAGTTGGTGGCGATGTAATCAACAAGGTCGGCTCCGGAGCGGTTCTCCCCTGCGACATAGGCTCGATAATTTTTCAACCAGCCAGGTTGTGATGATACGAAAGCGGCTGTGTTGAAGCCTGTATGTGTAGGTCCGTTGACGAAGGCGTGATCGGGGATGATCTGAAAGGGGCTGCCCCATAAGGCGCGATAATAGATCGGAATTTTCATTGGCATGCCGGGTGGCATGGTGGTGGCATCGCGGGGAATCTGTGGGTTGGCTGCCAAGATTTCGCCCGTAGTGGTGTTGAACCGCCGTGCCAGGGCAGGAACAGAATCGCCGGTTTGAGCGGTGTAGTCTACCAATTCACCGGGGGCATACGCCGGGCGACTTGGCAATGGGGTCGGCATGGAAGCAGAATCGACCATTGCGCCTGCTTCTGCTTTGGTAGGAGTGGCAACGACGCCCGTTTGAGGCGATGCCAAAGTGCAGGATGTCAGCGTCAGCACGGCAATTGTTAGTACCGTGATGAAATATCGCAGCATCTTCGTATGTTTATTCATCTTCTTCGCGGATAATGTTCGACCACGCCTGGCTGAGCGGGTCGGCGATGATCTCTTTGTCACCTTGTACTAATTTTCCTTCATAGGCTTTTTCGCCTGCCACCACGCGCCAGCCGCTCATGATGAACGGGATCGGCCCGTCCGCGGTGACCCACTCGCCGTTGAACTTCCTTGCGAAGTGCAGGTGTGTGCCAGTGGAAACGCCGCCCTCACAGGAGGCATGACCGATGCGGTCATCGACCTCCAGCCAGGTGCCCGTTTCGACGCGTCCCTTGTTGGCAATGTGCAGGTACAACAGATTCCAACCCGTCTGTTCGTACCCGTCGCCGTCCAGGTCCACCATCACGGTGCCATTGCCTGAACGCACCACCAAGCCAGGCGCAGCAGCAGTAACCCAGGTCGTAGTCGGGATGCATCCGCTTCTGTCTGCGGCGGGGGCGAAGTCGATGGCGGAGAATACGCTGTGTGATTGACCGTAGATGCCAGGGTTGATCTGTCCCCAGCCGTTATGAGGTCCGCCGGTAAAGCTCCACTTAACGCCGGGTTCGAACGGTAACACAAGCGGAGGCTGGTTTAGTGCGGGTGGGAATATCGGTCCGAGCAGGTCGGCGCGTGCCCAGGGGTCGCCGAACATTTCTTCATACAGGGCTGGGAAGCCGGCTTCGGGGTTGATGATTTGCGCCCATTGCGACTGGCTGTGCAACTTTGAGAAAAGGAATTGGATGGCAACCGTGCCTGCATTCAAGCGTGGATCTAGCCGCAGTTTCGTGCCATCGGGAAACTCGATGTGTGTGATGGTCCCAGCCCGCCAGCCGTAATACGCGATCGACATGTTGTTGATCGCCCATACCATTTGAACGCTCATGCCTTTGTAATGGTAGTCGTTGAAACCCATTGGAAATTCGGTATGAAGCAGGTCGATGGGCTGTCCGCGCACCCAGCGGGCTTCGAATTCGAGCAATGCCAGCAGCAGGCGCGGATTGATGGAATTTTCGATGGCAAGGCGGTCGATGGCGGCATGCCCTTCGATCCAACCGGTGGAGCCAAGGTAGTCGCGGAAGTTGCTCAAATACCCGTTTTGCGCCTTGACATATGCCTCTGTGTCAAAATCCAGTGCAGTTGCAGAAAATACGATCTCGGCATCGGGAATGATCTGGATGTTGGGTGTGGTGGGTTCATGGATACGGTTCGGGATGATCAACAAGGTTCCCGGGTCGATCAGTGTGGTCTGTGTCAGATCCGCATCTGAGATGATTTCGGATTCGTCCACGCCGAAGCGCTTGGCAACGGCAGAGAGCATGTCACCGCTTTGGGCGTAATACAGGAAGGGAGCCGCATCAAGGGTGGGAATATCCAGCGTTGGCTCGGGGCTGGGTTCTGTCCCTTGTGGGGTGGGGGTATAGGCAGCCTGGGTTTCGATGAATGGCGGAACGGTTG
>DDSH01000020.1:34497-200526 GCA_002343775.1 Anaerolineales bacterium UBA2395
GAGGCGCGCTCTCGGTCGATGAATCCGGTGTGGGGGTATGCGAAATGCCCCAGAGAGAGGGCGAAGCTCCGCAGGCGGAAAGGATCAGGGAAAAAACAAAAAGAACTGCGTATAAGCGGCGCATGTGTCGAAGAGATTATATCCGTATTCGTTAAGCGCAGATGAATCAACGCGTGAGCAGGTTGAAGTCGTTGGCGCTGTCCCAGGCTTCGATGGTTTGGTTGCCACGTGTGAGGAAGCCGTTGTATTCGATCCCGTCTCCGCTGGAAACCCAGCCATCGAGATTAAAGGGAATCGGTCCGTCTGCAGCGATCCACTCACCGTTGTATTTTCGCGCCACATGGACATGTGTGGCATTGGAGACGCCGCCTTCGCAGGATGGATGCCCGACATATTCATTAGCAAAGAGGTATTCGCCAGGCAGGGTACGATCCTGTTCTGCAATGTGCATGTAAAGGATGACCCAGCCGGTTTGTTCATAGCCGTCATTGTCTAGGTCTTGAACAACAGCTCCATCTGATGCGCGGACGATATATCCATCCGCAATGGCGGTGACCCACATTGGGCTGACGAGGCAGTTCCCTGCAGAGCCGTCTGAGGGGGCGAAATCCAACGCCGCCCAGGCAGAACCGGAATCCCAGCCGCCATGCGGACCGCCTGTAAAATACCAACTTTCCCCCTTGGAGAATGGCAGGTTCATGATCGGCTGCGACAACGTGGCAGGCAGCAGCGGCTCAATGGCATAGGAAAACGGGTTGCCAAAAAATACATAATACGTGACAGCCAGCCCGGTCTCGTTGACATTGATCTGCCATGCATCCAAGCCGTCTAGTTGAGAGAAGTAGTATTGCACCGCCGCCGTACCGGCGTTGATGGTCGGGTCGATGGGGATGACCTGTCCATCGCTCAAGACCCAGGTGGAAAGCGCGTTCGCGCGCCAGAGATAATATCCGCGGTTGAGCGTATTTGCCGCCCATGTCAATTGACGGTACAAGCCGAAGCGATTCTCATCCACAAAGCCGAGCGGGTAGTCCACATTCGAAGGGAAGGGGTTGGTCACCCAGCCGCTTTGGTATTCCAACAGCGCCAGCAGAATGCGCGGGTTGACCGAATAATTTTCCGCCACCATCTGTACGATCTGGGTGCCGTTCATAAGCGTTCCATTCACGTCCTGGGTGTAATTGGCAAGATAGCCATTTTGGCTGGAAATGAACTCAGCGACATCAAAATAGATCGTAGCCGGACCATACACCAGTTCCGAGTCGGGGATGAGCTTGATGGCAGACCCGGCGCTGGTCGGGTTGGGTGCAGGGATAAGTAGCACCGTGCCGACTTCAAGCAGATTGGGGTCGGTGATGTTGTTCGCTTCCAACAACGACTGGAGGCTGATCCCATATCTTTGAGCGATGCCGCCGAGAGTATCCCCAGGCTGGACGACATACTCATCCGCATCCTGACGCGGCGTAGGCAGGATGCGCGCCACATCAGGCGTAGGCGACAGGAAGATCTGATCCTGAATGCCGATCAATGGCGAGATATTGACCGGCGCCCGCGTGGGAGTGGGCTGTCGTGTGGCGGTCGGCAGACCGGTCGGCGACGGCAGGGATGCGTCCACCGAATCGGGCTGCTGCGTCCCCTCCACAGGCACAAAAGGGTCATATGTTGGAAATACCACCGGCGATTCCTCTTGCGCCGCGCAAGAAGCGAATAATAAAGAAAGAAAAAGTGCAGAAACAATTGTTCGGAAAGACATGAAGGTGATTTTACCAAAGGAAGCAGTTAACAAAAGAGAGGCGCACAACATGCGCCTCTCTTTATTCGTGTCATCTATTCGTTTACGACTGGAAGCCCGAACCCATGATGTAATTTTCGAGACCACGGATCTCGCTTTCCTTGTTTTCCAATACCACTGCCATCACATCTCGCATGGAAACCAGACCTACCAACTGGTCGTGTTCCACCACGGGCAGGTGGCGGATCTTGTACTGTTTCATCAACGCCACGCACTTTTCGACGCTTGTGTCCATGGAAACGGTCATCATTTGCGGCGTCATCACGTCCTTGAGCTTGGTATCCTTTGCCGTGCGCCCGGCGAGTTCGCCTTTGGTCAGATAATCGCGTTCGGTATAGATGCCAACGATCTTGTTGTTTTCGGTCAGCAGCACCGCGCCAATGTGCGCCTCCGCCATCGCCTTGATCGCATCCAGCACGGTCTGCGAAGCGTCGATGGTGTAGTTCGTGGTAAATTCCTTGGATTCGAGTAGTTTGCGTACAGTGGTCATGGTCGTGTCTCCTTTGGTCTTTTTTATCATAGCGAAAACAAAACAGCACAAGGAGAATTTCCTTTTCTCCCGTGACTTTTATCCCGACTATTTTACAAGTCCATACCGCTGCTTTCAAGTGGCGGTATGGACTTGACATTTCTACACCAATTCCACCTTTACCGCTGTCACCTTGTACGACGGAATCTTCGATACCGGATCAAGCGAGGCATGAGTTAATTCATTTGCCGAAGCCTCGGGGAAGTGGAAATTCGCGTACACCATACCCGGTGGCACACGGTCGGTCACCCAGGCTTTGGCTTCGATACTTCCACGCCGCGACGTGATGCGCAGGATGTTGCGCCCATTCACGCCAAGTTTATCCGCGTCGTCAGGGTTCAACTCTACCAGCGCCTCGCCGTACACCTGCATAATACCCGCCGCACGGCGCGTCATTTGCCCGCCGTGCCAGTGGTACAGCACGCGCCCCGTACTCATGATCATCGGGAAATCATCGTCAGGTCGTTCAGCAGGCGGCACATGGTCAATTGCCATGAACTTGCCCTTGCCGCGCGTGAATTGCTTGGTGTGCAAGATCGGCGTGCCGGGATGATCTGCCGTTGGGCAGGGCCACTGCAAACGCTCGCCTGCTTCCAATCGTGCATGTGTAATGCCACCATAGGATGGCGTGACCGCATTGATCTCGGACATGATCTCGGCTGTGTCCTGATACTCCCAGCCCGCATGCGGCGCATCTTTCTGGACCCGCTCACTGATTCTGACCATCAACTTTTTCGCCAACTTTGAGAGGATCCACCAATCCGGCTTCGACTCGCCCAGCGGCTCAATGGCTTGACGTACCATCTGCACGCGGCGTTCGGTGTTGGTGAATGTACCCGTCTTCTCTGCAAAGGATGAGCCGGGCAATAACACATCTGCATACGCAGCGGTTTCAGAAGGGAAGATCTCCTGCAAAACGAGGAAATCCAACTCTTCAAGACAGTGACGGATGTGCTTCGTATCCGGGTCAGACATCACCGGATCTTCACCGAGGATGTACATGGACTTGACTTTGCCTTCCAAAATTCCTGGCATCATCTCAGTCACCGTCAACCCGACTTTTGCTTCAGTTGTCGCACCCCATGCTTTCTCGAATTTCTCGCGCGCTTCCTCGCTCGTCACTGGCTGATATGCCGGGTACACGTTCGGCAAACCGCCCATGTCACACGCGCCTTGCACATTGTTCTGTCCGCGCAGAGGGCTCACTCCGCCGCCGGGTTTGCCCATGTTTCCGAGCAGCATCTGAAAGTTGGCAAGATCCATCACATTGCGCACACCCACGATATGCTGAGTAATGCCCATTGCCCATAAAACAGCCGTCGGCTTGGAAGAGGCGATGATTTCCGCTGCTTCGTATAATTTCTCCACGGGCACACGGGTGATCTCCGCCACTTTTTCCGGCGGATATTGCATCACTGTGGCTTTGAACTCGTCGAAGTTTTCGGTGCGTTCTTCAATGAAGGCTTTGTCTTCCCAGCCCTTTTCAAGGATGATGTACATCAAACCATTGAGCAGGGCAATATCTGTGCCGGGTTTCTGGCGCAGATGAAGCGTGGCGAATTCGGTAATATCGATTTTGCGCGGGTCAGCCACAATAAGTTTCGCGCCGCGCTGTCGTACCGCCTGACGCAGCATCGCGCCGAAGACGGGGTGTTGTTCGGTGGTGTTCGAACCGATGATAAAGAAGGCTTGCGCAAATTTGGCGACATCGTCCATACTGTTGGACATGGCACCCGAACCGAAGGAGGCAGCCAGACCGGCTACCGTGCTGGAGTGTCAGAGACGGGCGCAGTGGTCGATGTTGTTCGTTCCTATGACCTGCCGCGCCAATTTGTTCATCAAATAATTTTCTTCGTTCAGGCATTTTGCCGAAGTGAGGAAGCCCATACTGTCCGCGCCGAATTTGGTGCGGGTGTCTGCAAATTTATCTGCCACAATGTCGAGGGCTTTTTCCCATTCAGTTTCGACCCAATCCCACGGACCACTGGTCACTGATGACTGGTCACTGACGACTGGCTTCTTTCCTTCCAGTAAATACCGTCTCACCATCGGCTTCACTAATCGTTCAGGGTGATGAATAAAGTCGTAGCCGTAGCGTCCCTTCACGCATAGGTGATTGCCGTTGACAGGCGCTTTTTCTGTCGAGGTCACGCGAATGACTTTGCCGTCTTTCACATTCAACTCGAACTGACAACCCACGCCGCAGTAGGTACAGGTGGTCATCACCAGTTTGTCGGGCACGCCTGCGCCCAGCGACATTTTGTTGTCTAACGCGCCGGTGGGGCAGTAGGCAACGCACGCGCCGCAGGATTCGCAGCGCGCATCAAGCATATCGGTGTCTGCGCCTGCAACGGGATGTGTATTGAAGCCGCGCTCAGCCATGCTCCACACAAAACGCCCTTGGATATCGGCACAGGCACGCACACAGCGCGTACATTGGATGCACTTGTTCAGATCCACAAAGACGAAAGGATTCGCATCACTATCGACGGTGTAGTGGGGTGCGGCTGCCATGCTTTTTTCTACATCCAGACCGTAGTGCTTCACCCAGTGCATGAATTGCGTTTCTTCTTTTTGTCCGTTCTCATAACCACTGTCATGGTAATTGGACATGAACAGTTCGAGAATGGTCTTGCGCGATTTCTCGATGGCGGGGCTGTGCGTCTCCACTACCATGCCTTCGTTGACGGGCAGAGTACAGGATGCCATCGGCGTGCGCCAGCCTTTCACGTCCACCACACACAAGCGGCAGCCGCCGAACGATTCAAGGTCGGGGTGATCACATAGGGTGGGGATGGTGATGCCCGCTTCCTGCGCGGCTTGCAGAACGGTCATCCCTTCCTTTGCCTCGATTGCCCTCCCATTTATCATCAGTTTAACCATAAAAACTCCTTAAGTGTTTTTCAACGCTTTGCTATCGGTAAAAATACCTTCGGTTTGCAGCCAATCCCAGACCAGATCGATCGCTTGTGGAATCAGCGCCAATGTTTCTTCTGAAAGTTCTCTTGAGAAACGAAAGTGATACCCGCGCACAGAAAGCAACGCAGCCGAGGGTTTCTTCTTATAAATCGTCTCGCAGAACGACAGAAGTGAGTTAGGCGTCAGGTGATGCGTAAAGGGTGATCGCTGGAACTCACTCTCTACACGGACCAAGCGGACTTGTTCTGGAATATTCCCGGTGTGCGCATCTACAAAACAGACATGGTCATACCCGGCGATTTCCTCAGCCATTTCAGGGGTGAGTTGCAATGAGAAGTTGAAATCTGCCAGATCGTTTTGGGGGAATTCATCCTCGTACGATTTGGGCGCTGGCATGCCAAGCCGGCTGGCAACTTCACATAAAATGTGCCACGCAACGCCGTCATCTTCCCGGTCGGGATTTCCATAACCAGTAAATAATATTTTCTTCAAAAGATGCCTCTAATGGATTATTCACCATAGCCGGAGCCAAGGATGTAGTGCTCCAATTTGGTGATCGTCCCTTTATCTTGTGCCAGCAGGGCTTCTGCCAGCCTGCGGATGGAGACGATGCCGATCACTTTTTCATTCTCCAGGATGGGAAGATGGCGGACATGATATTTGTACATCAGTTCAGCGCACTCGGTTAGCAGCGTTTCTGGTTTGATCATGACAAGTTTTGTACTCATCAGATCACGAACGAGTGTCTCTTCGGCGCGCCTTCCTTTAAGTTCGCCATGCCGGGCGTAATCCCGTTCAGTAAAGATGCCCACGATCTTTTCATTCTCTGATACCAGTACCGCTCCGACATTCCCCTCATCCATCACTTTCAGGGCTGTCATTACGGTGGCATTGATGGGCACGGTAAAAACTTCTGTTTTGGCTTTGTCTTCAATAATCTTACGTACAGTCGTCATGGTTAAACTCCTTTGGTGTATCAAAGTGAACGATGGACGACAACACTCTAAAAATTAATCGCGTTTCAGTGTCTTAATCATTGTACCGTCTGGGGCGATAAAGTCAACTTGGATGGGCATTTGTCCGACGGCATGCGTGGAGCAGGACAGGCACGGGTCATAGGCGCGGATGGCGGCTTCGACGCGGTTGAGCATTCCTTCGTGGACGTCCGGTCCCTTGACGTAGGTTTTGGCAACGCTGTCCACGGCGGTGGTCATTGCCCAGTTGTTGTGACCGGTTGAAACGATCAGGTTCACCTTGAGTAATTTGCCGTTTTCGTCTGCGGTGTAATCGTGGATGAGCGTGCCGCGCGGGGCTTCGATCACACCCACACCATGACCGGTGTAATTCTTGCGGGTGTTGAGAATATCGGTGCTGGTGATGTCCTTGTCTTCGCACAATACGCGCACGCGTTCAGCGGCGAAGAGGGCTTCGATCAGACGGGCATAGTGATAGTAGAGCGTGTTCTCAACCATCTTGCCGTTGTTGAGGCTCTTGAAGAGTTTGAGTTCTTCATTCGCCAGCGGAGTATCGATCTTCTCGGCAAGGTTCAAACGTCCCAGCGGACCGACGCGATACACTCCGCCCGGATAGCCCAATTTTTTGTAATACGGGAATTTGAGATACGACCACGGCTCAACGTGCTCCGCGATGTGATCCAGATAATTGGCAACGGGGAATTTTTCCAGCGGCTTGCCTTCGTTGCTGATGAGGCGGATGTCGCCGTCGTATAGTTCAAGTCCATTGTCAGGCGTGGTCAAACCAAAATAACCGGTGGGGAAGACGGCGAACTTGTTGATGTCTTCCATGTTCTTCGCCGCCCAATCCTTCATGATCTGCAAGCCGATCTTCAAGGTGTCAACAGCAGCGTCTACACCTTTCAGGATGTTGTCGCGCTCCTCAATGGTCAGCGCCTTATTCACACCGCCAGGGACGGCAAACACCGGGTGGATTTTTCTTCCACCAAGGGTCTTGATGATCTCCTGCCCAAACTTGCGCAACTGCACAGCCTTCACCGTCAACTCGGGGTTCGCGCCGATCAAGCCGACGACGTTGCGCATTTCAGGTGCGGCGTCGAAGCCGAGCAACAGGTCGGGTCCTGCCAATTCAAAGAAGTGCATGCCGTGGCTTTGAATGACCTGCCCCATGTGCATCAGTTCGCGTAACAGACTTGCTGGGCGCGGAGGGGTTTGCCCCGTCAACGCATCGCTGGCTTTTGCCGCCGCGAGGTGATGGCTCACCGGGCAGATGCCGCAAATGCGCGGCGTGATCTGCGGCATTTCAAAATACAAACGCCCTTCGCAGAATTTTTCAAACCCGCGAAACTCGTTGACGTGCATGTAGGCGTGGTCAACGGTATTATCTTCCTTCATGTGTATCGTCACCTTGGCATGACCTTCAATTCGGGTAACGGGTTCAATCGTAATTTTTTGTGTTGTCATAATCTCACCTCAATTACTAATCTCTATTCTCTAATGCCAATGCAACAAATCATCTTTCAGCTCCGGCTTGCGTCCCTGCGCCAGTTCTGAAAGCACATAAAAGATCACATCGGGGTCTGGCGGGCAGCCGGGCACGTTGTAATCGACTTGGACCACTTCATGGATGGCGCGTGTCTGGGTCATGGTTGCCAGTTCGGGGTCGTTGGGGATCTGGCTGCCTTCCTCGTTGCTTTCGGCTTCCACGTAGGCGCGGCGCAGAGCCGCTTCCACACCGCAGAAATTTCGTAGCGCAGGCACGCCGCCGAACACGGCACAGTCACCGAGCGCCACCAATATTTTCGAACGCTCGCGCATCTTGTGCGCCACTTCTTCGTTCGCCGTGTTATTGATGCCGCCTTCGAGCACGCCCACATCCACGCCACCAGCATCGGGTTCTTTCAAATCGGTGATGGGCGTGGCGCGTAAATCTGCCAACTCAACGATCTTCAAAATGCGCTCGTCCATATCGAGCAAAGACATGTGGCAGCCAGCGCAGCCGCACATCCAATCAGAAGCGATTTTCGGTTTCGTCATCATGTCCTCAATTCAGCGCTACGCTTGATCTGCGCTCACGGATGGCTTTCTCCCAATCCGCATCCAATGTCAATTTCATTCGTTTGGCAAGTTCGGTCAACACATCCAAATTATCACGCACGTTCTCCGGCGCGTTGATCGCCTTCTCGGCTTTGCGCATGCGCCCATCCAAATTGATGTAATGACCTTCCTGCTCCGCCCAAATACTCACCGGCAGCACCACATCGGCTTGCTCAGTAAGTTTCGATTCGTAACTCGCCTGTACCACCAAGTACGGCGACTTCGCTGCCTTCTCCACCAACTTCTTCGCCACATAATCATCACCCACGGCAATGTAAGTCACTTTCTCGCCATTGGGATTGAATGGCTGCTCGAGTCCCATCAATGCAGCGGATTGACTATTGGATTCGCCTTTCAGCGAAAGGATGTTGTTGCGTTCGTCATCCACGGCTCCTACTTGGACTGCGAGTTGGTACAGCGCTTCGATCAGTGTTTCATCGCGTTGGGCTGTGACTCCCTTGCCAAAGACGATCATCGGCGAGACGGCATGTGCCAGCATCCGCGCGGCTTTGGTCAAGTCCGCTTCGGAGATGCCGGTTTCAGCCACAGCTTTCTTGATGCGGGCATCGGCATCTTTGATGTTCAAGGATTTGCGCTCCAGTTCTTCTTTTGCAATGACCGCTTGCAGCGCAAGAATAAGTGAATGGTCAGAACCCGCTTTCGGCTTGAGAGAGAGGCGGGCGACTTCATCCAACGTAGTTTCGTCTGGGTCGATGTTGATCAAGTTCATGCCCGCATTCAAGTTGCGCTTGAATAAAAATCCCGCCACCATGTGGCTGCGGTTGACGTTCGCGCCAATGCACAGCACCGTATCTGCAGTTTTGAGGGCGTCGAGTTTGCCTTCAAAACCTTCGTGCGTTTCGGCAAATTTCGCCACCGCCGCAGTCGGCACACCTTCTTCGATGCTGGTCACCAGTTTGCTGTGAAGTTTGCTCTCGAACAGGTCTTTGAATGCTGCCAGAGTTTCCGCCGACAAACGAGTGGATGCCAATGCTGCGACACTTTCTTTCGCCATTTTTTCTTGCACGGCATTCAAGGCTTCATCCCAAGAGACGGGTTCGAGTTTGCCGTTCTTCTTCATCAGCGGAGTGGTGAGGCGCACGCGGTTGTCGTTGGTTGTGTGATAGCGTCCGTGTTCGCACATCGCGCCGTGATTGACGGAGCCATCCCAATCGCCTTCGATGCGTACAACGCGATTGTCGCGCACCATGATCTTGATCGAGCATCCGACTGAACAGCCCACGCACACCGATTTGATTTCCTGTAAATTTTTGTCGTGCGACTGATACGCACTGGTGCGGTCAATGAGTGCACCGGTCGGGCAGACCTGCACGCAGGAACCGCACTTGATGCAAGTGCTTTCGCCCAGCGGGATATCGGTATCAGCGACGATCATGCTCTTCGCGCCGCGCTCAGCAACGGAGAGGGTGAAGTTGCCCGCCATTTCGGCACAAGCCCGCACGCAGCGGCGGCAGAGGATACAGCGATTGTTGTCCAGCGCAAAATATGGATGGGATGTATCTACGGGGAAATCATTCCAGCCTGGCTGAATGGGCCAGTGCGTCATCTCTTCACGGTATGCGGCATTTTGCAGTTCGCAATCTCCGCCGCTGACCTGGCAGAACGGGCAGAAGTGGTTGCGTTCGCTGAACAGCATGGAAAGAATGAATTTTCGCGATTTTTTGAGCGCTTCGGTCTCTGTTTCAATTTCCATGCCTTCGCTGATCGGAAGCGTACAGGAAGCGATTGGCACCCTCATACCTTTCACTTCCACGATACACAGGCGGCATCCGCCGTAGGGAGTTAGCTCTTTATGGTCGCATAACTTTGGGATCTGGATGCCCGCCGACTCTGCGGCACGCAGAACGGTTGTCCCCTTGGGCGCGCTGATCTTTTTTCCGTTTATCGTAATCTCTATCATGTATTCCTCTATGATGCTGCTGATTGAATATTCCGCAATTAGATCGGTTCGACTTCCTTCGTCATCATCTCGCAGATACCGGTCGGGCAGGTCCCCGTCTGAATATGCGCTTCCACTTCAGTACGGAAGTGCTTCAACATATCTCGAATCGGTACGGCAGCGGTTTGACCGAGTCCGCAATTGGAAGCGCGTTCCATTTCAACGGCAAGGTTTATGAGAGTGTCCAGGTCGCTGATCTTGCCCTCGCCTTGCGAGATTCGTTCGACGATTTCATAGGCGCGCTGCGTGCCGATGCGGCATGGAGTGCATTTTCCACACGATTCGAAGCGGAAGAATTGCAATAAGACCTTGACGAGATCGACAATGCAAGTATTCTGGTCGCAGATGAGCAACGCACCCGAGCCGAGCGAAACGCCCGCCTTGCGGAACGATTCAAAGTCCATGGGTACGTCTTGAAGCGCGGCGGGAATGATGGATCCGCTGCTGCCACCGGTCTGTGCGAGTTTGAGTACACTACCGGGCTTCATGCCTTTGGCATAGATGTTGATAACCTCGCGCAGGGTGATACCCATCGGCACTTCGATCACGCCGCTGAAATTGACATTGCCCATGATGGTGTAGACCTTTGTGCCCGGGCTGGAAGGTGTGCCGAATGAGCGATACCATTCTGCGCCGTTGCGTATGATGGCGGGAATGTTCGCCAGAGTTTCGACGTTGTTGACAGTAGTTGGTTTGTTCCACAAGCCGTGGGTGACTGGGTAGGGTGGGCGGGAGCGGGGAACGCCGCGTTTGCCCTCAATGGACTCGATCAGCGCGGTCTCTTCGCCGCAAACGTACGCGCCCGCACCAGCATGCAGGTGGATGTGGAAATTAAAATCTGTGTTGAAGATGTTCCTGCCAAGGACCCCATATTCTTCGGCTTGTTCGATGGCATGTTGTAATCGACGATAGGCGAGCCCGTATTCGCCGCGAATGTAAATGTATCCTTCGTCTGCGCCAACGGCATACCCTGCAATTGCCATTGCTTCAAGGATGACATGTGGGTCTCCTTCAAGTACAATGCGGTCTTTGAAGGTGCCGGGCTCACTCTCATCGGCGTTACAGATGACATATTTCTTCTCACCCGCCGCCGCGCGGACGAATTTCCATTTTCGCCCGGTAAGAAAGCCTGCGCCGCCACGCCCCTGCAAGCCGGATTTTTCGACGACTTCGATGACCTGTTCGGGGGTCATTTCCGCAAGGGTTTTGCCCAGGGCTTCATATCCATTATGGGTGATGGCTTCTTCGATATTCTCCGGGTCGATGCGACCTGCGCGTTCGAGTACGATGCGTTGCTCGGCGGGGTTGTATCCCTTGTGCGCGCGGAGTGAACCGATCTGTCCGGTCAGTTCTTTGGGAGGAGCAAGCAGGTCTTCCGCAATGCGCCCCTTGTACAGATGCTCTTCGACAAGATAGCGAGCATCACCCGGCTTTACGGGTCCGTAAATCGCCGCTTCAGGATAAACCACGACGATCGGCAGAATGTTCGAACGTCCCGTATCTACGATTGTGGCAATATCCACTTCATCCTGAAGCCCATAAGCATCCAACGCTTCTTTCAGGTTCTCGAGCAGTTCATTTGCCCCAAGGCGGATACTCTCAGAATCGGCGGAGACCAAGATCATGGCGCGTTTTGTTTTCATGGCTGTCTCCTATTCGTATCGTCCCAAAATCTCGGGAATTTGGTCTGTGGTGACGTTGCCGTACATGTCATCATCCACCAACAAGACGGGACCAACACTGCACAATCCAATGCAGGAGGTGGTGACAAGCGTCCACTTGTTGTCGGGTGTGGTCTCGCCGTTTTCAAGACCCAGATTTTCCCGCAGTGTATCCCATATGGCTTTGCCGCCCACGACATGACAAGGCGCATTCTCGCAAAACTTGATGACGTGCCGTCCGCGCGGCTGGGTGGAGAGCATGTCGTAGAAGCTGGCAATCCCATAGAGTTGGCTTTCCGCCACAAACAGCCCTTCAGCAGAGTTATGTACCTGCTTTTTTACTTCGCGCATGGCTTCAGCAGGGATGTACCCGAGCACATGGTTGACTTCGCTGAGGATAGGGATGAGCGCATCGGGGGTTTTCCCGTGCTTTTCGATCGCGTGTTGAACAACTTCTTGTATATCATGTTCGATGATCAGAGTATTCATTCAACCTCTTTCTCTCCATCGGCGCGAGGACAACAGTCCTCGCGCCAACCAGAAATGACTACGACGATACGGAAACAGCGTTGAAATTACAAACTTGCACACAAATGCCGCACCGGATGCATTTGTTGACATCAATATGGTGAATCTGCCTGCGTTCTCCGCTGATCGCTTCCACCGGGCAGTTCCTTGCACAGACCATACAACCGGTGCAGGATTGCTCGATCTCAAAACGAATGAGCGGGCGACAAACTTTTGCCGGACAGCGCTTTTCATACACATGCGCTTCATATTCATGGCGGAAGTGTTTGAGCGTGCTCAATACTGGGTTGGGCGCGCCTTGCCCCAAACCGCACAAACTGTTCTTGGCAACTTCATGGCACAGATCTTCGAGTTTTTCGATGTCACCACGTTCGCCTTTGCCATCGCAGATTTTCTGGAGCAGTTCCAAAATGCGACGGGTTCCCACACGGCAAGGCGTACACTTGCCGCAGGATTCCGCCTGCGTAAAGTCCATGAAGAAGCGGGCAATGTCCACCATGCAGGAGGTTTCATCCATCACCACCAAACCGCCTGACCCCATCATCGAACCAGCCTCGGCCAGCGCTTCGTAATCGAGCGGCAGGTCAAGATGTTCTGCGGTCAGACATCCGCCCATCGGTCCGCCCGTTTGCACGGCTTTGTATTGCCTGCCATCTTTGATTCCGCCTGCTACATCGAAAATGATTTCGCGCAGGGTAATGCCCATCGGTACTTCGATCAGCCCCGGTTTTGCAACATTGCCGCCAACCGCAAAGGTCTTTGTGCCTTTCGAGCGTTCCGTGCCCATGCTGGCGTACCAATTCGCACCTTTCAAGATGATCTGCGGGACGTTGGCATAGGTTTCTACATTATTGTTATTGGATGGCTTGCCCCAAACACCCTTTACCGAAGGGAATGGGGGACGGGGGCGCGGCTCTCCGCGCTGACCCATGATCGATGCCATGAGGGCGGTTTCTTCACCGCAAACGAAAGCCCCCGCACCGACGCGTACTTCCAGGTCAAAGTTGAAATCTGTGCCGAGAATGTTATTTCCAAGGAAGCCAAATTCACGTGCCTGAGCGATTGCCACGTTGAGCGTTTCCACCGCGAGCGGATACTCCGCACGGCAGTAGATATAGCCGTAACTCGCGCCAACCGCATATGCACCGATGATCATGCCTTCGATCACGGAATGCGGATCGCCTTCAAGCACGCGTCGATTCATAAACGCGCCCGGGTCGCCTTCATCTGCATTGCAGACCATGTACTTGATGTCACCGGGAACCTGACGGGTGAGTCCCCATTTGCGGCCCGCAGGGAAGCCTGCGCCACCGCGCCCGCGCAGACCGGATTTGGTCACTTCATCAATAACCTGTTCCGGCGTCATCTCGCCGATGACTTTGCCGAGCGCCTGGTAGCCATCCACTGCGAGATAATCTTCGATGTTCATCGGGTCGATCTCACCGCAGTTGCGCAGCACCACGCGCACTTCCTTCGGTCGCAGCGGACCGAGTTCTTCATCCACAACAACCTTGGCAACCTCGCGGAACTTCTCAACGATGCGCCCCTTGAGGAAATGTTCTTCCACTAAAAACGGCACATCATCCGCGGTCATGCCGACGTAATGCACACCCTCGGGGTAGACCATCATTTCAGGGCCGTTTGAACAGCCGCCAATGCGGGAAGTCTCAAGAACTTGAATTTCATCCAGCAGCCCCTGTGCGACAAGCTCGTCTTGAAAAGCATCCACTACATCATGAGCGCCCTTGGCAAGGCACTCTGGGTCAACACATACTAAAACATGCGATCGATAAAAAGGCATTATTTACTCCAGAGACGAAACCCGGCAGGTCTTACGGACCTGTAGAGTTTTAAGTTAGATCGGTAAAACGTGATCCTTCAAAGGCGATCCGCCTTGCACATGCTGCTTCATGATCTGCGCCGCAACCTCCGCGTTGACCTTGCCGTAGGTTACCTTCGGCTGGTCGCCCATGACCACCTGGATGATCGGCTCCTGTTCGCACATGCCCATGCAGCCGGTCTGGGTAACGGTCACGCCGCTCAGGTTTTCGGCTTCGATGAAATTCAAAACGCTCTTCATGGTGTCGCGCGCGCCGGCAGCGATACCGCAGGTGCCCATTGCAACGATTACCTGCACATTGCCGGGGGTGGCTTTCAATTGTTTCTTGGCAAGCGCCTCTTCGCGGACGCGCTTCAGTTCTTCCAAAGACTTAATAGCGGGCATGGTTTTCTCCTTCTTAAAATTCGGTTTGCGGCGCGAGGGCAGCGATGCCTTCCTCGATCATGCCGCGTAAAAATCTCAACACATCCGGCTCGGTCAACGAAACATCGCCCAGCGCAGACTTGATCTCTTCATCATCAAAAACAAACTCTTTCAAATTACCCTGCTTGTCCTTAAGTTGGTACATGAACACCCAATGAATGTGCGGGTAGGAAACCAGCAGGGTCAGGAAGGTGGTGCCGATATCGCCGAGCGGCATCCGGTCGATGTGACCGTGGCGAAATGACGCTTCGACTCGCGTACCTTTGCCTGATTCTGTTTCCAGGCTTAAGCCACCCTCTGTGCTTTCCGCTGCCAGTTTCAAGAGCGGAATTCCCAGCCCCACCTTGCGCGTGGTGCGTGTGGTGTAGAACGGGTCGAGCACGCGTTTGGCGGTTTCCACATCCATGCCTCTGCCGTCATCCGCCACGCAGACTTGGAGCAGGTCGGTGTGCAGGTCTTCCACTACATCCATGCGGATATTGCGGCTTTCTGCCGCAACGCTGTTTTCAGCAATATCCATCAGATGCAGGGCGATCTCACGCATGGTTATCCCTGTACTTTCTTCAATACTTGCGGGAACTTGTTCGGGCGCAATTTTCCCTGTACCTCTTCGTCCACCACCACGACAGGCGCCTGACTGCATGCACCCACGCAGCGGCATTCTTCGAGCGTGATCTGTCCATCGGGCGTGGTGTCGCCGAGGTCGATGTTCAACATTTGTTTGGCTTTCTCAACCAGTTGTGGAACGCCCGCTACGTAGCACGCCGTTCCCAAACAGAACTTAATGGTGTGTTTGCCTTTGGGTTTGGTCTTGAAGAAAGAATAGAACGTCACCACTCCGTGAACTTGCCCAAGCGGCACGTTCAGGTTATTGGCGATGTACGCCTGCATACAAGGGGAGACGTGGCCGATCTTCGATTGGACTTCATTCAAAACAAGCATGACTGCGCCGGGGCGATCCTTATTTTCGATGATCGCCTGATCGATTAACAACTTCAAGTTCTCTGCATTTAAGGGGTCATTTTGGGGAATTTCTTTGAGTAATCTCGTCATTTTTTTGCCTTCTAAAGCATTGTGATAAATTTCACAAATATAGTTTAATTGCTTATTTCAAATCAGTCAATGAAGGATGTCACAAGACATGTGTGTAAGTTGTCAGGCAATTTTTATGCTTTCAATCCATACCTTTCGCTGACCTTCTCCCCGAAACGCCATCAGGATTTCCGGGAGTGTCCGTGATTCCATTTGGAACAAGGTTGTGCCTAAAAATTCATCAAGTCGGTGGACATCACCGCTTTGGATGAGGGGGTGGTTTTGTGAAGAAGGGAATTGATTGTGTAACGCCTCTGGCGTGATGTGGCGGGAGATCTCCAACGCGGGAAAGTTCCACCAGTCTGCGAGGAAGCCGAGGGTGGGGAACAAGCCGTAGGCGGTGCGGTTGACGTGTGCCGGGATGACCAACCCGCCAATTTTGCTCACTCGTTGCAGCGTTTCTTCGATGGTGAATGTTGTGGATGTAAGGAGCAATCGCGCTTCTGTGCGGACGTAATCCCCGTTTTTATCCACAATGTATTGTTCGCCAAGGTGCTCGGCGGGGTTGAGTTCGTCGGGTAGGGAAAGGTCTACTTCGTGCTGCCAGGTTTCGAGGTCCGATAAAGAAGCGAACAGGCAGAGCAGGTGGACATCTTCGCGGGTCTGGATTTCCATGCCGGACAGGACGGTTAATCCAGTTCCTTCTGCCGCCTTTTGCACGGCGTGAACGTTGGCGCTGGCGTTGTGATCGGTGATGGCGATCAGGTCGATGCCAAGTTCAAGTGCGCGCTCGACGATGAGCGGCGGGATCATTTCCACTTCGGCGCAGGGCGAGAGGACCGTGTGGACATGCAGGTCTGCCCGAAAGATGTTCATGGCTAGCGCAGGTTCATGTCCCAGAGGGTGCCGCAGATCTCATAACTGGCTTTGGGTGTGGAGAGCAAGATGACATTTTGTTCATTTGCCTTGGCGATGGTTGCCGCATCGGGTTGGGCGTTTTCAGTGATGATGATGGCGGCGACATCGAGCATGGATGCGACGGCGACGATGTTGAGGTGTGCCTGTAATGTAACCCAGATATTACCGTTCTTCGCGCCTGCCATGACGCAGGAGAGCAGGTCTGAGGTGTAGCCACCTTGCGGGATGATGCTTGTAAAATCGCGCGGGGCGGTCAGGATGTTGAGTTGAAGTTTTTCGATGAGAGTTTGGAGGTTCATGTGGGTTTCCCTTTTGAGGCGATCGTTTCCGGTGGGACAGTGATTCGCATGGTCAGTTTGCTGCCTTTTCCCACGGTGGATTCGAGTTCCATTTTGTCCACACAGCGTTTGATGTTGACCAAGCCCATGCCTGCGCCGAAACCCATCTCGCGGACTTTGTCGGTGGCGGTGGAGTAGCCGGGCTGCAGGACTTTTTCGATGTCGGGGATGCCCGGTCCGTCGTCGGTGGTGGAGAGGGTGATCTTGTGTGGTTCGACTTCCAGTTTAAGAATGCCGCCATTGTTGGTGTGGATGATGAGATTCATTTCCGCTTCGTAGGCGGCGATGCCGCAGCGACGCGCCAGCTGAGCATCTGCGCCGAGGCGGAGCAGCGCGCGTTTGATATTGCCGGAGGCGTTGCCGCCGTGGGTGAAATCGCCGGCTTTGATGTTGTAGCGCAGGACGAGCGTGGTGCGGTCTGAGATGATGTCTTCGAAGAGATGGCTGGCGCGATAGCGGCGCAGTTCCTCTTCCTTGTAGTCGCGTTGAAGCGCAAGCAGGATGCCGCGGGTGATGTCGCCTTTGGTGATCATACCCACCAGTTCATCGTCCTTGTTTACGACGGGCAGGCGGCCAAGGCGGCTGTCTGTGAAGGTTTGAATGGCTTTGACGATGGATTCGTACTCGGCGACTGTGACGACTTCGCGCGTCATATACTGGCTGACGGTGCTGGAAAAATCGTTCTTTTCCAGCGCCCGCACAATATCTTCGATGCTGAAAATGCCGACCAGTTTGCCATCCTGTACCACGGGCACACCGGAGATGCGATTGACCCGCAGGATCTCCAGCACTTTCAACAGCGGCATGTCGGGCGTCGCTGTATGCAGGTTGGAGGTCATCACCTCGCGGATCTTCAGGTCGTATGAAAGTTCCTCGACGCGATTGATCTCCTGAGCGTCGCGGTCAGTGACCGGACGATGGCGTCCGTATTTTTCCTGCTCAGTGGGCTGCCTAGTTTGTTGAGACATTTCCTTCATAACTTTTCAATCCGGCATCGTGAAGCCTGCCGGTCAATTCGAACATCCCCAGCGGACTGGTGATGAGGGGCATGTTTTCCTGAATGGCGATCTCAATGGTTTCCTGTTGCGGTTGCTTTCCACGAATAAAGATGATGGCGCGAAATTCCGCAATTTGCGCGGTTCGCACGACCTGCGGATTGGTCAGCCCGGTGATCAATACGGCGCGCGGTCGGCTGGATGCCAGTACATCGCTCATTAAGTCTGCGCAGTAACCGCCGTGGATGTTAACGTCCGTGCTTAATTCGGGGGTTAATACTTCGCCTTCGGAAAGTTCGATAATGTCGTTCAGATTCATAAAGGTGGATCCTTTCGGGCAACCTATCTTTAAAATGGTTGTATTCGAATTATTCCCCATGTAGTCCAAATTAGTTAGTTGATTTCATCCCATGCAATACGGATGATTGTCATATAAAAAAAGCCGCCAACTTGGCGGCTGTAAAACTCTGGTGCTTTTGTCTTTATAACCCGACCCTTTCGCCATTTGAATATACATTGAATCGATGCTTCCTTGCGTAACCAATCAACGTGATGCCGTATCGTTCTGCCATTTCGATGGAGAGCGATGAAGGCGATGTGCGCGAAATGAGGATCGGCGCGTTTATCTGTGCAGCTTTTTGCAGCATCTCCGAACTGATGCGCCCGGTGGTGATGAGGATGCGGTGTTCGGGAAACACATTTTGCATCAGACACATCCCCGCGATTTTATCCAGCGTGTTGTGCCTGCCGATGTCGTCCGCCGCCAGGAGAACCTTTTCGCCATCACTTAGTGCAGATGTATGGACTCCGCCTGTGTCTCGATATAGTCCCTGGGCGCTGAATAATTTCTCCACCATGTCCATGATCGCTTCGGGCTGGACCTTGAAGCGATTCTCCGCCAAATTAACATTCGGCTTCGCGAGCAGGTCAACAGCCGTCACACCGCCTGTACAGCCGGATGTCCTGCGCCAATTTGTCGGCTGTTCCACAGAACGGTTCAGCCAGACGTCCACATTGTCGCCGTGCTCGCACACGCGGACGTCCGCCACTTCCTCCATGCTTTTGATCACGCCTTCATTGTAGAGAAATCCCACCGCCAGTTCTTCAAGTTGGATCGGCGTACACATGAAGGAAAGCCAAACCTCCCCGTTTACGGTCAGGGAAACCGGCGTTTCCACGATGGTTTCGGCATCGTGGTGTTCCCATTTTTGAAATTCATAACGCTCGTATGCGATTTGCTTGCTGGGGGAAAGCATGTTGACCTCTGTCACTAAGGTTTGTCTTTTTCGGAATTTCTGTGAACTTTATAAAAAAGGTCCGGGTCGGCAAGGAAGGCGCCCAGACAGGAATCCGTGCAAAACCGGATCAACCGTCCGTGATGATTCGCCGAAGGGAAGTATTGCGGGTCTGTGTCACGAAAGATGCGCCCGCAGAGCGTGACGAAGAGGCGGGGTGGCTTTACATCGCTCTCTTGAATTGGGGGCGGGGTTTCAATATCGAACATGATCCTGTTTAGCGGATGTCTGCGATGAAGGCTTCGAACGGACTGATGACGACCTTCTGCGGGTTTAGGTCGGTATTGCCGCGCACGGCGCTGGAGAAAAGTGGGCGCAGGGTTTTTCCGTTTAATTCGGCGATGTCTGAGAAATCAAGTTCAAGCCTGTTCTCGGAATAGTTCAAAACCACCAGCGCCGATTGCCCGTCTGCGATTCGCAGGAACGCGATGTAATCCGCCGCGGTCTCGTGAATGGATTTGTATTCGCCTTCGATCAGCGCGGGCGTTGCTTTGCGAACCTTGAGCAGGTGTTTGTAATAATTCAACAGCGAGTCGGGGTTGATCTCCTGCTCTTTGACGTTGATACCTTCCTTGTAATTCGGGTTGACCGGCAGCCAGGTCTGGGCATCTGCCGGAGAGAAACCCGCATTCGGCTGGTTGGACCATTGCATGGGGGTGCGGTTCTTGTCGCGGGTCATCTCGGCGGTGCGTACCATCGCCTCTTCGGGATGGACGCCCATATCCGTCACGATGGCATGGTAATACCATGTGCCCATCGTGTCTTTGACTTGCGAAATATCGGTCAGCATGTAATCGGTCATGCCGATCTCTTCGCCATTGTACAGGAAGGGTGTGCCGCGCATCGTCAGCACGAGGGCGGCATTGAGACGGGCTAGCTCGGCGTCGTGGAGTTTGTTCCCGAAGCGGGTATACAGGCGCGAGCAGTCATGATTTCCGAGCGTGTTGCAAGACCAGCCGCGTTCGGCGCGTAAGGCATCGAGCTGTTCCAATCGTTCTCTTTGATTCTTGCGGATGTGTGCAGGGGTGATCAATTCGGTGCGCATGAGCGGAAAATTGAAGACGAGATGTAATTCATCCCTGCCATTGCCCATGTAGTCGATGTTGTCGTCCTCGCCGACCAACATGCGGTCGCCTTCATATTCGTCGAGGATGGCGCGTAGTTCCTTCATCAGTTCATGCACACCGGGCTGCCCCCACTGGTTCTTGAACATATCGTGCCAGTACTGGTCTTTGAGTTTCTTGTCTTTTTCGGTTTCAGCCAGTTCCGAGAATCTACGCAGCTCTGCCAGGTTCATGGGAACATTGTGGGGCGTCAGGTTTGCGTCTTCGAAGATGGTGCCGATGGCGTCGAGGCGGAAGCCGTCCACGCCGAGGTCGAGCCAGAAGCGTACGGCTTGCCACATGGCTTCCTTCACTTCAGGGTTATGCCAATTCAGGTCTGGTTGCTGCTTCATAAAGTAATGATAGTAATACTGGTTTCGCTCGGGGATGTAAGTCCACGCTTCGCCATCGAAGCAGGATTGCCAGTTGTTGGGCGGCGTATCCACCCAGACGTACCAATCTGCTTTGGGGTTGTCGCGGCTGGATTTTGACTCGATGAACCAGGGATGCTCATCGGAGGTGTGATTCAGCACCAGGTCCAGAATGACACGCAGATTCCGTTTGTGGGCTTCCTTGAGGAAATATTTAAAGTCATCGAGTGTGCCATATTCCGGGGCGACATCCGTGTAATCGGAGATGTCGTAGCCGCAATCCCAATTGGGGGATGGAAAATGCGGCGATAGCCAGATCGCATCGACGCCGAGGTTGACAAGGTGATCGAGTTTCGCGGTCATGCCGGAAAAATCACCGATGCCGTCGCCGTTACCGTCAGCGAAGGAACGCGGGTAGATTTGATAAAAGACGGCGGTCTGCCACCATTTTAGTTTTGACATATGCTCAGGATTCCAACCTTCCTATGATTTTTACGCAGTCGTGCTTGAAGACTTCCTCTTGGTGCGGCGCTTCAGGGAGTTCGTGGGTGAGGTCTTGCCCGGGGAAATGCAGGTTTTCGTGCAGGTCAAGCCGCCACTTGGGACAATCGGTTACATCGTATACGATGCCGTTGAAGGCAATTAATTTACGCGTCCCGCGCTCACCCGTGCCGCGTTTTAATTCTTGCAGTGAGATGGTCCGGTCTGGAAGGGTCATGCTTTTATCGTCAGACCTTCGGGGAGGTGGTCTTTGATGTATTCCAGCAGGGAGTAGATTAACAGCGAGCAACCGATCAATTCCAGCGATTCCTCGATGCTGGCGGTCACGCCATAGATAAAACTTTTTATCTGGAAATTGGAAGCGACGTACCCACTGATCATTTCGCCTCCGATCACTCCACCGATATAAACCGCAATGGACATGAAAAACAAAAACTTGAATTTTCTTTCGAGATGCAGGAAGAAATACAAATAGACCAGTGCAAAGAGGATAACCGCGGCTGCGCCTGCGACCACCCAGCTGAATCTCAAGAAACCTTCAGAGCCGAAATCGGTTTGCAGGGGCTTGATTAGGGTTTCGTGCAGGGAGGAAGATTCATCCAGGGCGAGGAACAGGAAGATCAACGCAAGCCCGCTCCAGAAATAACGGAATTTATCCCGGGCTGAAAACTTCCATGCGCTGATGAGCGCCAATAATTGCGCAGAGATGACGAGAAGCAGCGCGTTGAAAAACGTCGGGATATTGCCTTCCTTGTCGAGGTAAAAGGAATTCATGAGATGGTCGAGCCAGAATTCGTGCCAAGCTCCTCGGATGTCTCCTACGCCAAAGAAGCGCACTTTTTGCCCCCAAATGCTGAGTGCGACCAAAACGGTTACAACGGAAAGCAGCGTGATGAGAACGCGCCTGGGTTCGAGTTTGATAGTGGGATTTTGCTGTGTCATAAAAAACCTTCGGGGTTGGATTATATCGTTGAAACGGGAGGAGGCGTCGGGTCAGTTTGGGGCGGGGTTTGGTCCGTGATCATAAAACATGGATGCGGAAGCGTACATCGAAATTATGAGCCTGCATGCCAATAATTCTTCATTAACTCGGTTGCCCATTCGGGTTGGCGCACTTCTCCGCGCGGCAGGAATTCTTTCATCACCGGCTTGATGTCGAGGATAGGCGTCCCGTCGATGGCGTCCAAGCCCTGCACGTGGAGTTGACGCCCCTCACGCTTCAAAACATTGACGATGGTGGCTCCCAGTCGATTGGGACGGTTCTTTCCCCGTTGACTGAGAATCCCAACGTTTGGATACGCGGGGTTGTTGCGCGGGTGGCGCGAGCCGGTTTCTATTTTGGCTTCGTCCACTTTATGAAAGTAATAAACGATCTCGGCGTGGGAAAAACTTTCGATCTCGTCCAGTGACTCGTCGGGTAGATTCGAGGCGAGTTCGATGATCGAAACGACTTCCCCCCAGTGATCGTCTTCGATCTCTTTGCGGTTGTTGCGGACCGTGGCTATCGGGGTGAGCGTGATCATTTCCAAAACTGCCACCATTTCCCTGCGTCAGATCTGCTGACCTCTTCCTTGTAGTCCTTTAGGAAATACCAATTGATACCCACATAATCCAACTCGCCGCTGCGGACCTTTTCCCAATTCTCCAGTGTCTGTTTTGCGACAAAGACCCGGGTTCGGGAGTTGGCGTCCTTGACCGGTTCGGCGATGATGCGGTTAAGGATCGCCGCGTGGAAGTTTACCCATTCTTCCACTGCTTCACGCGGACTGCTGGCGATCAGGTCATGGAGTTGGATCTTCAGCTGCTTTGCCTCCTCGTCCAGGCTTTTCATTCGTTCCATTGCCGCCTTTTGCTCACCGGGATTTGGCTTGCCGCGGTCGAGATAATCCGAAAGGCTGCCGGATTCATTCTCGATTGTTTCGATCTTCTGGCGTAGTTCTTCAAGGCGTTTGGTTTCCTCGAACATGGTTGCATCTCCTCTAAAATGAACAGTCAATCCTGTTACATGTATCGGATGTCCATTTTACTTGAACGGATAACCGATTGTTAATCCATTTTCATCAAATGGGAATATACTTTCATGCAATATTTTTCATGACAGGAGACTTTGAATGGTTGAACGAGTGATCGAAGGTATTGCCCTTCGAAAAAATAATGGAGCAAACGCCCGTCACATCCGCTTTGATGGGTTGAAGAATTTCCGCGATCTGGGTGGATACGAAACCGCAGACGGCAGAACGGTCTGTTGGGGAAGGCTGTTCCGTTCGGATAGTCTGCATAAGTTGACCGATGCCGACCACAGACGGATGCGAATGTTGGGAGTGGAGCGTGTCATTGACTTTCGCTCGGAGCCGGAGAAGCAGCAGCGGCCTGATCGGCTGCCTGATACCTTCCGGTATGTCGAAATTCCAATTTGGGATGCCAGCACACGGGTCTGGCATGAAGCGCGTGAGGACATGGTCAAGGACATGCGCAAGTACGACCCGGTCAAATATATGAACGAGACCAACGTCGAATTTGTCGCGCAGTTCACACCCGAATTTCGTAAGTTCGTACATGAAGTGTTGTCGTCCAACGGACGTCCGCTTCTTTTCCACTGTGCGGCAGGCAAAGACCGCACCGGATTTGGCGCGGCGATCCTGCTCACAATGCTCGGCGTGCCGTGGGATACCATCCTGCAAGATTATGTGCTGACCGACAAATATCTGCTTGGTGCGTACAAGTGGAATTTGATGTTCGCGCAACTGGTCAAAGGAAAACAATTCGCAGACGGTGTGCGCGGTTTCATGCGCGCGCACCCGGAATACCTCTCGACCGCGTTCAAGACGATCGAAAGAGAATACGGCTCGTTCGAGACCTACGTCAGCGATGGGCTGGGGTTGACCCACGCCAATGTGGAAGCATTGAAGAGCACCTATCTGGAATAGTTATTCGTAAAAATTTCCGAACTCGTCGCGGCGAATAGACATCTGCACCCAGCGTATGCCATCTTCGTCGAATTCCTTTTCGTAGGTCATGCCAAGTTTCTGCAGCACGCGCAGTGAGGCGGCGTTCTCGGGCATGGCGCGCCCGACGATCTTTTCCAGCCCGTATTTCGAGAATCCGATTCGCAGGCAGGCAAACCCGGCTTCAGTGGCGAAACCCTGCCCCCAAACGCGGCGCATCAGGCGAAACCCCAGGTCTGCTTCCTGTTTGGCAGTGGAAAAGTTCAACCCGCAAAAGCCGAGATACTCGTTCGTATCCAAGAGGTAGACCGACCACCTGCCAAAGCCATACAAGTCGTATTGTCTGTAGGCGCGGATGAACGTCCGCGCTTCTTTTATGGAAGCGAAGGGAAGGTCCCCGCTGAAGCGCAGGACTTCGGGATCGGAGTTCAACTCGAAGAAGCCCGCCGCATCGCGGATGCTGAAACGCTTCAAGACCAACCTTGGGGTTTTTACCACGACCCGATCCATGAGTGAACTCCTTGAAAGATTTCAGGAATCAGTTGCTTTGCTCGAAGAGACGGTCGAGCATCAGCCGCGCCAGCGAACGGAGTTTGCCGCGGTTCTCGTACCCATCCTGCATCAACACGTTCAGTACCAGATTGACATTCCCGCGCAGCACACTGAGATTCAGGTTCGTGCCGTCGGGGCTGTACCAATACCAGGCTTCGTCGCCGAGATTATCCATGCGGGTGGCGTTGGCAGGGTACACGACCGCGCCGCGTTTGTAGTTAAAGATCATGTCGCCGGGGGTGTTACCGAAGACAATGCTGAGATACATCCAGCCGCCGGGCTCGAGTGGATTGGTCACACAGTCGTAGGTTTCGTACGCTTCCAATTCGCCGATGCCTCCGCCGCTGACGAGCGGATATTCCAATGCGCCGAAGGCGGTTTCGTAATCCTCTTCTGTCAGCAGGCTGCACGCATTGAAAAATTCACCTTGGGGGGCAAGGTCGCGCACGTGGACGGATTTCGGTTCCGGCGCGCCAATGGGCAGGCGGATCGGCTCGGGTTGGGAGAGTCCGCTTGCGGGTTGGATCATGTTCATGGTGTGCGCCGCCAACAGGGCGGTCTGATGCGCGGCGTCTGGCATGGAATCGGCAAGGGCGAGCGTCAGGCGCGTATCACCGGAGATGACCTCCAGCCTTAATCCACGCTGCCACCAAAAGGCGGCTTCGCCCAAGCCTGTGACCGGAAGCGCTTCGTCCTCCGTCAGGGTTTGGACCTCGTCGAAGTCGCGTTGCGCAGATTCTGCGTCCGGTGCAAACCACAGGTCAAGGAAAAGCCGGTTGGTTTGCGAACGCGCCTCACAGCGGATGCTGGCGCGGTGTTCGTAATATGGCGGCAGGAAAGTGACCTGACTGGCGGGAGATCGTTCGAGAGTACCGATAAGGGTTTCGATCTCCGTGCTCCCGGCGAAGGGACACCCCTCGAAGGGCAGGGAGACCATCGGCGGGTACAGGGCTGGAATCTCTCGCAAGGCTGGCGGGCTGAGTGTGGGTTGCGGGGAATTGGCTGGAGGCGTTTGGGTATTTTCCGGTGTGGGGGTGGATGCAGGGCTTGGGTGGGCGGCTGTTGCGATGGGGTCAGGTTCCGTCGGTGTTGCGCAGGCGGAGAGGAGGATTATGAAAAGAGCGAAAACAAGAAAGGTTTTCTTCATCCCATGTATGCAACCGTTTGACAAGACCTGAAATCGGAAATTTCAGGAAAGCAGCCCCAATCCGTTGATGATGTTGATCGCGATGACGAACAGACCCAGCAACCAGACCGGGATGAAGAAGAAGTAGCCGCCCATTTGCTTCGACATCAGCCAGCCGGGCTGCGTTCGTACGCGCAGGCGGATGACCATATCCATTAGGAAGAGCGCCACGCCCACCATGATCATGATCGGTGCGTCGCCTAGTTTGAAGACCAGTCCGCCAATTCCGGCGATCACGCCTCCGATGACGAACATGATCACCCCCAGTACATTTCCTCGACTTTGTAACATATTGATTCTCCTTGTCTAAAATTATTTTGAGTAATTCAATCTGCCTCATATCGCGATTATACAGAATGAATCACCCCGCTCCTATAGGAGAGGGGTAGGGGTGGAGGCTAACAAAAAATCTCCCATCCGAAGACGGGAGATTTTGATTGAGAAAGAAACTACCAGCGCTGCTTGCCGCCACCGCCGCTGCCGCTGCGGGGTTTGCGGTTGCGGTCATTGAAGCGGTTGCCACCACCGCCGCCGCGATTGCCGCCGAACCCGCCGCGTTCTTCGCGCGGGCGGGCAACGTTCACCGTCAGCGGGCGATCTTTGAAATCCTTGCCGCTGAACATGTTGATGGCGTTGTCCATATCCTGCTGGGTTTCCATTTCGACAAAGGCAAAGCCCTTGGACTGACCGGTAAACTTGTCCTTGATCAGCGCCACCGACTTGACCGCGCCCGCCTGTGCAAAGAGGGCTTGCAATTCCTCTTCCGTGACCGAATAGGCGAGGTTACCAACGTACAATTTGTATTCCATGATTCTCCTGAATGTGCGCAATGTGCCGGTCGAACCGCTTCACATTACCAAAAATTTGTTCTGTCCGCTGACAGGCACGGAACAGTTGGAACGATATTGCATGACTGTGGAGCTCTCGAACATCCAGGTGCGGAATTCCCGCCTGCGCTCATGCAATACACGAATTGTATCACGTCAGCCCGCGAATGATTCACCGGGATTTTCCCTTTTGGCGTCGCTCCCCATGACCAAAGGGTATCCTGACGATGCCTGCATCGATTGTATAATAAGGGCCATCGAAATTTACCCAGCGAACGCACGAACAAAGGAGCAGAAATGAAGAAAAAGACGTTTTTACCGTTTGTCATCCTCTTGACCCTTGGAATTTCGCTCGCCTGCTCGACCCTTACCAACCCCGCTTCCTCTCCGCTGCCCACGCTTCCCCCCTTCCAGATCTCCCTGCTCAGGGACGATTTCTCCAGCCCCGCCAGCGGCTGGGGCACAGGCACCGACGAATTCAGTTCCATCGAATATTCGTCCGGCACCCTGTTGTTCAAAGTCTTCGACTCCTATTACATCTCCTGGTCGGGTCCCAATCTGACGGACTACACCGACGTCCGTGTGGAAGTGGATGCGCAGAACAGCAGCAGCAGCGACGGCAGCATGTTCGGCGTGATCTGCCACGAACAAATCTCACAGGACTTTTACTTCCTCGGCGTGGATGCCAGCGGATACTACGCCATCGGCAAATCCATCGTCGGGCAGGATAACGTCTACCTTGCTGAGGGAACCAGCGCATCCATCCCCGGCGCGGGTCAATCCGTCACCATTGGGGCAGATTGCGGGAACGGGACGCTCGCCCTCTACCTCAACGGCGAGATGCTCGCCAGCGCCCAGGATTCCACCTTCACCAGCGGTTATGTCGGTCTCTTTGTTTGGAGTGATGAGACTCCCAACTCTGCCGAAGTCGCCTTCGATAACTTCAAATTGGAAAAAATCCCATAAAAGAAGCGTCGACATTTGAAACCCAAAGGCACGAGTTGAGAAAATTCGTGCCTTTGGGGCATGATCCTGTCTGATGATTTTTGGCTATAGGAGCAAGGTGAAAATCGCAAATACAAAGCCGATCGACAAGGTTACCGCATAAACGATAAGGAACTTTGTCAAACTGATAAATGCTTTTATTCCCCGTGTCCTGAATAAATAGAAAACAGTGGTGAGAGTCCACCCGATGTAGACCCCGCAGGAGAAATTGTAACCGTCTTCCTTTGCGTGGTTTGGGTTGTCTTCCCGCAACCACCACCCAAGCAGCCAGATCAGGATGAACGTATGCAGAAAACTGGATGCTGAAGAAATTCCCCTGCCATTAAGGAAATAGACCATCGCGAAACCATTATTCACGAAATAAAACAGAATCAAAAAGATAAAAGGGAGGGTAATGTTTCGTTTGGTTTTGACTTGTTGTAGCATGCGATTCCCTTCTAATGCCGAAAAACGATACGGTTCAATTCTATCTTATCTTTTTGAGAAATCTACAATAGGCATTCCGGTAATTCATTTTATAATTGCACTGACTTAATTGCCAATCCACCAACCATACGAGAACCCATGACCAATCAACTCATCGAATGTATCCCCAACTTTTCCGAAGCGCGCCGGCCCGAGATCATCGACCAGATCATTGCCGCCATTCAATCAGTGAGCGAAGTCAAACTGCTCGACCGCTCCTCCGACCTCGACCACAACCGCACCGTGCTGACCTTTGCCGGGTCGCCCGCCGGAGTAGAAGAAGCCGCCTTCCGCGCCATCAAGACCGCTGCCGAATTGATCGACCTCGACCAGCATACAGGTGCGCATCCACGCATCGGCGCAACGGATGTCGTTCCCTTTGTCCCGCTCAGCGGTGCAAGCATGGAAGAGTGTATTGCCATTGCCCAAAGACTGGGTCAACGTATCGGAAGCGAACTCAGCATCCCGGTCTATTTGTACGAAGCGGCGGCAACCCGTCCCGAACGAACCAACCTGGAGAATATCCGCAAGGGACAATACGAAGGGCTGAAAGCCGAGATCGAAACCAACCCCGCCCGCCAGCCCGACTTCGGTCCCGCCAAACTTCCCAAGGCAGGCGCCACGGTCATCGGCGCGCGCGCGCCACTGATCGCCTTCAACGTCTACCTCACCACCGACGATGTGGACATCGCCAAGAAGATCGCCAAAGCCGTGCGCCAGTCGTCGGGCGGCTTGCGCTATGTCAAGGGGTTGGGTTTGCTCGTGGATGGTCGTGCGCAAGTCTCCATGAACCTGACCAACTTCCGCGAAACACCCATCGCGCGCGTGGTCGAATTCATCCGCCGTGAAGCGCAGCGTTACGGCGTGGGGATCCATCACAGCGAACTGGTCGGCTTGATCCCGCAGGAAGCGTTGACCGATGCCGCGGTCTGGTACACCCAATTGGATCAGTTCGACAAAGAACAGATCCTTGAATCCAGACTTTTCACTAGTCCCTCCGCCGCTTCTGACTCCGCCAAAGCCTGTCCCTCTTTCCTCGAAGAGTTAGCCTCGCCGACGCCGACTCCCGGGGGCGGCTCAGCCGGCGCATTCGCCGGAGCCATGGGCGCGGGACTCGTCGCGATGGTGGCGGGCGTCACCATCGGCAAAAAGAAATACGCCGACGTGGAAGCCGAAATGCAAGCCATTCGGGTCGTCGCTGAGAATCTTCGCCAGGAACTCACTCAAGCCGTGGACGATGACGCCTCTGCCTTCGAAGCCGTGATGGGCGCTTTCCGCCTGCCCAAAGATACAGATGAACAGAAAAAAGTGCGTGAAGCCGCCATCGTGCAATCCACACTCAACGCGGCGCACATCCCGCTGCATGTCGCCGAAGACGCGGTCAAGGTGATGGAGCTTGCGATCAAATGCGCCAAACGCGGTATTGTCAGCGCCGTCAGTGACTCGATGTCCGGTTTCGCCATGGCACGCGCCGCCCTTACTGCCGCAGGGTACAACGTTCGCATCAACATCAACTCGCTGGAGGATAAATCCGCTGGCGAAAAAATGCTTGCAGAACTTGCCGAACTGGAAAAAGAAGCCGACGCACTCGAATCCGAGATCCGTTCTGTGATGAAAGAGCGCGGCGGGATATAAAACCGCCATTGCGACCTCAGCAAAGCAATTCCACTCCAATGAAACGGATAGTTTTATCTGTCGGGTTGCTGTTTCTGCTCGCTTCCTGCAACCTGCCAACGGAGACGGTTCCAACTGCGCAAGCAGTTGAGCCGACCCAGACGCAAATTCCCGCAACAGAGACGAATACGGCTATCCCAACAACCGTACCTCCAACTGCAACCGTGCTTCCGCCCACATCCATTCCCTGTGACCCGCTTGCGGTGGATTATTGCATCGTGGATTGGAATTTTCTCTTCCAGCGTCCCATCCTGCCGCCGGGGTCTGACAGCGTGGACTTAACCTATCTCTATGCCACCACTCAGAATGGCAAACGCGACCCGCATCATGGCGTGGAATTCCAAAATGCGTTTGGGACTCCCGTCTATGCGGCGGGAAGTGGGGAAGTGGTCTTCGCGGATTCGGACAAGTCCATCAAATTCAGCCCGTGGGCGAATTTTTACGGCAATGTGGTCATCATCCGTCACGCGGACGAGTTCTACACTCTGTACGCGCACCTATCGAATATTTTTGTGGACGCGGGAGAACCGGTCAGGGCAGGGGACGTGATCGGGGAAGTTGGAGCGACGGGCGGGGCGACTGGCAGTCATCTCCACTTTGAGGTCCGCAGGGGAAGCGAATACGCAGATTATTTCTCCACGCAAAACCCAGAATTGTGGCTTGTCCCGCAACCCGGGTCAGGCACTTTATCCATCACCTTGAAGATGGACGCAGAACGGAATTATGAGCGCCCACTGGTTATCTCGCGCCTGATGAACGGAAATGTGGCTTTCACATATTATCTAACATCGTATACGCGGGGCTTCGAGCACAACGAAGAAGATGCCGTGTTGGGAAGCCTCCCATCGGGGCAGTATAAGATCCAATTCAACGATGCTTCCGGTTTGCGTGAGCGGATCGTTATGATCGTGGAGGGAAGACTCACGCAAACAGTTTTCCGTTAAAAATAAACAGCGCACCTCGTGAAAGGTGCGCTGTACAGGGATGGTTTATCCAACAACGGGAACGAGCAGAAAATACACCACCAATCCCACCACCAACGCGATTATACCGAACAAAGCGAAGAGAGTTCGCATGTTGCTTTCTGCGCCGAGCAATGACGCCCAGGCGGTGAACGCCAGTCCGAGCGCCATGATGAGCATGACCAACTGGAGCTGGTCGCCGCGTTCATCGTATTGTGAGGCGGTCTCAAAGTTGGCGTCGGAACTATCCCAGTACACATAGGCATCGGTGTACATGGCATCGTAGTATTCATCGCTCCACACGCCTTCTTCACTTTCAAAAGCGGCGATCAGCGCTTCAGAGAAGTTTTCCTGATAGTAGTCGGCAATATCCTGGCGGTCAGTACCGTCATTAATATACCAATTGTCGAAATAGTTGTAATCTTGCGTGATGTCCTGGTTCGCGCGCAGGTATTCGGCGTTGCCATCGTTCAGGTCTTTCATTCCCTGGATCTCAAATTCATTTTGTTTGGAATCTGAGATTGCGCCAAGATAACTCACCCCGGCAGTGAATACACTGAGGATCGCGATCATTGCCCCTAAAAAGATTTCATTACCCAAAAATTTCTTCATTCTCTTTTCTCCAGATTTCTCGATGATTTGGTCAAGCTAGCGGCGGATTATATTCCAAAAAAATAAAACCGTGCCTTGCATTTATGTTTTGATACACAAGACAGCCATCCGAAACCGAATGGCTGTCTTTCTGCGCTTCAAATGCGCCGGAAGTTTTTACTCTTCCAGTGTGCTGATATCTCCCTCGGGCAGCCCCTGCGCGCGCGCCTTCAGCACGCGTCGCATGATCTTGCCGGAACGGGTCTTGGGAAGTTTATCCACAAATTTGACATCGTCCGGGCGGGCGATGGGACCCATATGAGTCGCAACATGTTGTCGTAATTCCTCTGCCAACTCAGGCGAAGGCGCGAACCCGGCACGCAGTAATACAAACGTGTAGATCGCCTGTCCCTTGACTTCATGTGGAAGACCGATCGCTGCGGCTTCCGCCACTGCCGGATGACTGACCAACGCTGACTCAACCTCTGCCGTTCCAAGCCGATGCCCAGAGACTTTGATGACATCATCCACACGCCCGATGATCCAGTAGTAACCGTCAGTATCACGCTTAGCAGAGTCGCCCGTGGTATAGCGGCCCGGATACTTGCTCCAATACTGATTTACATAGCGCTCATCATCGCCGTAAATGGTGCGCAGCATGGAGGGCCAGGGTCGGAGCAAAGTGAGGTACCCTTCCGTATTATCTGGGACGGGATTGCCTTGTTCGTCCACGATCTCAGCCTTTTGACCGAAGAAAGGTCGGGTGCCAGAACCCGGTTTGAGAGGCACAACAGGTGTCGGCGTAATTTGAAACGCGCCGGTCTCCGTTTGCCACCACGTATCGATGATGGGGCATTTCTCCTTGCCGATCACACGGTGATACCACTTCCATGCCTCAGGGTTGATGGGTTCCCCCACGGAGCCAAGCAAGCGCAGAGATGACAGGTCATGCTTGTTGGGCCACGATTCGCCAAAGCGCATCAGTCCACGAATGGCGGTGGGCGCGGTGTAAAAGATGGTGATGCCATAGCGTTCAATGACTTGCCACCAGCGGTTGGGATAGGGGAAGGCGGGTCCGCCTTCAAACAGCATGGAGGTCACCCCCGCGATCATGGGACCATACACGAGGTAGGAATGACCCGTGATCCAGCCGGGGTCAGCCGTACACCACCAGCGATCCATGTCATTGACATCGAAGGCGTACTTCAAAGTTGAATACGTTCCAACCATATACCCGCCGTGCGTGTGCAAAATCGCCTTGGGCTTGCCAGTGGAGCCGGAGGTATAAAGAATGAAGAGCGGATCTTCCGCATCCATTTCTTCGGTGGGGCATTTTCCGTTTGCGATGGGAAGCACGCACAGGTCGTGATACCAGTGATCGCGCCCGGCTTCCATCGTCACGCCATTGCCGACACGTTTGACCACAATCACGTTTTCCACGGTGGGACACTTCTTAAGCGACTCGTCTACAATCGATTTGAGTTCCACCACTTTCCCGTTTTGGTACGACCCGTCACAGGTGATGACCAGTTTCGATTTGCTGTCTTCGATGCGCCCCTGCAAAGAGTCAACCGAGAAGCCGCCGAACACCACCGAATGGATCGCGCCGATCTTGGCGCATGCCAGCATGGCAAAGACGATCTCCGGCACGCGTCCCATGTAAATGGTGACGCGGTCGCCTTTGGTGATGCCCATGGCTTTGATGATGTTTGCCATGCGGGATACTTCGCGGTTCATGGCAAAGTATGAAAAGGTACGCTCCGATTTGCCATCCTCCGATTCCCAGATCAGCGCCAATTGATTTTTACGATGTGTCTTGAGGTGACGGTCAATCGCATTATGCACGATGTTTGTGCGCGCGCCTACGAACCATTTATAGAACGGCGCTTTCGAGTCGTCCAATACCTTGTCCCACTTTTTGTACCATTCCAATTCAGAGGCTTCATCAGCCCAGAAACCTTCCAGGTCTTTTTCGGCTTTCTCTGCCAGCGCGTCCCAATCTTTCAAGCGCGCCTGCATCACAACCTGCTCAGATGGATAATAGACTTCGCCTTCCATTTCCTTTTTCTTCGCCATGCCTGCCTCCTGAGTTGAAAAATATTGGACTATTTTAATCCCTTTTTGTTACTCCACATAATCCAAAATCTTGTAATACAAACCTACAAACGGCAGAAACCACGGGCTGCCGTTATACAGTCCCAGCGGAGCAGAGGGAAAACCGAACTTTGCAAACGGATGCTCTTTGAGGTTGCCTTTCAACACCGCTTTTGCAACCGCATCTCCTAAATACGTTGCCATCGCCACGCCGTGCCCGGCATAGCCCAGAGAATACAAAACTCCTTCCTCTTCACCCACATGCGTCATTTGGTCAAATGCAAAATCAAGCGTGCCGCCCCACACATATTCCACTTTTATATCTTTCAATTGTGGATACACCTGCATCATTTCGCGTTGCAAGATCTCGCCACTTTGTGCCACCGTGTTTTCATTTTCTGGGAAGAACGCCGCCCGCCCGCCGAAGATCATGCGGTTTTCCCACAACCGAAAATAATTCAAGAAATGCTTGTAATCAAAGATCATTCTGTTCTTCGGGCTAAGTTCATGCACCAATTCATCCGAGAGTCTTTCGGTCGCAATAATGAACGACCCGATTGGGATAATTTTCTTTTGCAATTTCTTTGTGACACCACCTGTATAACCGGATGTCGCCACCAAAACAGACTCTGCTTCCAAACTCCCTCTTTCTGTTTGGATAAAGAACCGCTTCTCCCTCCGCCCAATCTTGTTGACACGCGCTCGCGCGCAGAGCGTTGCCCCCGCCCTATCTGCCGCACCCGCCAACCCCGCCACATATTGAGCCGGGTTCAACCCGCCGCTGGCCTCATCCACCAGCGCGCCGTGATACACATCCGTGCCGATCTCGCTGCGTAAATCCTTCGGCGAGACGAGCCTCACATTGTGGTTGAACTCTTTCGCCATGAAGTCCACTTCGCCTTGCAAGGCGTCGTAGTGTTTTGGCTTGTTCGCCGTCAGCAGGTGACCTGTCCGCGAAAAACCGCAGTCGATGTTTTCTTCTTTGACGATCTGCTCAACGAGACTCACCGAATCCAACGAGCACTGAAATAATTCCTTCGCCAACTCCCGCCCGTAGTTTTTGATGACCGTTTGCATGGCGGGCTTTAAGCCGGTCAACGTCATGCCGCCATTGCGTGAACTTGCACCCCAACCCATCGTCTCGGTTTCGAGTACCACCACGCTCACGCCTTGCTTTGCCAACGTTCGCGCGGCGCTCAAGCCGGTGTACCCGCCGCCAATGATCGCCACATCTGCTTTGGCAGGGATGGGCGCAAGGTTGGAATCGTCGTGCATTTGGACGGTGGTGTGCCAATAGATGTGTTGTTTCATCGTGTCCTCTTTTGGGTTCGAACGCCTCCCGACGTTCGAGTGAACTTATGAAAAGAAAAAGTCCAAAGTCAGGAGACTTTGGACTCCGGTTCATCGTCTCCAAGAATTTCTTCCCAATCTAATTCTTTGAACGCTTCTTGCAAACGATGCCCATCGTCCACGACGATGTATTTCAAGTCGGTGAAGAGTTTCTCGGCGTATTCGCGCGCCTCGTCGAGCGGAACGACGTCATCCGCTGTCCCGTGGATAACGGTTGTGGGAACAGAGACAGGCTCAAGGTCCAGATAAGAGCCGAAGGGGTCTTTGAGCAAGGCTGGCGCAAGCAGAATCAGCTTGCGGACGTGAGTCGGTTTTTTGCAGGTGAAGACAGTCCCCATTAATCCGCCCAGAGACGAGCCGATAATTGTCCAGTTTTTCTTGCGCCCGATGATCTTTTTGAGTTGTGCCATGCGCTCGTCGAACTCGCCGGTGAAATCGGGGGTGACCATGCCGGGGAATTTTTCGGCGAACTGACGGGCTTTGCCGCTTTGGCTGTTGCTGTCGGAGCCGTGCAGGTAGATGATGCGGGAATTGTCCATTTTCTTTTTTCTCGGCTTGCGGGCAGGTTTGACTTTTTCTTCGGGCAGTGCGCTCTCGTCGATGAAATCTTCGGGTTCGGGAGGTTTGATGAGGGCGAGTGGCTGCGGGCGGAGCAGGTCGCGCAGTTCTTTTTGCAATGGCGGCGGAAAGTCTGGTGAGATGCGCCGCATGGTCACTGCGGTCATTTGATTCTCGGTGGTGCTGAGAATGTGCTTGAGCATGAAAATGGTTTCGCTGGCGGAGGCGCGGTAGAGTGTGACGATGAGGTCGGTGAGATCGTATTGCAGGGTGGATGGCGCCGCTTCAATGATGGGTTCTACGAGGTCGAAGATGGCGGGCAGGTTTTCAAAGTCTGAGTCCGCGATCATGGGGATGAGCGCTTGAACGCCGTTTGACCAGGTGCGGGTTCGTTCAGGGTGCAAGTATTCGCGCACGAGCGCTAGGAATTGATTCGGCGTTTCCTTGCGCATGCGGGTGAGGCTCGTAGTGAGTAACGCCACGCGCACTTCCGGGTCGCGGATCTGTTGAGTCCATGCGGTGATGCGGGGCAGCAGGCGTTCTTCTTGGGGTGGAATGCGACCAAGCAAATAGGCGGCCAGCAAACGTGTTTCGAGAGCGCCTTCATCCCAAAGCAGGTCGGCGAGGTCGAGTGCGAAGTGGGGATTGGTTTCAGCTTTGGTGCGCAGTTCGTTTTGAATTTGAGTTAAGACAGCGGGGGGCGTGCGGTAGGTTTTCAGGTTCGAGCCCGGTGCGACATTCTCGACCGTGCGGAGCGTGTAATTGACGTAGAACTCCAACATCTCGCGCAAATGCTTCATGAACTCGTCTGGCAGAAAGAAAAAGTCTGCGAGGCGGGTGGCTTGTTTGCGGAGGCGAGACAGGTCGATGGCGGGCATGGGTTGGAGTAGGGGCGCAATATATTGCGCCCCTACAAATATTAATACGCTTTCGCGAAATACACTTTTCGCTTGCTGGGCTTGCCGCAGACCACGCACTTACCTTCTCCCTCAGGTTGGTTGAAGGGGATGTTGCGGGTGGTGGCTTTTGCCTCCTCCTTGACCTTCTTCTCGCACTCGGTTGATTCGCACCAGTAAGAGAGCGCCCAACCATCCTGCACAACCTTTTTTAGGTCTTCGTAGTTTTCCACGTTGTGGATGTTCGCATCGCGATATTCGGTGGCGCGTTTGAGCAGGGATGCCTGCACGTCGGTCAGCAGGTTCTGGACGGTTTCTGCCAAGCCTTCTTGTGAAACGAAGGTCTTGCCTTCCTTGCCAGGCTTGTCGCGGCGAGCGAGGGCGACAGTTCCTTTTTCCACATCCTTGGGACCGATCTCTACGCGGACGGGTACGCCGCGCATTTCCCAGTCGTTGAACTTGAAGCCGCTGGAAACATTGTCGCGGTCGTCAAACTTCACGCGCACGCCTGCAGCCTTGAGTTCCGAGAAGAGACGGTCGGCAACTTCCATCACTTTTTCTTTTTCGGCGTCGTTCTTGAAGATCGGTACCACCACAACCTGAATCGGAGCGAGGCGGGGCGGCAGGACGAGTCCGTTGTCATCGCCATGTACCATGATCATCGCGCCGATGATGCGGGACGATATCGCCCACGAGGTGGTTTGCGCGTAGGTCAGTTTGTTGTCTTTGTTCAAGAATTGGATCTCGAACGCCTTGGCGAAGTTATCGCCAAAATAATGGGATGTGCCCGACTGCAAAGCGCGTTTATCCCACATCATCGCTTCAATGGATGTGGTGATCTGCGCACCAGCAAAACGCTCGGTTTCAGACTTGGTGCCTTTGAGCACGGGGATGGCGGCTTCTTCGAGGCAGAAGCGTTCGTAGATGTCGAGGATGCGGTACATTTCCTCTTTGGCTTCTTCTTCGCTGACATGTGCGGTGTGACCTTCATGCCAGTAGAACTCGGCAGTGCGCAGGAAGAGTTTGGTGCGCAATTCCCAGCGCATCACCGAACCCCACTGCACGATCAACAGCGGCAAATCGCGCCATGATTTGACCCATTTGGAGTACATGTGACCGATGATGGTCTCCGAGGTGGGGCGCACGGCGAGTTTTTCTTCCAATTCCGAGCCGCCGCCGTGAGTGACGACTGCGAGTTCCGGCGCAAAGCCTTCCACGTGCTCTTTCTCTTTTTCAAAGAACGACATGGGGATAAGCGTGGGGAACGCCGCGTTAACATGACCGGTTTTCTTGAATTCCGTATCCAGCCACGAACAGATATTTTCCCAAAGCGCCCAGCCATACGGCTTGACCACCATGCATCCGCGCACGGGGGCGTAATCAGCCATGTCGGAGCGCACAACCAACTGGTTGTACCATTCGGAAAAGTCTTCTGCTCGGGTGGGTAATTTGTCTTCTGCCATTTTGTCCTCTTCGGTTTACAGGGTGCATGTTGAAGGTCAAAGGTTTTGAACCTACAACCTTCAACTTTCTAACGTTTTAACTGCGTCTTTCACATCTTCGGCAAAGTATAACAAGTCTCTGTTTTCAGGAGTCATGTAACTTTCAAATTCTATAAAATAATTGTCGAATATAAAATCCCAGCCTTGCCCGACTAGAATGAGGGGTTTTCGCGGCGTGGATTCGATGATCATCAAATTCCACATCAACGTAATTTCGGTCAGCGTGCCGGGACCTCCGGGCAGGGCAATGGCTGCGTCACAGCCTTCGATCAATGCCATGAGGCGGTCAGAAAGCGTTTTCTTCTTGCGTTCTTCTTTTACGAAGGCATTTGCTCGCGAACCGCGCCAGTCTTCAATGTCGCTGCATGTCACACCAATGACATGTCCGCCTGCTTCGTGCGCCCCGCGCGAAACAGCTTCCATCGTGCCGTAGTAGCCGCCGGTGATCACGGCGTGTCCGCGCTGGGCGAGAAGTGATCCAAGCAATTGCGCTTCTTCATACGCCGGAGAGCCTTGTTTCGGTTGTGCGCCGCCAAAAACGGTTATGTTCATAAGACCTCACTTTGGGTTACAGGTTACAAGTTGCAGGTCTTAACCTTCAACTTGTAACCTGTAACTTTCAACTACTTCACATCCCATGTTCTCGTTTTGTTTTTCTCGATTTTCTTCAAGACCGCTTCTTCCAGGTCAATTCCTGAAACCGAAGCGAGCTGTAAAAGATACAGCATCACATCAGCTAACTCGCTACCCAACTCTTCGCGGTCTTGAATCTCATCCGTGAATTGAAAGTGTTCCAAAATCTCAGCCGCTTCAATGGAAAGCGAGACTGCCAAATTGCGTGGAGTCTGCGGGCGCTTGCTGTCTGCCTTGTACCAGCCTTTCGACTTCACTAGCGCATGCATTTGTTCTGTCAATTCTTTGATCGTCAAATCGCTCATTTTTTATCATCCAATAAAAAACGGCTCGCCAAGTCTGGGAGCCGTTTGGGCGCAAGTAAGCGAACCTAGCCAGACCTGGAGGATTTGCACATTCGAGGGGACGGGTTCGGGTTCATTAACATGCGCAACATTATAAGGGTAAAATTGAATTTATGCAAAAGGATGAAGTGCTTCGCCTCATGCGGGACCCGAAACTGCTCCCGTCCGAAAGGTTGAATCTACTCTCGAACATTGCCGACCAGGCGTCGTCTTTGAAGATGCCCTGCTACCTCGTCGGCGGATTTGTCCGCGACCTTTTGCTCGGTCAGCCGGTGAACGATTTCGATTTTGTCGTCGAGGGCGATGCGATCAAACTCGGCAGAAAACTTGTCGAAATGTACGGCGGAAAGTTAACCCCACACTTCAAATTTCATACTGCTATATGGCATTTGCCTGATGACTGGAATCTGATACCCGGCACCATTGACCTGATCACCGCTCGCAGGGAGATGTACGAAAAGCCTGGCGCGCTGCCGACTGTCACACCATCCACCATTGACGATGACTTGCGCCGCCGCGATTTTACCGTCAACGCCATGGCACTCCGCCTGGATGGGGAAGGCTTGGGCGTACTCCTTGACCCAATGGATGGACGATCCGACCTCGAGCGGGGAACGATCCGGATTCTTCATCCGCTTTCTTTTGTGGACGACCCGACTCGCATCTTCCGTGCCATCCGTTATGAGGGGCGTTATGGTTTTGCGATGGATGCCGAAACTCAACACTTGATCAACCCCGATGCTTTGAAAATTCTGAGCTCTTTAAGTGGTGAACGTTTGCGTCACGAACTAGATTTGATTTTGGATGAAGAACAGGCTGCTGTTATGGCGCTGCGTATAGCCAGTTTTGGGGTGATGAGCGCGATCCATCCAAAGATGCCCGAATTTAACCAGACCTATTCTGATTTCCTTGAAATGGACATTCGCCTCGACATCCCGGCGGATCGGCGTACGATGGGGTATATGCTCTGGTTCATGGATTTGTCTGAAGAGGACGTGATCCTGTTGTCTAACCGTTTGGATTTTACGAACGAGTTAACCTTGTCTGTGTGGGCGGCGGCGCAGTTGAAGCGCGGGTTGCCGTATTTGGTCGGCATGAAACCAAGCGAGTGGACCTATGCTTTGGAAAAGTTGCCGCTGCTTTCCATTTACGCCGTGTATCTTGTCTCGCGTGAAAAAGCGCTTCTCGATTACATCTCGCTTTGGCGGCATGTCAAACCGCGTACGAATGGCGAAGACTTGAAGGCAAGGGGCTTGCCGCCTGGTCCGCGTTACTCGGAAATCCTGACGGAATTGCGTGCCGCATGGCTGGATGGGGTGTTATCAAACAATACAGAAGAAGAGGAATTGCTCAACAAATTGTTATCCGCCCATTCGTGAATACCTGGAGGATATTGCCATGTCCGTACCACGGAACATCGAATTGAACGTAAAGGGGAACTTCAGCGGGAACCTTGTTGTTGGAGACCATAACATTGTCGTCAACAACCCGAATGGTGGAGTGGTGAACATCGTTGCGCCTCCAACACCGGCAGAACCGCGCACACGTCCGGTCAATTTACGCCCGCGCAATTTTCCTGACCTGCTGGACCGTGTGCCTGAGATCGACGCGATCGCAAATGCCATCCGGGCTTCAAACCCTGTGACGATATTCGGCGAAAGCGGCATGGGCAAGACTTCACTGTTGCGAAAGTCTGCCCATTTGGATGACTCAAAAATTTTTCAAGATGGGGTTATCTACCTGAACGCGCGTGAAAGTGCGCGCGACGACCTGCTGCAAACCATCCACGACTCGTTCTTCATTGCCAACCCTGAGATCAAACCCACCGATGGGGAAATCCGGTCGAAGTTGAAAGACATTCGATCGCTGGTCATTCTGGACGATGTCACTCTGGGTCGCGATGATGTTTCTTATATTTTGGATGTCATGCCGAAAAGCTCCTTCCTTTTTGCTTCTGCCGACCGTGTGCTGTGGGGAGAAGGCTTGGCGATTTCACTGGATGGTCTGCCGGAAGGCGATGCGCTACAACTTTTTCAGCGTGAATTGGGGCGGCCCCTGACTGACGATGAAAAACCGATCGGGGTTCAGATTTGCAGGATGCTCTTAACGCATCCGCTTCGGATTCTGCAAACCGCTTCAATGATTCGGGAGGATGGACTCAGCGTTCCCCAAGCCTTTCACAAGCTGACAACGACCCGCACCCAATCGCCGACGGTCGAGATGGCGATCCAAAAATCCAGTGATACGCAGAAAAAGATTTTTAGTCTGCTGGCAGTGGCAGGCGGTTTTTGGCTGCCACGCGACCACATGCTGAAGATGATCTCCGCTGCAAATTTCGATGCGGAAGTGAAGTCGCTGGTGGCGCGAGGTTTTATTGCAGAGCAGGGGACAAACCTGAGAATGAGCACAGATGCGGCATCTTCATTGGCGAATCTGTGGGATTTGACGGGCTGGGAAGATGCGCTTGTCGAACACTTCGCGGGCTGGCTGCAAACCGGTCCTCAGGATATTTTGGTGGATCAGGCGTCGGATCTGTTGTTTCATTTGCTCAAACGGCTTGGAGAGAAAAAACAATGGTCCCAACTGGTGACGTTAGGAAAGGCTCTCGAGCGCATTTCCATTATGCAGAAAAAGTGGCAGCGCTGGTCGCATGTTTTGAGTCTGTTGCGTGTGGCGGCGCGTGCCCTTGCCGACAAAAAACTCGAAGGCTGGGTTTTTCATCAATTGGGGACCCGCTCGATGTGCCTTGGCGCGAAAATGGAGGCGCAAAATTTCCTCAAGCAAGCGCTGGATATTCGGAGCGCGATCGGCGACAAGGCGGGAGTACAGGTTACCCAACACAATTTGAGCGTTCTGATGAACATTCCAATGCCCGCTCAACATGTGAAATCAGGCAGCATGAGCGGCAGCAGTTTCACTCGTTGGTTTTTGCTTGCCGCGGCGGGCGGTGGGACGGGCATTATTTTGCTTGTTTTAGGCTTTTTGGGGTATCAATACTTGAAACCGCCTGCTGAAGAAACACAGGCGCCCATTTCTTCCCCAACGCCCAGCGCAACCTTTACCTCCATCCCGCCATCGGATACGGTTACACCGACCGGCACCCAACCTCCTACAAATACGCCATCTCCAACTCTCACCGCCACCTCTGAGCCGGTGGTGTTATTTGACTTTGTGAATCGGGCAAGCGACCCAGATGTTGCTTACTATCAGTATATAGAAACGAATTATGCCACGCCGAACGCCCTGCCTTCAGAGCCGATACCCCTGGAGTTTCAGCGGCTCGACACAGACATTACATCTCCGTGGACATATGTATTTCTGGTACGGGAACCGTTCGTCGGCTGGCAAGCGAAGATCAATTTGGAAGATTCGTCAACGGAAGATCTCGCATTGGCAATGTATATGTCGTCTGGCACACGCGCCCGCGGGGTTTTCAATGTCCCGTTTGCTTTGCGCCGGGGAGATGAGTTCGTTGCCAAAGTCGGGCATCTTAACCCGACAGAAATAGGTCCGGGCGATATCAGTGATAAGGATGGGGTGACATACCGGCTGTACTATTTCGAGAAGGATATAGGGCAAGCCGTTCTTTTGGGCGAGATCAGGGATTACATGGATGGAAAAACCCACGAGTGGCGAATAGCGATTCCCAGTCATCTTGACGGGGTTCGAGTCCGCTTTATGCTCGAGGTCGACTCGAATTTATTCTTCAACTATGATTATGCCGCCTGGCTGGACGCGATTTTGATCGGCTCCCCACGGTGAGATTCGATCTTTGATTTGGCGTCCGAGTCCGAGGTCCCGAAATTGACGCGTAAGGATCAGGCGAATTTCTGTACGCGGATTCAATCCTGACGTATAATCAGAAAATGGTTGAGGAGCAAAACAATCGCCTGCCGTATCGACTAAAAGAGCCCTTCCTGAGCAGAACGGAAGCGGCTCTTTTTCGTTTGTTGACAGATATGATGGCAGACCGGTATGTAATTTGCCCAAAGGTTGCCTTGAGTGACCTGTTCATCATCCTGCGCCCAAATGAGAATGTGCATTTCTTCAACAAGATCTTTCGCAAGCATGTGGATTTTCTGTTATGCGACCCGGTTACTTACATGCCGTCTTTTGGGGTGGAGATCGTAAAGCCGATAGCAAAAGACGGGGTGCGCGAAGCGGATAAGTTCATGGGAGAACTGTTTACCGATGCCGGGCTTCCGCTTGTGCACGTGCCTTCACAGGAAGCATATGATCCGGCGGATATCGTGGCGCTCTTTCAATTGGCGGTGGTGAAGGTCGGCAAGACTTCTTCTGTTCGTGTTGGAAACCCGATGGATACGGTTCCCAACTGTCCCGTTTGTGGCAAGATGATGGTTTTGCGCATTCATCGCAATGGTACGAACTCGGGGAAAAAATATTACGGTTGCATCGACAGCCCGCGTTGTAATGGGACTGTGCCGATCGAAGCGTTGGGCTAGCGCCCAAACAACTTAAAATTGGAGGGGGTGCCCTACATCTTCATATTGTTTGGGTACTAGAAGTGTCTCGCCAGTTCCGAAGCGTAATTCATTCCAACCGATTTGCGATGTTCCATTAGCCAGTCTCTCAAACTGGTCTTGCAGCGAGGCGGCTCTTTTGAGATGAGCAGGTTTGCCATCAAGCCGTCCACTTCCTCAGGGGTTAGCATGACGTCATGTACGAACAGGCTCAAGAATTGAGCGGCGAACAACGCCAGCCTCGGCGGGAAGGGAATCAGCCAGCGTTTCTTTCCGACCGTCTCGCCGATCAACCCCACCATTTCCTTGAACGTGAATTCATCCGGTCCAACTGCATCCCAGACATAACTGTCACTTTTGTAAACGGCTTCCACTGCCATCTCTGCCAGGTCATCCACATATATCGGAGAGAGGCGGTAGGAACCGTCGCCGGGTAAGCCGAAGAGTGGAAAGCGCCGTAAAAGCCAGGCAATATTGTTGATAAGAATATCTTCTTTGCCAAATAGCACGGTCGGACGCAAAATGGCGTAACTCATCCCCGAATCGATCACTGTTTTTTCGTTGGCGGCTTTCCCCCAAAAATAAGGCAGATGCGAATCCGCTGATGGGTTGGTGATGCTGATGTGTACGATCCGCTTCACCCCCGCGCGGACGGCGGCGTTTACCAACACTCGCGTGTTTTCCACCGCTTGCGGCTGGGTGTTGCTGCCTTTGTCAAACCGCACCCAATACGTGTTGACCAATACCTCCACACCGCGCAGAGATTGAACGAGATCATCCTCCTTCGAAAAATCCAATGGGAAGGCTTTTACTCGTCCGCCGAACGGGTCGGTACGGTTGGGATGGTTTGTGAGCGTGATGACATCCTCACCACGCTCCAATAGTCGTTTGGTGATGTACTTGCCCGAATAAGAGAATGCGCCAGTGACTGCGATCTTCATTTTGCCTCGGCTTTCGGTACGCGCGGCGCGACGAGCGCAAAGAACGAAACTGTGATCCCAATGCAAATCAATGCGAAGAGAAAACCCGCCAATGTGCCGCTCAGCCGTCCGGCGATCTCGAAGAACATTTCCTCCAGCGTCGCAGATTCGGGTCGGTAACTGAGCGAGAGAATGCCGGGCAAGCCGATCAGCAGCACATTCGAGAACACGGTCCAGAATTGCGCGCGCTCCTCGGTTCCACATAGGTCAACTAGCACCTTGCGTAAGTGCGGGCGGATGTAACTTGCGATCAGCGCCGTCATTGCGATGGTAAGTGTCACTTGCAACAAAAAACTAAAGATGGAATTCATACAGACTCCTTTTTTATTTCAATACTCGTAAGATCTTCGTGACGTTGGAAATACCCAGTCTTTCCAGTTTGATGACCGCGCTGGCGAGACTGTCGATGGCATTAAAGAATTCCTGAAGCGCCTTCACCCGTTCGCGGACAAATTTCACATCCGCTTCGCTGCCGGACACCGACCCTGATTCAAGTTGAGTGAGCGTTTCCTGCACAGAACGGATGGCGCGGTCGAACTCGCTGTTCTGGCGTTCCTTCAAGATCGAGCGGATGGATGTGTAAAAATCCGTCTCGGCTTCGTAGTAATCCTTGCGGTCGCCAAGTTTGGATGAGCGATGCACCAGCCCCATGCGTGCCAGCGTGCGCACCTCAGTGCTGACCGCCCCTTTGGTGAGTCCGGTCTGCTCGACGATCTCATCCAGCGAGAGGGGAGCGGGGGAGAGATACAATACGCCAAAGATCGCGCCCATCCCTTTGGGGAAACCCCAAAAGCGGCTGATCTGGCTGAGGCTTTCGGTAAAATCCTGTTTGAGTTCGGGAAGTTTGATCATCGTTGGTGTTCCTTTATTTTAGAACGTTTAGTAATAACTAAACGAAGTATATGATAATAATTTGAACTTGTCAAGCAAAAAGCCGCCCAAATGGACGGCTTTGGTTTGCGCGTAGGTGACGCCGAGAATTATGGAGCGGTTTGAAAATATTTGAACAATTCTTCGCCGGTTTTCCCTTGTGCTTCGTTCAGATACTGTTGGATCGGTATGCGGAGAATGTGGAACTCCGCCGTGTTTTTTTCGAACCAGAATTCCACGAAGCCGTAATTGGGTCCTTGTAACTCTTCACGCGGAATCTGCACGACGATTTCCATTACCTGCGCCATCCAATTCCCAAAGGCTTCTTCTGTTGTCAGGTCATCGGCGGGTAGGCGGACGGTGAAGTCGGTTTGCATCGCGCCGAACGTGGCGGAGCCATCGGCTTGGATGCAGTCCTCGCCAAAGGCGGTGGCTTGTGCGCTGGCGCGCGAATCCAATTCTTTGACGGCGGCATCGAGTTTTTCGGTCAGTTCGGGCAGGGCTTGATACGCCCAATTGTACGCGCACCCCTGCCATGCGGGTGTTTCGGGTTCGACCTGCTCCGGTTCGGCAGTGATCGTTATCGGTGGGGGCGAAGCGGTTTCCTCCTGTGTCGGCGCAGAGACATTCTGCAACGCGACGAAGGTCGCAGCAGCGGTCAATGTCAATCCGATCAACAGGTTGCGCTTGTGTTTCATTTCAACAGGTCTGCGGCGGCCGAAGCCATCAATGCAGCGCCCCTGACCAACGCTTGTTCGTCAAAGTCGAACTTGGGGTGATGGTGGTTGTAGTTGAGTTTTTTCTCGTCGTTGCCGGATCCGATGAGGAAGTAGCAGCCAGGGACCTTTTCCTGCATGTAGCCCATGTCTTCCGCGCCCATGGTGATGTAGGGGGTGGTGTCGATGGTGGTTTCGGGGAACACTCCCTGGGCGGTGCGCAGGACACTGGCGGAAATATCGCTTTCGTTGATGACCGGTGCGGTGACTTGTTTGATGGTGATTTCAACTTCGCAGTTCATGGCTTGGGCGATGCCGCGCGTGATCTGTTCGAAGCGTTCCAGCACGGTTTTGCGGATTGAGGGATCGAAGGTACGGATGGTGCCGTTGAGTTCGGCAGTTTGCGGAATGACGTTGAAGGCGGTTCCGGCGTGCATGGAGGTCACGCTGACCACGGCGGGTTTGAGTGCTTCGATGTTGCGCGAAACGATGGTCTGTAAGGCGCTGACGATTTGCGCGGCACAGACGACCGGGTCGATGGTGGTTTCGGGGAGCGCACCATGCCCGCCCTTGCCGGTGAGTTTTATGATGAACAATTCTGCGCCTGCAAAGACTGGACCTTCGGCGACATGAATCCAGCCGACGGGTTTTTCGTTCCACAGATGCAGGGACAGCGTCCTGTCCACTTTGGGGCTGTCGAGTACGCCGTCGCGCATCATCATCAACGCGCCGCCCATTTCTTCACCATTGGTGCCTTCTTCGGACGGCTGGAAGCAGAATTTGATATTGCCTTTCAACTCATGTTTATGTTCGTTCAGGATCTTCGCCACGGTCAGCCCGATGGCGGTGTGACCGTCGTGTCCGCAGGCGTGCATCACGCCGGGATTCTGGGATGAATACTCCGCGCCGGTGTCTTCGGTGATGGGGAGCGCATCCATGTCAAACCGTAGCAGGATCGTTGGACCCGGTTTTGATCCTTCGAGGAAGCCGACCACGCCGGTCTTGCCGACGCCTTTGGTCACTTCGATGCCGAGGCTTTCGAGTTCCTTGGCGACGATTCCGCCGGTGCGGATTTCATTGAAGCCGAGTTCGGGGTGCATGTGAAAGTCGCGCCGCATGGCTTGGGTGTAGGGGAAAAGTTCTTCGGCTTTTTTGAGGAAGTTGGTCATGAGATTCTCCGGGGCACTATTGATATTTTACAACTCGAAACTTTTCTTCATATCGCGGATGTTCGTCCGTGCTGTCTTCGGTTTTGCGCGCCTTCATGCGTTCGATCAATTTGTTTACATCCTGCACTTGTGACTTGTGCTGAAGGATGGCTTGCAATTTGATCTCCCAGGTATCGGTCACATCGATGGTTGTGTTGGGTTGGGATGTGAGTGAACACCAAACTTCCTTGGGCATGTGCGGCTCAAAACCTTGAGAGCGTATTTCAGGGAAGTAAGCTGGGTTACCCGCTGCCGGGAAGACGGCGTCAAGCACGACTTGTCCGCAGGCGCGATGGTCGGGGTGGTTGATGCCGTATTGGGCGAATAGATTCTGCGGGTCGCAGGTGACGAGGATGTCTGGTTTGTGGCGGCGGATCTCGCGGACAATGTCTCGGCGTAGATCAAGGTCTGGGATGAGGTACCCGTCTGGCAGGTCCAGGAAGTGAGGCGGTTCGGCTCCGATGATCTTGGCGGCTTCCGCCTGTTCGTGGTGGCGAATCCCGCACAGTTTTTCGGGGGTCATGTCTGGTGTGGTCGTGGGGTTGAACCCTTTGTCGCCGCAGGTCAGTAAGAGATAGGTGATCTTGTGTCCAGCGCGTGCCCAGCGGGCAAGGGTGGCGCCGCAGAAGAATTCAGGGTCGTCGGGGTGTGCGAGGATGACGAGAATATTTTTTGGGGAGTCCCAGTCGCCGGGTTGCAGGGATGTGGTTGGGTCGGTCATGTTTACAAATTACGGCTTACGGATCACAACGCGTGTAATTCGTAAGCCGTGGATTTAGTTCTTTTTGGCTTTGCCGCAGGTGCATCCGCCGCCTTCGTGACGGTCGCAGGGCGCTTCAGACTTGCGACGCAATGCTTCGAGCTCATCCCACGGTTCGATCTCTTCGCGGGTGAAAGTATGTACCTGTGGGCGTTCGCCCACGACTTCGATCAGTACGGTGACCTTGTCGCTCATTGGCAGGATGTCGATGACCTTGCCTTCGCCTTTGGGAGTGACGACCCGTTTGTTTCGTTTGGGCAGGGTTTTGCGCGCTTCGACGTATTGCTCGTATTCATAGATGAGACAACAACGCAGGCGTCCGCACATGCCGGTGATCTCCTCGGGGGTGAGGGAGATGCCCTGTTCCTTTGCCATCTTGATGGAGATGGGCGAGAATTCGGTCAGGAATTTGGAGCAGCAGCGTGTCTCGATTCCGCAGGCGCCCATGCCGCCGATGATCTTTGCCACGTCGCGCGGACCGATCTGACGCATTTCGATATGGGTATGGGGGTGTATCTCCGCCATATCCTTGCGCAGAGATTTGAGATCGACTTTCTCTTCGAGGTCTGTGCTGAAGAGGAAAGTCAGGCGGGAACCGTCGTAGTTGTATTCGGCAGCGACGATCTTGATGGTATCCAGCAGCCCAAGTTCGGAAGCGCGGGCGCGGCAATTAATCATGGCTTCGGTCTGTTTGTTGCGCCAGGATTGCTGCAGGAGCAGGTCGCGCGGGTTGGCGCGTCGTTCGACGGATTTCCAGCCGCCCTCGGGTTGGGAAGGAATTTCCTGTAAAACCTCTACGACCTCGCCGAGATGCCTGCCGCGGGTTGTATCCACGATGACGTGCTCGCCAAGGCTGAGATCGGGAATGGTGGAGGAATCGAAGTGATAGATCTTGCCTACCTTGCTAAAGCGTACACCGATAATGTTCTTGATGTCTGTTTGCATAGTACGCAATTATACCTGAGTAGGCAGGTAGTTTGGTGGTGTTGATAAAACATGTGTTTTCTGTGATGACCGGTTTTTGCACCCTTTTTTCGGTGCTCCAGAAAAAAAAAACACGGAAACCACCGATGAGAATCTGCGCGGCTCCGTGTTTTTGGGGTTTTTCTGCCTGCTAGCCGAAGGAAATCCCCAGGTCTTGCGCGGTCAGTACAATATCGGACTCCATTGGAACCATTTTCATTTTTCCCATGGCTTCTTCGATGGGCACATACTTCACGTGCGGTGGGTCGAGCGCGACCATTACGCCAGCCTGACCTTCTTCCAATCCGCGAATGGCGGCAGCCCCAAACCGCAGCGCGGTGAGACGGTCGAACGAGGTTGGTGATCCGCCGCGCAACAAGTGACCGAGCACCACTACGCGCGTTTCTTTGCCGGAAATGGCATGGATCTCTGCCGCCACTTTCTCGCCGACACCGCCCAGTCGTTCAGCGCGACCGGCTTCATGTTCCACCACCGAGATGCCGCCACCCTTGGGGGTTGCGCCTTCCGCCACCATGACAATGGTGAACTTGCTGCCACTTTCTTCGCGTTCGCGGATTTTTTCCACAACTTTGTGAATGTCATACGGGCGTTCCGGGATAAGAATAACATCGGCGGAACCAGCCACGCCCGAATGCAGCGCGATCCATCCGGCATAGCGACCCATCACCTCCACGACCATTACGCGTCCATGTGAAGCAGCGGTGGAGTGCAGCCGGTCGAGTGCTTCGGTGGCAAATCCGACAGCAGTATCAAACCCGAACGTGACATCGGTCTTATCGAGGTCATTGTCGATGGTCTTTGGCACGGAGATGAGGCGCAGACCTTTCTTTGCCAGCACACTGGCAATCGCTAGCGAACCGTCACCGCCTACCGTAATAAGCGCATCGATGTGATGCAGGCGGAACCCGCGCACGATCTCATCCGAACGATCCACTTCTTCAACCGTCCCGTCCGGTCGTGTGATCGGATACTTTAATGGATTGTTCCGATTGCTTGTGCCAAGGATCGTTCCGCCAAGGTGGGTAATGCCACGCACTCGTTTGCGCGTGAGCGGTACAAACCCGCCATCAGGATATTCCTCCGGGGAAAGAATTCCATGAAAGCCATCAAGGACTCCGTACACTTCCCAGCCGCGTTTGTGCGCGGAGAGCGTCGCAGCGCGGATGACCGCATTCAAACCCGGCGCGTCGCCGCCGCCGGTGCTGATCGCCACTTTTCGAATGGGCGAAAGTTGACTGGTTGACATAGTATGCTCCTAATTAATAATTGCAAATCAACCTTGAATTATAGCCCCAAGCCGCCTGAAGATGGCGAGTTCATGAAGATGTTAACAGAATTGGAGAAGGAAGTCATGCTATTGGAAGAAGCATGTCATACAAATCGCATCTTATCGACCCGAAACAGATCCGCTCCATTGAAATCTATCCGCGCCGAACGGTTGAATTGATGAGGTTTCGGACGAATCCAAAAACGGACGGGTGTACACCCGTCCGTTTTTGGATCCTAGAGAAGCAAAAACTACTGGACAGAGGAAGCCCCAATGGCTCCAACGATGAATACGAAATACGCAGCAAAGCAGCATAGACCGATCACAGTTAGGGCAACCTGGATCCAGCCCATGACGATTCCGGCGGTTGCCAAGCCATCTCCGCCGGCGGTTGGCGGAACGGCACGCGTCTCATTGCGCGCCATGTAACCGGTGATGAGCGCGACGATGGTGCCGAGAACAGGCGCGGCTGTGAAACCGAGAATGCCGCCAATTAGGCTGATGATGGCAAGCGTACTGGTGGGAAGATTATAGTTTTGGGGTTGTTCGTTCATTCGATACCTTTTCTATGTTAATTTAGTTCCAGCCCCCGGTGCGGGATCGGTTCTTGATTTCATCCTGCAACGCAGAGAGCATTTCCATATACGACTCCCGGTTGTAGGTGCTGGATTTGTCAGACTGCTCTTCAAGCCGCGCCAGCAGGTACACGACCCACGAAAGCCATGTGCGCGGGCTGCTCTGCGCCCTGGCAATTTCTTCTGCGGCCTGGTCGAGAATTTCTCGAATATCATCTTCTTTGCTCATGAGGTCACTCCTGTTTATCAATTGTTATGCTTTTATTGTACTCCCTCCCATGTCTCCATGAGAATATGAATGTCTTTAATGCTATATACGGAAGGCGGCGTGGAAAAGTTTCAGAGCCAAGTATCTGCGTAAAACTTGAAGCCCCTTACAAAACCGCAATGCTTTTCCAATGAATATGCCTTTTCGCGTTCTATTGCCGGAAGTAAAATCCATAGTTGAGTAATTCATTTGAATTTATCTTTAAAAAATTTATTTTTTCGCCTCTTGATATCAATTAAGGAAAGGCAGGTTTCCTGATGGCATTATTAACGAAAGCTCCCGGCATTGAATCAAAATTTCATATCCGTATCGTGTCCCCCGAAGAGGTGGATCAAAAACTCATCGCCGCCTGGTCAGACCTCGAAGCCCGTGCCATCGAACCCAATGCCTTTCTCTCTCCATACTTTGTCTTACCTGCGATACGCCATCTGGAAGAAGACAAGCATCCTCTATTGGTATTTGTTGAATCAAATTCAGGGGAGAATCCCACTCTGAAGGGTTTTGCCATTTTCAACGTCCATAGACCGAGCCGGAAATTTCCGCTCCAACACCTTGTTCTTTTTAGCAGCATTCATTCCTATCTGGATGGCTTCCTTGTAGATCGAACCTGTGCCGCTGATGTATTGCATAGCATTTTTAGTTATATTTCTGAACCAGGGCATGGCTGGCATGGGATTAGATTTAAGATGAACCCACTAAGCGATGAGCAGGACACTGTTGCCACTGAGTTGGGCATGAAATGGAAGATCCGAAAGACCTGGCAGCGCGCCATCATGCATCCTGGGTCTGCTGAAATGGTCTTGGAGAACCTATCAAAAAGCCTCAAGCGCAATTACCAGCGCTATACCCGTGCCCTGCAAGCGCTGGGAAAACTTGAATGGCGAATGTTGCAAGGACGTGCTGTTACTCCAGAGATGGTGAGTGAGTTTCTGCGTCTCGAGCATATGAGTTGGAAGGGGGAAGGTGGTACCTCGCTGTTGTCGAATCCAAACCAAACAGAGTTTTTCAAGGAGATGGTTTCCGGTTTTAATTCGGAAGGCAGGTTCTATTTCACAGTTCTTCTGTTGGATGAAAAGCCGATCGCGTTTACCTCTAATCTCATCTCTGGTTCTATTGGCTTTGGTTTCAAACTGTGTTTTGACCCTGCTTATGCAAAATACAGCCCATCCATAATTAACTTGATCGAATATTGCCTGCACGCAAATGATAACCTCCCCGGCATCGACTATGTGGATAGTTCCGCTTCGCCGGGTAGTTACATGGAAAGCGTCTGGCAGGATCGGCGCACATTGGTAGACGGCTATTACTCGTCTACGCCTGTCGGCAGAGCTGCGTTGTCCATTGCCGCTGCTGCCCGTAGTGCCAAACGACTCATTCACTAATAAAGCGGCTCTCTTACCGTATTGCAACGTTTTTGCCTGTTCATAGCCTCCATCTCATTGTAAAATTCAATAGTATCCATTGTTTACAAATGTCAAACGGGTTACTATTGAGGTTTATTGATGAGTGTTAATTTTGCCTATAAATCTGGTTACAACCTGCGCGTATTAGCATCTCATGAGGTGGATGACAGCCTGACCGCTGCCTGGTCTGCTTTGGAGGCGCGTGCGCTTGAAGCGAATGCCTTTCTCTCGCCCTATTTTGTTTTACCTGCCATCCGTTACCTGGAGGCAGACAAACACCCACTATTCTTGTTTGTAGAAAAAGAAATAGATGGCTCCAAAGACCTCGTTGGAGTTGCCATCTTCAACGTTTGCAAGCCCACCCGCAAATTTCCCCTGTCACATCTTTCTTTATTCAATACGATCCATTCCTATCTCTCTGGCTTTCTGGTGGATAGGGAATATGCTCATGATGTGCTTGAGAACATCTATCGCTTCATTATGGACCCGAAGCATGGCTGGCATGGTTTGCGAGTCCGCAACCTTGCTGCTGATGGCGGGCTTTCCCCGCTTCGGACAGAGGTTGAATCTGTTCTAGGGATTAATTGGCTGCCTTCCAACACATGGCAGCGACCAGTCTGCTGTCCACAGGGGGCATTTGCCGCAGAACAAACTATTTCCAAAAAACTATTAAAGGATGTTCATCGCAGACAGCGTGGTTTGAGTGCTCTCGGGGCGGTAGAGTGGCAGGTCCATTTTGGAGCAGGTTTGCAAGAGCGACATCTGGACGATTTGCTTCAATTGGAAAATCAGGGCTGGAAAAAGGATGAGGGTACATCCCTGTTATCTGATCACAACCATACGAGATTCTTTCGGGAAATGGCACATGGGTTCAATCGGGAGAAGCGCTTTTTTATCACTGAATTGCGTTTGAATGATTTGGTTCTATCCTCGGCATCGAACCTGATCTCGGGAAATTCTGGGTTTGGTTTCAAACTAGGCTGGGATTTAAATTATGCCCGCTATTCCCCCAGTATTCTTAATCTAATGAACTATCTGGAAAACAGTTCTTCTCTTCCTGATCAGATTGATTTTCTGGATAGCTCCGCTGCCCCTAATTCCTACATGGAGGAAATATGGCAGGGGCGACGTTCTCTTAGCGATGGTATGTTTGCGTTTACCAGTGCCGGGAAGTTGGTGCTTTCTGCGGGACAGGTTGTTAAGAAGGTAAAGGGTGTGTTAGGTAGAAGTAAAGAGAGTTGATTTAGCCTTTTATGCAACATTTTGCATGCCAGCAGGCGTAAACAGAACAAAGCCATTTAATCCGCGGCAATGATAGCGGCGTTTGATGTCCTGAATCATTTTTTCTGAAACGCTCGCTTCAAGGGGGATGCCTACCAGCCCTTTCATGCCAGCCTCAGTTTGAATCGTAAGCGGATTCTTGTCATAAAAAGTCGCTAGTTTTTCATTCATCGTTCCGTGAAAGAAGTATGCCCAGGTCATGTAATCGTTACTGGGAGAGACCTCTGCCCCCCATTCTTTTTTGTGGCGGAAAACCCCGTCGTTTAAATAGGGATTACTCATCATCGTGTCAACGGCGTGTAATCCATTCCCGTTGGCATATCGTAGTTGGAAGTAATACAGGGCGGTCTGAGCGCCGGCTTCCACGTGCGTTTCATCGCCGTCCAAAACACCCGTTCTGCGGAAGATCAGTTTTCCGTCCTGAATCAGGCTTAGAGCCCCAGCCACATCCACGCCATTTTTGGTCACAAATAGCAGCATCCCTTGTTCAAAGAAGCGCTGCATATCCGCAAATGAATCGATAATGGCAAGCTTTCCATATCGCCGTTCAACATGTGGGACGAACATCCGTTTGTAAAAGAAATCAAGGTCGGATTGCTCGTGTGAGATGCGATATTCAAGTCCATATCGCTCCGCAAAATTATTGGTGATCTGCTGCTTCTTTTGGACGAAGCCATTGCGCACATCCTCCCAACCGCCGGAAGTATGGATGATCTGTTGGACGAGCTCGGGGCATTTACAGTCATACAAGCCACTATAATCTATTTCTGATTCGCGCGGGAGCACTGCCACACATAGATCTGCTGACTTGCAGTAGGTTTTGATTTGTTTTTTTAGATTGGGGATGAAGGCACGCCACTCCCTGCGGACAGTGAACCCCGTCCCGTAGGTGCGCTTGAGTAGATTCTTTGTAAAATCATTCTGACCGAAAACAAACATCCGAAAAGGAATGTTGCTATCCTTAAGATTTCCCTCCACTTCCTGAGAACGGATGAAAAAGTGTGCCGCTTGATGAGCGAGGGTGTGTTTAAGTGTGCTGACGATGGGGAAGTTTTGCACAGGTGTTCTCCGGTGGATCGTGGGCTTTGTTTTCGGATGGGTTTCAAAAATTATAGCATTGTGGCCTGCTTGCTCGGTTGCAATTCCATTTCATTGGTGATACAAAATCATTCAGCTTCCATAGTTCCGGAAGATGTAAGGATGATAAAGCCTGTCAATCCTTCGCTTCGATAAGGTCGCAGTGTGGTTTCGAGCAGTTCAGGCGTGGGCTGTTCTTCGGGGATGCCGATCAGACCTTTTAACCCTGTATCTGTGAGCGCAATAAAAGGGTTTTTGGCGTAGAAATGAGCCAGCGCTTGCTTTGAACCCAGGTTGATAAAGTATACCCATGTGTCAAAGTCGTCACTTGGAGAAACGACCGCACCCCATTCCCGTTTGGTCATATATACGCCATCGTTTAGGAATGGATCGCTCATCATGGCATCTGCGGTACGGAGTCCTTGTTCATTGGCGTATTTCAACCCAAAATAATAGAGGGCAGTCTGTGCGCCTGCTTCCACATGAGAATCATCACCATCCAGCACACCGGCTCGTCGGAGCACTAGCGTATCACCTTCCACATGGCACAAATTTCCGGCAAGGTCTGTTCCATCTTTGGTTACGAATAGCAGGAAACCTTTTTGGAAGAATTCCTGCATCTCGTCGACAGATTCAATCTCAGCTAGATCCCCGAAACGTTTTTTGATCAATGGCGCAAACATGTGTGTATGAAAAGTCTGGAGGTCATGCTTATCCCGCGAGATGCGAAATCCCAGCCCGAATTTTTTTTCGAAGTTGTTGGCGATACGGCGCTTCTTACTCGAGAATTTTTTTCGGATGTATTCCCAGTCGCCGCTCGTATTAATTGCCTGACGTACCAGTTCAGTACCTTTATAGGAATATATATTCTCGAGGATCGGCTGGCTTTTGGGGAGGATGGCCACACACAGATCGGCTGTGTACGGATTTTGCGCCACCGCCTGTTTGATTGATTTGATCGGAATGCGCCACGTTCGCAACACGTTGGGTTGTTGCTGATACATTCGCTTTTGAAGGTATTTGGTGAAATGTCTTTTTCCAAAAAATAGAATTCTAAAGGGTTGGTCGCTGCCTTTTAAGATCCCTTCTACCAGACTTGCCTGTATAAAATATTTGGCTGCCTGTTGGGCTACTGCGTGTTTAATACTTCTTATTATGGGAAGTTTGTCGAGAATGCTCATGGAAACCTCGTGGTGCAGGTCTCCGGATTGGGGAAGCCTGATTTGAACTTATAAAGGTGATGCTGGGCGGGATGGCAGGCAAAGTATAGCACTTTCATTCATTCACTTTTAACTACAAGTTCGTTTTTCAGGTTTTATGATGTTTCCTTGATTTCTGTAACCCCATTCTTGGTATGGATATGGAAGCCGCTCAACCCTCTGGAACGATAACGGTTGAGTGTTTCCTCAAGGGTTTGGCTGTCACCCAGGGTTTCGCCTACCACCCCTTTCATACTATTTTCAGAAATGGCGATGAACGGATGTTTCGCATAAAAGTGCATCAATTTTTGATAAGGCCCCTTGTTGATGAAATACACCCAAGTATTGTAATCATCACTAGGGGAAACCGTTGCGCCCCATTCTTTTTTGGTGTTGTAAACACCATCGTTCAAGAACGGCATACTCATCATGGCGTCTGCGGCTCTCAGGTTATTTTCGTTTGCGTATTTGATCGAAAAGTGATATACGGCGGTTTGTAACCCGGCCTCGATCAGAGACTCGTCTCCATCCAGAACCCCTACCCGTCGTAAGTACAGAATGCCATCTTCTATATTGCATAAATTTCCTGCAAGGACTTTGTCATCCTTTGTTGTAAACATTAACATCCCTTTGTCGAAATGTCTCTTTTGTTCTTCAAATGTATCGATCTGGGCAAACTCCCCATGTCGTTTGCGGATGTGTGGAATGTACATGCGATTGTAAAAGAATTCCAAATCTTTTAGGTCATGTGAGACGCGGGTTTTCAAGCCGAATTTATTTTCGATATGATTGCTGGTTCTGCGTTTTCGCACAGAAAATTGCAGACGTACTTCGTCCCATGTGCCTGTGGTAGTGATTGTTTGTCGGACAAGTTCTGTACCTTTGTAGTGATACAGACCTTCAAATTTGGTTTCATGCTGTCTTGGGATGACCGCTACTATCAAGTCAGCAGCATCTGGGTTGGACTGAACGATTGATCTGAATGCCGGGATATACATTCTGCGTTGCCAGATCACAGTTGGAGGTTCAGAGTAGGTATTGCTTTCCAACCATTTTGTGAAATGAGATTTCCCTGCAAATAGACAGCGAAAAGATTGATCGCAGTCTGGTAACTTTCCCTCCACAAGGCGCACATGTACGAAGTACTTTCCCGCCGCATGCGCCAGAAGGTGCTTGATTTCCTGCAATAACGGGATTTTCTCCAATTTGCTCATTTGTACCTCACTATCCCTTGAATTCAACAGCCATCTATACCAATAATTTATTTTGATCAGGTAGGGAGATAGTGAAAAGTATAGCATCCGTACGGAGGCTGGGTGAAGGGTACTTAAGTGTGATAGTTAAATTTAGGATTTTTTCTGTTTTGAAGCCAAATCACAAGATCTCCAAGAAATGGAAGTGTGAACGTCCATGAGACGGTGAAGGGCGTCATGATCTTGAAGTAATCCCAGTATGCTGCCAATGGTCCGGTGAGACCCCATTCCCAATATCGCCAATGCCAGCGCCATAGGATGTAATAACTCAAGATACTGAATTCCACCGCCAGGCAAAAGAGGAAAGTCCGCCAGAAGGAGCGTGAGTTCAGGTTTAACGCTGCAAAAGGCAATAGCCACAACGGATACCAGATGCGGAAGGCATTGGTCGTGTAGATCAGTGCAAAAAAAGATAAAAAGCCCGCTTCGAGCAAGGTCAATCTTTTTCGCAGCAACGCAAGCATGATGAACGTGTAGATCGCGAGAAAAACGCTGCGCGAGTGCGCAAGGATCAATCCTGCACCATCTGGCGCAATTTCTCGGACGATGACAAACAAGGCGTACGCCGGTGAAAAACTTCTTCGGGCGAAGGACTGCAAGATGCCATTGAAAACATCCGGGAAAGGACCCATCAACCGGTATAGGCTGAGAAAAACCCCCAGAAAAATAGCGGCCATTCCCAGTCCGCGCAGGAAGCGTTCTCTCCACGTGGTCGTCTCCATTAGAACAGTCACACCGAAAAGGGGTAAAAGAATTAAAGCGGGTAGTTTAATCAATGATGCAAGTGTCAGCGCGAACGTTGCCCATGCCCAGCTGCCGCGCTGCCAGAGAATTAATCCCAATGTGATGAAGGCGACCATCCAGATGTCGTTGTGACCGTTACCAATCGCTTCGAGCAGGACGAAGGGGTTGAGTGCAAAAAACGCCAGAGCCGTGGCTTCGCTGACGGCGTTTCCTGTATCTTGCTGGCGCACCTGCCAGCCGATGAGCCATGCCGTGCCGAGGTATGCCAGCAGCGCGATGATCTTCATGGCGAGGATTCCGCCTGCGATGTCTGTGATGCCCAACTGAATGGGGAGGCGTGCCATACCCTCCCAAACTGGTCCATATGGCGAGGTTTTATCGACATACTCACCGGCAAGATGAATATATGGGTCGTCGGGAAAATTCTCCGGCGGGACGATGAGCGGATTGGCGTTGTACAAAACCCAATTCCGTGCGTTGACCACATATACCGCCACATCCAATGCTGTGATGGGGTATAAGCCGGTCAGAATGACCCCGCTGATGATTCCGAACCCAAGAATCCATTTCCGCAGGGATTTACTCGCTTCATGTTTTTGTTTGGAAAATTCATGTACCGCCCGTACGATGCGCCAGAATGCGAAGAACAGAAACCCCAAACCGAAGATGTAGACCCAGACGAACCAGCGCATGTTGCGCAGGATAATCTCGAGGTCGAGCATTCTGCTCTCGGCGTAAATATATGGGACAAGCGGAAAGGCGATCAGGAAAACAAAATAAACGAGGATGGAGAATCCGCCCCATACCAGAATCTGGCTGCGAACGGTTTTCAGCGAAAGGGTTGATCTCATTGCCGACATGCAATGGAGAATTATACCTTGCGAGAAAAGACCATCCCGGTCGCGAAACGGGATGGTCTTTTGTGGTGAATTGTTTGGCCTTTTTATAAAACGCAATCTACTCGTTGATTAGTTTCTGCCACGTCAGCGGACCGACGATGCCATCGGCGGCGAGATTATGATCCGATTGGAAGTCTTTGACTGCGTTGGCGGTATCAGGACCAAAGATACCATCCACGGTAATGTTGTACCCAAATTTGTCGCGCAACAATCTCTGAATCGCACGTACTTCCTGTCCGGTTTTGCCTTGTTGCGCCTGAATGATGAGTGCCTTCCACGTTTCAGGACCGACGATGGCATCTTCTTTCAGGTTGTTTTGGGTCTGAAAGTCTTCAACCTTGGACTGGGTTTCATTCCCAAAGATTCCGTCTACAGCCAGATCGAATCCGCGCGCCCGTAACAGGTGCTGAATGGCAAAGACCTCCACACCGGTATCGCCTTTTTTGTAGGTGGGATAGTCCGCAGCAGCCTCCGCCGTGGCTTTGATCTGCACCCAGAACGGTCCAGTGGAAAGGGCAAAGATCAGACCGCCCGGCTCTTTGATCTTCCAGTTGCCCTTGTAGGTTCCCGGGCTTGCGGGAGCTGTCAGGTTGACAGAGACATCCACGGTCTGCCCTGGGGCGACTGCGCCGTTGGTCAACTGTTGGGAGTCCGGTCCGCCCATTTTGTCACCCGAGTCAAAGACCAGCTGATAGCCCGAGGTCCAGGTGCATGAACCGACGTTCTTCAATCGCCAGGTTTTGGTAAACGCCTTGTTGACCGTGATGTTGGTATTGTCTGGAATGGTGACATCTGAAACGAAGGACGCCATGTTACAGGGCAGGGATGTGGCAGTGATGGTCACGCCTGGAGGCGGCGCCTGGGTTGTGGCGGCTGCGGGCGGGGTGTCGGTGATGCTTTGCGGAGTGACAGTCGCCTGATTGCTATTTTGTGCTGCTGCGGTGATCGTCTGCGCTGCCAACGTGAAAATAATGCCTTCATTGCTCTCTGGTGTTCCGGAAGGCAGGTTGCAGGCTGAAAGGCTCAACACGCCGATCAGCAATAATGCCAGAAAACGGTGTTTCATCTCATTCTCCTTTTGATCCAGTGTATCCAACTCTCGCCGGTAATTCAATTTGACATTGGTACTACATCCCCGCGCGGAGATTAAAGCAGACGATCCCCGAGATGTCTCTCAGGGATCGCCAATTACCAAATTACCAGGCTATTCAACGATATTGATCGGCAGGGTATTGTTCGTGCCCAATGCCGCCACGGAAACCTTTTGCGCGATCTTCTGCGAAATATCCACAAAAGCCTTTGCCGCTGCGGATTCGGGCGCACTCGTCACAATGGGTTTGCCGCTGTCGCCGCCGATGCGCACGTTCTGGTCGATGGGCACTTTGCCGAGGAAGGTCGTTTCGGTGGCTTGCGCCAGTTGTTCGCCGCCGCCCGAACCGAACAAGTCCATGCGTGTGCCGTCTGGCAGGTCGAGGTACGACATGTTCTCGACCACGCCGAGGATGGGCACTTCGAGCGTCTTGAACATGTTGAGCCCGCGCCCGGCATCTTCGAGCGAAACCAGCTGCGGCAGGGTCACGATCACCGCACCGCTGAGCGGCAAAGCTTGTGCGAGCGAAAGTGCCGCATCGCCCGTGCCGGGGGGCAGGTCAACGATCAGGTAATCCAACTCGCCCCATTCCACATCACTCAGGAACTGGCGGATGGCGGAGTTGAGCATCGGTCCGCGCCAGATGAGCGGCTGCCCCGGTTTGACGAGCAAGCCCATCGAAACCATTTTGATGCCATAGGCTTGCGCGGGGATGATGCGTGGTCCGTTGGGCGGCGGGAGTTTTTCCACGCCGAGCATGGTGGGTGTGTTGGGACCGTAAATATCCGCATCCATCAACCCGACGCGGGCTCCCGATTGCGCCAAAGCCACTGCCACGTTGACAGAAACCGTAGACTTACCCACGCCGCCCTTGCCCGAACCGATGGCAATGGCGTTGCGGATAGGCATGTTGACCAGCCCGCGCATGCGCCCATCATTGGGAACGTCTGAGTCCATTTTGATGTCGATGGTTTTTATACCTTCGACGGTCTTGAGCGCATTGCGGCAGTCTGCTTCGATCTTGCCTTTCAATGGGCAGGCGGGCGTGGTGAGCATGACGGAAAACGAAACCTTGTCGCCATTAATTTCAAGGTTGCGGATCATGTTCAGAGTCACAAGGTCCTGACCGAGGTCAGGTTCTTGAACCGTGCCGAGCGCTTTAAGTACAGCTTCTTTTGTTGAGGTCATTGATTCATCCTAAATGGAAATACAGATAAAAAGTAGACATGTAGACAGGTGGAAAAGTTTGCCCGTCTACATGTTTTTCTGGTGTACTTGCAATTACGAAGCCGCGGGGGCAGCCGCATCCGCCTTGGCAGCCTTGGCGGCTTCCTTTGCCTTGCGGGCTTCCTCTTCGCGGTTGTAATTCAGCGGGCGAATTTCCGCGTAGTACGAGGCGGGTTTGAGCAGCTTTTCAAGGTTATACACGTTTCGCCCGTAGGAGGCGATGTCGAAATCGTGATCCATCTTGATTGCATCGAACGGGCAGTATTCGGCACAGAACCCGCAGTTCATGCAGATATCCATATCAATGTAGAACTCGGCAGGTTCGGGCACGGGTTTACCGGTCTGCGGGTTGTTGGTGCGCACGATCCAAATACACTGCGGCGGGCAGACCTTGGCGCAAATGCCGCATGAGGTGCAGCGTGGTTCCTTCTTGCCGTCTGCGCCCTCTTCGTAGACGAGGAACGGCACATAGCGGAATTCCTCCGGCTGGATCAATTGCTCTTCGGGGTACTGCACGGTGAAAATACCGCGTGTGTTCTTGGAGGAACGATGCGCCACACCTTCCTCAGTATAGTAGCGCTTTTTGCCGCGCAGCCACCATGAAATATCCTCAAGATAAGTATCAGTGAACCGCTTGAGGGTAACGCCAAGTCCTTTAAGAATACCTTTTCCATACATAGTGTCGGTTCTCCTGTGTTATCGATCCACTTCGCCCATCACAATGTCGAGCATTGCCAGCTGAGCGACGAAGTCCGCGATCTTGCTGCCTGAACAAATCGTCTCCAACGCCGTCAGGTTGACAAAGGAAGGCGCGCGGACATGATAGCGGTATGGGTTCGGCTTGCCGTTGGACACGACATAGAAGCCGAGTTCGCCCTTCGGAGATTCAACGCGTCCATACGCTTCGCCAGCCGGGACCCGGACCTGGTACTGCGGTTTCTGCGAGTTGATCGGTCCCTCGGGGATCTGCTTGAGAGCCTGTTCCAGAATTCGCAGCGATTGGCGCATTTCATCGAAGCGGATGAGGTAGTTGTCCATCATGTCTCCGTGGTAGCGGACTGCCACATCGAAATCGAAGCGGTCATAGACCGAGTACGGGTCGGCGCGGCGGATGTCGTACGGTACGCCGGCAGCGCGCAGGACGGGTCCCGTCACCGAATACCTGATGGCATCTTCCGCATTCAAAACTTTCACGCCGGTCAGACGCGCCACCAGCACTTCGTTCTGGTTCAGGAAGCGTTCCATTTCATCGATCTTGGCGGGCAGGCGGTCGTGGACAAGGTCCTTGATCTTCTGCATCGCGTCTTCGGGCACATCGCGCACCACGCCGCCGAAGCGGAAGTAGTTGCACATCATGCGCGCGCCGGAGACGGCTTCGAAGATGTCGAGGATCAGTTCGCGTTCTTCGAAGGCATACAGCGAAGGCGTGTACATCGAACCAAGGTCGTTGATGAGCATACCGACAAAGATAAGATGGTTTTGGATACGGCTCATTTCTGCCATGATGACACGGATGTATTCCGCGCGTTCGGCAACAGGGATCTTCATCAGTTTTTCGACCGTGGTCACATAACCGAAGTTATTCGCCATCGAGTTGAAATAATCGAGGCGGTCGGTGTAGGGGATGATTTGGAGGAAGGTGTTGCGTTCGCCGATCTTGTCGTGGTTGCGGTGCAGATAGCCCATGACGGGCTTCAAGCCGGTGATGGTCTCGCCGTTGAGGGTCACTGCCACGCGCAGTACGCCGTGCGTAGATGGGTGGTGCGGTCCCATATTGACGACAATGTGATCGGTCTTCATTTCGCCTTCGGTCAGCGGTTTGCTAACGCGTTCGAGCGAGGCGTACAGGTCTTTTTCGTCTTCGGGTTGGTAACTTTCCGGGTCAAAGTTCTCAGGGAATTTGAGGTTGTCGCGGAATGGGTTTTTCATCTCCGCAAAGACGTGTTTCCCATCGGGCCAGCGACTCTTGAACGGCTTGGCTTCTTCTTCAAAGAAACCTTCCTTGTAGTCCTTGCGCAGCGGGAAGCCCTCAAAACCCTCCCATAATAGAATGCGGCGCAGGTCGGGATGGTCAGTGAACTTGATGCCGTACAGGTCCCAGATCTCACGTTCCTGGTATTCCGCGCCCGCCCAAATGCCGACCATCGAAGGCAGCTCAATCGGGTCGACACGCTCCACCTGCACCTTGAAGACCAGTCCCGGTCCTCCGGTGGTGCGGAAGGCATGATAGACGACTTCCATTTTATTTTCGGCGATGTAATCCACGCCGGTGACGTTGCTGAGCAGGTCGTAGCCGAACTCATCGCGTAGGGCGGTTGCCACTTCCACGAGGTTCTCTTTGTTGACGATGAAGCCCGAGTAGCCGGCGCGGCTGTCAGCGGTGACTTTCTCCGGGAAACGGGCAACCAGATCCACAGTCTGGGTTTGAAGCGCAGTAGCCATTATGCACCTTCCTTCGCTGCGGCAGCCTGTTTGATTTCCGTGTTGCGGCGCACATCGATTAAGTCCGGTCCTAAAATGGGCATGGGCACATAGTTCGAGTCCACTTTGCCTTTTTCATACCAGCGCACTTTCTTGATGGATTGCTTGTCAATCTTTTCCTGAAGTTTGATCATTCCGGCGATCAGTGCTTGCGGGGTGGGAGGGCAGCCGGGAATGTAAACATCGACGGGCAGGAATTTGTCGATGCCAGCGACAACGTTGTAGCCTTCCTTGAAAGGTCCGCCGCTCGAGGCGCATGCGCCCATTGCCACCACGTATTTCGGCTCGGGCATCTGGTTATACAAGCGGATGATGGATGGCAGCATTTTCTTTGTGACCGTTCCCGAAACCAGCATCATATCTGCCTGGCGCGGGGTGGGGCGCATCACTTCCATGCCGAAGCGCGCCATGTCGTAGCGTGCGGTTTGTGCCGCGATCATTTCGATGGCGCAGCACGCCAGACCGAACATCAGGGGCCACACCGACCAGCGGCGCCCCCAGTTGTAGAGGCGGTCGATCGTGGTGATCGAAACCACGTTCTGAATGTCCTCCGGGATGTTGTAGTTCGGCAGGTTCAAACCTTCGTATTTATTTTCTTCCATAGTGAGTGTTCTCCTCGAACCAGTCTTGATAGATTGCGTACAGGATGTCGTCGTTTGCCAGCGCGGGATCATCCTCGAATTCCGGAAGTTCAAGCGTCCAGTTATAAATTTGCTGGAGGGAAACCTCGGCAATATCCACCTCCCTGTGCTGCCTGCGCAGTTCCATCGCAATGGCGTACGTGGATTCCCAATTGAGCGTCATGCTGGTGTATTTTCTTTCACAAACCATGCGATTATAGCATCTGGGTTGGAAAAGTCAATTGAATTATGCAAAAATATATTTGCAAAAATAGGAAAATGAGTATAATCACCTTGACTGGATGACAAGCCCCGCCTCTTTCCAAGACTTGGGCCAGACTCGGTTTTCTGGGAGTTTTTCTTCTCCTTTACCCCGCTAACACAAACCCTGACCATGACCGCCTCACGCCAAAAAATTCTCCAGCACCTGAAAAAGGCGCGTCCCGCTTCTGCGCGGGAAATCGCGCGCGCCTTGGATCTTTCCGCGCCGAATGTACGCCACCACCTGTCTGTCCTCTGTTCGGATGGGCGGGTGGAAGTGAATTCAATCCGCGATGGCGAGGGGCGCGGCAGACCGGAAAAACTGTATTCGCTTGCACAGTCTACTTTGGGTGATAACCTACCTATCCTGGTGGAGGCGTTGCTGGGCGACAAAGTGAACGCCGAAAAGGTCGGTGTGCGCATGGCACAAGCACAGGGGCTGACGGACCTGGCGATGGTCACCCCCGTTGCAAAACGCCTGACCCTGCTGGTTGGAAAACTCAACGAAACCCATTATCAAGCCCGCTGGGAGGCGGGTGCGGAAGGTCCACGACTGGCGTTTGGGCGCTGTCCATTTGCGAAGGTGATCGAGGCGCATCCCGAGATCTGTCGTATGGATGCGGCGATGTTGGAGGCGGCACTCGCACGCCCGGTCATTTCGGTGCGAAGGGGGGAATCCACCCAACCCGGACTCTGTCCATTTCAATTTCAGATGGTTTGAATCTAATTGCCCGAAGTAAGTTCCTTTTGTGTCACTTCGACGTTTGCCGTTTTTAGAAAGTTCAAAGCGTTTTCATCTGTGCGGTATGCCACACTATAGACGATGCGCACAATACCGGCGTTGATGAGCGCCTTGGTGCAATTGATACAGGGCAGGTGCGTGACATAACATGTAGCGCCCTTGGTGGAAACGCCGTGTAAAGCCGCCTGAATGATGGCGTTCGTCTCGGCATGAATGGTGCGGACGCAGTGCCCGTCCACGATCAGGTGACCCGCTTCATCGCAATGCTCCTGCCCGGCGGGCGAACCGTTGAATCCCGTGGTCAGGATGCGTTTGTCCCGCACCAGCACACAACCGACAAAGGCGCGGTCACAGGTGCTGCGTTCCGAGACAGCCGAAGCGATTTTCAGAAAATATGAGTCCCAATCCGGGCGCATGGGAATCCTCCAAAGCAGAAATTTTCGTCCATTTTACCGTGTTGTGAACTTACCGGAGAGTAGCCTTTTGGATGCGGCGGGGTTAATTTGTTAAAAGGAGAGAGACGCCATGTCTGAATCTTTAACGCGAGTTTCGTTTTACGACCGCCCGAATGTGGAAAAACAGATCATCCCAATTGGAGACGGAGTGCCGCTTGGTATGGAGGGCGTGTACAATCCAGAAGTTGGGATTGGCGGCGCGTATGGCTCGTGGGGACAGAGTTATAGTAATTCGAACCTGCCGCCCTTTGTTGAGAGGCGGTTGGGTGAGCCGTTGAACGCCGAGGATGTGTTGAACCTTTCGGAGTTGGGGTTTGACTATCGTCAGCACATCCCCGACCTGACCGAAGCCCAACATCTTGAATTGGAATTGGAAGTTGGTTCACGTCTGCTGCAACGGGCTTTGCAGGTCTGTGGATGGAATCCTTCCGAGGTGGAAGGTGTGCTGATCGGTTTGAGCGGTCCGGTTTCCAATGATTACGTCCGGCAGATTTCACACATGGCGGGAATCCCTGACGCGGCATTAAAGGTCAGTGTCCACAAAGCATGTGACGGTTCCATGGGGGCGTTGCATCTCGCCCTTAATCCGGAACTTTCCAGGTCTGCCCCGCTGAATGTTGCTGAGCATCTACAAGGTAAAAAAGTGCTGGTCGGCGGGATCGAGGGTTTGAGCCGCTTTACGAATGGTTCAAAGGATAAAAATGCTTTACAGTTGTTCGGTAACGGCATGGGTGTGATCGGGGTCGTGCCGGGAGAAAACATGAAATTCCTCGTTGGGAAAAGCGTCGAGAACTATGATGAGGAAGGTCTGCTTGCGGTACGGATGTATTACCCGCATTCCCGCCCCGAACTCACCGCGGACTCCCTTGTGGATGTGGTGCAGGATGAGGTGAATCACATCCGCATTGCTGGGTTGATGAATGAACCTAAAGACGGCGCTTCCATCGAGATGGCGGGTCTGATGGGCATGGTCAAGCTGTTCGTGCGGACGGGCGTGCAAGTGGTGGCGGATGTTTATAATGAATATCAATCCATGATGGAGCGCATCGGGCAATCAGGCAAATCCATCACGATGGGCATCGTTCATCATGCGAATTTCAAGATCAATGCCTTGAAAGCCAAACACCTTTCGAAGTTGGGCATCGAATTCCCCATGCCGTGGCTGTTGAACGACTTCGGCAACGTCAGCGCCGCCTCGAATATGATCGCTTTCCTGCGTCAACTACCGGAGATCAAACTTGGTGATCATATCCTCTTTGATGGTTTCGGCGCGGGGACGTACTACGATGTGATGGCAGTCTCCATGGGCGAATGAGCCCAAGTTAAGCAAGACCCCTGCTTTTGCAGGGGTCTTTTTTGTTTATTCAACTGTTACACTTTTTGCCAGATTTCTTGGTTGATCTACATCCAACCCGCGGATGGTGGCGATGTGATACGCCAGCATTTGCAGCGGCAGGACGGTTACAACAGGTGAGAGCATCCACGGCGCTTCGGGGATCCACAGCACATGGTCTGCCATGCCTTTGACCAGTTCATCGCCTTCGGTTGCCACGGCAATGACCATCCCTCCGCGCGCCTTCGCCTGCTGGATCTGCGAGATCATCTTCTCATGCCACGGGTCTTTCGGCGCGAGACAAATGACCGGCATTTCCTCATCGATCAATGCAATGGGACCGTGCTTCATCTCACCGGCGGGGTAACCCTCGGCGTGGATGTAGGAGATTTCCTTGAGCTTGAGCGCGCCTTCGTAGGCGATGGGCATGTTGATCCCACGCCCCAGATACAGACACCCGCGAATGTCTTTGAGGGCATGGGCGACCTTCTCGATCTCCGGCTCGGTGTCCAACACGCGACCGGCAAGGTCGGGGACGAGACGCAGGTCAGCCACCAGTTCGCGGCGGGTATTGTCGTCGATCACGCCGCGCATATCCGCAAGCAGAATGGCGAGCATGTATTGATCGACCAACGGGGCGGTAAAGGCTTTGGTCGACGCCACCCCGATCTCAGGTCCGGTTTGCATCGAGATGTACCCATCCGCAACGCGCATGGCTTGTGAACCGATCGCATTGACATTGCTCCAGATAATGCCACCCTTTTTGCGCCCCTCTTCCATGGCGGCGAGGGTATCGGCCGTTTCACCGGATTGTGAGATGGCGAGGATGACCGTGTTCTCATCCACGATGGGGTCGCTGTAGCGAAACTCGGAACCGATGACGACCTCCACCGGGACGCGCGCGATCTTTTCGATGAGGTACTTTCCGACCATGCCCGCGTATGCCGCCGTACCGCAGGCGGTGATGTAAATGCGCTGGATACGTTTGGCGAGTTCGGGGGTGAGGTTGAGTTCCGGCAGGCGGATGCGACCCTCTTTGAAGTCTACACGTCCGGCGAGGGTATCGGTCAGCGCGCGCACCTGCTCGTGGATCTCCTTCTGCATGAAGTGGCGGTATTCGCCCTTTTCGGCGGAGACCGCATCGAACGCGATGGTGTGGATGTCCGGCGTCAATTCGCCGCCGTCCAGCGATTCCACGCGAATGCCGTCGCGCGTCACGACCGCCATCTGCCGCGATTCGAGGAAGATCACTTTACGGGTGTGTTCCAAAATCGCAGGGATATCTGAAGCGAGATAGTTTTCGTCCTCTCCCAAACCAAGCACCACGCCGCCCGCGTTGCCAATGCGCGCCGCGATGATCTTATCCGGCTCTTCCGTACACATCAGCAGCACCACGTTGGCGCCTTCGATTTGTTTGAATGTGCGCCGCGCGGCTTCTTCGAAACTGATGCCGGAGGATTTGTGATACTCCGCCAGATGGACGATGGTTTCCGTATCCGTATCGGAATTGAACACCGCGCCTTCGCTGGAGAGTTCATCCTTCAGTTCGAGAAAATTTTCCACGATGCCGTTATGCACCACCACCATCTTGCCGGTGTTGCTGACATGCGGATGGGCATTTCTGGCAGACGGCGCGCCGTGCGTTGCCCAGCGCGTGTGCCCGATGCCCGGCGCTCCATTGAGCGGGGAGCGGCTGACCAGATCCACCAGCTGCGATAACTTGCCCGCGTCACGGCGCACATCGATCTGATTTTCATTGATGACGGCGACACCGGCAGAGTCATATCCGCGGTATTCCAGTCGCTTAAGACCATTAAGGATGATCGGTGTCGCATCACGCGGCCCGATATATCCGACGATTCCACACATAGTAGGGGATCCTCCAATTTTTGTGAATTGAGCAATGGACTCGAACGCCTCGGACTCCGCCGATGCCTGGTCCTGCTCATCTGATTTTTTGCCACCCTCTGCCTGTTGTTTCCGCAGTCACCTGCGGGGTTTGTCGGCAGAGTTACATCCTGGAGGGAAAGATTGGCGGGCATTTGGCGTACCCGGAGGGCTTCCGCTGATCGTTCGATTTTCCTATCTCATCTGAGATAGTTAACTCCATTTCGCAATGGAGAACCCTCATCCTCGTCAACTTCGACATAGTCGAAGCCCATGCGCTGCCTTTCCCGTTCTATAGTTTCCGTGAGCCTCCTTTTTTCAACAAACTTGCCGGATTATACCGTAAAAAAGACCGCCATCCAAAATTTTGGATGGCGGTGTAAAGATTATCCGTCAAAGCCACCGGTAGCCGTTGGTGTTGGAGTGCGTGTCGGCGTCCTGGTCGGCGTTGGTGTTACGACCGTCGGCGTCCTTGTTGGGGTACTCGTTGGGGTGCGCGTGATGGTCGGTGTGAAGGTCGCGGTACGCGTCGGGGTGCGGGTTGGTGTATTCGTGATGGTCGGCGTACGCGACGGAGTGGGGGTTCGTGTTGGCGTGCGCGTGATGGTAGGCGTGCGTGTGATGGTGGGCGTCAAGGTTCGTGTCGGCGTTTGTGTGATGGTGGCCGTGTTTGTCGGAGTGCGCGTTGCCGTGGGGGTGTTCGTGTAGTTATTGATCGACCTTGAAAGCACACAGTCACCCCAGTTCGGGAAATTAAAGGTGAGGGTGATCGTCCAGACGCCGTTGAAGGTGGTGTTGTTGAAGTCTGCTGTAAATCTTGCAGTGGAACCGCTTCCGTTCAGCTGAATATTTGGCGCAGCGGAACTCACGGGCGAATTGACGATGTTGGGCGTATTCGGCGGATTGTAGAAACGATTCGAATTGAATTCGAAGAAGTCGAAATAGTTCCCGCCAGCCAGAGGTGACGGCAGCCAGGATACCGAAGCATTGGTCAGGAATGCAGGGGCAAAGTTGTTGTTGCGAACATCAACGCGGACATCGTCGCTTGCAAAAGTTGCATTCGTGATGGTGATGTTGGTGCAGGAAGGAGCCGGCGTGTTGGTCGGCGTGCGCGTGAACGTGGGGGTGGGAGTTGCCGTCGGCGTACGCGTCATGCTTGGGGTCGGGGTGGGTGGGCGGTTAAGAGTGAAGGTCTTCTGGACCCAGTCTGTGGTGGTGACACAGGAGGTGTGGCTGGTCGCGCGGGCGCGGATCGTATATTCGCCGTTGTTAAGCGTATCCCAGGTTGCAGTCGGCATGATGTCGCAGGGACCGTCACCGCCGAAGGCGCAGTAGGCAGGGATGCCCTCTGTACGGGAGACGAGGGTGGATCCATCCGGGCGCAGGATCGAGATCTGCACACTTTGAATGCCATCCCCGTTGTTCGTACCTACGTTCGGGTTATAAGCAACCACTTCAAAACGCGTCTGGCTGATATCGGTAATGACCGCGCCATTGGCGGGGTTGACAATGTCCACAAAGATAGGCGCGCAGGTTGGGGTGACTGTGGGCGTATCGGTCGGGAGCGGTGTGTTGGTCGGAACGGTGGGGATGTTCAACGGCAACGGCGTGTTGATGGCACGTGAGGCGCGGAACTGTTCCACGATCCCTTCGCGGTAAGAGGCGAGATGGATCATGTTCGGTTGGAATCCGAAGAGATCCATTGTGATAAAGGTGAAGTTGTAGTCTGCTGCGACCACCACGCGGTTGCCCGGAGTGCCGGCATGTTCGCTGGCGGTTCCATCTGGAAGCACGCAGCTGGCATAGGTGGGTCTTGCCATTAAGGGAGGGGTAAAGACGCGCCCATCCTCTGCCGAACAGACGGTGATGTTGAAATACTGTTCGTCCGCGGTGGTGGCGGTGTCTCCCCTTGTAATATCGCGCAGGAAGAAGCCGACAATGATGCGGCGGGTTTCATCACGGATCGAGAATACGCGCGCACCGGTATCTTCTTCTTCTTCGGTGGTGCAGACGCTGCCATCGCTATCCAGGTCGATCGCGTCGATGTCATAGACACCGCCGCCGTCACAATAGAATTCCTCGAACCGCCCTGTCGTCGCATAGCGGATGCCGAAGCGGGTGGAATTTTCGATGATGATCCAGGCGAACATCAGGCGCGAAAACTCGATCACCCCCACCAGCACGAAAAGCAATATGGGGATGACCAGGGCAAATTCCACCATGGCTTGCGCCTTGGGTTTTCCCGGCGGACCTACAGTTTTTTTACGAAAGAGTTTCATAATGACATTCCTTGCGAATAAGTGACGGAATCATACACTATTGCGAGAGCCTGGTAAAGATGTTCGATGCGATCTCAAGGAAAATCGCTTCCAGCCCATCTGCATCTGGCGTAAAACTATAAAATCCATGGTTGGCATTGACGCCGCCCGCTGTTTCTGCGACATAAATTAATAATTGTTCGCCCGCATCCGGGTCGCCCTTTGAGGCGTTTTGGAGCAGGTTTCCAAGCCCAATGGTATAGACTGTGACACCCTGCCCGTCCACAGGATCGGCAAGATAGTCCGCCATATCGCGGGCGTAGTCATCGGCATCGTAATCCGCATCGCCATCCGAGTGTCGTGTACTGGCATACGCGTCACGACAGAAGGGATTTCTATCGGCGGGGGCGGCAGAACCGGGGTCGGTATTGTCGCCATCGCCATCCCGGTCACCGGTATCGTTCCATGTGTTTGGCGGGCAATAACCGAACTCAAACCCGTCGAAACTGTCGGTTGCATTTGCAGGACCACCCACCAGTGCGATTACCGCCCAGAATGAATCCTCCCGAACGGGGTCCACGGCAAATTCCGATGCCGCTCGCACCAACGCACCCCCCACGTTACTCGAGTTGCAGGACGACACATCGTAGACTGTATCGTCAATCGTCCCGGGGACCAAATCGGGTCCATAGCGCCAGATTGGGCATTCAAGCCCAACAAAGTTGCCGCTGACATAGTTCAAGCAAGGACCTGCTGAAGGGGCGCCCGGTGTACCATTGGGTGGGGCAACGTCGGGAGTTTGTCCCAGCACGCAGACCGGTGGTTCAAATACATTTAGACTTTCGATGGCATCTACGACATCGCCTTCGCTGTCCGAAAGAGGCAGCACTGTTACGTGGTCTCGTGTGCCGCCAGGGGTTTGACTGGTCATGGCGACAATGGATACGCGGTCGTACGGGAAGAATAGAAAGTCGCCGGTGACAAACTCCTCGGCTACATTCTTTACACTGTCCATCGGCTCACAGGGATTTGAAACAGAGGTATTGCAGACAGATGGATCGTCCAACGCGCTATCGGGAAAATTGGGATTACCGCCGGTTTCGTACGACATGGATGCAGAGGTATCGATCACCAGAACGAGGTCGATCGATGCCGCTTCACCGACGGAGGCAGCCCGAATGGTGGTGCTGGTTATCCCCAACACCCGCATGAAACCGAATTCCACCGTCCGCTCGGCGTAAACGCGCAGAAGCTTGCGGCGGGGCGTGGTGCAAATCTCTTCATCGTGTACGGTACCGTCCACATCGGTTTCGAGCACGCCGGTGTTCGGGTCGCGACGGCAGCGGAAGACGGTGATGTTACTCGCATCGGATTGATTCAAGATCAGGAATTCGCGCGCTGCGTTGACCAGGTCTTCGCCTTCGAAGTTCTTACGGAATTGGGAGGCAGCGGCGATGGAGGCGGAGTCGATGCCGCGCTTCAGTTTGCCGTATTCGATCAACAGAATACCGCCATCCGTCATCAACCCAACCATGCCGATCAACCCCACCATCGCAAAGGCGATGATGACGATGGCTTGTCCGCGTTCTGCATTTTTAAGCAATTTTCTCAGCATATTATTGCTCTCACTTGTTTGCCAGGTTTGGGGCTGCGGCAGGTTCCGCGTACCGATTCGGCATGATGGTATAGGCTCGCAGGGTCATGGGGTCGATGGGCATCAACCAGGGAAGCCCAAGGACTTGATGGTATGTGTAGTGGACTTCGATCACGACAAGCCCTGCGCTTGGTGCTCCGCTGACGAGGCGTTCCTGAACTCGCTGCGGGGTGAAAAGCGCATCGTGATTGTTGTACAAATGGTAGGGTCCTGAATCAGGGTATTGGATGACCCCGCTGCCGGTGGAACTGTAGACGATTACGACGACATCATCCATATCAGGGTCCAGTGTGATTCGGCGTCCCTGATAGGAGGGGTCCACCACTTGGGGGTCTAAAGAGGCTCGTACCATGGCAGCCGCCCCGGAGTAGAACTCATCCCGGTCTGAAAGGTCCTCATTAAAAGGATCCTGGTCACTGTAAAAACGGGCGGCATCGCGGGTGGCATCCAACAACGAAAGGTAGTAATTCAAGGCAAAACCGAATTCAACCACCCCGGTGAGCAGGATGATGATGATGGGGAGGGTAATGGCGAATTCCACCAAACTCTGCGCCTTGGTTTTGCGCGGATCGGTGGTCGTTAACCCAAAAAAAGAAAATACCGAATTAAGTATTTTGGCCATACTTCTTGCTCGCTTATTTGTCGGTTTGCGCGCCAAAGTCATCCTTCATAGGTACAAAAACAGGGAGCGATCTGTGGAGTTGTGTTTTTCGAGGGGAATGGCTGCCTGGGGATCGCCAGCGGTGAATGTTGTAAATATTATATACCACTTCACAAATCCGCGAAAATGTGAAAGGAAGTCGCAACGCTTACATTTCTGTAAGAAAAAACAGGCTTTTAACCTCACTTGCTGAGGGTGACCTCCGGCATGGTGAAGGTGTCGTAGTTCTGTTCGTCTTTGTATTTGATATAAATATTATCCGATCCGTCCACTTCGATGTAATATCCGATGATCTGGCTGTGGTAGGCGCCTCCGCGAGTATTGCCAAGCCCGTTTATGCGGATGTCCGCGCCGGGGGCGTAAATGGTTCCCATATAGCTCGAGTCATCGCTTCCGTTTAGGGCGATAATGCCCTGGTTGCCGATTGGCATATAGATCAGCAACCCTTCGTTCGGTCCGCTTTTGGGGGCGCTTAAGTTCACAGTTGCGCTGCCACTGATTCGGATATCCCCATCCTCCATCACAATGACCACGCCGCTTCCCTCCAGGGTCTGACCTTCTCCGACGGTGAAATCATCCTGAATACAGTAAACGCCGCCTTCGAGCATCGTAACACCCTCTGGCGGGAACGGACCTTCATCCCAATTGCCGGAGCTCAGGATACCTGTTAATTCATCCACTTCGGCGATCTTCGAACCGCACCCGGGATTTGGCTCTTTGTAGGGAGGGGGGTAGGGGATGGGGGCAATTCCCGTTTCGATCGGGAACGGGGTGATCAGCTGCGGTTTTTGAATTTGTGCCCCGCCAACAACCGAGATGCGGCTGGCATCCCGAACACGGATGCTGCCGCTGCCGAAGGAGATAAAGGCGCAATCCGGGTTGCTGGAGTTGACGAACAATCCTCCGCCGACCAGATTAATGGTCGCTTCGCTGTGAATCCAAAAGGAGATGCGCTGGTCGCACTGGCTTTTGGGGGCAAGGCTGATGAGCGCGTACCCGGGAAACATCTCGCCAATCTCGGCAGGTTTGGAATGGGCAACCACGTTGACGACATTCGTGATGTAGGGAATTCCCACAACCACGCCAAAATACGTCCTCAGCCGCGACGTGATGATGACCTCGATGTATTCGGAGTTCCCCTCGTATGGTCCACTGAGCGGCGGAGTGTTCATTTCGACTATATTCGTGACCCCGTCATTGTTATAGCCGTTGGTCATTGCTGTGGCAAGTGCCGCTGCCCGCCAGTTCCCGCCTTCAATGCGGGTCAATGCGGCGGTCAATGCGGCGGCAGAGGCGGCTGTTTCTGCGCGGCGGCTGTCGATGTAGGCATTTCCGCCGTCAATCGCCAACGCAGACATTCCGATCAGACCGATGATCGAAAAGATGATCAGGATGATCGCCTGCCCTCGTTCTCCGGGTTTTAAGGTGGATGGGGTCGAAAGATTCTTTTTCATTGGCATGGGGGTTGAAGGATTACATTCGTTGCGGTGCCGGTCAGGCGGATGGTATCGGAACCAATGATTTGCCCGGCGAACGGCATCACGATTGGATATTGATAAATCACCCGCACGCGGATTCCGTTGGCTGCATTGTTGGTGATGCCCTGACAGGAAGCGCCGATGATCTCGATCTCCACATCCACATTGTTGGTGTTGCGCAGATCTACGGGGGAAGAGAAGAGAGTCTCATCGTCGCGGATCAGGATATTGCGGGCGCGGTTTTCGATCTGCTCTCGGTTATCAGGGTTGAATGATCCATACAGAGCGCCCTCCTGCGCCGCATCCCTCAAAATGGCATAGGAGAATAAAGCCATCCCAAAGTCGATCGTGCCAAGCAGGATGAGCAGTATGACCGGCAGGCTGATAGCCAACTCCACCAAACTCTGCCCGCGTTCTTTTGAAACCTTTTTCTCCAAATTCTGTTTCATGCTACTTGCTCGAATCCACCGGATAGTTCACGCATCCGGGGTTGCCAATGGTGATGATGATCCGTTCGGTGCCGTCGCGTTCGTCATAACTTTGATTGAAATAGAATTTGACAATGGAGTCGCCCTGCGGAAGGGAGGGGTTGTACGGTGTGATGAAAGCGGATGGCGCGAACAGGTCGCCGCTCCACGGTTGATTTGCCAGCAGGATCTGTTGCAGCCGCAACGACGGATCGCTTCCATCATGACCCGTGTCATGATTCCACTCCACGTACACTTGCGCTACCGTCAGCGTGTGACCGGTATTGTTGAAGATCGACATTTCCATCACGTTGTCGCGGATGACGAGCGGACCATGTGAGATGCCTGTCAGACCGGTACAGCTGATGGCTGTTGCCGTTCTGGTTGGCGTGGGTGGGATCGGAGACGGGGTAGGCGTTGCCGAAGGCGGCAGGACTTGCGTCGGCGTTCTTGGGATCGGCGCAACAGTATTCCCGGGCACAAAAGGCGAGGTTGGCGTGAAGGTCGGGGGGAGCGTGGGTGTGCTGATCCCTGTTTCTGTTGGCACCCTCGAAGGTGTGCTCGTTTCCGCGGCAAAGGCGGTTGGGAAGGTCTCGCCAAAGATTGGCACCGAGATCAGAAATGTCCGCGCACTGGCAGAGACGATCTCGAGCGGGTCCACCGGCACGACATCAATGATCGGCTCATAACTGGCAGATACCTGAACGATGATGCGGTCTCCATTGCGAATGATGTTATCTTCAATCGGGCACGTGTCTTCATTGGGGTCGGGGTCGATATCCAGAATCGGGATCTGCTCCCCGTCCGAGGTCAAGCCGCGATCGTATGTAATGTTGATGTCATCGAATTCGGTCAAAATCGCGGAACGATTCGCCACATCCCGAATCCCTTCGCAATCCTGATAATAATTGGTGCCGTCAAATTCGCCGGAGCCCGCCCCGTATCGCGCCGCCTGACGGGATGCATTCGCAACGGACGCCATGATAAAGATCAGCCGTGAGAATTCGATGATGCCATACAGCAAAACCAAAAGGATTGGCAGTGCGAGCATGAACTCGACCATTGCCTGCGCTCTCAGTTGCCCTCGATTTTTGTTGAAATTTCGTTTCATGGAGTTCCAGCGAGTCCTATTGGTTCTCATCCGGGGACAAGATAGGCAAGAAAGCGGGGGATGAAAACGATTAAGAACGCGCCTGTGATGAAATACGGTCCATACGGAATGAACATCATGAGCGCATTCTTCTCGTATTTGCGGGTGACCAGCAAGCCGACCACCAAGAGAAGGCTCACAAACCCTCCCAGCAGAATGCTGAGCAGGATCAAAAACCAGACCAGGGGCCAGCCAACGAGAAAACCGAGAATGGTGACCAGAATGACATCGCCTGCCCCGAGTGCTTCTTCTTCATCGGCTTCCTGTCCCTGCGCTTTCAAGCGCTTGTTCCTCATTCGCGTGAACAAGACTCCGAGGAGATAAAACCCCATCATAATGAGAAAACCACCCAGTCCGCCTAGAAGCGCGGAAGCCCATCCATGCATGACAAAGCCGAGGATCAAAGCCAGCAACGCTCCGACGATGCTCGTCATATGCAGGATCAGGCGATGTTCCATGTCGATGACAAAAACCACACCGAAGTAAAGCAACAGAAGAAGCGCGGGTAGATATCCGAGTTTGGAGGGCGGCTGAAGCCACACAAAAATGCTCAATGTCGTCATGGCGATCTGAACGACCCAAACCCGCTTTCCACGCGGGTGCCCATTTTCACACGATTTGAAAAGCAGATAATCCATCAGCGAAAATGGGGCGTGACATTGCAGGCATTCGGGCTTGCTTAATTTCCTCGTATGGGGGAGCGCGTCGGATAGATAATTAACGATCCAACCAGCAAACCAGCCGAACAAAACAGGGAAGATCAAAGAGATTGTCATCTTGAATTATTATAATTCCAATTGTCTGAGAGGGTTAAAGGGTACGTCGGTGTAAGTCAATTGCAATGTTCTTGGCGGATTCATCAAACCGCCTTACAATTTTGATAGTTAAGGAGATCAAATGGAAGAATTTGTCATTGAAGGTGGTATCCCCTTGCAGGGTGAAGTCATCCCCTCTGGAAACAAGAACGCGGCGTTGCCCCTCATCGCGGCTTGTTTGCTGACCGAAGAACCGGTTGTGCTTCATAACGTCCCTCAGATCCGCGACGTGTTGGCAATGAGGAATCTGATCGAGAGCCTCGGCGCTCAGGTGGAGGATTTGGGACCGGGCAGTTGGCGCATCACGACGCGCGAAGTGACCGCTTCTCATTTGGACCCGGACCTTTGTCGCCGGATCCGAGCCTCGATCCTCGTCGCCGGACCCGTCCTCGCCCGTGCTGGCGGAATTATGCTCCCGCCCCCCGGCGGTGATGTGATCGGGCGCCGCCGCCTCGATACGCATATCCTCGCGTTACGCGCTCTGGGTGCAGAGATCACGTATAACCGCGTGTTCGACATCCACGCAGCCCAGCTGCATGGCGCGGATATGCTTCTGGATGAAGCCAGCGTCACCGCTACAGAAAATGCGGTCATGGCAGCCGTCCTCGCAAAGGGCGAGACGCGCATCCGTAATGCTGCTTCCGAGCCGCATGTGCAGGAACTCTGCAATTTCCTAAACCTGCTGGGTGCGCATATCGAGAACATTGGCTCGAATACACTGCACATCCGTGGCGTGGATCGTTTGCACGGCGGCGAATACACCATCGGACCAGACCTGCTCGAAGTGGTCAGCTATATCGGCGCGGCGGTTGTCACACGCGGAAATATTCGTATTCGTAATGCCGGGGTCGAGCATCTGGAGATGGTTGCGCAAACGTTCCGCAGGTTTGGGGTTCACTGGAACGTGGACGGGAAGGATATTATCGTCCCTTCCGACCAATCCCTGGTCGTTCAATCAGACCTCGATGGCGCGGTCCCTGAGATCAAAACGAACGTGTGGCCCGCTTTCCCGACCGACCTCACCAGCATCGCAATTACGGTCGCAACGCAGGTTTCCGGTTCGGTGCTTTTTCACGATTGGATGTTTTCCGGGAGAATGTACTTCACCGACAAACTGGTGGGCATGGGGGCGCGCATCATTCTTTGCGATCCCTACCGCTGCCTGGTGCAGGGTCCCACGCCGCTTTACGCGGAAAAACTGGAAAGCCCCGATATTCGCGCGGGCATGGCGCTTTTGCTTGCCGCACTTGCCGCAAATGGCAAATCCAAGATCCGTAACATCCGCCAGATCGAGCGCGGCTACGAGCGGGTGGATGAGAAGCTGCAGTTACTCGGTGCACGGATCAAACGCGAAGTGGAATAACTTTCGCGTCTGGGAAAAAACAAAGAAAGCCGCGATTTGAATTCGCGGCTTTCTTTGTTTGAGCATTATCGTCGTGGAGAGCGGCGCTACTTTGAAATGATGAAGGTCTCTTGAACAACGACCGGGAAGAGATGGTCGTCAGCGATCTTGTTCACGAAGTAACCTTCCGCAGAGCCAACTTTTCCACCTGAAAACGTGATCCATGCATAGGCGTAGTAATTGCCCTTGGGGAGAGAAACAACAAGAGTAGCACCTTTTGTAAGCACATAGGGATTGGACGCCATGCTGCCGCATTGTCCAAATGCATTCGGGGCGTACATGAACAGAGACACACTGGCAGTTCCACCGCTCTTGTTTTCGAGACGCACATTCGACTGCGGACCGGCTTCAGCCATATTTAGAATGCCGCTGCACAATCCGCCACCGCCGCTGCTGGCAGCTTGTGTTGCAGTTGGCAGGAGGGCGAAATCTGTTGTGGGGCTGGGCAAAACCACCGGGGTGAACGTCGGCAATGGGGTTGGGCTGGGGGTTTCAGTTGGGGGAATGGGCGTTGCAGTAGGGATCGCTGCCTGTGTCATGGCAACCATGGTCCAGGCGGCGGCAACAGCCGTTCCCTGTACTTCTTCCGGAGACATGGTGGGTTCTGCCTGTTGTCCACATGCCGTTACAAACAGGGCAAGTGCTACAAAGACAGGGAATATTTTTCTGATCATTTGTCACTCCATTTTTTAATTTTACGAATTATCTTTTTTCTATTTGATTGTAATTTTATCTTTTAAGAGCGTAATTAAAAGTTCATCACCCGCGCCGAGCGAAAAACCACCAGTGAACTGCCTTCCGCCCACCCAGGCTACATAGGTATACTTTCCCGCCGGAGCACTGGCTTTGACCTGTTTCTTGACTGGATACTCCAGAATGGTGACATAGCCTTCCTTGGTCACGCATCGTAAAGAGATATAGGCATCCGCATTCGATTTGTTGAACAAATTGACGACCCCAGACGGCAGGTTGGGCGGCAATGTTCCATAGAACAATGCCGCGGGCGTCGCAGATGGGGTTAATGGATTGGCGGTTACGGATGGCGTTTGCGTGAATGGGAGCGTTCCGGCAACAGACGACGACTCAGGGTTGACCGTGCCGGTTCCCAGTGTTGCCGTCAACGTCAGCAAAAATGGATTTTGCGTCTCGGTCGGCGTCACCGGGATGGAAGTGCCGGTCGGCTCGAGAATGACTGGTGTTTCACTGGGGACGAAGGTTGCGGTCGGAAGCGCCTGCAAGGTCTGCTGAGAATACACAGCCGCCGTGGCTTGCAGATCCGCCTCCAAAAACGCAGTCGGGGTGTTACTGATCGCTTCGGACTGTGGCAGGGCTGGCAGGCATGCGCTTAACATTGCGCTGACGACAAGAATCGTTATAAACAGCCTCTTCATAAGCCCGTGCCCTCCGTCGTTTGGATGTTACGCTTGTTGACCGACGACATCCAGAAATTGAGTCACCACATCGCGCAGCATGCGCTCGGGCAGCGCCCCAACCTGACGGTGAACAACCTTCCCGCCGGAAACGAACAAAAGGGTCGGAATCCCCTGAATGCCAAACTTCTGCATCCATTCGGCATGCTCGTCAGTATTGATCTTTGCGACCAACAACTTGCCTTCCAGCTCCTTTGCCAGTTTATCGAGCGTGGGCGCGATCATCTTGCATGGACCACACCAGGGAGCCCAAAAATCCACAATCACGGGGACGGTGGACTGCATGACTATGTTTTCGAAGGATTCATCTGAAATGTGAATGGGTTCTCCGGACATTTTATATTCCTTGTTAACTGAAGATAACCTTAACGTTCTGTATTTAGCCGAAAAAGTATAACATAAAATCCCTGATATAATCGCCGCCCATGAGCATATTTTCGCGTTGGCGGGAGGGACTCTCGCGCACCAGCAAGGCAGCCTTTGGGCAGATCGCATCCATTCTTGGCACATCGGAGATCACAGAAGAGACCTGGGATGATCTCGAAGCATTATTGATCCAAGCCGATCTGGGAATTGAGACCACCGCATCTGTACTAGACTCACTAAAGCGCATCACCCGGACTGAGGGCTTGATCCGCGCCAATGAACTTTCGTCTGCGCTGAAAGCGGATTTGCGTTCCCGGTTGATCACGCCTCCCGCCTTAAAATTTGAACATACCCCGACCATTCTCCTTGTTGTCGGTGTTAATGGTTCAGGCAAGACCACTACCATCGCAAAATTGACATCGCGTTTTGTAGGCGAAGGGAAATCGGTTTTACTCGGCGCAGCAGATACGTTCCGTGCTGCAGCGGTGGATCAACTCCAGGTCTGGGGTGACCGGCTCAAGGTCGACGTGATAGCCGGCGCGCCGGAAAGCGACCCAGGTGCGGTGGCGTTCAACGCCGTTCAGGCAGGCATCGCCCGCAATGTGAACATCGTCATGATCGACACAGCCGGGCGCCTGCACACCCGCTTCAATTTGATGGAAGAATTGAAAAAAGTAAACCGTGTGGTTGGCAAGGCGCTGGAAGGCGCACCCCATGCCGTGTGGCTGGTGCTGGACGCCACCACCGGGCAGAACGCCCTGCAACAAGCCCGTTCCTTTAAAGAAGCAGTGAACGTTTCTGGTGTGATCCTCTCAAAATTGGATTCTTCGGCTCGCGGGGGAATGGCTTTTGCCATCCAACGCGAATTGGGATTGCCGATCCTGTTTGCCGGGCTGGGCGAGAAACCCGAAGATCTGACCCCGTTTGACCCTGATGCATTTGTCGATGGGATTTTATCGAACAACTAGGAGAAGATATGCAAGACCTGCTTCAACGTTTGAACAATGCCAATGAGACCGTCCAGCAACTTTTGGAGCGTCTTTGACCTGGTAGGCAAACAAAACCAACTTTCGCAACTGGAAAAAGAAACCGAAGACCCCGGCTTTTGGAACGATACGACCAACGCCCAGCGGGTGATGAAGACCGTCTCTGCGCTGCGGGGGGAAGTTGAGGCTTGGGAGGTGATCCGGCAACAGGTCCACGACCTGACCGACCTGGCAAAACTCGATGACGAGTCTCTGCGCTCTGACCTTGAATCGGAAATCGCAAAACTGGAATCTGACCTGGAGAAGCGCGCCTTTGCTGCCATGCTTTCCGGACCATATGACCACGACGGCGCGATCCTTGCCATTCATGCAGGCGCGGGCGGCACTGACTCGCAAGATTGGGCGGAGATGCTCGAACGCATGTATTTGCGCTGGGCAGAAAGCCACGGCTTTACCGCTGAAATTTTGGATTCAACCCCGGGCGAAGAGGCGGGCATTAAAAGCGTCACGATCGCAGTAGGTGGACAGTACGCCTTTGGGTATTTGCGTTCCGAGAAAGGCGTGCATCGCCTTGTGCGTCTGTCTCCGTTCGATGCGGCGCATCGCCGGCATACATCTTTTGCGCTGGTGGAAGTTTTACCGCAGGTTTCGATGGATGAAGCGGATGTGGAGATCAATCCGAGTGACGTCAAGATGGATGTCTTCCGCTCGTCCGGCGCAGGCGGGCAGAATGTTCAAAAGAATGCCACTGCCGTGCGCCTGACGCATCTCCCGACCGGTATCGTGGTGACCTGCCAGAATGAACGCTCGCAGACCCAAAACCGCGAGTTTGCCATGCGGATTTTGCGCGCGCGTCTGCTTGAATTGAAAACAGCAGAACGGGAAGAGGAGCGGGCGGTCTTGCGTGGCGAATACACCAAAGCCGAGTGGGGCAGCCAGATCCGCTCGTATGTGCTGCACCCGTATCAAATGGTAAAAGACCATCGCACCGATTTTCAGGCAGGCAATGCCCAATCTGTGTTGGATGGCGACCTGGACGCGTTTATGGAGGCGTACTTAAAAAGCACTTCAAAATAAGGAAAGAAAGTGGGAATCAAAAGAGCGGGCTGGTAACCCGCTCTTTGTTTTTTTTTACCCGCCGGTCGGCAGTCGTTTTTGAAGGGTGCCGCTCAGCAATTCTTCATGCTCGTCGGAGTTCGACTTGATGGATTTGCGGCGAATCTTATTGCGTCCCTGGGCTTTTTCGAGAGCCTGCTGCCAGGCGATCTGCATGGCGGTATATTCAGGCTCCCTGGAAACATCCGATTCCATCTCGTAAGTTTCCTCTTCCTTCTTGCCTTTGCGCCTGCCCTTGCCCTTGTGCTCTTCGCGTTCGTGCCGGACTTCTTCGATGGCTTCGGCTTGCATCGCTTTGACGCTCAAGCGGATCTGTCGCTTGCGGCGATCGACATCGAGAACCTTCGCTTCGACTTCTTCGCCTTCTTTGAGGACTTCGCCCGCGGTTTTGACATACCCGTGAGTCAGTTCACTGACATGGATGAGCCCGGGACGTTCCGCGCCGAAATCCACGAATGCGCCATAGGTTTCGAGGCGGACGACCTTGCCCTTCACGACCATATCGGGCTTCAGTTCCTTCCACTCGTAGGCAAGCGGTTCGACCATGGTCAGTTCCACGCGATCCTTGCGGACGCGCTTGACCCACACTTCGACCGCCTGTCCTTCCTGGACAACATCTTCGACCTTGTTTACGGGTTTATCACTCAATTGTGAAATATGGATGACACCGGGTAAGTTTTGTCCGATATCTACAAGCGCCCCCGCAAGTGTTGTCTTCAAAATTTTGCCGCTGAGTTTGGTTTTTGGTTCAAGCGCTACGGCTGGCGCGCTATCGGGTGTAGTCATATCTATACTCCTGCTTTTTGAAATAATGCCGAACAACGATTATACCTGTCAGACAAAAATCGGTCAATGCGGATTTGGTAATCACAGGTAAGATGTTAATGTATTGCAAAGTCCATTTCCGCGCACATTGGAGCATAATAAATTCTATGAAATCAAACATTTCCCGCAGGGATTTTTTTAACGTTATCAAGTACTTTGGTGTCGCCACCCTGACTACGGCTGCCGTCTCTTATTATGCGGGGGAATTCGAGCCTGCCTGGCTGGAGGTTACGAATGTTGAAGTCCCGCTGGTACGGCTGCCGGAGGCGTTTCGGGGCTTTCGAGTCGCGCACATCAGCGATATTCATATCGGTGGGTGGATGAACCGTAGCCGCCTCGCGCATGTGGTGGATGTGGTGGATCAGCAAAAACCGGACCTGGTCGTCATTACAGGCGACTTTGTCATCGGGCATTCGTGGTCGGGCGCGTTGGACGATGCGGCGGAGGATTTCGTCGAGGTGATGTCTTCGTTGACATCAACTTATCCGGTACTTGCCGTGTTGGGGAATCACGATCATTGGACCGACTCCGTTCGTACGCGGGCGATGCTCGCGCGTGCCGGGGTTCAGGAATTGCGGAACGATTTCCATCGTCTGGAACGAAACGGCGAATACTTATACATCGCAGGTTTGGACGATGTGACAGAAGGCAAGCAGGAAAGGGAGGCGTTGGAGTCCAGGCTGCCTGCCAAAGCCGATGCTATTTTGCTAGTCCATGAACCGGATTATGTGGAGCGTTCCTCTCGTAATGGCAGATTTTTGCTGCAACTCTCAGGGCATTCCCACGGCGGACAGGTGGTACTTCCATTCGTTGGACCGCCCGTCCTGCCGCGCTGGGGCAGGAAATATCCCTCCGGCTTGTATCAGGTGGGTTCGATGTGGCTGTATACCAGTCGTGGAGTGGGCATGACCAGCCCGTTCGTGCGATTCAATTGCCGACCGGAGGTCGCTGTTCTCACGTTGAATGGACCGGAATAAACTCTTGTCGATTGACAGTTCCGGGGTATAATCCGCGAAACAAAAACAAAGATGGGAACGAGTAAACTCGTCGAAACGGGCAGCGAGTCCGAGGTCAGGTGTGAAGCGGATACGCGTAGACGGTTGAAAATCCTCCCGGAGTTGTGAACTGAAATCGGGCAGATCCGCCTTGAGAGTAGGGAATCCGCAGTTGTTCTGCGTTATCAAAACAGGACGATGATGGTCGTCCCATGAGTGTTGCGCCTGAAGGCGTGGAATCAGAGTGGTACCGCGTGAGCATGTCTCTCGTCTCTGAATGAGATGAGAGTTTTTTATTTAATTCCATGTCATTGCGAGGGCGTTGGTCCGAATCTATCTTCTACCCACCTGGAGATTGCTTCGTCGGCAAGAACACCCTCGCCGAATGACAGAAACAAGGAGCATGAATGTTCAAACCTGTATCCCCAAAACTCGATGCCCCCGCCATGGAGGACAATGTCCTCAAGATGTGGAAGAAGCGGGAGATCTTTAAGAAGACGGTCGAGCAGCGGCAGGGAAAGCCCGAATACGTTTTCTATGAAGGACCTCCCACCGCCAACGGAAGACCCGGTGTGCATCATGTGCTGGCGCGCGCCTTCAAAGACATGTTCCCGCGCTACAAGATCATGCGCGGGTATCATGTCTCGCGCCGCGGCGGCTGGGATACGCACGGCTTGCCGGTTGAGATCGAAGTGGAGAAGCAACTCGGCTTCACCAACAAACAACAGATCGAAGATTACGGCATCGACAAGTTCAACGAGCTTTGCAAAAAGTCCGTCTTTACCTACATTCAAGATTGGGAAAGACTCACCGAGCGCATCGCCTTCTGGGTGGATTTGGAAACTGCCTATGTGACCTACACCAACGATTACATCGAGTCGGTCTGGTGGATTCTGAAGAATTTCTGGGAGAAGGACCTGCTCTTCAAGGGCTATAAGATCGTACCCTATTGCCCGCGTTGCGGCACGCCTCTCTCTGACCATGAAGTGGCGCTCGGCTACGATGACGCGACCGATCCTTCGATCTTTGTGCGCTTCCCGCTGATGGACAAGCCTGATACCTATCTTCTGGTGTGGACGACCACCCCGTGGACGCTGCCCGCGAATGTCGCCGTCGCCGCGCACCCCGACGTGGATTATGTGACCGTCGAACGCGACAACAACGGCACGAAGGAAAAACTCATCCTTGCCAAGAACCTGCTCGACAAGGTCTTCCGCGGCGAGGAAGTGAAGGTATTGGATACCTTCAAGGGCAAAAAACTGAAAGGGACGAAATACCAGCCGCTCTTCACCTTCCTGCCAGTGGACAAGCCTGCGCATTTCGTGGTGCTGGGCGATTTCGTGACCACCGAAGACGGTACCGGTCTCGTACATCAGGCGCCTGCCTTCGGTGCAGAAGACATGGAAATGGCGAAGCAATACGACCTGCCCGTCCTGCTGACCGTGCAGCCCGATGGGGCGTTCATCCCTGAGGTCACGCCGTGGCGCGGGGTCTTCGTCAAAGACGCCGATCCGCAGATCATCAAAGACCTGGATGCGCGCGGCTTGATGTTCCGCTCGGAAGATTATGTCCACACCTATCCCTTCTGCTGGCGCTGCCATACGCCGCTGTTGTATTATGCGCGCGAGTCGTGGTACATCCGCACCAGCGCAAAGAAGGACGATCTCGTCAGCCTGAACAAGACCATCCATTGGGTGCCGGACCACATCCAAAACGGACGCTTCGGCAACTGGCTCGAGAACAACATTGACTGGTCGCTTTCGCGCGAACGCTATTGGGGCACGCCGCTGCCGGTTTGGGAATGTGATGATTGCAAGCATCGCGAATGTGTCGGCTCGGTGAAGGAGCTCTCGGAAAAAGCCGGGCGTGACCTGACCGACCTCGACCTGCACCGTCCGCACGTGGACAATGTCCATTGGAAATGCGCGCAATGCGGCGGACAAATGAGCCGCGTCAAGGACCTGATCGACGTGTGGTTCGACTCCGGTTCGATGCCGTACGCGCAGTGGCACTACCCGTTCGAGAATCAGGACAAGTTCAAGGCGCAGTTCCCGGCAGATTACATCTGTGAGGCGGTCGATCAAACGCGCGGCTGGTTCTATTCGCTGCACGCCATCTCGACCTTGCTCAATGACGAGGTCTCGTTCAAGAACGTGATCTGCCTCGGACACATTCAAGATGCGGAAGGGCGCAAGATGTCCAAGTCGCTGGGCAATATCGTCCAGCCGTGGGATGTCATCAACCTGCATGGCGCGGATGCGCTGCGCTGGTATCTCTACACTGCCACACCACCGGGACAGGAGCGCCGCTTCTCTTCCGATTTGGTCGGCGAGGTCATCCGCAGCTTTACGCTGACGCTGTGGAACGTGTACTCGTTCTTTGTGACCTATGCCAACCTCGACAAGCCGCAGGGACTGACCGTCACCGCGCCGACCAACGAGTTGGACCGCTGGCTGCTCTCTGAATTGAACGTGCTCGTGCGTGATGTGACCAAAGCCTATGACGACTACGATGTGACTAATGCCACCCGCCCGGTGGAAAAGTTCGTGGAGACGCTCTCCACATGGTACGTGCGCCGTTCGCGCCGCCGCTTCTGGAAGAACGACTCCAGCGCGGACAAGCAAGCCGCGTATTCCACGCTGTACACCGCGCTGACCACGGTTGCCAAACTGATCGCGCCCGCCATGCCCTTCCTGGCGGAAGAGATGTATCAGAACCTTGTCCGCTCGGTGGATGAGACCGCGCCAGAGTCGGTTCACCTTGCCGAGTGGCCCTCTGTGATGGAGGAATTCATCGACGAGTCGCTCAACCGCGAGATGGAACTGGTGATGAAACTGGTCTCGCTCGGGCACTCGGCGCGCCAGAAGGCGAATCGCAAGGTGCGCCAGCCGCTGGCGGAAGCTGCCTTCTCGGTGGGGAACAACTCTGAACGCGCCGCGCTGCTCAAGAACGTGGACGTGGTTCAAGACGAGTTGAATGTCAAACAGGTGCGATTGCTCGACGCCGCGACCGAAGCGGTCTCGCACACGGTCAAGCCGCTGCCCAAGCAACTGGGACAGAAATACGGCAACAAGTTCCCGGTCATTCAGAAGGCGATCCTGGCGATGAATGCCGAAGAGGTCGCCAAGACCCTGATGGGCGGCGCTCCGCTCGAGGTCAAAGCCGGAGGCGAGACGTTCCACATCCTCTCGGAAGAAGTGGAAGTGAAGGCGATGGCGAAGGAAGGCTTTGCCGTGGCGGAGGATGGTGCGTACGTGGCGGCGCTCGTTACCACATTGACGCCGGAACTCGTGACCGAAGGCTTGGCGCGTGAATTCGTCCGCCGCGTGCAGGACTTGCGCAAAACCGCGGACTTGGACGTTGCCGACCGCATCGCGTTGTTCGTGGAAGCCAGCCCCGGGTTGACCTCTGCCATCGAAGCGCACAGGGAGTACATCACCGCCGAAACGCTGACGAAGACGCTCTCGTTTGCCGCCGCGCCGAAGGATGCGTCCGTTGTGGAGGATGCCTTTGAAGGCGAGACCGTGAAGGTGGGCTTGGTGAAGAGCGGCGGTTAGCCGTTGGCTATTAGCGTTTAGCAGAAAGCCCTCGGAGTCGATGAGACTGCGAGGGCTTTCTGCTAATTCGATTTTGCATTTTTTCCAGCATACTTTGCGAGTGGTAGATATCCAACGGACATAGGGGAGAATCGATACGCCTCCCATTGGCGCCCATCCCTGCTTGCGCCCGCCCTCCAAATGCCGCTCTCCACCTCCCACTTTCCAGCATCCACAACTATAATTTCACAACATCAAACCCGTTCCCGTGTTATTCCCTGTATCTTAACCCTCCAAAGGAATCCCTTCCATGACCTCAGCCTCCCCCAAACCCAACCTCATCCGCTCTGCCCTTGCCTGGGGCGTGCATCTCTTCACCGCCACCGGCGCCATCTGGGGGCTGCTCGCCATCTTCGCCATCTTTGAAGGCGACTACAAGATGATGATCGTCTGGATGATCGTCGCCATGCTGGTGGACGGCTTCGACGGCATGTTGGCACGCTGGGCAGACGTGAAGACCTACGCGAACGGCATAGACGGCGCCCTGCTCGATAACATTCTCGACTATCTCAACTATGTGGTTGTGCCCGCCATCTTCATGATCCATACCGACCTGCTGCCCGCGCCGGTCAAGTGGCTCACGGCTTGTCTCATCCTGCTCACGTCTGCATATCAATTCACCCAAACCGACGCCAAGACCGACGACCATCACTTCAAGGGCTTCCCATCCTATTGGAACGTCGCCGCCCTCTACATGCTGCTCATGAACCTGCCGCCCTGGGTCAACTTCGGCTTTCTCATGCTCTTCAACATCATGGTCTTCATCCCGGTCAAATACATCTATCCCAGCCGCAACAGTTACCTGCGTCAACTCACGCTCGTGCTGACCTATCTCTACGGTGCTGTCGGCATTTGGGGCTTGCTGCAATACCCCAACCAACCCGGCTGGGTGGCGTGGGCGTCCCTGGTCTATGTCGTCTATTACCTGATCCTCAGCCTGATCCCCAAACAGAAGACCCCCGCCCATGCAAATTGACATCGTCACTCATGCGGATGAAGAACTCTACGAAGCCTTTCAACGCCTTGTCCCGCAACTGACCACGAACCATCCGCCTCCCACCCTCGACGAGTTAACGGCTCTCGTTCAGGAGGCTTCGTCCACACTGATGGTGGCTCGCAACCCCGCCGGGCAGATCATCGGCGCATTATCGCTTGCCGTCTATCGCGTCCCAACCGGAGTCCGCTCCATCATCGAAGACGTCGTCGTGGACTTGTCCGCTCGCGGGCAGGGAGTCGGCGAAGCGCTCATGCAGCGCGCCATCGAGCGCGCAGCGGAAAAAGGCGCGAGCAACATCACGCTCACGTCCAACCCGATGCGCGTGGCTGCCAATCGCCTGTATCTAAAGATGGGATTCAAAAAGCGCGAAACGAACGCCTATCAGATGAAGTTGTAAAATGTCACCTGTCATTGCCTGTACCGTGCGCAGGCACGCGTGCGAGGAGGACGAATGCCCGACGACGTGTGCCATTATGCCTGGCGTGGTACGGAGTGGTAAGCAATCCCCAATTTCAGGGAGATTGCTTCGCAAAAAACGCTCGCAATGACATAAGATAAAAAAAGAGAGCCAGCATTTGCTGGCTCTCTTTTCGTTCACTTACCTGGGCTTATTTATTCTTGCCCTTACCGTTATTGTCCTTGTCCTTGTCTTTGTTGTTGCCCTTGCCGTTGTTCCCATTGCCGTTGCCATTGCCATTGTTCCCATTGCCATTACCATGCTCGGTGATTTGAACTTCCTCTTCACCGTCTTCTTCGCTGCTATCGGCATTGCCAGACATGACACTGCCAAGGTTGCTGCCCTTCTTGAGCGACTTCACAACATCGCCCCAGTTATCGGGTGTCGAACCGTCCGCAAGGACAATGGCGCTGTAATCGCCGCTTTGTTTGGCTTCCAGGAGCGCCTCAAATGTAGCCGCATCGCCTTCGATCTGATTGGCGAGCCAGAGAGCCTGTACGATCACGCCGAAACCAAAGCCATCTTCATGCGAAGCCATGATGGTGTCGTAGTCAACGCCCACCAGGCTGCCGAAAAATTCAGAGACGGCGAACCCAACAGGGTGAGTGGCTTCTTCTTCGCCTTCCGTCTCGTCAGGGATCACAACGGCAGGGTCGATGCTGACCTCAGAGTCAAGCGCGCCTTCCGCAACGGACGGTTCGCCTGTCTCAGGGTCGGTGGTGATCAGTCCCAGCGATTCTGCGGTCTCAAGGCTGAGGCGCACGGTCTGGGTCTCGCCCATATCGTCCGATACGGTGACAAGGACGGTGGTTTCACCCGATTCTGCATCGGTTTCGAACTCCACGGCTTGAACCGTGCCTGTGATCTGCTCGGTGGTCTCCTGCGCGAACACCGTCCCCACGGTCATTGCCAGCAGGGCAGTCATCAGGAAAATACTGGTCAGGATTTTTTTCATTTGGTTTACTCCTTTCGAGTGCAACATGTTGCCAAACCGCATTGTAGTACAGGAAGGGAGTATTGCCACTTTCATATCTGAAAGTGACCCAGTACCATGGTACTGTTTTCTATAAATTTACTAAGAATTTATCTGTGGCTTTGCTGAGGCCGGCGTATTCGCCGCGATATTCCGCGGGGATCATTCTGGCAATTCGGTACATCATCTCATCTGCGATCTGCTGGCGGATCTCGCCCGTCACCTTGCCTTCCACTTTAATGTGAAACGGCTCGCCCACGCGGATGTGAAAATCGGTCTTCTTGAAGCGCTTCAGGTTCGCGAGGAAGACCTCGCCGCCCCAGTGTGCCACGGGCAGCACCGGCACGCCGGAACGCAGCGCGAGAATCACCGTACCCGGGTGCGCGCGGATCAGTACGCCGGTCTTGTTGCGCGTCCCTTCGGGGGCAATGCCAAAGAAGCATCCGTCTTGCAGCGCGCGCAAGGCGTCTTTGAGGGCTTTGATGTCCGCTTCGCCGCGCCGGATGGGGATGATGCCCCATGTGCCGAAGACCCAGCGCAGGAAAGCATTGTCGAACGCCTCCACCTTGCCCCAACCGGAGATTTTACGAGGCTGCAATAACGTCACCAGCACCGGCACTTCGATCTGCCCCGTGTGGTTGGAGATGACGATCAACGGTCCCTGCATGGGAATCTTCTTCATTTCGTCGGCATCCATGCGGAGGGTCAACCGGAAATAGATCTTCAAAAGGGTGGTGATAAACCATTTCGAGAAGTTCATAAACAGGCTCAGGCGCAGATGATTTCCAGTTCTCGCGGCAGCAGTTCCAGGGTCAGGTTGGAACCGGTCAGGCAGATGAACTCCCCGTCGGCATGCGCCGGGAAGGTCAGGTCTAGCGATCTGATCGAAACCTTCTTTGCGCGTTTCATTTGAATTTCGGGCAAGCCCGCCTGCGTACCGTTGATGAAGTGCGGGATCATCGCTAAAATCCGCCCTTTGCTGGCAGACTCGGCGATGCACAGGTCAAATTGACCATCGTCCGGCTGCGATTGGGGTGCCATTTGAAAGCCGCCGCCCATGCGCCTGCCGTTCATCACCGAGATCATCAGCGAAGTCTGCTTGATGGTTTCCTTGTCATCGAGCACGATCTCCACCTGCGCGGGATTGTAATAAAGGAAAACGGTCTTGATCACGCCGATGAGATAGGCAAGCAAGCCGCGCGTCCAGCGCACTTTGATGGCTTCGTTGCCGACCGCCGCATCGAACCCCACGCCGATGCCATTGCCGAAATAGCGTCCCTCGGGGTAATCACCGCCTTTGACCAAACCGAGGTCTATCTTCTTGCGTTTGTTTGCCAGCAGCGACTTCAACCCATCGTCAAGGTTGGTTGGGATGCCCGTGCCGCCTGCGAAATCGTTCCCCGTGCCAATGCCAAGCACCGTGAACGCCACGCTGTTATGACCCGCCTTCCTGGCACGCATCAGCCCGTTGATGGTTTCGTTCACCGTACCGTCGCCGCTCGCGCACACGACCACGTCATAGCCGTCGCGTGCCGCGCCTTCGGCGAGCTCGGCGGCATGCCACACGCCGTTGGTGCGCACCAGCGTAAAGTCCATGTTGTTTTCCCGTAGGAAGGTTTCGATTTGCGGGATGGATCTTTCGCCCAGCCCCCGCCCAGAAATGGGATTGACGATCACATAATATCTCACAGGCTGCTCCGAAAAAAGGATGGCGGGAGTTTATCTGTTACAGGGCGGGTTGTCAATCTGTCGGTTTGTATTTCAGGTAGTCATCCGGTGTGTCCAGGTCTTGCAGGATGCTGGGCGTATCGCATTCCACGTACAGGATCTCGTCCTTGTGGTTGTTCAACAGGTCGCGCATGGTCTCGTCCTCGCGCATATGCAGGATCTCATCCCACAGCCCGCGCGCGATCAACCACGGATGTCCGCGCCGCATGTGATAACTCGGCACAACCAGATTGACTTTGCTTTTTCGATACGCCTCGCAGACGCTGCGCACGCTTCTTTCCTCGACCTGGGGCTGGTCGCCGAGACAGATCAACGCTGCCTCCGCCGACGGTCTGACCGCTGCGATGCCCGCCTTAAGCGACTCAAGCATCTCTCCGTTGTCATTCTCTACAACTTGTATCTTTGCGTCTGTCATGTTCCCGGCGATCAGGGCATTGGTGACCAGTACGATCTCGCCCACGCCTGCGTGTTGCATTGTGCGGATGACCGCCCCCAGCACGGTCGTGTCGCCCCACGGCATCAGCATCTTGGGTTGACCCATGCGTGTGGATTTTCCAGCCGCGAGGATAATGGCGCAGATCATGATTGCAGCCTCTTGAGTTTTTCGTAATCTTCGGGTTTGTCCACATCGAAGAGCAGAATGTCGTCGTGCCACGGCAGGTACTCGACCGGGTGCTTGTGGAAGACTGCCCGTCCGCCTGTGTCGCCGGTCAATTGCAGCAAGTCCGCGAAGACATCCCGGTCGAAGAGTACGGGGTTGGCGCGGCGTTCTTCGAGTACCAACGGTGCGACGATGGGCGTCAATTTGTGGGTGTGAGCCTCCATCAACGCACGGATGACCTCCACTGGAATCTGCGGCTGGTCGGCAAGCAGGAACACGGCGGCGCCTATGTTCTTGGGTAAGGCGCGTATTCCCGCCTTGACGGATGTACTTTGTCCCTGCTCGTAGTCCGCGTTGTGGACGATGCTCACGGGCAGGCCGTTGAGGGCAGATTCGATCTCAGCGTGGTGAAAGCCTGTGACCACCACCACAGGCTCCAGTCCCGCACGAAGCGCGGTTTCCGTCACCTGTCGAACGAATGGTTTCCCGTTCCAATCCAGCAGTTGTTTGGTAGCGCCATAGCGGGACGATTTGCCCGCCGCGAGGATAATGCCCGCCGTGCGTTCCAGGGTTGCGAAAGTGACTTGTTGCAGAGAACCGACCAGTACCGAGTCGAAAGCTGAAAGCAGGTCGCGTGCCATCCCGCCACCGGTTGCGCGGAGTTCGGGCGTATCGGCTTGGTTGAGCAGTGCCACCCGCCGTGCTGAGGCTGGCATGTTCTTCAAACCGCCTTGCGGGTGAGTGAGGACGCGGGTGAGGGCTTGCGCAGAAACGCTCTCGCCGAGGGCAAGCCCGCTGCATTGTGAAAAGAGCTCGGGGCGGTGGACATGTTCGTCATTGAGCGGCTTGCCCAGCCCGCTCAGCCCACTGACGTGAATGACGATTTCAGTAAACGAGGGAATGGACGGCTCGTGTTCGGCGGGCGCTTTGAGTGGCTTTTGGCGCGAGCCATCCGCTTCGATCAGCAGCGGAATACCCTTTTTTCTTGAAAATTCGTATAGCCAATTGAGGGCGGCTTCGCTGACCGGTTTTGTGCGTTCGTTTTCGATCTCGCCTGTCACCAACATCACGCCTTGGTTGGGAAGATGAAAATCCGCTTCACCTTTGACGAGAATGAGGTGATCTGCCATTGGAATTTGCCACACCCCAAGGTGAGAGGTCGCCGTCAAAATGACCGGCTGATGAGCGGCGAGTTGACGCGCCAACAGAAAGAGCGCAGTGGTCTTCCCGCCCGACCCGGCAACACTGACGATGGGATGCGACGACGTATCGATACGAAGGGCGCGGGCGAGGTCCATGCCCCGAATTGTAAAACAAATACCCGATGTTGCGTTATACGCGTTGTTTATGCAGAATTGACCGGTCCAACTTTATCGGCAAAGAATTCCACGAACCGGTCTGGCGAGAAGTCGATCATCAGCCGCGGAAAGCCGCTGAACGCCAATCGGGCGGTGGGGCGCTCATCAAGTTCGTGCATCATTTTACGGAACAGTGTCTTGGTCTTGAGATGGACTTTGATGCGTTCCATGCCCACCCGCACCGTGGCGTAATCCTCGCCGATGGTATGAGGCGCAATGACATCGCCTTCCAGTCTCTGGCGGGTCTTCGAAATTTTGGCGTCCCTTTTGGCGTTCTTGATCTCGGCTTTGGTGCTGGCGTCGATGACGATCGGTCTTCGGCTGCCTTCCATGGTGATCTCGATCCGTTGAATCCCGCCTGCCTTGCCGACACGGTCAGCCAGTTCTTCCATCTCGTTGTACAACGCAATAGCCAGCAGGTCAGTGGGGCGCTTTCTGGGTCTGGATACGACGTCCCATATCCTGCCACTGTTGACAATGATCATGGACGCGGTAAGCTGCGTGACCAGGTCAGTGAAGTCGATGGGGATGGAGTCCATCAACTGAAGCGCCTGCCAGATGAACTGATAGATGTCGGAGCCGCGTTTTCGTTCCCCGATCTCCAGTGCCAGCAGCTTTCGCTCGGCATCTGAAGGCACGGCTTTTTTGAAACTGTGCTTCTGCTGGATGAAATATGTCTTGTAGACCATGCGTTGAATGGTGATGAGCGTTTCCCCCAGATCTTGAATGGGAACGCCGCTGGTTTTGAAGCGCGGTCCCGTAAAGCGAATACTGATCGGAAATTCACTTGCTGGCATGGAGCCCTCCCGTTCTGAACCTTGCACAACCATTATTGCACAAATCAAGGCATTTTTCTACAACAGGGCTGGCTGGTTTCGTTGCAATGAAATTACCCCTGTCAATCTGTGAGAAGGACGTATAATATAGGCATTAACCCGTTTTGAAGGGTGATTTTATGGATAAACCCATCGCACTGATCGTTGAAGATGACCGAGATATTGTTGCCTTGTTCCGGCACGTCTTGGATATTGCTGGTTACCAGACTGAGATCGTCCTGGACGGCAGAGATGCCATGGATCGTCTCGAAGTGCTCACACCTCACATCGTTCTTTTGGATTTACAGCTGCCTCGTTTGTCAGGCGTCGAAATCCTCAAGCGGATGCGCGATAACGAACGCCTCAAACGCGTGCCGGTCGTGGTCATCACCGCTTACTCTCCCATCGCCGACAGCCTGCCCGTGGAACCGGATTTATTGCTGCTCAAACCCGTGGACATCAACCAACTCAGCGCGCTGGTGCAACGTCTGCAAACCACACAAGGCGCCATGAACGACCCCGCGCACGACAAAGAGACAGGACTGTACACATTTTCCTTCTTTACTGTCCGCCTGACCTTCTCGTTGGAGCGTATCAAACAGAGTTCCTTCCGCCGATTTGGCGTTCTCTTCGCAGAAGTACCGCAACTACCGGAACTGAAACACCAACTCCCCCCGGATGAAATGAACACCTTCCTGCGCCATCTTGCCGACCAGTTTCGGGTCACGTTACGTCCCACCGATACAATGGCATGGTCTCCAGCCGATGGTGTCTTTCTGACTCTCATCGAGGATATTCCCAGCCCCGACGCGCCGCTCAAGATCGCTGGACGCGTCCGCGACACGATGAAAAAGTTTTTAGATGGCAGCGCCACCGGGTTAGACCTGCGCGCAAACATCGGCGTGTTGCTTTGCGATTCTGAATATGAAGATTTCCAGCACGTCATGAAGGACGTGGAATTTGCCCGCGAACAATTGCGGGCGGGTCTCTTCACCAACCCCTCGATCTTCGACCGCGAAATGCTTCGGTCTCGCCGCTAGACGAAACAGCCCCGTTCACACGGGGCTGTTCTTTTTTTATTCTTCCATTTCGCGCAATTTCACCAGGACCGCCTCCAGCACTCCGCCTGCCACCGCCAAGGCTTTGTCTGATACCAGACGACAGAGGTCAGGGTCTGTGCGCGAGTCGATATCACCGACCTTTAATCCAGCCGCCACCTCCACGCGCGGATGAATCAATCCACGCAGCAAGCCATCGAACGGGCTGACGATGATCGCATCACCGACCTTTGCGATCGTTTCCCCCTCGCGGCATAGGTCGCCGATGGATTTGAGCGGTTGTACGAATCCGTTTGCAGGCGCGCGCAACACCCGGCGTGTATCGCCTTCAGGCTGCCGGCTGTCGGGTTGGGCGGCTCCCTGCCAGTAGACCCTGCCAAGGGTATGGCTGCGGCGGGATTCGATCACAGCGTCGCAATTACTCCCGGCGGTGAATCCGGGTCCCAATCCGAGGTGAAGCGCCACATTGGCGGGCAGCGGTTCCGGCTCCTTTTTCAAAAGCCGCGCATCGATCACAAATGTGGATTTTGGACTGGTCAAAAACTGATTATTAAGGATGTTTGCCTGCGGATCGATCACCAAGGGGATCTCACCCGCTTCCAACGCGACTTGAAACTGGTCTGCCGAAACCAGGCGTGAGACTACGCCTTCAACGGTTTGAGCGCCTTCGTACACTGCCTCCGAAAAACTGACCGTCCGCCGGACGGCGAGCGGTTTGTCCAATTCGAGGATGGCAACCTGAAAACCGACCTGGTGCAGGCGAAGCGCAACTCCGCTGGCGAGGTCGCCGCCGCCCCGAATGATGATGAGTGGTTTCATGAACGTTCCTTGAGAATGAGATTAACGACCGGCGCTCGTCGGCTGTGTGGACGCCAGCTGTTCCGGCGTGCTTTGTGCGCGGATCGTTTGTTCCTGAAGCATGTGGCTGAACGAATATAGCAGCAGGAACACGAACAGAAAGAAGACCGTGTAGAGGACGGTGAAAGCGGCAAGGCGTAAACTGGGGTCGATGACCAGCCCGAGGATCTCCATGGTAGTCTCGGCGGGGTCTTGCAGAATGTCCCACGAATTCAGGCGCACAAAGCGACCGATGTAAATTCCGAAGCTGCTTGCTGCCGAGATGACGAAAACGAAGCCCCAGCCGAGCCATCTTCCAAACGTGCGCGTCACGATGTCTTGCATGAGATACAGCGAAATGACACCCAGCAGCATCCCCGTCCAGGAACACCAACCGACGATGATGACATCATACCAGAGCGGCGCGCCCACACCTCCGGCACGCGCCAGGTCTTGCAGGTCGGTCAGCATGTAGGGGGCATTGGGGAAGAACAACAGCCAGAGAAACGCAATGACCGGAATGACCAGATACAGCCAGATGCGCCTCCATGAGATGGCGTGGGCGAAATAGGCGAGGATGAAGGGAATCCAGGCGAGGAAGAGGTTCCAGATTAGCCCGGCATGGCGGGTTGTGTCGGTGTATGCCACCCGCGCCAGAACCAGAAGAATGCAGATGAGGCAGGCGGCGTTGAGCAGCACAAAAACCGCGATGTTATGCCGGTTTCGCTGTACAAAATTTTTGATTCGGTGGATGTTCATGATGGATTCCGCAGAAAGACGATCAGGTCGATATCGCCGGGGGAGTGTCCAAATTCGGTCAGTATGGCGGCAGCTTCGCTGCGGTGTTGCGTGCCGTGGTTGACGACATGTGCGAGGATCTGCCAGAGCACATTCTCATACGGATCGCCCTTGGTGCTTTTGTATTGGAATGTGGCAGTGAGTTGTTCATCCGTCAGCGAATCGATGAATCGCAGCAGTTCGATCCCTTCCGCCTGCCAGCGGGTTTGCAGCGAGGTGAATGTTTGGAAATTATCGGGCGCAAGCACTGTTGTCGGCAACTCGCCCTGTGCGCGTTTGCGCCAGACCCACTCCGCGAAGAGGATGTGCGTCAACGTGCCGCGCAGCCCTCCGTGTGGATATTCTGCTTTTGCAAGAAACTGCTCCGAGGTCAGGCGAGAGGCGGCGTTCAAGATCCTCTCATTTGCCCACTGGTTGTACTTGTACAGTAGTTGAACATCCTGCTTATTCATGGCAACCTTTCTGCAAAAATTCTAACAGAATTGGGTTTACTTCGCCCGGCTTCTCGTAGTGAGGGATGTGTCCGCAATCTTCAATGATGTGAAATTTGACGTGCGGCATGGCGCTGAGGAGATCGGCGCTGTGTACGAATGGCACGGTTGCATCCTGCCTGCCCCAAAGCAACAAGGTGGGTTTGCGCAGTTTTCCGAGCCGCTTATACACATCCAAAAAAGAGTTCAACATTCCGTTCCGCATCGTCGAGAGGATGGCACGTTTGAATCCATGGTATTGCATCTGGATCTTGTACTTTGCCTGAAATTCCGCCACCAGTTGCGGGGTGAACAGATCTGAAGCGATGTTTTTGACCATGCTCCCGCTTCCGAACAGACCAAGGAGCAGTTCGCCAACGAGAGGCATTCTCACCACGTTGAGCAGCAGCGAGAGCGAGATCGGTCTTGCTCCAGCCGGGTCGATCAATGTGTGTGACTTGACGTATTCTGGAAATTGATTCGTGAAGGACGCTGTGATGGGTCCTCCCATTGAAAGCCCAACCAAATGGACAGGTTTCAACTCCAGCACATCCAACAGGTCCTTAAGTTGCCGCATGAACAAATGAATATCGTAGCGGAGTTTTGGGCGGTCGGAGTACCCGCGCCCAAACAGGTCATAACGCAGGACGCGAAAGCCTTGCCCGGTTAAAAATTCAAAGGTGGGGTCGAAGATAAAACTGGGAACGGAAAATCCATGTACCAGCACAACCGGAGGCCCATTTGTTTTGCCGGAGAGTTCATAATGAGTGATCCCGTCTGAAAGCGGAATGAATGAACCATCCACCGTTTCGCGGACGGCTTGATTTAGTTCCTCAGTTTCATCCAGGTAAGGGAATGGCATTTTGCTGGCGGGGGCAAGGCAATTTCCCAGCCCCCGCGCGGTTTATTTGATCTTTCCGAGCGCCTTCAACACGCGTTCCGGTGTGAACGGAAATTCGCTGATCCACACCCCGGTTGCATCGCGGATGGCGGCGGCGATGGCGGCAGCCAGGGGTAGGTAGGGCAACTCGCCCATGCCGCGTGCGCCCCACGGTCCATTTGGATCCGGCACTTCCACGATCACGGAATCCACTTTTTCAGGGATGTCCCAAATGGTGGGGATCAGATAGGTGCTGAGTTGATCGGTCATCACGAGACCGTTTTTTGTTTTGTATTCTTCCAGCACCGCATAGCCGTGCGCTTGTACGATGGCGCCTTCGATCTGCCCGACGACCTGCTCTGGGTTGATGGCTTTGCCCACATCGTCAGCCGAGGTGATGCGCAACACGCGCACATGACCGGTGTCGATATCCACTTCCACTTCCGCCGCCTGTGCCACGTAGGCATATTGGAAGTTGGGCATGGAATAGCCGGTTTCCTTGTCCATGGGCGTGGTGGGTGGTGCGAAGTAGGCGAACTCCGCCACGGCAGGGCGTTCCTCCGATTTCCATTTTTGGAGCGCCTGCTCTGCCGCGCCTTTGACGGCATTGCCTGCCATGAACGTTAGGCGTGAAGCAGACGCGGAACCAGGATTGCCCTGTGTGGCTGTGTCGGAACCTCTGAATTCGATCTTCTCAACGGGCACTCCCAGGACTTCGGATGCCATCTGTGAAAGAACCGTGTGCAACCCCTGACCCACATCCGCGCCCGCCTGGTGCAGGATGACATGGTCGATGCTGCCATTGCCATGAATCTCGACCTTTGCCCAGCAGTTTTCCTTGTAACCGAACGAGAAGCCGACGTTCTTGAAGCCGGCTGCAAACCCGCGCCCGCGCACGATGGAGCCTTTGGGCGATTTCACCTTGTACTTGGTCGTCTTCTTCCACTTGAACGTATCGCGCGCGGCTTCCAGGCATTGGGTGATGCTGACCGGGTTGGGCGTGGGGGTTCCCACAGCAAGCGTATCGCCATCCTTGAGCGCGTTGAGCAAACGGAATTCCACCGGATCCATGCCGAGTTTTTCAGCAAGCTTGTTCATCTGGCTTTCCGCCATGAACAGGGCTTGCGGCGCGCCGAATCCTCGGAAGGCAGCTCCGGGTACGTTGTTGGTGTAAACACCGTACACATCGGTTTTGACGTTGGGGACGAAATACGGTCCGGTGGAGGTAATTGTGGCGTTGCCAAGCACCTTGTTGGTGGTGTACATATATGCGCCGCCGTCGCCGATGAGTTCGTTCTCCATGGCAATCAGTTTTCCATCTTTGGTGGCGCCCCATTTTGCACGCAAAATGACCGCGTGACGTTTTCCATGCCCGATCATTGATTCGCGGCGCGACCAGATGATCTTGATGGGTTTGTTCAACTTCATGGCTGCCAGTGCAATGACGATTTGCACCGACAGGTCTTCGCGTCCGCCGAACGCACCGCCAATGGCGGGGTAGATGACGCGAACTTTTTCTTCAGGCACATTCAATGCATGTGCGATATCTTTGCGGTCGGCGTGCGTCCACTGACCGGCACTTTCAACCGTGATGCGCCCTTCTTCGTCGATGTACGCCAGACCCGCTTCCGGCTGCAGGTAGGCATGTTCCTGAACGGGGGTCTGGTATTCGCCCTCCACGATCACATCTGCTTTGGCGAAGGCTTCATCCACATTCCCTTTGCGAATCTTGTAGTGGACGCAGACGTTCGTGTCGCCCCGGTCTGGGTGTAGGATCGGTGCATCGGGACGCATCGCCGCTCTCGGGTCAAGAAGAAGCGGAAGGTCTTCATAATCCACTTCGATCAATTTCAGCGCCGCTTCCGCCTGGACCTCGGTCTGGGCGACTACGACCGCAACTTGATCGCCCACAAAGCGGACGATGTCTGTGTATGGTTTGCTGGAGCCGGGACCGCACAAGACAGGTTGGTCGGTGATCTGCAACCCGTACTCGTTGACCGGCACATCTTTGGCGGTGTAGACCGCTTCCACGCCTGGAGCGGCAAGCGCCTTTTCGATGCGAATATCTTTGACCCTCGCGTGCGGTCTTTCTGCGAAGAGAATCTTCATGAAAAGCATGCCGGGTTTGGTGAGATCGCCGGAGTAATTTGTTTTTCCGGTGACTTTGCCGCGCGCATCGATGCGCGGATGGGATGTTCCGACGGAATGTTCAGTCATGGTGTCCTATCGTTTGTATCGTTTGACTCTGATGTTTGGGCGAGGTACGTCCAATGGGTTTTCACGGGAGGGTCCTGCCAGACGGTAGACGATGGAGTAGATCACGGAGATGATACCGCCCAGGAAGATCATGTAGATCAGGCTTGTGGCTGCATAGGCATAGAAGTGTTTGATGGCGGTGATGGGACTCAGGACGAGCATCAAGCCGCTGGAACGATAGAAAAAGTCGGGGTAGCGGGGAGTTCCCAGCAGTTGAAACGGGATCGCCCAGCCGTTTTCCAGCCCAAAATTGATGGTCTCGACCGCTGCTGCAATGGAAATGATTGGGATGACGATCATCATCAGGCAGCCGATCCCACGCCATGCAAAGTGCGGTTCGCTGTTTCTGGTCTTGGTTCGCTTGACCACTGAACTTTGGTATTTACTCATACAGCCTTACCTCAATGTTTAATTTTTACTGGCATCTTCGATGGCTTTGACGATCTTGTAATAGCCTGTGCAGCGGCAGAGATTCCCGGTGATGGCTTGTTCGATCTCATTGCGGGTGGGGTCGGGTTTCTCTTCCAATAGTTTTGCGCCAGACATGATAAAGCCGGGGATGCAGTATCCGCATTGGACGGCATTATGCTCGATGAACTTTTCCTGAACTGGATGTAGTTCATCGCCTTTTGCCAGACCTTCCACGGTGGTGATATGCGCACCATGTGCCCGTGGAGCCGGGACGAGACAAGACATGACTGCCTGCCCGTCGAGGAAGACGGTACACGCGCCGCATTCACCCTCGGCGCAGCCTTCCTTGGTGCCGGTGAGCATGCCTTCCTCGCGCAGCAGGCGCAACAGGGTCTTGTTATACCCGTTGGTAAATGTGTATGGCTTGCCGTTAATGGTCGTTTGGATGGGGGAGGCGGGGAATTCGCTGGCAGCCTGACCGCTGAAATCCGCTTCGTTACTGCTGACAAGCAGGATGGGTTTCTTGGGCATCCCGGCTTGCTCCTTGCCGTCGCGGATGGCGGTCAGCGCGCGCTGGGTGATGACGCGCACCATCTCGCGGCGGTAGCTGGCGGAACCGCGCACATCGTCGATGGGTGTGGCGGATTTGACAGCCAACTCGGCGGCTTCGGCGATGTTTTTGTCTTTGAGTTTTTTTCCGGCTAGGAATTTCTCCGCCTTGGTGGCGTGGGTGATGATGGGCGTCACCGCTCCCAGCGTGATGGAGGCAGATTTTACGGTATCCCCTTTGAGGTCCAGAATGACCGCTGTGTTGACCAGCGAGATCGCCTGTGCGCGGCGCAGCGCCAGTTTGATGAACATCCCGCGCTGGGTCTTGGTCAATGCGGGGAAGGAAATATCCACAAGCATTTCGTCCGGTTCCATTACGGTTTTGCGGACGCCTGTGTAGAATTTTTTCAGTGGAATGGTGCGGGTCTTGCGTGCGGAGACAAGGGTGACTTTTGCGCCGAGCGCCATCAGCGGGGTGATGGTGTCATTGGCGGGCGAACCGGTGATCAGGTTTCCGGCAATGGTGCCGCGGTTGCGGATCTGCGGCGCACCCACGTCCCATGCCGCGCGCGCCAGCGGAAAGGCGCGTTTGCGGATGAGTTTGGAGGCGGCGCAGTCGTTGTGTGTGACCAGCGCGCCGAGGTGGATGATGTCGTCTTCATCCAGAACGATCTGATTGAGTTGAGGGATGCGCGTGACGTCGATCAGCGTTTCGATGTTTTTGCGAACGCCGCGCTCGAGTTCGAGGATAAGGTCGGTGCCGCCGGCAACCACACGGGCGCGTCCTTTTTTTTCTGCGAGGATGTTTACGACCTCGTCGATGGAAGTTGCGTTGATATATTCATGCCACATAGGATTTTGTCTTTAATGAAGAACAAGGGCGCGATTGCCGCGCCCCTGTCTGGAATATTATCGGCTTCCCGTCACGACCTCGGAACGGCGCTCGAATGTTTCGACCGCGAGGCGTGCAAGGGTGGTTAGGTTACGGATGGCAGCGGGCAGGGCGGCTTCATCGCCCAGGCTGGCTTCCACGTTATCCAATCCGCTTTTGACCTGGTCTGCAAGGTCGAAGAAGGCGGCATCGAATTGGTAGATGGCTTCGAGTTCCTTCTCGTTGATCTTCACCGCGTCGAACATGCCGGAGTATCCACGTGCGGCGGTGCTGATTTTGTCGATGAACGTACGCATCGCAATGACCGCCTTTTCCATGTCATCGACATACTGGATCATGCCGCTGCTGACGAGTTCCGTTTGCAGGTTCGAGGCGCGGCTCCAATGTTCTTCGAAGCGGCGCGCCACTGTTTCGCGCAGGAGTTTATCTGCGTCGCGGCGGTTCTGGCGCTCCACATATCCGCTGAAACCCGGAATGAAACCGATCAGCTTCTTGAAAGGGTCAACCTGACTGCTTACTTTTTCGAAAAAATCGCTCATGTGAGCCTCCTGCCGTAATATACGTGCATCTGTCAGATTTGTTTCTATGCGTTTTCAATTATATCGTCTAAATCCAGTTATAATCAAGAATTGAGCTAATTCTCACATTCACCAAACTTGGCAGCGCTTGCTCGGCAAGGGTAACGCAGCCTTCATCTTTTTTGAGGAGTATACCTATGACGACCGATATTCAATCCCTGTTGGGAAAACAGGCGGAATCCCTGCTTGGCTTTAATTCCCCCAAGATACCGAAAGAACGCCTCCATCTCCCCGGACCCGATTTCGTGGACCGCATCTTTGTCAACTCTGACAGAAATCCCCGCGTGTTGAACAACCTCTCCTGGCTTTATAACTCCGGTCGGCTCGCCGGAACGGGCTACCTTTCGATCCTGCCGGTCGATCAGGGCATCGAGCATTCGGCTGGCGCGAGCTTTGCCAAGAACCCGGATTACTTCGACCCGGAGAACATTGTCAAACTTGGTATCGAAGGCGGCTGTAATGCTGTCGCTTCGACATATGGCGTGTTGGGGCTGATGGCGCGCAAATATGCGCACAAGATTCCGTTCGTGGTAAAGATCAACCACAACGAACTGTTGACCTATCCCAACAGCTATGAGCAGATTCTGTTCGGCACGGTGGATCAGGCGTATGACATGGGCGCGGCAGCCATTGGCGCGACGATCTATTTCGGCTCGGACGATTCTCACCGCGAGATCGTCGAGATCGCTGAAGCCTTTGCCTATGCTCATCAACTTGGCATGGCGACCATCCTATGGTGCTACATCCGTAACTCTGCTTTCAAAAAGGACAAGGACTATCACGTTTCTGCCGATCTGACCGGGCAAGCCAATCACCTTGGTGTGACCATCGAAGCGGATATCATCAAGCAGAAACTCGCTGAGAACAATGGCGGCTTCCTCGCCCTGAACACGGGTGACAGTTCATATGGAAAGCTTGACAAGCGCATGTACAGCGAACTTGCCAGCGACCACCCCATCGATCTGTGTCGCTATCAAGTGGCAAACTGCTACATGGGGCGTGCCGGTTTGATCAACAGCGGCGGCGCTTCCGGTGAGAACGATTTCTCTGAAGCCGCTGCGACCGCAGTCATCAATAAACGCGCAGGCGGGCAGGGTCTCATCTCTGGGCGTAAAGCCTTCCAGCGCCCCATGGCAGAAGGCGTAAAGATCCTGAACACCATTCAGGATGTGTATCTGGACAAGAACATCACCGTCGCGTAACGTTCGATGCCGCAATCCGATCAGGGTGTAACAAAGGATAGATATATGCTCATTCCCCGCACGGCGATCTTCGTCCGGCGCGGGGATGAGTATTTATTGCTCAAAGGCGCAGCCAGCAAGCGGCTGTGGGCTGGAAAGTACAACGGACTGGGCGGGCATGTGGAGCGTGGCGAAGATGTACTCTCTGCGGCGCGCCGTGAATTGCTCGAAGAGGCTGGGATCACTGCCGACCTTTGGCTATGTGGTACGGTGATCGTCGATGCAGGAGAGGTGGGCATCTGTCTTTTTATCGTGGCGGGAGAAAATGCCCAAGGGGAAGTGAAGGCTTCGAAAGAAGGAACCGTGGAGTGGGTCCGGAAAGAAGCGTTGACGCATCTTCCTGTGGTGGAGGATTTACCGGTGCTGCTGGAACGAATCCACAAATCCAAACATGGCGACCCGCCTTTTTCTGCCCGTTCGTTTTATGAAGACGACACACTCAACGTTGTATTTGCGGAATGAAAAACGCCGCCTGTAAGGCGGCGTTCGTTTTGCATGCGATCAGGGGATTTGATATGACTGTAATTCTGTGGTTGCGGTGTAAGGAGTGTCGCTGAAATCGCTGTTCTCGATGGATTTTATGTAACCAACCCCGGGCGCGAACCAAATAACGCTTGACCCGTTGATGGAGAGCGGCACTTGAATGCCTTGAAAATCAGTGATGATTTGCATGGCGGTTGTGGATTGAATCTTGACTGCTTCGAATGTTCCTGCCGGGACGGTGATTGTTTCGTTGCCAATATGCTGCATGGTGAGCGAGAATGTGCCGTTGGATGGCGCCTGCTGATCGCCGGGCATGGCGGTGAAACCTTGCATGTTGAAATGGTACTGCCACTGCATCCCGGGAGATATTTCTACAGGCAGGGTGACGCCGGTGACTTCAAGTGTGGTGAACTCTGCGGTCATGTTCTGCGTGGACAGGCTGGCGGTTGCGCCGCTGCCGGGCTGCAAGGCTCTGAGCCCTTCCGGAAGGCAGGTCCACTCTTGAAGGTGGACAAGGTCTGAAAACTGGGAGGTCAATGTGAAGCCATCAGCCCGGATTTCGGTGATGGTGTCGGTGTAGGTGAAATCTCCGCTGGGGCTGCCGGTGCTGAAGTAGGTCCAGGTGGCGCCGGGCTTGATCGGAATCAGAGGATTGTCGCAGGGTCCGCCCGTGGCGGGAATGATCGCCGCCTGCTGGGTGGCTGGAAACACAATCGACTCCGATCCGTTCGTCGAACTACAGGCTGTGACACTGAGTGTGGCGATGATGGCTAGGATGAATGTCTTGATTTGCCTGGTATGCATGGGTTCTCCAATGGACGAATCTGGCGCCGGTTCGCCTGATGTTGATCTCCCACCTATGGGGGTTCTATTTCCACTTCAACAGGGAAATGGTAAACGTGCTTCCTTTGCCGGGGGTGCTGTCCACATCGAGTGTGCCGCGATGCTGCTGGATGACCTGCCGTGTGATCGAAAGCCCGATCCCTAATCCGCTGTAAAGTTCGTCTCCGTTCTTTTCTATATGGAAGAAGCGGTCAAAAATGCGTGGGCGGATCTGCGGGTCGATGCCGATCCCATAATCCACCACACTGGTGCTTACGTGATTCTCCTGCTCGGCAAGGCGGATCTCCACCACGCCGTTGGGCGGGCTGAATTTGATGGCATTGTCCACCAGGGCTGTGACCGCGCGTTCGAGGGATGGTTCATCGCCCTGAACAGGCGGGACATTGAGCCGTCCTTTGATGTTCAGCGAAATTCCTCGCGCCTTTGCTTTGTTTTCATATTTGCGGAGGACGGTTTCCACCACATCCAGCATGTTGACCGACTGAAAATCCGGCAGGACGAGATCCATTTCCTGAAGGAAGAGAATATCGTTCGTTAAATTTACGATCTGGTCTACATTGCGGCTGACGGTCTCAATGGATGCCTGCAATTGCTCGCCTGATAGCATGCCTTTCTTGAGCGTGTGCAGGTATCCGCTGGCAACCATCAAAGGGGTTCGCAATTCATGGGTGATGTTGGATAAAAATTCCCGCCGCGCAAGGTCTTGTTCTGCAAGTTTTTGATAGGCATCCGCCAGTTCTGCCGCTCGCAGGCGCAGGTCTTCGATGGCAAGCTGGTCGTTCTGTCTTAACCGGTTGCTGATCTCTGCGACCATTGCCATTGCCACGCTCGGACTTCGTTTGAGCACACGGTCGAAGCCATCCTTATCCAGTTCGAGCACGACCACATTGGTCAGCGATGTGACCGTGGCAGCGCGCGGCGCATTGTGGATGAGCGCCATCTCGCCGAAGAAATCCCCGGCGAACAGGGATTTCAGCAATCGTTTTTCCGAGTTGTTGATGAGTTTGGTAACCTCAAAATCCCCTTCGAGGATCATGTAAAACGTATGCTCGACCGCATCCTCCCGGCATAAGACCGAACCCGCCGGGTAGGTTTTGATGCGGCTGTTCATGATGATTTCCTGCACTTCGTCCGGTTTGATGCCAGGGAAGGCGCGGGGGATGATCTTGGCGGGCGTACGGATGGTTGTCATAGATGGTGGAATTCTAACCCTCAAGTCAAAATCGTCTTTCACCCATTTGGGCTATTGCGCCTCTTTTGAACTTCCCGGCGTATATCCTCGGGTGTGATCTGGAACTCCACTTCGCGTTCGCGGATGGATATTAATGACTGCTCGAACCATTCTTCGATCCACGTTTGTTTTTCGGGCTTTTCCGATTTCAGAAAGCGGATAAATCCCAATATGTCCACCAGTCGCATCTCGTCCAGGGTCGAGATTTCTTCCATGATCATTTTTTCGAGGTCATTCATGAAGTGTCTACTCCACAGCAGATTATACCGGGGCTGGTCTTCTAACTCATTACAACAAGCTGACAAATGTCTGGGCGCGTAGGGATGATGGAAACAAACAAGGCTTCCGAGACGGTTCGCTTCGAAAGCCTTGCCGATACCTGATCCTATTTCTGACGGGGTTCCCTACCCACACCCTCCGCCGGATTTATCGCGCTTCAACTGCAATTTGATCTTGGCAACGAACTCCAGATCTTCATACTCGATCGGGTTGGGAGAACACGACTCGTACTGGCTGCCCAAGGCTACAGGGAAGATATAGCCCAACTCGTCGTCGCCCGCTTCCGGCTTGGGTTGAACCGCAAGGGTTGGGTCATCCTGCCCGAAGAAAGCGATCCAGTTGTTCACTCCGCCTTCGAGAATGTAAACGTTGGGTACGCTGGAGGCAGAGAGGAGTTTCCACGCTGCGACGGCTGCGGTTTCGTCGTTGCTCATCACCATGAAAACGGTGTTGGCAGGCGGCTCTGAAAGCAGAACAGGGATGACCTCTTCAAGACGCTCGGACGGCACATTGACCGCGCCTTCGATGTGATACAGGTTGTAATCGGCTTCAGAACGCACATCGAGATAGACCGGGTTTATGCCCTGATCGTATTTTGCCTTGAAGGCTTCGGCAGGCGTAATGAAAACCAGACGATTTTCGAGCATTTGGTCGGCAGTATAGGTAATGGTATTGACGATTGGATCGGCATTCAACTGCTCGATGGTTTCGGTGCGGGTGAAGGTCAGGTTGTTGTATTTTTGTTCCAACGAGGGGGAGCCGATGAGAACCACGACAACTGCGGCGGCGAATAACACCCCAGCGCCTGCAACGCGGATCTTGGGTTCCTTGCTCAAATCTTTCTTGCCGAAGATACGCTCGAGTTGTTCCGCGCCCCAGAACATGAAGAGCGCCATCAAAACCACCAGCAGAACGATGACCCCCAGCGGCAGGTTGAAGACCTGGTCGAGCGTGACGCGTCCGTAATAACCGGCATTGTTCCACCAGTTGGTGAAGAATCGCTCAGTTTCGCCGAAGAGATATGCGCCCACGAACCCGCCCAACATGAAAAGCATTCCATCGATCTTGCCAGTGGATGCTGAGGCGAGCGAGGTGGTGGGACAAAACCCGCCAATGATGAAGCCAACGCCCATGATCAGCCCGCCGAGGATGCCGGAGGAAAGATAGGTGGGGTTGACCCAAACCTGGTTGAAGTTGAGAATGCCCAAGCCAACCGCGCCAAAGAGCAATACCATGGCGGTGACGATGGCAGTGAACATCACTTTGAGTACGGTCATTTCAGTGAAATAGAATTGTGCTGCCAGTTTGCGCGAGTCGCCGAAGCCGGACATTTCGAGGGTGTAACCGAAAGCGAAGCCGATTACTGCGAAGACTACATACGTCCACGGGTTGGCTGCACTGACGGTGATGAATTCAGGGAGGGGAAAGTTCATATTGATCTCCAGTTACTGATTACCAATTCCTTGATAAATAGAAATTGGTAATTCGTAATTAGTTCCAAAGTTTTCTTACAAAATATGCCAGACCATACGCGCCGCCGAAGATGGCGAACATCACTACCCACGAGCCAGCCGAGAGTGTGGTGCCGCCTGTCAGTGCCTGACCGGAGGTACATCCACGCGCCATGCGTGCGCCGTAGAGGAAGATCACGCCGCCGAGGAAAGACATCAGCCAACGAGTACGGTTCGAGATATTCGGACCTTTGGTGGTCTCAAACTTCAAACGTCCGTTGAACAAGCCAGAGGCGAAACCGCCGAACAATGCGCCGAAGTACACCGGCACGATCCAATCATCGAGCGGATTTTTGTCTCCGCCTGCCATTTTGAGCAGGTACGGTGTGCGGTCAACATGGTCGGGTGCGAAGACATCCGTCACCGCAGTGACGAAACGGCTGGTCGCGCCGGAGGAGCCCAGTCCATTGCCAGTCAATAAAAGGGCAAGGAAGAGCACAACTCCCAACACCATGCCGCCGAAGTACGGATGCACGAACGGCTTTGGTGATGTGGGAAATAGCGGCTTTTTCGTTTGTGTGGTCATAAAATCTCCTTTTGCGAGAAAACAGTGATGAGTAACGAGAAACGAGACTGCCTACTCGTTACTCATTTCTTGTTACTTTTTGCCTTTTGCTTTTTTCTCTTTCACTTCTTCCACATGCGTTTCATGCACTTCCACTTCTTCATATCCAGTCACCATGGCTCGCATGGCTTCCATTGGAGTGGCGCCGGTGGTGGTCATGTAGACATGGACAAGGATGAAGGTGGCGAACATCCACGCGATCAATGAGTGGAACGGCGCAAGGAAGGGCAACCCGCCGAGCGCATCGGCAAAGGTCGGGAACTTCTGCACACCCCACATCAACGCGCCGGTGATCATTTGCAACGGCAGCAGCACATTCAAAATTCCAAAATAAGTGAAATGCTGAATCGGGTTCATGCGGCGGGTGGGCGTCTTTTCGAACGGATGCGGCTCGCCTTTGAAAATGCCGTTGATGTAATACTTCGCCTGCACCATGGCATCGTCAAAGAAACCATATGGGCGCGGAATATATTCCTGCATTCGGTCCGTGGCAATGTGATAGAAGACCGAGAGCAACGCGTTCACAACCAGCACCACCGCCACAACATTGTGAACCGTCACCATACCGCGGAAGGAGAACGCACCGAAGATATCGGGTCGGTGGATGACCAAACCAGTGAGCAAAAGGATGATGATGGCAGAGGTCTGAAGCCAATGCCAGAAGCGGCGGTACGCATCGTACATGTAGACGCGCTCGGTTCTGGCATGACCTTTGGGCTGTTTCCGCCCTGCGAGGTATCTCATTGTCCCATGCCCAAGCACACCGAAAAGCGACCCAACGAATGCCAGCGCGCCGAACCAGTCGATCCAACTCACGCGGCTGGAGCCGAAGACATACATACCGTCGTTGGCGGGGACGGGTTGGTAATACAACGCGCCATCTTCACCAGTGATGAATTCACCCGTGCCATTGACGTTATTATCCAGGTCAAACTTGGGTATCACAGGCGCAGAGTTGGCGAGTTTAATCGGTTGCGAGATGCGCGAGTCAGCATTGTGACAGGCTTTGCAGTCATTGACGGCGTATTCGCCCCTGGTCACGTTGTGGTTGATGCTGTACGGCTGCACCATACCTTCCATGCGGACGTTGTTTAGTCCGAGGGAGGTTAATTTGGCTTTGACTGTTTCTTCTTGTGTTGAATTGCTAATGACCAATTCCGAGTTGCTCAATTGCTCATCGCCATTTGCATCGAACGCAGCGACAATATCAGCGGCATATTTGTCATTTTCGAGGAAAGCGGCTTCGAGGTCTATTTGGCGAACCGGGCGGGTGTTGCCATTGGCGTCTTCGTAGACCCAATAGAAAGAGGTAATTAAGTTGTACGGGGCGAGTAGTGTATCGCCGTCTATATTGGTGCGGTTGAGTAGAACGGGTTCGTAGCCGGTCACCAAGGAGGTTACTTCGTTGGGTGCGCCTTCAATGCCTCGGCAGTTCGAGACGGCTTCGCCTTCCACCGTCACAACTGTCCAGTCGTAGGTTTGGATGGCGGGTGCATACATCTGCGGGACATGGCAGGTTTCACAGGCGACGGCGTCCATGTGGGTTTCGATGTAGGGCAGCCAGTCGGCGTGACCTTCTTTGAAGTCGTGGCAATTCTCGCAGCGGCGCATGGTGCCTTTATATTCCGGCGCGAGGTTGAATTGGGCGCTTTCGCCGCGGGCAAAGTTATGGTCGGGGCGTTCAAGGTATTCGCCGATTTCCAACAAGCGCGGATCGTAGATCAGGTGACCCGGGTTGTTGCTTTGCAGTTCGCTGGCATGGGCTGGATTGTTCAATGAGTAGTGACAATCGGTGCATTGCAGTTGGCGTTCTGCGTGAATATCCCATGAGCGATTAAGGTCGTTCTTGTTCGAGAGGTTTACGCCAGAGGCATTGATGCGCTGTCCCGAGACGACCTGTCCGGTAGTCGCCGTATGCGGATAGTCAAGATCGCAGGCGGTGAAGGTCAGTGGGTCTTCGGTGGCATGTACTTCACCGTGACAAGCGGCGCAGTTGTTATTGTTGGGGTCTTGAATGCCAAGTGTTACGTTCTGAATTTCGCCATTTTCATTGAAGGCTGCGGGGTTGTACGCCCAGCCCTCTGCTGTTTGTTCGACAATATTCAAACCGAAGAGGGTGGCGGTGTTGGCGTTGCCAAACTCACCGCTTTGAATGGCTTCCACGCGGGCTTCGTTGTTGGGCGTTTCAAGGTGGCAGAGGAAGCAGTTCATTTCCATCGTGCCCGATTCGCCCCAATTCCAAGTGGAGACGGTTCCATTCTCGTTGAGGATGGCGGTTTCGGGGTTCGCTTTGCTGGGGGCGAGGTCGGTGAGGGTTTCGCCTGTGCGGGCGGTTTCAGCCGGTCCGCCGCCGACGATGCGGCTGCCATTGAGCATCAGCCATTCGGCGGTGCTGAGGTCGAGGCGTTCATCGTTTGCGGTAGAGAGGAAGCGATAGGTCATCGGGTCCCATGCGCCGAAAAGACCGTTGCCGTTGTCGAGCGTTGTTGCGTTGGAGACGTAGTCGTTCAAGCCGAGGTCGGAGTGGAAGGCGTGAGTTTGGATGAACTCGGTATCGTGGCACTGTCCGCAGGTTTGCATGGTGGAGACGGTGCCATTGCTTTCGAGTACGTTTACGCCTTTCGCATCGAGCAGGGCAAAGTCTGGGTGAATGACGGAGGCTTGAGGGGCGGGGGTAGGTTTGGGCGCGGCAAGAGCCGTTCCAATTCCGATGGCGAGGGCGAGGAGGAGAAGTCCGGTGAGGGTGGGGAGTAGGTATCGTTTCATGGTTGTGTCCTGTAGAGAATTGGTGATTGGTCATTGGAGATTTGAAAATCTCTAATCTCTAATCGCCAATTACTTCCTCCCTCCCCATTCGATCGGGTCGCCGGGGTAGCCGAGGGCTTCCCAGTCCATGCGCCCGTTTTCGCCGTGGCAAGATTCACATTGCAGGGCGTTTTCGGCAGGTTGTACCATGTGGGTGGTGGGCCAGTACATGTAGGTTTCTGCGAATCCGTAGGAGCCGCTGTAGGGCAACCCCATGCGTTCTTCGGCGAGTTCAAATGCGGCGTTCCAATCGAATACGCTCCAGAAGCCGCCTTCGCCAGAGGTGATGGGCGCCAGCAAGTAGTTGTTTACGGTGTCGTAGGGCTGTTTGGCGATGTGCAGTTTGAAGGGTGATATTTTCGCTTTGGGGTCTTCAATGCTGCCGGCGGGGATGTTCATGTAGGTGATGCCGTCTGCGTTGACGGGGTCGCCGAGCAGGTAACGGTATTCGTTGCTGCCGTTGTACCAAAGATAGGTGGGGGCGAAGTCGCGTTCGTAGGTGAACTCGCCTTTGATCTTAAGGTAGGTAAAGTGGTCGTCTTCGCGTCCTTCTTGACCTGCTTGCGACCAGTCCCATGTGGTTTTGGTGGGGTCTTCGAGCGCCATGTTGGGGATGTGGCAGGTTTGGCAGGCAACAGCGGCGAGGTGGGTGTCAATGCGTTCATCGCCATGTTTTTGATTTACGTGGCATTGTTCGCAGGAGACTTGTTCTGAGTCTTCGATGGTGTAGTTATCGGTCAACAAACGCCCAAGGATTTGATGATCTTCCGTCCAGTGGCAGTCTGTGCAGACCATGTTGTGTTCGCCGCCCATATGGACGTCGAGCGCTTCGTTGGGGAAGTAGAGGCTTTCGTCGAGGTCGCCGTGTTTTACGCCGTTGCCGCCGCCGCCGTCGAAGTGACAGGTTCCGCAGTTGTCGCGGCTGGTGGCGCGCACTGAGCGGGCTGCGGTGAGCAGGTCTATGCCTTCGGCGGGGTTGCCGTATTCACCTTTGGCGTACAGTCCCATATCGGCGTGACATGCGAGACAGTCCACGTTTTCGGGGTTGGCTTGTTGGGTTTCTTTGCCTTCCTCCCAGCCGTAGCCTGCGTGGCAGGACATACATTTATTCTCGTTACCTTGCGAGCTGATGCAAAAGTTGTTGATCTGGTTGGCTTTGCCAATGGTGACCGGTTCATCGCGCCAGGGAACTTCATACTCTTTTGATTCCCATGTCCAGTGGGTGGTTGCCATTAATTTGGTGGCGGCGTCTTCATGGCATTCGAGGCAGGCGCGCGTCACGTCTTGCCCGGTTTGGAAGTCGCCGTTGACGATGTCAGAGTGGTCGACATGAACGGCTTTGACGGGAAGGTACGCCGCAGGGTCATTGGCTTTTTGGGCACGGGGTAGGAAGTACAGGATGGGAACGAGAATCAGCAACAAAATGCCGAGCAGGCCCAAGGTCCAGGTTGGGAAGCGTTGTTTCATACATTCTCCTGAATGGTTTCGTTGATCAGGTTGGATTGATAAGCAAGGCGGTCGCGCATGATGCTGCGCATCAGGTCCAACGCCTGAATGAGTCTGGAATCGCTGAGGTGATACGTGATGGTAGTTCCAGCGCGGATGGTGTATACGAGCCCGCGTTCCCGGAGAATCTTTAGGTGGCGCGAGGTGGTAGGCTGGTTGATCCCAAGCTCGACGGAAAGTTCAGTCACGTTTCTTGGACCGTCACTCAGGGCATACAAAATTAAGAGACGGCTGGGATCTGAGAGAGCCGCGCAAAAATTGGCTTCCAGTTGGGTGATTTCCTGCTGCAGGGTTTGGTTTATCATAAAGAAACCTTCTTATATGCGAATAAACGAATATTTATAAACAATCATAATATTGTGAAAGTTTGTACAAAAGTGGTGTGTGTCATATTTTGCTGTGTTTAATGTCACATTAATTTCAGGGTATAATTTTTGGAGGTTTAATAACAAAAATTCTGATAAGGACGAACATGCCTGCTTACGAACGGGAAGCACTTTCAATCAGTGTAGCCACGCGACTGCGTGAATTACGCGAAGGACGTGGAATTTCGATGCGTTCGCTCGCCGCCAAAAGCGGGCTTTCTGCTAATGCACTTTCGATGATCGAACGCGGGAAAACCTCGCCATCAGTGAGTACGCTTTACAAATTGGCGGATGCGCTGGGGGTTTCCATTACAACATTTTTCGAGTTGGAACAGGAGAAGAAGCAGGCGGTTTTTCTGAAGCATGACGAGCGCTCACGGATGCCCTTCACGCGCGGCATTTTTGAGGCTTTGGGCGGGGAGCAGTTCTCAGGGCGCGTCGAACCATTTATGCTGACACTGGAGAGCGGCGCTTCGTGTGGACCTCATGATGTGGTGCACACCGGTCATGAGTTTGTGTATTGTCTGCGGGGGCAGTTGGATTACTTTGTCGAGAAGGATATCTACCATCTTGAGCCGGGGGATAGTCTGTTATTTGCAACCAAGCTGCGTCATCGCTGGCGAAACCCTGGCTCTACTGTGACCAATGCGCTGATCATTATTTCCGGATTTTCGGAAGGCGAGCAGCCCAATGTTATGCATCGCCGCAATGAAGATACCTAGCTGGAAAATTTTGGAGCGGATACCATTCCATTTCTGATAAGGATATGCTGTTTAGTAAGAATCGAAAAACCGCAAGCGCGGCAGGATTAATGTCGCGTTTGCGGTTTTTTTGTTTATTCCAAGGATCCGTGGGGAAGGTTTATCTAGATTCCAGTGCGGCGGTTATTTTTTCTGAAAGTTCGTCCGGGTGGAAAGGTTTCGAGAGATAATCATTCGCGCCCGCTCCGAACGCGACCGCGCGGCTGTCGCTGTCATCAAGTGCGGTAACAATGATGATTGGAGTGCGTGAAAACTCCGGCAGTTCGCGCAACATTCGGCACACTCGAAAGCCATCGGGCTGGGGCATCATCAGATCGAGCAGGATCAAATCCGGCACGACCAAACGGGCAGTTTCTATGGCTTTGGCGCTGTCATTGACCGCGGTCGTTTCGTAACCCTCGGAGCGAAGGATCTTGTCGAGCAGATCGGTTACCAGTTTGTCGTCATCTACCATCAAAATCTTTGTCATGTTGTTTTCCAGAATGTTTGCGTGATATTGAGAACTTCAGCATGATACAGGCAAATACAATATCGGGCAAGATATTTTGCACCGTTCCGGTGCGATTTATTTGGCAAGGATATGGTTGATCTGACGGTTGAGCTCGTTGGGATAGATCGGTTTCGTGAAAAACTCGTTCGCCCCGGCATTGAACGCATCCTTTTTGGTGCCTTCATCATTGAGGGCGGAAACCATGATGACAGGGATATGACTGATGGCAGGATCGGACTTGATCAGCTTGCAGATCGCAATCCCGTTGATCTCCGCCATCATAATGTCCAGCAGGACCACGTCAGGCAGGATGGATTCAACCGCCTTGATGGCATTTCGGCTCTCGCTGACCGAATAGGGAGTATGGCCGCCTGACCTGATGACATTTTCCAGAAGTTTTATGGTTTCGAGATCATCATCTACTATTAATATTTTTGCCATGGTCTTCTCCGTTATGTGGATTTGAGTAACTTACCGAACAAATTCAACGAAAATTTTTGGTCAGGGGTCAATCCATGGAATTGATCAGGGCATCCACCTTTGCCGCCAATTCGTCGAGGTTAAAAGGCTTGGCTAAATAGTCGTTCGCGCCAAATGTGGTCGCCTTGCTGTTGCTATTGTCCAGAGCAGTGATGATCAAGATCGGGGTGTGCGCGAATTTCGGGTCGGCGCGCAGCAGCCTGCAAAGCGTGAAGCCGTCTGGGTGGGGCATCATAATATCCAGAATAAAAAGGTCGGGGTGGGTTGCATTCGCTGCCTGGAGAGCTTTCGCACTTTGGTTAATGGCAATGACCTGATAGCCGGCTGCTGAAAGATAGCGGCTTAGCAGGGTTGTGACCTTTTCGTCATCATCCACGATCATAATTCGCGACATGAAGTTTTCCTACCGCGCCCGCAAGATATCCGGACTTTCCTGCACAGCGCAATTATACTCGTTGAAATCGAAATTGTTGCTGATAGAACGGCCTGGACGGCAGGCATTTTATACCGCTAGGGAATTCTGACGACCAAGGCGGGCTGCATTTTACATCGTTCCCGGCATGGAGTTTAGCAAAAAGTGTACTACTCTACCCTTGAATCTAACCAAAAATCATTGAAATTCGATATTAAATTCAAAATGTAGGTTTCCTTATATCTTTTACACCAGATTTCCAGCCTATTGAATTTTTTTCCAAACATTCTATACTATAAGAGTATCGTATTCCGTTCTCTCATCGAGAAGTTTCGTTATGAAGCGGAAGTTTAATGGTGAAAGGAGAAATCAATGAGTCTCGATTCGGAACGACGCAAGCAAAAGCGCCGAAAATGCGCGTATTACATGCAGGTTGTGGATGCAAATACCCTTCAGTTGATCGGGTATCTTTCCGATATCAGTTTGATCGGCATCAAGGTGGATACCGGCAAACCGCTGCCGGTCAATACGAATTTTAAGATGCGCATCGACCTCACCACAGATTTGGCGAACAAAACCTATCTGATCTTCAACGGTCGCAGCCGCTGGTGTGAAGCGGATAAATTTGAGCCGAACTCCTTTAACGTGGGTTTTGAAGTCGACATTCTATCACGTGAGGATACCGCCATCTTCCAGCGCATGTACAACCAATATGGGATGGATATCCGTCAATAAACCGAACCTTTATCTGCGAAGAATGGGGCAGTTTGAAATTGGGCTGCCCCATTCTTCACTCCGATGAACTTCCCCTATAAAGCAGGGACTCGCTTTCCGTCCAGCCTTCGCAACGAGTGTCTATGGCTTTGTATTCTTTTGCAAAGACAGATAGGAACGCTTCATACTCCTGTCCGGATGTCCAACGATCCAGAGTGAGGTACCGCCGGGGATTTTGCTCATCGCGGAGCAGTTCCGTCCCCAAATAACCGCGTCCTTTTTTGAACAAAGTTGCCCAGTCTCCGTCTGGTGCGTAGAATTGCATGAAGTCATCCAGATACGCTTCTTTAACGCGATATTCCCAGATCACGATAAACATATACCAATAATTTACCGGTCAGCATTACGAGGCGGAGCGATTGGCTGTAGAGATGTTGCAGGGGATCATAAAGTAATTCTCACCCCGCCAGCAACTCATCCACCGCATTTGCCAGCTCGCGCAAATTACTGACCTTCAATACGTTGTCGCACAGCGGCGCATATTTTTTCATATCGCTGTCGCCATTCCACATATAGTCGGGTTCGGGGTTGAGCCAGATCGTCCGCGTGGCGCGACGAACCATCATAGAAAAAACGTCGATGCGTGGATCGTTGTAATTGTTGCGCCCATCACCAACGATCAAAAGGGTCGTACCGCTATTGAGCGTATCCATGTATTCTTTTTGGAAGTCATTGAGCGACCAGCCAAGGTCGGTGTTGTAATGTCCGCTGGGCATGCGCCACAACACGGACTGAATCGCTTCATCCGCATTCGTGCCGGTAAAGTCTTCAGAGATGGATTCAAGATGGTCAATGAAGGCAAAGGCGTGTGTTTTGCGCACTTGTCCCTGCAAAGCGAATAGAAAACTCAGCATCAACTCCGAGCAAAAACGCATGGACGTGCTGACATCGCAGATCACCACGATCTTCGGCTTGCGGATCTTATCGCGGTGGCGAATCTCCATCGGCACGCCGTGATATTTCAAGTTCGCGCGGATGGTCGCTTTCGGGTCCATCTGTCCGCTTTTCATACGCTTTTGGCGCAGGGCAATTCTTGTCCGCAAAGCCGCCGCAAGTCGTTTCACCTCGCGTTGCAAAATTTTCTTGTCTGCGTCAGACAATGCCTGAAACGGACGGTTCATCAAATTTTCAATATTTTCCCCGCGCGGACGTTCGCTCATGTTCTCTGCCAGCCGCTCGCCTGCAAATTGCTGGATCTGCTGTTGCATACCCTGCATGTTTTGCTGCACCATATTTTGGATCTGTTCAATGCGCTCGCGGCTCATGCCCATCTGTTGAAGTTGCTCCATCAACTCGCGCATCGCCTCGCGCACTTCGGGAAACGCCAACGCCCGCATCATGCGCTGAGACATCCAGTTTTGATAATTGAGATTGTCCGCCTGGTTCAACCCGACTAATTGCGCCATCGCCTCCAACTCAGACTTGGTGAGCGGCTCGCCGTTCATCAGTCTTTCCATCCGCTGTCGGAGATTCTCGGTAAACTGCTTCAACGCTTCCGCCAGCATTTGGATCTCTTCCGGCGTCAGGTCATCCGATGGGTTGCCGCCCATCTCCGGCGGAGTCCCTGAACCGAAGAAGAGCGGGAAGAGTTTGTCGAAAGTGGGGAGGTCTTTCACATCCTTGACGAGCGTCGCCCGCAAAGATAATCGAAACTGTTCGCGGTCTTGAATCCCCATCAGATCCACCGCCGAAAACGCCTCGGCAGACTCGGCAAGCGACACGCGCACCCCGCTGGCGCGCAAAGCTGAGATCAACTGTAAGATGCGGGATTCCATAATATGTATTCCTGTAGGGGCACAGCGATGTCATTAATTACAATGTCATCGATCGTATCGCTGTGCCCCCTCGTCGTATTCGTCAATTCCCTGAAAATCTTCCAAAATCATCCGCGGGCGGACGTTGCTTGGGGTTCTGCGGCGGACTCATCAACTGTCGTTTGGCTTTCTGCAGATCCGCTTCATGTTTGAGCAAAACAGAAAGCGTGTCTTCCAAAACGTCCTTATCCAAATTCGTCGCGTTCAATGCTACAAGCGCATTTGCCCAGTCGAGAGTCTCGCTAATAGACGGCGACTTGCGCATGTCCGCTTTGCGGAGGCGTTGCACGAATTCGACGGCTTGTTGGGCGAGTTTGGGATTGAGGTTGGGTACTTTCAAATGGACGACTGCCAGTTCCTCCTGCAAAGTTGGGTAATCCACGAAGAGATACAAACAGCGGCGTTTCAACGCTTCGGAAAGTTCGCGAGTGTTGTTGGAAGTGAGCACTACAAATGGTCTGTGTTTTGCGGCAAGCGTGCCCAACTCTGGCACAGAGACTTGGAAGTCGCTCAGGATTTCGAGCAGGAAGGCTTCGAACTCCGCATCGGCGCGGTCGATTTCATCAATGAGTAGAACTGTGGGTGTTTCGCTGAGGATCGCTTTCAACAGCGGACGTTGTAGTAAAAAGCGTGTCGAGAAAAAGACATCTTCTTCCTTTGCCAATTTATCCGCTGCCTCGCTTAGAGACTCGGCTTTGCCAAGCGTGTCGTTCAATTTGTCGCGCAGTAACTGCGTATACAGCAATTGCTTGGAATATTCCCATTCGTACAACGCTTTAGACTCGTCCAAGCCTTCATAACATTGCAAGCGAATCAACTCGCGTCCCGTTGCTGCGGCAATGGCTTTTGCCAGCTCGGTCTTGCCCACGCCTGCCGGACCTTCCGCCAAGAGCGGCTTGCCCAACTTCTGGGCAAGATATACAATCGTAGCAATTTCATCTGATGCAATATAGTTCTGTTTGCCTAGTTCAGTCTTTACGGTTTTGGTCGAATCAAAAACAGTTGTCATGTTTCACCTTTGCCTATTCAGACGTGTTGCAACACCTTCATTCTACCGTCCCGCAAAACTATTCACCAATCTCTAATCTCTAGTCACTTTTTGATCCACCTCGGCTTGGTCAACACTTCAGGCTTGAGGATTTCATCCAATTCTGCCTTTGTGAGCAAACCACGCTCCAGCACGATCTCGGTCACGCTTTTGTTGGATGAGTACGCCTCTTTCGCCACCGAACTTGCATTCTCGTACCCGATGAACGGATTCAACGCTGTGACGATTCCGACCGAGCGGGTCATGTGTTCATCCAATCGCTCATGGTTGGCGGTGATGCCTTTCACGCAGCGATCTGCCAGAGAGAGACAGCCATTACGAAGATAGATAAGACTGTCAAATAAACTGTGCGCAATGATCGGTTCGAAGGCGTTGAGTTGCAACTGTCCACCGTCTGCGGCAAAGGAAACGGTCACATCGTTACCGATGACGAGGAATGCGATCTGGTTCACCACTTCAGGGATGACAGGATTGACCTTGCCAGGCATGATGCTCGAACCCGCTTGAACGGCAGGTAAATTGATTTCGCCGAACCCAGTCCGAGGTCCAGACGAGAGGAGGCGCAGGTCGTTGCATATCTTCGAGAGTTTCACTGCCACACGTTTCAATACTCCAGAAAGTTGCACAAACGAACCCACATCCTGAGTCGCTTCGACCAGATTGCCAGCGGTGATGTACTCGATGCCCGTAATTTCGCTCAGGTGCTTGCGTGCCAGCGCGGCATAATCGGGGTGGGCGTTGATGCCCGTGCCAATCGCCGTCGCGCCGAGATTCATTTCTTGAATCAATAACGCGCCTTCACGCAAACGCTGTTGGTCTTCTTCGAGCATCACGGCGTACGTGCTGAATTCTTGACCAAGCGTCATCGGCACGGCGTCTTGCAATTGTGTGCGCCCCATCTTCAAAATGTCTTTGAATTCTTCGGCTTTGGCGGCGAATGCAAGCCGCAACACTTCCATGCCTGCAATGAGATCGTCGATCAAAAATCGCAGTGCCACTTTCACAGCCGTTGGATACACGTCATTCGTGCTCTGACTCAAATTGACATGCTCCAACGGATGTAAAAATTTATATTCGCCGAGTTCGTGCCCCATGATCTCCAACGCGCGGTTGGCGATCACTTCATTCGCGTTCATGTTCGTGGATGTGCCCGCGCCGCCCTGAATCACATCCACCACAAATTGGTCGTGCCACTTCCCAGCGCGGATTTCTTCACACGCTTTGATGATGGCATTTGCCTGTTCCGTATCGAGCAGGTTCAATTCTTGATTCGCCTGCGCGCACGCCTGCTTCACACATGCCAGCGCCTTGACCAAACTCGGATAGGTGCTGATCGGAATATTGCTGATCGGAAAATTTTCCAACGCCCGTGCGGTATGCACGCCGTAATAAACCTCACTGGGTACGGGGTGATCTCCCAAAAGATCATGTTCGATTCGATGACTCACGATTTGACTCCAAGACTTGCGTAGATTTTTAGATTCGCCTGCAATTCTTTCTCAAGCGTATATTGACTTAGAACCGCCTCACGACCTGACCTTGCAACGGCTTCCCGTTTCTCAGGCTGACTCAACACCTCAGCCATTTTCTGCGCCAACCCGTTCGCGTCGTTGACATTTACGAGGAATCCATTCACATTGTCTTCGATCACATCCATCACACCACCGACAGGTGTGGCAATGACAGGGACTTCACATGCCATCGCTTCGAGCACCGCATTCGGCATTCCATCCCGCAGAGACGGATGCACGAAGACATCCATCAAAGAATAGTAGGCAGGCAGGTCTTTGTGGGGGACGTGTCCTGTGATGGTAATTCGATATTCGGGATTCGAGTTTCGGAATTCGTCGAAGATTTTTTTATCTTCGCCATCCCGCACTTCCCCAACAATAAATAAGGAAACGGGAATTTTCTTCACCAACTGCGCGTAGCCAGTTAGTAAAGTTGACATTCCCTTCTTCTCGCGTAACTCCCCAACGAACCCAACGACCTTTGACTTTTGACCTGCAACTTGCAACATTTCCCCCAATACCTCATTCCTTCCCATCGGCTTAAACAACGCGGTGTCAATTCCATTGGGGATGATGTGAATCTCACGGTCAATAAATGCCTTTGCTTTTTTCGCCAAAATACTTGCATTGGTTGTGACTGCATTTGCATTTTGCAGGGCATACATCACATGCGAAAACTTACTCGGATCAAATGCCGCGCGTTCGATGTCGTTTCCGCGAATCGAGACAACGCTGGGGATGTTCAAATATTTTCCAGCATACGTGCCGACGAATCCCGCCATTGGCAAAAAGTAAGCATGGATCAAATCGAACGGCTCGCGGTGATGTTCTTCGACGATCAATTCGAACCAATCGACCAATGTGTCGTCCACGCGTTTGTGCGCGCCGAAGCGCGTTACGTGGACTCCGCTTGAGTGTAGAGTCTGCTTGATGGTGGGTGGCAGGTTCACGGTCGGAGCAAAGAGGCGCACGTCATGTCCAGCCGACGATAACAAATCCCCCAATCGTCCTGTTGAGATTGCGAGACCGCCAAGGTCGGGTGTATACTTTTCGCTAAGCAAAGCAATTTTCATGAGGTGTCTCAATGGCGAAATGTGAAATGATTATCGGTTATCTGGTTCCGCATCGTTGTGAAAACCCGGCATTGGGGACGTGTGCAAAATGCGGGCGTGGTTTTTGTGACGAGCATACGAATGCAACCAAAGAAGGGCGGGTTTGCCTTGCCTGTCAGCAGGGGCTTGAGATGCCGGTTGCTTTGCCGATTGCCGCTTCAACATTCACTGCCGCCGATCTGTTGGTGTTTGGCAGCGCCAGCGCCTGGGACGATGACGAAAGCGGCGATATGTTTTCTGATTTGAGTTGATTTTTTGTAGGGGCGACTCGCGAGTCGCCCCTACATGATTTAATACGGTCCGATCATCTCCCAAATTTTCTTATTCTCTTCAATAAAATCATCGCAGCGCGCACAGGGCTTGAGCGCAGGCGGATGCATTTTCAAGCGGACTTGACGGTATGCATCTCCATTCCATACTTCTTTAAATGACTGATGGATGATATTTCCCAAAGGTGGGATTTTTTCACGCGTCATACAGCAGACATAGACATTGCCATTGAAATCGATCAGCGTGTGTGACCACGGCGCATAGCAGGGATGCTTCTCGTAGAAGCCGAACGCATACCTGCCCGCGCGTCCCAAGCGGACCTCGGACTCGTCCCGCCCAAAGGGGAAAGCATCTTCATCCGAAACGATCAGACCCAATTCAAGCGCACGTTCCGCAATGCGCGGCGCGATCTCTTCATTGAATTTGGTAATGTCCTTTTTTCGCATGGACAGAATTTCACCGCAATGGTCATCCACAGGGATGAGGTTGATTCCATCCGCGCCGAGTTGGTGGGCAAGGTCTGGGAGTGTGGCAAGCGTCTCGTAGTTCGTGCGGCTGACCACGGTGTTGATGCGGATCGTGAGTTTCCCCTTGTGCTTGTAACGCCGAAAGAGTTCCACGGCTTTGGTGGTGGCTTTGAACGCACCTTGTACCCCACGAATTTTTTCGTGCATTTTGCGAATGGGCGAGTCGATGGAAAGGTTGACGCCGCGCAGACCTGCTTCCACCAGCCGTTTGGCTTTCTCTTTGGTGATAAGCGTGCCGTTGGTCGTCATGGTCACTTTGATGTCGAGCGATGAAGCCAATTCCACAAAATCGGGGATTTGCGGTCTGAGCATGGGTTCGCCGCCGGAGATGTGGATTTTTTTCGTGCCCATCTCCGCCAGTTCGGTGATGACTTCTTTCAGGCGATCCGGCGTAACGGGCGGCTCACGGGTTTCGCGCCAGTGATTGCACATCTCACATTTGAGGTTGCAGCCGTAGAAGACCTTGAACTTAACATAAAGCGGCTTGAACGGACGCGCATTCAAGACCGCTTGTTTAAGTTCTTCCTTTTCGCTGGCAATCGTTTCGGAATTGTGCATAACGGTACGTTAGATAATTGTATCACCCGTCTTTTGGCGCTTCCCCAACGAGATATTTTCTTAAAGCGGTGATTTGTGACCTGCGAAAATCTTGCACGATTGGTAGGGTCGGGTCGAAGACATCAAATCCGTGAAAAGCACCTTGAACGATTTCCAGTTCACAATTTATGCCTGCTTCTCTCAACCTTTCGGCATATATTTTATCTTCGTCACAAAATACATCCAATGTGCCGACGCCGATCCAGGCATTGGGTAACCCGGAGAGGTCGCTTCGGCGGGCAGGGACGGCATGAGGTGGTGCTTCCTCTTTTCCGAAATTTTTCCCAAGATACGACTCCCAACCGAAGCGATTGTTCTTTTGACTCCAGGCTGGGCTGTTGCTGTCGTCAATATCTGTGCGGAAAACGGTACGGTCATCGAGCATGGGATAAGTCAGCAATTGAAAGATGGGAGAAACTTCTTGGCGATCAAGCGCCAATTGGGCGAGCGCAGCCGCCAGCCCGCCCCCGGCGCTGGTGCCGCCGACCCCGATTCGGTTTACATCAAAACCGAACTGCGCTGAATTTGCCTTTGCCCACATCAATGCGGAGTAACAATCCTCCAACCCGGCAGGGAAGGGGTGTTTGGGCGCAAGGCGATAATCCACGGAAACGATACTAATGCCCAGTTCGCGCACAAACTGGATGCAAACAGAGTCTTCCATTTCGGGCTTTCCAATGATGTATCCACCGCCGTGCATCCAGATCAGAACAGGCTTGGCGCTTACGTGATCAACAGGCTGATAAATTCTCAAGCGTATCTTCGTGCTTCCATCCCTGTTGTCGATCACGATGTTTTTAATGGATATATCTTTTGGCGCTTTTGGGGTTGGTAATAGCGAGATCAATAACCGTATGAGCCAAAGATTATTTTTACTGTAATGAATGGATGGGCTTTTCTTGAGAGCGTTCTGTAGTTCTGGATGTACCTTTGAAATTTTATTTTCAGTCATAAGTGAAGTTCCAACTTCAATTTGATTTCATCGCCCTCTTTGAGGTGTTCCGCCTTTTGAACGACCATTTTTATCGGTACAAGGTATCGACCATCTTTCGGAAAAAGCGAAGTTTTCCACTCGGTTTTTCCGACCTTCACCGTGACTGGAATGACGCCCCAGCCATAGGTCACCAATTTGGAGACTGCCTTAATATCAGCGCTTTCTTTTTCGGGCACAGCCACAAAGAGATAAGGAGCCGGTCCGCGCCATTGGAAGATAGTGCCTTTGAACACGATAATCATTTTATGTCTCTCGTTCTGCCAGCACTCTCAATGTTTCATTATGGCTTTCGCGGGTGATGGGATAGTTCCAGGCGAAGACGACAGCCAAAAGCAGCAGGGTAGTTGGTATCGGTCCGGTAAAGAGGCGGATGGCTTGAATCGCAGAATCCGGCTGGATGGGTAAACTTCCGCTCGCATCGGGGGTAATGTATCCGTTCGCGGCGAGGGCTTGTCCCATCCCCCAAAGCGCAATAGCCGTGGCGAGTTTCTGAAAGAATGATGCGAAGGCGTAGTAAGACCCCTCGCGGCGTTGACCGGTTTGCAGTTGGTCGTGTTCGATGATGTCGGGAATCATTGACCACGGCAATACATACGCGGTGGCGATGCCAGAACCTGCAAGCGCCGCCAGAATGTAAGCCAGCACAATTCCATCGGCGGGCAAAGCCGAAAGCCCAAGCAGAACTGCGATCCATGTGAAGGTGCCGAGGATGAAGGCACGGCGCTTGTCGAGTTTCCTTGCCACCCATACCCAAAATGGAATAAAGAGAATCGCCGAACCTTGCGCGACGAGCACAAAATAATTGGCTTGCTCCGGCACGCGCAAGCGGTAATTGGCAAAATACACCAGCATGGCAGCAAGGATACTGGCGGTCGTCCACGATAAAAGATACAAGCCCATTACAAAACGAAAGGCTTGGTTGTTCAACGTCAACTTCATGGATTCAAGCCAGGGCAACGGCTCTGGCTGTTCGTCGGCGGATCTTTCCTGTGTAATGTTGAACACGACCAATGGCGGGATGATGGATATTAGTCCCAACCCGATGCCGAGGATGCTGAAAAGCAAACGCGTGTCTGTGATGTGCCAGCCTAATACGGTCGCAAAAATGATCGCGCCCAATGTGCCGCTGATCGAGAAGACCATACGATACCCGTTCAATGAACTGCGTTCGTCGTAATTTGAAGTTAGTTCGGGTGTCAGCGCGTTGTAGCCAACGTGTACCACCGTGAATGCGGTATCAAAAAAGATGAATGCGATCGCGTAATAAATTGCCAACCCCAGTTGACTGAATGGCGGCACGAACCACATAAAAATAAAACTCAACCCAAGCGGCACCGACCCAAACAAAAGCAATGCGCGCCGCCTTCCCCAACGTGTGCGTAAACGATCTGAGAACATGCCAAACAGCGGGTCGTTCACGGCATCCCACAAGCGCGGAATTAAAACCGACCATGCCGCATAGTCAGGGCGCAGGCGGGCAACGTCGGTCAGGAAGTACAGTTGAAAGAAAGCCAGGATCGCCAGCGGAATGCTGGTGCTTAAGTCGCCAGTGCTGAACAACATTTTGAAACGGGTCGTTAAACGTTCGGGTGTTGCGCTCATTTATCACTTCCTGAAATTGGGATGTTCGAACTATTGTTACTACAACCCCGATATTGCCGAACTGTTACCACTGCTCCACTTCTTGTGGGACGTGAAGTACGCGCCTCTCACCCGTACCTGGGTCTGTGTACTCGTACCGGGCTTCTGCTTCCACCTGAAGTTGATTCTCCATTGCCCAGCGCATCAACTCGCGTAGTTGACGGAAACTTTGCTGAAAGGCTTCGCCGTCTTTATAACCATAACGATAGTTGAAATATTGCGGGTTGTCGCGTTCCACATATTCGAGCATGGAGTGAGCGGCTTGGTAAATTTCTTCCGCCGCTGGCTTGCGGTGCAGTTCTTTTAACACCTGCACCGGCAGGAAGATATAGTCTCGAATGGAGTCGATTAGGTTCGGGCGGTGGGCGAAGCGGCTGATCCACGAGCCGTCGCTCAACTTCAATGCGGCGGGAATCTCCACGGGCTGACCATGCTTGTCGAAGAAGGCAATATCCAGTGTGAAGATTTCGTTTTCGGGCTGGCTTTCCTTGCGTTTGCGTTCCTCTTCGGGCACGAGCGCCCAGATCGCATCCATAATGTCATCGGCGGCTTTTTGCAGGGCTTCTTTCTTATGCGTCGAATCATCCAACCGCACCGGCGGCATGACATCACCCACGTTCATCTCAAAACACGGACGCTTCCATTGAAACATCTCCGCCATTTTTCCACGTGTATCACCAAAGCCGATGGGAAGAATCGATGCCTGTGTCAGGTGACTTAACCAAGCCACACCTGTTTGCGCCTTTTGTTTGCCGGGTTCCCAAAACCCGCCTTCAGGGAAGATGCCCAACATGCCACCCTGCTTGAGAACATCCACGCCCATTTTCAACGATGAATTGCTGGTGTATCCGCGATGAACGGGGATCAATTTATACGCATCGATCACCTTTCCCATCCAGCCGTTCCATGGCATTTCCACTGCTCCCATGAACTCGATTTGGTTCGGAGCATAGGTTCCCATCAATACAACTTCCATCGCGCCGGTGTGGTTGCCCACCACGATCAGCGGACCGTGTTTGGGGAAACTCTTCAAGCCTGAGATCCTTATCTGTGCCAGGAGAGGGAGTGCGCTGCGGATCACACCGCGAAACAAACCTCGAATGAAGACATTACGGGGATAATTGATTGAATAGGTCATATTGAAAAAAAACATTTTACCGCTAATACAGTACAATCAGCCCGCGATTTCAATTTCTCCTTTGCGTTTGCTATCTTCTATGCGCCTAAAAGCTGACATCACACTCTTCCTCATCTCCATTATCTGGGGTTCTGCCTTTGTAGCCCAACGCGTTGCCGGGCAGGTGGGCAGTGTCTACATCTTTAATGGAGTCCGCTATTTGCTGGCGGGCTTGGTCGTCCTGCCGTTCGCGTGGCGGGTTTTCAAGCAATCAAATTCCAAAATAACCCGCGACCAATACAAATGGATGTTCATCGCGGGTTTCTTTCTCTTTATTGGTAGCGCTTTCCAGCAGGCAGGCATGGTGTACACGACAGCCGGAAATGCCGGCTTCATCACCAGCCTGTATGTAGTGCTGATACCAGTGATCCTCTTTTTGTTCTGGGGGGAAAAGCCGCACTGGTTGTTCGTGGTTGCCATCGTTCTGGCAATGCTTGGTGCGTTTTTGCTGTCCACAGGAGGAAGGTTCGAGATCCATTTTGGTGACCTGCTGGAATTGATCGGCGCATTGTTTTGGGCGTTCCATGTGGTCATCCTCGGGAAATATGCTCACAATTTCGAGTCGATGTCCTTTTCGGTGGGGCAACTGATTGTCTGCGGATTGCTCAACCTTGGTGTGGGCGTGGTTGTTGAGCCGATGCCTGTCTTTGACGCAAGTTTCCTGTTTGCGATCGGCTATACGGCGTTCCTTTCATTGGGATTGTGCTACACACTTCAAGTCTGGGCGCAGCGGCACACGCCACCCGCCGACGCGGCGCTCCTACTCAGCCTTGAGTCGGTCTTTGCTGTGATCTCCGGCTGGCTGATTCTGGGCGAGCGCCTTCTTCCAGTGCAGATAGCCGGGACAGTGCTGATCTTTTCGGGGGTCGTCTTGTCTCAATTCAAGGAATGGACATCAGGTACAATTGATACAGACCACTTAGTGGAGGGTCGATGACCGCAAAAGTTATTCTTAACCCCTATTCGAACCGTTGGAATTCACAGGCTCGCTGGCCCCAAGCCGAAGCCGCCCTCAAAGCCGCAGGCGTGGATTTTGAAGTTGTCATCTCCCAAAAGAAAGGAGCGATTGTTGGCTTGGCTGAAGAAGCCGCGAGATCGGGTTTCTCGCCCATCATCGCGGCAGGCGGCGATGGCACCATTGGAGAAACGATCAATGGCATGGTGCGTGCTGCCGGGTCGATGGACAAACCCATCGGTCCGCTCGGTATTTTGCCTTTGGGTTCCGCCAATGACCTGGTTGTGAATCTGGGTCTGCCGAAGGATCTGAACGAAGCCGCGAAGGTTATTGCGGCGGGCAAAACCGATTTGATCGATCTTTGTCAATGCAATGACCGTTATTTCGTCAATAACTCGGCGGCAGGGCTCGAACCCTATGTGACCACCAAACAGGAAAAGATCCATTGGATCAAGGGTATTCTGCGCTATCTGGTTGCTGCCGTTCAAGGCATTATGGATAGACCTTCCTGGAATGCCAAAATGGAATGGGACGGCGGTTCTTATAGCGGACCTTTGTCTCTGGTCTCGATTGGGAACACGCGTCTCACCGGCGGGGTTTTCTACATGACCCCTCATGCCGACCCACGCGACGGCAAACTCACTTTCACGTATGGCTATCGCCCGACCCGCCTCAGCCTGTTCCAGGCGTTGCCTCGCGCCATGAAACCCGGCGAAGGGAATTATGTCGAGCTGGATGGTATCCACGAAGTTCATGCCACCCGCCTGAGCATTCAATTGGACAAACCCTCTCCGGCTCACACGGATGGGGAACTGTTCCTGATGCCAGTGACCGCCTTGAACTATGCGATCTTCCCCAAGAGATTGCAAATTCTCCTGTAATTCGCATTGAGTTCTCAAACTTCCCCTGGCAGTTCATATGATCGAAGCCGACGAAATTTCATTTCATCCACTCACTCAAAAACTCTGGCGGGATTTCGAATTGCTCTTTGGTGAGCGCGGAGCCTGCGGCGGATGCTGGTGCATGTTTTGGAAACTGCGTGGAAAAGCCTTCGATGAAAACAAAGGTGAGGGAAACAGACAAATGCAAAAGTCCGTGGTGGATGCGAAACACGTACCAGGATTGCTTGCCTATGTGGACGGTTATCCGACCGGGTGGGTTGCCATCGAGCCACGCAATCAATATCCAAAACTTGCCCATTCGCGTGTACTCAAGCCGGTGGATGACCAGGAAGTCTGGTCGATCACTTGTTTGTTCGTTGAGAAAAACCACCGTCGAAAAGGTGTTGCGATTCAATTGATCCGTGCGGCTGTGGAGCACGCAAAAAAGAATGGGGCGAAGATCATTGAAGGCTACCCGGTGGAGGCGAAGAAGGACGAGCCGCCGCCGTTCGTCTTCACGGGCACGGCGTCGGCGTTTCAACAAGCGGGCTTTTTGGAAGTGGCACGACGCTCGCCTGCGCGCCCCATTTTTCGTTTTTATGTAAAAAAGGGCGAATGAATTTTCAACCTCCTTCCAACTCGCTAACAAAGCGAGATTATCAGTTCATTGCACTTGTTACGGTTTTATTTCTGATCATCTCAGCCGGTCTGGTATATGCCAATCTCTCCCTGCCCAAAGGCGGCGGCGATTTCCTTATGCATTGGGTTGCCAGCCGGGGATTTATCTTCGAACGGGTCGACCCTTACAGCGGGCAGATCCCCACACAGGTGCAGGAGTTGGTTTATGATGATCCTGCCGGAGCCGGGGAGGAACCGTACATTTTGGATACGCCCTTTCACCTGCTCCTGCTCTACTTTCCAACCGCGCTTCTATCGGACCCGGACATTGTCCGCGCCATCTACACCTTGATCCTCGAACTGGCGTTGTTCGCGCTTGCCTGGCTAAGCTTGCGCCTTACCGAATGGGAGACACCGCGTTGGTTTGTTCCATTCTTCCTTGCGTTTTGCGTCTTTAATTTTTATTCCTTTCAAGGTATTTTGGATGCCAATCCGGTTCTATTGCTTGCTTTGTTGTATGCAGGTATTTTGCTGGGGCTGAGATTCGATCAGGACGAATTCGTCGGCGCGTTGATGGCTTTCTCCATGTACTACTGGGAAGTGGGGTTGCCTTTCCTTTTGTTGGTGGCTTGGCGCTCCTATAAAGAAGGACGTGTGCGAGTGCTGGCTGGCTTTTTCATGATTTCCTTCACCTTGCTGGCAGTCTCCTTTCTTGTTTACCCAAACTGGTTCATCCCATATCTGCGCGCCGGGATGAATAATCTGCGGGCAGATTTTGGTTTCACCGTTTTCGAGTCGATGGGCAATCTATATCCCTCTTATGGCGGGATCCTTGCGTGGGCGGTCGTTGCCATTCTCATCCTTGCCCTTGGGTATGAATGGAGCGCTTTTAACGTGGAAGATGAGCGTCGCTTCTATTGGTTGAGTGGCTTGTTGCTGGCGGTCCCGCCGCTGTTGGGATTCCGTACGGAACTCGAGCATTTGGCGGTGTTATCCATCCCCCTTGCGCTTGTCTTTGCCATTGTCCATGATCGTTGGAGTCGCCATGGCGGGATCCTGACTTTCCTGCTTTTGCTGGTCGTCTTTGGCGTCCCCTGGGTGCTTTATCTTTTTGTACTGCCGCTTGGTGTGTTTCCAGTGCAAGATGTCCTGTTCCTATTTCCTCCTCTTTTCACTGTCCTTGGCTTATACTGGATTCGCTGGTGGGCGCTCCGCCCGCCGCGCGTCTGGGCAGATTTGGCAACCAAACGGTCATAGTAATTATGTCTTTCCGAACGTATCTCATCCTCTTCATTTCCGGGCTGATCCTTCCATTTGTGATAGCTCAATTTCAACCTGTCCCCGGTTATTTGGACTCTGCGTATTACTTCGGCGGCGGAGTCCAACTCGCCGAGGGCAGGGGCTTCAACGAACCATATCTGTGGAATTATCTCGACGGGACGACGTCGCTGCCGCACCCTTCCCACACCTATTGGATGCCGCTCGCTTCCATTGTCTCCGCCTTGGGCATGTGGCTGACTGGTGAATTGACCTACGCTTCGGCGCGCTTTCCTTTCATTATTATCGCTGCGATGGTCGTTCCGGTGACGGCACATCTATCCTATCTGTTCACTCAAAAACGTGACCTTGCGATCATCTCCGGTTTGCTCGCGATCTTTTCGGTCTATCACGCCCCCTTCGTCGGCGTGACGGATAACTTCAGCCTCTTCATGCTGTTCGGCGGGTTGTATTTTATTTTTACAACCAAACTACTCGAAGACTCGTCTCGCAAGAGGTACTGGCTTTTGCTCGGACTTATGGCGGGTTTCCTCGCCCTTTCTCGCAGCGATGGCTTGCTCTGGCTGGCGCTGACATTTCTCTTTACACTTTTCCGTGCGCCGCGCGAATCTGTCTCGCGTTTCATGCGGTATGTTGTGCAGAATTCTCTCATCGCGCTGGTTGGCTTCCTGCTCATTATGGGACCGTGGTACATGCGGAATGTCAACGCCTTTGGCTCGCTCATGGCGCCGGGTGGCAGCCGCGCACTCTGGTTGGAAAACTACGACCAGACGTTTATCTACCCGCCCGAGCAGTTGAGCATGGAATCCTTCCTCGCGCTGGGCTGGCAAGAGATTTGGTCCCACCGCATGTGGGCGCTGGGAAATAATCTGCTCAGCGGGTTTGCCGCCCACGGCAGCATCATTCTGTTCCCATTCATTCTTGCAGGCATCTTGTATTACCGCCGCGATGAACGCGTCAAGCTGGCAGCCCTGGCCTGGCTGATTCTATTCCTTGTCATGACGTTTATTTTCCCATTTGCAGGCGCGCGCGGCGCGTTTTTTCATGCAGGCGCAGCGCTTCAACCCATGTGGTGGACTCTCGCCCCGCTGGGGTTGGATGAGATTCTCTCCTCCCTGAGGAAAAGGAATTGGGGCAACGACCAGACCAAATTCGTGTTCCGAAGCGCGCTTGTCATGGTCGTCATCATGCTGACGGCGTATGTGGTCTACCTCCGCTTGTTTTCGCTTGGCTGGGGGGATGACGAGGAAGTGAATTACCCCGCCGCTGAACAGATCTTGGTGGAACATGGAATTCAAAACGGAGACGTTGTCATCGTTGGCAACGCCCCTGCCTATTATTTGGAGACCGGACGCGCCGCCGTTTCGATCCCATATGGCGGCGTGGAGGCGATCCGTGCAGTCTCTGAAAAATTCGGTGCGAACTATCTTGTCCTCGAGCCGCAGGCGGCGCTCCCACAGATCAACTTTCTGATGGAAAACCCGCAGTCGAATCAGGATTTTATCTTTTTGGGTGAAGTCAATGGCATTCACATCTTCGAGATCGAACAATAACTTTTCGCAGCAAGACATCACATCCCTGGTGTTTGCGGTCTTGTTGATCGCGTCCCTGTATTTGGTTGCGAGTGACACCGTCTATGCCATCGGCTTTCCGCTCGACGACTCGTGGATACACCAAACATATGCGCGCAATCTCGCACTCGAAGGCGAGTGGGCATTTCGTCCCGGCATCCCATCGGCAGGCTCCACCTCACCGCTTTGGTCGGCGTTGCTTGCCCTCGGTTTTTTATTCAGTCTTTCCCCCTACATCTGGACGTATTTCCTCGGCATCGTCATACTCTTAGCCCTAGCGTTTTTGTGCGAATGGGCGGCGCGGAAACTGGTCGCCGATTATCGTCCGCGCTTTCCGTGGGTTGGGATCTTCTTCGCGCTTGAATGGCATCTAGCTTGGGCAGCCTTGTCTGGCATGGAAACGCTGCTCCACGGTTTGATCGTCACTTCCGTGTTGGTGATGCTGATGACGAACTCGCCTCATTACCTGACCCTGGGCTTGCTTGCTGGTCTCTCGGTCTGGGTGCGCCCCGACGGTTTGACCCTGATTGGTCCGGTGGGCATGGTCATCCTGTTCAATGAGCGTGATATGCCTGCTAGATTCAAAGCCGTCCTTCACTTTGTCATTGGGTTTGGCATCTTGTTCGCTTTCTATCTTTTGTTCAATCTTGCGATTGGCGGCACGCCCATGCCGAATACCTTTTACGCCAAGCAGGCTGAATATGCCGAATGGCAGGCGCGTCCCATTCTTGGGCGGCTAGGCGAGATGTCGTTGCAGTTACTGGTCGGACCCAGCATCGTTTTATTGCCCGGTGTGATCGGTTGGTTGGTCAAATCGCTGCGCGAACGCCGGTGGGGGAGTCTCGCCGCCATCCTATGGTGTTTTGGCTACCTTTTCCTATATGTTTCCCGCCTTCCCGTCTACCAGCATGGACGTTACATTATGCCTGCCATGCCGGTTTTTTTCCTGTTCGGCTTGCTGGCCTTGATCGAATTCGACCTGGGGAAATTCTTCAAACGGTACCATTGGGTCATGCAAACGGTCTGGCGTGGAAGCATCGGAATGCTCGTTCTTGGGTTTATCTTTCTAGGTGCAAATTCTTATGCGCGCGATGTTGCCATCATCGAGAGTGAAATGGTGGTCACAGCAAAATGGGTGGCTGCCAATCTGCCCGACGATGCGCTGATCGCCGCTCACGACATTGGCGCACTGGGATATTTCGACCACCACGACCTGATCGACCTCGCGGGGTTGATCTCACCCGAAGTTGTGCCTTTCATCCGCGATGAACCGAAACTGGCGGATTTTTTGAATGAAGAAGGCGCAGACTATCTGATCGCCTTTCCTTCCTTTTATCCGATCTTGTTGCGTGATGCCGAGGTTGTGTTCTCAACAGACAGCGAATTCACCCTTGCGTTTGGCGAGAAAAATATGGCAGTTTACTCATGGAAACGCCCATAATGGGTTAAAATAGTTCCATGCAGCACTACACATTACTAGAAAAGAGAGAATTGGGTTAGGGATGAACCAAATAACACTACTGATAGTTGACGATCACCCGTTGTTCCGTCAGGGCGTTGTGGATGCCCTTTCTCTGGAACCGGATATGCGGATCATTGCCCAGTCTGCAACCGGGGACGAAGCGTTGGAATTGATCCGCTCCAAAAAGCCGGTTGTCGCAGTTTTGGATGTCAACCTGCCCGGTATGAATGGTCAGCAGATCACCCATCAAGTCTCGCAGGACAAAATGGGTACTCGCATCATTTTGATGACCGGTTACGACGACGTGGAACAAGCCATCCATGCCGCTTTGGCTGGCGCTCATGGCTATTGTTCCAAAGACATCGAACCGCAAACTCTTTCACGCATCATCCGCGAAGTGGCGGAAGGCAAGTATGTGTTTGCGAACAATGTTTTCACGCGCCGCGAACTTGAACTTTGGGTTGAGGAAAGAATGGAAGGCGCGCGTCGCTCCTACAGCGAACCCGGTACTCCCTTCCATCCATTGTCCGATCGTGAAATGGAAGTGCTGGCATGTGTGGTGCGCGGAATGAGCAACAAGGAGATCGCCACTCTGTTAGGCATCAGCCACCAGACCGTCAAAAACCACGTTACGGCGATCTTGCGAAAATTTGGTGTTGAGGATCGCACTCAGGCAGTGGTATACGCTCTCAAGCGCGGATGGGTGACATTACGCGATACCGACATCAGCCCCCAGGAGTAATTGTCAATGTCCAATCAGGAGACCGTGGATTACAAAACCGAACTGGATGAAACGCAGCGTGCCCTGCGCGAAATCACCTTGATGATCGAGCAAAGCCAGGGCGAGCTCTCTAAAATAACACAACGAAACACTGCGATCACTTCTCATCTTCAACAAGTGCAGAAGCAGGGAGCCGGTCTCGAAGAGATTCGAATGGCGTATGACTCCGCGTTGGATACCCAACAAAGGCTGTTTGTCATGCGGGGACAGTTGGAAAAACTTCAAAATGACAAACTTCATCTCGAAAAATATAAAGTTGTGCTGGAGAAACTGGTCTCAGGCGTCCAGGAGGCGGATGGGGCGCCTGCTTCCGTTTCTGGGAAGAGTCAAATGGCGGGTATTGAGATGATCGTCAATGCGCAGGAAGCGGAGCGTCAGCGATTATCCCGCCAAATGCATGACGGTCCCGCCCAGGCGTTATCGAACTTCATCCTGCAAACAGAAATCGCAATGCGTCTTTTGGATGTCGACCCTGCCCAGGCAAAGGATGAATTGGGCAACTTAAAAGCCTCTGCCATGGGTACTTTCCAAAAAGTCCGCAACTTCATTTTTGAACTTCGCCCCATGATGCTCGATGACCTGGGTCTCATCCCCACCTTGCGCAAGTACTCCGAGGCGTTCAAAGAACAGACCGGACTGGAAGTAGGGGTCACAATCACCGGTACAGAACGCCGCCTTGAACCCTATCTCGAGGTGATGATATTCCGCGCTGTTCAGGAGCTTCTGGGGAATGCCGCCCGTCACAGTCAGGCTACAGTGGTCAAGGTTCATCTGGATCTCGGCAACGATTTCCTGCGTGTTAGTGTGGATGACAATGGCAAGGGCTTCGATCAGGAATCGTTGAAAGAATCGACAAATTTGGGATTGAAACTCATCCGTGAGCGCGCTGAAATGCTGGGGGGCAACTTCGAGATCGACAGCACGGTAGGATCCGGGGCGCGTATTTCCTTTACGGTTCAATCCAAGACTTAAGTCTGTTGGTTTCTTTACAATTCTGTTAAGAGATTGTATGGCGAGTCTATGCTCTGCGCCATAATATGGTTTTGACATTTTTCCTGTATAATCAATGTGATATAAAAAGAAAAAAATAAGGACTCGCTGAGAGGAGTAGTCTATGCGTCGCGGTCGTACCCTCATTTTGGTGCTTTTGATCATAATTATTGGTTTGGTGGTCGGGTTTGTTGCCATCCGCCAATTTTTGCTTACTCAACAGCCGACGGAACAGGTCGTCTACGTAAATATTTATTACGCCGCCCAGAACATTCCGCAGGGAGGTGAGATCAACGAATCTGTGCTGGCTACCATGCAGATTCCGCAAACGAGCCTCGTGGCTGTTATGTATGAAGAGAACGAACTGCCGAACCTCATTGGCAAGGTGGCGAAATTCCCCCTCGATCAGGGGGTTGTGATCACTGAATCCATGATTACAGATGCCTCCTCGGCAGTACCGATTTCGGGTCCCCAGTGGGCATCTTTGATCCCGCCTGGCATGACCGCCATGTCCGTGCCGATCGATCGCCTTTCCGTCTCCGGATATGCCATCAATGATGGTGCGCACGTCAACGTAAATGCCTGTCTTCTATTTGTAGATGTTGACCCATCCTTCCAAACCATCCTTCCAAATTTAACAGCAGTTCTGACGGGCACTGGTCTTGGCTCCGTACAAGGTGCCACAGGAACCGGTTTCTCGGTGGAGGGGCTGCCCATTCTTTCGCTTGGTGTTGCTGGGGCGGGTTCACCACAGGGTCGTCTTGAATTGGATCCGTCTGTTCAGCAACCTTACTATCTGGTTCCATCGGAAGCGCAGCGTCCGCGAATGGTCTGCCAGACGCTTCTTCAGGATGTGACGGTCATGAAGCTGGGCAATTTCCCGTTGGTGCCAACGGAATCCGCTTCAGCCGATACCCCGGCGACGGATCCCAACGCCCAGCAGGCGCAACCTGTTGCTCCCGATATCATCACCCTGATCGTTTCTCCGCAGGATTCCATCACGCTGTCGTACCTCATCTACACCAATGCCAAGCTGACCATGACCCTTCGCAACCCGACTGACCAGTCGCGATTGGCGACCGAAGCGTCTACATTGCAATTCCTGTTGAGCCAGTACAACATCCCCGTACCAGCCAAACTGCCGTACGCAATGCAGCCCGCCATAACAACTCTGGTCTCTCCGGTTCTGCCGAATGACGCTGTGAACGTCCCCGCTGAGTAGTCGTCCCTTAATTTTTTCAAGAATGGATGTCGCTTAATTATGGCTGCTGACAAAATCCGGGTACTTATCGTAGACGATATCGCGGAAACAAGAGAAAACGTCCGGAAACTTTTACAATTTGAATCAGACGTCGATGTTGTCGGGACCGCCCGCTCCGGAAAGGAGGGGATTCAGCTCTCCGGTGACTTGGATCCGGATGTTGTCCTGATGGACATCAACATGCCCGATATCGATGGGATTACAGCCACGGAAGAGATACGCCGGAAATCGCCGCATGTACAAGTGGTGATTCTGTCTGTTCAAGGTGACCAAAATTATATGCGCCGCGCCATGCTGGCTGGCGCTCGAGATTTTCTTACCAAGCCCCCAATGGGGGATGAGCTCATCTCTGCCATAAAACGCGCCGGCGACATGGCGCACGCTGAACGGGAAAAAGGTGCGAAGCAAAAAGTGGTTTCCTCTGCATCTGGAAGTTCCGTGATGATGCCCGGACTTTCCCCTGTTGCCAACGGAAAGATCATTACCGTATACAGTCCCAAGGGGGGCGCCGGTTGTACGACCCTTGCTGTCAACCTTGCGATTGCATTGAATAATGAAGATACCCGCGCTGTACTGGTGGATGCAAACCTGCAATTTGGGGATGTGTCGGTCTTCCTGAATGAGCAAGGCAAAAACACCATCCTTGAACTTGCCCCGCGCATCAATGATCTCGAACCGGATGTGGTGGAGGAAATCCTCGTAAAGCATGAGGCATCGGGAATCCGCGTGCTCGGAGCGCCGCAGCGACCTGAGATGGCGGAGAAAGTCTCCTCCGATAATTTCTCGAAAGTGCTTCAGATGTTGCAACGGATGTATTCATACGTCATTGTGGATACATCCCCCATCCTGACGGATGTTATCCTTTCGACATTCGATGTCACTGACATCATTTTGTTGGTGACCACACAGGAGATCCCTGCCATCAAGAATGCGCGTCTCTTTCTGGACCTCGTACATACCATGGGCATCAACAAAGACCGCATCGTCTTTGCGATGAACCGCCACGATAAACGGATCGGTATCACTCCCGAGCGTATTAGCGAGAATCTTAAACATGAGATTGCCGCTACAATCCCTCTGGATGAAAAGGTCGCCATTACCGCGGTGAATCGCGGTATTCCGTTCATGCTTGATAACAAATCCCAGCCGATCGCGAGAGGCATTTTCTCGTTAGCCGAAGCGGTACGCGCGCGTTTGAGTGTTTTAGAAACTGTAGAAGATGCACCGGTTGTTAAGCGGTAAGGAGTTTTTCCATGTCGTTGCTTCGACGTATTGAACAGGGGCAGGGCGGCGGTACCCCTAATCAGCAGGGAGAGGGGAAGACGCCCCCGGCGTTGCCTCAGTCTGGTGGGGATGGGCAGGGCTCGGGTGGTGGAGATGCGTCGCGCCTTTCATCCCTCCAAGCTCGCCGCGTAAGCGCTCCAATTACTTCGCCACAGGCGGGGTCGTATTTTGATCTTAAGACCCGTGTCCAGAATAAACTTCTGGCTGAGATCGATCCTTCGATGGATGTGTCGCGGACAGACGAGGTGCGCCGCACCATTCAGAGCTTGTTCGAGCAGATTCTCACTGAAGAGAATATCGTTCTTTCTCGACCTGAACGGGCGCGCCTGTTCGAGCAGATCGCAGCCGAAATTTTGGGGCTTGGTCCGTTGCAATCTTTGCTCGAAGATGACACGATTACTGAAATCATGGTGAACGGACCGAAGAATATTTATATCGAACGCAAGGGCAAGATTCACCGTGTGCCGGTGACGTTCGAAAGCAATGAACATGTCATGCGGATTATTGACCGTATTGTGGCTCCACTCGGACGCCGTATTGATGAGTCGAGCCCGTATGTAGATGCGCGTCTGGCGGACGGTTCCCGTGTAAATGCAGTCATCCCGCCCATCTCGTTGGTGGGACCAGTGTTGACGATTCGTAAATTTTCCAAGAATCCGATCACGGTTGATCAACTGATTCAGTTTGGTTCGATCACAACCGAAGCGGTGCAATTCCTTAAAGCATGCGTGGAAGCGCGCCTGAACATTATCATCTCCGGTGGTACCGGTTCAGGGAAGACGACACTGCTTAATGTGCTTTCCAGCTTTATTCCCTCGGATGAGCGCATTATCACCATTGAGAATGCGGCGGAATTGCAGCTTCGTCAGGAGCATGTGGTGACGCTCGAGTCCCGCCCAGCCAACATTGAAGGACGTGGTGAGATCACTATCCGCGACCTGGTGATCAATGCATTGCGTATGCGCCCTGAACGCATTATCGTCGGTGAGTGCCGTGGCGGCGAGACCCTGGACATGCTGCAAGCCATGAACACCGGTCACGAAGGTTCGATGACGACCGCCCATGCCAATACGCCGCGCGATGCGCTTGCTCGTATTGAAACCATGTGTTTGATGGCAGGGATGGATCTTCCCATACGCGCCATTCGTGAACAGATGGCAAGTGCGGTGGATCTGATCGTGCAGCAGGAACGTATGCGCGATGGAACCCGCAAGGTTACCACCGTAACCGAAGTCAGCGGCATGGAAGGTGATGTGATCACCATGACCGACATTTTCGTTTTTGAACAGACCGGAACCGAAAATGGACGCATCATTGGTCGTCTGCGCCCCTCAGGTTTGCGACCCAAGTTCATGGATAAGATCGAATCTGCGGGCATCCATTTGCCGCCCTCCATCTTCGGAATTGGTGAGCGCCGCCGGTATTAAGCCCATTGCAGCCTGAATTCGAGCACCTGGAAGGAACTTCATGACCTGGATCATTATCATTGGCGGTATCATATTGATTATCCTTTTGGTGATCGGTGTGATCGTGTCTTCGAACAGCGAGCGTGCGCTTGTGGAGGAGCGTCTCAGCCAGTATCTTGAGGACGACGGGCAAGATTTGGATAAGGAAGCCCAAAAGTATGTGCTCACGAACTGGGTTTCGAAGCGGGTTGAAAAGACCTCTTTTGGTGACCGTATTGCACGCGAACTGGCGCGCGCCGACTTGAAGTTCAAGGTTGCCGAATACCTTGTTCTGATCGCCGCCAGTATTTTCATCAGCGCTTTGTTTGCCTGGTTCCTTGGGAACCGCCATCCGGTCTCCGGTTTGATCGGCGGGCTTGGCGGCGCATTCGCGCCTCGCATGTACGTCAAATCGCAGCAGAAGAAGCGCCTGCAAAAGTTCAATGACCAGCTTCCCGACATGCTCAACCTCATGGTGAACGGCTTGCGCGCCGGGTATTCGACCATGCAGGCGATGGAGGCAGTCAGCAAGGAGCTTCCTGCGCCGATCTGTGATGAATTCCGCCGTGTCGTTCAGGAAATGCAGATCGGTATCCCCATGGAAACCGCGCTTGACAACCTGCTGCGCCGCATCCCCAGCGACGACCTTGACTTTGTAGTGACTGCGGTCAATGTTCAACGGGAAGTCGGTGGTAATCTATCTGAAATTCTGGACAATATTTCGTTTACCATTCGTGAACGCATCCGCATCAAAGGCGAGGTGCGTGTGTTGACCGCTCAAGTGCGCACATCTGGCACGGTGCTTTCTTTGATCCCATTTGGTTTGACCGTAGTCCTGTGGTTCTTGAACCCAGACTATCTGCTTTCCATTACTCAAGGCGGTACGTTGTGTACGGCGGCGATTATTTGTACGGTCTTGGGTTTGATTTTCTCCAGCTACTTTATAATGATGCGTATAGCGGATATCGAGGTGTAAGATGGGAACTGTGATTGCTGTCATTGTCGGAATTGCCATAGTAGGCGGCGCAGTCCTGCTAATTATTGTTGGGGCGCGATATGCCCGTCAGGCGCAGGGTGAGGAAGGGGATCCGGTGCTGGCACGCCTTGCCGAAGCGACACAGCGCGGGGAAAACGTCTCACTGGAAGATATCGAACTCCAGCAACCGTTCATGGAGCGGGTCGTTGTTCCAGCCATCCGCAGGATCGGCGAATTTTCGATCCGTTTCACGCCTGAGAAGCTTTTACAGGAAACCACTTTAAAACTCGAATTAGCTGGCAACCCAGGCAGGATTGATGCCGCAACCTTTTTGTCCACGCGTTTTGTCGGCGCTGGTCTCTTTGGCGGGTTGTTGCTGTTGATCTCTTCGTTGCCAACCGTGAACTGGCCCTTTGCACGGATCATTCTGGTAGTGGTCATCTTCACCGTTCTCGGCTTTTTCTTTCCGCAGATGTGGCTGCAAAGCCGTATCACACGCCGTCAGAACGAAGTTCGAAAAGCCATGCCGGATGCACTTGACCTGCTGACCATCTGCGTTGAGGCGGGGCTGGGCTTCGATGCGGCAATGTCCAAGGTCAGTGAAAAATGGGAGAACGAGCTCTCGATTTTGTTCGGACGCGCCATCCGCGAAGTGCAACTCGGAAAAACCCAGCGTGAAGCCTTGCGCGACATGGCAGACCGCGTCGGTCTGCCGGAGTTGACCAGTTTTGTCGCCGCGGTGATCCAAAGCCAGATATTGGGTGTGAGTTTGGCAAAGGTGTTGCGCATCCAATCGGACCAGATGCGGATTAAGCGCCGCCAACGGGCTGAGGAAGAAGCGCATCAGGCGCCGGTAAAGATGATCATCCCCATGGCGCTTTTAACTTTCCCTTCGATCATGATCATCCTGATGGCTCCTGCCGGTTTCCAGATCGCGGAAGCCTTCGGTCCGTTCATCGGGCAGTAATTTGAGATATTAACTCTGTTTGCCTTTCAGTGAGGCATATTTGGCGAATCTAAAATATGGGGCGTATCGAGCCCTCTGGAGTGCTCTCGATTTGCTTTTCCCACCGGTTTGTGGAGGGTGTGGAAAGACCGGCTCGCGCTGGTGCGCGGATTGCCAGTCGCGCGTGAATGTCTTGAATGGGGTTGTTTGTGAAGTGTGCGGTCTTCCACAGACACAGCCAGGTATGTGTAGCGGCTGCCGGGTGGAACGACCGCGTTTTTATGCCCTGCGGGCATGGGCTGTCTTTGACGAGCCGGTACAATCCGCTTTGCATAAGTTGAAATATCGGCGGGATATCTCGATGGGGGAAGCCATTGCCAGCCAGATGATTCCTTTCGTGAAGAATTTGAACTGGCAGATTGATCTTGTCATTCCCATCCCATTGAGCAAACCGCGATTGAAGGAAAGGGGATATAATCAAGTTGCCATGATAGCAAAACCACTTGCAATGGCATTGGGACTTCAATATGCACCACATGAACTGGCGCGACAGAAAGCGACGCGTACCCAGGTGGGATTAAGCAGGGTTGACCGCCGAGCCAATGTCCGTGGTGCGTTTTGTGCGGGAAGCGGGGTAAAGGATCGTTCGGTTCTCATTATGGACGATGTATCCACAACGGGTTCTACCTTATCTGCCGGTGCCGAAGCCTTGTATTCGGCGGGCGCCAGGCAAGTATATGCCTTGACGGTTGCGCGCGCACTCCCTCATCACGACTTGAGGCAGGTGTAGGCGCGTCTGTATTTGCAATTTAACAATTCAAAAAGGAGCACACATGTCCAACAAAGTGGAAGTTCAGACACGTCAGATCCGTTTGACCGAAAGGATCGAAGAGTACGTTTCCAAGAAGGCGGGGAATTTGGATCATTACCTGCCTGCCATCGATGAGGCACGTGTGGAACTGGCTCACTACAAAGCCGCGCGCGATGCCAAGGACCGTAATGTGGCGCAGATCACTGTATTTGGGAAGGGCTTTACGCTTCGCTCGGAAGAGCGTGCGGATGAGGCGCTTGCTGCGTTCGACAGGGCGTTGGATAACATGCAGCGTCAGATCGAACGCTACAAAGGCAAGAAGTATCACGGGCGCGGCGATGGTCGCTCGGCTGCCGAAGTGGTCGAGGATATCATCGATGAGGAAACGGGCGAACTCTCTCCCTTGTTTGCGAAACGGAAGAAATTTGTACTGTATCCGATGACGGAGGACGAGGCGATCATCCAGATGCGCAATCTGGGACACGACAATTTCTTCATTTTTTACAATGCCGAAACGAGCAAGATCAACGTGCTGTATCGCCGGCGTAATGGAAGTTATGGGTTGATCGAACCTGAACTTGGATAGTGGCTGGTATAAAAATCGGGCTGAGTATTTTCTCAGCCCGATTTTTATATTTGTATGGTTATTTCGTTTCCGACTTGAGCCGTGCTTCCAATGCCGCAAAGCTGACAGCGAGTATTATCCAGGCGAAGACTTGAGCCTGGCGGTAGCCGTCGAGGAAGAGGGGGGTATCGGCGCGAAAGGTATGGATGATGAGTTGGGAGAATGCTGTAACGGCGGTGAAGATAAGGAAGAGAACACCCGGGCGTGGATGCGCTTTGAGAAACCAGATCAGCCCCAAGGTCAGGAGCGAAGCGAGGGTTGCATAGATCTGGGTGGGGTGACGGGTCGCGCTCCAGAGGTCAATTCCCCAAGGCAGTTCGGTAGGATTGCCGAAGGCGGTTCCGGCGGCGAGGTGACTTAATCCCAGTCCGACTGCGATCACTGCAAAGAAGGGCGTGAGGGCATCGAGTGTGCTCCACAGAGCGAGGTTCTTACGCTGACCGTATGCGAAGGCAACAAGGATGGCGACGATGATACCTCCGACCGAGTCGAAAAGATCGGGGTTGATGGAGATGACCCCCAGCGGGCTTTTTATAAATGCGGATATGTTTTGCAGGACAAAAGAAAGGCGCCCGCCAACAATGAAAGCGATCAGACCGTAGAAGGTGATGTTGTTGAGGTCGTCTTTGCTGATTCTGTGACGTTCGGCATATTTTTCGGCAAGGGTGAGACCAAGCCACGCGGCAAGGACCAGCAGGATCATGTGGCGAGGCGGTGCGAAAAGATTTTGGAATGTGGCAAGCATATTATTTCAACGCCTCCTCGATGCGGGTGCGAAGCAGGGCTTCAGACATGGGTCCACCAATGACAACTTCGGTGATAATGCCGAGGCGATTGATGAAGTAGGTAGATGGTAGCGAGCGGACTTGATAGGCGCGGGTTACGTCGCCGGTATGATCGAGGAGTACGGGAAAGGTGATTCCGAATTCTTCGAGGAAGGGCGGGATCTCCAGCGGGTTGTCTTGCACGGTGCTATTGACCGCCAGTACAACAAAGCCTTGGTCTTTGTATTCTTCGTACAATTTTTGCATGGCAGGCATTTCGGCGCGGCAGGGCGGGCACCATGTTGCCCAGAGATTGACGAGCACGGCATTGCCCTTTAGGTCTGACAGAGTATAGGTTTCGCCGGAAGTGGTTTGGAGTGTGAAATCGGGCGCAGAAAACCCTGCTTGTGGGGCGCGAGTTGTGGCGGTTCCAGCAGCGTTGGGCTCGGCGGAAAGGACAATCCAGGCTGCGCTGGCGATGAGGACAAGGAAATAGAGGGTGATACGTTGAGATTTATTCATTTTTGGGGATTATTTTGTCGTGTTTTGGAAGTAAAATAGTAACACATTGTTCTGTTGACTTTGTATTTTGCTATCTTACTATGTTTTTCACCGAATCTGTTTTCGTTGGCATCGACCCCACATCCTCCCAGAAATCCTTCACCTATGCGGCGTTGGATAAGGGTTTGAATCTGGTGGCGCTTGCCGACGGTGAACTGGACGAAGTGACCGCATTTCTCGCCGGTCAGAAGGCGGCGACGGTGGCTGTCAACGCTCCCTCTGGAATTAGCCGAGGATTGGTGCGTGAGAAGAAAAAAGATATGTTCACAACCCGCAAGACCCGCTCGAGTGGGTTTCGCCTAGCGGAGATCGAACTGCGTGAACGGGGAATTACAGTCTCGGGGACACCTGCCACTGTGGGGGCGTGTCCCGCATGGATGCAGACCGGGTTTTCCCTGTATCGTAAACTTGAGAAAATGGGTTTCAAAAAATATCCGGCAGAGGGGGAAGCGTATCAGGTACTGGAAACACATCCGCATGCCTGTTATTGTGTGCTTGGTGGCGGAGTGCCGCAGACCAAACCTTCCATCGAGGGAAAACTTCAACGCCAGCTGCTTCTCTATGAAAGCGGATTGCGCATCAAAGACCCGATGTATTTCTTTGAGGAAATTACGCGTCACAAAATGCTCAAAGGCGCCTGGCCACTCGAACTGCTCTATCAGCCTGAGCAGTTGGATGCGTTGGTGGCAGCCTTCACGGCGTGGATGACCACCCACAAACGGGATCAGGTCTCCATCATTGGCGACGAAAAAGAGGGCAGGGTCGTTCTGCCTGTGCGAGAACTTCGGGATAAGTATTAACCCGAGGTTGGCGCGCCGCTAGGGGATGGTTCGTTTGGTAAAATAGACAAAATTTTTTTAAAGCAGGAATAGCGAATGACTTCTGACCTTCAAACCAAGGCAATTAATACCCTGCGGTTTTTATCCGCTGATGGCGTGCAAAAAGCCAATTCTGGTCACCCCGGCTTGCCGATGGGCGCCGCTGCGATGGCGTTCACCATTTGGACTCGACATCTGCGACACAGTCCACGTAACCCAAAGTGGATGGGACGTGACCGCTTCATTCTTTCGGGTGGGCATGGTTCCATGCTGCTGTATTCGTTGTTGCATCTGACGGGGTATGACCTCTCGCTCGAACAGTTGCAGAATTTTCGTCAATGGGGCAGCCTCACACCGGGGCATCCCGAATACGGATTAACCCCCGGGGTGGAAGTCACCACCGGTCCGCTTGGGCAAGGATTTGCAAATGGTGTGGGCATGGCAATTGCTGCCTCGCATCTGGCAGCCACCTTCAACAAACCCGGTCACGACCTCATTGATTCCTATATCTATGCCATCGTCACCGACGGTGATTTGATGGAAGGTGTCGCATCTGAAGCGGCATCGATGGCTGGACATCTCTCACTTGGGCGGCTGATCTATCTGTACGACGATAACAAAATCTCCATCGATGGCTCCACTGACCTCGCTTTCACCGAAGACCGCGCCAAACGCTTCGAAGCCTATGGCTGGCATGTCCAACAGGTGGACGATGGTAACGATGTGGAAGCGATTGACAAAGCCATCAAAACCGCCAAAACAGATCCGCGCCCGTCCATCATCCTGTGCCGTACCATCATCGGGTTTGGCGCCCCGAATCGACAAGGCACCTCCAAGGCGCACGGTGAACCTCTCGGTGAGGATGAACTCAACGCCGCAAAAGAAAATCTCGGCTGGGAGAAAGAACCGCGCTTCTTCATCCCTGATGATGTATTGGCTTTTTATCGCAAAGCCGTGGATCGCGGACGCGAACTGGAAGCGGATTGGAAAATGCGCCGCGAAGCCTACACGCGCCTCTTCCCGGACCTTGGGGCGGAGTTGCTGCGCCGATTGAGCGGGAACCTCCCCGAAGACTGGGACTCTGCGCTGCCGACTTTCCCCGTCGATGCAAAGGGCATGGCGACACGTGCCGCATCTGGCAAGGTCATCAACGCGCTGGCTCCAAAACTACCTGAACTCATCGGTGGTTCCGCCGACTTGGCGCCTTCGAACAATACAAAAATTGACGGTGTGCCTGCCTTCCAAAAAGATTCGTTCGCGGGTCGCAACTTCCATTTCGGCGTGCGCGAACATGCAATGGGCTCGGTCTTGAATGGCATGTCCATCTTTGGCGGCGTGGTCCCTTACGGTGCGACGTTCCTGGTCTTTGCAGACTACATGCGTGCTGCCGTTCGCCTGGCTGCGCTTTCGCATTACCCATCCATTTTTATCTTCACCCACGACTCGGTTGGTTTGGGCGAAGATGGTCCCACGCATCAGCCGGTGGAACATCTCACTTCATTGCGGCTGATCCCGAATCTCGTTGTGCTTCGCCCGGCGGATGCGAACGAAACTGCGCAGGCATGGAAGGTTGCCATCTCGCGGCGGGATGGTCCCACCGTGCTGGCGTTGACTCGCCAGAATGTGCCGACGCTTGAATCTCCAGCGCTTGTTGAAAAAGGCGCATATGTGCTCAAGGATTTTGGGACGCCAGAGATGGTCCTCATGGCGTCTGGCTCGGAAGTAAGTCTTGTCCTCGAGGCGGCGCAAAAACTTGCAGACGAAGGCAGGGGTGTGCGTGTGGTTTCCTTCCCCAGTTGGGAACTGTTCGAGCAACAGGATGAAGCCTATCGCGAGTCGGTGTTGCCGAAAAACATTCAGAAGCGGCTCGCTGTCGAAGCAGGCGCCACCCTCGGCTGGGAACGATACGCTAGGTCGGTCAATGGCATTGACCATTTTGGCGCATCCGCTCCGGCAAAGGTCATCTTTGAAAAACTTGGTTTTACTGTCGAAAATGTCGTTGCGAAAGCAAAGGAACTTTAAATCTGGCAGACCTGACTGGTTTTGAACCTGTCAGGTCTTTTTTGGAGTATGTATGAAAGTAGCAGTTGGTTGTGACCACGGCGGTTTTCCGCTCAAGGAAGTTGTAATTGCATCGGTCAGGTCGCTTGGGCATGAAGTGATCGATGTCGGGACGTATAGCCTCGAAGCCGTGGATTTCCCTGATTTCACGAAAAAAGTTGGCGAGAAGGTGCAAAGTGGCGAAGCCGAGCGCGGAATTTTGATCTGCGGATCGGGCATTGGCGCGGCGATCGCCGCCAACAAGATGAAAGGTGTATTCGCTTCAATCTGTCATGATACCTATTCCGCTGCCCAAGGCGTGGAACATGATGCCATGAACGTGCTTTGTATGGGTGGGCGTGTGATCGGACCGGAACTGGTCAAAGTGATCGTGCCTGCTTTTTTGAACGCGGAATATCTGGGCGACAAGGCAGGCGGTGAGCGCTTCGCCCGCAGAGTAGGCAAGATCAAAAAAATGGAAGAGAGCGGTTAGAAAGTTAAAAAGTTGGAAGGTTTACAGGTTGAAGAATGCCGACAATTACCCGATTTGAAGAAATTGAAGCATGGCAGACTGCCCGCGAACTTACAAAGATGATCTACTCTACTACCGAAGAAGGAAAGATCGCGCGGGATTTTGGATTGAAAGATCAATTGCGCAGAGCGCCGGTCTCCGTAATGAGCAATATCGCCGAAGGGTTTGAAAGTAAAACACAGGCATTATTCATTCGTTATCTTGGAATTGCGAAGGCGTCGGCTGGGGAAGTCCGCTCACAGCTTTATGTTGCTCGTGACGTTGGATACCTGACCGAACAACAATTTTCAAACTTGTTTCAAATGGCAGAAAAAGCCTCACGCCAACTTTCCCGATTTATCTCTTATCTCGAAACCCATCCCCAATCCCACCGTCTAAAAGAAGACGACTCTGAATACGAAGTCTGACCTTCAAACATTCAAACCTTCAAACATGGAAACCCAAATGACCCCAATAAAAAAACTTACCGCCCTCGGGCAATCCCTCTGGTACGACAACATCCAGCGCAAATTACTGGTCAATGGCGAACTCAAAGCCATGATCGAACGCGGCGACATTCGCGGCGTGACCTCGAACCCGACCATTTTCCAGAACGCGATTGGCAAGACGAACGACTATGATGCCGCGTTGATTCCGCTTGCCTGGGCTGGTTGGGACGCAGAGAAGATCTTCTGGCAACTCGCCGTGGAAGATATTCAGGAAGCCTGCGATCTCTTCACCCCGCTCTACGAAGAATCCAAAGGTGGCGATGGCTACGTCAGCATCGAAGTCAGCCCAAATTTGGCGCGCGATACCGAAGGCACAACCCGACAGGCGCAGGAACTTTGGGCGCGGGTGAACCGCCCGAACCTGATGGTGAAAATCCCCGCCACCAAAGAAGGTATTCCTGCCATTCGCGCCAGCATCGCGGCGGGAATCAATGTCAATGTCACGCTTATCTTTTCGCTTTCACGCTATGCCGAAGTGATGGATGCCTACCTCTCCGGTCTCGAAGATCGTGTGGCAAAAGACCTGCCCATTCAAAGCATTGCCTCGGTGGCTTCGTTCTTTGTCTCGCGTGTCGATTCCAAGATCGACCCCAAACTTCCCGAAGAGTCTCCATTGCGCGGCAGGGCGGCAGTGGCAAATGCCAAACTTGCCTACGAACAGTTTGAATCCATTTTTACCTCGCCGCGTTTTGCCACGCTCAAAGCGCGGTTCCGTGCGCGGGCGCAACGCCCGTTGTGGGCTTCCACCGGTACGAAGAATCCGAAATATCCCGATACGCTATACGTCGATGAACTGATCGGACCCGACACCGTCAACACCGTCCCGCCCGCCACGCTCGATGCCTTCCGTGATCATGGCAAGGCGTCGCTCACGGTCACGCGGGATCTTGAAGATGTTCAAAAACTTTTTGTTGACCTCAAAGCTGTTGGCATCTCGATGAGCACCGTCACACAAGAATTGGAAGAAGAAGGCGTGAAAGCCTTTGAGGATGCGTTCAAGTCATTATTGGAAACCATCGAAGAACGACGTAAATCCGCCGCCTCTTCTCTTGGACCATTGGCTGATTCAGTTTCTGAAAGATTGTCTCAACTGGAATTGGATTCATTCCCCAAGCGCCTGTGGGAACATGATGTCACTCTCTGGTCTGGCGCAGACGACCCCGAAGGTCAAGCCGAAGCCGCCAAACGCCTCGGCTGGTTGGACTCTGTCGAAGATGCCCGCAAACGGTTGGATGGGTATCTCGCCTTCGCTAAACAAGTCCACGATGAGAAGATCGACCGTGTGCTTGTCATCGGCATGGGCGGTTCCTCGTTGACCGCTGAAGTTCTCAGTTCATTGATGGCTCAATTCGGTGTGACCGCAAAACTTTCGCTCGCCATTCTCGACTCGACCGACCCGCAGCAGGTGGCGCAAGCCTTCGCGGACTATCCGCCCGACAAGTCGTTGTACATCGTTGCCAGCAAATCCGGCGGGACGGCTGAGTTAATGGCTGCCTTTGATTACGTCTGGACGTTGAGCGGCGGCAATGGCTCGCGCTTTGTTGTCACCACCGACTCGGGCACATCCCTGCAAATACTCGCCGAAGAACGCGGCTTCCGCAAAGTTTTCAACGCCGACCCAAATGTAGGCGGGCGCTTCTCCGCGCTGACCGATTTCGGTCTGGTTCCCGCCGCCTTGCTCGGCATGGACTTTGACAAACTGCTTGCCTCGGCTGACCGAATGCGAAAGCAATCGCTGGCGCATGTCCCTGCGGCGCGCAACCCGGGCGTGGCGCTTGGCACCCTCATCGCAGAATCCGCTTTGATGGGTAGGGACAAACTCACAGTCCTGGCAGATGCGCCTGTATCCGCGCTGGCTGGGTGGGTGGAACAAGTCGTCGCGGAATCCAGCGGTAAGCATGGCAAAGGAATTCTGCCAGTAGCGCTTGAACCGCTTGGCAAACCCGAAGACTATGGCGATGACCGCTTGTTTGTTTATATCAAGGGCAATGGTGAGTTGGAAGCCGGAATTTCTGAGTTGAAAAATGCCGGATTCCCGGTGATTGAATTCCCGATCGAAAGCCCGTACGATGCCGGTGCGGAATTCTTCCGCTGGGAGATCGCTATTTCAACTGCATGTTCCATTTTGGGAATTAACGCCTTCGACCAGCCCGATGTGCAGGATAGCAAACTTCGCACCATCGCCAAGATCAAGGATTATCAGGAGACTGGAAAACTTGCTGAAATCGATCTGGTGGATGTGAAAGATGCGAAGAAAGCAATTGAGGAATTTTTAGCCAGACCGCAATCTGGCGAGTTTGTGACTATCAATGCTTATGTGCCGCGCAATCCTGAGATGATCGAGGCGATTCAGAAATTGCGACTCTCCATCCGCGCGAAGACCAAATTGCCGGTGACCGCTGGTTTTGGTCCGCGCTTCCAGCATTCGACAGGACAATTCCATAAGGGCGGTCCCAACAAGGGACGGTTCATTCAGTTCGTGTACGATGCGGAAAAGGATATGGACATCCCCGGTCAGGGTTTGACGTTTGGCACGCTCATCCGCGCGCAGGCGCTGGGTGATTACGAAGCCTTGAAGGCGGCTGGGCGCAAGGCGCTGCGAATCAGATTGTCGAAGCCGGAAGATATAAAAGGATTATTGTGATCAATCTTGCTGCTGGAAAATGCGTTCCATGCCGCGGCGGTGAACCGGCGTTGACCGATGCCGAGATCGCCGATTTGCAGTTGCATGTCTCACAATGGCAACTCAAAGAAGTGGACGGGATCAAGCGGCTGGAGCGGATCTTCAAGTTCAAGAATTACCTCGAGGCGGTTGCTTTTGCGAACAAGATTGCGATGACCGCTGAGAAGGAAGACCATCATCCGCTGATCGTGCTGGAGTGGGGCAGGGTCACCGTCCAATGGTGGACACATGTGGTGAAGGGATTGCACAAGAACGATTTCATCATGGCAGCAAAAACAGATGAGATGTTCGGATAAAAAGGAACGACCCGCAAGGGTCGTTTTCTTTTTCATGCTAATGTGATTTTCTAACCACAAAGTCACGAAGGCACGAAGACTCAAAGAGTAAAAACTTTGCGACTTTGCGTCTTTGAGTCTTAGTGGTGTTTTTTTGAAGGCTATTTAGATTCTGGAAACTCGTTTCTTCAACGAGTCGTCATCCATCTTTTTCATGATCCGTAGGACGAACTTCCAGTCACCGAGCCAGCCGAGGAACGCGCCCCAGAGTGCGGAGAAACCGGTCGGCGGTTTAGGAATCTCCACAGCAGACGAAAAATCCACGATACGGTCGTCGAGTTGGTAGACGTAGCGGCTGAGTTGTTTTGAATCTGTCTCAGCGTCGAGGAAGGCACGCACGTTTTCGCGCTCCTGCGGCGTCATCCATTGTGGCAGGTCGGAGGTGGCTTTGAAGTCGCAGATCAAGGCGAGGTCTTGAAGTTGGGTCTTGTGCGATTCTGCGAGCGAATTTTCTTTGGTGACGAAATATTCAACATCCGGGTCGATGTGGACGAGGGGTTTTAGCCACAGGCGATGAACCACCGTGCGGATGGCATTCTTCGTCCCCGGGGTGGTGAAGTTTTGCAGCAGGGTCTCGTTGCGGTAGATTTCCCAATCGTGCGAAACATCCGGTCCGATGCGGATGGCGTCACACATGCCCAGGGCGGGCAGGATGGGTGTACCGCAGGTCAGGAAGAACGATCCGTCTCCCATCGCTTCACGCATATAACGCAGGCATTCACGATATGCGGCTTCGCGCGGCATGTCGTTATAGCGTTTACCTTTCAACGCGCCTGCATAGAGGAAGTCAAGTTTGTAATAGTCAAAGCCCCAGCGGCGCACCAACTTCATGAGCGCAACCAGCCACGAGATTACATCGGGATGCGTGGTGTCGAGGGCGTAAAGTTCCTGTCCCCAGTTGAAGCCCGCGGACACGAGTCGTCCCTTTTCATCTTTTAATAACCAATCTTTATGTTCGCGATAAAGCCGAGATGTTTTCGCCGCAAGCAAAGGCGCGAGCCACAAGCCCGCACGCCTGCCTGTGGATTTGATCTTCTCTGCCAACGCCGTCATGCCCGATGGAAATTTTTCGTTCGGTTCCCAATCGCCGATGTTGACCTGCCAGCCGTCATCGACTTGCAAAACGTCGAAGGGCAAATTGCCAAGTTGGTCAAACGCTTCAAATAGGATTTTTTCGTTGATAGCGGTGTACAGGCTGTACCACGAGCACCACACACGCGGAATGTGATTCTTGTCTGCCTTGCCAAAACGCCTACCTAATTCGTTGACGTATTCCTCGAAGACCTGACTCTCCTGCCCGTACGCAACCAGCCATTCGATCTCATCCGCTTCACTCTGACCGTTGAGTTGGTCGCCGACCAGAAACACATGTGCGTCTGTGGCAAGTGCGCCGAGCAGAAGGATGTTCCCATCCTCAAATTCAACCGCGCCGAGCCACGAGCCATGCGGATTTTTTTCATGCACATACACCGCGTCGGTTTGAAGCGGGTGGAAGATGGCGGGCTTTTGAACTGGGAGCGGGGAGAGGTCTGTCCATGCCGTGAATGACCACGATTGCCACCCATGCCGATAATAGCGGATGGGTGTGGCTTCGAGTTTTAGGTTGATCTCTTTTGTCTTGAAAATTTGGGGGAACTTGATTTTGGAAAACGTAATGTTCATGCGGCGATTCCTAAAATTTTATGGCCATTGTACAGGATATTGACGAGTCGGGCAAATCCGCCTGAAACCGACTCCCTTGACGGCTATTCAGCCGTAAGGTATATTTTCCGTGTCACTTTCGGAAAAAAAGCCTGATACCCATGTATGAATTCGACAAAACGGATATAAAAATCGTCAATTTACTTCTTGAGGATGGGCGTATGTCCGCTTCTGAGATGTCGCGCCGAATGGGAGACATTTCGGAACGGGCTGTCCGTTATCGTATCGACCGCATGATCGAAGAGGGCGTTATCCAGATCAGTGCAGTGGTCAATCCCGAAGCGCTCGGATTCAACATCAAAGCAGACGTGTGGCTGGAAGTGGAAGCCGACACGGTGCTGGACGTTGCCAAGAAGATGGCTTCTTTCGAAAACGTGACGTACGTAGCCTGCGGCATCGGACAGAATGACATCAGCATTCAGATCGTTGCACGCGACACTTCGGAGATCTACTATTTCGTCACCGAAGTCGTCCGCAAGGTTCCGGGGGTTCGTAAGACCACAACATCCATCGTGCCGATCATTCTCAAAGATGTTTACCAGTGGAGAGTGCCAGAGCGCATTGTAAAAGAACTGTCAGAGAACGAAACCATATCAGCATCTAAATAACTCAATAAGGAGCAACCATGTTCGGTTCAAAGACGCAAGCGTTGCAACAGCGTGCGCTTAAAGTTGCGCCGCTAGGTGTGAACTCCAATTTTCGCTACTGGGGAGACGGCATTACTCCGTACGTTGACAAAGCCAAAGGGGGCTACCTGTGGGATGTGGACGGCAAAAAGTACATTGACTATCGTATGGCGTTCGGTCCCATTATTCTGGGGCACGCCCATGATGAAGTGGATCAGAAAGTCATCGAAGAAATTCAAAGGGGAGTTTTGTTCGCAATGACGGGGGAATTGGAGATCGAAGTCGTGGAAATGATCGTCGAGATGTCGCCTGCCGTTGAAATGGTTCGTTTTGCCTGCTCCGGCACCGAAGCGACCATGCATGCCATCCGTGTGGCGCGAGCCTACACCGGGCGCGACATCATCCTCAAATTTGAAGGCAACTATCACGGGATGCACGACCATGCCTTGTGGTCAACCTATGCGCCGGCAGATGCGTACGGCAACCGCCGCAGCCCCATCCCGGTTCCCGCTTCTTCAGGCATTCCAAAGACCATGCGCGAATTCATCATCACCCTGCCGTTCAATGACTTTGAAGGCTTCGAACGGGTGATGCGTTCCTATGGCGAGCAGATCGCAGCGGTCATCACTGAGCCGTGTCAGGGTAACTGCGCCGCCATCAATCCACAGGATGGCTTCCTGCAACTCATCCGAAAAAAGACAGAGGAATATGGTTGTGTCTTTATTTTGGATGAAGTGAAGACGGGCTTCCGCATTGCCAATGGCGGGGCACAGGAATACTACGGCATCAAACCGGACCTGGCGACATTCGCCAAATCCCTGGGCAACGGTTACCCGATAGCGGCTTTCGGCGGCAAACGCGAGATCATGTCCATTATTGGGCATGGTGTGGCGCAGGGTGGGACGTACACCAACAACAAGCCCGGCGTGGCTGGCGCGTATGCTACCCTGAGCCTGCTCAAATCCAAACCGATTCTCAAGACCATCGAAAAGCGCGGACAGCGCCTGATGGACGGCTTGAAGGATATTTTTGAAGAAAACGATATTCCCGCTGTTTTCACCGGCTATCCGGCGATGTTCTCATTTTCGCTCGGCGTCGAATCTGTGACTTGTCAACGTGACTGGCAGGAAAGCGACCGGGATCTTTACCTCCATTTGGTAGAGAAAGCCATTGAAAAAGGAGTCATGCCCGATCACGATGCTCGCGAACCGTGGTTCCTCTGCTACGAGCATTCCGATGCGGATATTGATGAGACGTTGAATGTGTATGCGGAGATCGTGAAGGATGTGAAGAGATAGTTGAAAGTTGCAGGTTACAGGTTGAAGGTTTCTAACTTTCAACCTGTAACTTTCAACCTGTAACCGAGGAATTTATGTCTAACCTAACCACTCAACAAATCGTTGACCTCAGCAAGGAGTACACTTTTTTCTCCTGGTCTGTACAGGGGCAGGTCAATCCCATCCCCGTTGAAAAGGCGGAGGGAATTTACTTTTGGGATACGGAGGGAAAACGCTACATTGATTTTTCATCCCAGTTGATGAACACCAACATTGGACACCAGCATCCGAAAGTAGTGAAAGCCATTCAAGATCAGGCGGCGAAACTTTGCTTTGTGCATCCGGGCAATACGACCGATGTGCGTGCGATGTTGGGAAAGAAACTTGCTGAAGTAACGCCCGGCAATTTGAAGAAGACCTTCTTTGCGCTCGGCGGTGCAGAAGCCAATGAGAACGCCATCAAGATCGCGCGATTCTATACCGGGCGGCACAAGATTCTTGCCCGCTATCGCTCCTATCACGGTGCGACTCATGGCTCCATTGCCCTCACTGGCGATTACCGCCGCCTTGCCGTCGAGCCGACCATGCCGGGCGGAGTCCATTTCCTGGACCCGTTTTGCTACCGCTGCCCGTTCGGGCAGAAGAAGGAATCCTGTAAGCGCGAGTGCATTTCGCATCTCGAAGAAGTCATCAAATACGAAGGTCCCGATAAGATCGCGGCGATCATCATGGAAGGTGTTGTTGGCTCGAACGGACTTATCGTCCCGCCGGATGATTACTGGCCCCGCGTGCGCGAGATTTGCGATAAATACGGGATTCTGCTCATCTCTGACGAAGTGATGAGCGGTTGGGGGCGCACCGGCGAGTGGTTCGCTGTGGATAACTGGAAGGTCACGCCGGATATCATCACCACCGCCAAAGGCATTACCAGCGGATACGTTCCGCTTGGCGCGGTCATCGTCTCGGATAAGATCGCCGAGTTCTTTGAAGATAAGTACCTTTACGCCGGGCTGACCTATAACGGTCATGCGCTTGCCGCCGCCGCCGCACTTGCCACGATCGATGTTTACGAAGAAGACCATCTTCTCGAAAATGCGCGGACGATGGGCAATTATCTTGGCGAGTGTCTTGAAGATATCAAATCCCGCCATCCTTCGGTCGGAGACGTCCGATACATCGGGCTTTTCACGACTATTGAACTTGTTGCCAACCGCGAGACAAAAGAGATCATGTCCCCATCCGTGATGACGGAGGTTGGGAAGGTGCTACGTCAGAACGGTTTGTTCACCTTCATCATGGCGAACAACATGGGCAGTATGGTCTTTGTCGTTCCGCCACTGTGCATCACAAAGGAACAACTTGATGAAGGGTTGGCGATTGTTGAGAAGGCGCTGGAAGTGGCGGACGGAAAACTCGTTTAAAGGCGCAGGTTGAAAGTTGCAGGATAAAACCTAAAACCTTCAACCTTGAACCTTCAACTGATTTTGGAGAACTCATGGAAATCCTAAATTACATCAACGGCGAATGGGTCAAACCCAGCGTTACAGAATATTTCGATGTCATCAACCCGGCGACGGGGCATGTGATCGCGAAAACTCCGCTCGGTACAAAAGCGGATGTGGAAGCGGCGGCAAAAGCGGCGGGTGAAGCGTTTGTATCGTGGCGCAGAACCCCCGTCAATGACCGTGTGCAATACCTCTTCAAACTCCGCAACATCATGCGCGAGCATGGTGATGCGATTGCCAAACTCATCACCGATGAATGCGGCAAGACCTTTGAAGAAGCCAAAGCCGAAATGGTGCGCGCCTACGAGAATGTGGAAGTGGCATGTGGAATGCCGCACTTGGGCAAAGGCGAGTTTGTGGAAGACATCGCTCCCGGCATCGACGAGATCATGATTCGCCAGCCGGTGGGGGTGTGCGCCACCATCGCGCCGTTCAACTTCCCTGGCATGATTCCCTTCTGGTATCTGCCCTATGCGCTGGCGGCGGGGAATACCTACATAATCAAGCCGTCTGAAAAAGTGCCGATGACGATGCAATACATTTTCAAACTCATCGAGCAGGTTGGCTTTCCCAAGGGTGTGGTCAACATGGTCAATGGCGCGAAGGAAACCGTGGATGGCATTCTCGAACACCCCGCCATCCGCGCCATCACTTTTGTCGGTTCGACCAACGTGGCAAAGTACATTTATGCCACCGCCGCGGCACATGGTAAGCGTGTGCAGGCGCAGGGCGGCGCGAAGAATCCGGTCATCATTTTGCCGGATGCGGATATGGAAATGGCGACAAAGATCGTCGCCGACTCTGCCTTCGGGTGTGCGGGGCAGCGCTGTTTGGCAGTTTCCCTCGCTGTGACCGTTGCTGAATCAAAGAACGAATTCACCGAGTTGATCTGCGATGCGGCTTCGTCACGTGTGGTCGGCTACGGCATGGACTCAGGTGTGCAGATGGGACCGTTGATCAATAAAGCCAGTCAACAGCGCGTGGAGCAATTGATCGCTCTCGGTGCGAAGGAAGGCGCGAACGTTTGCGTGGACGGGCGCGGGACGACCGTCAAAGGCTACGAGGGTGGATCCTTCGTCAGACCGACGATCATTTCCGAGGTCCAGCCGGGAAGCGAAATTGCGCGCACGGAAATCTTTGGTCCGGTGCTTAGTCTCATGCACGTCAAGACCATCGATGACGCCATCCAACTGGTCAACAGCGGACAATACGGCAATCAAGCCAGTCTGTTCACCACCAGCGGAAACGCGGCGCGCCGCTTCCGTTATGAAGCGGAGGCAGGCAACATCGGAATCAATATCGGTGTCGCTGCGCCAATGGCGTTCTTCCCCTTCAGCGGTTGGAAGGATTCGTTCTTCGGTGATATGCACGGGCAGGGCATGGATGCGGTGGAGTTCTTCACGCAGAAGAAAGTTGTGGTCGAGCGCTGGCCCAAGGAATGGAGCAGGAAGTTCTAGTTCTGGTTATTCGCGGATACCTCGGGAGGGCATCCGCATAATCTAACCCGCTGGGTCGGGAAAAAGGAGCTATGCAAAGAAATGGAACTGGAAGGCTATCCCTATGTTTGGCTGATCGTGACGTTCATTGTCGGCTTTTTTGCCGTTCGCATGGGCGTTGGGATTTGGGCGTCGCGGAAAGTTTCGACTGCCGCTGATTACATTGTGGCGGGTCGTAAACTTCCCATCTACATGGTCGGCGCCTCGGTGATGGCGACTTGGTTCGCGGCGGAGACGTTGATGGGCGCATCTTCGACCGCGTATCAATATGGCTTTCAGGGAGTCATCTTCGATCCCTTTGGAGCCGCAGCCTGTCTCTTCCTGTCGGGCTTTTTCTTCACCCGTGTGATGCGCCGCGCGCGTTATCTCACGGTGGTCGATTTCTTTGAGCGCAGGTTTGGTAAGAAGATGACCATCCTCGCTTCCATCCTGCAACTGATGACCTACTTCGTGTGGACGGGTGCGCAAATGGTTGCCGCCGGAACGATCGTCCATGCTTTGTTCCCGTCAGTTCCCATCGAAGTTGGCATGGTGCTTGTGGCGGTCTGGGTCACCGGTTATACCATGCTGGGGGGAATGCTGGCAGATACCCTGCTCGATTTCATTCAGATGTTCTTCACGGCGGGCGGCGTCATGCTTATCTTCCTGTTCGTGCTGAATCAAGTCGGCGGTTGGGACGCCATGACGAATATCTCTGGAACGCTCTACAACCCCAAACCCTTCACGCTTCTGCCAGATATGCAAGGAGAGGCAGGCTATCTGGGTTACTTTGGCTCGATGGGTTGGATGTATTGGATCGCGGCATGGATGGCGATTGGCTTTGGCTCCGTGCCTACACAAGACTTGTTCCAGCGTTCGATGTCTGCCCGTAACGAATCCACTGCGGTGTGGGGGACCTACATGGCAGGCGCGCTCTACCTGTTTTTTGGGATCATGTCGCCTCTGATCGGGATCATGATGTTCAACCTCGCCCCAGGCTTGGAGAACACCGACGGTGTTTTGGTCAAAGCCGCATTGGATTACATGCCTCCGATCCTGACCGCCATCTTCATGGCGGCGCTTGCCTCCGCCTTGATGAGCACGGCAGATAGTTCTCTGCTGGCTGGCGCTTCGGTCGTGACCCAGAACCTATTCCCGATCTTCGGCAAGAAACTCGACCCGGTGGAAGAGGTCAAGTGGACGCGCATCATGGTTGCCGTCAGCGGCGCGGTGGGCATTGTCATTGCCGTCAGCGCGGCGGTGATCTACGAACTGGGTGTCATTGCATGGTCGCTGTTGTTGGTGGGGCTGTTCTCGCCCTTTGCGCTCGGCATGTATTGGAAAAAGACCAATCAGTGGGGCGCGGTGGCAGGGTATCTGGGCGGATTTATCGCCTGGGGACTCGGCATTGTGGTTGCCTACAACTTCGGCTTGGGCGGCGACTCAACGATGGTAGTTTGCGCGGGTGATACCGATTGCGCCTTCTGGGATGCGACCTACATCGCCTCCTTCCCCGCCTTTTTTACCTCCCTGATCCTGACGGTTGTTGTGTCTCTGCTAACGCAGAAGAAGGATGCCCCCAAACCCATCACCGACATCGATGGCAAGGTGATCGATATCAACCCCTTCCACAACCTGGGGATTAGCCCCATCAAGGACGCCCTCAGAAAATTAAGACCCGAAGAATACAAAGAGTAAGTCTTTTTATCCTGGCAGGCTTCATTTCGTTATTTAAGCCTGCCAGGATTATTTCAAAGGAGAAAGTAATGTCTCTGGATCTACAGCACGCAATCGATTATTCAAAACGCTGGCTCGATATTATTCACAGGAATGAATTCCCCTCACAGGAGGATGCATACAAGATCATTGAAGAATCGAAGACCAACTTTGCCGAACACTTCAACCGCAACTGGCTGGAATATCGGAAATCTGTGGCGGAGGCAGGGGATTGGGCGGCAGTGGAATGGAGCGGTTCTGGTGCCGTGTTCAAAGATGTGCTTGGACGCGAATATCTCGATTTTCTCGGCGGCTTCGGCATGATGGATCTGGGTTGGAGCCACCCCGAAGTGGTCAAAACCGTTCATGCCCAGTTGGAACGCTCTCCAATGCCCTCGCAAGAACTGCTCGATCCGCTGCGCGGAGTACTGGCAAAACTGCTGGCATCCATTACCCCCGGCGAATTGAAGTACAGTTGGTTTGGCGCGAGCGGCACGGAAGCCAATGAAGCCGCGATGAAGATTGCTAAACTGTATACAGGCAAATCCGCATTTATCGTGGGAGTAAAGGCGTTTCACGGAAAGACAATGGGTTCACTTTCCTTGATGGGCAAATCCGACTATCGCGCGCCGATGGGGCAAATGTATTCCGGGCAGGTGTATCACGTCCCATTTGGCGATGCGGATGCAGTTGAAAAGCAACTGGAAATCTGCGAGAAGGTTGGCATTGGTGTAGCAGCGGTCGTGTTCGAGCCGATCCAGGGTGAATCTGGCGCAATCGTCCCCCCTGATGATTTCTGGCCCCGCGTCCGCGCTGCGACGAAGAAGTATGGGGTGTTGTTGATTGCTGATGAAGTGCAAACGGGTCTCGGGCGGACCGGGAAGTTGTGGGGCGTTGACCATTGGGATGTCGCCCCGGATATTTTGACTGTTGCAAAATCGCTCGGCGGCGGTGTGATGCCCATCAGTGCGGTAACTACAACCGAAGAGATATTCATGCCGATGATGTACCCGAATCCGTTCATGCATACCACCACCACGGGCGGCGGTGCGTTGGCTTGTTCGGCTGCCATTGCTGCGATCAACGTCACGTTGCGCGAGAAGCTATGGGAGCAGGCAGCGGAGAAAGGTGCTTATTTGATGCCGCAATTGCAGGATTTTGTTGTAAAATACCCGAATATTTTTGACCGGGTGACCGGCAAAGGTCTGTTGATAGGAATGCATTTCAAAAATCCTGAAACGGGTTATAAAATTGCAGCGGGACTCTTCAAGCGAGGTGTACTGGTTGCAGGAACGTTGACCAGCGCACAGACGATTCGCATTGAACCACCGTTGGTGGTAACATGCGAGCAAATGGACGCCTTACTGGATCGGTTGAGTGATACATTAAAAGAGATCAGTTCGACAATGTAGTTCGAAACTTCCGAAAGTTTCCGGGTTGTTCCAGAGTTTGGAATCAGCAGAAACTTTCGGAAGTTTATATTTCACTGTGGAGAGAGATTGATGGCTAGTGAATTTGCAGTTGAGATGCGGGATGTCGTCAAGCGATTCGTTACCCCAGAGGGTAATGAGATCGCCGCCGTGGATCATGTCACCATGCAGATCAAGAACGGTGAGTTCTTCTCGATGCTTGGTTCATCGGGTTGCGGGAAAACCACATCCCTGCGGATGATCGCCGGGTTTGAGTGGCCCTCGGATGGGGAGGTATACATCGAAGGAAAACCGATGGGACACACACCGCCGTACCAGCGCAAGGTGAACACGGTATTTCAAAGCTACGCCTTGTTCCAGCATATGTCCGTTTACCAGAACATTGCCTTTGGGTTGGAAATGGAAGGCGCGGGGGCTGATGAAATAAAGAAACGCGTCGGACGGGCATTGGAGATGGTGCAACTAACCGGCATGGAACGCCGCAAGCCGAGGCAGCTTTCCGGCGGTCAGCAGCAGCGTGTGGCAGTTGCCCGCGCTTTGGTCAAGACCCCGGATGTGCTTCTCCTTGATGAGCCGCTTGGCGCACTGGACCTGAAACTCCGCAAGGAAATGCAGCTTGAACTGAAGGCACTCCAACAGCAGTTGGGAATCACTTTCATCTACGTGACTCACGACCAGGAAGAGGCGTTGACCATGTCTGACCGCATCGCTGTGATGAGCAAAGGCAGGGTGCAGCAACTGGCAACACCGGTCGAGATTTATGAACGCCCGGTCAACAAATTTGTGGCAGACTTTATCGGGGAGTCGAATTTCCTGGAGGGTACGATCAAAGCCCTCTCTGCGAAAGAAGCGAGTGTTTTTATCCCGGCGTTGAATGCAGAAGTGAAGGGGATGCCGATGTCCCCAAGTCTTGTCAATGGCGAGGAGGTGGTTGTTTCCATCCGCCCCGAAAAACTTCGGATTGTGGATGGACCCGCCAAGGGAGAAGGATTGTTCAAGGCGCGCGTGGTCAACTCGGTGTACATCGGCTCGGATACGCATGTGTACCTGGATGTTCACGGGATACGCCTCAAGGTAATGGAGCAAAACCGCATCTCGCGCCTCGATCCCTCTTCCTTTTATGTGAAGGAACAGGAGATCACGATTTACCTGATGCCCGAAAATACGCTTGTTTTGAAGAAGGAGTAGCCATGTTGCAGCGTCTTCGTGAAAACAAATCGGCGCAGGGCACGCTCCTGGCTTTGCCCACCACCTTATGGTTATTTGTCCTGCTTATTATTCCATTGGTCTTGACCTTGGTGGTGAGTTTTGGAAAGCGCAGCCCTGATGGGGATGTGATCTACACATTTACTTTGGATAACTATGTTCGTCTGATCGGTTACAGCACCGATTGCCCCAATGGACAGGCCGCCTGTTTTGACCCCTTGTATGTGAACATTCTGGTGCGCTCGTTAACATTGGCGTTCAATACCACGGTGTTGGTGATCGCTATGGCGTATCCGTTGGCATACTTTATTGCCCGCGCCCATCCAAAGCGGCGAAACTTGTTCCTCTTCATGGTTTTGATCCCGCTTTGGACGAATTTCGTCATCCGTGTGTATGCGTGGATGATGCTGCTGCGCAAGGAGGGTGCGATCAATGTTGTTATTGGCTGGTTCGCGGATTTGTTGAACCTTCCGTTCACGCCGCTTGAAATGCTGTATACGCCGGGTGCAGTGTTGGTCGGCATGGTCTATGAGTTCCTGCCGTTCATGATTTTGCCGATCTATACCTCGTTGGAAAAGATCGATAACTCTCTTTATGAGGCGGCGGCGGATCTGGGCGCCAATGCGCTTAAGACATTTTTCCGTGTGACGCTTCCTCTTTCGATGCCGGGAGTGGTGGCTGGGACCATTTTGGTGTTCATCCCGGTGATGGGTACGTTCATCGTGTCTGATATTCTCGGTGGACGGCAGGTGATCCTGGTCGGCAACTTGATCCAGCGTCAATTTTTGGATGCGCGTGATCCCACCTTCGGCTCGGCGGCGTCGCTGATCCTGATGGTGATGACGTTGATCGTAACCTACTTCTATACGCGAAAATTTGGGTTCGGAGAGGAGATCGTAGCCGCATGATCTCATGTGCTGTACTCTTATCTGCAATGGAAGGTGTGAGATGAATCCGCACCGCCGCTCTCCCCTTGTTCTTGCTGCGACGGTTCTGGTGTATTTCTTTTTGTACGCTCCGATCGCGATTCTGATCCTGTATTCGTTCAACGCATCACGCGCCAATGTGAAATTTGAGGGCTTCATCCCCGCTTTTAGTGACCGGGTGGTGATGGAGGGCAGTATGGTTCAGTCCAGTCCGTGCGGTCCCTTTCACTGGTATTGCGACCTTTCCCGTAACAATGATGTCATCGAGGCGGCTGGAAATACGTTGACGATCGCTTTCACGGCGACTATCATTGCCACCACCATCGGTACGATGGCGGCAATTGCCATGCAGCGGTACGATTTCAAGATAAAGCCGTTTTCGCAGCTTTCCCTTTATATTCCCATCGTTATCCCCGAGATCGTTATGGGCATTGGTATTCTGACTTTGTTCAGCCAGCTATTTGGGTGGGCCAATACCACCTTTGGGTTGACGGGTGATGCGCGTCTTTCCCTCGGCATGGCGACCGTCACCATCAGTCATATCGCCTTCATGGTTCCGTTCGTCACACTGGTGGTGCAGGCGCGTTTACAGGGATTCGATAAATCCTACGAGGAAGCAGCGATGGACCTTGGTGCCAACGAATGGACCACCTTCCGCCGTGTCACCTTCCCGATGATCCTGCCGGGTGTGCTTTCCGGCGCTTTGCTGGCGTTCACCCTGTCGCTGGATGATTTCGTGATCACCTTTTTTACGAATGGACCGGGCTCCACGACATTGCCTATTTACGTCTATGGCTTGTTGAGGCGCATCATCACTCCTCAGGTGAACGCGCTTTCGACGGTCTGGATTTTGATCGTCTTTGTGGCTGTCTTGTTGTTGCAATGGCTGCAAAGCCGTGAGGAAAAACCCTCGCATTAGTTCAGGTATACCGTGCGGCAGCTGGAGGGCCGCCGTGCGTATCCAAATTCATCAAAGGAGTGAGAAAATGTTCAAAAAATCCCTGTTCAACGTCATTGCCGTTCTGGCGATACTGAGTATCGCGCTCACGGCATGTGGTGGTGGAACCTCCGACCAGTCTGCCGATACTGGTGAAAAGGTCACCTCCACCGGTTACGTTTGTCCTCCCGCGGAATATCCGATTGAAGCCACTTCCACCGAACTCAATATCTTCGTATGGACCGAGTACATCCCGGTCGAAATGATCGAATGCTTCGAATTGGTCTACGGCATCACGGTCAACCGCGATGAGTATTCCAGCAACGAGGAAATGTACGCCAAAGTGTCTGCAGGCGGCTCCAATTATGACCTCGTCCAGCCGACCGATTACATCATCCCGTTGATGATCCGTCAGGGCCTGCTTCAGGAACTGGATATGGCGCAACTGCCGGTGATGGAAAACTTCGACGCCAGCTATCTTGACTCCAGCTTCGACCCCGGCAATAAGTACTCGCTTCCATATCAGGCGGGCACCGATGCGCTCGTGGTCAACACCGACGCAGTCGAGAATGTGCCGCAATCCTGGGCGGATCTTTGGAACGAGGAATATGCGGGTCGCATGGTGTTCCTGGATGACTCTCGTGCGGTCATTGGTCTCACTTTGTTGACGCTTGGTTACGATGTAAACACCACCGATCCTGACGAGTTGGAGGAAGCCAAGAATAAGCTTGCTGAGTTGGTTCCCAATGTCAAACTCTTCGACAGCGACAGCCCCAAGACCGCCCTCATTGCCGGCGATGTTGACCTCGGTATGACCTGGACGGCGGAAGCGCTGCTCGCACAGCAGGAAAACCCGGCGATTCAATACATTTATCCCACCGAAGGCGCAATCCTCTGGCAGGATAACTGG
>DDSH01000023.1 GCA_002343775.1 Anaerolineales bacterium UBA2395
ACAATGGTGAAAATAAATTGACGGCTCTTCAGGAGAAGGCACAACAAGGCTCGCTGGCGCAGGCGATGAAGCTCTATTTGCAGTATTTGACAGAGAACTGGGAACGTATTTCCAAGGAGTTTCCCGCTATGGTGGATAAAGCGGCGCAGTTTGCACGTCAAGCCGGCAGCCTGCAAAATCGTTTGCCGGATGCGTATGGAGTCCTGGCAGCGGCACAGGAGTTGGCATTGCGTTGCTTTGAAGATCTGCAATTGATCTCGTGGAAGGATGTCGATGAGATGATTGCAGAAAACAACCAAGCCCTGCTGTCGCTCATCCAAAACCAGGCGGAGCAGGTGGCGGCAGAATCTCCTGTGCGGAAATTCTTTACAGCGCTTGCCAGTCTGTTGGTGGAGGGCAAGGTCTATCTGGCGCCACGGACTCAAGATGAAGAATACCAACCGCCGATCCATGCGAGCCCAATCGGATATTACGATCCGGGTCCGGCCCAGAAGCTGATCTATCTCCGCACCGAGAGCAGCCTGGCACAAGCCAAGGAGTTCTGGCGCGGGCTGGATGAAAATCTTGATATCATGCCCGACGCCATGCGCCGGCAGCTACGGCAGGTGGATGGACTGCTTGCACAGGTGGGGGAGCGACAGGTGGAGGCAAGCCGATCCTGTGGCGGGATCAAGCAGCGTGTTCTGGTGGTCAACATACAGAAAGTAGAACAGCTGTATGGGGTCTCGTTGGAGAGACCGGAGAAGTAGGACTGGATTACTCAAAAGCCTGGCTTGCGATAGTCAGGCTTTTTTGATTCCCCTTGCTGGGGTGAGGGCAGGGAAGTTTTTAATTAAAAAAGTGGCATTCTCTTGTAGTTCAGTAGTTCCCTGTAAAAGATAGTGCCTATATATGGGATTGATAAATCTATTTTCTTCTTATTCTTTCTTTATATGGGGGTATTTTGAGGGAACTACTGTGGGAACTACTCGGGAACTACTTGGGAACTACTGGTACTTGGCAGGGAACTACTTTGAAGGGGTGCAGTTCCCGATGTAGTTCCCTGAAACTACCGCCATATATTGGGTTTTTAGGGCTGTCCTAAAGAGAGATCATCCAAATATGGCGGGTCTTGGGAGCGCGGGAACTACGGAACTACAAGAGAAACAGCATATGGACTTTTAATTAAAAATCATCCTTTTTCTGAAGAAATGAGTCTGCCGGCAACGATTTAGCGACACGATAATCAGACCTCTCTCGCATTTCCCTTATCCTGAACAGAAAAGGAGAAGCGATCATGAGTGATCAACCCCATTCACAATTTTTTATTTCCCTCTCTGAGTTTCTTAGGAAAGCTGGCGCTGAACAGGATGCGTACCTTATTTTTGAGGTGCTGCAGGAACAAGAACATCCGCTCACGCTGGAAGAGCTGGCTGAGCATGTTATTGATGAAGGATTTCCCGATGAAGATTGGATGGATGAAGAAGATCCCGATGACGATCAGGATGTAGTGGATGAAGATATCGTGTTGGTATACGATGAAGAGAAGCATGACAATGCGCGCCGGATTTCTCGTATGCGCGAAGGGATTGCCGAATTACAGAGCTTGTGCATTCCAATCTTGAAGGATGAGCATGGCAGATATCGTCTAGGAAAATCCAGCGTGGATATTATCGACATGATGACTGCTGTGGAAAAGGAGTTGGACGAACTTCACGGAATGCTAAACTCCATGCATATGAATTTTGGTCGGCAGCTCGAAGCGTATCACGATTACGATGATGAAAGTTGATCCTATGTCCAGCCTGGCATTGGAGTGGACGCCGATTTATCCGACAAACGGACAGGATATGGTGCTTGATATTTTCTGGCACCACATTTCTTATAAGGACGGGCTGCCGCCCTATGCCCAGGCGCGGATCATTGACCTGATCGCCAATCAACTGATCAAGGCACGTCCACATCCTGCGTTATGGATTTCGGTGGAAGCACCTGGGCATTGGTTTTATAGCGAGATCAAACGGTTGGTCAAGTTCAAAATGCCGATGACCATCCAGCCGGCATCGAAACCCGTTGTTTGGGAATGGCAGTTTTCCAGTCCGATCCAGCCGACGCGTATTCAGCAAGGGGATGTCCCTAGCCTGGCGCCTTGTTTTGATCCGAAAGAATATGGCATCAAGGGATCCGCACTACGTGTTCTGCAGATCCTAGCGAGATTGAAAACGGCATACCGCCCCGAGATCGCTTCCCTGTCAGGGTTCAGCGAGAGCCATGTTCGGAATCTTTTGAAGCAACTTCAGGTTGAGGGCTTGATCGAGCGCCGGCAGATCGGCAAATACGAAGGATATGCGATCCGATCCAAGGGATTGAGGATTGTGCATCGGTCCTGGAACATCCCAAAAGGCGTTCACTTCACGAAATACAGGGGCGAATTCCGATACGCGGGCGAACGTCACCGACGCAAAGCCCGGCTGTGGCGGGCATGGCTGGAACAGGCATACCCGGATATCCAAATCTGGGAAGCCTGGACGGAAGTCCCACTTCAGCGAGGCATTCCCGATGCGCTGGCTTGGGGAACACATCAGGGAAAGGAGATGCTATTCTGGCTTGAAGTAGACAGCGGGAAAAGCTCCGGACAAACGATGCGTAGGATCTATAGTGGGCGAATTGCACAGGCATGCCGGCATGCGGTTACATGGAACCTACCTGTTGTCTTCTGCATTATGGGACCGGGCTGGGTGGTGAGGCATTTCCGAAGATACGATTATTCCAAGTTCACTCCGATAGCTCTCATCGGGCATGACTGGCGGGACTTTGGAGGGCTGCCCCAGTATGCGATGGGCGAGTGGCGCGATGATCTTCTGCAAAACAGTGCGCTGCACGTTTCCACGAAAAAGCTGCCCTTTGATCCGAGCCAATATCCACCCAAGCCGAAAAAGAAAAAGACCATCAAACTTCCAAACCCGAAGTCCTCAAAACCCAGATTCTCCATAGGAGAAAAAGACGATGACACGTGGTCTGGAGACCGCTCGGAAGTAGAGGAGTGATGAACTAATGAAAGTGGCGTAACGGGGGTGCAATGTTTATTGTCGCAAAATCACTTGATCTTTCTAAGCAGGACAATCTCGTGCAAAGCTGCATCCCAGTTCCAGTTTTTTTGATGTACGGCTCGGCTCCATCCATGATTCTTCCTAGTCTGAAGATTCCGCCTTGCAAGATTGAATACATGCGGAGATGATTTTCTTGAAACCTGTAAGCGTAATTTTTTGATTTGAGTAACTATCGCGCAGCGGATATTTGTACCAATGGATGGTGAGCCCAGTAGGTTTGTAAAGGAAATTCGGCTTGACGATGAAGCAATCTACTTTGTGGTTGTGTTCGTCTCCACAGGTGCAGTCCCCCCAGTAGTATGGGAAGATGGCAAAGACCTCATTTTCGAATACTTCACCATAAGTACTGTTATTTGGCACACAGACTTCAAGAAGGGAGGCAAGAATTTCTTCAAAGCCTTTACCGCGCTTGAGATGGTATTTACCTCGCGGGTGACCGAACAGGGCATTGCCTAATTCCATAGTTGCCATGTGCTTACTCGGTAATCCAGTATCAAACCAGCCCTGAAAATTCCACCGCTTTGTCGGACCAGTTCTTTGCCTGTACAGAGAGCAGCACACGCTGTTTGGGATTCTGACTGGACTCTTGCCAGGTGCGTTGCCAGAGAGAAATCATGGTCTGCATTTGAACAAGTTCGGCGGCTGTTTCAGGCGAAGTTTCGGCGGCAGTCCATTCTATGAGGTGCTTGGCTTCATCCAGTAAATTGGATATAACGGTTGGGTCGCTTGAATTTCTGGCGGAAGATGAGATGCGCCCTAGTGTGGCGGCAAGTCCGCCGAGGCGGCGGGGAAGGGGATCGCGCATAAATCGCGTGCGTAGTTTTTCCTTGTCTTTCATTTGACTCCTCCGAGGATTTCACGTGCTACAGCTTCGACTTGTATGCGGAGATTTTCATCTTGAATGATGATGCTGCGATTTCCCAACCTTGGGCGGATATTGATCAACGATTCGAATTCAATGCGCTGTTCATTTGGATACCAATTCGCGCCCCAGAGATCGTCCTGTTCGCTGCCATTTTCAAGCAAAACGGATTCGCAGTCGGCATGCATTTCTCCGCCGCCAGATAAAATATGCTTGCGAATGTCCACGACGATTTTGATCATGGTTTCGTATTCTTGAAGCATTTCCTGAATTTGCGCAGGCGTGACGGGTTCTTTGAGTAAGTAAATCATTATTTCTCCAAATTCTTATCTATGATTTATTCGCACTTGAATTATACAATGCCTTGTATTCTTGTTATTTGATATTAAACCCGCCCGTCAGCAGGGACAAGATATGGGGAAGAATACGAAGACTGGCAGGCTGGAGATCGCTTGGAGGCAGAGGAGTGACGAACTAATGAAAGTGGCGTAACGGGGGTGCAATGTTTATTGTCGCAAAACTGAAAGCAAAATAGAGTGTCATTTCCTGCCTTTTGATATAAAATTACCTTACCATCGTCAAGAAGGGATAAGATGCCCACACCCGAAGAACTCGCCCGCATCAATATTGACAAGCGACTGACCGCCTGCGGTTGGACCATTCAGGATATGTCTGGACTCAATCGCTATGCGAGTTTTGGTGTGGCAGTGCGCGAGTTTCCCTTGCAGACAGGAGAGGCGGATTATCTTTTGTTCGTGGATGGGAAAGCCGTGGGGGTGATCGAAGCCAAGCCCGAGGGGACGACGCTTTCAGGTGTGGCAGAACAAGCGGGGAATTATGTGACGGGGTTGCCGCAGAATATTCCGCATGTGACCTTGCCTTTGCCGTTTCAATATGAATCGACAGGTGTAGAGACGTTATTCCGCGATAACCGCGATCCTTCGCCGAGATCGAGGCGGATATTTGCGTTTCATCGTCCAGAGTTTTTGAATGAATTGTTGACCGACGATGGTGGAACGTTACGTACGCGATTACAAAACCTTCCACCTTTGATTACAGGCAAGATGTGGGGTGCGCAGATCGAAGCAGTGACGAATCTAGAAGCGTCGCTGGCGCAGGATAAGCCGCGGGCGTTGATCCAGATGGCAACAGGGTCGGGGAAGACGTTTACGGCGATCAATGCCATTTATCGCTTGATCAAGTTTGGAAAGGCAAAGCGCGTTTTGTTTTTGGTAGACCGCGCCAACCTTGCCAAGCAAGCCTTGAAGGAATTTCAAGCGTTTGAAACCCCCGATGATGGGCGCAAGTTCACCGAGTTGTATAACGTCTCACGGCTGGAGTCGAACGCGATTGACCCAGTCAACAAGGTGGTCATCACAACCATTCAACGCTTGTATTCAATTCTGAGCGGGGAGCCTGAGTATGTGGGCGATGAAGAAGGTTCGCTGTTTGAAGTCGGCAGTGCGCTCGATAAGCAGCCGCCCAAGGAAGTGAAGTACAACGCACGCATCCCCGTTGAGTTCTTTGATTTCATTATCACGGATGAGTGCCATCGTTCGATCTACAATTTGTGGCGCGGGGTCTTGGAATATTTCGATGCGCATCTGATCGGGTTGACAGCGACGCCTTCAAAACAGACGCTGGGGTTCTTCAATCAGAATCTGGTAATGGAGTATTCGCGCACGCGGGCGGTTGCCGATGGCGTGAACGTAGATGGCGAGGTTTATCGCATTCGCACGAGGATCGGCGATGCGGGGAATACCGTCGAAGCTGGCGAATGGGTTGGCAAACGGCACAAGATCACGCGTGCCGAACGGATGGAATTGCTCGACCAGGATTTTGCCTATGATCCTGATCAACTTGACCGCAACGTAGTTGCGCCGAATCAGATTCGCACGATCTTACAAACGTTCAAAGATAAATTGCCGACTGAGATTTTCCCAGGGCGCAATGAAGTGCCGAAGACCTTGATCTTCGCCAAGGACGACAGCCACGCGGAAGATATAGTCCACATTGCACGCGAGGTGTTCGGCAAGGGCGATGAGTTCTGTAAGAAGATCACCTATCAGGTGCAGAACCCCGAGCAACTCATCAGCGATTTTCGGAATGCGTATTTCCCGCGCATCGCCGTGACGGTGGACATGATCGCAACAGGCACCGACATCAAGCCTGTTGAAATTTTGATCTTCATGCGCGCGGTGAAGAGCCGCATTCTGTTCGAGCAAATGCTCGGGCGCGGCACACGCGTCATCAGTCAGACCGATCTGCGCGGGGTGAATCCCGATGCGAATATCCAGAAGGATCATTTCGTGATCGTGGATGCAGTGGGCATCGTGGAGCAGGAGAAGGTCGAAACACAATCGCTCGAACGCAAGAAGAGTGTTTCGTTCGAGAAGTTAATGGGAATGGTCGCAGCGGGGGCAGTGGATGAAGATGTTGTCTCCAGCCTCACGGGTAGATTGATCCGTTTGAAAAAAGATTTGAGCGTGAGCGAGGCGCGCGAGGTGGATTCGCTTGCAGGTGAGGGCGGGCTCCCGATCCTCATCAAAAAAATGATCGACGAACTGGAGAAGGACGCGCCCGACCTGGAGGCGTCGGTGCGCCCGTTGGCGGCGAACCCAGCGCTGCGCAACCGCCTGATCGAGATCAAAAAGAGTCACGAGCAGGTGATGGATGAAAGCCCTGATGAGTTGACGACGGCGGGGTTTGATGTTGCGGCAACGGAACGAGCGCGCGCCACGGTGGAGTCGTTCAAGGCGTTCATCGAGGAGCATAAAGATGAGATCACAGCGTTGCAGATCATTTATTCGATACCGCGTAGGGGCGGGTCTTCTGCAACGGCAAAGACGACGGACGGGCAAGGAAGACCCGCCCTCACGTTTGAGGTTTTACGAGAATTAGCCGAGACGTTACAACAACCGCCGCGGACGTGGACGACGGAGTCGTTGTGGCGGGCGTATGCGACGTTGGAACGCGACCGCGTGCGCGGGGTGAATGAACGCCGCGTGCTGGCGGACTTGGTCTCGCTGGTGCGTCATGCGCTTCTGGCGGACGAGGAGCTGGTTCCATACCCCGAGCAGATAGCACGCCGATACCTTGAATGGATTCGCACGCAAGAATCAGCGGGACGAAAATTTATGGAGGCGCAACGCTGGTGGCTGGATTCGATTGCCGCGCATATCGGTGTGAACCTGAGCATCTCCGCCGACGACCTGAACGCCAGCCCGTTCTTCGAAAAAGGCGGACAGGTGGCGGCGGTGAAGACCTTTGGCAATGAGTTACCCGCTTTGTTGGATGAGTTGAATCAGGCATTGAGTGAATAGAAAGTGGAAAGTGGTGAGTAGAGAATGGTGAATGGTGAATTGCCTGATGGTTGGCAAATGACAACGCTAGGTGAAGCAACGAAGCCAATGCAAAAACGGGTTAATCCACAAGATTATCCTGACTTGCCTTACATTGGCATGGAAAATGTTGAAGCACATACAATGCGTTTATTGGGAACAGTGCCATCAAAGGAAATGAAAAGCACTGCTGATTCGTTTTCTGCTGGCGATGTTCTTTATGGAAGATTGCGTCCTTATTTGAATAAAGTTTATTTGCCCGATTTTGATGGCTTATGTTCAACCGAGTTTATAGTATTTCGCAAGGTTCCACATCTATACAGCAAATATCTACAATACTTTCTTAACTCGTGGGAGTTTGTTCAATTTTCCAACAGCCTAAATGCAGGTGATAGACCACGAGTCAAATTTGAACAATTTGCTGATTATTCATTTCCCGTTCCCTCTCTTCCCGAACAAGAACGGATCGTCGCCAAGATCGAAGAACTGTTCACGCAGTTGGAGGCGGGCACGTCCGCGCTGGAACGTGTGCAGGCTGGACTAAGACGGTACAAGGCGTCCGTGCTCAAGGCGGCAGTCAGCGGGAGATTGGTAAATGGTAATTTAGAGATTAATGAAGGCGAGTTGCCTAAGGGGTGGCGTTGGGCAAGAGCCGAGGATATTTGTGAGTTTATTACGAAAGGTACAACTCCTAAAGCAAATAAGTTGTTTTCAGGGTCAGGCGATGTGCCTTTTATTAAAGTTTACAATTTAACATTTGATGGGACTCTTGATTTTTCGGTCAACCCAACTTTTGTGAGCAAAGAAACCCACGCTGGCGAACTTGCTCGCTCCAAAGTTTATCCTGGGGATGTCTTGATGAATATTGTTGGTCCTCCACTTGGAAAGGTGTCTATAGCTCCTGATACTTTCCCTGAATGGAATATGAACCAAGCTGTTGCAAGATTCAGACCTCTGGAATTTTGCGATAGAAAATACTTGAGCATTGCTTTGAGAACTGAAGGTGTGTTGAGTTGGGCAGTAAAGCGGGCAAAAGCAACTGCTGGACAATTCAACCTAACACTTGAAATTTGCCGTGATTTGCCAATTCCTCTGCCGCCACTGGAAGAACAGCGGCGAATCGTGGCAGAGGTCGAGCGGCGGCTGTCCGTGGCGCGGGAGGTCGAGTCCGTGGTGGAGAAAGCGCTTGCCCGATCCGCGAGGCTGCGGCAGGCAGTGTTGAAGTCCGCGTTTGAGGGGAAATTAACATAAAGGACAAGAGAATGCGTCAATTACAAGATTTGTTCGATAAACAGATTCAAGATCAACTCAGGTTTTCCGTATTTATAGCAGATGTCATAGAAAGCGAGTTGAGGAAACGGGATATACATTTAACAGTTGAACAAAAGCAACAACTGATAAAAAAATTGGAGAAAAACAAAGATAGCTTGAATGACAGCATGTCAATTCAAATAAATGATGATGGGAGTATTGAAATTACGAATGGAGGTGGCGAGTCAGATTTTGAACTTGATCTTCTTGACAGCGCAAAACTGAAGATGAATGCTCTCCTTGAGAACTTCCCTTCAATTATCAATGATGCATCTGATGCTGAAAGTGAAAAATACCTAAGAAACATAAAGAAGCGCACGTCATCGATCTTAAAGGAAAACTCGAAGCATCAAAAGAATTTAAACAAACAACTCGACAAAAAGTGGGGAAAGCTCCTTGACTTGCTTGAAATATTTGTTGTACTGTCAGAAGACGTTGGTGCAGAGTTCACAGACTGTGTTATTAATTCGCTTTCAGAAGATACATCCCCACGTCTCATTGTCCTCAGTCATTCCCACGCTCGAAGTTGCCAAGTTGCAAAAGAGATAATAACTTTATTACGAAATGGATTTGCAGATGGCGCAGACGCGCGATGGAGAACGCTTCACGAGATGGCTGTAGAAACGAACATTATCAACAGAAATGATGATGAGCTTGCAAAGAAATATATTGACCATGATTTAGTCCATAAATGGAAAACAGCAAAAGCTTTTTCTGAATATGACCAAGAATTTAGCGGTGGAATTATAACGAAAGAAGAATTACAAGATTTGGAAATTGCTAGCGAAAAGCTTGTTAAGTTATATGGGAAAGACTTTCTTAATGAGAACGGCTGGGCAGTCGGTTTGACTGGAAGACCAAGAACGAGATTCTCTGATTTAGAATCTCTAGCCAAATTCGCTCACTTGCGTCCAGCATATAAGATGGCTTGTTTGAATGTGCATGGTGGAGCCAGAGGATTGTTTTTTAGACTTGGACTTCGCTACGATGGGGATGAAAATTTCCTTTTAACGGGTCCGAGCATTAATGGGCTAGCCAATCCAATTCAAAACACAGCGTATTCATTATTACAAATTACTACGGCATTATTAACCTATGATGTTAATTTAGATTATCTAGTAGCCATGAAAGTTTTATTCAAACTTGAACAGGAGATTTTTGAAGTAACTAGCGAAATAGTTGAGAAATACTATGATTGACGAAATCAAGATGTGGTTGGCGGCGGGTCTGATGCGGGCGCCGTGGTCGAGGCAGGTGGTGTTGAAGTCCGCCTTTGAGGGTGGGTGAAAATATGGATGAACAACCAATAAAAGAAAACCCATCGCTCAAAAAGATTCGAGATGATGCAAGAAATTTCACAGCCCTTAAAAAGGCTTGGCCATTGTTGCGTCCATTTTTCAAAATGCTAGGCGCAGATGTAAAAAAAATGGATGAGGCAATGAAACAAGTTGATGATCTTGCCAAACAGTCAGAGGAAATGACATCCATCCCTGACGACTTTAATAGTTTTTTTGGGGATAGGGGGTGGATCATGTATGACCGCATGAACATGGATTTAGCAAAAAAGGCTATTCAACTTGGAAAATCAGGAAATGTAGATGAAGCTGAAAGGTTATTGATTGAGTTTTATTCCCCTGAAAAGATAGAAGGTGAATTAAGAACTATGATCGCGGTCAAAGCATTTAGGAGCCGAATGCCATTAGCAGAAAAAGCTTTGGCTGATTTTAAAGAAGGACGATATTATGCGACCGTTCTTGTGGTTTTATCTTTACTGGATGGCATGGTAAATGAGATTCAGCAAAAAGGATTTTTTGCTGAGGGTGTGGATTTGACTGCTTGGGATTCTGTGGCTGCACACAGTAAGGGACTGCAGAGGCTAACGTTCATATTATCCCAATCAAGAAGGAAGACCCGAACAGAATCACTTACTGTCCCATACAGGCATGGGATCGTGCATGGGATGGATCTAGGCTACGATAATCAGGTAGTTGCGACTAAGTCCTGGATTGCGCTATTTGCAACGCGTGATTGGGCTGTGAAAGCTGAGAGAAATCAATTTGAGGCACCACCGCCTGAACCTGAAAAATCATGGAGGGAAATATTGCAACAGATTCAAGATTTGGAACGCGATAAAAAAACACTTGCAAGTTGGAAGCCGAGAAATATAGATATTGGTACGGATGTGCCGCCATTCGGGGAAGTAATCGTGTACGAAGTAACCTCTCCCGAACGGAAACTTGCTGAATTTCTAAACTATTGGAAATTAAATAACTACGGATTTATGGGAAATTGTATTTCAACGAGAATTGGTCATCCAATAAAAGAACTCCCCTTGCGTATCCGTGAAGAATATCGTGGTAAGAGATTGAAGTCATGGGAGTTTCAAGAAATTAAAGATGAAGCCCCCGCGATAACCGTCATTACCATAAATGCCGTTTATGAAGAAAACGGTTTAACCAATTCAAAATTATTGGAGGCACGATTAATTTGTGAGGATGATACGGGTTTTGGGGTGGTGCGTGGTAAGCCTGGGAGTCGATGGGCATTAGTAACTTGGTATTTACGAGAAATCAGGCATTGAGGGTTTTGAGATGACTATTTTGGAAAACTACACAAGACTATTGTCAGTGGTGGGGGAGATCCCCTGCGGGAGTGGTATCGAGTCTGTGGCGGAGGGAGGCTGTGATGGTAATGGATAATAAATATGCAGCTGCTGAGAGTTCAATTCGGGTAATGATTGCAGGCATTGGCGGCGTTGGCTGCCAAACAGTAAATTATGTAGTTGAAAAGGGTGATCAGAATCTTGAAACTCTTTCTGTTGATACAGATATTCAGTCATTATTACAGTCAGACGCAGGCAACAGGTTATTAATAGGTAAGGAACTTACGTCAGGACAGGGAGCCTCAGGTAATGTTGATATTGGACGAATGGCTGCAGAAGAAGCAATAGAAGAGTTGGAAAAGGCTTTTTCTGGCTTTGATGTGATCTTCGTGACTTCTGGGCTCGGTGGTGGCACAGGGACTGGTGCAATTCCAGTTGTCGTTTCTGTTGCGACAAAAATTGGGGCAGTGGTTATTTGTATTCTTGCTTCACCATTTCAGTTTGAGGGAAAAACACGAAACGATGCTTCAATAAACTCTCTTAAGCGAATCGAGAAGATTGCCAATGCTGTCGTGGTTGTTTCAGGAAACAGCCTGTTAAGAGATAATATTTCTTCACCCAATCACGGTTTGGGCATATTCAAAGAACGCTTTTATCAGAGTGTGCTCGCGGTCTCCGAGCTGATGACAATACCAGGCTTAATAAACATTGACATGAATGATATTCGTGCGATTATTCCAGGATACCCTCTGGCATTGATAGCATCGGGCGAATCATCTGGGGAAGACCGCGCTAGAAAAGCAGCAGAAAATGCTCTTACAGATATTTTCGGAAATCTCCAATCCTTGGAAGGTGCTCAGGGTGTATTGTTCAATGTAACAGGAGGGGCAGACCTGTCACTTTATGAGGTCAATGTTGCTGCCGCAACAATTCGGGAATACGCCAATCCCGATGTAAATATGATATTTGGGGCGGTCATTGATCCTAAGTTAGAAGACAGGGTTCGTGTTACGATCTTGGCGGGTGGAATGGCAGCGGGAGCAGACGATGAACTTGACGCGGAAATTGTCAATACGATGTTCGGCAAGAAATCAACCGAACGCTCTCTAAAGGTTTTTTTGTGTCATTCATCAGACGATAAGCCGATAGTCCGAAAACTTTTTCAAAGGCTTTACTCAAGAAAAGGAATTGATCCCTGGTTGGATGAAGCTAAACTTCTGCCCGGCGTGCGCTGGGATCATGAGATTGCAAAAGCTGTAAAAGAAAGCCATATTGTGATTGTTTGTGTTTCTAAAAATTCTGTCAGCAAGGAAGGGTACGTTCAAAAAGAAATACAACGAGCATTGGATATTGCCCAAGAAAAACCTGAAGAAACGATTTTTATCATCCCATTAAAGGTTGAAGATTGCGAAATTCCTGATAGATTAAGCCAATGGCAATGGGTGAACTACTATGAGGATGGAGCATTTGACAGGTTATTATCTTCTTTACAAAAACGTGCCCAATCTCTTGGTATTAAGGTTGAATAACGGGAGTATTATTGATATTCTTCAAGTGAGATTGTAGTAGGCAGTGTTGTGATCTGTGTTTGAGGAGAGGTTGGTGAAATGATTAGGAAAACTGACGAAAAGAGGAAGTTATCGATGCAGCGGAAGATGAAAAAAGAGACAGAAAATAAAGACGATCTATACATCAAAATTTGGGAAGTAGAACAACGACACGTCACCACCCGTTGGACCGTATCTACATTCTTCTTTAGCATCAGTTTTGCTATTTTTGGTCTAGCTATTCAGGCTGAAAAATCACCTTTACCGCTTTACGTCACGACCTCGGTCGCAATTGCAATTTATTGGTTTGCATATGCACTTTATCTGCGTTTCAATGACTACACAGATTACCTTCGGTCGCGTCTCGAGGAAATGGAGGAAAATGGGCTAACCACCCTCGATCTGCAAAGTAAAGCTGCGCCCTATCTTGAACAGAAGAAAAAATACCATGCGGTCAAATTAATAAAATTCTTTGGAATACTGTATACCATCGCAGGTATTGTTATCAGTGTTTGTTTCAATTCCTGACAGGAATAATCTATGAACTCTCAATCCTCCACTATTGTCCAACGCGTCTGGAATTATTGCAACGTTCTCCGTGACGACGGCATCTCCTACGGCGATTACGTCGAACAACTCACCTATCTGCTATTCCTGAAAATGGATTACGAAGGTGTCTCGATGCTCGGTAAGAAAAGCGCCATCCCTGCGAAATACAGTTGGGCATCCCTGCTGTCCAAAGACGGCGTGGAACTCGAAGCGCATTATCTGACCATCCTCAAAGAACTTGGCACTGGCTCGGGTCTCATCCCTACCATCTTCCGCAAAGCGCAAAATAAAATCCAAGACCCCGCAAAACTAAAACGTCTCATCACTTTGATAGACGGCGAAACCTGGGTTGGATTGGATATCGACACCAAGGGCGAGATCTACGAAGGTCTGCTCGAAAAGAACGCACAGGATACCAAAAGCGGCGCGGGACAATACTTCACGCCGCGTCCGCTCATCCAGGCGATGGTCGAAGTCATGCGTCCCGAACTTGGGCAGACGATTTGCGATCCCGCCGCTGGCACGGGTGGATTCCTGCTTGCTGCCCACGATTACATCACGAAGAAATTCGCGCCTCTCGATAAGGGACAGTTGGATCATCTTAGCAAGAAAGCGCTCCACGGCTGGGAAATTGTTGATAACACCGCTCGCCTGTGCGTGATGAATTTGTACCTGCACGGCATCGGCGCCAATGGCGGTTCCAGTCCCATTCATGTGGATGATAGTCTTTCCGCCGACCCCGGCAAACGCTTCGACATCATTCTTACCAATCCGCCTTTCGGCAAAAAATCAAGTGTCACCTTTGTAACGGAAAATGGAGAAGTCAAGCGCGAGACCACTAGCATTGTCCGTGACGATTTCTGGGTATCCACGAGTAATAAACAGTTGAACTTTGTCCAGCATATCAAGACCTTGTTAGAGATTAACGGTCGAGCCGCAGTGGTTGTGCCAGATAACGTCCTTTTTGAAGGTGGGGCAGGGGAGATTTTGCGGCGCAAACTCCTACACGAGTGCGATGTCCATACTCTGCTGAGATTGCCGACAGGCATCTTCTACGCTCAGGGCGTCAAAGCCAATGTTTTGTTCTTCGATAAAAAACCCGCCTCCGAAACCCCGTGGACGAAGCAACTCTGGATCTATGACCTGCGCACCAACATGGAGTTCACGCTAAAGACCAATCCGCTTTCAAAAGATGATCTGATGGAATTTATCAAATGCTACAATCCCGACAATCGCAATAAGCGCAAAGCTACTTATGCTGAGAAAACCCCTGAAGGTCGCTGGCGTTCATTCAAGTACGATGAGTTGATTGCGCGTGATAAGGTCAATTTGGATATTTTCTGGCTGCGCGATGAATCGCTGGAAGACTCCGCAAATTTGCCCAACCCCGATGTGCTGGCAATGGAGATCATGGAAGATTTGAAGTCCGCACTGGCACAGTTCGAAGGCATCACGGAGGAATTGGGCGGGGAAGATTCAACGCCACTGTAAATTGCGCGGCAGTAATTTTACAAGATAAACCATAGTTTCTTGTCCGGTGTCAGAACGAGTGGGACAAAAAGGACGAATGGTGTCGTCGGGTAAGCACCTTCTGGGTTCATTAAAAATAGACCTCTGCCGGAGTCAGTTTATTCATGATTTCATGATAGCGATGGTGGTTGTAGTTTTATAAGTCAGGCGCATGTGTTTTATTAATTTTATGACCCATCAACAACCCTTAAATCAGGCGAATAAGCAGTCATAAGAATTAATAGGTATTTGGAGGCTATCTCTCTTTTTCACCTTCGTTATCCGCTCGCATCATATTTTCACATATCATAGCGGCTAGTGATTCCATTGACTGCTCATATCGCCACTTAATCATTTCGCCTTCCATACGAATAATTCTTTCATGATGCTGTAGAAACTTCAAGACTTTTTTTGTCCGATCTGGTGAAAGATGAAATTTGGTCATTACTTTTTCACTCTTTGAAGGGTGGGCTTCAAAGTTAGACTTGGAAGAATCCTTTTTTCTTCTGTCCGGAATCTCGACATTAATATGTATCGACTCTTTCTGAACATCAGAACCTAACTGTTCCCATTCCGAATTGTTTTTGAGCCACTCTAACCAGGCCATTGAATACCAAAAATCTAAGTTGATCACAATTTTTTGAGATTCATCCCAGATGACAACACCCTTGGAGTACCAGGAAAGACCAGGTTCAGTCTTTGCCCAGTCAGGGGCTTCAATGTCAAATTTGCAGTAATGCTTTTCATTGATTCGTATCCCCCAATTGCCATCATTAAATTCTTCCATTTTGTCGCTCCTTTCAGAAGCCCATTTTTTTGAATAATTCTTCCAATTCAGAATGAGCACGCCGAATATCGCTGTTTGAAAAATTGTGAAGGAATTTTACATGATCTTCAAAACAATAAACTCCAACATGAACCATTTCCGGTTCTGCACCGAGTTCAACTCCAACGGCATTTTGTATTACCGGCATCCTAAGTTCGTTCTTCCAGTTTTCTCCATTTTCTTTTATGAATAGCCATGCGGCATAGGCGCCATTAGGGTGAAAATCGATCCGGTTTATCTCGCCTGAAACTTTCAGAGAGTCAGCCTGTTTTGTCGAAAGCGGGATCGTGATGCTGTGTTTTTGGAGTGCCGTTGCCCAACCAAGTTTTTGATATTCCTCAATGTACCATTGTAGATCTTCAATTGCCTTATCACATTTATTACGATCTTTGAATTTGTCTAGCCTATCTTCTAAATAGTTCATTGCAGATATGGGGTTATCATCTTTGTGATATTTGAAAATTGCCCATTTTAGTGTTTGGAAAATAGACTTGCTCACAAAAATGCCTTTAGAGGTTTCCTTCTTTTTCCTGAATGCTACAGGGTTTTTTCGAACTTGTTCTAATTCGGTAAGAGAGATTTTGAACATGTGTTTACCTAATTATTTTCATCACTTCTGGGTAGCGCTTGAAAACACTTAAAGCCTCGGTTGCAAATCGTTTGTACATTTTCACTACTTGATCTGGATCATAACTGTCTGATGCAGCCAACTCGGGAAACAGTAATTGCAATTCAGCCATTGACAGGTCTTCCGCAAAATTATTTATAAACTCGCATAATTCGACCAGATTACGCTTGCCATCATCATTGGGGTCCAAGCCCGCAACATTACTTTTTAGTAAATCCCTTTCGTATTCTTTTAGGAAAACTCCGTTTTTTTCGAGTGCAATCCGCCGAATTAAACATGGCACACAAATCCCACAATGATGATAATGAGACACTCTGCTTGCTTTCCAGCAACTCACTGTATCTTTCAAGATCGCCTTGTGCTTCGGAAGAAGCAATTTAACTACTTCTGATTTTGTCATATAGAGGAATGGGTTTTCGATATTAATTCTATGATTGAGCAACTTCGACAAAATCCCCGACATTAACATAACAAATTCAGGATGAGCAGTGTGTGTTGAAAAAGCACTGATACGACCTGCGGTTAATGGTAAATGAATAGCCATTTGACCATTCTCGGCAATCATCACAACATCTTTGTGACCTTGTCTTCGTGCTACTAATCCTGCAAGACAAAGGAACATGAACGAACGGGTTCTTTGAGTCTCCTCCCTTTCTTTGTCCTGAGGAAAGGGGAATCCTCGAGTTGGCTTCCCAATTCCTGTAACTCGAAAAGTGACTCTCGAAAATATATTCGGGTGGGTTTTGTTCAAATAATTTTCTAGATTATCTTGTGTGCCTGTAATTACTTGATTGGCAGTTACATGACTTACCAATTGAATATTTTTGTTTTTATTGGCGAGTGAAATAGCAGCCGCAAATGAATCCAGTCCGCCTGAAAACAGTAAGACCTTTCCATCTTGTTGCGTCTCCCATTTCTTTGTTTTCTCCGGTTGTCCATCTTTTTGTACGAATCGAATTTTCCAGGCATCAGAACTTAAGACATTTAGGGCATAAGTTATATCGTCCGCAACATTGTGGAATGATGATAAATTTACAACTGGTATGGTCAATTCAATATGTCTAACAAAATTGTGTTGTTGACCACGTTTTGTAGCAATATCAGAAGCAAATATTGCGGAACTTAAAACTAGCAAGTCTTCTTCTAAGGAAGTTGCTTCTCCATACTTATCCGCGAACTCTTTTTTGCCGGTGTATAAGTTGATGTCAGGGCATAATGTAAAACCGTTTTTTATGCTTTTTGGTTTTTCCGAAATAGCAAATATCTTTTCCATGCTATTACTTTGCCCCCGTTAAATGATTTACAACACTTTTGATGTATTTTTGCCATGTTCTAGGGTTGCTCAATTTGCCAGAGGGCTTGGGAACAGCGTCAACATTCGAAGAAACTTCGTTCATAATCGCTGACTTTAACACGGCAGCATTTTGAACAGTTCTAACTTTATCTGCTAGTCCAACGAAACCAGGCAAATCTCTTGATACTAAATAGTTGCTAGCCTCTGAGAAAAGGGAGCGGACAAAAGCATTGGTACGATTTCCTTTTGTCTCATGGGCAATGATAGAAGCTCTCTGTGCGATCTCGCCTGCGAGTGAGGACTGACCTGATAATGCGAGCAACCGCCTTACTTTTTGTGCTGCATCTGTTGCAGATTGAGATTTTTGCATGACATCAATGCATTGAGCAATAATTGGATTGCTTAACTTGCTAATTAGTCCACCATCCGGTTCATTAGCAGCGGCCCGCCAAATCTCTTGTGCGGTCCTCTGAACAGTAGCTCCGGGGTGGGTATATGTGACTTCAACAGCTTTCCAGTTAGGCGTTCGCGGCGATCGTTGATTAGTTGATGTTCCCATTTTAGATTATTCCCTCCATAATAATTTTATCTTTTGAAATTAGTTTCAATTCGGATTGTACTAGATCGGGAACTATTATTGGGTTTACAAAGATTTTTCTCCAGTTTATGGAGCGTCTGGCTGAGGGGAAATCTGCCAAGAGATCAATAATTGAGATAATTGTTTCTGCCGTAATAAAGGCGAGGGGAATATTCGCTTCAGATAAAAATTGCCGAGATTTGTTTTCTAGGATCCTTTTAGTATGGGGAAATTTCCCAGATACTACTATAAAGGAATGTAGATCAAAAAAATGGTTGTAGCGGCTTCGAAAATCCGAAGTATACGAACTAAATTGCCGAATGGAATCCAATGTTATTTCAAATCCATTTGAATATGCCTTAGTATCATATATGGAAGAGAAAGTCTTATCTTGGATAATGATGCCGTCTGGGCGAGCTTCAAATCTTCTTTCCTGTCCATAACGATGTACTTTGCATCCAAAAATAAATTCAAAGGCACGTTGAATATAGAGCTCAAATAAATCATCTGGTTTTCCTGTAAGCCCAGCTGGTAATTTATTGAACGCCAACTTCATTAGATGTTCTGCGAAATCTGATTCGAGAGGTGTGTAACTATTAACCGGTCCCCCAAATAAGTTTAGAAAGCGTTTCCACTCGATATTAGGGATTTCTTTAATGGCAACTGGACTGATTATGACAAGTTCTGCCTTATTGTGGCTTGCCGCAATTGTTGCTGTTTGGATTTGAGTTGACCCCGGCTTATTCTCAAAAAGGGCGAAACAATATTTTTGCTTAATTCCAAATACATCATGCCGTGACATGAAGAATAGGGCATATCCGGGAGAGCGCTTAAAATTTTCCAAGATAAAACCACCGACTGTTAATGTTCGTATGGCAACTTGAATATTTGGAGAATTAAGTTGTAGGTTTAGTAAATCCATTCGCCCAAAATCCTATTTGGCAAAAACACCCTGTGGGTGAGCGACTTGGTTGATTATACAGGTCAATTATCCCAGCGGCAATTATTATGCGTCACAATTTTGATGAGAAAAGTACCATATTTTGTGCTCTTTTATGACTAAAATAAGTACAAAACCGTCGCACAAGAGCAGTTATGTAGTTACAGTAACAAAGTTGGTGGATTTTGAGAAAAAGAGACGAACTCCTTGTAAGATATGGGGGATCAAAGCCAAACGACAAGGAGTTCGTCATGTCCATTGTTGTACTAAACCTACCGAGTGTAAAGCGCAAAAAAGAGGGAAGGCCAAAGCAGTGTCCGTACTGTGGTGGTGAGACTTTCCAAAGGTGGGGACAGGTGAACAAGCGGGTGAAAGATACGCGTGATCGACAGGTAAAAGTGCATCGGTATCGCTGTTGTTTTTGCAAGCATACCTTTCGGCAATACCCGGAAGGAGTGAGCCCTGCCCAGCAAAGCGAACGACTGATGAAATTATGTGTGATCATGTGGTCGCTGGGGGTAAGCCATCGCAGCGTGTCGCTGATCTTGGCGGTGTTTGGAGTGCATTTGAGTCACATGAGCGGCTGGCGAGATGTGCAGGAGGCAGGGCAGCGGATCGGTCGCAGACTGAAATGGAAACCGTCACGGATCGTGGGTGTGGATGGGGTTTGGGTGAATGGCAAGGGGATCATGGTGGCAGTCGATCTGGGGGATGGGGAGTTGTTGGCATTGGCAGAGATCGATGAAAAGGAGCTGGTGGCTGTTGAAACGTGGTTGAAAGCCTTGAAGCAACAGCACAAGATTGGAGCCATCGTGACGGATGATCTGGCAACCTATAAAGAGATTGCCCAGGAACTTGAAGTCGGGCATCAGATTTGCCAATTCCATGTCCGTCGTTGGACCGGAAAGCGCTGAAGGTCTTCGAACAGGAACTCCCACCGGAATGGCTGTATGTCATTCCAAAACTCCAGGAGTTGATCCATGATCTCCCCACTAATGGAAGTAAAGTCTTATATCAACTCTGGAAGCAGATCCCTGGCAGGACAACCCCGCCAGAGGAAAAGCGCACACCCTTGGAAAAACTACGAGACCTTGTGCTGCGTTTGAGCAGAGATTGGGAGAGATACATTGAGTTCTATCATGATCCGGGCATTCCCTGGACGAATAACCGCACAGAACAGATCATTGGGAGATTGAAAAGCAGAGCAAAACGCGTTCGCGGGTATAAATCCTCTGAGGGTCTACTTGCTGGCTGTCTGGTTGCCTGTCAGTTCTGGTCGTAAATCTCTATTTCTCTCTTGGGGTAGTCCGTCTACTTCCCATTTCCACATTTTCACCCACCATTTCTGTTACAGCGACATGGTAAGTTAACTTGATTTTAATAGTTGAAACATGTAATATGTTTCTAAGGTCAATTATTGACCGCCCAGGGGACTGGGGGGTAAGAGAAAAACGCTCTGCCCAAAAAAATCAAAATAGCCGGAACGGACACAAGTCGGATTCAGGAGGCGTATCATGGCTCATCTCAGCCCGAGATTGGAAAAGACCCTGCGAGTATTGCTCGTTGTGTTTGTGTTGTTTAATGCCGTAGTGCCATTTTCTCGGACAAACGCAATGTCCATTGATGGAAAACTCGGTTCGGATAGCGAGGAACGAAATGATGGTTTTTGGGAAGTTCTCGTGAAGGGCTTTTTCCAAACGCCATCCTGCGCGACAAGCGGAGATTTGGTTGTCCCCGATGGAGAAACATGCAGTCTGGCAGCGGGGGAGTATACTTTTAACTCTATAATAATTGAAAGCGGGGGAACCTTGATCGCATTGGGGAACACGACCCTTAATCAGGGAGTGACAATCAATGCTGCTAATATAATTATTCATGCGAACGGAAAAATAAAAGCAGATGGTGTAGGTTTTCCATCTGCAAGTGGTCCAGGGGCAGGAGGGATTGGGGCTGGGGAATCATTTACAAGTGGCGGGGCTGGTTATGGGGCAATTGGACAAACTTCAAATGGCTCCGGTGGCTCAATCTACGGGGATCCCTATAACCCCACCGTGCTAGGAAGTGGAGGAGGACCTGGTAAAGGGATTGTCTTTTGGAGGGATGGTGGTACTGGTGGTGGTGCTCTAAAGTTGGTGGTAACAAATGAACTTGTCATATCTGGCAAAATTAGCGCAGATGGCACTATGGGAGGAGATCGTTCAGGAGGAGGGTCTGGTGGAAGTATATGGATAGTAAGCAACCTATTAACAGGAAATGGCATAATAGAATCTAAAGGTGGATCGGGAGGTGGATCAAGTCCGAATATTGGTGGAGCGGGAGCTGGGGGTAGGATTGCAGTATATGCAGTTACTGAGAATCATTCCCTCACATTTTCAGCATCCGGCGGTCCCGGCTGGGAGAGCGAGGGCGAAGGGACGATTTACCTGCATGACCCGCAGGGGGTTGGCGACCTGTCGGTATCCCTCTCCGCGCCAGCGATTACGATCCCAAACTCGGTGGTTAGCTATATCGTCACACTCCAACAGTCCATTACAGCGGCTGCGGAGGATGTCACGCTGGAACTACAGCTGCCTGCGGATGTCGGTTACATCAGCCAAAATTCCGACGTTGAACCGACGCAGGACGGGCAGACGCTCACCTGGGAATTCGGAACGTTTTCCCCGGGGCAAAGCCTGTCCTTTGTGGTAAGCGGACACGTTTCAGCAGCCGCCACAGTGGGGAGCATACTGGAGGCGCAGGCAAGCGTAACCACCACTTCTGCCGACAGCAATCAGGCAAACAACAACGCCGCCGTCCAGACTACGGTGGTGGACGGGCTTGCTTTTTCGGCGATCCTCTCCCCATCCAGCCGCCTGGCGGCGATCGGCGCCGAGGCTGTGTACGAACTTACGATCAAAAACACCGGGCTGATGCAGGATACGTACACGATCAGTGTGGATGGGCTGAATTCCCAATGGTATACCCTCTCCCAAACCAGCGCCAGCCTGCTGCCCGGCGGGACGAGCGTCGTATCGCTTACGGTGCAAACGAATTCATGCAGTGACGCGGGCAGCATTCCGTTCGAGGTGGAGGTGACCAGCGCGGCCAACCAGCATACCGAGAGCAGCCCCGCCAGTATCGCCTTCCAGACGGCGCCGCAGGTTTCCGGGCTGGTGCCGCATGGCGGGCAAACGCTCGGCTCGCGGGATGTGACCATCAATTGGCATACTGATGTTCCGATCACCGGCACGCTGACGATCTTCCCGTCCGGGTCGCCGCAGGATGCGGATATCTTCCCCACATTGGAGGGTGTCTCTCATTCCGTCGTCGTGCCTGGATTGGATCGTAATACCACCTACGAATGGTTTGTGGAGGCGGAATCAGATTGCGGCTCCACCACCCTGCTACAGCGCACCTTTACGGTGGGGAACGGGATCGTGTTCGTCAACCGCAGTAAGAACGCGACTATCGACCGCGATTACGATCAGCGGGTCAGTGTCAGTGTGCGCAACGACGACAGCGTCGCGCATACCCTGACCGCCTCGATCCCCAACCCGCATGAGGACATCCTGGTTAATTTTGTGGACAGCGGCAGCGTGGACCAGACGATCACACTGCAACCCGGTGAAACCCGCCAGATCACGGTGGCGGTCAACGCGCAGGATGCCGCCCAAGCCAATTACACCCTGGCCGCCTCGTTGGTGTCGGATGGCGGCGGCGCGCCGATCCACGATCACATGGCCCTACATGTCACGGTATTGTCCGAAGGCGATTTCACGATCGAGGAAGTCGGTTTCGATGAACTTACCCTGGCGCGGACCTACCGGATCACCAACCATGGCAAGCCGATCACTGACCTTTCCCTGACTGCGGTTGATCCCCAAACCGGGGAACCCGCCCGCATCTTCCTGCAGCCGAGCCTGGACCACGCGCGTCTGGACACCGGGCAATCCATCCAGGTGACGGCCTACCCCATCTTCACCGCCGAAGATGCAGCCGCGCAAGCCAGTTCGCCGTCCAAGCTTGCCAGTTCGCTGCCTGCCGTTCCGCCGATCGATTTCAGCCTGCAGGCGAGCGGGTCCGGTGTGACGCGGAGTTTATCTGGTTCGACCTCCTGCGGCGGCGGGCGGAGCATCATGCCGGTGTTGATGCAGAACTGCACGATGACCTTCGAGACGGAGGATTGGTATTGCACCAACCGCCCCACCATCGTCACACCGCTCCCCATCCCCGCCTTCCTTGCGCCGGAGTCCATCGCATCGGCATTCCTGAATATCGTGTACTCCCCGCGCTCGAACGTGCAGCCGCATAATGGAACCATCTCCTTCAATGGAAGTCCAGTGGGATCGTATTCCAACCAGATCCCGGCCGGGCAATTTTCATTTAACATACCCGCCAGTTCCTTTCAACGCAGCGTGGCAGGAACCGCATTGCAAAGCGTGCAAATGGAAACCGAACATCCGAACCGCGGGCATTATGTGAGCGCAACCGGGTATAAACTGAACGTTGGCATCAGCCAGGCGACGACCTACGTGTGCGCGGATTCATCCGCCGCCGCGCAACAGATCGTCCAGCAGCAATATGCCTGTTCCGCCGCGTATGCCTTCAATTGGCAAACCGATGTGTATCCCGGCTCCGTCAACAGCGGTGGTCACAACAAAACAGTCACCAGGCTCAACGCCAAGATTGATGCGGATGGAAACTTCAGCAACATCTCCTGCACCCAGAAGGTTTGCGGCGACCCGATCAACACCAAGACCGGCTCGTCCTCCTTCTCGCTGGTGGACCTGTCCTTCCCGACCTCTGCCGGAGAATTGATCTTCCAGCGCACCTACTCGACCGCAACGACCGATGCCTACGCGGAAGCGCTCGGACACGGCTGGACACACAACCACGCAGCCGGGCTAATCTTCTCCGATCATCCACTTGGCATGGAAGGGTTTGTCCTCTTCCGCAGCGTGTTGGGGAACCAGTATTTGTTCAAAGAGGAGATGGATGGAAGTTATACGCCCGGACCCGGTGTAACCGCCAGATTGACCAGGGAAACAACCACGTACACGATCACCTCCACGGCGCACGAGAAATTCATCTTCGATCTCGACGGACGGATGCTTTCGCGCGAAGACGCGCAGGGGCATGCCTTCGCGTATGTGTACGACGCGCAGGACAGGCTTTCGAAGGTCGAGGCGGACAGCGGTTCGCGCTTCATCCAATTCGGATATGACGCGGAAGGGCGGATCGTTTCGGTGGAAGATCACGCCGGGCGGGAAGTGACCCTCGGCTACGACGCAAACGGCGACCTGACCACCTACACCGACATGCTCGGGCACGACTGGACCTATACCTACGATTCCGCGCACCGCATGACGGAAGTCCTTGACCCCACCGGAAAAGAAACCGTGCGAACGGAATACGACCTGCAGGGGCGCGCCTACCGTCAGTTCGACGGCGCCGGTAACCTGCTGGTGCTGGTCACCTATCACAGCGATGGAAGCACAACTATTTATAACGGCTTGAACCATTCTGAAAAGCACAAATACAACCAGCAGGGGATCGCTACCCAAAGCACGAACGAGGTCAGCCAAAAGGAAACGACGACCTTCGATGAAAACTTCCGCCCGACGAGCGTGAAGAACGATGCCGGGCACACGCTCGGCATGACCTGGAGCGCGGACGGACAGAACCTGCTGGGCAAGACCGACCCGCTGGGCAATGCCACTTCCTACACCTACGATGCATTCAATAACCTGACCTCCATGACCGACCCGCTGGGCAACACCACGACCCATACCTATAACGGCACGCTGCTGACAAGTTCCACCGATGCGCTTGGCGCGGTGACGGCATATACCTACACCCCCGAAGGATATTTGGAATCCACCACCGACCCGCTGGGGCGGACAACGTCCTACACCTACGATTCGCACGGACAGCGCATCTCGATGACCGACCCGAACGGGCACACCTGGACCTACACCTACGATTCCCTCGGGCGGTTGACCCACACCACCGACCCGCGCGGGCGGGTGACGTTCAACGAGTACAGCGCGGCCGGGCAGTTGCTGCGCACCGTCCAAAATTACGATTCCAGCCGCCCGCAGAACGACCAGAACCTGTATAACCTCGTCACCGAGTATGCGTACGACACGCGCGGCAACCAGATCGCCGTTACCGATACGCTGGGGCGGGTCACGCAATACGTGTACGACGATGCGGACCGTCTGGTGCAGACGATCGACCCAGCCGGGAACATCACCACCAACGCATATGATGCCGTGGGAAGGCTGGTCTCCAGCACGGACGCCCTGGGACGCGCCACCACCTACCAATACGACCCCTCCGGGCGGCTGATCAAGACGATCAACCCGCTGGGGACCGCGACCGGCACGACCACCTTCAACGCCGTTGCGAATACTTCGACGGTCAAGGATGCGGCGGGGAATTCATGGGTCTATTTCTACGACTCGCTGGGGCGGGTGGTGAAGGTGAGGGACCCGCTCGGCAGCGAGACCCTGACCTCCTACGACCCGAACGGCAACGTTTCCACCCGCACCGACCCGCTGGGGCGGGTGACGGCCTACGAATACGACGAACTCAACCGTTTGGTGAAGACGATCGACCCGAATGGCGGAATCACAGAGACGGTCTACAACATCCAGGGACAGCGCATCGCCACGATCGACGCGCTGGGCAAGACGACCACCTATACCTATGATTCGCAGGGCAGGCTGATCGCCACGACAGACCCATTAGGGCGTATCACACAAACCGAATACGACCAATACGGCAGGCGAATTGCCAGCATCGACGCAATGGGCGGACGCACTGAATACACCTACGACCTGCTGGACCGCGTGATCACCGTGGAAGACGCACTCGGCAACACCACCCACACAACCTACGACGCGCTGGGCAATGTCCTCTCGCGCACCGATGCGAACGGGAGTGTCACCAGCTACACCTACGACAACCTGAACCGCGCCGTGACCGTGACCGATCCGAACGGGCATACCACCACGAACACCTACAATGCGGTTGGGAATCTCATTGCCATTACGGACGCGCTGGGCAAGACAACCACCTATACGTATGACGCGCTCAACCGCCAGGTGGCGGTGAGCGACCCGCTGGGCAACACGGCACAGACGATCTACAATGCGCTGGGGCAGGTTTCCGCCACGATTGATGCGAACGGCGTGGTGACGCACTTCGAGTATGACGCGCTCGGCAGGCAGGCCGCGGTGGTGCTGAACTACAAGCCCACGGTCCAGCCGGATGCGCAGACCAACGTCCGCTACGAGTATGAATACAACGCGGCGGGCAACCGCACGCTCGCGCGCGACCCGCTGGGGAACGTCACGACCTTCACCTACGACGCGCTCAACCGTGTGACGGGCAAATCCGACCCGCTCAACAACACCTGGAGCTACACCTACGACCTGGCGGGGAGACAAACCTCGATGACCGACGGCAAGGGGCAGGTGACGAATTATGTCTACGACGATGCGGGGCAGTTGATTACGATTGACTATCCCGCCCCCGACGCAGATGTGACCTTCGCCTACAACCCGAACGGGCAACGCCTCAGTATGACCGATGGCTTGGGGACAACCACCTGGGCATACGATGCGCTCAACCGCCTGATTTCTGTCACTGATCCGAATAATGCCATTGTGGGATATGAGTATGATGCAGTGGGGAATCGGACTGAATTAACGTATCCTACAGGGAATTCGGTTGCGTACGCCTATAACGATGTAAATCAATTGGTGAATGTAACTGATTGGAACAATGCCTCTACAAGTTACACCTACGATGCGGCAGGGCAGCTTACTTTCGTATCTCGCCCGAACGGAGTGACCTCACAATACGGCTATGATTCTGCCGGGCGGGTGACGCAACTCGAACACGAGGCAGGCAATGACTTGCTTGCCTCGTATTCCTATACGTATGATGCAGTCGGGAATATGGTTCAAGCCGTGGAAGGGATCGTGCAGCCTGTCATCCCAACCCCCACGCCTACATTTACGCAAACTGCTACTGAAACCTTGACCCCAACCCTCACCAATACACCGACTGAGACATTAACCCCAACGCAGACCGAAACACCGACACAGACTGCTACAAATGTTCCATCCGTAGTATATACATTGATCTTGCAGCCAAATGGAACAGATGGCTTCGATACCTATTTGTTGAGCACCTCGGCTACTTCGAACTACGGCACATCTGCCGATATGGGCGTGGGTGAAAACAATAATTCAACCAATAGAGTGGCACGCAGTTTAATTAAGTTTGATCTATCTGCCCTGCCTGCTGACGCCCAAATTGTCTCTGCATCCCTGTCACTGTGGACCTCTAAGGATTTCTCAAGCAACGATGCGACCTATAGTGTCTATCGCTTGAATACGCCCTTCAATGAGACCCAAGCCAACTGGAACCGCTCCGCAACGGGATCGAACTGGCAGTCGCCGGGTGCGGCTGGCGCCAATGACCGTGAAAGCGCCGCGATTGGCTCGGTACAAATTCTAAATAATGAGGCTTTGAACAGCGAGAAACAAATCGCGCTGGATCCTGCCAAAATTCAGGAAATGTTTAACGGCGGTTTTACCAATAACGGTTTCCTGATCAAATCAGAAAGCGAGCTTAATGACCGCTTCGATTTCAAGACTTCGGATACGTCCACGGCTTCCCAGCGCCCAAAGCTGGTGATTCAATATACCGCCAACTCCATCACCCCAACGCCTTCTGCTACCCCTACCAATACACCGGTCCCCGGCTTTATCTTTGATGATGACTTTGAGAGCGGTAATTTTTCTGCTTGGGAATGGGCGAACACCGATGGTGGCGATCTATCTATTACCGCCCAGGCTGCCGCTGTAGGAAATTATGGGATGCAAGCCTTTCTGGACGATGGCAATGAACTGATCGTCTTTGATGAATCACCGAATGAGGAAGACCACTTCTCTGCCCGCTTCTACTTCCACCCGAATTCTGTACAGGCTCCCAATGGCGGCTTCTTCTTGATGAGTGTTTCGTCCGAAGAGACTTGGGGAATGGCGTGCATCTGGCTGGACCAGCAAGGAGAGCACTATACTTTGGGGCTGTGCGGACATGATGACGCTGAGGATTGGTATGAAAGTGAAGGGGTGTTCATTGCCAATGAGTGGCAGGCGATGGAATTGGAGTGGAAAGCCGCCACAGCCTCTAGCGCCAACGATGGGTACATCCGCTTATATGTCGGTGACCAACTGGCAGACAGCATTGAAAACCTGGACAACGACACCCAGGCAGTAACCGAAGTATCCTGGGGTGTAACAGGCGGCGGGATTGTGGGCAGCGGCACCATGTATTTCGACGCCTATGAGTCGCACACTGGCGCTCACATCGGGTTGGACCCAAACGGACCGGCGGTCAATCCCCCGCCTGCCCGCCCGGATGCAATGTTTGCCGATAACTTTGAAGGCGGCGACCTCTCTCGATGGAGCCCGACCCGCACTTCGGTCGATGGAGGCGATCTTTCCGTCTCTTCTGCCGCAGCATACCAAAGCAATTCTGGCTTGCAAGTGTTGATCGATGATACCGTCGTACTCAAGGCTGTGGATTCTTCACCCGCCGGGGAGGATCATTATCGTGCCCGCTTCCACTTCGACCCCAACTCCATCACCATGAATTCGGGCAGCGCACATTACATCTTCGATGGCTACAATTATTACACTCAAGATCTAATCTTCCGCCTTGAACTCTTGTATGAAAACGGTTCCTACAAGTTGCGCCCGCGTGTTTTCAATGACGATTGGAACTATACCATCGGAAGCAAGTACGCCATCAGCGACGACTGGCATATGGTCGAGATCGAGTGGCAGGCAGCCAGCGCCCCCGGCGCGAATGACGGCTCGTTCACGCTGTGGATCGACGACGTTTTAGCGGGATCGATCTCGAATGTGGATAATGACGGCAGCCAACATCAATTGGACGAAGTTCGCCTCGGCGCGACGGGCGGAGTGGATTCATCCACTTCGGGTTCCTACTACTTTGACAACTTCGAATCGCGCCGCACTTCTTATATTGGACCGCTCGCGTCTCCCGCTACAGCAACTCCAACTGAAACCTTGCCACCTACATCGACCATTACCCCAGAGGCAACATCGACACCCACAGAGACGCTCACCCCATCTCCCACTCCGTTGGCAAACGTGCCGGGAGGTGCGTACAGCAACATTTCCTTACAATTACCCGCCTTCCTGCAAATGCGCTCAGATTATGCGCCGAATCTACAGGCTAACAACGTCACGACCACCATCACCTACACCTACGATGCCTTGCATAGGATCACGGGTGCCAGTTACAGCGATGGCAGGAGTTTCTCGTACACCTACGATGCGAACGGAAATGCGCTGACGTACAGTGACCAGAGCGCAGTAACCAATTATCAATACGACGCTGCCAATCAATTGCAGACCGCCGAAATGGGTGAGTCCTTATGGTATTACGTCTATGATGCCAATGGCAGCCTGGTGGAAGTGTTGCCAGACAACACCGAGACCAATGGAGACAAGCGCTACACCTACAACACCGCAGGTTATCTTACACAAGTGGAAACCCACAACGGCACAGGCTGGGACGTGCAAGCCGAAATGACTTACAATGGTCTCGGTCAACGCCTGAGCATGGACGCGGCGGGTGTGATCGCCTACTACGTCATGGACGGCAACCGTCCCCTCACAGCCACCACAGGCAATGACACAACATCCTACCTGTATGGACTTGGCGTCATCGGCGAAGAAAGCAACGCATGGTCTTATGGTCTCACCGATGGGACGGACACCCAGCGCCAGTTGACCGATGCAGTGGGTGAAGTCACCTATTCAGCAAGATACACTCCCTGGGGCGACACGCTGGAAACCTACGGCACAGGCAACTTTGCCTTCGGTTATTTCGGCGGTCTCATGGATACTGCCACGGGACTGTTGTATGTTGGCGATGGTCAATACTACGATCCGTCCACGGGCAGGTTCCTGACGCGGAATGCGCGACCGAACAGCGCCAATCCCTACCTGCCGTTCGACCCGACGGGAGCGTTGTTCGTCCCGCTGGCGCTCGTCAGCTTGGTGTATGGCAGAAAGCGCAGGAAAAGCAAGTGGGATATACTGGTGATTGTTGCACTGCTCAGCCTGTCCGCGGGGATGGGGGTGGCGGCGTGTAATAGCAGTCCCCCGCCTGGCAGTAATATTGTTGCAACTGGTACGGCTACTCCGGTTCCGGGAGGCAACATAGTAACAGGGACTTTAGATATAAATGGTGCAACTGTGACGGGTACAGCCTATGTCCCAACTAGTTCTCCATATGCGCCTATAATTGCCACGCCTTGTCCAACGCCGACGCCAACTTCAACGCCGACACCTAGCTTGACTATAAGAGAAAAACTGCTTTTTCTTTATGGTGTGAAGCTTATAGATGGAAACCTTACTTGGACATCAAGAAATGAGGAAATCGCGCTTATCGCCGTAGAAAATATAGCAAGCGCAATGGGATCCGCAGATACTTTTCGATTCAGGTTTGGTACGACCACCGAATCGCCAATATTGCTGATCATGGGAACCAGTGCCCCAGGTATTGTTTTGAATGAACAATGTCGAGCCATAGGTGCGGGCGGTTGCACAACCGGAGATCGAAAAGTGAACTTTGCTTCGTTATCTCCACATTATGTTGAAACTGCTCGAAATAATGTAGTCCATGAACTTGGCCATATCTTTACTAATTGGAAGGGTAGGGTGCCATCGAATAGCATGCCAGCGGATTACATCAGAAGGCGAAATGAGATACTCCTGCCAAACGAAACATTCTCCTGGCAACTTCATATACATGATAGCTCAACGGAAACATTTGCTGACTTCTTTGTGGCTTGGACGTATGATGCGTGGCAGCCTGCTGTAGATGCCCGAGGCAATCAGACAATTGCTGGCGAAGCAAGGAATTGGATGAATACCAATATGCTAAACTGGTAATTTATTTGCCAACGGAAAGATAAAAAATGGAGTAACTATGCCATATCGAGTATTATTGATCACTTGGTGGGTCGCCATGATGTTGCTTGGCGCCTGCCAAGTCACACAAAGCACAAGCAGTCCAACATTAACAGTGTCACCTATTGATATAGGCACAAATGCCACAGAAGTATTTGATGCGAGTCCATCTTTTACACCTGTGCCAACGCTCTCTGAGGAGAACGCTTATCTCTTGCTGACAGATTTATTGAATACTAATAATGATTGCCAATTGCCGTGCTGGTGGGGCATAACCCCTAGTCAATCTGACCCCTTAGTCCTTCATAATACCCTAACTCCATTGGGAAGCATAGCAGATACGCGTCTGCTGTTTGCTAATAGTGGATCTGTTGAAATCCTTTATCCCAAAAATGACTGGGTATTAAATATTGTAATGTCTTTTGAGGCTGATGAGACCAACGAACTTGTAAAACTAATAATAGTTCGTGCCAAAGTTTTCCCAGCAAAAGAGAACGTTGATTCGCAAGATCGTTATAGTGCAGCCGAGTATCATGAATTGATTAAAATGTACTCTCTTAGCAAGATATTATCGGTTTATGGTATGCCTTCTCAAGTATTGATAAGAGCGGACATATATAATTACACGCAGTCACCTGACACCTTCGAAACTACACTCTTATATCCGGAAAAAGGTATATTTGTGCGTTACAACTCACTTGCGGAACGAGTGGGTGATAAAGTCTATGGCTGCCCATCCAAAGCATTTGTAGAGTTATGGTTATTATCACCCGGCGACGGCGACTCTTATCAAACGATACTGTCAGCGAAGGATATGACTTGGGAGGAAAATTTCCCATATTCAAAATCTGTAGAGGAAGCTACTCTAATGTCACTTGAGGAGTTTTATCGGGTATTTAGTAAGCCTACTGATAATTGCTTGGAAACCCCATTAAATATTTGGCCGGAACATTGATTTCAACCTCATGCAGGTGAAGACCCACAACGGCGCAGGCTGGGATAAACAAGCCGAGATAGAATACAATGGTCTCGGTCAACGCCTGAGCATGGACGCGGCGGGCGTGATCGCCTACTATGTGATGGACGGGAATCGTCCATTGACCGCCACCACAGGCAATGACACCACTTCCTACCTGTATGGACTTGGCGTCATCGGCGAAGAAAGCAACGCATGGTCGTATGGTCTCACCGATGGGATGAACACCCAACGCCAGTTGACCGATGCGGCGGGTGAAGTCACCTACTCGGCAAGGTACACTCCCTGCCCTAAAGGATGCTTCGCGAGGGTGACACGCTGGAGTCCTCAGGTACGGGCAGTTTCACCTTCGGCTATTTCGGGGGGATTCTGGACGCCGCGACGTCTGCTGTACGTGGGCGATGGGCAGTATGGAGTTTACCCTGAGCTTGTCGAAGGGATCCGCAGACGGGAAGGTTCCTGACGCGGAATGCGCGTCCGAACAGCGCCAACCCCTACCTGCCGTTCGACCCGACGGGAGCGTTGTTCCTCCCGCTGGCGTTGGTCAGCCTGCTGTATGGCAGGAAGCGCAGGAAAAGCAAGTGGGATATACTGGTGATCGTCGCTTTGCTCAGCCTGTCCGCGGGGCTGGGGGTGGCGGGGTGTAATCCACCACCCGCAGGAGACGTCACCGCTACGGTGACAGCCGCGCCAGGCGCTACCGCTGGAGAGGGAACTGCTACTTTTTCCGGTGGGACGACCATTACAGGAACAGTTCCTGTCCGCCCGGATGGGACGCCTACGATTGTTCCGTCCGCTACTTGTACGCCTACGCCAAGTCCAACGCCGACACCATGCCCAGAACCACCAACACCTACCCCTTCGCCAAAACCGATAGTAATACTGGGCTGTGGAGCCGGAAATAATCCTTGTGGATCTTCCGAATATGGTTTATCTCAATATAAATCATGGGCTGATAACCGTGGATTTTCTGTTTACCCTGAAGGATTTTCCGATTTTGGTGACGGCGCAAAAAAAAGAGTGGCAAATACCATGTTATCTGACATCGATAAAAACCCGGGAAAATCTGTGATTTTTATTGGACACAGTGCTGGGGCGGATGCTGTTTTGATTGCTTTATCTAAATTACCTGCCAATATTCAGGTGCGAGCTGTTGCTTTATTAGATCCGACACTTAGTTATTCAGATAGCGATGGCACAAAGCATTATGGTGGCTTGAACAGCATATTTACTAGCACAAAAAACAAGTATGTAGGCATAACTGCTGTATCTCATGGCGATAACCTTCTTGTACAAGAATCTAATCGGGATTACACCGCTATTATCGCTGCGTCTTTTGGTTACGATCCATCTAATCTAAATGGAGATCAAGTTGCAACTATTCATAATGCGCTTGCGTCTGATGCTGCGGCGTATAGTGACGTAATTAGTTACATCGAATCACAACAATAGCGACTAAATCGTGGAGTGCGTAAATGAAAACACATAAAATCAGCATATTCGCTACGATGCTATTCATGATGATGACATTTGTTGGTTGTTCAAAGAATTCAAACTTGATAAATGACGGAATACAAAGTGAGGAAATGTCTACGTTGCCCCCAGCCCTGCCAGCAGACAATCCGGGCACGAACGCGGGAATGGTTGGCTGTATTCCGCCTCAAGTAAATCTCGCTTATCCTCTGTGGGGCAAAATAAATACAAGCAGTTCGGAAATCAAAATTGTCAAGCCCTTCAATTGGGAGACGCACACTTCGATTCGAAATCTGTTGGAAAGAGAGTTTTATGGAAAGGATGTGAACTTCATCTCCCAATCGCAGACTAGCTTGATCTACCGCTTCCACGAAGACGATTTAGGCAGTATCTGGATGTCGTACACAGATTTCTTAGAGACGGATGTCCCATTATCATCTTTATTATTACGGTATGATATTGCATCGCAAAGTGTCTCAATGTACTCGGAGGAAACAAACAACGGGCCAATTCCTTACCGTTTGTTCCTTGCAAAGAACGGCGCTTTGTGGGGAATTGGGAGAGAAGGATTTGGGCATTCTTGGCTTTCACGTTACGATGATAGGCGCGATACGTTTGAGATCATTCTTGACGAAAATAATTTCGATGCACTTGGCGCGCATGGCGCAATACTAAGCCTGCAAGAGGACGGAAGTGGAATGTTTTGGCTGATAATCGAAAAGCAGATAATCGGGACGATCACTTATGGATTATATAGTTTTAATCCAGACACCTTGGAACTCCGCGAAAACCCTGCAATCTCTATACTTTCGCCAATTCGGCTCGCGATTTCACCAGACAATAAAATTTGGATTGCAGTGTTGGATGAAATTTCTCGGAAAATAAACCTGGCAATTTTCAATCCACTAACGCAAGAAATTGAATATTATAATGATCCACAATTTATATCTGATTCGTCTATGGATGGTTTTGAGTCAGAAGATTTGAAATTAAATGTAAACCTATATTTTGACCGACTTGGCAATCTATGGGTGGACGATCGGGGCTGGTTTGATTTTTCTTCACCATATGCTCCCCAATGGTATCGAGTAATACGATCTCCGGTGTTTATTGAAGAGCAAGCATTCTCAGAAATACCCTATATCTGGCGAAGGCCGTTATTTATGTCGCAAAGCTCAAACGGAATATACTGGTTCGGATCCCCTGTCGGTATTGTCAGCCTTGACGGATCAAGTGGTAAATGGTGCCACATTACTACTGCAATCAGCCGGGTGGTCGAGGATTCCCAAAATAATTTATGGATAGTGGCTTATGGCGTGCTGTATAAATACCCTGTCCAACCCTGACGGGGAACACCCGCCAGACCCGACGCCCTGTTTGAGGACGACTTCGAGAGTGGCAGTCTCTCCAAGTGGCATCCCGGTCTCACCGTCACCGATGGAGGCGATCTTTCCGTCTCAGCCAATGCCGCCTATCAAAGCGGATTCGGCTTGCAAACCCTGATCGACGATACGACCGTCATCAAAGCGGTGGACCTTTCACCGGCAGAGGATTCTCATTACCGCGCAAGGTTCTACTTCGACCCCAATTCCATCGCGATGGGCAATAACACCGCTCACTATATCCTGGACGGATACAATGCCTACGGCAATTGGATGATCTTCCGCCTCGAACTGCTGTACGAAAACGGGCAATACAAACTCCGCCCGCGGGTAATGAACGATGACTGGACTGGTGTAATTGGAAGCAAGTACCCGATCAGCGATGACTGGCATGTGGTTGAAATCGAATGGAAACGCGCCAGCGCCCCCAGCGCAAACGACGGCTTCTTCTCGCTTTGGATCGACGAAACCCTGGTCGAGACGATCTCCAATGTGGATAACGATGAACGCCGCAACACCCTGGATGAAGTGCGCCTCGGCGCGACGGGTGGAATTGATTCCACCACCTCAGGCTCCATGTACTTTGACGGCTTTGTGTCGCGCCGCGAAAGTTATATTGGTTCCGGTGTCGCGCCCACCGCCACACCTGCATCTACCGCTACGCAAGAGCCATCCCCCACCTCCACCGAAACGCCCACTCTTGAACCTGCGCGCACCGAAACGCCAACACTCGAACCTACTCCGACCGAGACGCCAACACCCTCTCCCACCCCGTTGGCAAACGTACCGGGAGGCGTGTACAGCAACGTTTCATTCAACCTGCCTGCCTTCCTGCAAATCCGTTCGGATTATGCGCCGAACCTACAGGCAAACAACGTCACGACCACCATCACCTACACCTACGACGCCCTGCACCGAATTACCGGCGCGAGTTACAGCGACGGCAGGAGTTTCTCGTATACGTATGATGCGAACGGAAATGCCTTGACTTACAGTAATCAGTCAGCAGTGACCAGTTATCAGTATGATGCCGCCAATCAGTTGCAGACCGCCGAACTGGGTGAGTCCTTGTGGTATTACGTCTACGACGCCAACGGCAGTTTGGTGGAGGTCTTGCCGAACAACATCGAAACCAGTGGAGCAAAGCGCTATACCTACAACACCGCAGGCTACCTGACCCAGGTGGAAGCGCACAACGGCGCAGGCTGGGACGTTCAAGCTGAGATGTCCTACAACGGACTCGGTCAACGCCTCGGCATGGACGCCTCAGGCGTGATCGCCTACTACGTCATGGATGGTAACCGTCCATTGACTGCCACCACTGGCACGGATACCACTTCCTACCTCTACGGACTTGGAGCCATCGGCGAAGAAACGGATGCATGGTCGTATGGTCTCACCGACGGCACCAACACCCAACGCCAGTTGACCGATGCCACAGGAGAAGTCACCTACTCGGCACGTTACACGCCTTGGGGTGACACGCTCGAAGCCTCCGGCACGGGCAATCTCACCATCGGCTACTTCGGCGGACTGATGGATGCCGCCACAGGCTTGCTTTATGTGGGTGATGGACAGTATTATGATCCCTCCACCGGCAGATTCCTGACGCGGAATGCGCGACCGAATAGCGCCAATCCCTACCTTCCGTTCGACCCGACGGGAGCGCTGTTCCTGCCGCTGGCGCTGGTCAGTTTGCTGTATGGCAGAAAGCGCAGGAAAAGCAAGTGGGATATACTGGTGATCGTCGCACTGCTTGGGCTGTCCGCGGGGCTGGGGGTGGCGGCGTGCGGAAGTGATCCATCACTACCTCTTCCTCCTGGAACGACGGTTAAAGCGACAATTGTTGAACCGGTTGGATCAAACCAAGCCCAAGTGACTTTGGAAATTAACGAAACAACTTTACCTCCATTCACATTGACAGGAACACCCATTCCTCCAAGTGAAATAGTTATTGCGCTATGTCCAGAGGCTCCCACGGGAACACCGACGCCGGTAGTTGACCTTGCATCATTAGAGCCTAGTCAAGTAACTGGCGCAAACTTCTTGCCTTATATAAAAGCATTAGCAAATAAATATGGTTTTTTCTTGCCTGATGGATTTGAATGGGCAACTTACTTTTATAATCATGTTGAAGCAACACCTACACCTATTGCCGATGGGCAAGAGTTAACGTATCACTACGGCACAGTTTGTAGTAGTGTTCTTGGTTGCCCTGCTATAGATGGAGGCACCTTTCACTATGGGTTAGTATATATTACAAATCTTGCTTTTGATGATTTATCACAAGTGAAACTTGCAAGCATAATGCTTCATGAAGGAAGGCATGCTTGGTATGAATACAAGTTTAATAATGGAAACAGCCTTGGAGTTCCAGGTAAAAATGACCAAGCTTATAAGGTTTTAACTGAGGTAGATGCGCATAGTGTGATGCTACAGTGGTTATCTGCGCAGGGTATTTCCAAAAGCGATGGTTTCTATCAAAAGATGAGTAGCTGGAGAGATGTTTATAAGCAAGCAAAATCAGCACTTGGTCTTAATTATCCCGATGTGCTTCCATTTTGTGAGCCTATGAGGTCCTGGTGCGGTTGAGGTAAAAATGAAAGGGTGTGTTTCAAATGAGTTGGAAGTCGCTCTACAAAGATCGAATTTCTGCTTCTTTTTGGCTTTGGCAAGGACAGTCTCAACTGAAATGAAACACACCCAAATGTAAAAAATGAGAGGTATATTTGGTATATGAAAACGAAAAAAGTGTATCCAATACTGCTTTTGCTTTTACTATCCTGCACAACTACTTTGACAAACGATATACCTGTTGTTCAGATAATTTCAAAAGGTGCTTCTATAGAAAGTTTCTTAGAAAGAAGTCGGAGCTTTAATAATAGCTTGTCTGTAATAATTGATTTGAATGATTTGCGTGTCTCAAAGTCAAAAGATGATTTATCGGATCCACATGTTGTAGCACTTGAAGTTACATTCTTGAATATTTCTTCAGATACCCTTGTGTTAAAAAAGCCTATTAGTATAGCAATAACTGATCCGCCCGCTTCGATAATCTACGACTTAACGATCATCATCGAGAATGAGAGCAATATCCCTATGAGTATCGCCCCAATGTCTAATTTTGTATCAGAAAAGGGATTGCCAGAAGTGCCGCGTGAAGCAAGTTTTTCGGATTTTACACGATTATCAAGAAATGAAGAATATACACTTAATTTCGAAACGAGGTTACCAATTGTTCTTTTTGGGACTAATGGGTTTGTTGGAAATCTTCCTAAAGGTCATTATTTTATTTATCTTCAATATTCAAATATAAAAGTCGGATACGAATTACCTCAAGAAATTACGCCGCCATTTTTCTCAGATGTACAAAGCGAGGAGGAATGGTATTGGGAGAACACAAAAGTAGCAGATTTGAATGCGTGGGTTGGTATTGTGCAATCAAATAAAGTAGAATTTTTTATTCCTTAGTTTCGGATCTAACGAATGGAGGGGATGAGATACTTTATTTTTACGGACTTGACCCTATTGCCGAGCAAAATACAACCTGGCGTACGATCTCACGGACGGCACAAACCCTTCGATAACACTCAGGGCAGGCACCCAGCGCCAGTTGACCGATGCAACGGGTGAATTCACCTATTCAGCAAGATACACTCCCTGCCCTAAAGGATGCTTCGCGAGGGCGACACACTCGAATCCTCTGGCACGGGAAATCTCACCTTCGGTTATTTCGGCGGTCTCACCCTGGCACCACGATGGCGATCGTCCCACCGGACTGGCGTTATTTGGCGATCTCGGCGATGTATCCCAGCATGGGCTTAAGGAAGATGTTTTGTATATCTCAATACTAACTGCGCCGATTGAGTACATGTTTTTGCAGCCTGATGACATTTGATGCGTTTCTGGGTTGCGGTCAGGTTTTGAGTAAATCCTGCATTGATTTAATTTGCTTTTGTGCTATAACACGTGTGACAATAATTTATTGTCATCAAACTTCAGGCTCTTTAAAATTGAAAACCGCAGGGTAAACAAGAATCAGCAGCCCGATGTTCGTAAGTCTGCGGTCGAAGATTGACCCTCATAACCCGAAGGTCGCAGGTTCAAGTCCTGCCCCCGCTACCTGAACAAAGACCGCGTTTTCACGCGGTCTTTGTATTTAACGGCTGGGTTGAAATTCTTGTCGGGTGTAGAATAGACACATTCAAGGGATGGAGAGGCAGGCTCGTTGATGAATGTCGATTTGCATAAATAGAATAGGAGTGAACATGACCACAAAACAGGACAAGGCAGCCATGCAGATCAACCCGGTGGAAATCCTGCAAACGTTGATTCGGTTTGATACGACCAACCCGCCGGGGAATGAAGCCGCTTGTGTTGGCTATATCCGTGATCTGTTGACTGAGGCGGGGATCGAATCCACGCTGCTGGCGAAAGACCCGAATAGACCCAATTTGATCGCGCGTCTGCCCGGCGAAGGGAAAGCGCCGCCCATTTTGATGTACGGTCATGTGGATGTGGTTACTACAAAGAATCAGCCGTGGCGGCATCCGCCGTTTGAAGGTAACTTGATCGATGGCTATGTGTGGGGGCGCGGCGCATTGGATATGAAAGGCGGCGTGGCGATGATGGTGTCGGCGTTCCTGCGCGCAAGTTTGGAGGGACTGCGCCCGCCGGGTGATATTATTTTGGCAGTGGTTAGTGATGAGGAAGTGGGCGGGGATTACGGTGCAAAGTTCCTTGTGCAGGAACATCCTGAATTGTTCAAAGGTGTCAAATACGCCATTGGCGAGTTTGGCGGTTTCACGCTTCAGGTCGGGACGAAGCGCTTTTATCCCATTATGATCTCGGAAAAGCAGATTTGCAGCATCAAAGCCACCGTGCGTGGACCGGGAGGGCATGGTTCGATGCCGGTGAGGGGCGGTGCGATGTCGCGCCTGGCGAATATGCTCAAGACGTTGGATGAAACCGATCTGCCTGTGCATGTGACGCCTCCGGCGCGGATGATGGTAGAGGCGATGGCTTCGGCATTGGGTGGCGCTCAGGGCCTGATCCTCGGACAGTTGACCAACCCGTTATTTACCAACTCCATTCTAAAGACCCTCGGTGAACGTGGACGAATCTTCTACCCGCTGTTCCATAACACAGTCAGCCCGACCATTCTACACGGCGGCAACAAGATCAACGTGATTCCCAGCGAGGTCTCGCTGGAATTGGATGGGCGTATGTTGCCCGGGTTCAAACCGGAGCAAATGCTGGCGGAATTGCGTGTTGTCCTTGGGAACGATGTACAGCTTGATGTGACGGAATACGACCCGGGTCCTGCTGAACCGGATATGAGTCTGTTCGATACATTAGCGGTCATCCTCAAAGAAGCCGACCCTGACGGTGTGCCGATCCCGCTTCTCTTGAGCGGCGTGACGGATGGACGCTTCTTCTCTCAACTGGGAATTCAAACCTACGGCTACCTGCCGATGACCCTCCCCGAAGATTTCAACTTTGCTTCTGTGATTCACGCAGCGGATGAACGTGTCCCTGCGGCAGCGATCGAGTTTGGGGCACAGGCGATCTTCAAGGCGTTGGGAAGATTTGGCGGATAGGCAGTCGAAAACGGAGAAATCATGTCACACAAAAAGATACCAATGGAACATGATAAGAAGATCGCGCTTGTTGCGCATGACAACAAAAAACGTGACCTGCTCGAATGGGCAAAGTTCAACCGCGACCTGCTGGCTCATCATCAGATCTTCGCAACCGGCACGACCGGAAAAATTCTTGAGCGTGAACTGAACATCAAGATCATCAAACTCAAAAGCGGACCGCTCGGCGGCGATCAACAGATCGGTGCCAAGATCGTGGAAGGCAAGATCGACTTCCTCATCTTCTTCTGGGATCCGCTCGAACCCCAGCCGCACGACCCGGACGTCAAAGCGCTTCTGCGCATGGCGGTGGTATGGAACATTCCCATCGCCAACAACCGCGCTTCCGCAGATTTTATGATCTCTTCGCCGCTGATGGATAGTCCTTACGACCGGTTGGTACCGGACTATGAAGGATATGTTGTGCGGAAGATCGATATGGGTGAGAAGACCGGGTAATCAAAAAAACACAGATGAACGAAGATAAAAGGGATTGAAAAATGTGTTTATCTGTGTCCATCTGTGGTTAAAAATCATTTTCCAACGGAGAAATCATAATGACATCCTACGACGCAATCATCATCGGCTCAGGTGCGGGCGGACTTACTGCCGCGGTAGCGCTCGCACAGGCAGGCAAGAAAGTGCTCGTCCTCGAACAGCATGATAGACCCGGTGGGTGGACGCATTCGTTCACGTTGAATGGTTATCGCTTCAGCCCGGGCGTGCATTACATCGGATCGTTGGAAGAGGGCGGCGGATTGCGTCGCATTTACGATGGCTTGGGCGTGTCGCAAGACCTGACCTTCGTGGAACTTAACCCCGATGGTTATGACCACATCTTCATCGGCGATAAGAAAATTGACTTTCCCAAAGGCAAAGAGAATTTGATCGAGCGGCTCAAGAGCCATTTCCCGCATGAGGCTAAAGGCATCGACGGTTACTTCGCCGACCTGGCCGGCATGACGAACGGCTTGCGTAACATCGGCAATTTGAAGCAGCCATTGCAAGCCGCGAAAGGCGCGGGCAACGTCCTCAAATGGATGCGTGCCACCGGCGCGGACCTTATCAATGCGCACATCAGCGACCCCGTGCTGCGCGGCGTGCTGGCGGGTCAATCGGGCGACCATGGCATGCCGCCTTCGCAGGTCTCGGCGTTCATGCACGCGGGCATTACCGATCACTACCTCAATGGCGGATATTATCCGTTGGGCGGCGCGTTCACGATTCCGCGGGCGTTCGTTCGGGCGCTGAAAAAGGCTGGGGGTGAGATACGGCTCAAGTCACGTGTGAAGCGGATCATGCTTGAGGGGAGAAAAGTTCTCGGCGTGGAATTGGATTCGGGAGAAGAGATCCGCTCGAGTGTCGTCATTTCCAATGCAGACCCAGAGGTGACCTTCGGCAAATTAATTGGAAAGGAAAACCTCTCGCCTCGACTCAAGCGGAAAGTTGACTCTGTCCATTATTCCACGTCTTGCATTAGCCTTTTCTTCGCCACCGACATGGACTTGCGCGGCGCAGGGCTCGACTCGGGCAACATGTGGTACTACGACCACGCTGACGTGGACAAGATTTATACAGACGGTCTCACCGACGCGGTGTTGAAAGATGAAACGCCGCCCGGCATGTTCCTGACCGTGACCACGTTGAAAGACCCGTCGAAAATGCACTCGGGACATCACACCTGTGAGTCGTTTGCGTTCGTCGGCTATGACGCTTTCGAGAGATGGGCGAATAGCAAATACGGTTCACGCCCCGCAGATTATGAAGCGATGAAGGAAGACCTCGCCTGGCGCATGGTGCGCGGACTGGAGAAGCGCATCCCCGGCTTGAGCAATCACATCACGTTCTACAGCCTCGGCACACCGCTGACGAATGAGCACTACCTCAACGCCACGCGTGGAAATTTATACGGCATTGATAAACGCCCGTCGCAGGTGGGACCGTTGGGCTTCAGGGCGAATACCGAGTTCGAAGGTTTGTATCTGTGCGGGCAAAGCACCATGAGTCATGGCGTGGCAGGTGTCACCGCCTCCGGTATCGACGCGGCAAAAGCGGTGCTCAATGTCCGCTCGCGCGATATTTTGACCCAACGTGGAAGTGGTCCCACATTCCTGCCATCGGAAGATATCAGTTCGTGGCCCGAACATTTGAAGAAGAAGATGGAAAGAGGAGAAGCAGCGAAGGAAGAGGAAGAGCGAGAGGTATAAGCAAATTGGCTTATAATCCAAATTATGGAAATCGAAAAACTTCTCCAATCTCGCAAAGAACAAATCCTTGCGATCGCGCGTAAAAATGCGGCGTATGATGTGCGCGTGTTTGGGTCTGTTGCGCGCGGCGAAGCGCGTCCAGACAGTGACGTTGATTTCCTTGTCAAACTTGAAGCGGGGCGCAGTCTGCTTGATTTAGCGCGTCTTTTACGCGAATTGCAAACCTTGCTTGGTATAAATGTAGATGTAGTAACCGAGGCAGGGCTGCGCCCTCGCATCCGCCCGCAAGTATTGCGAGAGGCACGCCCCTTATGAGAAGTGAACGCGAACGTCTGCTCGATATTCTGGAAGCCATCGAGCGTATCGAAAAATATGCAAAAGAGGGAAAAGCCGCCTTTGAAGCGGATGAACTCATCCAAAACTGGATGGTCAATCACATCACTGTGATTGGCGAAGCCCGCCGTTCGTTATCGGATGATTTTCAAGCGCAACATGCAAATGTCCCCTGGGCGGATATTATCGGGATGAGGAACATTCTTGTTCATCACTACTTCGGCATTGATGAAGATGCCGTATGGTCGGTAGTTGAAAAAGATGTCCCCGAACTGAAATTTAATATTGAGACAATTCTCAAAAGCCTAAACGAATAATCTCACCACTTGCAATCCTTCGTGGTGCTCACGCCCGCCGATTTGCCCACGCGCTTGTACATCGTCACATTGGTGAACGGCTCGCCGAGGATGCCATCGTGGATCGCCCACGAGCGTTTGCGGATGCTGTTGGCGGCTTCGGGCTTTCGGAATGCATTCGAGCCGTCCAACTGCGCGTGAAGGTCGCCGCCCGGCTGAAAGCCCGCATGGATGCTGTCCATCAGGCGCTTGCCCATCTGGTACGAAAACCCATAACGCTCGAAGATGACCGCATTGTGATAGTACAAAGGCTCGACAAAATACATATCGTGACCGAGTGCTGTGACGAAGCCTTCGAACGCTTCGATGGCGCTGCCCAGCAAGCGCAGTCCGCGTCGAACCTGACCGGGAGCCAGTCCCGCCTCACAAGCCTGTGCCTCCGCCTCGACATTGCGCTTCAAGATCCCGAACTTGGTCGGCGTGCCATCGGGCATCCTATCCACATCGAAGCGCGGAGACTCCGGGTCGTTGAGGATATACAGCAGCACGTGGATCTGTCCGTTCATCGTATCGGTCAGGTGCGCATACAGGATCGGGTCGGGGAAATCCACTTTATGATACAGCCGCATTTCCACATCGGTGGAACCCGAAGCGAAGCGGAATTGCAACAGGTTGTATCCCGCTGCCGAGGAAAGCGGGGGGATGTTGAACTTATCCAGCAATTCCTGTGGAATGTATTTGGCGTAGACCGCCCGTTTTTCAGGGTCTGGCAGGATGTTGATTCCGCCGATGGTTGAGGGAGGCATAGTAATCCTATCTGTCATTGCGAGGAGGAACGAAGCGACGACGAAGCAATCTTCAAATTGTTATGAGATTACTTCGACTGCTATCGCAATCTCGCAATGGCATTAGCGTACTCTCATGGCTCGTTCTTTATCCCGCGCTTCGTCGCGTTTTGCAATGGTGGCGCGTTTGTCGTAGGCTTTCTTTCCTTTAGCGAGTGCGATCTCCACCTTGGCGCGCCCATCTTTGAGATAGACCTTGGTCGGGACGATGGTCATGCCCTTGATGCGCACATTGTTCCACAACTCGCGGATCTGCTTTTTATGCAGGAGCAGGCGGCGTTTGCGGCGCGGCTCGTGGTTGTAGTATTTGCCCGCCTGCTCGTACGGTGCGATGTGCGCCTCGAGCAGCCAGGCTTGCTCGCCGTTCCCTACGTCCACGTAGGCTTCCTGAATGCTGATCTGCCCGGCGCGGATGGATTTGATCTCCGAGCCTTGCAGCGAAATGCCCGCTTCGAATTTCTCGAGCAGGGTGTATTCAAAACCGGCTTTGCGGTTGGAGGCGATGATCTTGATATTGTCAGTCACGGAATGATTTTAGCATGAGTTGACCGCAGATGAATGCAGGGCACTCAACTGCGGTTGGGGGCAACATCCGGTTCATCTGAGTTGAGGTTTACCCCCATTTCAGCAGGTACAGCCCCGCCGCGATACGCGCCACGCCGAAAATGATCAATGCCGAGGCAAGCCCAATGGAGTCGGCGACGACCGGTCCTACCAGCGAGCTAGCAAGCACCGCCACGTTGAACATGATGGTGTACCAAGCCAGATGCGCAGGGCGGTCGTCGGGCGGGATGTTCTCCAGCATGTAGTTGGCGTATGCGCCGTTGACCAACGCGAACAGGAAGCCGCCGACGAAGGACAGCACGTAGAACTGCCAAATGGTGGTGGAGAACGCCAGCATCAGCGGGTAGCTTGCCATGCCTGCCATGCCCCAGCCAGACACGCGTTTGTTGCCGAAGCGCTGAACGATACGTCCCAGCTGCGTAGAGGCAAGCAGCACCGAAAGGTAATACAGGGCTGTCCCGTTGCCGATGTGTGCGTCGTTGAGGTCGAGTGCGCGCACGTAATAGAGCGGATAGACCGGGTTGGATAGATAATGCGCAAGGTGCAGGATGAACAACGCCAGCAGCACCTTCTTGAAACGGCTCTGCCACACGTCCAGCCGCAGGATGGCGGTCATGCCGCGGGGGGCTGAAGGTCGCGGGTTAGAAACCGGGATCGGGTCCGATGGAGGCGCGATCAGGTCCTCGTACAGTGGCTTGACATGGAAGATGTGATAGCTGCTCATCGCCGCGCCAATGGCTCCTATCGTAAAGATGATCTGGTAGCCGCCGGGGAAGTCTGTATTTTTGAGGATGAAGCCCGCGATGAGTGAAGTCAGGATGTAGGCGATGGCAAAGGTAATGTTGCGTGTGCCCGCCACACGCGCGCGGAATCGATCCGGCACGGCTTCGGCGAACAGCGCGTTGAAGCCGACGCCCAGCGGTGTGAGCGGGATCGCCATTAGAAAGGTCAGAATGATAAGCGCCCAGATCTGTCCTTGCGCATCGAACAGCCACGGCAGCGGAATCCAAAGCAGGTAGCCGATGCGAAAGAGGACGGACGACCAAAAGACCGCCTTGCCGGTGTGGCGTTTGCCGATCCAATGACCGGCGGGGATGGCGAGAAAGAGGGTGACGATGGCGGAGGTGGCGGTCAGTAGACCGATCTGGAGTCCGCTTGCGCCGAGGCGGGTGGCGTACACGTTGAGAAAGTTGACCGCCGTGCCGCTTAACACGCCGAACCAGGCAATGTCTAGGTAGAGATTGATGAAATTGGAACGATATTTTTCCGGGATGTCGGATTGTTTAAATAGGTTAAAACGCATGGTGAAGATTATAACAAGTTCCGTGCAGGCGCTTTGCCTCTTTGCAAGCCGGGTGCTTTCTTACGAAATTTTTATGCACTTGTATTAGACTGTCTGTAAAACCAGTCTGCACAGGAGGCAACCATGACGGATGCGAACACAATGGAACAACATACATTCAAGGCAGAGACGCGCCAGCTGCTGAATATCCTCGTCCACTCGCTGTACAAGGATCGCGAGGTGTTTTTGCGCGAGTTATTGTCCAATGCGTCGGATGCGCTCAACCGTCTGCGCTTCGAAATGTTGACGAATCAGGACGTACTCGATCCGCAGGCAGAGTTAAAGATCCACATCCAGGCGGACAAGGACGCTCGCACCATCACCATTCAGGATACCGGCATCGGTATGACGCGCGATGAGGTTATCGAAAATCTTGGCACCATTGCGCAATCGGGCGCGCGCAAGTTCCTTGAACTGACCAGGGAACACAAGGCAGACCTTGGGCAGGTCATCGGGCAGTTCGGCGTGGGGTTCTATTCCGTCTTCATGGTGGCGGAATGGGTGCGTGTCACATCCCGCTCGCACAGACCGGATGCCGAATCTGTGACCTGGTATGCCACCGGCGAAGACAGTTACGAAGTCGGCAAAGCGGAGATGTCCGAACGCGGCACGCGCATCGAGATTAAACTGAAGGAGGATGCCGCTGAATTCGCCGAGGAATACCGCCTAAAGAACATCGTCCACAAACATTCGGATTACATTGGCTTTCCCATTTACATGGGGGATGAAGAGAAGCCGGTCAACAAGCAGACCTCGCTCTGGCGCACGGCTCGCAACGAGATCACCGATGAGCAGTACAAGGACTTTTACCGTCAGACCACGCTCGATTTTGAAGACCCGCTTTTCAACACGCACATGGTCACAGATGCGCCAGTGCAGTTGTACGCGCTGTTGTACGTCCCTGCCAAGGCGGAACGCGGCATTTTTTCGTTGCGCAAGGAGGATGGCTTGAAACTGTACTCGCGCAACATTCTTATCGACGAGTACAACAAAGACCTGCTGCCCGAATATCTGCGCTTTGTGCAAGGCGTGGTGGATTCGGAAGACCTGCCGCTCAACGTCTCCCGCGAGACGGTCCAATCCAGCGGGCTGATGCCGAAGCTGAAGAAAGTGCTGACCAATCAGGTCATTAAGGAGTTGGAAACGCTCGCGAAGAAGGATGCGGAGAAATACAATGAATTTTGGGAGGAGTTCGGCGTCTACCTCAAACAAGGGATCGCCGCCAGCCCGGCGGATGCCGACACGATCACGCCTCTTTTACGCTTCAAGACGAATCTAACCCCCGAGACCTGGTCGTCGCTGGAAGAGTATTCCGCGCGGATGCAGCCCGACCAGAAGACTATTTATTACATCGTGGGCGAAGACCCGAAATCCGTGCTGCGCAGTCCGCATTTGGAGGCGTTCCATTCACGCGGCATGGAAGTGCTACTGCTGACCGAGCCGATGGACTCGTTCATGTTGATGGGCTTGCGCAAATTCAAGGACTATGAACTGAAAAATGTCGCCGGGGCGGAACTCGATGGAGCCGACCAGACCAAGGCGGAGTCGGAAGCGGAGAAGATGCCGGAGAGCGATTTCAATGCGCTCATCGAGAAATTCAAGCAGGTGCTCGGCGAACGGGTCGCGGATGTTCGCGCGAGCAGCCGGCTGGTGCAATCTGTGGCGCGTTTGGTGGATGCAGACGGCACATCCAATCCGGAACTTCAGCGTGTGTATAAATATCTCGGCAAGGATTTCGAAATGCCCAAGAAAGTGCTGGAGTTGAACCCGTCGCACGCGGTCTTGAAGAACCTGCTGGCAATGCGCGAAAATACGGATTTGCAGGATGCGGTCGTCGAGCAGATCTTCGAGAGCGCCTTGCTGGTGGAGGGGCTGCACCCCGATCCCTCGAGCATGGTGCCAAGAATGCAGCAGATCATCGAGGCGGCGCTGTCGAAGGGAAAGTCGGCGTAAATTCGTCACTTTACGATTCCCTTTCAACTTTTGACGCTGCAATTATTTTGTAAGGGTGGGAATCGCGGCGGTTATGTTATAGTGACAGCAGACATCCGATAAAGGCAAACCCGGTGAAAACCGGCGACGCAAAGCTATGGGTCTAACGTTACCGCAAGTGACCATGACCGCCAGGCCGCCGAAGATTACATTGCAACCTCATGTTGTTGAGCCTGGCTTTTCTTAAGCCAGGCTTTTTAATCGGATGGCTGATCCAACCTTCGAGATGTTCGTATCCACCACATCCACCAAGGAGAAAAGCCATGTTCAAAAGTTTCAAAATCCTGTTCGTCCTCTTCGTCGTCGTTGCCCTCGCTGCCGCCGCGTATGCGTTCGCCGCATCGAACACCGTGCCTGCCACCAAAGCCGGTGACGGTTCGGGAGCCGTCAGCGGGTATACGGTGACGGGCGTCGTCTACACCTTGAATGGGAGCGATCCCTCCACGCTCGACAGCGTTGCCTTTGATCTGGGCGCTGCGGCAACCCAGGTGAAGGTGCAGCTTGTCGCAGCCGGCTCGTGGTATACCTGCGCGCTTGATACTGGTACCGTCTGGGAATGCGACACGACCGGTTTGACCGTTTCCACCATCGACCAGTTGCGTGTGGTTGCTGCCAGCAACTAACCCATTTCAGCGCGTAATTTCCCGACCGGGTCTGCCCGCAGCCGCGCCCCCGATTTCGAAGGTTGGCGGGATGGACGTCAGGCGGACCCGGTCTTTGTATTCACCCTGAAAGCGCCACGATGAAAGTCGGTAAGACCCACTCTCTGATCATTTTTGCGTTATCCTTCCTCGTGTTCCTGCCTGCCTTTTGGATGACGCTCGCTCCGACCCAGCTTGGCGGGCGGGTGACGTACGTCATTGTGGACGGCAGCAGCATGGAACCGGGATATACCTTCGGGGATCTGGTGCTCGTCCGCAGCGCAGCGAACTACGCAGTGGGGGATGCGGTCGTCTATCACGATGCGAACATGGAGAGTTTCGTCTTCCACCGCATCGTTGGGATGGAACTGGATCGCTTCGTGCTTCAGGGCGACAACAACTCGTGGCTCGACTCGTACCGACCGGTCCGCGAGGAGATCGTCGGCAAATTATGGGTTTCCGTTCCGAGACTTGGCAGGGTCTTCGAATGGCTGCGTGTGCCGCTGCACGCGTCGCTCGCAGTCGGTCTGCTTGGAGGATTGGTCATGCTGGACCTTTTTCGTGCGTCGGCTCGCAACAAAAAACACAACTCCCCAGCCCCCATGTTCAACGGGTTCCCGCAATTCGCTGCGCTGGGAGCCGCCATTCTTGCCTTGTTGTTCTTGTCTCTCGGCATTTATTCCTTTGTTCAGCCGTTGGAAAGACCCGCGGAAACTATCTCCTACCAGCAGGAGGGATATTACTATTACTCCGCTACGGGCACGCCCGGCGTATACGATACCGATGTGATTCGTTCGGGCGAACCGGTCTTCCCGAAGCTGACCTGTTTCCTCAACGTCGGTTTTACCTATAACATCCTCAGCGACCGGTTGCAAGGCGTCAGCGGGACGCATAAAATGTACGCCCGCATTATGGACGAGACCAGCGGCTGGCAGCGCACCATTCCCCTCAATACGGATACCTCCTTTAGCGGAAATTCCTATTTTGCCATGGCAACGCTCGACCTGTGCCAGGTGGAATCCATTGTCAACCTTGTGGAAGAGGAGGCAGGTCTTAAGCAGATCGCCTACACTTTGGAGGTCGTCACTGATGTTTCGTTTGTCGCCTCCGCCGAAGGCAACCCGGTCAGCGATTCATTCTCCCCGGCGCTTGTTTTCAAATACGACAAGGTTCATTTTTATCTCGACGCCCCCGCCGCGCAGACCGACCCGCTGCGATCCTCGCAGCCCGGGCTGGTCGGCAGTTCCGCTTCCCAGCCGAATACCATCTCCTTGTTGGGTGTAGCGGTCCCGGTTCTGGTCGTGCGCTTTCTTGCACTGCTCGGTTTTGCAATTTCGGCGTTGACCTTGCTCGGCATTGGCGCGAAGATGTACGAAGCCGCCAGCCAAAGCGAGGAGGCGTTGACGCGCTTCAAGTACGGCTCGATGCTGGTGGAGGTCTACGAGCAGAACCTTTCTCCTTCCTCTTCACTGGTGGACGTGGCAACCTTCGACGATCTGGCGCGGATTGCTGAACGTCACGGCACAATGATCCTGCATATGCCGCGCAACTTCCTGCACTTCTATTTTGTGCAGACCGGCGGGACGACCTACCGCTACCTCATCAGCGCCGGAAAGAAAGGGGTGGTCGAAGAGGAATCGGCGCAGGTGGAAGCGACTCAACCGTCCGCTTCTGCTGCTGACTTGGCGGTCGTCGAGACTCCGGACGAAAAACCGCTGATGGTTGGGAATCGCCCGATCTACACCTATCCTCCTCAGGCGGAGATTCTCGAAGCGGAACGCCACCCCAAAAAGATGCAAGTGCGCCCGCGCCCACAGCCAATGCCAGAGCAGGAAGTGGAGTACGTCATCGAGACAGGCGAGATCGAATTCATCGCGCCGCAGCCCGATTCGGTTTTCCTGAGAAAGATAAAGATCTGACATGGTTTCCGCTTTCCGATATCTCACGTTTATGTTGGTCGCGCTGATCGTCCTCACATCACTGACGGCGATCGCCGCTACGAACACCATCCCTTCCACGCGGGTGGTGGACCAGCCGATCTCGTTCAATCTCAACCATCTCAAACCATCCGCCTGCGGTGGGATCAGCGTAACCAACCTCGTCACCGGCTCGGGTACGCTGACTGGCACATCAGGCAATGACCTCATCCTTGCCGGTTCCGGCGCAGACACGATCGATGGGCTGGGCGGCAACGATTGCATTCTCGGCGGCGGGGGAGAAGATATCATCGATGGCGGTGATGGAAGCGATGTTTGCATCGGCGGACCCGACTCGGACACCCTCATCGATTGCGAGACCGAAGGGTAATACAAGCACCCTCCTTCAAAGCATAAGCAATCCCTCATGAGACAACCATTTCGGTTGTCTTTTTCGTATAGCCAGTTATTTCAAATAATTTTCAATAAAACCAAAATATTTTGTATAACACCAAAACTATTGACTTAAATAAAAATATTTGCTAAGATACAAACATTGGAGCCCCAAATGCCACAAATCCCTCAGTCATGCCCTAGTTGTGCTTCCCCGCTCGTTGTCACCCAACTCACTTGCACCTCGTGTGGCACCGGTGTGGTGGGTAAGTTCGAACTCTCGCCCTTCTTCCGCCTCTCAAACGAAAGTTTGAAGTTCCTCGAGGTTTTCGTACGAAACCGCGGGAATGTCAAAGAGATGGAGCGCGAAACCGGCGAATCCTACTGGACGATCCGCCGCCAACTGGACGAAGTCATTCAGGAAATGGGTATCGAAGAAGAACCCCAACCCGATGACAAATCTGCCAGCCGCCAGGAAATTCTCGGCAGGCTCAGCCGCGGCGAGATCAACGTGCAGGAAGCCACCCAACTTCTCTCACAACTCAAAGGAGAATCCTGATGAACGGACAAAAAGAACGCCTGATGGTTTTGGATATGCTCGCCGAGGGCAAGATCACCGCCGATGAAGCCGAGCAACTCTTCAAGGCGATGGAAGAAGAAACCCAGAAAACAACTGCGGACGAAACCCCCGCTTCAGACTCAGCCGAATGGGTTCCCGGTCTATCGCATTTATCCAATCTGTCAGGTTTATCGTCCCTCTCTTTGCTTTCGAACCTGTCTTCGCTTTCCCCGCTCTCCCCAGCCGACCCGGAAAGCCCGCGCAATGCCCGCACCCGAGACCTGCTTGGCGCGCTCAAAGAAGCCGGCATCGACCACGTCACCATGAGTGACCTGCAGGAGATGAAGATCCACAATCTCAGCGCCGACTACGTCCGTGAAATGCGCGGACTGGGCGTTCAGCCTGACGGCATCGGAGAGTGGATTCACCTGCGCATCCACGAGATCTCCCCGCGCTACGTGCGTGACCTGCGCGATGTGGGCGTGACCGACCTCGACGTGGAAGAACTCGTGGACCTATACCTGCAAGGCGTCTCTGCCAAATTTATCGGAGGGTTGCGTGAACTTGGCATTCAAGACCTCGACATTGACGAGATCAAAGAACTGAACAATCACGACATCTCGCCGAAATTCATTGCTGAAATGCGCAGCCTCGGCTTCAAAGACCTGGATGTGGACGAATTGGTGGAACTCGCCAATCACGATGTATCGCCGCGTTTCGTGGCGGAATTACGCGACCTCGGTCTGAAAGAATTGGACGTGGATGAACTGGTGGAACTTGCCAATCACGATGTTTCGCCGAAATTCATCGCCGAATTGCGCGCCCTCGGCTTTGACGGGTTCGATGTGGACGATCTGGTGGAACTCGCCAATCACGATGTCAAACCGGAACTTATCGCCGCCATGCGCGATCTGGGCTTCAAAGACCTCTCTGTAGACGAGTATGTTGACCTTGTCAACCAGGGTGTTTCGGTCCATTACGTGCGCTCGATGGTGGAAGCCGGGCTGAAAGGTTTGAGCGTGGACGATCTCGAGGAACTGAAGATCCATAACGTCAGCCCCAAGTTCGTGCGCGAAGTGCTGGACATGGGCTTCAAAGGGGTGGATGTGGAACACCTGGTGGAACTCAGCATTCACCATGTCACGCCACGTTTTATCCGTGATGTGCGCGAAAAACTGGGCGAAGACCTCACGCTCGAGCAGATCCTCGATATCCGCTTGCACGGCATCGACGAAGACTTGATGGAGGCGTTGCAATCTGCGGGGGTGAAGATCAAGAAGAACGTCAGGATCCGTTCCTGAGAGATGAAACAACCGCCCCGAAGAAAGAGGCGGTTGTTTTTTTAATCCGGTTCGTGAGGTTGGAGGAGACGGGCAGCGGGATTCTTTAGGCTGGCTGCGACTCTTCTGACAAGGAATTCGCGGTCGGCATTGCCCAGAGGGATGCGAGGATGACGATACCGCCGACCGGGATGAGCAGTGCCAGTAACCACCATGCGCTGTAGTTGGCATCACGCAGGCGGCGGGCGCCGACCGCCAGAAAGGGCAGCAGGATGGCGATGAGGAAGATGCTGCCGGCGGTTTCGCTGATGTAGGTGAATGCCGAGGTGAGGAGAAGCACAAAGAGGGCAAACCACCAGAATTCGGGGCGCGAGGCGCGACCGGTAAAATCTGCAAATTTGACGAAGCACACGCGGAGGGATTCCTGAAAGGTCATGGGTTCTGCGCGGTCGGGCGGGGTGACGGGTGTGGACTTGTTCATTTCTTTCTCCTTGCCGATTCGAGTAACGGCTTCTTGGAAGGTGGATGTAGCCCAGTTCCATGGACTGGACCCGCCGCCATTTTCGCTGCCTTCGCCCGCGCCCGCAACTGTGGATTGCCTCAAGTGCAGCACCAGTTCCATGCGTGAGCTGACCCGATACTTGGCGTAGATGTTCTTCAGGTGGAATTCGACGGTGCGTTCGGCAATACCGAGCGCGTGGGCGATCATCTTGTTGCTTTTGCCTGCCAGTAAAAGATCGACCACGTCCTGTTCGCGTTTACTGAGTGGATGTGAAGGTGTCATATTGGTTTCCTTTCCAAGGGTGGTTCTATTATATATAGAAAGACACTGTAAAAAACCCAGCCCGCAACTGTGGATTCCCGCAGGCGCAGCGCCAGTTCCATTCTGGAGTTGACCTGATACTTGGCGTAGATGTTCTTCAGGTGGAATTCGACGGTGCGTTCGGCAATGCCGAGCGCGTGGGCGATCATCTTGTTGCTTTTGCCTGCCAGTAAATAGAAAGATATTGTAAATATAAAAGAGACAGTCACCTGCGAAGTGACTGTCTCTTTTGTGTTGACCTTATTAATTACTCGGTCTCTTGAAAATGAGTCGCAAGGTGTCCCCAACCTCTCCCATGGGGCTCGTCCCAACCAGTTCCCAGCCTTCCTGTCCAGATTGGTTTAGAAAGTCGGTCAGGGTTGGTCTGCCTGCATAGGTGGTGACAAAACCTCTCAGCGCAGTGCCTATCACAGCGCCATTTACTTCAACAACCTCGTTGTTTTCAGCGAGTGCATACAAATATTCCCAGTTCTTCATGTTCTTAGTTCTTTACCATTTCCTTTATGATATTTTTACTAGAATCCTTCCGCCACGTACTCGCCCCATATTCCTCGCAACGTATTGCAAACCTCGCCGAGGGTCATGTCATTCTCCACACATTCGATGAAGAGCGGCATCAGGTTCTCCGTCCCTTGTGCGGCGGCGATCAAACGTCCGCGCAATCGCTCCACTTTTCCCTGATCTCTATTCTCTCGTAACTTCTTCAACTTCTCGCGCTGACCCAACTCGATGGACGTATCCACCTTCAAACGCTCCAGGGTAAGAGCGTCATCGGTGGTGAATTGATTGACACCCACGATCACTTGTTCCTTCTTCTCGATGGCTTGCTGCGCCGCGTACGCCGCGTTCTGAATTTCGTTTTGCATATAACCGCGTTCGATGGCTTGCATCGCCCCACCCATCTCATCGATCTTGGCGATGTACTCCTGCGCGCCTTTCTCGATCTCATCGGTCAGGTGTTCGATCAGATACGAACCCGCCAGCGGATCGATGGAGTCCGCCACGCCCGATTCGTATGCAATGATCTGCTGGGTGCGCAGCGCCACCCGGACCGATTTCTCGGTCGGCAGCCACAAGGCTTCATCCATGCTGTTGGTGTGCAGGCTCTGCGTCCCGCCGAGCACGGCAGACAACGCCTGAATGGTCACACGCACGACGTTATTCTCCGGCTGCTGTGCCGTGAGCGTCGAGCCTGCCGTCTGGGTATGGAAACGCAACTGCCATGAAGACGGCTTCTGTGCCTTGAAACGTTCGCGCATGATCCTTGCCCATAAGCGTCTTGCCGCGCGGAACTTCGCCACTTCTTCGAGGAAATTATTGTGCGCATTGAAAAAGAACGAGAGTTGACCGGCGAAATCGTCCACGTTCAAACCCGCCTTGAGCGCGGCTTCCACGTAGGCAATGCCGTTCGCAAGCGTGAACGCCACTTCCTGAGACGAGGTCGAACCCGCTTCGCGGATGTGATAGCCCGAAATGGAGATCGTATTCCAGAACGGGACTTCCTTGGAACAGAACTGGAAAATGTCTGTGATCAACCGCATCGAAGGCTGCGGCGGGAAGATGTACGTCCCGCGCGCCACGTATTCCTTCAAGATGTCGTTCTGGATCGTGCCGCGCAGCTGCTTCATGTCCGCGCCCTGGCGTTTCGCCACGGCAATATACATCGCCAGCAGCACTCCCGCGGGCGCATTGATGGTCATGGACGTGGAAACTTTTTCCAAAGGGATCTGGTCGAACAACTGCTCCATATCTTTGATGGAAGAGATCGAAACGCCCACTTTGCCCACTTCGCCTTGCGCGATCGGGTCGTCGGCGTCGTAGCCGATCTGTGTCGGCAGGTCGAACGCCACGCTCAAGCCGGTCTGTCCCTGCCCGAGCAGATAGCGATACCGCTTATTCGATTCTTCCGCCGTGGAAAAGCCCGCATACTGCCGCATCGTCCAAAAGCGCGAGCGGTACATCGTCGGCTGTACTCCGCGTGTAAAGGGATATTCTCCGGGGAATCCTAATTTTGATTCGTATTCCTTGTCATCGTTCTTGGGCAGCGCCACACGCGGGACCTCGATCCCTGCGCTCGTTTCAAAGCGTTCCCTGCGCTCCTTGAACTTATCCAACGACTTCTTGAGTGTATTTTCCTGCCACTTTTTGTATTGTTCTTGAATGGTCATTTTAATGTCCTTATGCACAAGCGATTGCGCGAGTGATTCCTTGGCTTTCCAAGTATAAATGCAATTCCCGGTGACAGGAATTGGACAAATACAGGATGATTAATAGACGAAAGTCACATGCCGGAATCGAATGAAAATGCTACACTTTTTTCATAAGGCCCTGAAGGTTTCATTTATGTAAAGGGTTTCTCGTCACATGGGTGGCGGGGAGGGCAGGGAAACCTTTAGGGTCCCTTTTTAATTAAGGAGCGACGATTCAACATGGGTAACAAAACCTTCCTGTACGTCGGTGCGGGGATATTGCTTTTGATCGGTCTGTGTCTCTTCGGATATGGGATTTTGAATATTATCGGCTCCACGTCGGCGCAGGGCAGCGCCTCATGGCTTGGGTTTGGAATTGGTTTCGCCGTCGTGGGCGGACTCTTCCTCGGCGGCGGCATCCTGCTCATTGTCCGCGCAGCAGCCAAAGGTCCGGCCGGAGGCGACAATATCACCTACAAGATCGATCTGCCCGGTCAGACGAAAGTCGAACAGATGAAGTGTCGCAACTGCGGCGGCAGCCTCAAAGCGGATAACGTCAAGATGATCGCGGGTGCGCCGACGGTGGAATGCCCGTTCTGCGGCACGGCATACCAACTGACGGAAGAACCGAAGTGGTAAGACGGCTCGTGGTTTTGAATTGACGATTTGCGATTGGAGATTTCATGACGAGAGGATTTCTCATCAGCTTGGTGATCGTTGCGCTTGCGCTGGGGGCGGTCACACACGTTTTTGCGCAAGACCTTCCTTATTTATTTGAAGTTAACCAGACCGTTGTGCATGTCTATTGGCAATCGGATGGCACAATGGATGTGGAGTACAACTGGGTCTTTACCAACCTGCCCAACTCGCATCCCATCGACTTCGTGGATGTGGGCACGCCCAACTTCACGTTTTCCGCTTCGGAGGTGCGCGCCGATGTGGATGGGGTTCCTGTCAGTGTGTCGACCTCTGACTACGCCGGGAGCGGTTCGGGTGTTGCGGTTGTGATGGGCAACAAGACCATTCCTGCCGGTGGTACGGGAATCGTGCGTGTTTTTATCCCCGGTCTTCGGAATGTTCTATATGCAGATTCGCAGGATGAGGCATACGCCAGCGCCGTCTTTGCGCCGACCTGGTTCGGGTCGGAATATGTGACCGGCGTCACGGATTACACCGTGGTCTATCACCTGCCGCCCGGTGTGCAGCCTGATGAGCCGCGCTGGCATAACGCCCCGAGTGAGTTCCCGTCTGAGCCGCAGACCGGCTTTGATGCGAATGGCAACATCACCTATACCTGGTATTCACCCAACGCAGATTCGTCCAGTTATTACGGCTTTGGCGCTTCGTTCCCGCGTGCGTACGTCCCGGCAGAGGCGATCTACGTCCCGCCGCCCGCTCCGCTGATCGACGAAGATACATTGGGGATGATCCTTTTCTTCTGTTGTTTTGGTTTTATCTTTTTGGGCATTCCCACGTTGACCGCCATTGGCAACCGCAGGCGCAAACTGCAATACCTGCCGCCGAAGATCTCCATCGAAGGGCATGGCATCAAACGCGGGCTGACCGCCGTCGAAGCGGCGCTTTTGCTGGAACAGCCGCTCGATAAAGTAATGACGATGATCCTGTTCGGCTTGCTCAAGAAAGACGTCGCCAGCGTGGTCAAACGCGAACCGTTGGAGATCCGGGCGGTCGAGCCGTTGCCGGAAAAACTCCATGCCTATGAAAAAGATTTCCTGACCGCATTCAAGGAAAAACCGGGCAGGGAACGCCAGAAAGCCTTGCAGGATATGATGGTGCGGCTGGTGAAGACCCTTTCTGAAAAACTAAAAGGGTTTAGCCGCAAGGAGACCGTGGCGTACTACAAGTCCATTACCGAAAAGGCTTGGGCGATGGTCGAGGCGGCGGAAACGCCCGAAGTTAAAAGTCAGAAATTCGACGAGGCGCTCGAATGGACCATGCTGGACAAGGATTACGATGACCGCACGCGCCGCGTCTTTCGCGGACCGGTCTTCGTCCCGACCTGGTGGGGGCGCTACGACCCGACATTTCGCCCCGCTTCGACGGGAGGAACCGCAACGCCTACATTCAATATGCCTTCCTCCACACCGACTCCATCCACAGCGCTGCCCGGCGCAGACTTCGCCGCCCAAATGGTGACGGGCGTGCAGACCTTCTCGCAAAAAGTGGTCGGCAATATCAACACCTTTACCGAACGAGTGACGAACACCACCAATCCAATGCCGAAGACCTCCTCCTCTGGTTCACGCGGCGGACGAAGCGGTGGCGGCTGTGCCTGTGCTTGTGCCTGTGCGGGCTGCGCCTGCGCCTGCGCGGGCGGCGGAAGATAGAACTTGAAAATTGATGGTAGTTGATTGATGGGTACATTGGTGTCTGAGGAAAACATGGCTTTATTAACGGAACTGTTCAATCGTCAATCGAAAATTGCAATGCCAAGATCAGGTCTATATCATTACATCCGCCAGACCGAGCACGAGAAGTCGCGCATCCATTTGCGCATGGAGGAGGATGGTCATGGTACGTTGATCGTCAATGCCAACAGCGTCATGCATTTGAATCCCACCGCTGCATTTATGGCATGGTTGATTTTGGAGGGAACGTCAGAAGAAGAAAGGGTAAAGGCGTTGCGTTCACGTTTTTCGGTGTCGCGAAAACAAGCCGAGTCTGATCTTTCTTCTTTCCTCTTTCAATTTGAAGAGTTGATCAGACCCGATGGTGCTTGTCCCATCCATGAACTTGAATTGGACACCACCATGCCGTTCAGTTCACGCCCGTCTGCGCCCTACCGCATGGACCTGGCGCTGACCTATCGCTGCAACAACGATTGCGCCCACTGCTACAATGCCCGCGAACGGAATTTCCCCGAACTTTCCACCGATGAATGGAAGCGCGCCATTGATGGACTTTGGGCTTTGGGTGTACCCCATATTGTTTTTACCGGCGGTGAAGCGACGCTGCGCGACGACCTGCCCGAGCTCATCCAACATGCCGAAGCGAACGGACAGATCACCGGATTGAACACCAATGCCCGCCGGCTGATGGATATGAATTACGTCAAAAAACTGGTGGGTGCCGGTCTCGACCATGTGCAAATCACGGTCGAATCGTGCGCGCCTGAGATCCACGATGATATGATGCGTGCCAAAGGCGCCTTCCGTCAAACGATTGCAGGGTTGAATAATGTCCTCAAGACGCGGCTGTACGTGATGACCAACACCACCATGTTGCGGACGAACGTCCATACCATTCCTGCCACGCTCGACTTTCTGGCAGATTTGGGCGTCCCGACCATAGGCTTGAACGCGCTCATCTACTCCGGGCAGGGGCTGACCGTCGGCACCGGCTTGGACGAAAGCGAACTACAGCCCATCCTCGATACCGCCGTCCAGAAGACTGCCGCACGTGGTCAAAAACTCATCTGGTACACGCCGACCCAATACTGCAAATTCGACCCGACAGCGCACAACCTCGGTGTGAAGGGCTGCACTGCCTCGTTGTACAGCATGTGCATCGAATCGAACGGCAACGTCTTGCCGTGTCAGTCCTACTATCATCCGCTCGGAAACTTCCTGAACGACTCATGGGATTCGATCTGGAATCATAATCTGTCTGTTCAGTTGCGCGAGCGGCAGAACCTGCCTTTCAAGTGCGAGACCTGCCCTGTTGTGGCGGAATGCGGCGGAGGCTGTCCGCTGCAATTTGAGAACCATCGCCTTGAAAATGGAGTTGGTTTACCTGTGCTACACTAAAGTATCTCATTACTTTAGGATTATTCACATGGAAATCTGTTACTTGATCGCGTTCCCTGATTCGGCAGAGGGCAAGGCTCCGTCGCATGAACAATTCACGGGTCTGAAAGATGCGCCCTACTTCAAACCCGTGGATATTGACCTTGTCACTCTCGGCGAGGAGACGGTAGTTGTCGAGGGCTATGCTGTCGCCGTCACCCGCCAGCGCTATGACGACCAGGTGCAAATGGTCGAATGCCGGTATGATCTCGAAGACCCGTTCGATGCCTCGGTGCTGAAGAACCGATTGAAAATCCAAAATGCCTTGCAAAGTCGGTACGTTCCGGAAGTCCACCGTCAAAGCGGCATGTACGAAGAATACGGCATTCTGCTGGTGCAGCACACCAAGCCGTCGCCGGACAAATGGCTGCATAAGAACGCCACATCCATTGCCGCCTTTATCCGCTCGCAGCGCGACACGTTCGATAAGGTGGAGATCGAAGAGATTCTGCAGGCGCGTGTCCACTACTCGGCAGCCGAAATGACCGTGGTGGACTGGGAAGGCGCGGTCATCATTGCCCCGAACGCCGATTACCAGTCTGATATTGCATTATTGAAGATCGGCAATTATCAACTTTTGCGTTACCGCATGCTGGACCAGACCATCGAAGACATGCTGGACAAGATCCGGGACACATTCTTTGGCACTAAAAAACGCCCGCGTCCCACCCGCGGACTCATTCGCCAGATCGCTGAACACAAACTCGAGATCATGCTCGATTTCGAACGCGCCGAACAGAACATGCTTTTAATCGGCGACTGGTACACCGCCGACCTGTACGAAGCCATCCATGAACAGCTCTACCTCAAGGATTGGAAAGAAAACGTCAAGAACAAACTGGACAACCTTGAGAACATCGTCGAAACCATCAAGGATAATTTCTCGCTATCGTGGGAAGGTCTGATGGAACGAGCCGAACTCATTGGCTGGGTGGTTCTGTTGATCGGCTACCTCTACCTCTTCTTCGTTCAAGACCTCGCAAAAGCGGGACCATAGGAGAACCTCATGAACATCCTGCAAAAATTCCTAACGAAAACCAAACCTTTACCCGAAGGGTTGCATCACATGCAAACCATGCAGGATGAAAAACCCATTCGCATTCACCTGCGCCTGCAAAAGGATGGCTCCGGCATTCTTATCCTCAATGCCGCCACCGTCTTGCAACTCAACCCCACCGCCGCCGAATACGCCTTTCACTTCATCAAAGGTACGGCTCCCGAAGAAGCCGCCAAACAGATCGCAGACCGTTATCGGGTCAATCGAAAAATGGCGCTTGAAGATTTCAATCACTTTGTCGAACGGATTCATGCCCTCATAGCCACTCCCGATTTGGATCCCGCTTCCTTCCTCGACCTGGAACGGGCGCAGCCCCATTCCGCCGAAGCCACCCTGCGGCTGGATTGCGCCGTCACCTATCGCCTGCCCGAAGGGACTCACGCCGACTATGCCCCCGTCAAGCGCGTGGAACGCGAACTCACCACGGAAGAGTGGATGACGATCATGGACAAAGCCTGGCAGGCGGGCGTCCCGCATATCGTCTTCACCGGCGGCGAAGCCACCCTGCGCGAAGACCTGCCCTTGCTCATTGCCCACGCCGAAAAGAATGGTCAGGTTTGCGGCTTGCTCACCGATGGCTTGAAACTGACCGAGCGGGCGTATTTCGAAACTCTCCTGCAAACCGGCTTGGATCACATCATGCTCATTCTCCAGCCCGATGACCCGCGCTCGTGGGATGCCATCGAGATCATCATTCCGCAGGATATTTTTCTGACCGTTCATCTCACCATCAACAAAGACAATGTCGCCAGAGCCGCGAAGATCCTCGAACGCGCCGCCCATCTCGGCGTGGAGAACATCTCCCTCAGCGCCGCTGAAGACCACCTTGTGGATGAAACCCTTGAATTGCAAAGCATCGCCCAATCTCTGATGCTAAACCTGCGTTGGGACCTGCCCGTGCCATACTCCACTGCCAACCCTGTCTCCATCGAAACCGTGGATGACGACGTTCCGCAGGGCGCAGGGAAAACCTGGCTCTACCTCGAACCCGATGGCGATGTCCTGCCTGCGCAAGGCGAGCCTGATAAAGTCCTCGGTAATCTACTGCGGGACGATTGGGGAGCCATCCTCCGATAAACCCCAACTACATATTTAATAAGAACACAGCCGACCTCTTCTGGTCGGCTGTGTTCTTATAAGTGAATTATTTGCATGCTGGTACGATCTGAATCGCTCTCTCCGAAGCACCGTTTTCATTAATGGCTTCGATCTCATAGGTCAGGTTTTTGTTGAGCGGCGCATTAACATCTTTATAGTTGAACTTATCCGGCTTCACCTCGATGACGCGCTTTCCATCTCGATAGATCCGGTATGCCGACACATCTCCACCGCCGCTCGACCAGCGCACCGTCACAGAAAATTGATTTGCTCCCGGCTGGCACAATTGATCCACCACCTGAAACCCCTGCGGCGCAACGGGCAGCGGCGGCGCCTCTCCAACCGACACAAAACTAAGATCCATATTCGGCAAGGCATTCTCATTGAATATCCAGCATTCGCGGTTTGTGGTATTGACCACTTGCCACCAGGTATTATCCTCGTTGCGCCCGACCACTGGCAGCACCTTCCCCTGTGTGATCTGGTCGATGATGTTATAACGGTTGTTGGGACCCGCCCGGCAATTGGAGTTTTTCGAAAGCGTAATCTCCGGTGGAGTATCTGGTGTTGGCGTGAACGGAATCGGCGTCTCGGTTGGGGTGAGTGTAGCTGTGGCTGTTTCTTCGACGATAACGATGATCGTTACCGGCGCTTCCATCATCGTGGCGGTCGCCCTCGTTGCTTCCGCGCTTTCCAGGTTGGGTAAATTACACCCCAAAATCGAAAATACCAAAACCGCAGCCGCAAACAGAAAATTTCTCTGTGTTTGCATACACTCTCCTTCGGGGCGAAATAAAACAATTTCATGATTATACCCGCCGCCGCTTTTTTTACCCCCGCTTTCATTGTAAAATGTTCTTATGAATTGGCTGACTGGCTCGAAACAAAGCGAAGCGAAAAAACTGATCCCCCTTCTAACGGATATGACCCGACGAGACCGTGCCGCCCAGGAACTGACGCGCTTGGGAGTGGATGCCGTCCCGCCATTGTTAGAGGCGCTTCAGACTCACGACGAGAGCATGATCCCGATCTATCAGCATCTTCTCGTCCGAATCCCTGCCGCCTCTCCCTTGATGGCAAACGCCCTGAACTCAGCCCATCCGCTGGTTCGCGGGCGCATCGCTGAGATATTCTCCCTCAACAAAGATAAAACCGCTGTGCCCGCCCTTCTCGAAGCCCTGCGCGGGGAATACTTCACCGTTCGGTCGCGCGTGGCAATTGCATTGGGGCAGATTGGCGATGAGCGTGCCATTGAACCGCTGCTTGGTGCGTTAAAAGACAGGGAAGATGAAGTCCGTATTGCGGCGTGTGCTGCTTTGGGACTATTCAAAGACCCATCCACATTTGACGAACTGGCGAACGTGCTGCTCGATGACCCAAAGATCGAAGTTCGGCAGGCAGCGGCGAAGTCACTGGGAGAGACGCGCCACCCGGCAGCGATCCCATTCTTGATGGAATCGCTGCGCGACTCGTTTTGGTGGTATGAGAGGGAGCAATCCATTCGTGACCTGTTGGCTGCCATTGAGAAAATGGGCGAGCCGGTTGTTGAACCGTTGATCGAGGCGTTGGGTGACCGCGAAGGGACTGTGCGAAAATTCGCCGCCACGATCCTCGGAAACCTGCGCGATATCCGCGCCGTTGAAGAACTGGGTATGGCATTGTATGACCTGCATCACGAAGTGAGTCAAGCCGCAGCGGAGGCACTGGCACAATTTGGCGCACCCGCTGTCGAGGTCCTGCAAGAAGCGTTGCGTCATCCCGAAGCAGCAGTACGCGAGCACGCCGCCCTTGGGCTGGGGCGCATTCAAGATGTGCGCGTCACTCCTTTGTTGGTCGAGCGATTGAACGACCCTGAACGGATCGTCCGAAGGCAGGTGATCGTGTCGCTTGGAGGGTTGCAGGATGACCGCGCAAGACAGGCGTTGCAATCGGTCGCTGTAGATCGCACCGACCGTGAGCTCTCGCTGCTCGCGAAACAGTTTTTGGATGCATGGAAATAGAAAAAGGGTAGTTTAACTGAGAGGAAGCAATTTACTGATGGCTGGTGCGATCCCTGTCAAGTCCGAGACATCTGCAAAGGCGTCTCGTTTTTTTTTCTCCCCAAAGAGTATTAACGGGACTTGTGCAGGTGTGTGCTTGCGCGTGCCGAGGTCTTCCATGTTACCGTGATCAGAGGTGAGCAAGACCAGGTCGGAAGTATCCCAGTTTGTGAGCAGACCTTTTAGAACGCCGTCGAGTACGTCAAGTTGTTTTACAGCCCACTCCATATCCTGTTTGTGACCGGCATAGTCGCTTGCCCAGTATTCAAAGAAGGAAAAGTCATACAGACGAGCAAGGTCGGCGAGTTTTGAACCGGCAGTTTCCGGCTCGAAGAGAGGCGCATCGGGGAAGCCGAGGAAAGTATGCCAGCCCTCGCCGGTGAAGTCAGCGGAGAGGGCGTTTCCCGCGTAGTAATCTTTTTCTGTGAAAAGAGGGATACCTGCATTGGTCAACGCAAGCGGAATGGACGAATACAACCGTTTTCCAGAGTCGATGCCATCGAAATAGCGCGGGGGATACGCGTTGAGCAAGGCGGTCTTTTTCCCAGAGTGGATAGTTTTGGAGAAGAGCGTCGCACCATTGAGATATTGAGCGACCTCCGGGTTGGGTTTGGGACCGTAGTGATAGCCGAGTTCGGCGGGGATGTTAATGCCGGTCAATAAAACGGCTTGCCCTGTGGCAGACTGCGGCAGCCCTTTCACGCCGAGGTTGGGGTCAACCGCTTGCAGGGAGATCAGGTCGTTTTCGAATGGCGTGGCGCTTTTTGTCAGTTTTTTGCCGCCCAACAGTGATTCGAGGTATGGCATTTTGGCGTGCAGGAAAGGATTGGTCTCCGGGTTGTCTTCGCCCAAGCCGATGCCATCGAGAAACAGGAAGAGGATTTTCATGGAAAGCCTTATGAGCCTGCCTGCCACAAAAACCACGCCGACGGAAGTTCGCGCCGGTCGAAGCCGTCTTTGCGTGAGGTGAGGGTCAGGTTTTGGCTTTGGATCAGTTCCAGGTCTGAATCCGCAAGTCCGGGTCCGGTTTGAAGCGGTTGGGGTTTGAAGAATCCATACATCAGCCAGAATCCGCCCGGGGCGAGGATGCGCGTCAGGTGGGTGAGATAATCGGTTTTGTTTTCGATGCCATGAAAGCAGCCGATGTCGAGCGCGAGGTCGAATTGCCCGCGGACGTTGCGCATTTGGGTGGCGTCATCCCAAAAAACGGTGGCGGTGAGATTTGCCTCTTTGATCTTGCGCTGTGCCATACCGACGGCGCGTGAGGCGAAATCGAACCCGGTGACCTGCCATCCCGCATTCGCCAGCGTGATAACGTTCGTGCCTGTGCCGCAGCCGATGTCGATGGCACGACCGGCGGGGTGGCTGGCGATGAAGTCGTAGAGTTCGGGCGGCGTGATGCCGCTATCCCAGGGCGGGGTCCCGAATAAATAGGTGGAATTGAATGTTAGTCTGCGGAGGAGATTCTTCATGGATCGAGGGTGTCGCGCACGCGCTGCGGATCGAATTCGCCGACCGTGCGCCATATTTCGTTTCCTTGTGGATCGAAGTAAATGAAAGTGGGTGTGAATTCAAAGCCGTACACAGGCGCGAGTTCCATGCCGACCTGTTCCTGAATATTGAGGCGGATGATGAGGAGATCATCGCCGATTTCGTCTTCGAGCTCGTCCACGACGGGCTTTATCGCAACACAGTTAATTCAGTAGGGTGATTGAAATTCCAGCAGCACGGGTTTGCCCGCGCCGATCATTGCCTGCACTTCTTTGGCGTCGTCCATGAGCGGGGTCTGGCGCGGATGGACAAGGCTCCAGGCGGTGAACAGCGCCAGCACGATCACCCCGAACGCCAGATAATCGTTCCATTTCGGCTTGTTTGTGAGCAGGATGATGCCTGCGATGATGATGAACCCCGCTGAAAACGTGATAAAGGAATATTCGTTCAGCATGTCGTCTGCGAAAACCTCGATAAGCCAGTCTTAAATGTCATAATTAATGGGTGACGCTACACACTTTGACAATTCATTTGAGTTCTTTTACAATCACGCAACCTGCTTGACATCCTATAACTTACAGGAAGGGCTTTTTTTACGATGAAAGAGTATACCACCGAGTTTCTTCGCAATATTGCGTTGGTTTCGCACGGGGGGGCAGGGAAGACCATGCTTGCGGAGGCATTTCTGCACGTTACGGGAGCCACCACCCGCCTGGGCAAGGTAGAGGATGGGACAACGATTTCCGATTACGATGACGAGGAACACAGAAGAAAAATATCCATTTACACGAGCGTAATCCCCGTAGAGCATCGCGATCATAAGATCAATGTTTTGGACGCGCCGGGCTACACCGACTTTGTAGGCGAAATGGTTTCCGCCTTGAGTGTGGCAGATGGCGCGGTTATTTTAGTGGACGCCGTGGCGGGCATCGAAGTTGGCACCGAACTTGCCTGGCGCTACGCCGACCAGTTCAACCTGCCGCGCTTCATCGTCGTCAACAAGATGGATCGTGACAATGCCGACTTTGAAAAAGTCTACGCCCAGATTGATGAGTTCGTGAAGATGCACGGCAAGCGCGCCATCCAGGTCCACTTGCCGATCGGCGAGAAGCACGAATTCAAAGGCGTGGTCGACATCATCGGCATGAAATCATACCTGGGTGATGGCAAGACCACCGCTGAGATCCCCGCCGAGTTAAAAGAAGCCGCAGACAAGGCACATTTTGACCTCGTGGAAGCCGCCGCCGAGGGCGAAGACGAATTGATGGAAAAATACCTCGAGAACGGTTCTCTCTCAGACGAGGAAATGGTTCGTGGCCTCGAAGATGTCATCTACGCTGGAAGTTTTGTCCCGGTCTTCTGCGCCGCCGGTGCTCACCAAATCGGCGCGGTTGCCCTGCTCAACGACATCATTGACCTGTTGCCTTCCCCGGTTCACGCCGTGAAGCGTATTGCTCAAGGCAAGGATGGCGACGAGGAATTGAAACCCTCCGACCAATCCCCGCTGGCTGCATACGTTTGGAAGACAACGGCGGATCCGTTCGTGGGCAGGATGACCTACTTCCGCGTACTCTCCGGCTCCATTCAGGCAGATGCGCATGTATGGAACCAGAACAAAAGCGCAGATGAGCGCATGGCGGGGCTGCACTTCCAGCGCGGCAAGGAAGCCATTGCCACGAAGGTTGTCCATGCGGGCGATATTGCCGCGGTCTCAAAATTGACAGCAACCGCCACCGGTGACACCTTCTGCGAGAAGGGGCATCCGCTGACGGTTGCCAAACCTGCCTATCCGGCGGCGCTGTATCGCGTTGCCATCCAGCCAAAGACGCAGGCAGATGCCGCAAAGATCTCTGCCACCCTAACCCGCTTGTGCGAAGAGGATATGACCCTCACCTGGCACAACGACAACGTGACTCATGAAACTGTGCTGCAAGGCATGGGTGACCAGCATATCGATGTGGCGATCCACCGCGCACAGGCAAAATTCCAGGTGGGCATTGTCACACATGAACCGAAGATCCCCTATCGCGAAGGAATTACGCGAAAAGCCCAGGCGCAGTATCGTCATAAGAAACAGTCCGGCGGCGCGGGTCAGTTCGGCGAAGTACATCTGCGCATTGAGCCGTACATGGAAGGCGACTTTGAATTTGTGGATGCGCTGGTGGGCATGAACCTCTCCCGCTCCTACCTGCCGCCCATCGAAAAGAGCATTCGCGCCACGATGGAAAAAGGCGCGTTTGCGGGCTACCCGATGAACAATGTGCGAGTAACCGTTTACGACGGCAAGGAACACGAAGTGGATTCGAAGCCGGTGGCGTTCGAAATTGCCGGGCGTGAAGCCTTCAAACTTGCCGTATCGGAAGCGGGTCCGGTGTTGTTTGAGCCGATTGTGAATGTGCGCGTCACGGTGCCCGATTCGTACATGGGTGATGTGATGAGCGATCTCAATACCCGCCGTGGACGTGTGCAAGGCACCGAAACCGAGCGTGGCAGTACCACCATCATTGCGCATGTGCCGATGGCGGAAATGCTCAAGTACACCACGCAGATCCGCTCCATTACCGGCGGGCGCGGTTACTTCACGATGGAATTCGATCACTACGACACCGTGCCGACACATATTGCAACTCCGATCATCGAGGCTCACAAGAAGGAAATGGAAGCCAAGAAGGAAGAGTAAGACCAATCGTCAATACCAAAAAATCCCGAAGATGTCTTCGGGATTTTTTATTCAAATAAAAGAGGTCTGTTTTTCAAGTCACTTGGGATTAAACAGAATATCTTCCACGGGAGTTTTCATTTGAATGCGCCTGCCGGAAAAGGTCATCAAATCTGCAAGAGACCTGTGTTTTGTGCCGTCCCAAAGGACAAGGTTATCCCGCTGCTTTTTCATGTATTCCTCCAGTTTGCCGAAATCGGCGTAGTTGTCGAAGAAACTGACGAGGCGGCGGAAGAGTTTCGGCAGCAACAGGAGATCTTCCTGGATGGTGCGCACATCCCAAAGAGCAAAATCACTGGTACGGTCAATGGACCACAATCCACGTTTGGTGGTACGGGCGCGCGCCACCACGGCGCGGATCTTTTCGGCAAAGGTACGGTCGGTGGTGGTGTAAAAGGTGGGGTAGACCAATCCCTCGCGGGCGAGTTGAAAGTTGATGGATTTTTCCACCGGCAGTGTGGATGAGTCCAGGATGGCGCCGTCGGTGAGTTTGACTGACTTGGGGAAGAGATAACTCACGGGTCGTCCGAAGCGGTCGATATCCGCCGAGGCAATGAAGCCCGCTTTGCCATCGTCCGCATCCACGATCTGGGTTACGCTCAGGCTGTAGGTCACATTTTTGATGTTGATCAGTTCGAGCAGGGATTCGAGCGCGGCGAGTGCAAACGGACGCGGCTGGTGATAACCCGCGTAGTGGGTTTCCATCGCATCGATGGCTTCCACGCGCAGTTGTTTCTTTTTGGTGTTCTTTTCGCTGTCGCTGCCCCATTGGAAGAAATCCCAATGCTCGGGCTTGTTTGCCTGAAAGCGGATCGAGTCACCATCGGGTTGAAAGCCTTTGACGTGGAATGTGCCTGCGATTACCTTGTATTGAGCCATGCGAATCTCCTCTGATGAAATATATCCATTATAGGAGTTTTTCAGGCGATTTCAATAACTGGATTAAAATACCCGCCATGCCAACCGTTAAATTTCCCGCCATGATGAAATACTATGTGGAAAACCAAGCGGAGTTCGAGATGCATGGTTCCACTGTTGCCGAATTGCTGGAGAACATCCTTTTGCGGTATCCGGCGCTCAAACCGCATCTATTCGATGCGAAGGGCGGTCTGCGCCGACATTTCAATATCTTTGTCAACGGAGTGCATGTTCGCGACCTGAGCGGCATGGAAACGCCGCTGGGCAACGATGCCAAGGTCATCCTGATGGCTTCTGCCGCGGGAGGTTAATATTTTGTGAATATTTATATTGACAAAATCGGTAAGATTCATAAAATAGACGCAATCTATATGGTACCTATGAAAAATTCTTCTTATTGCTTGTGTCTTGGGCGGGGCTCGTAGCCACCGCCTGAGCGAATAGTTTCCGCAGTCAACGGACTTCCCAGACGGTAGAGCGACCCCCGCGTGCATCGAATTTGCAGCGTGTGGCGTTTGTTCGCCGTCTTTTTGTTTGTCCGTTGACTGCTTTTGATTTAAGAGAAACCATGACCTTACTAGACTTTCGATTAACTGAATCCAATACCATTCCGATGGACAGCCTTGCCTATCATGTAGGCAATACGCCCCTGCTTCCGCTTCAGCGCGTGACCCGCAACCTGTCGCCACGAGTGAAGGTTTTTGCCAAAGCCGAATGGTTCAACCCGGGAGGCTCGGTCAAAGACCGACCCGCGTTGAATATCATCCAGAATGCCATCATCAATGGTGATTTGGGAAACGGCAAACGCCTGCTTGATTCGACCTCCGGCAATATGGGCATTTCGTATGCCACGTTTGGTGCGGCGCTGGGAATCCCGGTCACGTTGGCGGTGCCAGCCAGTGCCAGCGCAGAGCGGATCTCCATCCTCAAAGCCCTCGGCGCGGAATTGGTATTGACCGATCCGCTGGAAGGCTCGGATGGCGCGATCTTAAAAGCGCGTGAAATGGCAGCGGAGAATCCCGACCAATATTGGTATGCCAATCAATACAATAACCCTGCCAACTGGCAGGCGCATTATCGCAGTACAGGACCGGAAATTCTGTGCCAGACCAACGAGCTGGTGACGCATTTCGTCGCCGGGCTGGGAACGTCTGGGACGTTCACGGGCACAAGCCGCTATCTGCGTGAGCAATTGCCGAACGTCAAGACGATTGCCTTCCAGCCAGATGCGCCCTTCCATGGGCTGGAGGGACTCAAGCACATGCCGACAGCCATCAAGCCTGAGATTTATGACGAGTCTCTGGCAGGGACCCCGCTCGAGGTCCAGACCGAAGCGGCGCATGAAATGGTGATTCGTCTGGCGCGGGAAGAAGGTCTGTTCGTGGGAATTTCATCCGCCGCGGCGGCGGTGGCTGCGCTTCAAGTCGCTCGTGATTTGGATGAAGGCGTGGTCGTGACCGTCTTCCCGGATGCGGGCTACAAATATTTGAGTGACAAGTCTTTATGGGAGCGCGCGTCATGAGTTTGAAGATCACGAATGAACTTGTGAACGGAATAGAAAGGCATGTCGAAGCGGCATACCCGGAAGAGGGAGCGGGATTTCTGCTCGGCGTGAATGGCGAGGTGCGGGAGATTTTGTCGCTGCCCAATGCGCGCGAAGATGAGGCGCGGCACAACCGTTTTTTGTTTACGCCTGAAGATTATCTAAAAGCAGAAATGAAGGCTATGGAATTGGGTGTGGATTTGATCGGCGTTTTTCATTCGCATCCAGATTGTCCGAACGTGCCATCCGAATATGACCGCGAGTGGGCACAGCCGTTTTTCTCTTACATCATCTCGCGCGTAGACAAAGGCAAGACGGTCAGCCACCGCTCATGGCGGCTGGTCGAAGATCGCTCGACGTATGAAGAAGAAGAGATTTCAATTCAATAATTCATCACACAGGACTTTAATATGACATCGCAAACCTTACAAAAAGTGGATCACTCTGCGCTCAAGACCAATCAACTCATCATCATTTCGTTGAACATTCTGGCGTTCGTGCTCAACCTGCCCATCCTTGCTGCGGTGGTGGCGCTGACGATGGGGCTTGGCTCGCTGGTTGGCAAGCCCGGCTTTGGGGTCGTGTACACGAGGCTGCTCAAGCCACGCGGATGGATGAAGTCCGATGTGTTGGATGACAACCCCGAGCCGCATCGCTTCGCTCAATTTGTCGGATTCCTATTCATGACGGTCGGTTCGGCGGCACTATTCCTCGGCTTGGCGCTTCTCGGCTGGACCCTGGTGTGGATCGTCGTTGCCCTGGCTGCGCTCAACGCGTTTGGCGGATTCTGCGTCGGTTGTGCCATGTATTATTGGCTGGTGCAATTGAAGGTTCCAGGATTTGTCAAACAACCGCCTGCAAATACCTTTCCCGGCATGAAGCCAAAGGCAGGAGCCGTCGCATGAATTCTGAAATCCTGTTGCGTTTTGGCTTCGCAGTCGTTATCATATTCTTTGGGGTTGGCGCGTACTGGCTTATCAATCAGTATCTCCTGACCCGGGCACGTGCGAGCGTAAATATGCTCCCCGCTCCCTTGCCAAAGAAGCCAACCATCGTCTACTTTACCACACCCGATTGTGCTCCCTGCAAGACAGTTCAGCGACCTGCCCTCCAAAAGTTGGCTGACCTGCTGGGTGAAAAACTTCATGTCATCGAGATCGATGCGAGCGAACATCCTGATGTTGCCCGCACGTGGGGCGTGATGAGCGTCCCGACCACGTTCCTGTTAGACGAAAAAGGAACGGCGAAGTACGTCAACAACGGAGTGGTGCGGCTGGAAAAATTGATGGAGCAAGTGAAAACGTTATAACCACTGGACCTGTCAGGTCTAGTAAATCATCTTTAGGAGACCCAACATACATGCCTGTTTTGAGAATCCCAACCCCGCTGCGTGCTTACACCAGCGGACAATCCGAAGTCAATGTGAGCGGCGCGAGCATTGCCGAAGCGCTCACCGACCTGACCGCACAATATCCCGCCATCAAACCGCATTTGTTCAACGAAGGCGGCGACTTGCGCCCGTTCGTAAATCTGTTCGTGGGTGAAAAGAACATCCGCGATCTGCAAGGCGTGGACACGCCTATCAACGAGGGCGATAGAGTGATGTTGATCCCGTCCATTGCAGGAGGATAAGATGCTGCCTGAACTCAATCATGAAGAAATTTTGCGCTACTCGCGTCATCTGCTGATCCCTGAGGTGGGATTGGAGGGGCAACGCAAACTCAAGAATTCGTCCGCGTTAGTGGTGGGAACTGGCGGGTTGGGGTCGCCCGTTTCCTTGTATCTGGCTGCGGCGGGTGTGGGGCGCATCGGTCTCGTGGACTATGACGTGGTCGATTCGTCCAATTTGCAGCGCCAGGTCATCCACGGCACATCCGGCATTGGCAAGTTGAAAGTGGAGAGCGCCAAAGCCAGATTGTTGGATCTGAATCCCGATATTCAAATCGATGTATACAACGAGCCGTACACTTCTGAGAATGCGCTGCGCATCGCCAAGGATTATGACATCATCCTCGATGGCACGGACAATTTCCCAACTCGCTATCTGACCAATGACGTGGCAGTCTTTCTCGGCAAGCCAAATGTGTATGCTTCCATCTTCCGCTTCGATGGGCAGGTGAGCGTCTTCTACGCCAAAGAGGGACCATGTTACCGCTGTCTCTTCCCCGAACCACCTCCGCCGGGACTCGTCCCTTCGTGCGCGGAAGGTGGCGTGCTGGGAATTTTGCCGGGCACGATCGGCACACTGCAAGCGACGGAAGCATTGAAGGTGTTGCTCGGAATCGGCGACCCGCTGATCGGAAAGTTGTTGCTTTACAACGCGTTGGATATGTCGTTTGATTTCGTGCAGTTGAAGAAAAATCCCAAATGTCGCGTGTGCGGACCGAATGCCGACATCACAGAATTGATCGACTATGAAGAGTTTTGTGGTGTGCCTGGTCACGATCACGGCGACGAAGGTTCCGCTGGCGCAGGCTGGGATATCACTGCCCCCGAACTCGCCGAACGCGTCAAGACCAATCATCTCAAATTGCTGGATGTGCGTGAGCCGCACGAGTTGCAAATTTCCGCCCTGCCGAACGCGGTCAACATTCCGCTTGGGCAGTTGGCGAGTCGACTCGCCGAGTTGAACTCCGCCGATGACATGGTGGTCTTCTGCAAAGGCGGGACCCGCTCCGCGCGCGCGCTTGAATTGCTGACCAGCGCCGGGTTCAAGAAGGTCAAGAATCTCAAAGGCGGCATCAACGCCTGGGCAAAGGAAGTGGATAAGAATTTGCCGGTGTATTGAGTTTGAAGGTTGATAAAGAACTCCCGTCATCACTGACGGGAGTTCTTCACGTTTCACTCTTCATTCCTCACGACAAAACCACCTGTCCGCAATTCTCGCATTCGTCCATACCCCATTCCAGCGTCTTACGTTCAGGCACATTTTCCGGGCTTATCTTCAAATGATTAACGCAAAGGCGCAAGGGCGCAAGGAAAAAGCATTTCTTTGCGTCTTCGCGTCCTTGCGTTAAGGGTTTTGATCTTCCCTACAGCCCATTAACCACTCGATGAATACCGTGTTTTACAAGCCGTTGTCCAAAATTAATGACCATACCCAATTTCAAGCCAGTAAGCCGCAGATAGGTCAAAGTTTGCGATTCGAAGATTGGGTTATATGTCAGAACCGCCTTGCATTCTACAATGACCAGCCCTCCGGCAAGCAGATCCAACTTGAAAGGTGCAGCGATTATTTCTCCTTTATATTTGACCGCTACAGGTTTTTCGGTTTCAACTATGACCCCGCGACCCTTGATTTCGAACGCTAACGCGTCTCGATAGATTGACTCCAGTAATCCGGGTCCGCCAAGAGTTTTATGTACTTCGATTGCAGATTCTACAATTACTTTGCTGATTTCGTTTTCATCCATAACAAATCCCTTATCAGCCTTTGAAAAACAGGTGGCAGGGAGGGATGCCACCTGTTTTCGTAACTTTAGATGAGTCCTATGACAAAATCACCTGACCGCAGTACTCACACTTATCCATGCCAAGTTCTAGCGTGCCGCCGCAGTTGGGACAGTTGAACGTCTCAGCTTTGACCTGGAAGCCCGCAGATTTGTAAGCGGCTTCGTTCTCGGCTAGGTCGCTGCGCAGGCGTTTGAGGCGGGCGAGGTAAGCATCACCAGACATTTCACCGGATTTGCGCAGGCGTTCCACGTCCGCGATGTGTTCCTTCAACATGCGGCGTTCGGCGTCGAGGCTTGCGCGACTCTTGTCTTGCAATGAAAGTTTCATCTCCGGTTTGGGTGGAATGGACGCGAGAATGGCGGCGATGACCAAGATCACCGCCGACACCATCAGACCGACCACCAGCGGTGTGAACTGGAAACCGGGGATGGAATTGAATTCCACTTTGTTGGTCTGTACTTCATTGTAGTCCGCGATGACGACATAGCGCTCGTTACCTAACTTGCCAATGTCGATGCGGGTGATGCCGGAGGAATGGTCGGGTAGATTGTTGCGCGTACCGTTCTCGGTGAAAATGGCGACATTGCCCGCGTCGTCGCCGATGACCGCTTCCTGCTTGCCGTCTTCGTCAATATCGAGCCCGGCGATCTCGGTCACTTTGTCGGATAACGACCCGCTCCATATTTGCGTCGCGGTGGTTCCGTTGAAAGAGAAAGCCCACACCCCGCCGTCTTTTCCGCCTGCCACGATCTCACGCGACGATGGGTCGCCGTCCAGTTCCACTTCGCGCACTTCGCTGATGGCTTGCCCCAGCGACTTTTCGAAGAGTACGCTTCCATCGGCGGCGTTGTAGATGCGGAACAAGCCGTATTCGCCGCCGGTGATGATCTCGCTGTTGCCGTCTGCATTGAGATCAAAAGCGCGCATCCTTCTCAGTTGCTCCTGATTCACCGCCCAAACCGTTCTGCCGTCTGACGAAAAGACCTTGACCGTGCCGTCGTTCGAGGCAATCGCAACATGGATCTGCCCGCCGATGCGGGCGTCGTCCATGCCGCGGATTTCAGCCGAGCCGACGTTGCCAGCCCAAAGCGGAGCGCCGTCTGCGCTCAAAGCGAGGACTCCGCCTCCGTTATCGGCGAGCACGATCTGAGGTCCGCTTGTGAAGCGCAAGACCGCTACACGCGATGGGAATCCGATGTTCAGCGATTGCGCCAGCCGCGTCACATTCCCTTTTGAGATCACATCCACTGACATGCCGAGGTCAACGTGATAGACGATGATGTCTTCCACGCCGTCGCCATTGATGTCGCCGAGTGTGGTCTTGGGGCTGGCGAACGCGTAACTGAATTGGGGGGCGCCGGAGCCGTCGAGGACGGTGACGTTTTCTGTATTCTGGATGAAAAGGTCATCCTGCCCATCGCCGGTCACGTCAATGACCTTCATGCTTTCGGCAGTGTTGTACGGTTGCGACCAGCCCACCTTGCTGTTGAATTTTTCCGCGCTGACAGCGCCGCTGAAGGCGAACACGCCCGCCACGACCATGACGAGACAGATCAACACGAATGCGACGATAAAGGGAATGATTTTGCGACTCATTTATGCAGCCTTTCGTTCCAAAAGAGAATATGCAGATTTGAGAAAACCGAGGATGTGCTCCTGTTCCACTTCCTCGAATGGGGAGACGGCAAGGATGTTGATCATGCCGCCTTCGGTGCTGAGTTGTTGAATTTTGTATTTGCCGACATCCTTGTTGAGCGAAAATTGATTGTTCGGCTTGATGATATACGCCTCAGGGTTGACCACGATGCGCACTTTCAATTCCTGGTGCGAGCCTTTGAACTTTTCCGGTTTCGACTTCGTCTTGCCGCTGATGCGGCTGCGCTTCCAATAGGATTTGCGTTTTTTTGTTTTCTGTGAGGCGGTCACACGCAGGACGTTGCCATCATATAGTTTTGCCTTGAGCGAAAGCCAGGGATCGTTGAATAGCTGCGTTGTGCGATTTTGGGCGTCCTGTGTTTCGCGCGCCACTTTGGTGGAGAGCATGGAGCCGGTCAGGTCCAGATGGCCAAGAAATGTGGAGCCGGGTTTCAGGTCATCGCGAAGTGTATGAAGAATTTGTTTTACGCCGTTGTAGCGCGGGGAAAAATCGAGAATGTCGCTCTTGCGCAGGCTGCGCGCCATCACAATGGCGGCGACCCAAAGCAGAAATCCGCCGATTATGAAGACGAAGGATGTGTACCCAAGCAAAAAAAGCAGGACATCGATCAAAGCCACGCCGATGCCCGCGAAAAAGATGAACATGGGGATCCAGCGCCATTTATCTCCAGCGGACTCCGTCTTTTGCGCTTCGCGCACAAAATTGTTCATGCCGCGGATGATCGAGTCGGGTTTATCCGCGATGGATACATACACTGGTGCATAGTTCTTCTTGCCGAATTGATTCTTATCCACATTGCCCTTTTTCCGGGCGGTATTTAACAAATAAAAGAAAAGCGATAGAACGATGATGCCCGCTACTGCGGCGCCGCACAGAAAAGCCTCCATGCATTCCTCCGAGTTATAATGTCATCTATGTCATTCCGAGCGCAGCGAGGAATCTCACCATTTTGTGGCAGAGACCCTTCGTTTCACACAGGATGATAAATTGATGATCATGCCAAACGTTCTCTACACTGCCTTCGATATCGTGCCAAGCCCCAAGGGGGCGAGTACCCATATTCTCCACAACTTGCGCGGGTTGGTCAATAGGGATTTTAGCGTCCATCTTATCACGCCCAACGATGGTTTGCTCCCCCCCGAAGATACTATCGAGGGGGCGCGTGTCACGCGCATCTCACAGGACCTTTCACAGAATTTCCTCGCTCGCGCCGTCCATTTTGGTAAATCTGTGCTGGCGCATCTGGCGCTTCACCCCGAATACGATGTCGTCCACTTTCGCAACATTTGGGATGGTTTTCACATCACGCAGAACAAAAAGAGATTCGGCTACCAAACCCTCTTCGAGGTGAACGGACTCCCATCCATCGAACTCAAATATCATTACCCCGGTCTGGATTCGGATTTGCTTGCCAAGATCAAGGAACAGGAATTGGCGACTCTGCACCTCGCCGACGCGATCATCTGCCCATCGAACGTGACTCGCGATTACATCGCCTCGCTCGGACTTAACCGGAAACTGGTGAATGTCATCCCGAACGGGGTCAGCCCCTCAGATTTTTCCGTCACGCCATTACCCGTCCGTGATGGACGCGAACCTGTTTTACTTTATATCGGCACGCTCGCCGATTGGCAGGGCTTGGACATCGTGATTAAAGCCTTACCCAAAATCCTCGAACAACAGCCTGTTAAACTCCACATCGTTGGGCGTGGACGATCCCGCCAACGTAAAATGCTGGCGAAGCAGATCCGCAAACTCGGCTTGGATGACCATGTTACTGTCCAACCTGCGGTGCCGCACCATGAAATCCCCGAATTGATTTCCAAAGCCGATATTTGCATTGCGCCGCTCAGTTTGAACGACCGCAACGTGACTCAAGGAGCCTGCCCGATCAAGGTGCTCGAATACATGGCGGCGGGACGTCCGCTGTTGGCGTCGAACATGCCCATCGTCCGCGAACTCGTCCGCGAGGATGTGGATGGTCTGCTATTTTCGCCCAACGACCCGGACGATCTGGCGCGGCAGGCAATTTCCTTGTTGAGAGATGTGGAATTGTCGCAGCGGCTGGCTGAATCTGCGGCGGCGCATGTGCGCGAGAAATTCACGTGGCATGAAGCGCAGAAGAAGTTGGGGAAGGTATATGAAAGATTGGCCCCCTCCGCCCACTTCCCTTCGGGTCGGGGCACCTCCCCAAAATCCGCATAGAAGGCATTGTAAAAAGTTCCTATCCCTCTGGCGGATTTAGGGGAGGCTGGGAGGGGGTAAATATTTTTCCCACCTCCACGGGAATCGCTTTTGGGCGACCCGTTTTTGTTTCCACGAAGACCCAATCCGTCTCGCCTTTGACGAGAGTTTTCCCATCATTTTTTCGCACAAATTCATACTTACGCAGTGACCGCACTTTGCGAAGATCCTCCACCCAGGTGCGGATTTCGACCTCTTCCCCTTCGAATGCGGGTAGAAGATATTCCACACTGTGTTGGCGGACAACCCAAGTTGCGTCTGCGCCTTGGGCTTCGATGCCGCCGATGGAAGCATAATGTTCGACGGCGATGTCCTGCATCCACTGGACGTAGACCACGTTGTTGACGTGTCCGTTCTCGTCGATAGCGGAAGCAGGAATGGTGATGGTTTTGGTGTAGATGGGTGAGATGGGCATGGGCTGAATTATAAAAGATGGCTGTCACCTAATCATAGAAACAATGAATCCAACAAATGCGCCGCCAGCGATCAACCAGGTGGTGTTGACCTTGTAACGTAAAAGTAAGATCAACGAAACGACGGCGATCAGCGCTGTCGGAAAATCCGTCAGCGAGGAAGAGGATAACTGGACCGTCACCGCCGCCATCAGTCCAAGAGATGATGCGTTCACCCCGTCCAACAGACTGCCCGCCCAGGGTGAATTCCGAATCTTGGGGATGAGCGGGTTGGAGATCGCCACAAAAACGAAGGAAGGCAGGAAGATGCCGAGTGTGGCGAGTAGGGCGCCGCTCGTGCCGCCGAGGATGTAGCCGATGAAGGTTGCAGCCGTGAAAAGCGGACCCGGCGTGATTTGCCCAATCGCAACCGCGTCGATGAGTTGTTGGTCGGTCAGCCAGCCGAGGCGCAGGACGAAATCGTTGCGGAGGAAGGCGAGCAGGACATAGCCACTGCCATAAAGAACGGAACCGATTTTGAGGAAGGTGAGGAATAATGTGGAAAGGTTGAAAGGAATAGTTTGCGCAATCTCTGCACTGCCAATCGGGATGAAAATGGCGGGATTGATGCTGCGTAGACGCTGATAGTTTGAAACAAGCATAACGACAAGTCCGCCGGCGATCAGCAGGGCGATCTCGTTCAACCCCAAAAAGTAAAGTACAAAGATCACAGCACCGATGCCGCCAAGCCATTTGTTTTTGAAGGCTTTTCTCCCAAGCATCCACAACGCTTGCGCGACGATGGCGATCACCACCGGTTTGATTCCATACATGAGCCATTCGGCTTGCGGCGTCGCCCCATATTGGACGTACAACCACGAAAGCCCAAGCACGATCAGCATGGCAGGCAGGACGAAACATAAGCCGCCTGCGATCAACCCCATCCAGCCTGCGCGCAAATAACCGATGTGAATTGTCATCTCGGTTGAGTTGGGACCGGGGATGAGGTTCGTTGCGCCGAGCAGGTCGAGAAATTCCTCGTCGGTGAGCCATTTGCGGCGGACGACAACTTCATCGTGCATGATACCGATGTGTGCGGCGGGTCCGCCAAAAGCGGTGAACCCGAGTTTCAGAAAAAGTTTGGCAACATCCGTAAGGTCGGACATGCGCCAAGTTTACCCGAATCTTTCCCCCAAACGGGGGAGGTGGAATTTTTTCACTGGCTGATAGAATAATGCAATTCAACTATTTAATGGAGAACTAAAATGGAAATTATTGGCGGCGCTTCGATCCTGATCACGTTGATCTCTGTCGTGTGTGGATGTTTACTTACCCTCATCATCCTCGGCGGAACCGGCTTTATGGTCTATAAAGTCTTCGGCAGCACTTTCAAAAATATGGCTGGCAACAGTAATGTGTTGAAATCTGGCGTTTCCGCTCCGGCGGTCATCCTCAATGTGCAGGATACCGGCGTGACAATGAACGACAATCCGCAGGCACGCATTCAATTGCGGGTCATGCCGATGGGTGGAGAACCATTCGAAGCGGAGACGACCATGTTTGTCGGGCGCTTCCAGGTTGGGATGTTCGTTCCCGGCGCTTCGGTCATGGTCAAATATGACCCGGCTGACAAGACGAAAGTTGCCGTCGAGTCGCTTTCGTATCCGGGCATGAACGCAACCGGTCAGTGATTATTTCGATTTTCAACTACAATAAAAAGGACGCGGCATGGGCTGCGTCCTTTTTCAGTCTTTTTAGGAGGAAGCATGGCTCGTCTCATCCCCGCTGCGGAGCGCATCGTCCGCGCACGAAAGTTGATTCAACAAGCCCGGGCTTTACCCGTCCCTGAAAGTGGACTCGGCAAAAGCGACCTGTCGTATGTTGCCGGGGTAAAGGATTTGCTTCGGCAGGCGCGGGATATGGTCAAGTTCATCACCATGACACCCAGCGCCAGCGCCGAAATGAAACAGGAGGTCAGGAATATTCTCGCCGAGATCGATCAGGCAGATGGGGAAATTCTGCGTTGATCAAGGTGTGTTGGTGACGGCGGGGGTGGTGATGTCGCCGACGACGATCTGAACGGTCAGCGTGTCGCCGAAGAAACTGCCGGTCTCGTCTGCCATCCGCCAGGCGCTTTCGATCACGCCGTTGATGCCGCTGGGAACGACCAGCTGCACGGAGATCTCGCGCTTCGCTCCGGTGGGTATCGCTTCGGACAGGGTGACGGTCGAGCCGCGCATTGCATCCCCGCCGACATGCTGGAAGGTGAAGCCCGCCCGCCACGCGCATCCGCCGATGTTTTGCACGAGCCAGGTCTTTGTAAAGGTTTCGCCTGCCTTCATTTGTGTCCCATCGGGGATGGTGACGTCTGCAATGTAAAACAGCTTGTAGCACGGGTTGGTGGTGGGAGAAGGTTCAAGCGTGACCGTGATAACAGGAGGCGTGTCGGTTCCTGTTATGACCGGCGTGGGTGAGTTCGAGGGTACAGCAACCAGAGTCTCGGTCAGGGAGGAAGCGAACGTGGCAACGGATTGCGTGCGGATGGCATCCGTGTCTACCGCTTCGGTTTGTTCCCCCTGATTGGTCGAACAGGAAAAGAGCAGAGCCCCCAGAATCAACATGGTGAAAACGATCAGGATTTTGTTCTTCATTTTGTTTCGGACACTTACTCCTTGGTCAGCCATTCTTTTGCGTCCATCTCGTTGCTGAAGTACATCAATTCCTGCCCGGTGATGCGCGAGAGCAGGTCGCCAAGCGCTCGCTTGATGCCCGTAACACCGAGCACTGCCGTTTTGCGGACGTGCGATTTGGTCTTGCTCGAGGATTCGTTGAGGATGGGCATCAGCGAGGAGGTGATCTCAGTATTGGAGAAATTGGAAATCACCAGCAGGGAGTATTCCGGCTGGCTGAGGACGATTTCCTGCACTTGTTTCAGTTCTTCGATGACCGCCTGCTCATTAAAGAAGTGATTGGAAAAGTCCTGATAGAAGATGGATTTTCCGTTGTATTCGACCCATTTGGATTTCATGCAAGCCTCGCTTTATCCACGAATGGATTTTTTGCCTTCCATGTGGAGCGCAATCCCTGTTGAAATTGCGCCGACGAACTCCCAGATAGCCACGCCTAGAAACTTGAGTGGCGCGATCCCCAGGATGACGGTGGTGGTGAACACGATAAACGTAACCGTTCGGAATGGAACGGTCCAGCGGTAGAAGATCTTTACATCGTTCAGAGCGGCAAGCACATAATAGATGCCGATGTTGAAGGATGCCATCGAGGATGCGGTCATAAAGACGATGGTGTAATCGGAAGAGGCGCGGGAGGCGCGGTCGATCACTTCAAAGCCGAGGATGGACAGTAAGATCTCGGGGCGGATCAGCCCGACGATCCCAAGCAGGAAGGCGAGAACTCCAAAGATAAAAATGGTCCAACCGGCTGTATCGCGAATTTTCATGACGTTGGTCTCCTGTAAAATTGATATTGTCCCAAATTATACCCGCAACTGTCTGGCATGATAAAATCATTCCTTATGGCAAAACATTTGGTATTGGTGGCAGGAAATATCGGCGCAGGGAAGACTACGCTCACCGAACGGATCGGCGCACGCCTCGGTTGGTGGACGGGGTACGAATCGGTGGCAGACAACCCTTATCTGTCGGATTTCTATGGTGATATGCGCGCGTGGTCCTTTCATTTGCAGGTTTTCTTTCTTGGGCATCGGGCTGACCAGTATCTCGAGGCATCACGCGATGCGCGTTCTGCTATTCTTGATCGAAGTATTTATGAAGATGCACATATCTTTGCGCGGGCGCTTCACCACATGGGGAATTTGAACGAGCGTGATTATCTCGCCTATCGTAAACTGTTCGGGCTTGTGGTGAACGGTCTTCCGCGCCCCGATCTGCTGATCTACCTCAAAGCACCCGTGCATGTCCTCATGGAACGCATCCGCCGGCGCGCTCGCAATATGGAAACAGGCATCAGCTCGGAGTATCTCGCGTTGCTTGATTCTTTTTACGATGAGTGGCTGGGCGCATTCGACCTGTGCCCGGTCTTGACCATTCAGACAGACGACCTGGATTATGCCAACCGTCCGAGCCACCTTGATTTGGTGACCCAACGCATTCAGGACAAGCTTGCCGGAAAAGAAACGATGGATCTGCGCGGAGAATTAGATGGATAAAACCGTTTTTCTCAAGATCCCGCTTTTCAAGGAACTCCCCAAACTCGAACTCTTCAAACTGGTGAACCAATTGCCGGTCGAGAAATACGAAGCGGGGACGTATCTTTTCCGCGAAGGCGACCCGGGCGATAGTTTGTACGTTGTGACCGATGGAACGCTGGAGATCGTCCTTGCGGCGGAAACGCGCGACGAAATGCTACTGCGTGTCTGCGGACCCGGCGAATATGTAGGCGAGATGAGCCTGATCATGCCGAAGGGGAAGCGCACCGCAAGCGTCCGCGCCAAACAGAACAGCAGCGTTTGGATGATGAGCCGCGAGAAGTTCAACGAAGTATTGCTGCAATGGCCCCATCTTGCTTATTCGATGGTCGAGATCATGAGCGAGCGACTGGACTCTTCCAACGAATCCGCCTTCCATGATCTTGTAGCCAAGAACCAGGCTCTGCAAAAAGCCTATGATGAATTGAAAGCCGCACAGGATCAATTGATCGAAAAAGAACGCCTCGAACGCGAACTTCAAGTCGCGGCGGACATTCAAATGAGCATCCTGCCCGACGACTTGCCGGATTTCGAGGAATTTAGCTTTGGGGCACGCATCCTGCCTGCCCGACAGGTGGGCGGTGACTTGTACGATGTCTTTCCACTCAAGGGTGACCGGGTTGGTGTCTTGATCGGCGATGTGGCAGACAAGGGCGTCCCGTCCGCGCTGTTCATGGCGCGCGCCCATGCCCTCCTCATGGCAGAAGCGGATATCGGTCTCACCGCAGGTGAAGTTTTGCGAATGGTCAACACTCACATCACGCGTTTGCAAAAATCTACGCAGTTCGTCACTGTTTTGTATGGCATCCTGGACCTAAAGACCCGCGTCTTTTCCTATGCCCGTGCAGGGCACGAACCCCCGCTACTTTTACACGCCGACGGCAGCGTGGAGCGCATCCCGCACAGCCCGGGTATGGCGCTTGGCTTGTGGGAAGATATCACCCTCGATGAACGTTCTCTTCAGTTGCTGCCCGGCGACACCCTGCTCTTGTACACCGACGGCATGACCGATTGCCGCGACCCAAAGAGCGAACCCTTCGGATTGGACCGCATCAAGACCAACCTGAGCGGGCTTGCCAACTTCAACGCGCAGCAAGTCTGCGATCACATGCTCGATACGCTGAATCATTTTCGTGACGGCTCCAAACAGGACGATGACGTTACGCTGGTAGCGGTCAGCGCCGCGAGTGACCAATCGACGATTCGAGCGACAAAGAAAAGATAGACCTCCCAAACGGGAGGTCTATCTTTTTTATTTCAGCGCTTGTTCCAAATCTGCGAGAAGATCATCCGCATTTTCAATGCCCACCGAAAGCCGTACCAAGCCGGGGTCAACTTCCAGCGTAGAGCCTTGCGTGGAAAGATGTGTCATCGCGGCGGGAACTTCGATCAATGACTCGACACCGCCCAACGACTCAGCCAGCGTAAACAGTTTTGTGGTTTCTGCGGCTTTGACCGCCGCATCACGCCCATTCTTCATGATGAACGAGATCATCCCGCCGCCGTTCTTCATCTGTCGCTTCGCTATCTGGACCTGGGGGTGACTCTCGTGGAAGGGGTAGATCAGCCGTTTGACATTTTTCTGCTTCTCCAAAAACGCCACGATCTTTTCGGCATTCTCGGCATGACGGTCCATGCGGATGGGCAGGGTTTTGATTCCGCGCAGTACGAGGAAGGAGTCCATCGGTCCCTGCACACCGCCGATGGCGTTTTGAAGGTAGGCGAGTTTTTCGCCCAGTTCTTTATCTTTGCCGATGATCGCGCCGCCGACCACATCCGAGTGACCACCGAGATACTTGGTCATCGAGTGGACAACCAGGTCCGCGCCCAATTCGAGCGGACGCTGCAAGTACGGCGTGGCGAAGGTGTTATCCACGACCAGTAACGGCTTGTTGGGGTGATTCTTAACTACCTCCGCGACCGCGCGGATGTCTGAGACAGCCAGCAGTGGATTCGTGGGAGTCTCCAGCCAGACGATGCGGGTTTGCGGGGTTAAGGCTTCGGCGAGGTTTTCCGGGTCAGTGGTGTCGGAAAAGGTAAAGTCAAGACCGAAGCGACGCAGGATCTTATCAAAGAGACGGAATGTGCCGCCATAGACATCGTTGCCAGCCACGATATGATCGCCTTGTGACAATAAACGTAAAACCGTATCCGTCGCCGCCATGCCAGAGGCGAACGCCAAGCCCCACTGCCCGCTTTCCAATTCCGCAAGACAATCCTGCAATGCCTTGCGTGTAGGATTCAATGTGCGCGAATATTCGTATCCCTGGCGCGGCTTGCCGATGCCGTCTTGCTTGTACGTGGACGTGAGATAAACAGGCGTCATCACCGCACCGTTGTTCGGGTCGGGTTCCTGTCCTGCGTGGATGGCGAGGGTTTCAAATTTCATTCATGCTCCTTTGGTGAATGTCATTGCGAGTGTAACGCGCAATGACAACGAATTTCTTTGATTATAAACTCACTGCTTTCTTTTCATCTTTATACAAGTGACCGGGTAACCGTTGTTCTCGCCGCCAAACCGCTCGGACTCTTGAAAGCCTTCGCTTTCGTAAAGCGCAATGGCGGCTTTGTTCCCATCAAGGACGATGGTCCATGCGCCTGTGCCGATCTCACGGACTCCAATACGGAGCAGTTCACGTCCGATGCCTTTACCGTAATGCGCCGGGTCGATGTATAGCCAGGCGAGATAGTCGTCATCCACGCCGACGAAACCGACCACGGTTTCGCCCTCACAAGCGACAAATTTACTGCTGCGTTTCAGGTCTTCCACTTCCTTGTCCTGCTCAATGGGAATGAACCCGCGCGGGTCGCACGAGCCTTTCAGTTCGTCGGGTCTTGCCCGGTCATGGATCTGGCAAATGGCTTGCCAGTCTTTATCTTCGTAGGGTCGGTATGTGGCCATGATTAATATCTCCTATTTATAGATCTTTCCATCGCGTGCCTGCCAAACATCCGTGGCGAAGTGTTCGATAAAACTGCGGTCGTGGACAATGGCAAGGATCGTGCCGTTGAAATTTTCCAGCGCTTCTTCGAACCGTTCGCGCGAGGGGATGTCGAGATGGTTGATGGGTTCATCCAAAATTAGGAAGGTGCATCCCTGAGCGACGAGCAAAGCCAGTTGCAAACGGGCACGTTCGCCAAAAGATAGTTCCCCAGCCGGGCGTAACGCCGCATCGCCTTTGAAAAGGAAGTAGTGCAGGAAGTTGCGCGTCTCGGTTTCGTTGATGGGGGAGACGCTTTGGATGGTCTGCACGGAATTCAGCGCCGGGTTGAGCAATTCCTGTTCCTGCGCCATGTAGCCGAGTTTGGTCGCGCCGCCCAGACGAAACGAACCCGCCAGTGGGGGAAGCTTGCCGACGATGGTGCGGATGAACGAGGTTTTTCCCGCGCCGTTCGGACCGGTCAATACGATACGTTGACCGGCGCGAATGAACAGGTTGATGTCGGTCAATAACGGATTTTCATGCGCGTAGCCAATCGAGAGCGAATCAGTTACCAATACATCTTTCGACTGATGTTCAGGTGTGCCAAAGTCCAGTTTCAACTTCCAACTGCCTTGCGGTTTTTCGATTTTCTTGTCGGTCAACAGATGGTCGATGCGCGCTTCGATGTTCTTGGCACGTCCCGCCACATTTTTCGTGGCGCGATTGCCGAAGAATCCTTTTGCAAATTTGTCGCCGCCGTCCGCTTTGCCGCCTTTTCGCATCACCGTCAAACTGCGGATGTGCTTTGCCGCGCGTTTCAACTGCGCGATCTCATCCTGCTGGTCCTGATAGGCTTGCGCTTGTTTGTCGAACTCCAGCAATTTTTGTTCGAGGTAGTCGCTGTAATTGCCGTCGTATTCCTTGACGCTGTGCGTGGATGAGTCTAATTCGAGCACTTTCGTCACAGTGTTATCCAAGAATGTGCGGTCGTGTGAGACGATCAGCGCCGCGCCTTTGAAGCCGTTCAGCCAATCTTCGAGCCATTCAAGCATTTCGATGTCGAGGTGATTGGTGGGTTCATCCAACAACAAGAGATGCGGATCATCCAAAAGGACTTTGGCGAGCATGAGGCGGGTCTTCTGTCCGCCAGAGAGATGGGCGATGGGTATATTGGCGGGGAAGTGGGACAAGCCCAACGGCTCCAACACCGCCGACGGCTGGATGCTGTTTCCTGCGAGTTTGTGCAACGCCGAATCATATTGAGCCTGCAATGAAGCGTCATTCGGATTCTGAGATAACGCCAGCGCCAGCGACTCCACTTCCAGCGCAGGGTCGGCTTGGGAATCTGAATCAAGCCCGAGTGCGGAGTGAAGCGTTGCGTCGGCTTGGAATTCCATTCCTTGGGCGAGGTAGCCGAGGCGTAGATTCGGGCGCGTCGAAGCGACATCCCCTGAATCTGGATTTTCGAGACCGGCGAGGATGCGCATGAGCGTGGTCTTGCCGGAGCCGTTGGCGCCGATCAGACCGATGCGTTCGCCTGCGCTGATATTGAAGTTGATGTTTTTGAGAACGGGTTGGATACCGAAATGTTTACTAAGATTATGGATACTAAGCATGGTGACACCTGTAGTTAAAAAGAAAACCGAGGGCATGCCTCGGCAGTATTAAACGCCAATAGGGAAGTGCCCTGAAACAATTGGTTTAACTACTTGCTGTCCGTCATTCGCTGGGTATCCTTTCGTTGAAAAAATTTTATCACATTCCGGCAAGCCGGGGTAAACTTGTGGACGTTTTACACGTCCATGAAAAGACGCAATTTTTACGAAAAAGTTCCAACACAGAGGTGATTATGACGAAGAAGATTTTAGCAGTGCTGGCTCACCCCGATGATGAGTCGTTTGGTTTGGGTGGTACGCTGGCATTGTATAAGCAGCGCGGATATGAAACCTATTACGTCTGTGCAACGCGGGGCGAAGCAGGCTCTGCCGACCCTGAGTTTTTGCAGGGTTACAAAGACACTGCCGAAATGCGCACCGATGAGTTGATGCGCGCCGCGAAAGAACTTGGGTTGAAGGAAGTCCACTTTTTGGGCTACCGTGATTCAGGAATGCCGGGTATGGAGGCGAATAACCACCCCGATGCGCAGATCAACCATCCCATTGAAGAGGTAGCAGGCAAGGTGGTAAAGCACATCCGCACCATCAAGCCAGATGTGGTGATCACCTTTGACCCCATCGGCGGCTACAAACATCCCGACCATATCCACATTCACCGCGCAACGGTGATGGCATTTGCCAATGCAGACGACCCGAACTTTCATCCCGAGGCGGGGACTCCTTTCAAACCGAAAGCCTTGTATTTTCAGGTCTTTCCACGCTGGTTCTTGCGTGTAATGACGCGCCTGATGCCTTTGCTTGGCAAAGACCCGACCAAGTGGGGACGCAATGGCGATATCAACTTGAAGGAACTTGCGGAAGTGGATTTCCCCGTGCATGTTCGCATTCCCACCCGCTCGGTTTCAGAAATGAAACGCAAAGCTAGCGAGCAACACGCCTCGCAGGGCGGTATTCAAATGCGGCGCGGACTGATGGGGTTTGTCAGCAGGGTGTTTGGCGAACGGGAAGATTTTATGCGGGCATACCCGCCAGTGGAAGGCGATTTTAAGCGTGTGAAGGACCTTTTCGACGGAGTGTAAACATGGCGGCTGGAACAAATCCAGCCGCTTTTTCGTTAAATGGGGGTGAGCGTGAAATTGTCTTGCGTGTTAGAATTTTTTATTATCAAAACAGGGAAACTATGACGCAAACAAATGAAGTGTCACAATCAAAACGATTTCAATTCGCGCGCATCCCTGAGGTATTGCTTCATCCTCAGCGTACGTTCGCTTCCATTGCTGAGGGATCGCGTGCTTCGTGGCAAACGCCGATGCTCGCGTTGAGTATTTCTACCGCGTTGAGCGTGATTGTCAGTGGATATTTAACAGCCCGCGCCGCCATGATGGGTGAAATGCAACTTCCGCGAGATTGGGAGTGGTGGACACCCGACATGCAAAACAATTACATGCAGGCGCAGCAATCCATGCAGGGACCTGTGTTCACCTATGTCATTCCGCTGGTGGGAGCCTTGCTGGGTTTGTGGCTTGGCTGGCTGATCCTTGGCGGGTTATTGCACTTTGGCTCGACCATCTTCGGCGGGCGCGGATCAATGCAAGGGGCTCTGACCATTACAGGATGGGCGAGCCTGCCTTTCCTCGTACGCGATGCGCTGCGCATCATTTTCATGCTGATGGCGGGTCATTCCATCCAAAGCCCGGGACTCTCCGGTTTTGTGGAGAACTCTCCCTTCGCAGCTCAACTTTTGTCGCGAATTGATATCTTTCTAATTTGGACCATCCTCCTGCTGATTCTTGGCGTTGGCGCTGTTGACAGCCTTCCACGTCCCAAGGCAATTGCGAACGTGGTTATCGTCACATTGCTGTTGCTGTTATTGCAGTCTGGGGTTGGCGCCTTGTTTTCCGGTGCAAGCGGGCTTGCCGTTCAACGTCCATTCTTTTAGGGTATGACCTCACTCATTCAGGTTTCCGGTTTAAAACGCCATTACGAGATGGGCGGCACGCTCGTCCGTGCGTTGGATGGCGTGGACATTGAAATTGCCGCGCATACGTTTACGGTGGTTATGGGACCGTCCGGCTCGGGCAAAAGTAGTTTGCTGTATCTGCTCGGCGGGTTGGATCGCCCCACCTCCGGCGAGATCACGGTTAATGGCGAACGGCTCGACCAAATGGACGAGAACGCTTTGGCGCTCTTCCGCCGCAAGACGATGGGCTTCATCTTCCAATCGTTCAATCTGGTTGCGAGCATGTCCGCGTTGGAGAACGTTGCCTTCCCCATGCAATTTGCCGGGATTCCCCCTTCACAGCGCAACGAAAGATCCAAATCCTTGCTCGAACAAGTTGGCTTGTCAGATCGTAGCCACCATAAACCATCCGAACTCTCCGGCGGTCAACAGCAGCGTGTTGCTGTGGCGCGGGCATTGATCAACGACCCGATGCTCATCTTTGCCGATGAACCCACGGGGAATCTCGATACCCAAAGCGGTGTGACCGTCATGCAGATGCTTTCTGACTTGCACAAATCCGGGCGGACGGTACTGGTGGTGACCCATGATCCGCGTATGACGCGCTTTGCCACTCATAAAATCTTTTTGCTGGATGGAAAAGTGGTTTCAGAGGCAGACTATCAAGCCGCCACTCTGGATCCACTGATAGGAAACATCGGAGGATAAATGCGATTTGCAGGAAAGTATTTGGTGATTTTTACATCGATTCTGGTATTGGCTGCGTCGTTCGTCCCATTGCCCGTTTCCGCCGCAGTAACGGCAGTCTCTCCCAGTACGATCACGAACGATGTCGCCACCATTATCACCGTAACAGGCAGCGGTGACTTTGATGCTGCCTCACGGATATTTATGGATGGAGTGGAATTGCCGGGAACGTTGTTTATCAGTGCGACTGAGTTGAGGGTGACCGTTCCGGCAGGAACTGCCCTGGGGCAACACATTATTAATGTGCCCAATGTCTCGGGGTCGGTTGTACTGACGGTCAACCAGCCCGTTCCAACGGCAACTCCCACCTCTACCATCACCCCAACTCCACCGCCATTCTCCCGTCCGCAAATGCGGGTGACCTCCTCCGGCGCGAATGTGGACAAGATTTCCTCCGAGCAACGCTTCAAGTTCACGGTCAATTTCGAGAACGCGGGCAATATGATGGCATACAACACCCAGGCAACCTTCACATCAGCAGACTTGCTTCCGCTGGAAACGGGCGGCGTGGCAGTGTTGGGGAATGTTGACAAGAACAGCGGCGTCTCGGTCGATCAGCGCTTCATCTCGAACGGGTCGCTGTATGGAAAAACCGTCGTCACCATTGATGTAACCCTGACCTACTACGATGACAAAGGTACAACCTACTCTGATAAGTTCACTTTGACCGTACCCGTAACAGGCGGCGGCGGAGGAACAGGCGTCTATAACACCGCCACTCCCACCGGAGTCCGAAGCGGGCAATTGATCATTACTTCATACGGCACCTCCATCGATCCACTTCAACCCGGATCGCAATTTAATCTGGTGATGACCGTTCAAAATGTGGGCAACGAAAAAGCCCAGCGTGTGACCATGATCGTCGGCGGGGGCGGCGCGGGCAGCAGCGGAGGCACACCCCAACCGGGCGGGGTCTCTGGCGGCAGCGGAGAATTCACCAACTTTGCACCAGTGGGCACGTCCAACGTCCAATCTCTGGGCGATATGGGCGCGGGCGGGTCTGTACAGGCTTCGCAGGAATTGATCGTAAATGTTTCGACCAACCCCGGCGCATATCCCATGAAGGTCACGTTCTCATATTTGAACGACAAGGGAGAAGTGGTCAACGATGAACAGGTGATCACGCTGCTGGTGTACAGCCTGCCGAATTTGGATATTAGTTTTTATCGACCGTTGGATATGTTGTTTGCCGGACAGCCCGCCGCCTTGCCGATTCAAGTGGTGAACCTCGGAAAACGGACGGCAGTACTCGGGAACATCACGATCACTACGGATAGCGGCATGGTCGAGAACGGCACATCGCTCGTCGGCGCATTGGATGCAGGCGGGTACTTTACGCTGGATGCAACCTTGTTCCCCGAAATTTCCGGACCGGTCGAGTTGACCTTTACCATTGATTACACTGACGACTTTAATCAGGAACGAACCATCGAAAAGACCATCGCAGTGACCGTCGAAGAAGGATTTATCGAACCGACGCCCGACCCGAATTTCCCGATAGACCCCGGGTTTGAACCGGTCCTGGAGGAGACGTTCCTGCAAAAAGCCTGGCGCTTCATTCTCGGACTTTTTGGTTTAGACAGCGCCCCAGCCGAATCCTCGCCGGAAGCGATGCCGCCCACCGAAGGAGAATTCATGCCCGTTCCCGGTGGTGGTGGCGGAGGCGGATAGTTCAACTCCATGAAATTTTCCGACCTCATCGGCCTTGTGATTAATAATCTCAGCCGACGGAAAGCCCGCGTCGGCTTGACGGCGATTGGCGTGGTGATCGGCACCGGCGCAGTGGTGATTCTGGTTTCCTTGGCCATTGGCTTGCAAATGAATGCCAATGAGCAACTTTATGGCATTGGCGATCTGAGCCAGATCTACGTCATGCCTGCTTATGGTGGTGAAATGTACATGGCAGGTCCTGGTATGGGCGGTGGTGGCGGGGGAAGTGGAGGCTCGAATCAGGATATCAAGTTGCTTACGAATGCCGCGCTGGAGGAATTGCGCGCCATTCCCGGCGTGACGGTCGTCATTCCGCGTGATTATATGTATGCCAATGCCTTCATAAGTTATAAAAAAATGCAGGGATATAGCGGCATCTACGGCGTGGGGACGAATGATCTGGTGGATTTTGGATATGAAACCCAACAAGGGACAACTGCCTTGTCGCGATCCACGGTTGTCATCGGCTATATGGTCGCTCAAAATTTCATGGACCCGTATCTACGCCCGGGGCAGGAACTGCCCCCGCCGCCGGATCTGTACGATCAACAAATTCAGATCACGCTTGTAAAGTATGACGATCAGGGAAATGAGATCCGCAAGAATTACAGCCTGCGTGTGGCAGGTGTGCTTGCAGAGTCCGGTTCTGAAGCCGACTTTTCCATGTACCTGCCGCTTGACCTGGTCAAATCCATGAATGAGTGGTCAAACGGGACACGCATCAACTACAACAAAACCGGATACAACGAAGTAATTGTGCGCGTAGAAAACGCCGACCGCACGCTCGAAGTCCGCGACCAGATCATCGCGATGGGCTATCAAGCCAATACCATGCTGGATTTCGTGCAGGGTATCAATAATTTTTATTCCATTCTGCAGGTGGTTCTGGGTGGCGTGGGGGCAATTGCTTTGCTGGTGGCAGCCATCGGTATTGCGAACACCATGGCAATGTCTATTTTGGAGCGCACCCGCGAGATCGGCTTGATGAAAGCCGTCGGTGCGACCAACCGCGATGTGCTGAGTCTCTTTCTGGGAGAAGCGGCTGGCATTGGTTTCATCGGCGGGCTGGGTGGTGTGCTAACAGGGTGGTTATTGGGGCAAATGTTGAACGTGGTGGCGGTGGTCTATCTTGCGCAGCAAGCCGCTTCGCAAGGCGGCATCCCTCCGAGTGTGGCGGTTTATACTCCGCTTTGGCTGCCGGTTTTTGTCCTGGCATTTTCCACCTTGATAGGTATGTTGTCTGGTTTGTATCCCGCTTTGCGGGCAGCAAACATGATTCCCGTTATGGCACTTAAGTACGAGTAACAAAAACCGACATCAAATGTATAATGAATTAAATTTTTTGGAATTGACTCGAAAGCAGAGGTACCCATGCCGGAACGACGCACCACTCCTCGTAAAAACATTTCTTTTTACATGCGTGTCCTGAACGATGATACAGGGGAAATCCTCGGTCACATGGTTGAGGTCAGTTCAATTGGTCTACGGCTCGAAACCGTTGCACCACTGCCGCTCAACAAAGATTACTACATGCGCCTCGAACTCACTCCAGATCTGGGGACCGTTCCCTACATCGTTTTTCTTGCCCGCACCAAATGGTGCAAGATCGACGAGATTCTGCCGAATCTCTATCGCGTGGGTTTTGAATTGCTGGAGATTCTGCCAGAAGATAAAGATGTCTTTCTTAGGGTTTTACGAAAGTACGGCAACTAAAATACAAAACAAGAGGCAGAGATTACTCTGCCTCTTGTTTTAGTTGTGGCTTGATCTTGTGCCAGTCGGTCGCCTGTTGGTAGGCGTACCCCGCACGCAGCACCCCCGACTCATTCCATGCTCGTGATACGATCTGCAAGCCGATGGGCAGGTTTTCTTTCGTGAATCCGCACGGGATAGAGAGGGCTGGAAGCCCCGTCAGGTTGAAGGGCGAGGTGAAGCGGGTCAACAATCTGGCGCGTTCGATGGCGTTTTCCCCTTCGAGCACAGGGGCAGAGATGGGGACGGTAGGGAGCATCAAAACATCATATTGTTCGAACAAGATCTCGCATTGTCGCTTGACTTCAGCCTGTGTGCGCCTTGCAAGCGCATACTCGCTGGAAGTGAATCCCGCTCCCGTTTCCAATCGTTGACGCACGTCTGCGCCGAACCAATCAGGATGTTCCTCCAAGCGTTCGCGATGGAACGCAGCGCCGTCTGCCTGGGTCATTAAGGCATTGGCTTGTGCGGCTTCCCGCAGAAAATCCACATTGACTTCAGTGATAACGACCCCTTGTTCTTCCAGCACTTTCGCGGCTTTGATCACCGCTTCCAAAATCTCCGGGTCGCTGACTTCTTCGATGAATGAGCCAACTGCCAGCGCCACTTTGCGCTCTTTCATCGAATCGGTCAGGTGGCTGGAATAATCTCCGGGCAGTGTTTTGACGGAGGCGGGGTCCTGTTCGTCATACCCGCCCATTACTTGCAGCATGAGTGCGGCATCTTCCACTCTGCGGGTGATGGGGCCGGCGTGGTCGAGGTTCCAGGAGAGTGGCATGATCCCACGAAGGCTGACGCGCCCGTAGGTGGGTTTGAGCCCCACCACGCCGCATAACGCCGCTGGAATGCGGATCGAACCGCCCGTATCTGTCCCAAGTGCCGCCAAAGCCATGCCAGTTGCAACAGCAACCGCACTGCCGCCGGAAGAGCCGCCGGGGGTGCGAGTGATATCCCACGGATTGCGGCATGCCCCAAAGTGCGGGTTGTTATTCGTTACACCGAGTGCGATTTCGTGCGTGTTGGTCTTGCCAACGATCTGTACACCGGCTTTCTTAAGTTTTTGCAGAACGAAGGCGTCCTCGCTGGGAATAAAGTCTGTAAAAAATTTGGAGCCGCCCGTGGTACGAATCCCCTTTGTGTAATACAAGTCCTTGACCGCGATTGGAATGCCATATAACGGAGTGCTTCCACTGTTGGGCAGCTCACCTTGATAAGGTGGCACGACGGTAATGAACGCATTCAGTATCGGGTTGAGTCGCTCGATTTGCTGGTAGCAGGCTGCGGCGAGGTCCGATGCGTTGATTTCCCGGCTTTTTGCCCGGTTGCGTTGATCGGTCAAAGTCAAAGAATCAAAGTTCATGGTGCGAATTATATATAGTGACGGGTTTTTTTCCCATAGCCTATCTGTACTGATAAAAACCGCTCTATCAGGACATATGTCCCAAATAGAGCGGTTCTCACTAACATTTTTGAAATGGCTAGAACAAGCCGAGGACTTTTCCGGTTTTCAGGTCGACATCGACATCATAGAAGACCGGTCGGGTGGGCAGACCGGGCATGGTGCGCATATCACCAAGGATGGGGTACAGGAAGCCTGCACCAACGCTTGCGCGGATCTCGCGTACCGTGATGCGGAAGCCGGTGGGCGCGCCTTTCTTGGTCGCATCGGTGCTGAACGAGAGATGGGTTTTTGCCATGCACATGGGAAGTTTGTCAAAGCCGAGGCGGGTGTAGCGCGCGATCTGTTCTTCGGCTTCCGGGGTGTAGTCCACACCGTCGGCGCGATAGATCTCGGTTGCGATGGTCTCGATCTTTTCCTTGATGGACTTCTCCAGCGGATACAGGAATTGGAAGTTGCTGGGTTTCTTTGCCGCTTTAACAACCGCTTCTGCCAGCGCCTTGGCGCCCTTTCCGCCATCCGACCAGTGTGTGGAGACGACTGCATCCATTGCGCCCATCTTGAGCGCAGCATCGCGGATCAGTTCCACTTCGGCTTTGGTATCGGTCGCAAAGGAGTTGACTGCCACAACGACGTTCACGCCGAACTTGAGCGCGTTTTGAACGTGGCGTTCAAGGTTCGGCAGACCAGCGCGGAGCAGGTCAAGATTCTCGTCGGTGTATTCGGGGGCGAGCGGTTTCCCAGCCACAACCTTTGGTCCGCCGCCGTGCATCTTGAGCGCGCGGACGGTGGCAACCAGTACCACGACCTGCGGGATCAAACCGGAGTAGCGGCATTTGATGTTGAAGAATTTTTCCATGCCGATGTCTGCGCCGAAACCAGATTCGGTGACGACAAAGCCGTCTTTGCCGACCAGTTTGAGCGCGATCATGTCCGCGATGATGGAGGACTGTCCATGCGCGATGTTGGCAAACGGTCCGGCATGAACCGTGGCGGGGGTGCCTTCGAGGGTCTGCATCAGGTTCGGTTTGATGGCATCTTTCATTAGGACGGTCACCGCGCCAGCCACGCCGAGGTCTTCCACGGTGACAGCTTCACCCTGCTTATTGGTAGCGACGACCATTTTGCCGAAGCGGTCGCGCATGTCTTCAAGCGATGTGGTCAGTGCGAGCACTGCCATGATCTCGGAAGCGACGGTGATGTCATAGCCGGACATGTGTTCGTGACCGGCTTCGTCCTTGCCGCGACCGACTTCCACTTCACGCAGGAAGCGGTCGTTGATGTCGATCACGCGCCGCCAGGTGATGGTCTTCTCATCGATGTCGAGGCGGGCGAAGCGCGAGCGCTCTTCGGGAGTCAGATCGTTGGGGTTGGTCTTGCTAATTCCGAGTTTCTTCAAGCGGCGGAGCATGGTGGGCGAGAACTTGCGGTTGCCTTTCTTGTCCAGCGGGCAGAGCGCGTTGAAGAGTTTTTCATCATCCTGCATTTTCTCGTGCATCACACGCGCATCCAATGCGGCGGCGACTAGGTTATGTGCGGCAGTGATGGCGTGGATATCGCCGGTGAGATGGAGGTTGAAATCTTCCATCGGGATGACCTGCGAATACCCGCCGCCGGCGGCGCCGCCCTTGATGCCGAAGGTCGGTCCCTGCGAGGGCTGGCGGATGGCGGTGATGACCTTCTTGCCAAGGTGCGCGCCAAGCGCCTGCGACAGACCTACGGTGGTAGTGGTTTTGCCTTCGCCGAGCGGCGTCGGGGTGATGGCGGTCACATCCACGTAGGTACCGTTCGGGCGCTTGCCGATGCGGTCGAGAATCTCGAGTTTGATCTTGGCTTTGTACGGTCCGAACAGTTCCAGTTCACTTTCCTTGACGCCGAGCTCTTCGGCGATCTGCAGGATCGGCTTCAGTTTGGCGGCTTGCGCAATGTCAATGTCAGACGGGACAGGGCGCAGCAGCTTGATCTTCGTCGGTTGAAAGGTAGCTTTTGCCGGAGCGGCTTTCTGGACGACTTTCCTGGTGGCAACTTTTTTCGCAACAGATTTCTTTGCCGCGATCTTTCGAGCGGTTGCCTTTGCTTTACTGACTTTCTTTGCAGGTTTCGCTTTCGTAGCCATACAGTCTCCTTGGAAGATTATATATAATTTGTTTTCCTATTATCGGAACAAAGCCCGAAAAAAGCAAGAGTGTTTCGTCATTATTTTGTCATGTCAGGCGGTCAAAAGCGTTCCAACGTTCTCACCTTGCAGCGCGCGCGCAAGAAATCCGTTTTCCTCCGCTGAAAAAATTTGTGCAGTCAAGTGTCTATTTGTCTGGATGAGGGCAAGCATTTCCTCCACCTTGGCTTTCATTCCACCAGTGACATCAGTACTCGCCGAACCTTTGATGCCGCTTCGCATCGCTTCATAGTCAGCGGCTTGGATCTGTTTCACAAGCTTTGTCCTCGCCGGAAAATCCTCCCACACGCCCGCCTCAATTCCCGCCAGCAAAATGCGCGAAGGGGAGAATTGCTCGACCAGAAATTTGAACACATCTTCCGTGGAAAGGATCGTACCACCCAGCGCTTCGTCGAAGGCAACATCGCCATAGATGACCGGCAATAGACGAACCCCCATCGCTTTACGTATAGCCAATACATTGTGATGGGTGACTCTTCGATTATCTGAGATCATCGAAGAAGAAGGTGGAAAAGAAATGGCGGGAATGCCCGCCTGAATCAGTGACTCCATCACGAAGCGATTCAATTCCGCCGCTTGAAAACGGACCTCGGCAAAGCCGTGCCATTGCTCGCGGGTGTGGACGCCGTCACGTGTGCCATGCTTTTTCGCCGCCACATGCCCGAACGAACCGGAACCATGCCCAAGGATCAGTTGCAAATGCGGGTTTGCTTCCATTGCCGCCTTGATCTCAGACGCGAGTTCAGCCAGTTTATCCAGCCGGGGGGTGTAGGGTTTGTCTTTGTCGGTGATGAGCGATCCGCCCAGTTTGAGAAGAACGATTTCGTTGGTCATAATGATGCAAGTTTTAACACAAAATCAGGAAATCGTGACGGGGTATAATCGCAGACATGGATATTCGCGCAGGTGTCATCGTTATTGCCTTGTTCTCCATTGTAGGCGCGTATTTTTCGATACGGGCGGCGGTCAAGAACATGCAGACCGCTCGAAAACTTTCATTTTACAGTTTGCGAAAGCGCCATAACGCCGCTGCCTGGCGGTTGTTGTTCTTTACCATCATCTTGTTGGGGTTCGCCTACTGGCTCCCCACAAGCGGAGAGCAGGTGATCTATCGTGTCTTTCCGCCGTCGTTGACGCCGTCTCTGACGCCTACGATCACCCTAACCCCAACCATCACGCTCACACCCACCATTACCCTTACGCCCACGTTGACGTTAACCCCATCGGTATCCGATACCCCGACGCTGACGACGACCCCCTTCCTGCCGCTTGCCATCGAAGCCCTGTTCGCGGGTCCCGTCACGCCCAACCCGGACTCGGTTTTTACCGCCATTCAATTCTCCACCGAGTTCGATGGCGTCAACCCGATCAACCCGAAGACTGTATTCGAACTTCCCATCACCACCATGTACGGCGGATTCGATTACAACAACACACAACCCGGTGTGCAGTGGACAGCGCTCTGGTACCGCAATGGACAATTGGTCTGTTTTGAAACCGAACCGTGGCGGGAGGAGTGGGGGACCGGCGGTATTGGCGGCTACACGGAATGCGCCACTCCCATCGATGGCTGGCAGGCGGGGCAATACGAGGTGCAGATCTTCATGGGCTACGAGTGGAAGGTGGTCGGTCGCTTCACGGTTTTGGAGAGTCTGATTACGCCTTCCCCGACCGGCACACCAGACCTATCCACCCCTTCCGAAACGCCGACACCGTAATCAATCATCCGACCTCATACAGGAGCCATTATGACCGAAAAAGCATTCCAGGATTTTTATCCCGAATACTTCGCCCATTGCTACGGCTGTGGTACGCAGAACGAATTGGGACATCAGATTAAAAGTTATTGGGATGGCGATGAATCAGTCGCACACTTTCAGCCCCAGCCGTATCACACTGCGGTTCCCGGCTATGTCTATGGCGGTTTGCTTGCCTCTCTGATCGATTGTCACGGCACGGGTACCGCGGCAGCAGCGGGCTACCGCGCTGAAAACCGCGGCATGGATACAGAACCGCCGCTGCGTTATCTCACCGCTTCACTTCACGTAGATTATCTCAAGCCCACGCCGCTCGGACCAACCTTGGAGATTCGCGCGCGGGTAAAGGAAGTGAAAGGGCGCAAGGTAGTGATCGAAGAATGGATTCAGGTGGATGGGGTCGTCACAGTGCGCGGTGAAGTCGTTGCCGTGCAGGTGCCGGAGGAAATGGTAAAGTCTCTGCTTTCTGGTGAGTAATTCATGCCCAAAAATAAAACAACCCGCGAGAGAAACTTGCGGGTTGTTTGCTTGATTCGACAGTACTATATTGCCCACTCTTTTTTCTTTGTAGACATCTCTTTCGCGATCTCAGCGGCGAGGCGGGCATTGTTGAGCAGCAGCGCAAGGTTGGCTTTCAGGGATTTGCCCTTCGTCAATTCACTGATGCGGGAAAGCAAAAACGGAGTCAATTCCTGCCCGTGGATTTCCTTCTCCATCGCTTCGACCGAGGCTTTGGCAATGATCGGTTCCATCTTGGACTTTGGGATGGATTCTGCTTCGGGGATGGGGTTTGTCACGAGGATGCCGCTCTTCATGCCGAGGTTCCAGTGAGCCTTGGCAAAGTCGGCGACCTCTTTGGGAGAGTCCAACCGGGCGCTGACCTTGAGTCCGCTTTCGCGTGAGTAGAAGGCGGGGAATTCATCGGTGCCGTAGCCGACGACGGGTACACCCATCGTTTCGAGATATTCCAGTGTGGCGGGCAGGTCCAATATGGCTTTTGCCCCGGCACAGACGACCACCATTGGAATTTCTGCCAGAGAGCGCAGGTCGGTGGAAATGTCGAACGATGATTCTTTGTGGACACCGCCGATACCGCCTGTGGCAAAGACTTTGATGCCTGCCATGTGCGCGGCGAACATCGTCCCGGCGACGGTGGTGCCGCCATTCGCTTTTTTGACGATGGCGGTGGCGAAGTCGCGGTGGCTCACTTTCAGCGTGGATTCGCTTTCAGAAAGCCGTACCAGTTCCTCGTCTGAGAGACCGATGCGAATCTTTCCTTCCAGCAATGCCACGGTGGCAGGCAGCGCGCCATGGTCGCTCACTTGTTTTTCCATATCCCGTGCCAATTCCAAATTTTGCGGACGGGGCAGCCCATGCGTGATGACGGTGGATTCGAGGGCAACGATCGGCGCGCCCAAACTGAGCGCGCGTGAGGTTTCGGGGGAGAGTTGAATGTTGGGATGTTTCATGTGTTTTTCTTAATGTAATGGGGTGACAGGTGATGGTTGATGTCTTTGAGCGCTTTTTCGATCCTTGCCAGTGCTTCCTGCTCTTCGAGTGTGTGCAGGTCTTCTTTTTGGATCAGTTCGCGGGCGGCGATCATCTCGCGGCGGAAGGCTTTGAGCATTTCTGTTGCGATGGTGTGGGTATCGCGCTTGCTGTTTTGTTGGGCGATCTGCCGCCGCAGGCGTGGAGTGCCGATAACCTCTGGATTGTTATCAATTGCTTTTGCCAGTTCGGCAATGTCCTTTTCTGTCAGGCGGACTGCGGAGGTGTTTCGGTCATAATTGAAAATGATGACGCTATTGACCAGTTCGACGAGAATATCCAATTTTTGCTTTTCCTTCGAGCGCTTGACGGCGCCGCGTTTGCGGGCGTTTTCGCGGGCGAGGTTCCACGCTTGTTTCAGGTTTTCCAGGATGATGCCGCTGGGCAGATGCCATGTTCCAATGTCGATCCAATGAATGGCAACGCCGATCTCGGCGGCCTTCTTTTTGAATTCTTCGCTGTAGAACTTAGCCGTGATCTGGTTGCGCGACATGAAGTTCGGCGGGGTGGCGTTGTTTTGATTCGCCGCCGCTTGAATGCCGGTCATTTCCACGCGTTTTTGCGAGAGAGTTTCCTCCTCTTTGGAGATGGTGTCCAACTCCTTTTGGCTGATGTTGACGAGGATCTCGCTCAGTGTGCTGGAGGTAATCAGTTTCTCGATCTCGTAAATGACCAGCGGGATGACGCTGGTGTCCCAGGGAAAGGTCACGCCGGATACCGTGGAGGGCGGCGGTGTGATGATGGTCTGTTTGTAGACCAGGTCTTTGACGGCTTGCTCATCGAAGGAGTAGGGGTTGCTTTCGGGATGATCTTGCTGCATCTGTCGATCTCGAAGAATGCTGAAGATGAGTTTGATCTCCTGCGCTTCGATCGGGATGCCGTCTTTGGTGCGCGATTTGACCGACAGCCCGCTGACGAATTGGTCGCGCAGGTTGATGGCAGCGTATTCGCGCTTGCCAACTTCGTCATCTTTGCCGATCTCACGGATGCGTTCGAAGCGTCCGATATGCCACGGTTCGCTGCGGGCATGGATGACCTCGGGTTCACCGTCCAATTTTTCCAACAACGCGGCGCTGCCGAGATTGACCTTGATCTGCCCCGGTCCGCCGACAAGGATGATGGGGGAGCGTTCGTCTTTTTCGGAGATGCGCCCTTCGTTGATGGTAATGGTCTCGTGTTCGCCGCCAAAAGCGACTTCTTCGATGAATTGCTCCGCCAGGGTCTGGTCGTGCAGTTCGAAGATGTCGTCGAGATAATGCGCCGCCTTGGATTTTGCCATGCTATACGCCACCGCGATCAGCGGGATATATTTCAGAAAACTCATGATGGTAATGAGGATGCGATTTATGGGGAAAGATGTCTCGTCCACTGGGTTTTCCACGGGGTAGATCGTCAGCGCCCAGGTGATGCCGCTCAGCACCAACCAGGCTGCCATTCCGGCAAACGTACGCACGTTGTTCCTCGTGCGCACGCTCGCATCTGACAACCCGAAGAGCAAGGTGGCGAAGTTGTCCCGGCGGCGAACAGGTTTCCGCTTCATTGGCGGTTCGGCTCCTGTTGGCTATCCAACAACCATTTCCAGATCTCATCCAGCCGTTTGATCTCCTGCTCCATGTCGTTATTGGCGCGGCTTTCATCAAGCAGGGTCTCCCGCAAGGGCTGGATCAGGTTTTGGAGCGTGCTGAATTCATCCTGAACCGGCTGGATGGGATTCTCGAAGTTTTTGGCGGCGAGCTGTGCGAACCGCTTCGTGCTTTCGTTGCGGGCGATCTTCTCGTTTAGTTTTTCATCCTCTTTGAGGAGGTCTTCCTCTTTTTTGGCGATCTTGAGCCATTCGCCGCTCCACTGTTTAATGGTTTGTTCCTCCAGCGCCGGGTCATACATGACGTTGTGAATGCGAACTTCCATGATCTCGATTCCCCGCAGTTTCAATTGCAGGAACTCAAGGCTGTCGAGCGCCTCGCCGGTCTTGTTGCCGATATCGTCCAGCGCGCTGACCATCTGCGATTTCATGCGCTGGTTCAACATCTCTTCGATGATTTGCAGACCATTGTCTTTGCTGGGGGAGAACAGGTCCTCCAGCTTGAACTTGCGGATGTACTCCCGCCAGACGTTGACCACAAGATGCGCTGGGAATTTATTCCATTCCATGCGATCTTTTTTGTTATTCAGCTTGCCAAGTTCGATCACTTCGCGTGTGACTGCGTTTCGTACGGCGGTGGCGTCGAAACCGTAATGCGATGTCACGCCGCTTTCCGTTGGTCTGAGCCTGGGCGGTCTCTTGATGCGGAATTTGATGCTGATGGTGGGCGAAACCTCGAACCCGTCGCGTGTCAGCCCTGCCGTTTCCTGCCGGCGCTTTTCCAACTCGTTGTAGAGTTTGGGATTTGAAATGGGAACCGGGTTGAGGAATGGCTGGTCGGTCGCCAGCGGACCGATGTATTGCCATTGTGCGCGCAAATCCACGCCCAGGTCTCCCGCGATGTACTCGTTGTTGTTGGTAAATTTTACGCCGGGTCCGGCTGTGCCTTTGATCTCGGTATCCGTCCGCAGCACAACCGCGCTGGCAGTATCCAGCACGATGACACCGGGACCACGCTTTTCCTCTTCGCCGGGATGTTTGATGACGCGCCCGTTCTTAACGAAGAGGGTCGGTCCGCGTTCGCCTGATTCGAATATCTGCACTCGTGAGTAGATTTCCTGCCGGTCTTCGGGGTTTTGGATGGGAAGCACAAATTGAGAGAAGAAGTAGATCAGCCGATCGAGCAGGATGTAAGCGAAGATCAGGTCGAAGATGAACAGTCCAACGCTGACGTACGGGCTGAAGCCGATCTCGAACCACCAAACCACCCCATGCCAGAGCAATGTCGTAAAAATGACCACGCCATAGGGTGTCATCAAAAATGAGCCGAACGCCGACGATGCTCTGCGGAACATGGATGGATTCTAAATCAAAAGTGTGGATTTCGACAGTCGAATTGGTAGAATTGGCATATGCTTGTAACCGAATTTCACTGCCATACGAACGCTTCGAAAGACTCGCTTACCCGCCCGGAGGATTTGGTCAGGGCGGCGCGGAAAAAGGGCCTGGACCGGCTCATCATCACCGACCACAATTCCATTGCCGGTGCGGTGGCGGCTCAAGCATTGGACCCGGAATTGGTCATCGTTGGAGAGGAGATCATGACCACCCGGGGAGAAATCCTCGCCGCCTATGTGACCGAGGAAATCCCCGCCGGGCTGTCGCCGATGGAGACGATCCAACGCTTGAAGGGACAAGGCGCATTCATCAGCGTGTCGCATCCGTTCGACGAATGGCGAAAAGGCGCCTGGAAGGAATCTGACCTGTTGGAGATCATTCCTTATGTGGATGCGATCGAAGTCTTCAACTCACGCTGCATGGACCCGCAGTTCAACGTCCGCGCGCAGGCATTTGCGGAGAAATACAATCTGCCAGGCACAGTCGGCTCGGATGCTCATGCCATCTTCGAACTGGGGAAATCTGTGGTGTTGTTGGACCCGTTCCAAAGTCCAGATGAGATGCGGGAGGGGATACGGCATGCAAAATATCGGATGAAGTTATCTCCGTGGTGGGTGCATTTTGTCTCAACGTATGCCAAACACAAAAAGAAATTGGCGGTGGGGGTGTGATACATCGCCCCTACGATTCAACGGGGATAAATCGCTCCTGCCTGCCAAGACGTAGATGCAGCGCATAGAATGCCGTTGCAGCGACGGCACATAAAATACCACCGATATACCAAAGCAGGTTGGGGTTGAGATTATCGAGGATGAGACCGGCAAGCATGGGCGCAAAGGTGGAGGGCAGCAACCATGTCAGCCCGAAGATCGCCATGTAGCGACCCCGCATTTCGACCGGGGCGAAGTTGGCGGCGAGGGTCTGGCTGGTGGGCATGATGAGCATTTCACCAATGGTGATGACCACAATGGCAGACATGAACAACCAATATGCCGAAACGAACCCAAACATACCGAAACCAAGCATATAAAAGAGCGTGCCGACTGCCATGATAACGAAGGGCGGTTTATCTTTGATGTTGCGCGAAACCCAGAATTGAAAGAGGATGACCGTGATGGCGCTGGTGGTCATTAGGAAACCATAGCCTTGCGGGTCGATGCTGTGATTGTCGCGTAAATAGACCGAAAGCGAGTTGTACATTTGTTGATAGACCGCGCCCATCAAAATGGCGGCGACAATGAATGCCATGAAAGCAAGGTCTTTGAGAACAATGCCATACCCGGCGATGGTCTGCCAGATGGACTCATGTTCCTTGTGTTCTTCTTCGTGGTGCTCCGGTTTGGTCTCCGGCATGGACGTGTAGAAGATAACTGCCACAATGCAGCTGACGATGGCGTCAATGATGAATAAAAGCATGAAGGAGCGGCTGGCAAGGAAGCCGCCGATGCTTGGTCCGATGATCCATGCCAGGTTGCGGACGACGCGCATCAACCCGAAGCCTTCTTGTCGTTGCTTTTCGGTAAGGATGTCTGCCATCATCGCTTGATGGGCGGGACCGGAGACATCCGAGAGCAAGCCGATGAACGCTGCCAGCGGAAATAAAACCGCCAGTGAGTTGACCAGCCCCAAGGTCAGGGTGCTAAGCGCGGAGAAGACCAAGCCGAAGAGGATCAGCTTTCTACGCCCGAAGCGGTCGGTCAGTGCGCCGCCGACCATGTTCCCTACGATGCCAAAGATGGAAAATGTGGCAAGCACCATGCCCGCTTGTGTCATGCCGACATTGAATTTATCCGTGATGTAAAGCGAGAAGAAGGGAAATAGTAACGTACCGCCGACGCTGTCGATGAAGAAGGTCAGGACGATGATCCAGAAGCGGCGGGGGAACTCGTGATAAAGTTTTTTGAGACGGGTAAACATGCCTCCAATGATAGCACGTTTGTTCTGATTCAACGCAGGGAAATTACGGGGATGGCGTACTCGTTACGAGCGGGGCAAGCGGCGTTGCAGTCGCGAGAGTCGCTTGCGGGGTCAGGGTCATGAATCCGTGTTGATAGTTCAACTGGTTGACATCCCATGTCGTTTGAACATACGAAAGAATGAATTCGATCTCCCAATCTGCCAGTTTGGATTTGAAGGCAGGCATGTGGATGGGTTTGTCGAGATTGCGCCCCTCTTTGATGATGGTTAGCAATTCGGTCTGCGGATACGTCCACGCATCACCCTGACCGTTGAGCGGGGGCGCCAGACGGGAGCCATCAGCCAGTTCGACCTGGTACTGCGGGTTGCCCGCCATATCCAAACCGTGGCATTGAGCGCAATGATGTTCATAAAGCCACTGTCCGCTTTGCACATGCGCCGGGACGAGAGTCACCGCGCACACGACTGGCGTGTAGGTGGCGCCCGCCAGAATCTGCGCGCTGATGAGGATGTCGTGAGCGATGAGGTAACGCAAGTCCGCGCTCATGTTTGTGGACGGTGTGCCATGCTCCCAGTTCATCACGTAGTAGCCGTCACGGTCGAGCACCATTGTGAAAGCCGAATGACTGACATTGTAATTTCCGTTTTCGTCCGGCGGCTCGATGGTGTACTTCGCGCCGAAGGTGTTCACCATCCAGTCGATCTCTTCACGCGTGCCGGTCGCACCGATGAAGTCATCGCGGAACATCCTCACATAGCGACTGAGCGTTTCCGGCGTATCACGAGCCGGGTCAACAGAGACAAAAATGACTTGCACCTGAGCCGCTTCCTCCGGGGTGAGTTCGCCCATTGCCAGTTTGATATTCGCCAGTGAAGTGGGACAGACATCGGGACAATAGGTGTAGCCGAAATACAACAAGACGATCTTGCCTTTGAAATCGCTGATGCGGACGGGACCATTCACCGAGCGCAGCATGGTCTCCGGCGCTTTGACCGGCTCGGGCAAAATATAGCCATTGAATTTGTGGGTTCCAAAATATCGGAAACCAAATAACGCGATTGAGAACGCGAGCAGAATACCGCCTAAGATGACAAATCCACGTTTCATGAGGAAAACTCCATGCCGTGGTTATACAGCGTACGCGGAAATCTTTCTTTGCGCTGGCGCAACCTTGAATTCTATGGGTGGGAGGCGGTGAATCCGCAAGCAAACGGGGATATAGGATAGTCGAAGGACCGTCGAAGGATTGCCAAATCGGGGATGGTCAGGAAACTTCGTATAGGCAGCGGGTTGCTTTCGACTCTAGGCATGGAGGTGTATTTATAAATGAGTGTCATATTTTATCTGCGGGATCAATACGATCAAATTGAGCCCAGATCACTTCTTCAAAACATTCCAAAACACTGGCATTCCATTTGGTAAGTTCTTCTTTTGGATAATCTTCCCGGATCGGGACATGATATGAGACTTGCTTTTGGTTTAATTTGTTTTCGATTTCCTTGGGTATATAAGTTGCATGAAAGAGGGTTGAATTATTTAAGGTCTCATGACCCAGTTTGCAGATCGGTCCCTTTGCCAGGTCGGAGGCGCTAAAGATCCAATACTCGTGCCCAGAAGAACGATCGCCTGCTTTTTGGTCTGTCACCACTCCGGCAATCACATAGCCGGAGTGGTCTGTGTGTGTTGAATCAAGCGTTGAGATCGTGTAAAGCAGCACCCGGTCTGGAAATACATAGGCATCTGCAATCTTGAAATCTTTTGTTGTGATCCGGCAGATCGAATTGTTATGATGCAGCCCTTCGCCGCTGACCATTTCTTCAAGCGGAACCTGACGGGTCGTTACATCTTTATAGGCATTGAAAATGCGTTTTGGCAGAATATCGCGTGAAAACCCTTTGAACATAACAAAGAGGTCTTGTCCGCTATACGGTTGGATTTGCCGACCCATATACGTGTAAAGGTAAGGTCCCCAGCAATACGGCATTTCGGAAATATACTCCGATGCTTGGACTTCGGCACGAGTCACATCGATTATGTGTTTGCCAATGCTGCTTAGGTCTAATACGGGAAGTGTACCGTAGCCGGTGAGATGCTTTGGGAAAAGATTGCCGTTCAGGTCACGGTCGTAGCTGCGTAATAGTTCAGCGGTATTTGTAGCTGGAGTATGCAGCATGTAGATTGTGATCGTGTCGTTGGGGTTTTCATATTCTGATATGAGGTGGATGCAGGGTTTATCTACAACTACTTGCTTTGACCTCACAGTTTTTTTACCTGACTGCAGATCGCGGCGGTCGATCGTGTATATGACTGTTTTTTTGTGAGGTAGTTTTGCATTCTTCCAAGGGGTGAACATTTCTGTTCCCGCTACAAAGGCAGTATCAGCCAGTAGGATGTAATCGCGGGTAAAGACCAGTTCATGGATACTTTGCTTGATCTCGATCTCACTGCCGTTCTCGTCTACGACAATCCATGTTTCGAATTCATGATAGCCATCCCAGCGGATCAGTTTGACCGGGTGTTCTTTGTTATTTGGCTTGAGTCGGTAGTTGACCAAAAAAACTTCCCCTTTTTCATGGTCGGTATAGAGGACGTGTGAATTGTTGTAGCCAGCGAAAAGACTTCCCATCACTTCCCCGGCGTTATCCGTCAGCATGGGCAGCCATTCGTCCCTGCGCCCAACGGGTGTGACGGCTTGAAGGCTATCTCTTTCAATAACCCACGGGCGGTCTACGTCGCTTGTGACTGCCAGCCGCCCGTCTGGCAGGAGGTATAAACCTTCTGTATAGGCGAACATGCCCAGCCCGGGAGAAAGGTACATGAACCCAACAAAGTCAAAGCAGTGACGGGTATTTTGTAGTTTTTGGCGGGCAATTGCAGCGGGAGTCCACAAATGGCGATTGGTTAGGCGGGGTTCTTTGCCATCAAAGTCGATGCGGATAATGTTGGTATCTCCGACCATGTAGGCTTCGGGTGACCCCAGGCATTGACAGATAAACAACGAGCCTTCAATATCGGCAGGGATGACACCTTCCAGGCACTGTAGAGCTATTTCAGAGTCAATTGTTGATGTATTGATGGCGGAATAGGCATCTGGTAGAACAGGAGACGAAGCTGGGCGTTTGCTGAACACAATTTGCAAGTCCATGAAAGCCTGATGGAGCTTGCGCCCGAATAGTAATATGTATCGAAACCACGGGTAAATATTCTTGAAAACAAAGGCGGGTGTTTGTGGTTTGGGCATGTGGGTATTAAGTAGTTGTTGAGTACTTTCTGTAAAAATATTCCATCATTGCCTGTACCATGCGCAGGTACGTATGTGAAGCAATCCCATTTTGTCCGTGAAATCAGTGTCATCCGTGTGCAAAAAAAGACTTAAGAGGCGCTCTCTAAGATTGCTTCGGGCGGAAGAACACCGCCCTCGCAATGACGGAAATCTTGTTCGTTATGAAGCAATTGTAAAACCTGGGTTTTCTGCTGGGGATAAAGATGAGTTTTCCAGCATCTTATGGTGCAAGCCTGTTAACTCTTCACTGATGTTCCAAACTTTTTTGCCCATTGCCCGGTCTAGTGCATGGGCTGCTGGTTTTTCTTCGTGTGTCAGGTTGAAGAATTTCCCGCTGACGTTGCTTAATTCCGGGGCGGCGGCAAAGTAATAGAGTGCTTCTCCAGATACCTTGGGGTCTTTCAATAATGGGAAGAGCAGGTATTTTTGATACCAGCGATAAATGAATCCATTATTCATTCCAATATTGGTGGCAACTTCGCCGGGATGCACGGCATTGATCGTCACGCCAGTTCCATGTAAGCGTTCTGCTAATTCCCAAACGGTCATCAATTGAGCGGTCTTGGAAGCGCCATAGCCTTGCAGACCTTTGTACCTGCGTTTTTCCCAAGTAAGGTCGTCCAGATTCAATCCTCCAAAGCGATGCCCTTCTGAGTTGACCTGGATGATGCGGGCGGGGGCGGAGGCGATCATTCGTTCGAGCAGTAAGCGTGTAAAAAGAAATGATGCAAGGTGGTTGACGGCAAATGCGGTTTCAAAGCCATCAACGGTCAGCCTGCGTGTGGTCATGTGGACGCCTGCGTTGTTGATCAAGATATGGATGGCGGGGAAGTGATGAAGGATATGACTGGCGGCGCGTTGAACGTCGTCGAGGTTGGAAAAATCAGCATGGACAAGATCCACTCTGGCGTTGGAAAGAGCCGTGAGTTCCGCTTTGAGCGCCTCCGCTTTTTCCTCGTTCCGGTTCACCAAGACCAAATGAGCACCCGCTTGCGCGATCCGTTTTGCGGCTTCGTGCCCCACGCCTGAGGTTGCCCCGGTAATTACACAGACTTGACCATCCAACCTGGCGGTTGTGTTTTTTTGTGGTTTTCTTGCATTTTCAATAAATTGAAGTTCTTCAGGTAGTTTCACTGTGGGTTCTGCCTATCCAAAATATTTGTGCATGAATTTTCTGTAGGGACGATGGAACCATGGAATCTCATTGAAAATATCTCCCCAGAGGTCGTAATAGTCGCGCTGGTTGATGATGCGATGGTCTTCGCCAAAGGTGAGTTTTGTGCAGCCGAACATGGGTGTGCTGGGGAATTTTTTGAAGATCATGGTCATCTTCCATTCCATGAAGATCTCGTTCTTATTTTGCGCAATGGACGAGATGTCCATGTGCAGTTGTTCGCAGCGTTGGGTGAGGCGGTTGCAGAGAGCAATGAAATTTTCCTTGCCTTCCACTCGTTGGATGCTATCCTGAAAAACGATCTCATCATGATAGTAAGGAAAAATATGCGACCAATCGGGTTTTCCCTCGCGGTTATAGGTTTGAGACCAAAGCCTCAGAATATCATCGGTACTTAAGGGCGCAATGCTCATGGAGTCCTTTTTTGTTGGCAGGCGTAATTTTTGGGGGTAATACAAGTATGAATTTGATAAAGCGGTGCATCTAATGAAGCGCTTGTGTGTAGTAACCGATAATTTCTCATAGTTTACTATAATTGTCTGAATACTAAAGATGACTAACTATATTCTCATGAATATCTTTTCAAAACTTTCGATCTGATGTTGGAGTCTATTATGGAAAACCCCGTATTAACCAAAAAACTATCCCGGCTGGGGCGGCTGGGGCGGAGCCTTCTGAAACGGTTTATGTATTCTCAAATGACGATCTATTCCGGGCTGCGGATCGCGTTTGGGAAGGATCAGCCGCACGTGCAATTCACCGTGGAAGTGGACCCACCCTCGGTCTATTGGGTGTACCGGATAAAGGCTTCTGAAATTGATAATTTGACTCAAAAACTGCGCATCCCGCCCAACCTCTCGTTGACTCCCATTCGATGCCTCGATATTGACGAGCCGTCGTATTATCTCGCGCTCAACGCCTATCGTGTATCAGGCTTGGTGAACGGCGTGCGGGCGGAATGGTCTGTCTTTGTGCGGGATGCTACGAACACCCCCAGCTACATGATCGTGGATGCGCGGTCTTCCACCTTTTCCATGGACCCGGTCAGTATCGTTACCAAGGCATCCACAGTTCTTCACAAGCGCGAGGGGAATGTGATCCGCACCCAGATCGGGGAGGGGAAGGATGCGTTTGTGTCCACCATCACCCTGCCGGAGCAATCGCCTTCGGTTCATTCCTCGGCGGAGTGGGTGACTGCCAATGACTATATCTATTGGGGCAACGGCATCTGCGACCGCACGTTCTACAATGGGGGCTTGGCAAACACAAAGGTGAGCCTTGTTAGTAGTAAACATGCGATGATCCATGACGGAACGTTTTGGGCGCAGTTCGTGGAGCCGGACCCGGTTCACATTTTGATTCTGAACAATGCGATTGAGTTCGTGGTTTCTCCCTGGGAGAATGTGGACAGGGCGTTTGTTGGGTAGCGGGCTTCGGTTTTGATGCCGTTTGTTTGTATAAACATGACTCACCCCGAAATTAAGGTTTCGCGGGTGGGTTCGTTTTTAAGAGCAAATGGGACGCAGATGAACGCTGAAAACGCGGATTTTTTTAACCCTTTTCCGCGTCAGTCCGTGCTCGTCCGCGTCCCCAATTAAATTCGGTCTAATTCCCGTTGACCACATCGGGGATGTTCGGCTGATACGCGTCGTAGTGACGTTTGCAGAGCCAGCGGAAATCGCCGGTGTAGGTGGCGACGCGGTGAAGACCCAATTTTTCGTGTGTTGGGTCAACATCGTTGAGGAAGCGATGCAGGGCGAGGATGCCGGAACGCTCTACTTCGTTGAGCATATCGCGCTGGGGAGGTCTTTGGTCAGGGGTTTCGATCTTGGTTGGCAATTTGCCGATGATGGCGCCTGCAAGTTTTAAGCGGTCATCAATGCCCCACGTTTCGGTGGTCTTGGAACCAAAGAAGGTATTGATGGCGGGAGCGGCAATGGGCGAAATGATGTTCAATAACTTGAAGGCAAAAATCGCATAATTTGCCATCTGTTTAACCCACTCCTTTGGGGACTCAATTTTGTACAAGCCATAGTCATAGAGTGGATGTTGACAGCCTTCCGCTTCACACCAGAGTTGCAGTTCCATTGGTTGTCCGAGAAGTTTTTCCAGTGAAGACTCGGCATAGCCTGAACTAAGGGTAAACAAGCGTGGACCGTTCCTGCCTTCATCGGCAATAGCCCGCATGGTTGCCCAGAAGTGATCGGCGACGCGGCTGTCCAAGCCTGCAATTTGTTTTCTCGCCTGCGTAAGCTGTTCGTTGATGGCACTTAATTGGACGCTCAAATCGCGTTCTTCAAAGCCCAACAACAACTCGGCGATGGAGAGTTTGCAGGAACATTCCTGACAGCGGACATGCGTATCGCCTTCGGTGAGGAATTTTCGCAAGGCGTGAATGTTGAATCGCCCTTTGCATGCTTGACCATCAACCATCTCAGGGCATGGAACCATGAAACGATAGCGCCCTTCCAAGCCGGGCCAGTTATCGGCAATAAGCTTTTCCAGCGTGGAGTGAAGCACGTTCATAAAATGTTCGGGCCACGCGGCTTGGGCGTAGATATGAAACTCACGATCTCGTTTTTCGATCATGGCGGTGCCGTGCGTGCCATGACTGAGGAACATCCCTTTTTGCCAGTGGAGGCTGTGCGCGTTGACTGGATAAGCATAATCATGCGTGCGGACGATCATCCACGGGACGAGGCCGGGCGGGTCTTCTTCCATCGCGCAGACCATCGCAATGCGGCGTTGATCGTCCGGCGGTTCCTGTTCTGGCAGCCACGGTAATTCAGGGCGCACTTGGGGAACATGCTGGGCGACGAGACTCGCTTTGCCATCCGTCAGGCGATAGCAGACATCGTACTTTTCCATCAGGCGCAGGAAGAAGGGATAGAGGGTAGATTGGTATCTTGGTTCATTGGGAAAATCGTGGTCGTACCAGACTTTGGATAATTGATCGTCTGGCAGGAGACCATCCCGTTCTGCGGTGGCGCGATTTTCGAGCACGAAGCCGATGGCTTTGGTGAGCCATTCGGGTTTTAGCACCACGTCGTCGCGGAGTTTTTCGTCGTCAGAGTAGTGGACGATGTAGCCGAGGTCGTGCATGAGGTGGGCGAGGGTGTCGGTGGCAATGTCGCTCAAGCCGCGTGCAGCGCAGATTCCGCTAAAGGCGGCGAAAGAGATGCGCGGTTCGGGGAGGGCAATCAACTCGTCGCGGGCGGCTTTCCAGTCGCGGTTGAACAGCATCCCCATTTGTTCCAGTTTGGCGGATTCGCGGGCGATGACCTTTTTCAACTCGGCGATGCCGACCATCTCGCCTGTGGCGGGGTCGGGAACGAGGCTGTCCACTTCAAGAAAGTCAACGATCATCTCGCCGTATTGCCGTTTGAGAACGTCCTTGTCAATGCGCGCGATGCGCTCGCCCGTTTTGCAGTGTGTGGAGACGATGAGCACGCGCGCTTCGTCCCCGACCCGCAGGCGGATCATGTTCAGCCAGTCTTCCACCTGACCCTGCTGGACGCCGCGGCGCGGCTCCCAGACCAGCAGGTAGAGCGAACGGCGGCTGAAGAAGAACTGGTGCGTGACGCGGTAGACGTCCTGCCCGCCGAAATCCCAGGCGTTGAGTTGGATTTCGACGCCGTCCTTCTCGGGGTGCGGCAGGCGCAAGCCGTGAATGTCAATTTCGACGCCGTGCGTGGTTCTTTCATCTTTCTTCGGCGCTCCTTCTCCCTTTTCATTTTTCAACGCTTTTAAGAGCGTAGTCTTGCCGACGTTGCCTTCGCCGACCAGTACCAGTTTGGCTTCGTAGAGCGGCTCGGCGTTTTGCTCGAGGCTGCGGAGGTAGGCTTTGACTGCGTCCAGACCTTGATCGTATGCGCTTTTCAGGACGGGGTTGAGAGGGTTGCCGCTGAGTCTGAATCTAGTCAAATGCTCAAGTTGGGCGAGAGATGTGGGAAGGTTGATAATCTGATTACTGTAAAGAGCAATATCTTGTAGTTGTATACATTGACCTAATAAGTCAGGTATCCTTGTCAATTGATTGTCACCAAGGTCCAAGTATTCTAACTTCGCGAGTTGGCATATTGATTCTGGTAATAGAACTAACTTGTTGCTAAACAGGGAAACCCACGTTAATTGTGCAAGGTCACCAAACGATTCTGGTAACTTTACTAATTGATTCCCGTGTAAATAAAGTGTTCTCAACTGCGTGAGTTGACCGAGC